>CAMBEK010000044.1 GCA_945865565.1 Pseudobacteriovorax antillogorgiicola | reverse complement strand
ACTACATAGCTCGAAATTACGGCGATGTGAACAATAGATTTGCAGGTTTTGCCCAAAAATAACCGCCACAGGAATGCGGCATAAAATACTTGTATCCCGGGTCGGTAAACTCTTGGGCGCACTGAGCCTGGACGTTGCATTGCGGTTCGCCGCCGGCCTGACCTGCATCGTTTCTCACGACAACACCGGCCCCCAATCCTTGATAAAACTTTTCAGTGTTTTTTTCTCCAGGTCCAGTAATTGGAGTGAACAGAAAAACGCACTGTTTCACTTTCGGCGAGTATTCGCACGAGCACGGATCGCGCCGCGCACCGATTCTGATTTTACCGTTCGCCGCCAGAACCACTTGAATGCCCGCAGGCAAAATCAACGCATCAGGATTGGCGATCTTTTGCTGCAAGGCAAAAAGCCCATCCGCCACAAAAATCCCATCCGGCAATTCGACTTCAGCAAAAAGTTTTTCAGCCGCCCCCGCCAGCTCCCTGGCCACAGGCATTTCCATGTTGCCGCCACTATTGGCCGCCTGCTCCGCAACACTGCGCACCGAGCGGCCCGTCAATGCCCGGACCACGCGATCGATCTGCGGCAATTCCAATGGTGCCGCCGGGTCATAATAATTTTTCGGAGAATCAGTCCCGACGAAATAACGCGTTGTCCCAATCCGGTCCATCGCTCCGTTGAAAAGGTTCTGGACCTGGCCCGACGCGGCAGAAATCGCCGCCAGTTTCAGTCCATAGGCTTCGTTTAGTTTCTTGTTGATCCCGCGATTGACGGCACGCCCGATCATGCCACCCGGTGCACGAGCCCACCTGCGATAAACAAACGGGCGTTCGGCGCGCAGCTTGGCAATCCCATCGGCCAATCCCTCTTCGATTTTCTGATCGGCAATTTCACCGACCAGAGTTGGCACCACAGGCAGGATCCTGGGCAAATCGCCGCGGTTGATGAACCCATCTTGCCCGGCAACGACCTTTGCCGTTTCCATCAACAGCGCGCGCGTTTCGTCGGTAATCTGATAACGCATCAAAACTTCCTGGATTTTCCGCACGGCTGGCATCAGGGCGCGCAACCGGCTCATGAGCTTGGTTTTTTCGTCAGCGCTCGAGGCCACAAGATTTTTACTGTAATAGCTCTGCATGGCAGCCAGTTCAGAGAATCTTAAGCCGCCGAGCAGCGACCCCAAACGCCCCGAGCCGGATGCAGAACCGGATCCCGGTGCTCCAGAGCCGCCCCCAGAGCCCCCGCCACTTCCCGGCCTCGTTGGATCTCCCGCTTTGGCAGTTTTGCCGGCTTGGCCGGCTGGCCCGCTCTTACCCAGTTTGCGCTTGGCCGAATTCGGATTTACGGCCAGGGCCGCCGCACGGTCAAAACCAGGATGCCCAAAGCCCTCGCGCGCCATCAGTTCCAAGGCACCCACCACTTCAGGCTCACCAATTCTGCCGGCTTCGGCATCATCAAAGAGTGCTTCCAGGCGTTGCAAGGCAGACACAAATCGGGCGGGATCCAAAGACGCAGGGTTTGCCGCGACTTCAGGACCAAGAATCCCCGTGACGACGCTCTCGACGCTGCTGGCCAAAATCTGCGTCCGGTCGACCGCTGCGCCGTTGGCACCAAAAGTGTTCCATGCATCGGCCACTTCGCCGAGGACGGCCATATTTTCTTCGTCGTTTGTATTTCCAGATTTTGCGGTTTTTGATGCTTTTGAATTCGGGGCCGATTTTAGGGCCAGCGCATACGCGGTGTCGTCCGCCGCCCGGCCGTAATCCAAGTCGCCGTATGGGTTTTGTTCCCCTGTCACGCCGGCACGTCCCGACGCCACGAGCATGTCTTGGGCGGCAGGATTGGCGAATGCCAAGCCCCCGGCTCCGCTGTCCGATTCGCCGTCGCCACAAAGTTCGGTGGAGCAGTCGATCACTTCAAATTCGGCTAGAGCCTTGTCGGCCTCGCTGGGCCCCGTCCCCGCATCACGCAAACCCGCAACGCCACGTCCACCAAGGGTGTGGCGGGATTTGCATCCGCCGCCCACGGCAAAAGCCGACGAAATCCCCGCGGAAATCAGCATCAGCCGCAGTACTAGCTTGGGCGTTTTCGACATGCGTGGGCAACCTCTCGTCTTCGCTGACCATGGGACTCGGGCAGCCTGATTTTTCTTAATTTGTTTGTATTATCCCCCAAGTTCGAGGCACAGTGCAACCAACCAATTAGTCAGGTAATTCGCCGGAAACTGATTGCAATTGCGGAGTCCACCCTTGAACCTCAGTGCCCTTGAAGCCGTCTCCGATGCGCTGCCCGATTTTGGCAGGCGATTCGTCTTCAATTGGGTTTTGCGGCCACTACGTAAAATCATTCACACAGCAACAAAATTTGTGGATCGCACACAACAGCCTCTCGCCGACCGTTACCGCGCCTTCTGCGAAGGCATGGAACTCTTCGATGTCGATAATATGCTTTCCACGTCTGGTGCCGGCGGCTCGGGTTCTGTGCAGCAACGCTATCTGGCCACCACCAGGCACCAATGGAAGTTTTTCAAGACCCAACCCAAAATTTCGATTTTATTGCCAGTTTATAAAGTTGCCCCGCGTTATCTGGAAGAGGCTCTGGCCAGCGTCGCACTGCAGACCTATCCCAACTGGGAAGTCTGCATTGTTGATGATGCATCCGGTGATCCGGCTCTGGACGCAGTGATCAAGAAATTCGTCGCTGCCCACCCCAACCAGGTCCAATACACCACCAACCACACAAACCAACATATCAGCGCGACATCAAACGCCTGCCTGCAAATGGCCACTGGCGACTGGTGCGCCCTTCTCGACCATGACGACCGCCTTTATCCCAACGCACTCTTTGAATTCGTCCGCTTCATGAACCTGCATCCAAATGCCGAGGTTTTTTACAGCGACGAGATCGTCGTCCGCGAAGACGGTCAGGCCCTCGGACAGCCATTTTTCAAGCCTGGGTGGTCGCCGATTCTCAATTTGCAGGTCAACTACTGCGCACATCTATGTGCCTACAAAACCAGTCTGATCCGCCGTATTGGCGGTTTCCGCGTCGGCTATGAGGGCAGTCAAGATCACGATCTGATCATGCGGGCTGCTGAATCTGCAGCCGAGCCGCCCGTTCACATTCCATTTTGTGTCTACCAGTGGCGTGTTCACCCCCAAAGCACAGCCAGTTCCATCACGGCCAAGCCATACGCCGCCGACAACGGAATCAAGGCAGTCTTGGAAGCCTGCGCGCGTCGTGGCCTGCCGCCGGCGACGGCGACCTATAACCACCAGACCTTTCATTACGATTTAAAGTTTGCGATCCTGGGCTCTCCGAAAGTTTCCATTATCATTCCAACGCGAAATAATTTGCCGCTGCTCCGCGCCTGCGTGGAATCGATCGTCGAAAAAACGACATGGCGTAATTTTGAAATTCTGATCGTCGACAATGCTTCCGATGATGC
>CAMBEK010000043.1 GCA_945865565.1 Pseudobacteriovorax antillogorgiicola | reverse complement strand
CATCGCCTGGCGCAAAACCCGGTGAAAATGGGTTCGATTTATTTCTCCCACGATCGCCTGTTGTGCCTGTCATCTTTTTTCTCCAGCGGATTCGTGCAAGTGGATGCGACAAACCCAAAGGCGGCCGACAAGATGGCCGTCGCGCGGCGCGACATCCTGGTGGAATTTCCAGAAGAGGGCGCGAAGGTCGACCGGTATCTGGAACGCCTCGATGATGATTTCGTTTTGTATGCGACTCCGGCGCGGTTGCAGTTGACCTATCGCATGGTCCGCCACATGAAGACCCACGAGGGTGCGCACACATTCATTCAAATGGCACCCGATGCCTCGTCAGCCCGGATTACGATTGGCATGAAAAATGTCAACGTGGCCGAGACGATGGAGCAGATTTTTCTGCTGATGCAGCGCTATGAATTCCAGATGGTCCGTTCGTTCGTCGTTAAATTCGAACATGGCTACGACGAACCCATCACCGTCATTCATTTCATCATCAATCCTGTCAATGGTGATCAGATCGAAATCAACTCCGTTCCACTGATCAAGTTCAACAAGGCCCTCAGGACTTTGGGGTGGGTGGACGCTGACGAGTATTCGTCACTGATGCAGCAGCCCTACAACGTGTCGATAAACGGCGTGAACTTGATTCGTGGGATTGCCTGCTTTGTTCACGTGATGCTGGGCAAGCATAATGCCTGGTACTACTCGCAGTACAAGATCCGCGAAACGTTGTTCAAAAATCCGGAGTTGACCTCTGCCTTCGTTGATATTTTCCGGATGAAGTTTGATCCGATGCAGGGAAAAAATCGCGACAGCATTTACGCCGAGATGCGCGGCGCATTGGTGAAAAAAATCACCGATCTCGTGGACGAAGTCGAGCGGACGATTTTTCAGGAAGCCATGGAATTTATCGATGCTACCTTGAAAACAAATTATTTCACGCCGACCAAAACCGGATTGGCCTTCCGCCTTTCTCCGGATGTTCTTGATGCGACGTTCTACCCGGAAAAACCGTTTGGTATCTTTTTCATCATTGGTCACGATTACCGGTTTTTCCACGTGCGCTGGAAAGACATTGCCCGCGGTGGACTTCGCGTGGTGATGCCACGAAATTCAACCGAGCATGACTTTGCCTTGGCCGGATTATTTGATGAAGTTTACGGCCTGAGTCATGCCCAGCAGCTGAAAAACAAAGACATTCCGGAGGGCGGATCCAAGGCAGTTTTGCTGCTGAAGCCGGCTGGGCATCGCCAGCAGGCGGTCCGTGGTGCGGTCAATGCGTTGCTTGACCTGCTCGTGACCACCGATGAATCGCGCGAGGCCAGTGCTGCACAACTCGTTTCGTACTACGACAAGGACGAGATTATTTATCTCGGTCCCGATGAAAACATCACCAATGATTTGATCGAGTGGATTCCCGAGCAGGCTGCGCGGCGTGGCTATCCCTATGCCGCGGCCTTCATGTCGTCCAAGCCAGGCGCCGGAATCAACCACAAAGAGTACGGCGTAACTTCAGAAGGCGTGAATGTCTTTGTGGAAAACGCATTGAAATTTGTCGGGATTGATCCACGCAAACAAAAATTCACCGTCAAGATCACGGGTGGACCCGATGGAGACGTGGCGGGCAACGAACTGAAAATCCTGCACCGTGAATACGGCGAGAACGCCCGTGTTGTTGCAATCGCCGATGGATTCGGTGCGGCGTTTGATCCAGATGGACTGAACTGGAAGGAACTCCTGCGCCTGTTCAAGGGGTCTTTAGCCATTCCCGAATTCAGTGCCAAGTTGCTTACCGGTAAGGGTGCGTTTGTCGTCAAGGCTGATACTCCGGAAAACACCCGCCGCCGCAACGAGCTCTATGCAACCGTGCAGGCTGACATTTTTATTCCTGCGGGCGGGCGCCCTTATACCGTCAACGACAAAAATTGGTCGGGCATGCTGTCAGCCGATGGCAAGCCGACAATGAAAGTGATTGTGGAAGGTGCCAACATTTTCTTCACTGGTCCTGCGCGCAAGTCCCTTCAGGAGGCTGGCGTGGTCATCGTGAAGGATTCCACGGCGAACAAGTGTGGCGTGATCTGCTCGTCCTACGAGATCATCGCTTCGTTGGTTTTAAGCCAAGAGGAATTTCTTGCGATCAAGGAAGTTTACGTCAATCAGGTGATTGAAATCCTGCGGCAAAAGGCCGATGCGGAAGCCAAGCTGCTGTTCCGTGAATACGCCCGTCCTGGCAACACGCGCACGCTGGTTGAGTTGTCGATGGACATCTCGCGAGAAATCAATGTCGTGACCGATGCCCTGTTGGACGAGATGACCATCCGCGAGCAAGAGGTATTGGCAGATCCGTTCTTTCAGGCATTGGTGTTAAGGCATTGTCCGCGGATCTTGAACGAAAAATACCGGGAACGGGTTCTGGAAAAACTTCCGGCCCCCCACCGCATCGCAGTGCTCGCGGCGTTTATCGCAAGTTACATCGTGTACCGTGAAGGGTTGGGTTGGCTGGAACGGATCCCTCCGAAGGGACGTTACAAGGCCTGCATCACGTACATGAAGCAGGATTTGTTGACCGAATCCTTGATTCAGGCCGTGGAAGGTTCGGGGCTGGCGAACAAGGATAAGATCGCAGACATTCTGCGCATGAGCGCGGCCCGTGATTTGACCATCCTCGAACTCGAGGGGCGTTGAGTAAAAATCATAAACTGCTCTACATGGCTGCGCCTGACATCAAAAGTCACTTCAAGCCACGCCACCCGCCCATCCACAGTGCCCTCCATAAAGGAGGTGCACATGCGGTGCCCACGTTGCGAGACATCACTTTCAGTCATCAAAAAGGGATATTTTCAGCGGAAAAATACGCCTGCTGAAAAGCGCCAGAGGTTCCTCTGCAAGTCCTGTAAATCCCAGTTTTCCCAGACATCTGGCTCCCTCGACGAGGGCCAAAAACGGCCTGATTTACACCATCCAATTTTCATGCTTTTGATTTCGGGAGTTTCCCAGCGCCGCTCCGCAAAACTGTGTTCGACGACGCAAATCACCGTGGCACGCAAGTTGGTACGCATGGCGAAATTCTCGCAGGCGGCCCACGCGGCGCGCCTGTCCGGAATGAGAAAATCAGTAAAAACTGCTGTTTTTGACGAAATGGAGGCTTTTGAACACAGCAAGTGCAAGCCCGTTGCAATCGCCGTGGCGGTCGAGGAGGGCAGCCGCATCATCTTGTCGGCCACCGCGGCCAGCATGCCCGCCAAAGGGCACCTTGCCGCCATCTCGCGGCGTCGCTACGGTAAACGTGTAGACCACCGAAAACACGCTCTGGCAAAGGCTTTGGCGACGATCTGGCACGTCGCCTCGGCGGATCTCCTTGTGAAGTCCGACCAATGTCCGCGATATCCCAACCTTGTACGAAAACACCTGCCCGGCGCAGAACACAAAACCTTCAAAGGGCGTAGAGGGTGCGTCGTCGGCCAAGGCGAACTGAAAGCTGGCGGGCGAGATCCGCTGTTTTCCCTGAACC
>CAMBEK010000042.1 GCA_945865565.1 Pseudobacteriovorax antillogorgiicola | reverse complement strand
GGCGTGGCGAAAATCGTAGGTGAGGACGCATCCCTCGTCCTTTTGGGCGGTACGATCGGGGCGACGATCATGAAGCAAGGTTACGCTGGGATCTACGGCGGCACCGGCTATTACAACGGTGTGACGCATTCGGGCCATGACGGGATTGTTAAGGGGAACTTCAACGGACCGGCATTGGGGCTCACGTTGGGGGCCAGCCTGGGGCAGCCCAAAGGGTCTGATGAGGTCACGGTCCGTGTGCAGGTGTATACAGAACGGGCATGGATGTCCGGGCGTCAGACGGCAGATTCAGAAATTGAAAAGAGAACGATCAGCAGTTTTGGTGTAGGGTTTTTGTGGGTGTTCAAGAGCCTCGGCGGAAGCGCGTGGGAAAGCAGAGTCATGAAGGGCTTTCTCGAATAATTCAATTGAGGGTACGAAATGGAATTCAGCATCGTTCAAAAACTTCTCGGCATCACTTTGCTTGGCAGCGCCTGGATCCTTTGGCTCTTAATTGGACTCAGCATCCTGTCGGTTTCGATCATGATCGAGCGTTTCTTTTATTTCCGAAAATCAGACATCAATTTTCCAGAGTTTTCTGAAAAACTTTCCAAAGTCCTCCTCAGCGGCGACACGACCGAAATTGTGAAGTTGTGCGCGCAAAGCCCGGCCCTGGAAAGTCAGGTGGTCCTGCGCGGACTAGAACATCAGGCGCGAGGGCCTCGCGCCATGGAAGAAAGCATGCTGGCTTATGTGATCAGCGAGCGCCAGAATCTGGACCGCGGGATTGTGATCCTCGGTACCCTTGGCAACAATGCTCCTTTTATCGGACTTTTTGGCACGGTTTTGGGCATCATCATTGCGTTTCAGGACCTGGCGCGAAACCCCGCCGGTGGACCATCGGTGGTCATGGCCGGAATTTCTGAAGCGTTGATTGCTACTGCGGTGGGCCTCATGGTCGCGATACCGGCCGTGATCGCATTCAATTTTTTCCAGCGTGTCGTGAAGCGCCACATTTCAAATTCAGAGGCCGTGGTCAAAGTTGTCATGGCCCATCTGGCACCGCGCTAGAATTTAATCGTGCTGGCACTCAAAGTACTTAGCACTCAATGGAGACGCCATGGCAGGCAGACTGATGGACTCGGGTGACGAAGCGATCACAGAAATCAACGTGACTCCATTTGTGGACGTCATGCTGGTGCTGCTGGTGATTTTCATGGTCACCGCCAACTACATCGTCAACCAGTCGATCAACATTCAACTGCCGAAAGCCGACACCGGCCAGGTCATCCAGTCCCGGAACCTGGCGTTTGTCATCGACAAGGAGTCCAGGGTTTATCTGGATGGCCAGGCGGTGGAAGTGGCCGAGTTGGGCGAGAAAATCAAGGCTTTCAAGGGCCAGCAGGCAGATGGGACAACGATTCAGGCGGTGATCTCGGCGGACACGGCAACCCCGCACGGCGCCGTGGTGAAAGTCATTGATGTGATTCGTAAAAACGGTATAACCGAGCTTGCGATCAACGTTGAAGCGGCGAGCAATTGAACTCCAAGCCTCCCTCAAATCCGAACCAATCGAAACTTGCAGAGCAGTGCCTTGCGTTTTTGTCGGACAAGACATTTCGCATGAGGCCGGCGCGTTACGACGAACGCTACGGAATTTGGCCGGGTGAAATCGGTCTCGAAATGGAATCCTGGCCAGTTCGGGCCGGGGACCTTCGCTCTGAAATTCCAGTCCGGGTCTTGCTCCATGGCGAGAACTCTCTGGCCGAGGCGCTAATCCCCCTGGCGGAACGCGAAGGCTGGCAGTGCGAGTTTTCTGGCGATGGTTCTAAGTCCGTGCTCATGAAAATCGCGATACCAGGCCAGACGGGAATTCCTGACTGGATCAGCTTTGAGCCAGGCGGGCAGATTGAAGTTTCGTCGGCACCATTCCCGTGCCTGTCCGATGCCCTGAACCGGATGCATCTTGTTGACGAAAAATTGCAGCGCCATTTGCGTGGCTTTGGCATCGAACTGGTCTCGACCGGAATTAACCCGTGGTTCACACCGGATGAGATCGGTCTGCAAATGAACAAGCCGCGTTACGCGGCAATGAACAAGTTTTTTTCGCGAGTGGGCCCCTTCGGTCCGCGCATGATGCGCCAGACCTGCACCATTCAAGTGAACCTCGATTTTGGCTCCACGGGCGATGAGATGGCGCGGCGTTATCTGGCGAGCCTGTTGATTGCCCCCTTTGCAGGGGCGACCTTTGCCAACTCGCCCATTGTCGACCGCCGGTTGACGGGGGACAAAGGCTTTCGCTCCCGCGTCTGGTTGAACATGGATCCTTCGCGGACGGGCCTTCGGGATCCGCGCCGGCTGATGCAACGCCTGGATAAAGATGCATGTGTCGAATACTACTGGGATTTTGTGCGCAGTGCGCGCGTTGTTTTTGCCGAGTCGGCTGGCTACGCCGTGCCGGACACCGGCCTCACCTGGGACCAATGGATGGCTGCCCCGTGGATGGGAGTCAGCCCCGACATGGCAGCTTTTGAAACCCACTTGTCCTTGCTGTTTCCCGAGGTTCGTCCGCGCGGATTTCTGGAGCAACGCCCGGTGGATTGCCAGGCGACACCCTGGATGGCGGCCCCGGCAGGTTATTACACCGGACTTTTATACGACGCCAAGGCCAGAGACGAGGCCCTGGCCTTGCTTGAGCCCTTTGCCGAAGGCATCGAGTTGGTTTTGCATAAAGTCCCTGAAGGGTTTAGAAATAATGACTTGGCGGAGACCAGTGCACGCCTCATGGAACTTGCCATTGAGGGTCTGGACCGTCTCCCGGATTGCTTTCGGGGTTCCGAAGCCGACGTGACATTGAAGCGTTTTTACGAACACTTCACCGCGCGGCGTCGTGTCCCGGCCGATGATCTGCTGGAGGCCGTTACAGGTGCCGCCAAAAAAACCAAGGTTCAGGTGGGCGACGATTTATCCGCCGGACTTGGGCTTGCAACTTTTACTTCGCTAAACCGCAAGTGGGATGAACTCGCACGCGGAAGAGCATGAGACTCAATTTTTACAGGACCTGAGCATGCAAGACAGCTTCGATTCCATTGATAACCCGAACGACGCATCCGACTCGATGGCTGATTCCATGCCAGATTCAATGGCAGGCAGCGCAGACCTCGACGAAGGGTACGGTTCGCCGCACAGCGGCAATGAATACGAGCAGGTGAAGACGGGCGAAGAACTTGAAAGCTATGTCAGCGATGTCGCCGAATCGGTCCGCAGCGGACTCGATCAAAGCATTGCGATCCTGACCCCGTGGTTCTTCAGCAACATGCCATCGATTTACTACCAGACGACACCGCGCGCAGAAAAAGTGCGGCACCTTTCGGGCATCATTTCCGGACATATTTTTGAAACCAAGCAGACACTGGAACTTTGGGACCGCGACCGGACCAAGGTCACCTACATTGGCCCCGGCAGCGAGACCGACACCCTGTTTGACCTGGCGCATCGCCTGGCGCAAAACCCGGTGAAAATGGGTTCGATTTATTTCTCCCACGATCGCCTGTTGTGCCTGTCATCTTTTTTCTCCAGCGGATTCGTGCAAGTGGATGCGACAAACCCAAAGGCGGCCGACAAGATGGCCGTCGCGCGGCG
>CAMBEK010000041.1:0-4460 GCA_945865565.1 Pseudobacteriovorax antillogorgiicola | reverse complement strand
ACGGATTCTTTTTTGCAGAAGGTACCGCGCACCAGCCGCGTAGGGATCGCTGAAAATTCTGGAACTTCCGGCAAGCAGGTCGTCAAATGAGACTATTCCCGCTTTTTCTTTTGCCGAGCGCAAGGACTCACGGAAAATATTAAACAACTGGCAGGCACGTTCTGCTTTTTGGCGGAGGGCCCGGACTTTGATTGCGGTATCCATCTCCTGCAAGGCTTCTGCGATCAACTGTCGATCTGCTGCGACAGGAGCGGTTGTTTTTTCCTTGAAAGTCGTTCCGCTGATTAACATTTTCCCGGTGAGAAATTTTCCATCGACCAGGGCTGCAATGATTTCATCGGGTTGACCAGTGGATATTATATTTAGAAGCTCATCGCTGCGGTCTTTTTTGATCACGCTGGCCAAGGCTTCCCATGAATTCTTCAAGCCATAAACAAGGTGCCGTTTTAAATCGTCCGGATTTTCTCCCGCAGAATTTTTAAGCCATGGGAATTGGCCTGATTGTTTTCCTGATTGTTCCCCTGATTTTTCAAGGTGCCACAGAAAGCTGCTGTACCTCGAAAGATCCTTGGCCAGTTCGACAATTGAATTCGGATTTCCAGTTTCAGTGGCTGCTGCTTCGGAATCAGCATTTCCTTTCTGATCGTCAGCTTCGTCTATTTCATCGGACTCAGACGGCTCCGCCGCATCGCCAGAAAATTTGCTCAACAGCAGCCGGTTCGACTTTTCCCAGGCGGCTTGATCCATATTCATGAGTTGAATTTCGTCGGCAAGCTTCAGGGGACTTCCTGCGGCAGTCGCCAGTCCCGTTTCGGCTGGAAACTTTGCAATCCAGTCGTGGAAGACGCTGTCGATTGTCGTGATGCGCAAAGACTGGCTCTGATTGATGATGGTGCTTCCAGATTCTTTTGCGGAACGTGGTGGAGGCAATTGGATGCCGCGTTCCTCTAAAATCTGGGACCTGGAGTCGCGGTAAAACCGGGCCATTTCCTGGTCAAACGTTTCACTTTCAGGGCCGCCTGCCAGTAATTTGCCGGCGTCACCGAGGATCCTCTCGCGCATCTCCGCCGCGGCCTTGCGGGTGAACGTTACGGTCAGGATGCTGCCTGGTTCTGCCCCGGCTGCAACGAGGGCCAAAAAACGTTGTGAAAGTTGATAGGTTTTTCCGCAACCAGCAGACGCCTTGACGACGTGGCTCTGGTAGGGATTTTTGGGATTCGCGGAGCCGCTCATTTTTTTCTCCCAGCCCGCATGCTCGCGGATGTTTGGGCCAGCATTTGCGTCAATCTTTTTGAAGAATCTGGATTGCTGAACCAGTCTTCGGACGCAGCGTCATCGCGACGGCAAATATTGCTGTGGGGACAGTATCCGCATTGGCTGTGGTCGGGCAGGTATTGGTGAATTTCTCTGCTCAGGCTGTCCTCACGCCACTGCATCAGGGCGGCAGCATTTCCAATGCCAACGTCCGGCGTGGATGATTTTTGGCGGGGTTTCAGCAGGCCAAGATCAAGGGCATGAGTTTTTGCCGAATCACCAATAAAACCAAGAACCCAATTGCCCTTGATGATTTCAAAATGACCCGCGATGCAGCGGTCCAAGTCAAGCCCGCGTGTTTCAGCCAGGGCGTGAGCATAGATGGCCAGTTGAGGGCGTACTCCCTGATCGATCTCCGGACGTTTTGGTGAACTTGATGACTTGTAATCAAGGAGCAACCAAACTGGTCCCAGGTTTTCAAACCGGTCGATGTCGCCGTGAAATTCCCGGCCGCCAAAACTTACGTTGAAGCGCAGCTCGCTGTGGGCAGCCAGGGGAATGGAATTTGGGGCCAAGGTCCAGTTTTTTACGGTGAATTCTGCCAGGCGCGGCCAGGACCAATATTCCAAATGAGCCTGGATGTCGGTCTCGCGCAATTCGGGTGGAAGGCCCCGCAGGCTTGCAGCGGTTAATCGCGCCGCTAATTGCGCCGTTAAGTTTGGGACGCCTTCGGCGACGGTGGCTAGATTTGGTATAAATCCATCCAGGGCCTCTCTGATGGAATGATGCAACCAATTGCCTTGACGCATTTGAACCGTAGACTCGTAGTCAGGTGGCGGCTTGGCTCCCTGGCGGTCCAAGGCATATTTGAACGGACAGGAAATCAGGTTCGCGAGGGCCGAAGCCGACAACGGCACTGCCTGATCAGAGGCATGAGTGGCTGATGTCATTATGCGCCCTTCGACAGGCGGCGGTAATTCATTTTCCCCTGGCTCGGTGGTCACGGCTTCAATGGTTTTTTTCTGAGCCTTGCCAGGTTGGATGCCATTCAGGTTTTTCATCAGTTCAATATAGCGAGACGGCACCAGATGTTTCGAGGCATCGCGCACCGAGCAAGTCATGATGATTTTAGAAAGGCGCGCCCGCAATAAATGAAACGTGGTGTCCTCAATGGCCTCGAGGTCATCCCAGGTTGGCAGGCCAAGACGGCGCAGCAAGAACTGATCAAGGAGTCGGTCCTTGGGCAAGCCGCGCGGAAAAACCCCTTCATTGCATCCCACGATTACCGCGGCGTGAAAGGGAACATGACGCGCTTCTGCGAGGGTCAAAATCTGTAAACCGGAAAGAGGCTCGCCGCGATCACGAACCGATGCGGACTGGATTCTCTGGACAAAAAGATCAAGCAACGTGGAAGGTTTGCAGTTAATTTGCTGCGCTAAAAACTTCAGCTCATGCAGGATCCGCTCAATGGCGCCGTGGCTGTCATTGTGGTAATCGTCAGCACCAGTGTCACTATTGTCACGGCCCGATGGTCCGGCTCGCTCAAGCTCTTGTGCAAGAACGTCCAACACCGACTTGGTTCGCAATTGGCGCGCAAGTTCGATAGCCCGGTCCACAATGGATCCAGCGGCCTCAATTTGTTCAACGCCAGTATTTTTCAGGTGATTCAACTGGCCGCGGATGGACCTGATGTCTGGACTGGCAGCGACTGCGTGAGCGAGGCATGCGATCACAGGTGCGCGATCATTTTTGGCCTCGTCGGAATTGATGTCATGGTGCATGAGCGGGTGCGTCAGAAACGCAGCGGCAGCCTGGCGCGTGGCTTCATCGCATTCGTCGTGACGCAGGCGCGCAAACTGCGCCATGTGCAGAAACCATGAGCCTGCTATCGTTCTGGTCAGGGGCATCGTGGCTGCCAGGTTGAATGGAGCGTGGCCTTCCAGGGCCTTTCGGATCACTGGTTCATAGGTTGTTTCATCAGGAATCAGAATTGCGACGGAGGCGGGAGGATGCGTGCCCCCTTGGCGGACTTGCGGCGGACTTGGATCTTTTGCAAGCAAGTCCTTCGCCAGTCTGATTGCCAGTGCGATTTCGTCCTCGCGCGTTGCTGCAATCCAACTGGTCACTTCCGCCGGACGTTTTGTAGAATTTTCCTGCCGGGTGCTTGGTGCGAGAAGAGGGCCGTGAACTGCTTTTGGGGCTTGCCTCATGTGATTGGCAAGGCGGGCCAGCGGTGTTTCTCCCTTTGATTTGCGCATTCCGGAAAGAGCGAGCGGAGGCTCGGTCAGAACGACCGTAACGTCAGGGCGCCTGGCCAGAGTTCTCAGCATTTCAAGATGCGCAGGAACCATGCTGGTGAAACCAGCGATCACGAGGCGCCTCCAAGGTGCGACGCGGTCCAGCGGGAATGCCGCGATTTGCGCTGCGAGGCGGGCCCGACGCATTTCCATGGTTTCAAGGGAATTTTTCTTAAGCAGGGTCTGAAAATCTTGGATGGTTTCCTGGATCGATTGGATCCTTTCCGCCATGGCGCAGACTTGATCTTCAGACCGGTAAATTTCCTCGTTCAGGATCTTGGTCGCAGCGGGTCCAATAGCGTCCAACGGCAGCATGTTGTCCACCGCGCTGCTGATCAAGTGCGCCAGTTCGTGTGCGTGCCCAGGGTCAACGTGTTTGCGGCGCTGGCGGGTCAATGGTGAGTTGATTGCCGACTCAATTAGCGCGTGGATCAGAAGTTCAGGCATTTCAGGTGAAAGGGCACGAGGCACGACGTTACCCGATGAGTTTTGGACCGGAGCTGGCGCAGAGGCAGCCGCAGCCGTCAGAAAGCCGTCGAGATTCATCGAACGTGGGGCGATTAACGATCCTGGTGAGCCCGTTGAGTTGGAATGCGCGCGCATCGCCGCCAGACTCGCCGTCAGGTTTCCGGAAAGGCGTCGGGTTGGGAGGACGATCCATGTGCTGGCGAGATCCGCATGATGCACTGGATCGAGTTGATCACGCAGCCAAGTGACCAGGCAGTCTTCGGCGTTGATGAAGTGGATTCCGGAACTAATTTTCATGCTTATTTAGAACGCAGAAAGCAGTGAAGCGTCAATAGCCCAAGTGTAGTTGGCGTTGTTTTCGTCCGTTCCGCCGCCAACAATCCCGATCACCTGCCCATCTAGATTCAACAGGGGCGATCCGCTGCTGCCATGGTCGGTGTC
>CAMBEK010000040.1 GCA_945865565.1 Pseudobacteriovorax antillogorgiicola | reverse complement strand
CTGCACCCGCAAGCGCTCGGTGTTTTCGTCCGCTGGATGAGCACCACACCTGATGCAAACTTTTTATTCTCCAACGAAGCCAAAATTTCTGAAGACTCCAAACGCCTGGATGATTTTTTCTATAAACCAGGATTTTGCCGGTCGACTTTGCTGCGCAGCAACTACATCGCCCATCTGACGTTTCTTCGTGAAGATCTAGTCGCCAAATCAAGGCTTCCCGACGGCCGGTGGTTCCGGGCTGAATTTGACGGCGTCGAAGATCACGATTTTTTTCTGAGGGCCAGCGAAGCCGGGGGATTCAAGCCCGGGCATATTCCTCTTTTTCTCTACTACTGGCGCCGCATCCCCAATTCGACCTCGGATTCCTTGTCGGCCAAGCCTTATGTCCACGAGCGGGGGCTGCGCCTCATCCAGGAGCATTTGACGGAGCGTGGCCTAGAGCCCGTCGACGTCGCGCCTCATTTGGCGCGCGGCGGCAATCGATTTTTGCGCGTGCGGTTTCTGGACCGCAAGGCCGTCGCTGCCGCGCATGCTTTGGTGGCGATTCCGTTTAAAGATGGTTGGGATCTGACCAGGGCTTGTCTGGACAGCCTTGAGGGGCAAACCGACGGGGGCTCTGGTCCTGTGCGGCTGACCTGCGTCCTCATGGACAATGCCTCGCAAAATCCTGCGACAAGGCGGCAATTAAACGAATGGTTGGGCCAGCCGCGCCGTCACAAGTATGTCGTCCATGATTTTCCGGGTGCCTTTAATTTTGCCCGAATGAACAACGAGGCCGTCAAAATCTACGGCAGTTCGGCAACCCATATATTGCATTTGAACAACGACGTGGAATTGACCGATCCCGCAACCCTGGCCACGATGATATCGAATCTGGCGTATGACCCTGAGATTGCTTTTTGCGGTATCCGGTTGAATTATCCCAACGGGACGAGCATCCAGCATGGCGGAATAAAATTTGGCCTGGAAATGCGCGGCGGGCCGCTATTCCGGACGACGCACATGGCCGGGTACGAAGACTTTGCCATGGATGACCACGTGGCCACGGCAGTGACCTTCGCCTGTGCAATGTCACGCAAGGCGGTTTTTGATCAGCTCGGTGCCCTTGAAGAATCGTGGATGCCCAATGGCCTTGGCGATGTGGATTTGGGTTTGCGGGCGATTAAAGCTGGCTATAGGAATCTTTACCTGGGGTCTGTTGCTGGAATTCATCACGAGTCAAAAACGCGCAAGGATTTCTGTGAAGATCTGGAACAGGTGATCTTGTACGAACGACATGCCGGTTTGATTCAACCTCAGATGCTGCGTCAGATGGGTTATGATACCTTCACAGGACTGCAACAGGGGGCAGCCTGGTTTGCAAAACCGCTGCGCTACAGAATCGCGGACCGGATCAATCAAACATTGAAGGGCGCACTGGGCCCGTTTCACCGTCAATTGCGGAATTTATGGAAACAGTGGGAATCATCACAGAAGACACCCGGATCGCGCCCAGCTTGATGCGGCGGGTTTGGGATCATGTTGCCGGGCGGGTGAAATACCTGGACCTGGTGGCGATCCTCGTCAAACGTGAGCTGAAGGTCAAATACCGCGGATCGGTCCTCGGATATCTGTGGAGCATGCTCAATCCGCTGCTGTTCATGGTGATCATATCGGTGGTTTTTTCGTTTTTGATGCGTGGCATTGAAAATTATAATCTTTACGTTCTGTCGGGAATTTTGTTTTGGAACATGGTGACGGTGTCGTTGAACCTGGGGACATCCGCCATCGTCCGGAATAGTTCGTTGTTGCAGAAAGTGAAGGTCCCGACCTGGATTTTTCCGGTGGTGCCCGCCGGCCTTGGGCTGACTAACTTCGCGCTGTCGATTGTGCCCTATGCAGTGATTTATGTGATTTCCGGGCGCGCCATGCCGGAGCAGTTGTGGTTGGCCCCCGTCCTGTTTGTTCTGACCATGGCGTTCATTGCGGGATTATCGCTGGGACTTTCCGTGCTGAATGTTTTTTTTCGGGATGTGTCTCACGTCCTCGAACCGCTTTTGACCCTGACCTTCTATGCAACACCGGTCATTTATGACCGTCACGCCTCTGCGATTCCCGAGGCGGTGCGCGGATTGCTCTTGCTGAATCCGTTTACGCATTTCATCGAAGCCTTTCGCGCCGTCATGTTCGGCGGTGTTTATCATGTCAACGTGCAAGAGTTCGCGTTGCTATTGGCAATGTCTGTGGGGTCGATGGCCGGTGGGCTGTTGCTCTATAAAAACCTGCGCAAGAAAATTATTTTTTACCTATGACGGCCAAGACCACAAATAATTGCGATGTGATCCGGTGCGAGAACGTTTCGGTCGAGTACCGGATGTCGGACTACCGGTACTCGGGCTTTAAAGACATGGTTTTGCGTCGCCTTGAAGGCAACGGATCTCACAAGACGTTTCGCGCCCTGCAGGGGGTCAATGCCTCCGTTGCCAAGGGAGAATCCCTGGCCCTGATCGGCCATAATGGCTGTGGCAAATCGACCTTGTTGAAAGTCATTGCCGGTTTGATCCTGCCTCAGCAAGGCACGGTCAAGGCCGTCGGCCGCATTGCGCCCATGATTGAGCTTGGAGCCGGTTTTGATTTTGAATTATCTGGCCGCGAAAATATCGAGCTTTCCTGCATGCTCATGGGACTGAGTCGCAGAGAAGTCGCCGGGCGCATGCCTGCCATCATCGACTTTTCCGACCTTGGTGCTTTTGTGGATGCGCCGCTGAAGAATTACAGCAGCGGTATGGTGGCAAGGCTTGGCTTTGCCTGTGCGACGGCGATCGACCCCGATATTTTGCTGGTCGATGAAGTCTTGGCCGTTGGGGACTCGAATTTTGCGCGAAAGTGCCTGCAACGCATTGAGTCTCTGCGGGGACGAGGTACAACGGTTGTTTTAGTCACGCATGACATGAAAGCCGTAACCCAATTCTGTGACCGTGCGCTCGTCATGTCTGGCGGCGTGGTGGAATTTGATGGTCCCGTGGGCGAGGCAGTCGCCCTGCAAGACGAAGTCATGTACCGCCGTATGCGGGAGATGGTTGCCCGGCGCAAGGCAGAGGCCATGTCCGTCTCCAAGTCTATTGCGCCTGATTTGATTGGCCTCACGGATATTCCCCGGGCGAAAGTCAACGCGACGATCATTCAAGACGGTGCGGTTTGTGTTCGGGAGTGCGACGTTGGGCGGGGGTTCTCGTTTGAATTTGAAATTGAATTTGAACGTCCTGAACTGATCTCCGATGGCCTGGCTTTTGGCATTGGCTTCATGCATCACGGCCAGATTGTCACGGGATTCAACAATCTGGAACTTCATGCCGGCGATCCGGCGGGTGATGCCCGCAAATCCAAGGTTTTTAAAGTTCGTTATCAGGTTCCAAATGGAATGCCCCAGCTGGCCGAGAGGCCTTATGAAATTGTTTTTGCCATCCACGACAAAAACATCACGCGTGAGATTTATTACGGCGAAGTTGCCTATCTGAACCTACGAAACAGCAAAAAGGGTGCTAATCAGCACGGCTACATTGTCGACGTGCGTGATGGCGGAATTCTTTTTGAAGCCAGCGCGGGCGCTCTCGTCTAATTTTCGAATATTTTGAATTTTGATTCGGCAATCATTTTCGCAAAGTGATTGTCGCGCAATATGGTCGTCGGCCAATTGCGATCTGGTTGAAAAAACTCATCGCGCGCCAGATTCATGTTCAGATAAGGATCGAGGTTCAAAGCATTTGACCAGCGCGACATCATGTAGAAACGCTCAAAGGTTTCCACTGATTTTCCGCGGGTTTTTGATTCGAAATGACTGAGAATCGCATTGGCCGCATAGACGTGGCGTAAACCTAGGGCGGAAAGACGCAGGCACAAGTCCACATCCCCAAATCCATTTGGCACGAATGCCTCATCCAGACCTGCGATTTCCAAATATTTAGCCCGTTCAATCATCAGGCAGGCCCCAGTCACAAAACTGCATTCGCGCGAAGTCGCAATGGCATCCATGTACCGGCGGTCTGAGGCGGGCAGTTTTTTGCAGGCGTGATTGCCCATTTTTTCACCGGTCAGGATGCCACCGGCATGTTGGATGGAGCCGTCTTCATAGAGCAGACGGGCACCAACACATCCGACATCTTTTATTTGAGCGAATTGCAGCATCTGCTCGATCCAATCAGCGCTGATGACAGCGGTGTCGTTATTGAGCAGGATCAAGTATTCGCCGGTGGCGGTTTGGGCACCAAGATTATTGAGGTGAGCAAAATTAAAGTCGTTTTCGTCGCGGAGCACTCTGATTTTTGTCGCGTCGGCGTCGGCGCGTAATTTTTCCTGTTCCTGCAGCCATTTCAAACAAGCGGCATCATCGGAAGCATTGTCGACGATCAGAATTTCAAAATTACGCCATGTCGTTTTTTCGACGATCGATTCCACGCAGGCGCGGAGCAGCGGCAAATTATTTCGCGTTGGAATGATAATGGAAACTTTCGGAGAGCCCAGGATCGCAAA
>CAMBEK010000039.1 GCA_945865565.1 Pseudobacteriovorax antillogorgiicola | reverse complement strand
TAAATCGTGCTCCTCAAGCTTTGTAAAAATTTTTGTAAGCATCGCCATGATTTGAGGCATTTGATCGTTTTGCTGCATTTGATTGCTCCCGCTGGTGGTTTCGTCCGACGGGTTATCGAAATAGTGCATTGGTGTTCATCCTGCAAGATGCTGACATTAAAAGGAATTGTGTGACATCAGGTGTCACAGGGCGACATCATCGCGTGGTTTCATTTATTCGCAAAAATGAAAATGAAATGATTCGCGTTTGCTGTGGGTTGAGGGTGTTATCCACAGTGAATTTATTTTCTGAGTGTTTTGAAATATTGGCATCAGGATTCTATTTTACCTGCCAAACCACGCGATAGCCTTCTGGCCCACGCAGCTCAACCCGCCCCAGTTTAGAGGCGCCGCCGTTTTCAACGCGCTCGATCCTTACGGCAAATTCACGGTCTGATATCTTAAGTCGCGATTCAAGGACGACAAGGGATGATCCGTCGGGTGATTGTGAAGTCGAAATGGCCTCCTGCCCCACGCAAGTGGTGGCTGTGCTGTCCGGCGATTGCCGTGAAATCTCATCCCCACCCAACATGATTTTGGGCGCTGGCAACGCAACTTCGACGGCGATGACGCGTTTTTCAGAAGCCATTGTGGCCATCACGACGTCCAGGGAACTTGGAGCCGTGTAAGGCTTAAATGCAGGCAACCCTGTTCGCGGTGGCATAAGCAACGAATGGCAATGCGAACTCAGAATCAACTTGGCCAGATCTTCCTGAACGATTGGTGATGAGCTGGCTCCATCTGGAGCGTGACCTCCGGCGGATGGCGCTCGACGTTGTGGTGGTTTAACGCCATTGCCCACTTCGGTGCCTTGTGCCGCGCAGCCAGGCAAGATAAACAAAAGCGTCGTGTACGTTGCCAGAGTGGTTTTCAAGCGACCTCCCCTGGTGCGGCTTGATCGTGGGAATCCGAGTCCTTCGCTTGGCCTTGACCCGTATGCGGGAACATCTGGATATTGATCTGGATGATTTCCCGGGCTGAATCGACACCTGTCACGGCAACCTGCGCCATGATCCATGTGTGCAATTCTTTCCTGAACGCTTTAATGCGTGATTTCAATTCAGGCAGTGCCGCGCGCGGGATCGCCGCCGTCAAAGCTCCGTATTCCCGCTCCTCGATCGGCACATTCGAAAGTGCGTCGATGGCCTCACCAAGCATCGACCGATGATAGGACCTCACGGCCAGGCTGCGGACTTCGTCTGTCGACAAAACCACATCGTCGGCGGCCTCCAGCTTTCCTGCATCGTTGCGACGAACGTAACCATTTTGCAGAAGGAAACGGATCGCATCGCGAGCTTCTTCTGGCGACACCCGGCCACGCAGGCGGCGTGCGATCCAATAAGGTTCCTCACGAAATTCATTTGTAGCGATCAGGTCGCGCATAACGGGGTAAAGCCAGGAACTGAGGTATTGAACACCCTCTGCACCGATCTCTCGGCGGCGGCCGTGGGGCATCAATGCCTGTAAATGTGCCAATAGCGCCACCCGCTGCAAGTCATCGGGCGTCTGATTCATTGCGACCAGCACTTTAAAGTATTCCAGGGAGTGACCTTGAAGTTTCAGGCCGTGTGCGACCTGAATGATCGCCTGTGAACCAAGGTTTCGCTCACCGTCGATGACAAGCTTCATGAAGTTCGGGGAGCTGAAACCAGCAAGCTTTGAAAACGCCCGAAAGCTGAACCCACGCGTCGCCTTGCGCGCATCATAGACCGCCGCGAGGTAGCGGCGGTAATCGAGAAAACCAAAAATGTCTGGTGGTGAATCTTTCATTAACGGGTGTATTCGGCGTAAAACGTCGAATTCTTGAATGAGAGCTTTAACCCACCGTAACCTATGTCACTTTTGCCCGTTAACTGTATACCAGCGCCTCCCGGGAATGACAGAAACCGGGCGGCCAATTCGCGAATACGCGTGAATACGTTTTCATGCCCCTTTGTCTACTCGATAGAGGGCCGGTTGCCGAAAAGTGCCTCAACTTAGGAGGTGCCCATGAGTATCCACAAAAAACGGAATAGCAATTCGATCTTTTTGACGACTGTACTGGCTGCGTTTTCTGTTGGCGCGTGTAGTGAATCAACGACCCGGATGCGTTCCGGTGACCCGAACTTTCAGTTGCCTAAGGCCCGCTTGGCCGCAGGACCAGTGGAGACTTTTGTATCGTGTGACGAAATCTCAGAACACGTCCGTTCGATCGTTGGCGTCAGAAGTCGTGGCAACGGGAATCATGGCCGTCCCAGTGCAGCCAGTGCCGCCCGTGCTCGGCCTGCGGCACCAATGTCGACCAGCAGTTCCTCCGAGATCCTTGGTAACCGTCAGGAGGCAGGAGTCGCCGAAACTGACTTAATTGCTGTTGGAGAGAAGCAGATCGTTGTCGCAAGGGGAAATAAACTGACGTTCCTGCGTCGGTCTGATCTGAGCAAGGTCGGTGAACTTCATCAAAAAACAGGGCAGCAGATTGCGGGAATGTATATTGATGCAGGCCGTCTCGTAGTCGTCGTGAACCAAAGCAGCGTAGTGAATGGGTGGGCGTCTCAGAGTGGATCAAGCGTCAGTATTTTTGAACTCGCCGACAATGCGAAGCCGTCCTTGATTATCGAAAAACATTTCCAACAACCGGTCAGCCAGTCCCGTGTCACTCATGGCCACCTCATCGCCGTGTTCAACGTAGGCCTTACGGGAGACGAAAAACCTGAAGGCACTCAAATTGCTGGAATCGAATGCGGAATAATTGCCAAGCCCCAGATCAATCCAAATGATTTGAGTTTGACGAAGGTCCTATCAATGGACGTTCATGCCCCAGAAAAGCCAGCCAGCGTTATTGGAGCATTCGCGGCAGGTCGGATGATTTATATGAACGAAGAGAACCTTTACGTGACGGAAGCGATTCATAATGACGTCACTGGCATTCACAAAATCCGTTTCGATTCAAGTTCCGGTACGCTCCAGTTGAGCGCCAGCGGAAAAGCACCTGGAAAGCTTCAAGACGCCTTTGCGATGCGGGAAGTCACGCTCGCCGGATCCAGTTATCTTGTTCTGGCGACCAATTCGGAGCTCAAGCCCCAGGTTGATGCCGCAATGGGTGGATGGAGCGATCGGCCGGTGATCGGAGCTTCCTTTCAACGCCTGGGAGGCCGCGCCAACAACCTTTTTATAATCAAGCAAGACGGAACGAAGCTCGTCGAAACCGGCAGCATCACTGGAATCGCACCAGGAGAAGACATCAAGGCGGTACGCTATGTCGATGAAATGGCCTATATGGTGACGTTTCGTCAGATTGACCCACTGTTCGCCATCAGCATGACGGATCCGGCGGCACCAAAAATTCTGGGTGAATTGAAAGTTCCAGGCTTTTCAGAATATCTGCACCCAGTCGCAGAAGGGCGATTGCTCGGTGTAGGAATCGAACAGAATATGATGGGTGGCGGCATAACTGAAGAAGTTAAAATATCATTATTCGATACGTCAAAAGCCGACGAACTAAAGGAAGTATCAACCCTCAAAAGGCAAGGAAGCTCAGAAGCCAATCAGGACTACAAAGCTTTCATGTATGATCCAGAAACAAAAATCGCATTTGTTCCTGTTGATGGGGGCGCGATGATCCTTGATGTGGGATCAGACAAAGTCACTGAGATTGAGTTTATTACACAATTGGGATTCATCCGGCGCGCCTTCAAGTTCGATGGGTTTCTCTTTACAGTATCCACGGATCAAATTGTGGCGCGTGACTTGAAAAATCCCGCAACGGTAATCAAAAAATCGAGCGCAAATTTCTGGCCTGTCGATTCTGAGCGGGCAGGGCTGAGCTAGGGACGTATCACGAGGGTGGAACTGATTTAATAATTCACCAGTATTTCAGAATTACGATAAAACCCATGCCGCTATGGCATGGGTTTTATGTTCAAGTTTCAGATTCATCCGGATTCTTTTTTGGTCGGCCGCGTGGTGGCATGAGATGAATTTTACGGTTTTGGATGTGGTTGGCCAGCGCAATTTTGGTGATCTGCAGTCCTTGAGTTTGTTCGATCATGGATTCATCCAGGTGATCCACTTTTTCCATCTTTTTGAGGTAGCTGGTCAACACGTCGAGGATGTGCTGAAGTTTCTTTTCGTTGTCTTCGAATAAGACACCCAAGCGGGAGACCTCTGTCTCCATGATGGTCATCCGCTGCTCGAGGGCACTGACTCGCTGTTCGAGGGCGGTCATCCGCTCCTCTATGGCAGTCATTCGCTCCTCGAGGGCGGTCATCCGCTGCTCGAGGGCGGTCATTCGCTGCTCGAGGGCAGTCATTCGCTGCTCGAGGGCGGTCATCCGCTCCTCTATGGCAGTCATTCGCTGCTCGAGCGCATCGAAACGTAAATCGTGCTCCTCAAGCTTTGTAAAAATTTTTGTAAGCATCGCCATGATTTGAGGCATTTGATCGTTTTGCTGCATTTGATTGCTCCCGCTGGTGGTTTCGTCCGACGGGTTATCGAAATAGTGCATTGGTGTTCA
>CAMBEK010000038.1 GCA_945865565.1 Pseudobacteriovorax antillogorgiicola | reverse complement strand
TAAATCGTGCTCCTCAAGCTTTGTAAAAATTTTTGTAAGCATCGCCATGATTTGAGGCATTTGATCGTTTTGCTGCATTTGATTGCTCCCGCTGGTGGTTTCGTCCGACGGGTTATCGAAATAGTGCATTGGTGTTCATCCTGCAAGATCCTGACATTAAAAGGAATTGTGTGACATCAGGTGTCACAGGGCGACATCATCGCGTGGATTAGATTATTCGCAAAAATGAAAATGAAATGATTCGCGTTTGCTGTGGGTTGAGGGTGTTATCCACAAAGAATTAATTTTGAGCAGGGGAGCAGGAGGAAGAAAGGATCCTTCGCTTACGCTCAGGATGACGTGGATAGCGGTATTTAAAGCTGCTGGACCAGTTCGACGAGCAGGCCGCCGGTGGACTCGGGATGGATGAAGGCGATGCGTGTGTTGTGGGATCCAGGTCGCGGGGTGGAGTCGATCATTTGGACGCCGTTGGCTTGCATGTAGGCCAGGGCCGCGTCGAGGTTGTCGACTTGCAAGGCGACGTGATGAATGCCCGAACCTTTTTTGGCCAGAAATTTTGCGATCGGTCCGGGTCTTGGACCGTCGGGTCCGATTTCGTTCTCCAGAATTTCCAACATCGGACGGCCGGTGGGAATTTTTGCGCTGGCCGCCGTGGCTGAATCGGTCGGCGCTGAATTGGTCATCGCTGAATCGATCATGACGGTATTGGTCATCTGTTCCTTGACGAGTTCTTCGCCCAAAAAACCAAGGCCCAAAACATTCGTGAAGAACGTCCGGGCCTTTGAAGGATCTTTTGGAGCCAATCCGAGGTGGTTGATTCCGATGATCCGGAACGAACGCGTTTTGCTTTCGTTTGATCCGGCCACGGAATCCACAATCACGCTACAGTAATGCTTGCAGAATCAAGAGCTGTCTTGAGCTCTTTCTTCTGGTTTGGCTTCAAGTGCTTGCTCTCATGAAGGGCGGCCAGCGCCTCGCGTGCGTTGGCGGTGATGTTGGCGTACTCGTGGTTTTCAAGTTCGTTGAACTTGCGCATCAACTTGCTGAACACAACGTCACGGTCAATGTCAGCACCAGTGGACCACTTGCCTTTGCGCATTGCGTTCGTGGCGAGGGCAACAATACGGCTGAAGCGGGCGCCGTCCGTTCCGGAGCGACGGGATTTGCCCACGCGGCCTTTGGCCTTGAGGCGGGCGAGGAGCTCTTCGTAGGTGAAGGCAAAGTTCGACTCGACTTCTTTCATGCCGAGCGGAGTTTCCTGGACCGAGGTCCATACGATATTGAGTGTGTCACCTGGACGAAGCTGAACCGATGCCATGATGCCTCCTGAAAACTTAACCGTCGCCGCCAGTTCTCGTGCCCGCTTAAGTGGCAGGGCCGGGTAGCGAAGACTAACTAATTTAATGCTTTCTAGCGATTCTGCAAAGCATGTTGGGAATATTAAATAGAACTTACTTTGTCAACCTTCGATAAGCCGAAATTTATCATTGTAACGAATGGATTGAGGATTCGATGGTGGGGGCCTTTAGGCTGTTTTGATTATCTATATCATCTTGTAATTTTTGATAAATTCATTTTAAATCCTGTCATATTGGTGGCTTGCTGTGGTTGCAGCGACCTCTGCTGCGGGGTGGCCTCTGCTGGCCGGCTTTAGAATGGACAGGATCTTCCGATGATTCGCGCATGAAAATGGGACTTTTTATAACCCTGGCGATTTTTCTTCCGGCCATGACCGGTTGTACAACCATTCAAAGGGCCAAGGCGCGAATGGCCGCTGGCCAAGCCCCCGGTGCACCTCACCGCGGGGATGTGATGCCAGCCAGAGCGCAAGCCTATGGCGGCGTTTACGAGGCTCCAGCCCCTGCAGGCGTCCCAGCCTCAACCTCAACTTCAACCATGCGCACCAAGGCCGCACCCACCGTGGCGTCAGCTGCCCCAGTCGCCCCTTCCAATGTCGCAGGGCCTGATAAACCGGCCTCTGATGTCATTCCGGGCGCAGACCCCTGCCAGGCCATTATTGCAACACCGGGCTCCGACGGCACCGTCGCCGGGACTCCACCCGTGATCAGCGCATCCAGCAGCTATGTCGTCACCAAATTATTTCGCCCATGCACCACGCGCAACGACGCCCCGGGTCTGGCTCAAAACTCCGTTTGGCTTGCCATGGGGTTTCCATGCAGCGGGGGCGACGGCCGCGTGGACTGGAAGGGTTCTCATTACGAACGCCCCAAACTCGTTGAAATGATCCTGGCCAACGATTGCCCGATGGGCCCAGCGGATCAGCAAGCGCTAAAACTACTGGCCAAAAAAGAGCTGGGGATTCCCACGGAATCTACGGTCGGTGCGTACACGCCGTTCATGGTTCAGTTCTGGGAAATTCCAGCCCTCGGGGAATCCGACATCGGATTCTCCGTGGCCATGCGTGACAACGACAGTTTGACCACGACTTGGGGAAAAATGATCAAGGGCGAACCCCTGAGGATTCTCCTGTTCGGTCGCGAAAATGCGTGGACCCAAACCGACCGCCTCTACATGGTTGAAGCCGACATCGTGATCACTTCCAGAAACCGTTTTCGCTTGAAGCCCGCCAGCGTCAAAGTCATGACGACCAAGGACATTGAGACGGTTCGCCTGCGTTGCGAAGCCCTGCGCCCGGCCCGCAACTGCGCCAGCGTTTTTCAAATCTGATTGATTTGCAATAAACCCGGCAAATTTTGACCGGCATTTTTCTGCCCATTTTTTGTGATCGCGTCGCTCGCTAGCATGGAACTATCATGACTAGCTCAATTCGTAATTTTATCATCGCCGGTGTCGTCGCCGTTGCTGCCAGTGCTGGCGCCTTTGCGGCGTTCACGCGCACCGCTCCGGTGAGTGCCGCAGTGTTTGAAGTCCGTGCCATTGATGTGCAGGGGCATCCTGTTGCCGGGGCGGAAGTCTGGTTGGAAACCCAACAGGTCGGCATGACTGACAGCTTTGGCATTTGGCGGCGCAATCTGAAATTGCCGGAAAGTTCGGAAGCCCGTTTTCATTTTCGTAAACGTTTTGCAGGATCAAAAACAAATGGGATCTTGCGGGAATATGCAGCCGTAAAATCGTTTCATGTTGGCAAGGCTGGGCAGAAACGCGCTGAAAACCATCGTGGCAGTGTGAAGTTGGAGCCCGTGCGAATCTAAAGGCATTCAACGCATGACCACAAACATCCTCATCACCGGCGCATTGCATGAACAGGCTCTGGCCGCATTTAAGACGCGTGCCAAGGGCAGCGGCATGGGAACCAGTGATCGCAGTGAAATCCGGTATCATCCCGATTGTTCACGCACGGAATTGATGTCCATCGTCAAGTCTGCGCACGTCCTGGTCACCCGAAGTGAGACCGATGTGGATCGTGAAGTGATCGACGCAGCCCCAGACTTGCGCATCATCGCCCGTGCCGCCGTCGGTGTCGGCAACATTGATATTTCTTACGCGACAGAAAAAGGAATTCTGGTCATCAATTGCCCGGGGAAGAACACAAATTCCGCGGCAGAATTGACGATGGGACTGCTGCTGGCAATGCTGCGCAACATTCCCCAAGCCCATCAAAGCATGAAACAAGGTGCCTGGGACCGTCACCGTTTTACCGGCCACGAGGCACGCGGCCTGCGGATTGGTATTGTTGGCCTGGGCAACGTCGGACATCGCGTCGCGAAATTTGCCCACGGATTTGACATGGAAGTCTTCGCCTATGATCCCTACATCGCCCCCCATGTGTTTGAACGCCACGGCGCAAAACCATGCAAAAGTCTGCGTGAACTTGCGGAAAATGTCGACGTTCTGACAGTCCATGTTCCGCTGAATCAGGAAACGCGCGGCATGGTCAGTGGCGAGATTTTGGATCTGATGCCCAAAGGCAGCCGCGTTTTGAATGTCGCGCGCGGGGGTGTCATTGGCGAGGTGGATCTGCTGAAACGCCTGGAGTCAGGACAGATTTCCGGGGCTGGTATCGACACGTGGGACAAGGAACCAAAACCCCTTGCGGCCCTGGTCCAGCATCCTCACATCTGGTGCGCGCCACACATCGGAGCCTCCACTGATGAAGCCCAGTTGGCGATCGGAGAAACGATTGTCGAACAAGTTTTCAAGGCGATTGAAGGTGGCGTGGTTGATTATCCGGTGAACTTGCCGGAAGTCGGTGTGATCGATCATGCGTTGTTGCGCAGTTATGCGTTGCTGGCAGAAAAAATTGGCGCCTTGATGGGACAGATGCTGGATTTTAATCCGTCGCGGGTCGAACTCGGCTACCGCGGCGACTTGGCCAAACTGGACCACAGTCTGATCCGCTTGAGTTGGATGAAAGGCTACACCGCGCAAGTGGTGGATGATTACGTTTCATTCGTCAACGTCACCAGCCACATCGAAAAACTAGGCTTGAACGTCGTCGAAGTCGAAGATTCAGATTCGGCCAGTTATAAATCCGCGCTGCGGGTGTTGCTGACCGGTGCCGGTGGCAAGAGCCTTACGGTGGGTGGTATCGTTTTTGACGAAACCTACCTGCGGATTTCGGCGGTGAATGATTTCATGTTCGAGATTGATCCCAGCGGAACATTGATTCTGGTGGAAAATCACGACAAACCCGGTGTGATCGGGGATGTCGGACATTATTTGGCTTCAAAGGGGATCAATATCGACAGCTTTGAACTGAGCCGAAATCGCAAGGGCGGCAAGGCCATGGCTTTGATCAAAGTGGATGCGGAGCGCGGCGCGATCGACATCAAGTCGATGTCGGCCCTGCCAAACATCGTCAATGTTCGGGTTGCTAATCTCTAGGGTCTGCTGAAAAAAAATCTGAAGAGGAACGAAGAAGGAAACAAAAAAAGTGGAGCGGGAAAAGGGACTCGAACCCTCGACCTTCGCGATGGCAACGCGACGCTCTAGCCAACTGAGCTACTCCCGCGGTCGAATGCGGGTCGGACTATCAAATAAAACCCACTCAGGTGTCAACACTTATGTCGATTTTAGATTTCAAATGGTTCAAGAACCGAAAGTCCGACGTGCAATCTGCGGGGAATCCT
>CAMBEK010000037.1 GCA_945865565.1 Pseudobacteriovorax antillogorgiicola | reverse complement strand
GCGTCTGTTGGATGGGATCCCGTGCGGTAAACCACAATTCTGTGGCAGGGAAAACCGTCGGCTTCAAGTTGCGCTGAAAGATCAAAGGCGACTTCTTCACCGCTGAACCAGACAAATGGAGTGCCAGCGGTTGGACGGTTTCGGAGAACATCGCCGGCGAGCCCTTCGCTGGTTGCGGAATCAATACATTGGACGGGACGGTGCCAGAGTTTTTCTGCAAGGTCTGCTGTTTTGCGCCCATGGGTAATGATTTCTGATGCTGCTGCCAATGCGGCAAAGGCTTTTGGTTCGGTATTCCGCCACGAATCACAAATTTTCACCGCATTCTGGCTGGTGAATATGACTTTGGCACCTTGATCAAATCTGCCGTTGATCGATTGTGGCACCGGCAGGGCTTCGATTCCGATGCACGGAACATGAAGCACATCCACGCGCAAGGCGTTGAGTAAAATCCTGTCTGCAGGCAAATCGGCAGCAGCCCGGGTCCAAATCAATGCCCCAGTTTTTCTTTGATTCGGGTTTGAGTTCCCTAGGGGAATTCCGTCATGCATCAGGATGCTCGCATGTATTTAGTGATTTAGGAGCTTTAATGCAGCCGCATCGCGTCAGGCACGGGTAGTTGCAGGGCTGTCAGGATTTCCGCGGCCCCTTGTTCCGACAATGATGCCAGTAATTTTGCACCGATGGCCTCTGGTTTTTTTTCAGGAGTGATTTCGACCCGGAGTTTGGCCGATGCATGTTGCCCGTCGTTGTTCAGCAGCGTTGCCGTCGCTGAGGCGAATCGGATCCCGTTTAAGTCAGTTTCAATTTCACAGAGGGCGCCAAATGGCATGGTGCAATCCCCGCCAAGCAACCTCAATACAGAGCGTTCCACATTCACGCAGAATTCCGTGTCAAGGCAGTGCAGGGGAGCGAGGATTTCCCCGAGCAAATCGCCCGTGTTGGGAACCTCAATGGCAAGGGCGCCCTGGCCGGCACATGGAACAAATTCTTCGGTGGGCAATGGGCAAACGACAAAAGATCCGCGTGGAACATGCTCCCACAATTTTTCCCCGAGGCGCTCCAAGGATGCCGCTGCCAACACGATGGCATCAAATTGGCCCTCGTGAAGTTTGTGCAACCGCGTGTCCACATTGCCGCGAACTGGCATGTTTTTAAATTTCGCGGCGTATCGCGAAAATAAAGATGCCCGCCTGAGGCTTGACGTGCCAATGGTCAAAGGTCCGGCGGCAGATAAATCCTCGCTCGTCAGCCATTCGCCGTCGCGATTCGCTAGTCCGGCAGATTCTGCAGATTTTTTTCGGACGATTAAAATATCGTGGGCCGCATGCCGCTTTAAAATCGCGCCAAGACGAAATGCCGGTGGCAGATTCACTGGCATGTCCTTCAGGCTATGGATGGCAATGTCGGCATAGCCTGCCAGCATCGCCTCTTCAAGTTCCTTCACAAAAAGACCCTTGCCGCCGATTTCGCTCAAGAACCGGTCTTGCACCAGATCGCCTGTGGTCTTGACCACGTGCAATGCGGTTTTTATGCCCGATGCGTTCAGCTTGCCGGCAACAAATTCCGCCTGCCAAATGGCCAGGGCGCTGCCGCGAGTCGCAATCTTTAATTTAGGTGGGATCATCTTCAGTCCTTGGGGATTCCCCGCGAAAGAGTCGCGTTAAAAGTTCCGCAGCATCTTGTCCAGTGCCCTGGTCTACCATTTTTCGCAGTCCTCGCCCCGCATCGGCCGTCAGGCGCGACGCCAAAACATCAAGGAGTTGCCAAACACGCCCGGTTTGCTCCTCATTGAATTCTTGAAAAGAATTGCGGGACAGGGTCTTCTCAGCCTCTTTGCGAAACAGTTGATCCAGGTGCATGTTGAAATGCTGCAAGGCCGGCGCAACGGTCATGTGGGCAAGCCACTTCTCGTATCCGGCAACGGACTCATCGATGATTCGCGCGGCATCTTCAGCCGCACGAAGCCTTTCCTGTCGATTGCCTTCGACCACTTGTTTCAGGTCATCGATGTCGAAAAGGTACACATCGTTCAGACTGCTGCAGGCCGGATCAATATCCCGTGGCATGGCTATGTCAACCAGGAGCAATGTTTTTCCTCGCCTGCGTCGAATCGCCTCGTTCACCATGGCCTTGGTGACGATAGTATGGGGTGCCCCCGTTGCACTGATGACAACGTCGGCTGTCGCCAAGGCATCGGCTAGATAATCCAGGCTCCGTGGTTCGGCGCCTTGAAGCCGCATGGCCAACGCACGTGCCCGGTCCAGGCTGCGATTGATGATTCCAAGGGATTTCGGATTGTGCTGCTGAATGCACCGGGCGGTGACTTCCGCCATCTCGCCAGCTCCGATCACGAGAAAATTTTTAGTCGTGGGGTCGTTGAAGACTTTTTTGACCAGTTCCACTGCCGCATGGCCGATCGAAACACGGCCGCGTCCAATCGCGGTTTGAGTTCGCACCTTTTTCGAAGCCGCAAGAGCCTCTTGTCCGAGGCGACTTAAAACGGGACCAAGGGTTTTTGCATCGTCTGCAATTGCCAGAGCCTGTTTGAATTGTCCCGTGATTTGAGTTTCTCCGACGACCAGAGAATCCAGGCTGGCTGCAACCGAAAAAAGATGGCGAACCGCGTCGCGCCCAGTGAGCGAATAAGCCGCCTGACGCACCTGCTCAGCCGCCTCGGGGCCCAGGGCATCGAAAGAAACAAAGGCTGCATGCAAGGTGTCGGAAAAGGCTGGATCTTCGGTGATGCTGCGTGGACCAACTCCAAATATTTCAAACCGGTTGCAGGTTGACAGCGTGACCAGTTCTGAAAATCCAAAGCGGTCTTTGATGGCTGGGAGACGGTCCCGGATGACACCTTCGCTGGCGAAAAGTTTTTCGCGCAGGGTTATGTCGGCAGAGCGATGGTTCGCACCGAAGCAGAAAATGACGCTGTCATCGCTCGCAGTCATCGGCTTCACCCTGCGATCTGCGGAATTTTGGCTGCGAAAAAGATCAGCCCAAACCAGGCCAGTGCCATCAGTGCAAACCCGATGACGCTCATTCGGGCAATGATGCGTGCCGGCGATCGCAGGATGTTGCGGGCGACAAGGATCGCCAGATACCAGGACCAGACGGCGACGGCCCACAGGATCTTTGCCCGCAAGGCAATCAATGTCGACGCAGTAATTCCCGTTGGTAGTCCGGTCATGAACAGCGCTCCCGTCACGAGGCTGCAGGTCAGCATGACAAAGCCAGAAATGAGAGCAATTTTGAGCCACTGGTCCAAGCGGTCCAGGGCAGGCACACCGGGTTGGAGTTCCAGGATTTTACGGCGCTTCAGCGCGTTGTGCTGCCAAAGGTACAGGAGGGAAAGTACGCAGGCTGCAATGGCCATCACCTGTCCGGCGAGGGCCATGCTGACGTGAAATCCCGTCAGCCACAACGTGGGCGCGATCTGGGGCACGGGGGCGGCAAAAAACCGGACCAGGAGGACTAACATCCCGAGGGGTGCCAGCATGGCAGCTGCCAGACGCACTCCGAGCCAGCGGTCGGCGGCAATGGCAATCGCTCCGATCATGGCAGCCAAAAGTGGAGCCGCGCTGCCGCCCCAGTTTCCGTCGTTACCGATCTGATTTTGCGCCAGTATGGCGAGCAGGGACACGCCAGCGATCAGACAGGCGTTGCCGGAAATCCTAAAAAACCTTGTGGTTCCGGTAACATAGAATAGCGACGCGGCGGCATAGGCCAGAGTCGCAGCAAACATGAGCATGGTTTATTCATCTCACTTTATTAAAATTCGTTCGAAGTATTATCGCTATGGAATTGGAAATCAAGTCGAGTTATAACCCTCGAGTCCGTTCTCCGGAGATCCTTTTGAGCGAATTTTTCCGTCCAATTGATCATTCAACCCGCAGCGCAACATTGCCTGAATTGCGTTTTGATTTGCGGCTTGAGCCATGGACGCGCAGCTCTTGGCGGCAGTCTCCTGCCGGACAGCAGCCAGACTTTGAAAATCCGGACAAGGTGGCTTCGGTCCTGACCCAGATCCGTTCTTATCCGCCGCTGGTTTCTCCCGGTGAAATCATGACTTTGCGCCGTCAGTTGGCCGAGGCAGAAATCGGCCGGCGTTTTCTCCTTCAGGGCGGCGACTGCGCCGAACGATTTGACGACTGCACGCCGTCTGCCATCAACCAAAAGGTCAGCCTGTTGCTGCGCATGGGTCTCGTACTGACCAGCGGACTCAGCCGCCCCATCATCAAAGTCGGCCGCATTGCGGGGCAGTATGCCAAGCCCCGCTCTTTTTCCCACGAATCCAAGGACGGGCGCCTGGTTCCCGCATTCCGGGGCGACAGCGTCCATGACTTTGAAACCCGTAAAGCCGATCCGGGACGGCTCTTACAGGCCTACCATGCAGCCTCTTTGACCTTGAATTACATCCGCTCCCTCGTTGCTGGCGGCTTCACCGAAGTGGCGCGTGCCCGCGAATGGCATGCCGAGGCAAAATGCAGTCGTTTTGAAAATCTGGCTGCCTCCGTCCACAACGCCATGGAACTGGCTTCGGCCTTCGGATCAAAGTCCGCCGCAGCGGAATCCCACGAGATTTTTGCATCCCACGAAGGTCTATTGCTGGATTTTGAAGAGGCGATGACGCGCGACGATCCCGAGACTGGGGTGCCTTTCAACCTCAGCGCCCACACCCTTTGGATTGGCGAGCGCACGCGCAACCTTGGCGGTGCCCACGTCGAATATTTCCGCGGGATTGCCAATCCCGTCGGCGTAAAAGTCGGTGCTGGTGCTTCGCCCCACGAGATTGCGGAACTCGTTAAAATTCTGAATCCAAATCGTGAGCGTGGCAAATTGATTTTGATCACCAGACTTGGCGCAAAGAATGTCGACGCCGAATTACCTGGATTGATCGCCGCCGTTCGTGAAACGCGCACGCCGGTTCTTTGGTGTTGCGATCCGATGCATGGCAACACGGTGAAGTCGATGTCGGGACTCAAGACGCGCCACGTCGATTCGATCCTTGCGGAACTTAAATCCACGGTCGCCGTGCATGCCGAACATAATTCGCGCCTTGGTGGCGTGCATCTTGAGATGACGGGTGCCGATGTGACCGAATGCACCGGTGGCGGTGTTTCTCCCGAGCACCTTCCTCTGCGCTTTGAAACTTACTGCGATCCGCGCCTCAATGGCTCCCAGAGCCTGAACGTGGCCTTTGAGCTGGCACAATTGATCTAAACAGGGTCCTCTTCTTTCTTGAGATCAGGTTTTCTTTGTTTAAGATCCCGTAATTTTTGCAAAAATAAGCCTAAAATCTGGCATCAAGTTTCTCCCCCGGGGCGCCGAAACGACGGTACTTCTTTTGGGGGACGAAGATTGATTTATGACTTTGAAAAATGGATGCCGGGCCCACCGGGGTCGCAAAAGAGTACCCAAGGCAACATCGCCCTGATTGCGCTTTTGGTTTCGGCAGGGGGTTTGGCAGCCATCACGGCGCAAGTCATTGGCCTGCGCGGATCCCTTGAGAAAATTCAAAAAGACAAAAAGTTGATGGCTGCAGAGCAGGCGAACATGTCCAAACTGCGGACGGTAAAACAGCTATTCAATTTTCCGGGAACCGGCACCAACCTGCCGGCGGTCTACCCGGACCCTTATTTTCGTACGGCTGCAACGAAGGCCGATGGAACCTTGCGTTCGACCACGGGGGGATCCGCCAGCTGGGCACTGTGGGGGGGCAGCACGTCCCCGGCGGGGAGC
>CAMBEK010000036.1 GCA_945865565.1 Pseudobacteriovorax antillogorgiicola | reverse complement strand
ATCATGCCGCGGGCCGAGTAGCAGGCATCGGCGCCCATTGCGATTTTCGAAATGATGTCAAAGCCAGTTGTGATTCTTCCTGCGACCAGGACACGAACGTGCTTGCGCACATCAATGCCGACCAGGGCGTTGTGTACCAGAACCAGGGCCTCGTTGAGCGGGCATCCCATATGATCTGAAAACTCTGAAGGAGCGGCGCCGGTGCCGCCTTCTCCGCCATCGACGACAATATAGTCGGGCAGAATTTTGGTCTCATGCATGGCTTTAACTACGGCAAGGAATTCCCGGCGTTTGCCGATGCAGAGTTTGAATCCAACTGGCTTTCCGCCGGAGAGGTCGCGCAATTGCTGCACCCATTCCAGAAGACCGCGTGGAGATGAAAAGACCGAGTGACCAGGAGGCGACAGGCAATCTTTCCCCATCGGGATTCCGCGAATGGCAGAAATTTCAGGTGTGATCTTTTTTGCGGGCAGGACTCCACCGTGGCCCGGCTTTGCGCCCTGTGAAAGTTTGATCTCAATCATTTTTACATTTGTGAGTACCGCTCGTTCCCGAAATTTTTCTGGATCAAACTTTCCTGACGCGTCGCGGCAACTGAAATAGCCGGTCCCAATTTCCCAGATGATGTCTCCTTCTGGGGCCAAGTGGTGCGGTGAGAGTCCGCCTTCACCAGTGTTGTGGGCAAAGCCGCCCAATTTTGCGCCGCCGTTCAAAGCTCGAATCGCATTCGAGCTCAGGGCTCCGTAACTCATGGCCGAAATATTAAAAATACTGGCGCGGTAAGGTTTTTTACACGACGGTCCGCCGATGGTAACGCGCAGAGCCTCGGGATCGCAGTGCACGGGAGCCAGGGAGTGATTGATGAATTCGTAGCCTTCCTGATAGACGTCCAGCATGGTGCCAAACGGTTTCGTTGCCACTTCCTTTTTGGCCCGTGCGTAAACGACAGACCTGTTGTTTCTGGAAAATGGCTTTCCGTCCTCGTCTGATTCAACGAAATACTGCTGAATTTCAGGGCGGACCATCTCTGCAAGATAACGAAATCGTCCCAAGACGGGAAAGTTCCGCCTGATGGTCTGCTTTTTTTGAAGGATGTCGGCCCAGCCAAGGCCAAAAACGGGAAGGAGGACAGCAAACGCCGTCCAAAGGCCTGGGTAAAACAGATGGGCGAGGATGGCCGTGCCAATGGGAACGATAATAGAGGCAGCGATAAATTCCCTGCGCATTTTGGCATTCTCCTGTTTGTTTCTGATTTTATTCATTTTTTCACGAGTTGCTTGCAGATGCCACCTCGGGGCTGATTTTCCTTAAAGGGGGTGGTCTCAAATGCCGAATCTCAATTGGGGGTTCTTGGAAAAATGGCCTTTTCTTGCCGACGTGCGACGGGGTTGCTGTTTTGCTTGGCTTTGTCCGGCTATGGGGCGGGCTGTGGCAAGCATCAGGTTTACAAGAAATCCGGGATTCCAGATTTCGCCATCGCGAGCAAGCAGAGCAGCTGTTTCAAAGTGGTCAATGGGATCGAACGGATCAACATACCTGCCGTGGTGCTGCTCACGACAATCGATCGGACTTCCATCTGCACGGGGACCTTTTTGGGCGACAACGTGGTTTTGACCGCTGCCCATTGCATGGATACGACTGCCACTGGCGGTATGGGTTTAGATGACGGGACCATGCCGGTCTCGATGGTTCACGGTGGCATCGTGGGTGAAACAGCCCCTGATGCCCGTCCCATGCAGGACATAGCAATTTTAATTTTCCCTGCGGACACGTCAAAGTCGTGGCGCAAAATTTCGTCTAATGCACCCAAGGCAGGCGATACCTTGGTTGTGGCGGGCTATGGTCAGACGGATCTTATCGCAAACAACGACACGGACGGTAAGGTTCGGTACGGTTTTAATGTGGTGGATTCGGTCTCGGTCGACCAGGCTCTTTTAAAGTATCAATCGAATTCGACAACGGACGGTCTCGGACAGGGGCAGGATTCAATTTCTGGGCGTGGCGATTCGGGGGGGCCGATTTTCAGTGGGGACGGTCAAGTGGCCCTCACCAGCGGGGGTACCACAGAAGCCCCCATTTTTTTCGAAGAGGACTTTTACCTGTTTTCAAGCCAGGCGCTGAAAGTGATTGAGGAGGCCGAAGCAAAGGGGGCTCATGTCAATGGCGTAAACCATATCCGAAAGGCCCTTGGCGTTGCTGAAAAAGACGGTGCCCTTGATTCGGATACGGTTGCGATTGACGTTCCGTCCTGCTGAACTTGAAGAAAGGATCCTTCGCACTAGGCTCAGGATGACGTGAAGGCTCAGGATGACGGGTCAGTAAAATTGTCGTGGATTGCCGCGCGAAACCACGGAATGGCGCGGGCAAGGCCGTCCTTCAGTGCGACTTTGGGCTCCCAGCCTTTCAAGACGGACTTTGTCTTGGTCAAGTCCGGCCTCCTGGTTTTTGGATCGTCTGATGGCAAGGGGCGGTAAACAATTTTCGATTTTGTCGGAATCTGACGGAGGACCTCCTGGGCCAGCTCCATCACCGTGAATTCCCCGTCGTTCCCTAGATTGATCGGACCGGTTTCGCCCTCGGTGGCCGCAAACTGGACGATGCCGTCGACGAGGTCGTCGACAAAGCAGAAGGAACGCGTCTGCTCGCCGTTTCCGTAGATGGTCAGATCCTCGCCGCGCAAGGCCTGGACGATAAAGTTGCTGACCACCCGGCCGTCGTCGATGGCCATTTGGGGGCCATAGGTATTGAAAATCCGGATGACCCGGATGTCGACCCCGTGCTGGCGGTGGTAGTCAAAACAAAGGGTCTCGGCCAGGCGCTTGCCTTCGTCATAGCAACTTCTGATGCCGGTTGGGTTCACGTTGCCCCAGTAGGTTTCCCGCTGCGGATGTTCCTTTGGATCGCCGTAAACCTCGGACGTGCTTGCTTGTAGAAATCTCGCCCCGCAACGCTTTGCCAGGCCAAGGAGGTTCATTGTCCCCAGAACATTGGTCTTGACCGTGCGGATCGGATTGTCCTGATAATGAACCGGACTGGCTGGACAGGCAAAGTTTAGGATCAGGTCCACGTCAGCCAAATAGGGTTCAATGATGTCATGGCGAACCAGTTCGAAGTTCTGATTTGCAAGCAAGTGGAAGACATTTGAACGCCGGGACGTCATGAAGTTGTCCACGCAGAGGACTTCCCAGCCTTTGGCCAAATAGGCCTCGCATAAATGACTGCCAATGAAACCCGCGCCGCCCGCGATCAAAACTCTTTTTGCCATGTCAGTGCCTCCGGGTTCAGATTGTGGCTCTCGGGCATGATTTTGTCCACGACCTTCAATTGCGGGGATGGCCCCTGCCCGGTATAGTCGTCTGGCTGTTCCGGAACAAAGGATGTGATCCAATGAATATTCATGAATATCAGGCGAAAAAACTATTTGCAGACAACGGTGTGGCAGTCCCTGAAGGCTACCTTGCCCGCACACCAATTGAAGCTGAATTTGCCATGCGCCGTCTGGGTGGTCCCGTCGCCGTGGTGAAGGCGCAGGTTCACGCCGGTGGCCGCGGCAAGGCAGGTGGTGTGAAGCTCGTCAAATCGCCAGACGAGTGTGCCAAGGTCACAGAAAAGATGATCGGCATGCGTTTGGTTACGCCGCAAACCGGAGCCGAAGGCAAACTGGTTCGGATGGTTTACATCGAAGCCGGCAGCGAGATTGCCAAAGAGTATTATCTGGCCATGGTCCTGGACCGTGAGACGGCTGGCGTTGCGATCATGTTCTCGACCGAAGGCGGCATGGACATTGAAGAGGTTGCCGAAAAGCACCCCGACAAGATCGTTAAAATTTCGGTCGATCCAACCATTGGCTTGCAGGGCTACCACCTGCGTTCTTTGGCTTACGGCTTGAAGTTGCCCGCCGACGAAGGCAAGGAACTGATGGCGATGGTAAAGAAGCTTTACGCCATGTTTCTTAAATACGATTACTCGCTACTCGAAATCAATCCGCTGATCGTGAACAAGCAGGGAAAAATGCTGGCCCTCGATGGCAAGATGAACTTCGATGACAACGCCCTCTACCGCCACAAAGACATTGAAGCGATGCGTGATTTTGCGGAAGAAGACCCGCGCGAGATCGAGGCCTCGAAATTCGGTCTGAGTTACATTGGCCTCGAAGGCAACATCGGTTGTCTGGTCAACGGTGCAGGTCTGGCCATGGCCACCATGGACATCATCAAGCTCAGTGGCGGCGAGCCGGCCAACTTTCTTGACGTTGGCGGTGGCGCCAGTGAAGAAATGGTGCGCAATGCATTTCGCATTTTGTTCTCGGATCCAAACGTCAAGGCTGTGTTCGTCAATATTTTCGGCGGCATCATGCGCTGCGACGTCATTGCTCAGGGGATTGTGGCTGCAGCCAAAGAATTGGGTTTACGCCAGCCCCTCATCGTCCGCCTTGAAGGCACCAACGTCGAAAAGGGAAAGCAAATCCTGGAAACGTCTGGACTGAAGATCATCCCGGCTGACGACATGGCTGACGGTGCCCGCAAGGCCGTTGAAGCTGCCCGCGCCGCAAAAAACTAAGAGCAGGAGAACTCGACCGTGTCGATTCTGGTCAACAAAAAAACCCGCGTCATCACCCAAGGCATCACTGGCAAGTCCGGTGAGTTTCATACAAAACTTTCCCACGAACATGCGCCGTGTTTTGTCGGCGGCGTGACCCCGGGCAAGGGTGGAACAAAGCACATTGATTTGCCGGTCTTTGACACCGTTGCCGAGGCCAAGGAAAAAACCAACTGCAACGCATCGATGATTTTTGTTCCGCCTCCGTTCGCTGCCGATGCAATCCTTGAAGCCATTGCTGCTGAAATTGAGCTCGTCGTCTGCATCACGGAAGGCATTCCCGTGTTAGACATGGTGCCGGTTAAAAAAGCCTTGGAGCGTTCGCGCAAGACGCGCCTCATTGGCCCCAACTGTCCGGGTATCATTACGCCGGGCGAGTGCAAGATTGGCATCATGCCAGGCCACATCCACAAACGCGGCAAAATCGGTATCGTTTCCAAATCAGGTACGCTGACGTACGAGTCGGTTGGTCAGACAACCCGGGCCGGACTCGGCCAAAGTACATGCATTGGAATTGGTGGCGACCCGATCATTGGAACCACCTTTATCGACTTGCTGGCCATGTTCGAAGAGGATCCGGAGACGGATGCAATCATCATGATCGGTGAGATTGGTGGCGACGCTGAAATCAAGGCAGCCCAGTTCATCAAAGAAAATATCCGCAAGCCCGTTGCGGCATTCATCGCTGGACAGACAGCCCCTGAAGGGAAGCGCATGGGTCATGCCGGCGCGATCATTTCGGGTGGTCACGGAACTGCAGCAGAAAAAATGGAAGCCTTGATTGCAGCCGGGGTGGGCGTTGCCCGTTCTCCAGCAGACATCGCTTCGACATTGATTGAGCACATGAAAAAACACGGAAGGAAGTAACACCTCCGTGCTTGGCATCAGGCGTCACCAGGGCACTGCAATCGACCTTTGGCAGGGGGACTTGAAAAAGTTCGTCTGCGACGTGTCGGTTGCATTTTTTCCTGCAGGTTCGCCACCCGGCGGCCTGCCGGCGGTGGCAGGATTGCCTCCCGGCGAGGCCATGATTTTTCCTGGAAAAGATTTCTTTTGTCCCTCAGATCATCTTTTGGCCGTTGCTTATTCGCCGCTGGTGGATGTCAACGATCGCGGAAAGCTGGGGACAGTTCTTGGATCATACGGCAATGCGTTGGCTTTTGCGGCAGGCCTGGGAGTCCGACACATAGCAATGGCAGTGCCGCAGTCAGAAGAATTGGGCGACCTCTACGGCAGCCTGGCCATGGTGGCCTTGAAAAGTTTCTTGGATGAGGCTGCAGCGCGCACGGCTCAAGGCGGTCGCATTCCCGCCGTACCCAAACGCATCACATTGATCCTGGGCAGCCTTGCAGTTTATGATTGCTTTCAGGCCCAGCTTTTCGCCACATTTCCCGATATTCATTGAGGCAGGGAC
>CAMBEK010000035.1 GCA_945865565.1 Pseudobacteriovorax antillogorgiicola | reverse complement strand
CGAGCTCCCGAGCAGCGATGGTTATCAGGTATGTCGAGTTGAACGTGCCACCTGGGTCGATGGTTCGCTTGCCTGAACCAAGGTCCAATTTTTCTTTATCGATTTGAACAAACCAGCGGTGATCCGCCTCTTCAGCGAGAGCAAGAAAGAGGCGTTTGATTTTTACCGAATTGCAGTTCTCTAGCAGCTCCTGCACCACATGGGGTCTTAGCGTTGTCAGCGACTCCATGATCTTTCTGGCATGGTCTGTAGAGTGAACTTTAGGAACTTGGTAGAGAAATTCCATCATGGCTCGTTCGAGTGCTGAGATAGTGATAGAAAAATCACCGCAGTTGAACTTCGATAGCCCTGCATCGTCCACGTTGGCAAAGATTTCCGTTTTAGTGACGTGAAGTCTCTCAGCTTCTGGTAAAGCATTTTTCCATTTTGGAATGGTGGTATCTCGCCTGGCGAAGAGATAGACCCGGTGCTTGTCGGCTTGAGGAATGAAATGCGCGCGACCTTTTAATTCGATTGCTGTCAATGCAGCTGCGTGAATTGGTAGATGTAGCTGGGTTTGCATTGCATATAACGCGCCTTGCCACTCAGCCGAATCGTCAAATCTTGTATAGGCGCCACTTGCGATTGCCTTGATCCATCCGCTCTCTTTGTAAGCTTTGCGGAGGTCTGGACCGATGCCGCTCGCTTCCATCCATGAGCTGGTCCCGACTGCTCCTTTGGCCCACTTCGAGAGGAGTTTGTTTATTTTTGTGCTCATTTATTGGTATAAACTCTATAAATGAAGTTGAAAACGAGAAAAATCAAAACCATTCTCTAGATTAGAATTGTACTAATTTATAGATTAAATTTCAATAAAATACACCTAAAATAATCTTTCTCGCGATGGCATGACAGATATTTCACAGTAATAACAAAGCCCTGATCGAAATTACTTCCGATCAGGGCTTAAAAAAATGTCGAACTAGCGGAAAATAGAGCTGATCTTAACGGCTTAAGCCTTTAAAATCAGCATCTTATTACATCATCCCGCCCATTCCACCCATACCGCCCATGCCGCCGCCCATGCCAGCACCGGCGCCTGCAGATTCCGAAGCATCCTTCGGCTTGTCGGCAATCATGGCTTCGGTGGTCAGGAGCAAGCTGGCAACAGATGCAGCATTGATCAAGGCCGTTTTCGTTACTTTCGTCGGGTCAATGACGCCAGCAGCGAACAGGTCTTCGAACTTCTCGGTCAGGGCGTTGAAACCGTCGCCGCCTTTGGCGTTACGGATCTTCTCAACCACAACAGCTGGTTCCCAGCCGGCGTTGAAAGCGATCTGGCGAAGTGGCTCTTCAACTGCGCGGCGAACGATCTGGACGCCGAACATTTGCTCTGCCGACAAGGTCAACTTGTCGAGTGCATGTTGAGCACGGATAAGGGCCGTGCCACCGCCTGCGACGATACCGTCTTCAACCGCTGCGCGGGTGGAGTTCAGTGCGTCTTCAACGCGGGCTTTTTTCTCTTTCATTTCAGTTTCGGTAGCAGCACCGACTTTAACAACGGCCACGCCGCCGACCATTTTCGCCAGACGCTCTTGGAGCTTCTCGCGGTCGTAGTCAGAGGTGGTGTTTTCCATTTCGCCGCGAACTTGCTTCACGCGTGCGTCGATGTCGGCCTTTTTGCCTTTGCCATCAACGATCGTGGAGTTGTCTTTGCTGATGGTGATGCGCTTGGCTTGGCCAAGTTGGTTCACCGTCATGTTTTCGAGTTTGAAGCCGAGGTCTTCGCTGATCATCGTGCCGCCCGTGAGGACTGCGATGTCTTGCAGCATAGCTTTGCGGCGGTCGCCAAATCCAGGCGCCTTCACTGCGCAGCACTTCAGCGTGCCACGCAGGCGGTTCACCACGAGGGTGGCCAAGGCTTCGCCGTCGATGTCTTCAGCGATGATCAAGAACGGACGGCCAGTCTGAGCGATTTTCTCGAGGATCGGCAGCATTTCTTTCATGCTGGAGATCTTCTTCTCGTTGATAAGGATGTAAGCGTCTTCAAGGACGACTTCCATGCGCTCAGCATCGGTCACGAAGTATGGGGACAAGTAACCGCGGTCAAACTGCATGCCATCAACGGTCTCAAGCACGGTTTCCATGCTCTTGGCTTCGTCAACAGTGATAACGCCGTCACGGCCGACTTTGTCCATCGCTTCAGCGATGATCTTGCCGATTTCAGCATCGTTGTTTGCCGAGATCGTGCCGACCTGGGCAATCTCTTCGCGCTTGCTGCATGGGCGCTTCATCTTGTCGAGTTCAGCAACAATGGCCTGAACAGCGGCGTCGATGCCTTTTTTCAGTTCCATTGGATTGTGCGCTGCGGAAACCAGTTTGGCACCTTCACGGTAGATGGCCTGAGCCAAAACCGTTGCGGTGGTGGTTCCGTCACCGGCGATGTCAGAAGTCTTCGAGGCGACTTCCTTCACCATCTGGGCGCCCATGTTCTCGAACTTGTCTTCGAGTTCGATTTCCTTGGCAACGCTCACGCCGTCTTTCGTGATCGTCGGCGAGCCGAACGATTTTTCGATGACAACGTTGCGGCCTTTGGGACCGAGGGTAACTTTGACGGCGTCAGCAAGGGTGTTTACGCCGCGAAGGATCTTGCGGCGCGCTTCTTCGCCGAAAAAAATAACTTTTGCAGACATGCTTATGTATCTCCTGAAATGAATTACGTTGATTTTGACTTATTCAAGAACGCCAAGGATGTCGTCTTCGCGAAGGATCAGGTGCTCGGTACCGTCAATCTTCACTTCCGATCCCGAGTACTTGCTGAACAGGATCTTGTCGCCGACTTTGATGTCTGGCTTGCGCAGGGAGCCGTTGTCCAGGACCTTGCCGTTGCCGACAGCGATCACTTTGCCTTCCATTGGCTTCTCTTTCGCGTTGTCCGGGATGATGATCCCGCCAACGGTCTTCTCTTCGCCTTCCAGGCGCTTCACCAGGATACGATCTTGCAAGGGTCTAATTTTCATGAATATTTCCTCCATTCATGGTTCAAATAGCGGATCAAATTCGGACTTCCAGACACAACAGGATGTAAAACCCTGATATCTTTGCCGTCTGCAAGGTAATGCCGCTGCGGGGATTGTCAAGGGCGGCTGGGCCAAAAAAATTCAAAATAGCCAAATAAACCAGAAAAAAAGCCGCCCCGGATGGGGCGGCCTGTTTTTTAAGCATCTGAAACGGGTCTCTCGGGGGCCTTTTAGGCGAATTTCACTGCATCGAGCACTGCGAATACTCGGTTGTGGTGATTTGGTCGCCGATCAGTAATGACGAGTTAGAACCGGAGTTCTCAATGGTGCCCGACTTGGCTGTGCACTGGGCTGGATCCGTGATGGATGAGATCGGCTGTAGTATTGCTGCTGAACATTCCCCCGCCGTGCATACGGTCACCAGACAGAAACAAACTTTGCGGGTTGGGGACGGATCAGTGCTGCTCGAGCTGCCGCCGTAGGCCGCGATCAACGCTGCAGCAAGGGTGTTGGCATCCGTGACCTTCACGTCAGCTTGGATCGTGTAGGTTACGTCTGCGCTTGCACCAGCACCATTGCCACCGTAGCGACCCATGATGATGGCCTTTACCTTCGTTTCAAGGGCCTCCCAACGTGCGATGCTTGCCGGCGACATTGATCGGCCGTTGACCATCAAGGCAACGCTGATTGTAACGGTGTTATCTGAAATATACCGTCCCATGGTCGTGTCTGATTCGGCATCAGAACTGGGTTCAAGGGTCGATGGACCGCCGTTTGGCGATGCATTGAAGTTGCTGTTGCATTTAATGAAGGTTTTCTCGACCTGGTAGTTAAGCGGGGCCGCATAACTTGTTTCGCAAAGAACGGGGGTACCGCCATCCTTGGTCACGTTGAACTGAAACGTGTAATTTATGTTGGCGGTAAAACTCATGGCGCCCGAAGTTTGGGCGCCTTCCGAGATCCCCGGCATTTTGGTGGCTGAGGTTACATACGAGGTTTCGCTGACGGTAAGGCCAGTGATGCCGCTGTCGCCGATCTGTACAGACCATCCACTCGGGCTGGCGGAAAGGGTCGCGGAAAATGGCGCGGGGAACGAGTCGTTGGCGCGTAGCATGCTTATGCCTGTGCTCTTTTGCTTGCAGGCGCCAGCTGCCAGAATCACTGCGCAAATCGCCGTCGCAGTGGCAACTTTCGCAGCCATTTGGCGAGTGATCGTTATGGATTTGTTTGCGTTCGGAATCACAGTTCGGATCTCGCTTTCAGGTTCAATTATTTACAGGGCACTGCCACGGACTGTGGTTCAATCCGCACCGACACCTTTTCAATGACGCATGTTTTGGTCCCACTTTTAAACGCCAGGGAAACATCAACGGTAGTACCTTCAATCATCCCTGCGACGCCGAGGTACTGCAGATTTACGGCGCTGGCTCCGGCAGGCAGCGTAGCCTTTACTTTCGGGCCGCCCACGCTCATTTCGACTTGCATCGGAACGTTGATTTGAGTGGTGTTCCGGTCTGAGGCACCGCCGCCGGGGATAACCGGGTTGGGTGTGGGGATTATAGGCCGGGTGCCGCCGCCACCGGTAGGTCCGTTGGGAATCACGTTGGGGCGACTGCCACCGCCACCGCCGCCACCGGGGATACTCGGGTTGCCCGGTATGCTTGGTATGTTTGGTATGCTCGGTACGCTCGGAATTGTCGGTCGCCCGGCGCCTGGTGCTGGAATGACGGTGCTGTTGCCTGATCCAGTGGTTCTGCTGGCGCCGCCGGTAGAGGAGGTGCCCCGGCCACCGGAGCTAGACGTCGACTGGCCGATTCCTGGTGCGGCCGTATCGATTTTAGGGTCGCGCTTGCTGCAGCTGACGACGCCCAGGACCAGACCAAGTGCGACAATCGATGTCGCCGTGGCGCTTGTTGCCTTCAAGGCTGCTGTCGTGATCGTGGTGAAACCTGCAGGCATTTCTGGTCCCCTGATTTACCGATTTGATGCAGGTCTTATCGGCAAAATCCGGGAAAAACTTTAGAAGCATGAATTTTAGGCTGTGGTTGCGCTATGTTGCCAGGCTTAAACGGAAAGAATGTCCCTACCTTTGAGATGCTCTTCGAAGACCTCCGCAAGGCGGACGGTGGCGATTTCTTTAAGGTGTTTTTCAACATCGCGTAAAAAGTGGCTGCGGGCTCGAATTGCCGTTGTTTCTTGCATGAGGTCGATGGAAATGGCTTTCGCTGTTGCGCTGCGTGGGACAAGAACTAACGCCAATTGTGGATTTTTAGGGCCAAACTGGTGAACAACCCAGGCGTTGGAAATGTCGCCCCAATCCAGAGTGACATCTCGAAAACGCAGCGCGATTTGAATGCCGGTGCTGCTGACGCTGACAGAGCGGATAGATTTAAGGTAGGCGACGCCAATGGCAACCCATGGTGCCATGACGCAGAGGGCGAAGATGCTCAGGGTTACGGCCTGGTTTTTCGGATCCGCCGCCCCGGTAGTGCGGGCGTAAACCAGAAAAAATACACATCCAAGTAGTGCGGCCATTGCCGAATAAACAACGTTTCTCGGGTAGGCCAGAAAACGGCGGCCTCCGTCAGGCAAGTCATCGGTAAAGTAGAAACGCTCGCGCTCTTCCGATTGCCGGCGTTCCAGATAGGCAAGGTAGTCCTGATCGTCATCGGCTATGCGACCGACCCGTTCCCACATCTTTGACTCTTGCATGAAACGTCCGCTGCGCTCATAAAGCATGGCACGGAGTTTCATTGCCTCCGTGTTCTTGGGGCCCAGCTCCAAGAGGTTGTCGAGAGCCTGCTCGGCTTGCTCGGCGAGGCCCTGGGAGACGAAGTCTTGGATTTGTTTCAAGTGAATCATGTGGGAGAAATCGGAAGATCCCCGATTTCCTTGAGTTTTTTTAACTCATAGAATCATTTAAAAACTATAATGAAATGTTGATTTAAATATATAATATGATAGTAACTATTCACTATGTTTGACCCCAGAGACCACCAGAGCCGGACCCCCGAGATCCTCGCCCCTGCCGGCGGTCGTGAGCAATTTATGGCCGCGCTGAATGCCGGGGCCGATGCCGTCTACTTGGGCCTCAAACAATTCAATGCCCGCGCCCGG
>CAMBEK010000034.1 GCA_945865565.1 Pseudobacteriovorax antillogorgiicola | reverse complement strand
TGTGCCAGGATACGGCATGGCCGTGGCCCAGGCCCAGCATCCGATCCGCGAGATCACGGACATCCTGCGCAAAAAGGGCGTCAACGTGCGGTTTGCCATCCATCCGGTGGCTGGTCGGTTGCCCGGCCACATGAACGTCCTTCTGGCCGAGGCCAATGTTCCTTATGACATTGTTTTTGAGATGGACGAGATCAACGATGACTTTCCTAATACCGATGTCGTGATTGTGGTTGGCGCAAACGACGTGGTGAATCCGGCAGCACAGACGGATGAATCCAGTCCAATTTTTGGCATGCCGGTGCTCGAAGTGTGGAAGGCCAAAACCTGTGTGGTCCTGAAGCGCGGCATGGCATCGGGTTATGCCGGGGTTGATAATCCGCTTTTCTACAACAGCAACACGCGCATGCTTTTTGGTGATGCCAAAAAGAGCATTGATTCGGTTTTGAAGGCACTGTCCAATCCTTAATCATTTTTAGGGGTTGGTTTTTTATTGAATCACCAGTGATTTTGGTGGTTTATGTTGTCTTTTTCGCTGGCTTTGTCCTTGCATAATCCCAGACATAGTCTGGAAACAAGGAGAACTGCCATGAGCCACAGTGCTAAATGGACGCTGTCATCTGCCCAAATTTTGCTTTTGATGTTGTCCGCGACATCACTTGTAACGGGGGCCTGCGGTCGCATGGATACCGTGGCCGATGCATCTTCTGTTGGCGAAGCCGCCGTTTCCTTTCCCGAGCCGGGCGAAGAGGCTGGAGAAGATCCAGTGCGAATTCCAGATCCCGTTGCGGAGGCTGCACCGCTTCAACCAATAAATCAGACTCCGATTCAACCTGCGAATCCGGTGCCCCCAAACCCGGAAACATCCAGTACAGCCTTGGCTCCGAATCCACAAAATGCCGCGATGAAGGATTTCGAACGCCGCGTCATTGAATTGACCAATGCCGAACGGCAAAAACGCGGGCTTTCGATCCTCACCGTCAATGCGCATCTTTTGAGTAATTGCCGGCAATGGGCTGGTAATATGGCTTCCCGTCGCAGCTTGAACCATAGCAATATGGATTTTGGTGGCGAAAACATCGCGTGGAACCAGTCGAGCCCAGAGGAAGTCGTCACGTCTTGGATGAATTCCCCGGGCCACAGGGCCAATATCCTGCGCACCGGTTTTCGTAGTATTGGCGTGAGCATGGTCAGTTCCAACGGGCCATACTGGTGTCAGCAATTTGGATGGTAAAAACAAGGACGTTTCAATCATGGACCATTTTGCAACGTGTCCCCTGTGCGGCGATGTAAAAGCCGCCACCGAATCCAATCATGACCGCATCATCGCCGTGAACGAACATTCGATCCTTCTGGTCGGTGATCATCAATTTTTTAGTGGCTATTCCATGCTCGTGGCCCGGACTCACGTGCGTGAGATGCACGATCTCCCGCAGGCGGTTCAACAGGCGATATTCGCGGATTTGATGCGTCTGGGGCGAGCTGTGGCAGAAGTCTATCAGCCTTTGAAGATCAATTATGCTTCACTTGGCAACGTGGTTGAACATCTTCATTGGCATGTCATCCCACGTTATTCAGACGAAACTGACCCAAAGTCTCATCCCTGGGCTGAGGCCGCAGATTTTCAAAACCACAAGACCACACCTGAGGCAGCCCGGCGAGTGGCGGCTGCCTTGCAAAAATATTTATGACCCTTTGTTGTAACCCATCATCCTGGGCTACACACTCCGTCATCATGAGCTGCGTCTCGTCATCATGAGCCTCAACCCGTCATCCTGAGCGCAGCGAAGGATCCTTTCTTCCGTGGAAAATGCCGCAAGCCGAAGGCCTGATCGACTTATTCTGCCGCCCACTGGTCTGCGATTTCTGCCATAAAAAATATGGCGGTCGCGGTTTTTAAAAAAATTTGAAGAAAGGATCCTTCGCTGCGCTCAGGATGACGGATTAAGAAAGGATCCTTCGCTAACGCTCAGGATGACGGGTGGCGCTCAGGATGACGGGTGGCGCTCAGGATGACGGGCGACGCTCAGGACGTGGCAAGTTGGCGGCGCAGGTGCATGACACGTGATGCGGCAGTTTCCAGGGTCGTGGTGAATGCCGGACTTTTTGCCGACTCGGCGCGCAGCGCTTCAATGGCCAGACGGCAGCGTTCAATGTGACGGCAAATCAGCAACAGATCGGTGCCGGCCACAACGGCTTCAATGAGAGCCTGTTGCCACTGTTTTTCGTCTTGAGGAATTGCACCCATCGTCATGTCATCGCTGACCACAACGCCTTCAAATCCAAATTCAGCGCGCAACAGGCCATCGATAATTTCGGGGGAACGACTGGCTTCACGCCGCGAGAGGTGCGGATAGATCGCGTGGGAAATCATCACCATGTCGACCTTGCGGACCATGCCACGAAAAGGAATGAACTCGCGTTTGTCCAAAATGCTGCGTGGTAAATCAATGACCGCAGCCCCCATGTGGGTGTCGACCTGGGCGTCGCCTTGACCCGGAAAATGCTTTAAACAACCGAGAATTCCCGTGGACTGGAGTCCATCAAGAAAGGCGCCGGCACGGCAACAAACTGATTCGGCATCGGTGCCAAATACACGGTCGCCGATGGCGGTATTGCTCGGTTCAGTCAAGATGTCCAGGACCGGGGCGAAGTTGACGTTCACGCCGGCTTTGAGCAGCGCACGCCCCACTTCCATTCCGTAACTTTCAAGAACCGCAAGGCAGGCCGGATCGAAACCGCCGCCACTGATCCTTTGAGGTGCGCCCAAGTCAGGAAAATGGGCCTTGGGCATCCGTGCGACGCGTCCGCCCTCCTGATCGATGGCAACGATCATCGGCGGTGCCCCTGCAGGGCGCGTTGCCTGCAGTTGCCCCATCAATACAGAAGTCGCCTGATAGCAAGTCTGATCTTGAGGGATGTTCCGCCGGAAAAGGGTGATCCCGGCGGTGGCTTCGGACGCAAAAAACGCTGCCTCTTCCCGAGACAGCGCCATTGACTCGATGGCACCAGCAATAATAGCGCTGGCCGCGTCCTGATTCATTGTTCCTGCCAAGATCTATTCGTCAATGATCTGGAGGATGTAACGCTTCGAGAGCTTCGCCGCCGCGCAATTCAAAATCGTACGGATGGCGTCAGCAGTCCGGCCCTGGCGGCCGATCACCTTGCCGATGTCTTCCTTGGCGACTTTGAGTTCAATGATGTTGGTCTGATTGCCAGCGATCTCGTTGATCTCGATCCGGCCAACTTCGTCGACCAGGGCCTTGGCAATAAACTCAACTAACTCTTTCATCGACACTTCATCATTTGTCATAGCATTATCCATATAAGCGTCAGTCCAGCGTAGAGTGTTCACAGCAAATATTCACAGCGACCAGAACAGATACACCTGCATTCAAGATTACTGATCTGCAAGGAAGGGAGTCAAGCATGGCAAGCCTGGAAACGGAAACGACTTTCAACGGGTCCCTTGAATTGGTTTTTGAAGGTATCAAAAAATACGATAAATACCCCAAGTATTTGCCGGGAGTTACCCGGATCGATGTTCTTCCTCCAAAGGAGAAAGGCTCGGTCTGCCAAGTCCGGTACGAACTTAACATCGTAAAAACGTTCTTTTACGTCTTAAACATGTTCGAGGACGGCCCCAAGAAGATCTGGTGGACCTTGGACGACTCCAACATCCTCAAGTCCAATAACGGGTCCTGGACCTTCAAGCAGAAGGGCAAGGAAAAGACCCAGACCCATGCCGTCTACAAACTGGACATCAAATTCAAGGGCCTGATCCCGAGCGTCATCACCGACCAGGTGGCCAAAGCCAACCTGCCCCTCATGATGACCGGCTTCCAGAAGCTGATCGACGATTCCCAGGGAGCCTAGCGGAAAAGATCCTTTCTTCCCTCCTGGCGTACCCGCAGGTCCGACCAATCGTAGATGAATGGAAGCCCGCGCCAGACGGCTAGTTGTGGTGCATCGTCAAGTTCAAGGCCCAAATCGGCCAGCTGCTTCAGGGTGGCGGCCAAATGACCCGCAAATTCTGCCGGTAGCGACGAAATTAGACTTCCAACCGGCATGATGATGGCAGCTGGTTTCATGCTGATTTGCATGGGAGGCACCAAAGTCTTTGGATCGCCCTCAAAGGCACACCTCCGGGCTTCGAGACGCAACCGATCCAACGCCGCCAGCCAATGCCTGCCTTCGTGACCCAAACGTTCCAAAAATGACGCTTTCGGAATGGAAAGGGAGTAATCCACCTGTCCGCAAATCCGGCCCAAAGCCGTCTGGTCCGCTCCCTCACCTAGGTTCCTCCAGCCCGCTGGTAATGCCTTTCCTGACGGGTGGTTACGGGTCATCGACTCGAACAGCCCGGGATCAAAATCCCGTTCAAAAAGGAGCCAAAGATTTTTAGCGGACTCTGCAACTCGTTGATTTTGTGTATTTTTTTCTTCCATTTTCGAAAAACCTCTACTACGTTCCGGTCCTGCAGTGATGAGCATTACTGGATCGATTGAAACTTCTGCCCTGTAAAAACTTTGAACGCCTGTCAGCCAAGACTCAAGTCCCACTAAGGAATTTGGGGAAATTTAATGGCCGACTTGCTGACAGGGACGGGCCGAAAGCAGGCGACTGGAATCCTCATCGTTCTATAAGTATCTGTAATTAAAGAATTAAAGTGATTGCCATTAGACTCGCCCCGCAACCGTAAAATCGGGGACGGCGCGGACTCTGCCGTGGCACAGGGATTGCTCAAACAGTCAGCAGGGAAGACGTTCTTCCCGACTTGCAGTCGAAGCTGGCTGGTTCATCTGAAGGGGGTTCTTACAATGCAAGGTCATCTGGATTCCAACAAAGACAAAGTGGTCTCGATCTTCAGCGCACGCCAAAAGGCCGAGGCTCTCGTTAACAACCAGTCTGCGTCCTCAGAAGCCCCAAGCTTTGATGACGTCATGCGCAAAAACGCCGAGAACCTGGACCGCATTCGCCGCGAGCGCCTGCAGGCCAACAAAGGCGTCTTGAAGTCCTACAAGATCAAAGACTGAATTTGTTCTGATTTTCCAAGTGTTGTTCTGACTACTGTTGCTGGCGTTTCAAGCTGTTGTTGAATGTTGAACTGGAAGTGGAAACTGACATGAACTTTGAAGACAAAAATGTAGAGGGCTCGCGCCCATCAAACTTGAACATCGTCAACCTGCATGATTTCAAGCGTCGCAAGGAATCTTCGGAAGAATTCGTCCGCAATGAACGCAAGCCACTTTACGTGAGCCACCTCACCGGCCAGATCAGTGATTCGGAAAAATCGAAGTCGAGGGGCGAAACCAACGACTTTGGTGACCGGCTGCAACGTATCCGCAGCAGCCTCGATAAGATCAACAAGTTGATCTCAGATCTCAAAACATTGTCCTGAATTGACCCCGAAATAAATCGAAACTAGCGGCTCGCATCAGCCAAGCGGAAAAACCATGGCTCTTGAGCCGAGTCTGCCGCTGCCCACTGGGCAATCGCAGCCATCGACTTCGGCATGGGCAACTCGGCAGCCGTGACAAATCGCTGATAGGTATCGCGCGAGCAATACGCCGCATCCAAAAGTTCTGAAAGTGCGAGAATCTGGAACGGAATCGACATGCTCAACTCTTGGCTGCTCGCCACGCCAAAACCCTTCTGAAAATCCTGCACCAACTTCCTGCCCCGGTCTGATGCCTCAAAATCACTGACGGTTGCCTGGCCGATGGCCAGCAAACTGCCCCGCAAACTGGCTTGCATCGCAGCAAAACCCGCCCCGTTGGCCTGCAACCTGGTTTCCATGGTGGTCGCAACGATTACGGGAATAAAGGCGCGATGGATCACATCCGGCTCATTCAAAACCGTCATAACGATGCTTGGCGCAGACTGGGACTGACCGGCTAGAGGTTCCACTTTCCAGCAGGCTTGCAAGTCGACCGCTTCGCCAGAGGCAGTCCCGCGATTCGGCGGAGCACATAACGACGAAAACGAAGCACGATCCGCCAGACGAATCCTGGCGTTGCTCTCAGGGCCCGTAAACAGCGCACGGATGGCAGGCGGCGTCGCCAACCAAACGCGTCGCAGTGCCATCACTGAATCTGCAGGCGCGACACTGTCGGCGGTCAACCGGCCAGTAATTTCGGAAAGGGACTGATCCCACTGGGCAGAGGC
>CAMBEK010000033.1 GCA_945865565.1 Pseudobacteriovorax antillogorgiicola | reverse complement strand
GCGCTTTCGGTTGAAGATGCCGGCGCATTGACACAGGTGCAGTCCTTGAATGCAAAATCACAAAGCCAGCAGCCAGTGATCATTGAGGGTGGATTGCAAATTCAATTGTCGCGGGGGCTACAATGACGAAGTCATGGCTTCAAATCGCTGGGGTCCCGTTTGGCTCTGGTTCAAGGCTACGTGGTGGCGAGCATGGATTTACCCTTGGTTCAGCACTCGTGATGATTTCCGTGATCGGACTCCTGATTTTCGGTTTTTTAAAAAGCCAGAGCTACACCATGCAAGTCCAGAATCTCGTAAAATCCAAGCGTGCGGTTCAGGATGTCAAGGCTGCTTTCGAAGGTGCCATCATCGAACGATTTCAGGGTGCTGCTCCGGCGGGGCCTTGTTTCGCTCCCGCAACGCAATTTCTTCCACTGTCGACTGGCGGATACAACCTTTCGGGCTTGGCCAAAATGGGATTTCAAAATCAAGTACTCGCCGGACTTAATTTGCAGGCCGTCATGCCTCCACCAATGCGGGCGAAATTGACCGAGGCAAAAGCACGCTGTTTAGCGCCCAGGGTTGGAACCAATTTGACGGGGCGTTATTTCTGCGTGGATTTTGCCAGGTCAACCTCGACGCCGCACGGAAGTTTTGTCTCGGGCGACAAGGCATTCGCCGAGATTTACATTGAGTCCCGCGATTTCACCACTGGTGCTGCGGTTCCTTGCGGCAGCGTCAACAAGGCAACCGGTGGTGCGTGGATCTTATATTCTGCCTACTGGCCCGCAGTGACGGCCGAGGGGACCATGTGGCAGCAATTGACGGGAGGTCTTAATGCCTCTGCCCGTTAAATGCCGTTCGCGGATATTTCCGCCAATTTCAGGATCAAAGGGTTATAGCCTTGTCGAACTTGCAGTGGCATCGGGAATTATGGTTGTCGTCGGATTTGCTTTGACTTCGTTTCTAAAGTTCAAAAACGAGCAGGAACTTTACCTTCGTGCCCGCCAGTCCGTCAGTGAAGACTCCGACCAGGTTTTTAGTTCGCTCCGCAAGGCTTGGAATAACCGGATCAGGGCTGGCGGAACGCCAGCTTTTACGGCGACGAGTCTGGCGATTCCAAGATTTCAAAAAGGCTCAGACACTTTAAGATCCTCGGCATCATGGACCACGCAATGCCAGCCAGTCCCGGCGGTATGGGGGCTCAATGCAAGCAGGCTTGAGGCCCTTCGCAAAATCGGTGCTTCGTGCATGACGTGCCCCGTGGGTCAAAGGCCAGTGATTCAGTTCATCAATCAGGATACGGGCGGCACACCGGTGCTGATGCCGGGCGACACCAAGGCCGGGGCCCGCAGCAAGTCATTGGCTGGATCGATTTGCTTCACCAGTGCCGGGAATTCGATCGAAGCCCGCGTTTCATTTGGAATCCTTGGTGGAAACGGAAACGTTCAAAAAATTGAACGCCTTCATGTCCTTTCCACCAAAGATGGGCTGGGAACGGGAGTCGAAGTTCTTCGCTGAAAACCCGCGTTTCAGGCTTTTTCTTGTTGATGACGCGAGGCCTTCAATACGGCCTTTGCCAGTTTGGCTGCGACGGTCTCATCAAGTAGTTTTCCGATGGCTTTGACAAAGCGCCCTTGAACATCCACTTCAACCTGGCGATCTTTGATCGGCATAGCAGCCGATTTTTTTATTTGGCCCACAGATTTTGCAAGGGCCTCGCGGCGCTTTAAATAGTGCCGAAATACGTCAAGAAAAGACTTGTCCAGTGATGATATCTCTTTGCGCAGTTGCGCGAGTCCAGATTTAGCCGATGTTTTTTTTGGTGCCGATTTCAGGGATTTTGATTTTTTTTTCATGAGTCCAATATCATTTCAGTTAAGGTTTCGGGGACTATACCCTTTTCGCGCCAGATTTCACCGCGACAATCTTCGATAATTAAGTCATCGCCGTCTTCGCGCAAGATATGATTCGGCGTCAGGGGAACTTTCCCTGACGGCGTATCTAAAATGTAGGTCGGAATGGCCAGCCCCGTGATGTTGCCGCGCAACTTTTTCATCAGGTTGATGCCAGTCTTGATGGAAACACGCAGGTGTTCCGTGCCTGCAACGCGGTGCGGATGGAACAGGTAGTAAGGACGAATCCTGGCTCGCAGCAGCCCGCGCAGAAGTTGCATCATGGATTCTGGCTTGTCGTTTACATGGCGCAACAGGACCGATTGGTTGCCAACGGGGATTCCGGCGTCGACGAGATTGGCGACCGCCTGTCTGGCTTCAGGCGTAAGCTCTTCCACGCAGTTGAAGTGGGTGTTCACAAAGATGGGATGGTACTTTGCCAGGCGCTGGGCCAATTCCCGGGTGACGCGGTAGGGCAGGGTCACAGGCGTCCGTGTGCCAAACCTTATGATCTCAACGTGTGGGATCGCCCTCAGGCGCGCCACCAGGTTTTCCAATGCGCTATCGCTCGCAATGAACGGGTCGCCTCCCGTGACCAGAACGTCTTTAATGGCGGGATTCGACGCGATGTATTCAATGCCGCGGTCGATGATCGCGCGGTTGAAGTGCAGACCTGTTTCCTCGTCGCGTCGTTTGCGAAAGCAGTAACGACAATAGACGGGACAAAGCTGCGCAACGCAAAAGGCAACGCGGTCGGGATAGACATGAACTACCTCGCGAACCGGTGAATGACCCACTTCGTCCAGTGGGTCGCCGACTCCGAGTGGATCCTTTAACTCTTCAGTTCGGGGCAGGCCCTGCAAGCGAATGGGATGCAGGTGTGCCGGGACTTGGGCTCCATTGGCTTCGCCGGGACGGGGTACCATCAGCATCAGGTAGTATGGTGTGATCCCTGATTGGAAAATGTCCTGCAACGCATCAAAGCCATCGGCTTCAGCACCGGCCAGTTTCAGGATGCGTTCCGCATCGGCACGGCTAGCAACCTGATGCTTCATTTGCCAGCGCCAGTTGGAAAACGTGGCAACTGAAACTCCGAAAGCCTGCGCACCGGCTGCTGTGACGGAATCGTGACTTGCACCGTGGTGGGCGAATTCGATAGCTTCGCCTGGCGTTTCAAAATTTTCGGATGTGTTTAAAGGTTCCGTCATTGGTGCCTGATTTAAGAGACTGGGGGCGTCATGTCCATTGCAAAGCGTTTGGTTTTGGCTTCCACCAGCCCTTTCCGGGCCCAGATCCTGAAATCCGCCGGTGTAGAATTTGATGCCATCGGTCCCGATGTCGATGAAAAGGGCATTTTCAGGGCCGATGCTGCCGCCATGGCACTGGCCCGTGCAGAGGCCAAAGCTACTGATATTGCAGTGAAAAATTTAGACTCCGTGGTGATCGGTGCGGATCAGGTTCTGAGCCTTGGCGACCGGACCTTCACCAAAGCTCAGGATATTAACGAGGCCCGCCGGCGCCTTTTGGAACTTTCGGGTCAGACCCATACCCTTCATTCCGCATTTGCCTTGGCGATGAACGGGAAAATTCTGGCCTCAAAGGTTGTGGATGTCGCCATGGCGATGCGAAAGCTCGCTAATGGCGAGATCGATCGTTATTTGGCGACAGGCGAATGGCGCGGCGCCGTCGGCTGCTACCAGGCAGAAAATCACGGTATCCAGTTGTTTGAATCCATTGGAGGTGACACAACTGCAGTGGTGGGGCTTCCTATGCCTCAGCTGCTGACGGCTTTGCGGTTGATCGGCGTTAATCCCCTTGAATCCCCGCGAGGACCGTGGCGTGTGCATGAAATCGGTGCCATCTAGGTTTTTTAGTTCATCGTCACATTAAAGGACAATCAACATGCGTAGACTTAACAAAAATTGGTGCCTGCGTGCTTTTGCAGTCATGTTTTTTATTGTGGCGCTAGTTGAGCTAAGTGCCACACCTGCTGACGCGCGAGCCGGTGGCGGCAGGTCGAGCGGCCGCTCTTCTGGTTTTGGCTCACGCCCTTATTCATCGCAGCCTTCGCAAGGGTCCTCGAGACAATATAACAAGCCGGATGCTGCGCCATCTCAGGGGGCACCAGCTCCGACGGGTAGCGGCGGTTTTCTGCGCAATATGGCGGGTGGATTGGCAGGCGGATTTTTGGGCAGCATGCTTTTTAGTTCGTTAGGCAATGCAGGTGGATTTGGCGGCAATGGCGGCGGGTCTGGTCTTTTGCAAATCATAATGATTGCAGGTTTCGCTTATTTTGGATTTCGCTGGTGGAAAAATCGTTCGCAAACAAACGTTACCGGGCGTCCCGACACCCCGATGATGAATCAATATCAGGCTCATGCGCCAGAGGGTATTGACTCTGAAATGGCGTCGGACATGTTTTTTAAAGTACAGGGCGCATGGACAAGGCGCGACCTGACATCGGTCAAAGATTTTCTCGACACTGACATTAAAAATGTTTTGGAGCGGGATCTCGCCGAGCTCAAGCAGAACCAACAGATCAATCGCCTTGAAAATATTTCGGTCAGACGGGCTGAGGTCATCAATAGCTGGCTGGAAGAAAACAGGGAATATTCGTCGGTCAGGTTTACCGCTAATCTCTTGGATTACACGACCAATGAAACAAGCGGCCAAGTCGTGGCAGGCAGTGATTCATTGCCGGTTAAGTTTGAAGAAAACTGGACATTTGTAAAAGCTCCGGGGACCGCCAGTTGGCAACTCGCAGGAATCGAACAGGTATAGGCGCTGCGGTCGATTTTTTACCCGAATAGCCTGGCACAATACGGCAAGTTCAGTGGTTTTAGCGCCACTTGCTGATGGCGATTCAGGTGCTTTCGAAACACCGGCAGCAATTCTTCGCGCGATGTGGCGATGACCAGTCGTCCTAGCCAGGATTTCAGGCCGTCCAGGATGATTTTTTGCTCTGCGGCGGGGAACGTGTCGAATTCAATCAGGATGCGGGAGTCGGCCCGGAAATTTTTCGCGATCTCCTCGCTGATCGCGGTTTCAACGGCGACTTTGAAATTCAACTGCTCAAAAATATTCTGGTAGAAATTTCCTTCGCTGCGGTTCCGGCAAATGACCGTGAGGGCCACCGGTAGCCGCGGGGTTGAAGGTTCCCGCTGTTTCGTAGCCAGCCGGTGCAAGTATTCACGCGCCAGATCTGTGGTTGAAACGAAGCCCACGATGTCTGAGACGAGCGGCGCGCCCCGCGCCACCAGATCTCCCCGGACGATTGGAAAGTGGCGGATTCCCAGTTCAGCGTGCAGGCGGGGGATCTCCTTGTTGAAGTTCCCTGCGCTTGCACACACGAGAGGGCGCGTCATGACCGTAGAGACGGTGCGTGACATTTTGTCTTGCAGGATGAGCAGGGTGAACTTCCGGACGACGTCCCGTTCGGTGAGGATTCCGACGACCCGGTCCTCGTGATCGTAAACCAAGAGGCTGCTGATCTGGTGCGCTACCATTTTCTTGACGGCGTCATCCATCGTTGCGTCGTGGTGGATGAAGGCCACATTAGTTTGAATCAGTTGTTGGATCAGGTGCTGGTTCGTCATTTTTACTTTTTCTCTTTTTCTTTCTCTTCCCTCACGCTTGGACACAAGTCCCTCAGAATGCAGCGTGTGCAATCAGGAGCTTGCGCCTTGCAGGTGTACCTGCCATGCAAGATGAACCAATGATGCCCGTCCGGCAACAGTCGTGGCGGAATCACTTTTAGAAGTTCCAGCTCTGCCTTTTCGGGCGTTGTCTCGCGTTGCAGCCCCAGCCGCGCCGAAACCCGGAACACGTGGGTGTCAACGGCCAAGACGGGCTCGCGGTAGATCTCGCCCAAAATCACGTTGGCAGTCTTTCGGCCAACGCCCGGCAGGGACTCCAAATCCTCACGGGTCCGTGGAATTTTTCCGCCGAATTTATCGATGATGATTTCGCTTAGTTTAAAAACATTCTTGGCCTTGGTTGGGGCCAGGCCAATGGTCCGGATTTTTTTCAGCAGGCCGTCGCTGCCCATTGCAATGACGGTGTCAGGTTCAAATCCGGCTTCATAAAGGGGTTTCATGCATGCGTTGACGCTTTTATCGGTCGCCTGGGCAGACAAGACAACGGATACGAGAAGTTGAAAAGGAGTCTTGTAGTAGAGCTCGCAGCGGGGGTTTGGATTGGCTTCGGCCAGCCGGTGCAGCAGGGCCTCGGCAAGTTCGCGTCGCGCATTCAAAGACAAAACCGGAGGCTTGCGCAGGGCTGGCCGCCGGTCCGGTTTGTTTGGTTTTTTTGATTTCAGTTTACTCTGAGACTTCAAGGGTCACGTCACCGTAAACCTTGCACTGGCAGGCCAAGCGCTCGTCTGGCCGTGCTGCCATCGTTTCCAGAAAGTCCTTTTCGTTGTCTTGCATCGGGCTGATCTTGTCGGCTCCCGATATGATTTTCACCATGCAAGCGCCGCAGGCGCCGTCACGGCATCCGAAAAGGATCGATGTGTCGTGATCTTCGCACATGTCGATCAGGGCATAGCCCTCGACAACGTCGATTGTTTTTTTATCGGTTGTGATGGTAACTTTTGGCATGTTTATCACTCTTTAAAATTCGTTCGGACGGACTATCTACTTTATGGCCAAGAAGTCAAGTCGAAAACCAGCGTCGCGCACGGCTCCAAAAGCCAAAAATACCATTAAAAACGGTGCCTTGTTGTCAACACACCCTTTGCCAATCCGCGCTTGGGTGAAGGAGTCGCTGTCTG
>CAMBEK010000032.1 GCA_945865565.1 Pseudobacteriovorax antillogorgiicola | reverse complement strand
ACACATAGCGCGGGCTATTCAAAAACCGGAATCTGGAGCTGGATCACCACCGTGGATCACAAACGGATCGGCATCCTTTATGCTGTTTCTGCCTTGCTGTTCATGGTCATCGCGGGAATCGACGCCCTCCTGATGCGGACCCAGTTGGCAATGCCAAACAGCGACATCATCTCTGCCGAGACCTATAACGGCCTGGTGACCATGCACGGCACGTCGATGATCTTTTTGTTCATCATGCCCTTGAGCGCTGCGTTTTTTAACTACTTCACGCCGCTCCTGATCGGTGCCGCGGACGTTGCTTTTCCCCGCCTCAACGCCCTGAGCTTCTGGATTTTCTTGTTTGGCGGGCTTTTGCTGAATTCCTCCTACTTGGTCGGCCAAGTCCCTTCGGTGGGCTGGTTTGCTTACGCCAACCTGACGCTGAAGCAATACAACCCGACCCACTCTGTGGATTTCTGGGTGTGGGGAATTCAGATCCTCGGACTGGCCTCGCTGATTGCTGCGATTAACTTTTTTACAACCATTTTGAACATGCGTGCTCCCGGCATGACCCTGCTCAAGATGCCGATCTTCGTTTGGACAACCCTCGTGACCCAGGTTTTGCTGATTCTGGCACTGCCAGTGATCACCGTGGCCTGCGTCATGCTTTCGTTTGACCGCGCGTTTGGAACCGGATTCTTTGATCCGGGTGCTGGTGGTTACGTTTTGATGTGGGAGCATTTATTTTGGGTTTTCGGCCACCCCGAAGTTTATATTTTGATTCTGCCGGCGATGGGCATCGTCTCTGAAATTCTAGCAACAATGAGCCGTAAGCCGCTGTTCGGATATACCGTGATGGTCTACTCCAGCTGCGCCATCGGATTTCTTGGCTTTGCGGTGTGGGCTCACCACATGTTTACGGTTGGTATGGGTCCCTGGGCGAATGCGCTATTCTCGGCTGCGACCATGCTTATTGCCGTGCCAACGGGTGTGAAGATTTTCAATTGGATATCAACCCTGTGGGGCGGAAAGATCCGCTTCACAACAGCCGCCCTTTACGCGATTAGCTTTGTCGCCATGTTCACCTTTGGTGGCCTCTCGGGCATCATGCACTCTTCGCCGCCCATCGACACGCAGCATCATGACAGCTATTTCGTTGTCGCCCACTTTCACTACGTCCTTTACGGCGGTGCGGTGATGGCCCTTTTCGGTGGCATCTACTACTGGTTCCCTAAAGTCACCGGCAGGATGATGAACGAGACATTGGGCAAGGTTCAGTTCTGGCTCTACATGATCGGTTTCAACGTGACCTTTTTCCCGATGCACTTCCTCGGGGTCCAAGGCATGCCGCGCCGGATTTACACTTACGCTCCCGATCAGGGTTGGAATCTTTGGAACATGGTTTGCACGGCAGGTGCTTACTTGACGGCATTGGGTGCGTTTCTGTTCGCGATCAATTTTTTCTGGAGCCTTTGGAAGGGCAAGATTGCGGGTAATGACCCGTGGGACGGCCGTACTCTGGAATGGTCACTGCCATCGCCTCCGCTGGAGCATAATTTTGACGTGATACCGACCGTCACACACTTGGATGAGTGGTGGCACCGAAAGTACAGCGAAGACGGCAAGCGAAAGGTCATGGCTCCGGCGCCGAAGTTCGATCCGTCGACCATTCATCTACCGAATCCGTCGTTCTGGCCAATCGTGTTGGCTTTTGGAATCCTGATGATCGGAACTGGATTCTTTTTACCAGGGTTTGGTAATGCGATTGCCATCGGGACCAGCGTGGCCGGTGCGTTGATCGTTCTTGGATCGGGTTTTGCCTGGGCGTACGAAAAGCCCTGACAATGGTTCACTGGTACTGGCTCCTTGCTATTGGCTAATGGTCCCCTCAAAGGAGATTGAATTGTGATGCTCGATACACACCACACAGGCTCAGCCGGAGCGGCGCATGCGGAAGCCCCTGAAGCTCACGGACATCCGACCAATACGGGCGTCGACAATCGCAAGTTTGCGATGTGGACCCTGATTGCTTCTGAGTGCTTTCTTTTCGCAACCCTCATCGGAAATTACCTGATCCACAAAAACCGTGGAATCGATGGGCCAAAGCCCCACGAGGTTTACCAGATTGACATCACAACCCTCAGTACCTTTGACCTGCTGATGAGTTCAGTCGCAATGGTGCTGGCGTTGTATTACTGCAACGCGCGGCGTCTGCGTCTGTTCCAATTCTGGACGGCTGTGGTTGTGGTTGGGGGTTTGATTTTTCTTGGATTTCAGTACGTGGAATTTAGCCACTTCGTGCTGAAGGAAGACCTTGGTCTGTCCCGTAACATCTTTGCATCCAGTTTCTATTTGCTCACCGGTTGCCACGGTGCTCACGTGACGGTTGGGGTGATCTGGATGCTTGCCATCTTGACGACCTCTCTGATCAAGGGAGAAAAGTGGTTCAATTCCACAATGGTTGAAGTGGCGGGTCTTTACTGGCACTTCGTCGATGTGGTTTGGATTATTATTTTCACGGTTGTCTACCTGTTCGTTTACGTTTGAGGAGAGGAAGATCATGAGCAACCATAACGCTACCGCCGCTCATTCTCATGGCCACGGTGAGAAGGCCCACGGAACCGTGACGCTTTATATGATTTTTGCAGTGATCCTTTGTGTGATCACTTACTTCGAATGGTGGATATTCGAGCACCGGGAATCCATCAGGATTTCTCAGCGATTGATGGTCGTCAGCTTGCTCTTCATGTCGCTGGTCAAGTTCGTGATGGTATGCGGTTGGTATATGCACTTGCGTTACGATCACAAGTCACTCACGAAGCTATTTATTTGCGGAATGTTCTTGGCGACAGCTACCTATGTGGCTCTTGGGGTTATCGTCCACCCCAAGGAGTGCGATGCGCTCAAGGGCGAATGCTTTAAGATTCAGGAACCAGCTCCAGCACCGGATACATCGACTCCGGCAGATGCAAAGCCAGCAGAGGCAGCGCCGACCGCGCCGTAAATCCCATGTTCTTCAGCAGCACAGCCTATGCCCACGCCCTTTACGACCGCCTCCCTGCGGGGTCGTTTGTGGTGAAGTGGGCTTGGGATCCGGCCCTGATATTGTTTTTGATTTTGGGAGTACTTTACTGGAGGGGTCTAAAAGCCTTCCGGGGTCCCTTGCCAGTCAAGAAATGGCAGATCGCCAGTTTTTACTTTGGGATCACAGCTCTTGTGGTCTCAATGCTGCCGCCGATTGACCCTTTGTCAGACCAGCTTTTTTTCGTTCATATGATTCAGCATCTAATGATCACCAACATCGGTGTGCCTTTTATGATGCTGGGTGTGCCGTTCTTTATCGTTATTCGCGGAATCTCGCCTTGGAGCCGCCGGCATTTTTACTTTCCCCTGGTTCGTCAAAAGGGGCTTCAGAGGGCATTTCAGTTCATCAGCCGGCCATTGCCAGCATTGATGTTGTTTCAGGCCAACTTTTTCTTCTGGCATGTGCCCTACTGGTACAACTTGGCCCTGCTCAACGATTACTACCACCTGCTCCAGCATGGGACATTTTCCCTCAGTTCGATTTTATTGTGGCGCAATATCATTGATCCCCACCCGATGAAGGCCCCGTTGCCCCTGCCGGCCCGCATCTTGTTTCTGGTCTCGATCATGGCGACCAGTATCGGCCTGTCCGTGGCCCTGACCTTTGCCGACCGGGTCTGGTACGCCTACGAAGGCCGCCCCATCCCAGGGTGGTGGACTTGGGGCCATCACATCGATCAGCACCTCGGAGGCCTGATCATGTGGGTCCCGGCGGAGTTCATGGATCTCATTGCTATGACTGCGGTTTTCTTTGTTTGGGTCCATCGGGAACAGGTCAAAGAAAAGCTTCAGCAAAAGTTAATGGAAAAGAAGAACACCCCGCCAATTACTAATTGACAGTCAGGACCTTGGGCCTTTATATCTTTCCGAACGTGGGGGCGTAGTTAAGTTGGTTATAACGCCGGCCTGTCACGCCGGAGGCCGCGGGTTCAAGTCCCGTCGCTCCCGCCACTTTTAGTTCAAGAAACCCGGTGCCTTACGGCACCGGGTTTTTTGTTGTTTCAAGCTAGTTTCGCATCCAAGGTGATTTTGGCCTTGAACAGCTTCGATATCGGACAGCCCTCTTTTGCCTGCTTGGCGATTTCCTGAAATTTTTCATTGGTGATGTTTGGGACCCTGCCAATCAAGGACAATTTAATTTCGGTCACCGTCCAATGAACACCTTCCTGTTCCATGATGACCGTTGCCTTTGTGTTCAATTCTTGCGGGGGAAATCCGGCCCCGCCCAACATGAAGGACAGCGCCATGTCGAAGCATCCTGCGTGTGCCGCAGCGATGAGTTCTTCTGGATTAGTCCCTTTGCCATCTTCAAACCGTGTGTGAAACGAATACTGCGTGTCTTTCAGTGTACCGCTCTGGGTCGTCAGAACACCTTTGCCCTCTTTGCCGGTTCCGTTCCAGATGGCGTGCGCTTCGCGTTTTAGCATGGGGTCGCTCCTTTGATGGATGTGGTTCTGAAAGTTTATCAATTGTAGAGGCTGAATTGGAGAAGGCCTCCGTCCCAAGGTCGTAACCCCCTTTTCCTGTAAGGGAAATCCCAGACAAGGTGGTCAATATCCCAATTTGCCAGGGTTCTGAAGGATCCCTTGAGCCGCCCCGCGCCTTGTCGCTGATTCATTTGATTTGCTGCATCCCAATCCCGGCTTCGATCCATAATGCGATATTCCAGACCGGTCTGGAATTTCAGCTGCTCGATATAATCCAGTTTCTCACTAATACGCTGCGTGCCCAGGCTGCCAACCCCGCCCAAAAACATCCAGAAGTTGCCGGAAATGATCTGGCTGCGACCGCCGTACAAGATTGTTTCATTGCGAAAAGCTGATTTCGCACTTGAATCGCGGTCCAGCTGGTCGCGATGAAATCTCACGCCTAAAGTGTCGGTGTGTTGCTCAATCAACACCCGCCCCCAAGACAGATCAAGGCTGTCGGCGTTTCTTTCGGCGTATCGATCATCGATGGATTTTCTTTTTTGAAAGTGATCGATGCTCCAGCGTAAGGTTGCCATGGAAAATCCAGCCATGGAAAATCCAGTCAGGGGAAAGCCTGCCGGGTAATAGCCTCTCAGATGGGCGACACGGCTGCGGTAATGGCAGGTGCTGCCATCCACTTCGTAAGTGGCAGGCTCATCGATTTCAATTTCTGCCTTTGTGATGGCTGCGTCAGGATTTGGCGAGCCGAGGCGAAACCCCCAAGATAATGGCCTACGTGACCAACGAGCCGGCGATGTTTCTTTGACGTTGTAATAGTGGTCAACCGACCAAATGAAACCCTCCGCAAAATCAGTTAGGGATTTGCGCCTGCCAAGGGCCAGTCCCAAGTCGGACCACTTTTTGTCAGAATCGCTGTCGGTCATCAGGCTGCCGGAAAAAAAATGGCCTGGAATCGTCAAATTTAATTCATTGGAAATTTTATATTCGTTTACAGTCTCGTGTTTTTTGCGTTGCAAGAAAATCCACAGCGCGCTGTTTTTTGGGGCAGCTTGCAAGCGGATTTCCTCATGATAAAGAAACTTTCTTGCATCCAGGCTGCCCGCCGAAATCCGCGCAGCGGCAGAGCCGGAATCGCGGTCCGCTTTTTGGTCCAACTGTTCGTCTGATTGCTGGTCCCATTGCTGATCCCATTCGCGGACCCAGGCATAAGATGCCGCGTCATTGAGTGCTTCTGCAGCGAGTGGAACATCGCCGTCAAACCCGGCGCATTCGGTTCGCGCCACTCTGCCATCTGCCGGGTGGCTCCAAATAGAAATGGTCAGAAGTGCCAATGGCAGCCGAATGGCGAACGCGAGAACGCAGGGCACAAGGCGGCATCGGGGGCTCATGATGTTGGAATCCTCCTCCATGAGGCTCCTTGCAAGAAGCAGGTTTTGCGAGTGCGACTCAAGGTGGAGAAGTCGTTCAAATAAATTCCGGAATGCGGGTGGGGAGGGCTAAAGATTCGCAGAAGATCGCGGACTTTACTGTAATACATTGTATTTACTAAGTAATCTTCAGGTGACCGGAAGTCGCTATTGAGTCTCGCTATCAAAGACCCGTTAACAAACTTGATGTTGTTCGTTACACAAAAATTTCCTGACATCCATAGCATGAGCCTGCTGGTTTTTTTCTCTTGGTCTATTTCCAATTTGGCGTGGTTTTCGGGATGGTCTCATGTCGCGCTGTTTGAAGGTTGCGGTGTTTTACTGCTCGCCTTTATCCTTCATCTAGTTATCACGAGGCTGGTGCGCTTGATCCACGAAGGGAATGACCGACTTAACCGACTCTTGTACCTGGCATTAAACGATCGTCGTGAGGTGGGTAAATTACGGGACATTCCAAGAGATGTTTTGAGCGAGGCGTTTGGAAGATGGTCGGGGAGTCGGATAGCATACCTTTTAGCGGGGAGACTGATCGCAGATCTGCCGATTATATTTTACATCGGTGCCATCATCGTTCCATCTTTGCCTAGTGCGAAAACCGGATTTCTAATTCTGTTCATTCAGACGACGTCCTATCTTTTTATCGCGGCTTTTTTATGCCAGACGGAGCAGATGAACCTGAACAACCGTCTGCGACTTTTGATTTCATTGGAACTAGGTTGGAATGAATTCGCGAAAGGCACAGTCGAAAAGCCGGTGATCTCGGAATTTTATTTTTCAAAATCTTCACTGATCGCTTTCTGCATGGCGATGATTGTAGGTTCATTTGTGGCTATATGGGGCAGGGTGGCATCGGACTCGTTTTTACCGCTGCTTTATAGCGAGGCATTTTTGTGCATGTGCTTTCTGTGGCTGCTGGAAAAGAGTAATTCTCGAGTGATCGCTGGGAAGATGCAGGATTACGACATGGAATTTAAGCAAAGTCTGTCGGGTGATATTGAAACGCACCGGATGAGTTCCCTGGGTCATTACACGGGGCTTGTCATTCACGACTTGGCAGAACAGATGGCCAGTCTTAAGCTTTCGCTGGAATCGTTTGGTGGTGTGCGTGTTAAATCGGATGTCCAGGATGTCCAGGATGTCCAGGATGTCCAGGATGTCCAGGATGTCCAGGATGTCCAGGATGTCCAGGATGTCCAGGATGTCCAGGATGTCCAGGATGTCCAGGATGTCCAGGATGTCCAGGATGT
>CAMBEK010000031.1 GCA_945865565.1 Pseudobacteriovorax antillogorgiicola | reverse complement strand
TGGCCATTGCCGGCCTGGATGAAACGCACGGTGAGTTCACGATGTATGGAATCGAGGCGCCAAGGGGCTGTCCCATGCGCGAGGCTTTTGAATGGGGCGAAATTTCCTGGATGGATTTTTGGTCCCATCGCAACTGGCTTCTTGAAATCACGGTGCCCTTGCAGTCTGGTGACGCCGTCTCAAAATACATTTCTGTTGAGGATATCAACCCAGAGACGCGGGCAAGGTTTGAAGTTTTAGGGCAGCGCGGCCCTTACCATTTGAAACTCAGACAGCTCGAACTTTCATGTGAATATTCTTCGTGGGACGGAACCGATCCCGTCCAGGCCGAGCGCGATTATCGTGATTTCATGATCCGCCACGGGCATCGTTTCGCACGCGTTCAATCAGTTGCATGACTTCGTCTTTGGTGACCATGCGCTCTGAAAAAATCAGAGCCTCAACCTGATCAAGAAGGGCCAAGGCCTCAAGGCCCTCAAGAGATTTCATCTTCAACCCCCGAATTTCACGCGGAGTGAGGGCATCCACACGACGTCCGGCGCGAGATGCGATGACTTCGCGCAAACCGTGCTCAATGCTGATCAACGCCTCCTGAATCATCCCGGCACCGGCCTGCCTTCGTGCGGCATCCATAAATTTTTCAGGGTCCTGTGTGGCAACTTCCGACAAGGTTTCACCGGATTCCAAAAGCGTCACATCCAATTCGGCTTCGGGTGCAGAGCGACGACCATGCTGGCGCCTGCGCCAAAGCACTCCAGCAACACCAGCACCTGCCGCAGCCAACAGCAGCGTGATGAGACCTGAAGGAAGTCGTGCCGGTGCGCCCTCTGGCAAACTGGCCTTGTCACTACCCCTGTCACTACCCGCAGCTTGGCTCGCCGCATCGTCATTCGCCGTTCCCTGAACGCCGGCCGCAACCACGCCAGCCTTGATGTCGACGGCACCAAAATCCCCGACCAACACTTGATAAGAATCCTTGCTGGTATCGAAGTACGGCACAGAAACCTTACCCAGATCCAACTTGCCGCTGTTCACCAACGGCACGACGGCCATCTTGAATTCTTTGCGCGACCGCAGCAGCGTTGTCCCATCGGCCTCGTTGACAAATTCTTCCTTCAAGATTGGTTTGTCTGGATAAACCTTGCCGGCCTCCTTCAAACGATTTGCAACCTGGTCCAATGTGTCCAGCGCGCCGAGGCCCTCGACTCCAATCGCCACAGTGATGCTGTCACCAGGGGCAACCTCGCGGACAAGAGTATCCGCCCGCAAGGAAAACTGCCCGACGAGCCCCGCAAAGCCTTCAGGCCGACCACTTGCTGGCAACTCACGAACCGTGACTTTGGTCGGTTTGCCGCGGACTTCCACATTCTCCTCGCGCCCAAACATCCCGCCAAGTCCGCCCGGTCCGCCAAAAAATTGATTCGAGAAAAAATCAAAAACGCTGCCCCCTGGCATCTTCTGCAGGGTCCGCATTACCGTCGCCTGTAATTTATAGGGCGGCAGCGTGTGGGTTCCAGCCCGAAGAGGGATCAGAGCCTCCTTGAATTCAATGACTTGATAGCGAACATTGTTGATCACACGCTGATAGGTTTTATCACCAGGAACGGTCAGCATACGGAACTCCGGTGCACTTTCACGCTTTGGTGCCGCTGCTGTAATCTTGATTTTATGAAAGACCCGGATCGTGCTGACAAACGCCTCGCCCACATACGGCGATCGCTCGGGCACCTCACGTTCGATATAAATTTCGTCACCCGAGGCATCAGGCTGCTGTTGCTGCTGCTGTTGCAGGCCGGGCTGGGTTGGTTGGCCCGGCTGATTCGGCGAACCGGGTCCTGCGCCAGACCCGGCTCCTGATCCCGTAACGTTAAACTTCAACGGCAGGGTGCTGATCTCTTCGCCATCGACTTTTAGTTTCCACGATGGAACCGTGAAGTTTCCACCCTTGTGGGGCTGGATCACGAACGTGTATTGATCTTCTGAACTAAACTCACCATTGATCCACTGCATGTTGTGGGAAACGCCAGCCTGGGCCACTTCGCAGTCATTCCCGCAGCCTTCAATCACAGGCGGTTCAATGTTGGTTTTTAGCTTTCCGGTTATGGTTAGTGTCACGTAAAATTGGTCGTTAACAATCCCCTGCGTCTTGTCCAGCAAGGCCGCCGCACTGCCGGCAAATGCCGTCTGTGATCCAGCAAAAAAAATCACCGCAGCGATTTGCAGCCATTTATTCAAAGCGTTCACGATTTTTTCACCAGTCCTTTTCCGGAGGCGTTGCCGCTTTTTCCCGCTGATCCTTCGGCAACACAAAATACAAATACTTTGATTTGACGTCATCCACGCTATTCAACATCCGCTCGGCTTCCTCGCGGGTCAGCGCGCGCTTCTCATCCGCCGGTTTCTGCCCGGCCTCGCTTTTATCCTGAGCCTTGTTCTGACCCTTGTCCTGCTCGCCGCCAGGCTTCTTGTCGTCGTTCGCCTTGTCGCTAGCCTTGTCGTTGACATTATCTTTGGCCTGACCGTTACTTTGATCCTTTTTTTCGTTGCCCTTATCGTTAGGCTTATCGTTGGGCTTGTCCTTGCCATCATCTTGCTGCTGGTTCTGGTTTTTCTGCTGCTGCTTCTTTTGTTCTTTAACCCAGGTCAGGTTTTCAGCCGCTTCCTTGTCGTCTGGTGCCAACTTCAAGGCTTCTTCATAAGATTTTTCAGCCCCATCCAAATCGCCCGCACCAACGGCTGCGTTACCCTCGTTGTAAAGCGACCTTGCAGAAACCTCACCATCCGATAGCGACTTCACGGCATCGCCCCCGGCCGCCTTTTTAAATAGCTCCCGCGCCTTTTCAAAATCCCCGCGCTCGTGGGCGTCGATTCCGTCGTTGTATGTCTGCAAGCGTTCCCGCTGCGCCCGACTAAAAAAATCCGCTGTGGAATTTTCGGCCGCCTCAGCCCTTGCCGGCAACAGCACCGGCTGTAATAAAAACGACATGAAAACGAGACCCACCACGACACCCGGAGCGTATCCGCCGATCACAATGAGGCTCACCAGGGCCCCTGCTGCCACGGCCAAAGGCCACTGAAATTTTTCATGCCACAATTTCACTTTTCCAGATTCGTGCACCGCCTCACCCAAGACGGTGACAAAATCCAAATTCTGAATGCGTCCCCCAGATCCAAGCTCGACGTATTCGCCGCCAGTATCTTCGGCAATTTCGCGCAGGGACTTCCCCACGAAATGGGACACGATGACGTTGCCACGCCGGTCTTTTTTTAACCCGCCCCCACGTGCATCAGGAATCGGAGCCCCTTCCGCCGTGCCCACACCAACGGTAAAAATCCGCACGCCCCGGGCCTTGGCCTCTTTCACGGCCGCCGCCGCCTCACCCGCCAGATCTTCGCCGTCGCTGATCAAAATAATCGCCCGCGTCGCCGCAACATCTGGCCCCACGCCACCGGCATCCATCGCGGCAAGGGCCGTGGTGATCGCCCCGCCGACATCGGTGCCCTGGACTGGCATGTCCGCCGGATTCATCAGCATCAAATACTCACGCAGTGCCGCCGTATCTGATGTCAACGGGCATTGCACGAAACTGACTCCGGCAAAACCAATCAAGCCAACCCGGTCGGATCGCCCCGATGTCGCAACATGATCCAGCAAATCAAAAACCTCACGGCGCGCCCGGTCGAACCTTGACGGCCGGACATCACTGGCCAGCATGCTATTCGACAAGTCCATCGCCACGAAAATATCGGATCCGCTGGACTGGATTTCCACTTCGTCAAAACCGCCCCTTGGCCCTGCCAGCGCCACCATGATTGCAGCCATTGCCGCCAAAATCATGACGCGTTCGCGACGGATTTTTTTCCGCAGGGCATCACGCGGCGCCAATCCCACGGCACCAAAGGCTTTCATGCGCCGGCTGGCACGCGCCCACGCGAACCGCATGATCCATAAAGTTGGAATCAGCAGAACCAGAAGCCATAAAATTTTTTGCGAACCAAAAGTCATTGCCGTTATCGCCACCACATCATCATAGTCATCATTGTCATCATCGCCATCATCTTCACTGTGACCGTCATTTGCATCATCTTCAGCCGGGAACCACGCGCCGCCGCGTCGCCCCAAATAAAATATCGAGGCCGAGTAAAATCAACGCCGGCCAAAGAAAACTTGCGAAAAGTTCCCGGCGAACGTCACGGACGGGAGCCCGCGCCGCCGTCTTCTCCAGTTTGTCGATCGCGCGATAAACATCAATCAACGCCTGCGTGTCGGTCGCGCGGTAAAAGCGCCCATCGGTCATCTGCGAAATTTTTTCCAACAGCGCCTCGTCAATATCGACTTCGACTTGCGTCGTGCGCCCGTTGATGGTGATGGGAACCCTGCCGCGACTGCCCACGCCAATGGTGTAAACGCGGATGCCCAGTGCTTTTGCAGCCTCGGCCGCCGTCACGGGATCGATGCGCCCGGCATTGTTGGCCCCGTCCGTCAACAGGATGACGATTTTCCCTTTGGAATCCGTGTCTTTCAAGCGCTTAACTGCCGTCGCAAGGCCGTCTCCAATCGCCGTTGCATCGCCCGCCATGCTGATCTCAATGTGTTTTAAAAATTCCTGCAGCAGTTGATGATCCAGAGTCAACGGCGCCTGCGTGAAAGCCTCCGTCCCGAAAACGACCAGTCCAATCCGGTCATCCAGGCGCGTCATGACGAAATCTTCAATGACAGCCTTCACCACGTCAAGTCGAGTCGGGCGCCGGCCACCGAGTTCAAAATCCTGGGCACGCATGCTGCCCGACGTATCGATCACCAATTGAATGTCCAGTCCCTCGACGGAACGGTTTTTTCCGCGCGGCCCCGTTTGAGGTCGCGCCAGCGCAATCACCACCAGTGCCAACGCCACGGCCCGAAACAAAATCGGAATCACCCGGCTCACGCCCACGCCAATTCCCGCAACAGGACGCTGCTTCAATGTGGCGGCCCAGGCTGCACGCCAAGGTGCTGCCGATCCAACGGCAATGGCTGCCTTTGCGCCGCCGCCACGCTTCAAGCGGATTAGATTTCGGAATAAAAAAAACAAGGGCACCACCAGCAACCCAAGCCAGATGGGATCGGCAAAAGTGAAGCCAAACAGGTTCATTCGATACGACCCTCGCTACGCCCCGCGTTAAGTCCTTCGTTACGACCTTCTCCGGGAAATAATTTGGCAATCAATTTGACGGTGGCGTCACGCGCCGCCAGAGCCTCAGACGGTGTTGCCAGATCACCCGCAAACTTGATTCCTTCTGACCGCTCTAACAATTCCAGAGCCATCGCCGTCTCTTTGCCTGGAAGTGGCAGGCGTTTACGCAACGGTTCGCGCAATTCGCGAATCGTCTGGGACGTCGCGCTGATTCCCGTGCGCCATTCGACGGCCGTGCGAAAGGCCAGTCCAAGGCGCCAGTAAAATTCCTCGCGCGCCCTCGTGTCAAAGGGCTCCGCCGGCTTCAGTCCGCGCAACGTTTCAAATAATCCGGCCACTCGCCCCGGCCCAGCATCCCCAGCACCCGCGGCGAGTTCTGCCAGACGCGCCGCCTGCCGCCGCTGCCACCATTTCCAAATGACCCATGCGGCCACGGCACAAAGGATCACCGCCCCTGCAATGACAGCCACCTGCATCCAATCGACGCCTAGTTCGTAGCGTGGTTTCAACCCATGAGGAGGATTCATCGGCGCGCGCCTCCCGCCAGAAAATCCGCCAACGGCTTAACGGTGTTCCCCGCGGTACTCACATCAAAAGTGCGCGCACCGCTGCGGCGGATCCAACGACCAAAGTCGGCGTCGTGAGTCGCCCACCAATGGGCAAATTCGCTCTGAAAAATATCGTCCGACGTATCGACCGTGACGCGCACACCGGATTCCGCATCCGCAACTTCAATCAGTCCAGATTCTTCTGGTGCCTTGCGTTCCTGGGGATCACAAATCCGGACGGCAACGACATCATGGCGTCTGGCCAAAAGTCCCAGAGCCGGTGAAAAGCCATCCAAAAAATCGGACAGGACAAAAATTAGCGCGCGACGTTTCTGAACCTGATCGACAAAACGCAGCGTCTTGTCCAGATCCGTCCCGCGCCCTCGCGCCTGGTACGTCAACACCTCGCGAATCATGCGCCAAACGTGGCCGCGTCCTTTTCGGGGCGGCGTGTATTCCTCAATTTGATCCGACGCCAACACCAGCCCAACGCGATCTTGGCTGCGCGACGCCAAAAACGCCATCACCGCAGCCATCTCGGCGGCAACGTCACGTTTTGCGCGGTGAAAACCCTGATACGACTGCGAGGCACTGACGTCACACACGATGATCATAGTCAGCTCGCGTTCCTCGCGCAGAACTTTAATATGCGGTGTGCCAAGGCGCGCCGTCACGTTCCAGTCGATGAGCCGCACTTCGTCGCCCGGGACGTATTCGCGCACTTCGTCGAACTCCATTCCGCGCCCTTTAAAAGTGCTGACATACTGCCCCGCCATGACGTCCGTCACGGCACGTCCGGCGCGCAGTTCCAGCATTCTGATTTGGCGGAGGATCTCCGGGCTCAGCATGGGCGTTACCTGATTTTAAGGAACTTCAACGTGATCGAAAATGCGGCGGACCAAATCGTCCGTGGCAACGTTGTCGGCCTCGGCTTCATAAGACCTGATGATCCGATGGCGCAGGACCTCCATTCCCACATCCTTCACATCTTGCGGAGTGACGTAGGACCTGCCCTCCATGATGGCTTGCGCTCGCGCCGCCTTTTCCAGGCTGATTGATGCCCGCGGTGATGCGCCGACTTCAATGAGGGCTTTCAAATCCGGGATTTTCGCCGAGACGGGATCGCGTGTTGCGATGACCACATTTGCAATGTAGCGCCTGATTTTTTCTGCAACGTGAACTTTTTTAACCAGGCTCTGCAAACTGATGATGTCTTTATCAGACAAGATCGGTTCCAGCTTGTGCGCCTCCTCCGTCACGGCGCGCGCCATGATTTCCATTTCGTCTTCCAGCGTCCCGTAGCCGATGACAATCTTAAACAGAAAACGGTCGAGTTGGGCTTCGGGCAGCGGGTAGGTTCCCTCCTGCTCAATCGGATTCTGCGTGGCCATCACTAAAAATGGTTGCGGCAGCGGCAGGGTGTCGCCTGCCAGGGTCACTTGACGCTCCTGCATCGCTTCCAACAAAGCCGACTGCACTTTGGCCGGGGCCCGATTGATTTCATCGGCCAGGATCAAGTTGGCAAATATGGGTCCGAGCTTGATGGAAAAACCACTGCTGCGGGGATCATAAATTTGCGTGCCCACCACATCCGACGGCAACAGATCCGGCGTGAACTGGATGCGATGAAAATTCAGGCGCGTTACGTCGCTCAGGGTTTTGATTGCTGTCGTTTTTGCCAGTCCCGGCAGGCCTTCAAGAAGGATATGCCCGTCGGCCATCAGGGCGATCAGCATTTTCTTCTGCAAGTCGCGTTGGCCAACGATGCGGCGCGACATTTCTTCGATGGTCCGGTTGAGCATGACACCGGCTTGGCTGAAAGACTCGGCCAAGGGCCCACTGGGCTCGGGCGCGAACCGGATTTCTTCGGGATTGTGGCCTGCTGTCATAGGGTCCTCCATGGATTCCACGTGAAGAACGTCACTGTGGTCCACTGACCAACAGCATTTTCAAGGCCATCATAGAGCATTTTCGCCGCCGAAACCAAGCTGTTGCGGCAGGCCACCAGAAGGGCTATAACTTTACCTAACGCGGACGTAGCTCAGTTGGTAGAGCGCTAGCTTCCCAAGCTCGAGGTCACGGGTTCGAAACCCGTCGTCCGCTCCACTTTCACCCTCGTCATCCTGCGCATTCCCGTCATCCCGTCATCCCGCGCATTCCCGTCATCCTGAGCGCAGCGAAGGATCCTTTCTTAAACATCGCCGGCGAAGGCTTCATTGGGCCGGCGCTCGCCCATGGTGCCCCCCCGCAGTCGCGTCATGCGCCATGGACCCCGAACTTTCGACACTAAATTCCATGCAGCGCATGACCGCTCTGCGGTGCCTCCCATAGGCGGCTGCCCCAATCGATCCTTCACCGGATGGTTCGACCATCGAATCCTTCATCGATCATTCAGCGATCTTCCTGTCACCGCTCTGAGTCGGTTCTGCGACCCCCTCGAGATTCCTGCCCTGTCACCCTCGAGGGCTTCGACCCCCTCCCCGCCGTTGCCTGCGACTTTCCGCGGAAAGTCCCGGGCGTTCCCGAGTTCAGCCCCGCGCATAATACGATTCGATAAATTGTTTTCCCATCACGTCTTTTGCCGCCAAATTATTGTGCGCGCGACAGAGCAAGCGCAAGTTGTCCACTGTGTTTTGTCCGCCATACGCGCGCGGCGTAACGTGATCAAACTCAAGGCGGTGGATGGCCTCACAGCGCTTCGCCTCAGAATTTCCATTCGCCATTTTTCCCGCGCCATTTACGTTGGCATCGTTGAATTCAACGCCGTCAACGCCGTCAACGCCGTCAATGGAGGTAACAAGAGGAACATAGCTGCATCGGTATCCATCCCGCTGCGCTACAGCCCGGCGCAACGCTGCGGGAATATAGCGACTGGCCTTCGATGGTTCTGCGCATTTTTCATCTAC
>CAMBEK010000030.1 GCA_945865565.1 Pseudobacteriovorax antillogorgiicola | reverse complement strand
GTTGAAGAAAGGATTCTTCGGCCTTCGGCCTCAGAATGACGGGAGAAGAAAGGATTCTTCGGCCTTCGGCCTCAGAATGACGGGAGAAGAAAGGATTCTTCGGCCTTCGGCCTCAGAATGACGGGAGAAGAAAGGATTCTTCGGCCTTCGGCCTCAGAATGACGGGAGAAGAAAGGATCCTCCCATTCACACGCCTAAAAAGATTGAGTACTGCCGCTGAACATGGCCGTTTTGATTTTGGCGATGTAGCCACCCATGAAGTGATCGGTGATTTTCTTCGGCAACGAAATTGCGCCGGGACGATTACCAACCCGCATCGCATCATCACCCGGGCTGAAGTCAGACTCTGCGGGGATTTGATCCAAGGCATCCTTTAACTCCTGATAGCCCTCTTCGGATCCAGCCAGTTCATCGGGAATCGGGGCCGCAGAAATGTCGCCAACGCCGCCGTTGCTTCCGTTGCCAGCAAGGGCAACATCAAAACGAAAATCGACAAAGCCTTCCCGTAACCAGACGAGGGAGCCAAAGTGAGTCAACCGGTGCGGCTGGGTCGTCACAAGATCAAGGTCGTTCACAACCCGGTAGAAGCGCCCAAGAAACTCGCTACGCATGTATTTGGCAAGAGTTCTGTCCGCGATCAATGGCTGTCCAAACGTCACGATTCTGGCGATCTTTGGCGGGTGGCGAAAGAGCCTATTGCGAGAATTATCCCAACCGTAAGTCGCTGCTAGGGCGCCGCCAAGGCTGTGCCCCGTAACCCACAAAGTCTTTGCTGCAGCCCGGTGCCTTTGAAGCGTCCTATCCACTTCATTGCTCATCTGCGTCCAGGCTTTATAAAAACCGGTGTGGATTGCGCCTTCACGCACTTCCGTCTGGCGAATCCTGAAATCAACGATCCAGTCCCGCAGGCTCAGCATGTTCGTTCCGCGAAAGGCTAGGATCACACAGTTTTCGTTGGATGAAACAAACGCATTCATGGAACGCGACTCAATGACATCGGTGTTGGGATAGCCCCATCCCCGCATGGTTTCTTTGACCTCATCGGCTTTGGCGTAGGCCAACTTGCTGGCAAGGGCGTTGGACGCAATGATGCGCCATTGATCGTTGCTCAAGCGTTCTTCACCGGAGGTGCTGCCCTGGGCGGAATCAAAATCTCCGAAGGCGCAAGAAATCTCTTGAGCCTCATCGGCGCTTCTCAGGGGAGTCGATGGTGTTCTGGTTTTGCAAGACGTTGCCCCAAAGGCAACGAACAAAAGTGCGGCTAAAAATTCGACCGTCCGGACGTGGTTCCTGGTCAGCTCAATCATAAAAATCCCTTTTTATAGATTTGAAGCGATATCGCGAGCGTCGTCAGACTTGGTTAATTCATTCATGAATTCCATGATGCCACGAGTGGTCCGTGCCGAGATTGTGTTGATTTGCGACGGGTGTGGCATCCGGTTGCGGTCCACTTCGATGGTGAGTGCCGGTGCGCGATGGCGCCAATAGACGAAGTCTGAAAATTCACCCGAACTTGGATAATCGTCGTAGCTCTGGCGGGCCACAGTTCCGATGCTTCGTGCGGTGCGCCATGCCAGACGCGTCAGAAAAGGAGCATCGGGTGGGGCATCTTTCGTGTGACACCACGGCCACAGGACACCATCCGTTCCAGAGTGGAGGGCAATGGCTGCTTTGATGTCGAGGCTGCCTATGTGGCTCCGTACGGCGCGCGCTTCTGGCGTTTTAAATGAAAGTTGGTCCGGGCGAAGGGGATAGGAATAATCCCGGTTGATATCGCGACGGGCAGCATTGTCCCGCGTTCCCATCTCGTGCCCGTCCGGGTTGACCAAGGGCTGTATGTGAAACGTATAGCGCGAAAGCATCGTGGCGATTTCAGGTTGATGCTGATCAGCAATCAAAGTCTCAATGAAACGCAAGGCGGATTCCGTTGCGATTTTTTCGTCACCGTGATGCGTGGCATTGATCACAATCGCCGGCTTTGCCTGACGGCCCTGCGTCGTGGCAAGACCGATCGACACAACGCCAATTCCGCGCCCCTGCAGTGATGTTCCGATCGTCTGGTATTCGATCAGATCTGGTTCGAGAGCGGGCAGGGACTTCATCCATGCCGTGATGTCTCGTTCGCTGCGATATTTTAGATGCTTGGCTTTTAGAACCGGTGCAAGGATCCCGGGCGTTGCAACCGACGCCTCAGCCAGTGGCGCCAAAACAAACAAGACAATGGCAATGAAACTAAGGGTTTTTCTCACGGCTTGGGATGTTCCGGTGAAACAGAGATGGGCGCATTGGCCGTGTGTACAGCTAGCAAATGCACGCGGTGGCGGGTGATTTGAAGTACTTCCACCTGCAGGTTGCCGATCGTTAATTTCTGGCCTGCTTCGGGAAGTTGACCCAAGCATTGTGCGACAAAGCCCCCAATGGTGTCGGCGTCTTGAATATCCTCTGGCGAGAAATAATCTTCCGGGATGCCAAACTCGTCAAAAAACTCATAAATGTTCGTGGACCCTTGGACGTGAAAGACGCCGTCGGAAATTTCGACAAAATTGGCTTCTTCCGTGTCGTGTTCATCCTGGATCTCACCAACAATTTCTTCCAGGATGTCTTCCAGGGTTACGATGCCGGCAGTGCCACCATATTCGTCGATGACGACGGCCATATGATTTTTGCTGCGTTTCAGGTCCTTGAAGACTTCAATGATCAATTTTGTTTCGGGAACGAAAAATGGTGCCCGCATCAGTTTTCCGATTGAAAATTCACCCGGAAGGCGGCCCCGGTGATGGGCATATTGAAGAAGGTCTTTGACCAGGATGATGCCTACCACGTGGTCGATGGTTTCCTGATAAACGGGAATGCGTGAATGACCTGTTTCCAGAGCCACCTTCATCAATTCATCGAAGGTCACTTCGGACGACAGGGCATCGATCGCCGTGCGCGGGGTCATGATTTCCCGCACGCGGGTTTCGCTCAGGTCGAACACGCTGACGATCATTTCTTTTTTTGTTTCTTCAAGAACGCCGGCCTTCTCGCCCTCTTCGACCATGTACTCAATTTCTTCTTCCGTGATGGCACGGTCGCGTTTCCCGGTGCCGCCGAATTTTTTCATCACAAAAAGAGAAGCGGTTGCCATTGGCAAGACCAGAGGGAGCATGATCCATTGCAAGGCGGTCAGAATTCGCAGGGAACGCATGACGAGTTTGTCAGAGCGGGCGGAGGCATAGGCTTTCGGGATTAGCTTTCCGAAGACGAGAATCATCACCAGGGTGATGATGGTGGCTAAGATGCCCGGCGTGTTGATTCCTTCGGAATTAAATTGCAAGGCCAATGCCGATGAAATTGCGGCGATGATCAACGTGTTGCTGATGACAATCGTGGCGTTGAGGCGTTCGGGGTGGCTCAGCCAAAGATTGATTGCACGGGCGTCACTTTCGTCGGCATCTTCGAGGAGCTGCTTGCCCTTCATGAAACCGGCGGCTGTGACCGCGGAATCAGCGGCCGAAACCAATGCATTTAGGATGGTCGCACCGGCAATCAGCAAGATATGTAAAATTCCTGTGTCACCGCCGCTCATGTCGATCTCCTCACGCAGGCTCGCCAATTTTGACCGGCATCGTTCATCAGGATTTCCTGCTGGCGGAACATCAGGGCTTTTTCGGTTGGCTTTTTGTGATCGTGGCCACAAAGGTGCAGGATTCCGTGGGCGAGCAGAAAACAAACCTCGCGTGCGACGTCATGGCCATCTTCGCGGGCATTTTTGTCCGCAGAATCCAAGCAAACGATGATGTCCCCGAGCATTCTTTCATGTTCAAACGAGACGAGGCCTTTTTTAGTGCCACGCAGCATTTTGCTGTTTCTCTCTGCAGTTGGCGATTGTTTTGCCTTGTTGGCTTTTTCGATCAGTTTCGGTTTTTGCCATTCCATTAGTGGAAACGACAAGACGTCGGTTGATTTATCCTTGTTCCGGAATTTGCCATTGATCTGACGCATGGCGGTTGGGCCGACAAAGTCGATGTGGATTTCAAGGTGGTTTACGCCAAGGCGTTCTGCCATGTGCGATACGAGTCCGCGGATGCGGCGTTCGTCGATCTTCCAGGAACGAAGGCTGGAACTGATTTGGACAGACGGAGGTTCCACTGGATCACTCACCCGCATCCTCAGTTGGATTCATTTTTTTATTTGCGCTTTTGAGGGCAACGATTTTCGCGCCGTTGCCCACATCCGTAGTGGGAGCCGTTGAATCGGTTTTGTTTTGCACTTTTAGTCCGCGAGACTCGCCAATCGGATTTGTGACCGTCATGGAGTCAAGGCTCGACACGCGGACTTTTGATTTGACCGCAGCCAGGCTCGTCGCCGCGGTAAGTTCGGCAACAGGCTGCGCTGCGTTCAGCAGGCTCTGCGAAATTTTATTGGATAATGATTTTTTTGATTCGGTGTTCATGGTTTTCCAGTTTAGCACATTCTGCCGTTGAGGGGCTTTTGCCACTGACCACCATGCGGGGGAAGTCCCTGCAGGCGGAAGCGGCGTTCGAATGTGCTTTCGTAGATGCGTCCGGCAAAAAAATCAACTGGTTCAGTTGGCTTGAAACCTGCTCCCACAAAGGCTTCGCTGGCTTCGTTGAAATAGATTTCTTGGTCGGTTTTCATCCAGACAAAGCCCCCTGGCGACAATTTCGTCGCAAGCAGGGCTGCAAACTTCTGATCAACGAGGCGGTTTTTGCTTTGAGCCCGTTTGAGCCACGGATCTGGAAAGAAGATAATAAATCCATCAACTTCTCCGTCGGCGAAGATGGCATCCATGGCCCGGGCGTTGCCCAAAATCGTTGCGACGTTGGAATGGCCCTGGCGAACTGCGCGTTCTGCGGCGGTCACAACCCGTTTAAAGGTGATGTCCATTCCAATAAAATCAGCATCGTGGTGGTTTTCAGCCATCTGATTCAACGTCAGACCCAAATGGCAGCCAATTTCCACAATCAACTTTCGGTTTGACGGCGCCTGATTTCCGCGTTGACGAGCAAAGGCCTGGCGCCACTGGCCGCGGCGGTCTTTTAGGGCTGACCCCTGCAACACTGGAATCGAGCCGTCGGCCAAAGCAGCGCTCATTTTTGCGACGTAGGGATTTACCGAAGGATTTAGTGAGGACGAAATGTCCTTCAGGATGTCTGTCGGGCAGAGAGGCATCGGGCGCTCGTGGTTTGTTGCAAATGATTGGCAATACTGTTGGGAGAGGGGCCTGCTTGCCACATACTGGCGGCGAAGCTGTAAGCCGGATTCTGTCTGCCGTGTCGACTTGCGCCTGCACGGGAGACCACCATTCATCTGGGAGTGCCGTTGCCGACACCCTCATGCGACCTACCCGAGGACCTGCCGGGCCAGCAGCCGGTGCAGTTGCCTGCGCCGTGTCCTCCTATTTGGTCTTGCTCAGGATGGGGTTTGCCGAGCCGGTTTGTCGCCAAACCGCTGGTGTGCTCTTACCACACCGTTTCATCCTTACCGCCGCAGGCCTTTCAGCTTGCGGGTTGGCGGTTTGCTTTCTGTTGCACTTTCCGTCGGGTTGCCCCGCCTGGCCGTTAGCCAGCATCCTGCCCTGTTGAGTCCGGACTTTCCTCCATGGTCCAAAGCCATTCCGTTACCGGTCTGACCCCGTTCCACCGCGATGGTCCGCTTTGCCGGACCTGCTGTTTGCGAGCAGGCCCCTTCCCGTCGCGCAATGTAGAGCCGACGGGGTTTTGTTGCAAGGGATTTTAAGGGATTTTAAAGCTGCCTTGTAGTTTTAATACGGCGTCGTAGTCATCATCCGGAGCCGTCCGGTTGCGGTGGTGTTCGCCGCAGCGCTCGCATTGGTAATGAATCATCAGCCCCTTGTTGCCAGTCGTCTCGTAACCGACCGGTTTTAAAAGCCCTTGGCAGGGGTTCGCCCGGTCTCCCGGGTTGATGTCGACGTGGCGAGAGTGCAGGCACCAGGTGCAATGGTCGCGACAGGTCTGCGGAGCAGGGGGTACTTCGCGCCCGCAAAATAGGCAGTTGAACCCATCGTTGACTTTGGTGAAACGCCCGTCAGCGGTCATAAATGCGAGCCTCGAAATTCATTAAGTACCTGAAATAAAAGATTATTTTAATTTCGGTTTGTATTTTTTGCTAAACAAACCCGCGCCTGCTCCGAAACGCGATCATCGGGTTCGTATTCTGCTGAAGAGATTATAGAGGATCATCGGAATTTGTTTAAAGAACTTCCATCGCAGATCTCTGGGACGCGCTCGTCACTGCATAGGGTGACGCTCGGCTTCCACATGATATTACTGCTGGCTTTTGGGGCAGCGGGATGTGGCAGTTCAGGCAGCTCGGAAAGCGATTCAACCGGCAGCAGCAGCAGCGGTGCCCTTTACGGCTCAGACACAATCAGTGGATCGATCGCTGGTCAGACGGGCGGCCAGAGTCGCATGGCCGGTTGGGTGGTCGTCTTAACGGAGCGTGACACGGGAATTTCCCGGGTCGGCGAGGTCAGCAGCTCTGGAATTTTCACCATCTCTGGCGTGCGCCCCTCGGTGCCGCATGGGCTCAACCTGCTGTCTCCAGATTATCTCGTCCGCGGAACCTTTGCGGTTGCCTCGGAAACGGCCGGCAAGGTGCAACCGTTTTTTACCATGACCAAATCCAATTTGCCGCGGCTCATCCACCGTGGCTACGTCGTCACTCCTCAGTCGATGGACGGCATCGTGCTGGCAACCAATACGGCAACCGATGCAAACGGTGACGGTGCCCCTGATGGTACGTCAAGCCTGGGACTCGCAAGCCTCAGTTCTGTGGATTTGGACGGCGACGGGATTGTGAACGATCTCGATCCTGACATCGATGGCGATGGCTTGTTGAATGTTTTCGATTCGGACGATGACGCAGACGACATATTGGACGTCGTTGATGCCGACGCCAATGGCAATAATGTCGTTGATACGGCAGAATCCTATAGCGATCAGAATTTCAGAACCGGGATTGAATTCCTGGCGGCATCCATCGAGGTCCATCCGGCCACGAGTAAAACTTATTTGACCTTGGCCACTAAACTTCGCTCCGGCGTATCGCCCCTCAGCGTTCAAGTGCGCGGCCCTCTTGCCCTTCTCAACGGATCGGTGATTGAAGCCAGTGGGACGACCCCCGAGGCAGCATGGGATAAGCGCCTGCTGGATGACGGGGCCAGCGAGGACGGATTTTCCGGTGATTTGATTTACGCTAAAAAGGTTTTGCTCGGCACGGGAAAGGCGCCGCGTCCTTTTCAGGCTCTGTTTCTGCAGCTCGGGTTTGGTTCCACAGAATCCCCCGTGTTTGCTGAATATCCTTTCACGTTCCCTGACATCGATCTGGGGACATTGACTTTCACATGGAACGGTCCGACCCGGACAGTTGCCAAGGTTACGAGTTCAGATCCGTTCGGCGATCTCACGAGCTACTCTTGGTCGGTGTCCATCAGTGATTCTGATGGCGTGAAAATTTACGAGTCGCCTTCGGTGGCTTCCGATACGGAGTCGGTGGTCATTCCTGACAAGCTCTTGGACACCGGAAGTGTCTATACGTTCGAGGCGACGGCCCAGTTACTGGACCGCATCCCAGGATATCCTGCCTTTATCGTCTACAGCGCAACCCAGAGCATTACGTACTGACTAAATCGTAAAGTTTTGCCGAATTATTCCGAATCCTTAGGAGATTAAGGGGAACGTATTTCGACAAATCAGGACAAGATCAGGCAACGAAACGGGATGATAGCGATATTGCTGTCATTTCCAATGTCATTTGCATTTCCGGGATGCGAAAAAGCCAAAGTCTCGGCAACTCTTGTTTCTGGCGGTACTACCGAATTCGCAGTCGAAACCACCTTCAATTCCGATGACATCATTTTAAACAGATCCAGTATGGATGCGACACGGCAACTTGTCGTATTTACGCCAACTGAAAGCATACGCTCAGTTGAATACCTTGCCGTGAAGTCTGATGTGACTTGTGATGACTCGCTGTCTTATTTGACAGATCCACCGTTGGCGAGCGCCACTTATTTAACTTCCGATGGAACCTGGAAGGTATGCATAAGCATTGTCACCATCAGTGGTGAAAAAAATATAATTGCGAGTAATAACTTCATCGTCGATTTCACCGCTCCAACATTAGGTTTCACGTCTACATCGAACGGAACGTCTCAAACACCGACCATTCAAGGAACGACAACAGAGCCATCGATCGTAACTTTATACAGCGACGCGGATTGCAGCACACAGATATCTTCCGCCGCATCAAGTTCGGTCTTTGAAAGTCCTGGGATTACGACGAACACATTGATTGCAGGGGTGGCTGCCGATATTTATGCCATGGGAATTGATCTTGCGGGAAATCCATCTTCTTGCTCGAAGATCACAACGGTTACGCCATCGAATAGTTCTCCCGTGGTTTCCAGCCTGTCACCAACATCAGGCATTCTTGCCGGAGGCACGGCGATCACCATCACGGGAACAGGATTTTTAAGTGGAGCTACTGTCGACATCGGCGGCAGTGCCTGCACGAGCGTTTCCGTTTCTTCCGCAACATCCATCACGTGTACAATACCGAGCCATGCCGCAGGTGCTGTGACCGTGAGTGTGACAAATACCGACACGCAGTCGGGCAGCCTGGTCAGTGGCTTTACTTATACGGCGCCTCCCGTGGTCTCCAGCCTTTCACCAACATCAGGCATTCTTGCCGGAGGCACGGCGATCACCATCACGGGAACAGGATTTTTAAGTGGTGCAGCCGTCAGTATCGGTGGCAGTGCCTGTACGAGTGTTTCCGTTTCTTCCGCAACATCCATCACGTGGACAACACCGAGCCATGCCGCAGGTGCTGTGACCGTGAGTGTGACAAATACCGACACGCAGTCGAGCAGTCTGGTGAGTGGCTTTACTTATACGCCTGAAAAATGGACAGCAACGGTAACGGTAACGGGAACGCTTGATACTCCGCCAGGAAGGTATCAGCATAGTGCTGTTTGGACCGGATCAAAGATGATTGTCTGGGGCGGGACGGACGCCGCAGGGGTTTATTTAAACAGTGGTGGAATTTACGATCCGGTGGCCAATTCATGGACGCCAACTTCGGGGACCAGCGCACCGGCCGTCAGATCAATACACACAGCAGTCTGGACCGGTTCGAAGGTGATCGTGTGGGGCGGATATAATGGAAGTACTGCCGTCAATTCTGGTGGCCGCTATGATCCGGTCACAAATGAGTGGCTCGCAACATCGACTGCGATTGATCTTGATCCTAAGAAAAATCCCCCTGATGCCCGTTACTTCCATGTGGCAGTTTGGACCGGATCCAAAATGATTGTTTGGGGTGGAATTGGAGCCGGTTATTTAAATACCGGTAGCCGATATGATCCCGACGGAGACGCGTGGACCAGCACTTCAGTCGGAGCCAATGTTCCAGCGGGACGCTATGCTCCAACGGCAATTTGGACCGGTTCCAAAATGGTCGTTTGGGGGGGATCGATCTCTTCAGATTACTACAATACCGGTGGCAGATACGATCCGGTGGATGACTTGTGGGCATCCACCGCGACGACAAGTGCGCCATTGAAGCGTGCATACGCCACAGCGGTTTGGACTGGCTCCAAAATGATTGTGTGGGGTGGTTTTAGTAGTAGCGGTAGTCGCTGGTTAAACAGCGGCGGAGTCTACGATCCGGTCGACGATTTATGGGCAGTGACATCAACCGGCAGCGCGCCATCGGGGCGTTCTTATCATACGGCCGTTTGGACTGGGTCGAAGATGATTGTTTGGGGCGGAGACAGTGCTGGTTGGTTCAATAATGACGGCGCATTATACGATCCGGTCGCGAATTCATGGGCTGCGATGACGGCAACAAATTCGCCATCTGGAAGGACCAAGCAGACTGCCGTTTGGACTGGTTCCAATATGATTCTTTGGGGCGGTTTACGTTACGAGGGCGAGAATGCCACGGCATTAGATAGCGGCGGTATCTACACGCCCCCGGCCTCGTCGACTACGAATTCCTGGACCGACACGGTAGCGTTAAATGCGCCGCTTTCACGATGGGGCCAGTCGACCGTTTGGACTGGATCTAAAATGATCGTGTGGGCCGGATACCGGGGAGGCGCGGCCTATTTGAATGATGGCGGGCAGTATGACCCGGTCGCAAACTCGTGGTCGTCAATTTTGGCTTCAATTGCCAATACCCCCAGCGCCAGGACGTTAGGGGCGGTTATTTGGACGGGTTCCAAGATGATCGTGTGGGGTGGGTATGGAGCTGACGGGAATGATATTCAAGATGGCGGACAATACGACCCGGTAGCTAACACATGGTTTTCAATCGCGAGCGACCTGGCAAATTCGCCAGCGAAGAGGCGTAACCATACTGCTGTCTGGACTGGTTCAAAGATGATTGTGTGGGGTGGTTACGATCTGGATGGTATCACTGGCATCACCTATTATGGCGATGGCGGGCGTTACGATCCGAGGACAAATACTTGGGATACAATTCCATTATCTCTCACGGACGCGCCTTCCGGCAGGCATTATCACACGGCTGTCTGGACTGGTTCCAAAATGATTGTGTGGGGTGGGCAAAGCGGGGGCTCAAGTGTCGGACTTGGCAGTGGCGGGCGATACGATCCGGTTGCAAACACTTGGTCTCCGGTCCCAATTTCTCTGACGGGAGCGCCATCCGGAACGGCGTGGCACAGCGCAATATGGACTGGATCGAAGATGATTGTTTGGGGCGGTTCGGTTGGCGGTTCGTCGGGCGTGACTGGTGGCGGACTGTATGACCCATTCATAAACACTTGGTCTGCGGTCTCCAACACCGGTGCTCCAAGTGCCCGCTATATCCATACTGGCATATGGACCGGATCCAAGATGCTTGTGTGGGGAGGCACACCTGATGGTTCGGCACAGTTGAGCGATGGTGGACAGTACGATCCGGTTGCAGACAGCTGGTCTGAAATTGCGGCTGCAAATTCTCCGACGGCACGATTCCAACACAGGGCAGTTTGGACTGGATCCAAGATGATTTTATGGGGTGGATATGACGGCGCTGCCCTGAGTTCTGGCGGCGTATATGATCCTTGATACGGGCCAATTCCAAACTTGGCAGGATCAGGTTCGGGGTGCACTTTTTTTTGATAGAGTCTCAGGATTCTTTTATTTCGATGGGAAAATCGATGAAAACGGATCCCGTTTGTCCCAATTGTAGCTCTGAAAATATTTACAATGACGGCGGCCTTTGGATCTGTCCTGACTGTTCTCACGAGACAAGTTCGTTGGTGCCGTCTTCGGATGGCGGCGGGAGCGATGCTCAAGGCTTCGTGGTGCGAGATGCCAACGGCAACACCTTGCAAGAAGGTGACACGGTAACGGTGATCAAAGACCTGAAAGTCAAAGGGTCGTCAAGCTCGGTAAAAGTCGGGACCAAGGTGAAAAATATTCGCCTCGTCGATTCCAGTGATGGACATAATATTTCGTGCAAGATCGATGGCTTCGGAGCGATGGGCCTCAAGTCCGAGTTTGTTAAAAAATCATAAAGTGCTCTACATAGCTGCGCCTGACTTCAGATGCCACTTCAAGCCACGCCCCTCGCCCATCCACAGTGCCCTCCATAAAGGAGGTGCACATGCGCTGCCCACGTTGCGAGACATCACTTTCGGTCATCAAAAAGGGATATTTTCAGCGAAAAAATACGCCTGCTGAAAAGCGCCAGAGGTT
>CAMBEK010000029.1 GCA_945865565.1 Pseudobacteriovorax antillogorgiicola | reverse complement strand
TCAGAATGGCGGCCCCACCTGGAATCGAACCAAGAATTAACCCTTAGGAAGGGCTCGTTATATCCATTTAACTATGGGGCCGAATTGCAGAGCTATTTGCGCCATTTTAGCGCCGAAAGTCAATTCGTTACCGGGGCAGGCACGGCATGGATGTTCCGTCCCGGTGGCGGCTGGATTTATAAAAATCTCAATTAATACAATTAGGTATATTTATTGTCGACTTAAATAGTCACTTTCATTAAAAAACTGTATAATCAAGTCGGCAGTCACAAACCCCTCTTTCCGAGACGAGCTTTATGATTAGCGACATCAGACGCAATCACCTCATGATCACAGGCCTGACCCCACGCCATTATCAGCGTTCTTTTGCCTCCGAAATAGATTGGTCATCTCCCGTCATTGGACTGTGTGGACCAAGAGGCGTGGGCAAATCTACGCTGTTGATTCAAAAATACTGGACCGATTACGCCGATCACACTCGGTGTCTTTATGTCTCTGCCGATCATATTTCGGTCGCCGACCGTAGTCTTTTTTCCATCGCTGAAGAGTTTTATGGAACCGGCGGCGAGACGTTGATTCTCGACGAGGTTCATCGCGCAGATAATTGGCAAAAACAAGTAAAGAGCATTATCGATACATTTCGCAACAAACGTCTTTGGCTGAGTGGTTCATCGTCGGCTGCTCTTACGGGTCGTGGAGCCGACTTATCGCGTCGAGTGCCCTGGTACGATATGCCAGGGCTTTCCTTTCGCGAGTATTTGGACTTTTCGAACAAGACAAAGTCACCGACTTATACTCTCGAAGAGATTTTGAAGCATCATGTCGCTATTGCGAATGAATTACTTTCTAAAAAAATTCAGGTACTCCAGCTTTTTAACCAATACTTGAATCACGGCTACTATCCGTTTTTCCTAGAAGGATTATCAACCTTTGAATTAAAGGTTCACGCTGTTTTGGAAAAAATTGTGAGCGAAGATATTCCTGCTGTATTTCATGTAACGCCGACCAGCACACCGCATTTGAAAAGAATGATCCGCATGATAGCAACTTCCAAACCTTTTCAACCTAACATTGAGGGCATGGCCAATGACCTTGGAATTGCACGTGATAGCGTTTATCATTTTTTGGAATGCCTCGAAAAATCAAAGGTCATTCGCAGCATGAGATCCCCGGGCAGCGGCGGAAAACAAGCGAGAAAACCAGCGAAAATCTTACTTGAGAACACCAGTCTTCTATCCACTATTGTTGGGGGAGAATCGTTGTTGGCAGAGCGTGGCGCTCTCCGGGAGACATTCTTTGCGTCACAGTTACCGACTAGCATGCCTGCAACGACCGGATCGTCGGTCGATTTCATCATTCAAAAAACCATTGGTGTTGAAGTTGGTGGAGCAAACAAAAAAGACGAGCAATTAAAACGTGAGACCATAAAATACTTAACGCTAAAAATTATTGCTCAAGATGGCATTGAAGTTGGCGGCGGAAATGTTGTCCCGCTTTACCTTTTTGGGTTCTTAAGGTGACCGTCCCTGACAGAGGGGGACCTCGGTCAGGGAATTTGACGCCCGTGTGTTGCTCGCCCGCCCTAAACAGACCGAATCCCTTGCTGCCATGGCATCGCCGTGATGCGACCAAATTTCTGCACCTTGGGGTCTTGTGACCAAAGCTCCAATTGGGCTTCAGGAAAGTCCTTCGCAAAATGTTCGAGTGATGAAACGTGACTTTCATTCACTTGATTGGTGGATTTTATTTCAACCAATGCAGGGTGCTTTCCCGGTCGCTCAACAATCAGATCCACCTCAACATTCGTTTTTGTCAGAATGAAATTCAATTTATAATCGAGATTTTCGTAATGACTACGCGCGTTGAGCTCACAAATAACCATCTGCTCAAATAGATCGCCATAGTACCCGGTTTGGGGATGTGGAATCACATTCAGCATTTTTGATAGCGCCCGGGTCACGCCGGTATCGAAAAAATAAAATTTTGGCGATTGCCGCAATTGCTTGCGTATTGATGAATGCCAAGCGTCAACATGAAATCCAATCAAGGTATCTTCAAGCAGGCCATACCAGGCCTGAACCGTTTTAATGTCCACTCCCGTATCGCGCGCAATATTGCTGTAATTTAGGATTTTTCCGGAATTACGCGCCGACACTTCCAGAAAACGACGAAACGGATCCAACCGTCTGACGAGTTGCTCCGCCCAAATCTCTTCTTTGACGTACACATTTGCATAGGAACGTAGGATATCATCGCGCTCCTCCGCGTCGCTGGCATTCCAAATGGCAGGCAAACATCCCCACCTGATCGCAGACTCCATCAAGTAGGCTGAACCTAATTCACGATGGGTCAGAGGAAACAAGGTGCGCAAGGCGGCGCGACCAGCCAAAAGATTTGCTCCGCCGGATTTTAGTTTGCGAGCACTCGAACCCGTTAAAATAAATGACTGTGGAACCCGATGAGTCGAGATGAGATTATGAACGACGTCTAAAAGTTTTGGGAGCTTTTGAATTTCGTCTAAAACCACATGAGTGATGGCGCTGGAAAGCCCAAGAACTTGCCTCTCCAACATCATTGGATCTCTTGCCAGCTGCTCCTCAACATCGAGGTCCAAAAGATTGTACGAGTGGGTCGAATGAGCCGGAAAACGCTCGCGAATGACCGTGGTCTTACCGGTCGCTCGAGCGCCAAACAGAAAAAAGGACCGTGATTTCGGTGTGTTAATAGTTCTGTGGAACATACTCCAAATTTATCCTCCATATTTGGAGTTTAATCCAAATATAGCCGCATGACAAGCGACCCGGGCGACTAAAAAAAATGCCCCAAATCCACCCCAACCTCGTTGAGTCGCCTCTGATCCCAAGCCGCCCCAAGGCGTAAGTCCCAAGATTCGGCAACACTTACCCCAGCATGAAGGTCATGTTTGATTCGCGTTTCAACCAGCCCACCATGATAGGCGCGACGCAGCGCCTGGCTGGTAACATCCACTCTGATCCCGTGCCCCCCACTCTTTCCATTGTCCCCAGCACTTTTGATCCAAAGCTCGACAGCCGGTCCCGTGCCCGCGAAAAATTGCTGTCCGATGCGTGGATCGCGAGCATGGCCCGCCTCTCCCGTCCAAAAGGCCGCCAATGTCAGGCGCTCGCCGAAAAAACGCCCGGCCACCCCCCGCCCCATAGCCAAAGAAGTGCTGGAGCACGCTGCAGATCCCGCGCCGGATTGCCCGGGACACTGCGCCTTCGTGCTGTAGGACGAATCTAAAAACCAACTTGCCGCCGGCAGCGAAGAAGTCCAGCCACTGAGGCTTCGAATCCTGGTCAATACGACCTCGCTGATGACCGCCTTTTCCTCCCGCGCAAACCAACGGCCCGAAACACGCACCAAAACAATCTCAAGGCCATCGGCATACCCCGTTGGTGGGGCAATCAATTCATGAAGGGTAGGAGTCCAAGACAAATTCAGTCCGTACTCGCCAGAGGCCGTTTGAAAATAACCGGCTGCCAGATGACTCGATCCATGCCCGGCAACGGGGTCGTCGCCCGCAGACAATCCAGGCAAGGGATCGGGAACGGATTTAATTTCCTTGCGCGCTAGAAGAAGCGCATCGCGCAACGGAGTGAGGGGACCTTTCGCAGCGCTTTCGGATACCATTGGCTCCCGCATGTCCACATACTCTAGGCCAGCATCGAAAAGCCTGCGCCGCGATTCAACGGCAGCCGCAGCCGCAGCCGCTCCAAGATCGGCATGACGTTGAGCTGCAATTTTTTTGACGGTGGCGGCAGCCTCGACAGGATCTTGGTGAATGAGATCGCGAAACTTGGCCGCGGATTCTGCGTCAAGAAGTGCCTCACGCGCACGAAACGTGCGCTCCTGGGAAATCCGCTGTGATTTAGAACGGACAAATCCAGGCGTGCCGACAACTGCCCGCATCGTATCAACGGGAACGACCCACGGTTTGATCTTCGAGGAAAAATCCCAGGCAGGATCTCCGGTCTCCAACAACTTCAACAGCATCCACGAACAATTCTCGTCCAGATACCAATAGCCGGATTGGTGCGGCGCAACCTCCCAAAGGCTCAGCAAGATTTTTCGCATCTGCTCCTGATTGGCGTTCAACTCATATTCCCAAAGGTCACGCGACTCGATGTTGTTGTACTCTTGAATTTTTACAAAATAAGACAGCATGCTGAAGCGCCCGGGAAAACGCCCCGTTAGCCCCTTGACGGGATAAAGCACGGAATTATCCGTATCGACGTAGGCTGCATAATTCACCGCGTCGTCCAGAAGGTCACTCTCCCGGTCAGTCCGCCTGAAGCGCAGCATCGTATGCCCAAACATGGACCCCGGATTTTGTGGATACCAGCTGGAAAATACCAACCACATGGATTTGTACTGGCGGTGACCAAGCCAGGTTTGAAGGTCCGGACAAGCCTCTAGAGAAGCCTCAGGAGAAGGCTCTAAGGAAGGGGCCCCGCGCCTCAGAAGTCCCTGCCGGACAAGGTATTCCAACCGCGCCGGAAACGCACATCGCAGCGGCACGGTTGTTCCGGGGGCCGTCGCCTTGGCATCTTGCATCCCGCGCAGAGTTGCCGCCAACTCCAACTCCGGGTTCGTTTTGCCGTCCGGGTCGAGGTAAAAACTAGGTGAGTCGACAATGCCCTTTTCGCCCCCCACAATCGTCGTCTGGTAAAAGAGTAGGCGGCGCCATTCTTTCAACCCAGGATCACTAGCTGCCGTGGCGACAACGTTGCTGGCAACCGCAGTCGAGGCCAACGGAAAGCTTATTGAAAAGCCCAAGGCCATCAAGCGAAACAGTAGAGATAAATTTGATCGTTTCATGATGCCAACCATGGCATCAAAATACCGTCAGCGGCAAGTCCACAAAAAAACGGGGGCCAGCATCACAGCCGGCCCCCGAGCCTGAACGAATCAAATAGGTTCACACAGGATCATACTGAATCAAGCGCGGTCGCAGTTCTCCGCCGTCGCCGGATTGGATTTGATTTCTTCGCGCAGGTTGCCAAGGACGACTTGGGAATCTGAGTTGGAGAAGATCGCGTCAAATTTGGTTTGACACATTTCCTTCAGAGCCTCTGTACCCTCGATGCTACAGCCAAACACTTCGCCGAGTGCGTCCAAATGTTCACCGCTGCCTTGAGCCGCAGCCTTGGAAATCGAATTCAGGTTGGCCGCAATGAAAACTTCTTGTTCCAGTGAAGCCGTCTCACGCGGTTTGTCCGTGCAGTTGGACGTGCCGCTGGTGATGGCAGACGTCTGCGGGGAAATGATATTGAGACTCGTCACGCCAAGCTGAGGCAGCATCGTATTTTCTTGAATAGCCAGGGATCCGAGGCCGCAGCCAGCCATGCCATAGGGCGGCAGTGACCCGGTCGCGACTTCGACCTCGGCAGATGCAGGTGCCTTGGTCTTTGCCTTGGCCTTCGCCTTGACCTTGGGTTCATCTTGGGCCCATGCGGCTGAAGAAAATGCAAACAAAGAAATCACGGCATATTTAAAAAATTTCATGTTAGGCAGTCCTTATATGTGGCACCACGGCGGGGGCCAATTAATTTTAAGATAATTAGAGAACCAGGCGATCACAACCAGTCGCGGTTTCGTTATTGTTGTTGAGTTGAGCCGTGGCATTGTCCCGGACGTTTTCGATTCCCGGCTGGGCAAAAACCGAGTCATGCGAGTCCACCAAAACTTTTGCGGCGGCCTCAATGGCTGGCCCCTTGCATCCCATCACTTCGCTAAAGGCTGTCACCGTGCGACCGCCGCCTTGGGCCATTTCTTTTTGCAGAGTTTTGAGATTCACCGACAGAAATTGCTCCTGCTCGATGATGGCAACGGTTGCCTTTTCCGGTTTGCAATTTGACGTACCGGCGGAGATTCCGAAGGTCTGGCTGTAGGTACTGCCATTGGTGGTTGCCGCAAAGATCTGACCCCCATTCGGGCCAATCACGATCGATCCAAGGCCGCATCCCGCCATGCCGTACTTGCGTTTTGCGAAAGCGCCGGATGAAAAGGCCATGGTGCCGAGGGCAAGCACTGCTGGTAAAACGATAAAACGCATTCTAAACTCCTTTGTCTCAGACATCATATTGAAATAATCGGTAGAAGGTCTCGACAATGATGCTAGCACTTAAAAAGACACCGACAAAATTTCAAACTATTTTATTTTCGCTGGCTTTCCTGACGGGATGCAACCAGGTTTTTTATCAGCCGATGAAGGAGATTGTCGCTCTGCCCTCGCAATTTGGGGTGGCGTGGATTCCCGTGCGGATCCCAGTTTCTGGAAATCAAACGCTGGGTGCCTGGTGGATGAAGGCAGCGCGACCGGCCAAGGTCCTTGTTTTGCAGTTCCACGGCAATGCTCAAAATCGCAGCACCCACATGAATTTTGTCGCATGGCTTACACAGCATGAGTGCGATGTCGTGGTTGTGGACTACCGGGGCTACGGCGACAGCGACGGCAGTCCCTCCCGCGCCGCCTCAGTGGAGGACGCGGTGGCGGCGATCCGGTGGACGCGAGACAATCCCGGAACGTCCAATCTGCCTTTGGTGGTGATTGGACAAAGTCTGGGCGGCGCCGTTGCGGTGACGGCTTTGGCCCAGAAGGGTTCAGACGGCGCGGCGCGAGGACTCATTTTGGACAGCGCTTTTTCGTCGTATCGGGAGATGGCCCGGGCGAAACTGGCGGGTGTTTGGCTGAGCTGGCCCTTGCAATGGCCCATGTCGTTTCTTGTGTCGGACGAACTCTCCCCGCGCGATCACGCGGCCAAGGTCACGATTCCAGTTCTAGACTTTCATTCCAAGGGCGACCCGGTGGTGCCCTACGCGCTTGGCCGGGAGTTGTTTGATTCCCTCGGTGCCAAAAATAAAAAATGGATCGCGGTTGAACCGGCGTCCCACACAGGGGCCTTCGGTGTCGAAGACGATACCTACCGGGAGGCCGCACTAGAATTCATTCGAGATCTCAATCGGGAAGTCCGGGCCGATCAACCCTGCAAATCACGACGGGCTCGGCACCCGCATCCAGTGCAAGGGATCTAAACGACAGCAGAGGCAAATCCTCGGGACGATCGGTTGATTTTATCTCCGCAAACAGCAGTCGTCATTGGGCTGACCTAAATCGGAGGCACGGGTTGGTCAGGTCAATCCAAAGGTGCCTGTCCGCTGGGAAGGATCAGATGTCGTAAACCTCCGCCATTTACGACATTAGATCGTATTTTTAGCTACATTGGGCGATCAGGGACTTTGAGCCCGATCAAACCATCATCATCAGCGGCTGTTCCAGAAATCCCGCCAGGGTCTTCAGGAACTCAGCCCCCATCACACCGTCAATCACGCGGTGATCGCACGACATGGTGATCTTCATGCGCTGCTCCACCACGACGTTGCCTTTGGCATCGACGGCAGGGGTTGGGATCGTGGCACCAACGGCCAAGATCGCAGCCTGCGGCGGGTTGATGATTGCCGTGAACTCTTCAATGCCAAACATGCCGAGGTTGGAAATCGTAAACGTCCCGCCCGCGTAATCTTCGTTGGCAAGCTGACCGGCCTTGGCACGTTGCGCCAGACTGCGGCTGGCCGCGGCGATATCGCGGACCGGCATCTGGTCGGCATTGCGAATGACCGGAGTCACAAGCCCCGTCGGAAGGGCGACGGCAACACACATGTGCACCGCACCAAATTGAACGATGTTGTCCCCTTGCCACGAGGCATTGATGCCCGGGTGATGGCGCAGGGCACGAGACGTTGCGAAGATGACGAGGTCGTTGACGGAAACCTTTGTGCCTTTTTCTCCAGCGGCGTCGTTCAGCATCTGACGCCACTGCATCATGTTGCCCATGTTGACGGAGCGCGTCAGATAAAAATGCGGTGCGTCGTTCTTGCCGGCCAGAAGGCGCTTTGCAATCGTCTTGCGCATCAGGGTGACGGAAATCGTCTGGTCTTCGCGCGGCGCCATCGGCACAAATCCGCCATTATTCGTCGATCCACTTGCCCCACCGCGCGCAACAACGGCCTCGATGTCTCGCATCACAATGCGCCCGGCTGGACCGGAACCGGCGACGCCGGCCAGGTTGACGTTGCTGGCAGCGGCCATGCGGCGAGCCAACGGGGAAGATTTGATGCGGCCCGTGTTGACCGGAGAGGCGGGAGCTACGGGAGCAACAGGAGATGCCGGCTTCGCTGCCGCAGCGACGGGGGCCGGTTTTGCTGCATGAGCTGCCTGAGCTGCATGAGCTCCGGGAGCTGGCGCGGCCTTTGATCCGGCAGCAGCCATCAGCGCGTTCATGTCAAAGGCTTCGCCCTTTTTGCCGATGACGGCAATCGGTGTGTTCAGGGCCATGGTCTTGCCGGGCTGCGCGATGATTTTAAGAAGCACGCCGCCAAAAGGAGACTGGTATTCCATCGTGGCCTTGTCGGTCTCGATCTCGCATAGGGAGCCGCCTTCCTCGACGGTGTCGCCTTCCTTCTTCAACCAGCTGGCGACAGCGCCTTCTTCCATCGTGTCACTGAGCTTCGGCATTTCAACAATGTTAGCCATGGCTTTGGTGTCTCCGAATATCAAACGGAATTTCAATACGTCGCAAAAAAATTCTGCGCAAAAAATCTAGTAAAGCGTCTCGCGAATACCGGCCACAATGCGATCCACACCGGGAAGAACGCGGTCCTCAAGGCTTTCGGCATACGGCATCGGCACAAATTCACTGGAAACACGGACCACCGGGGCATCCAGGTCGTCAAAGCATTCTTTGTGAACGCGGTCCGAAATGTGGGCACTGACCGAGGCAAAAGAGTTGGCCTCGTCCACCACCACACAACGATGGGTTTTGCGCACACTTTCAAAAATCATCGGCTCGTCCAGGGGCTGCAACGTGCGTGGGTCGATCACTTCGCACTCGATGCCCTCAGCGGCCAAAATAGTGGCAGCCTCCAACACCCGGTGCAGCATCCTGTTCCATGCGACCACGGTCACATGATGGCCGGCGCGCTTGATGTCACCGACACCAATTGGAATCAGGGTTTCTTCCTCGGGGACTTCACCCTTGAAGGCGTACATCATTTCGCTCTCAAGAAAGATGACGGGATTGTTGTCGCGAATGGCAGATTTCAGCAGGCCGTAACCGTCTGCAGGGGTCGAAACCGAAATGACCTTCAGCCCTGGGACGTGGGTCAAGAACCCTTCGACCGTCTGTGAATGCTGCGCGGCCAGCATGTGTGCCGATCCGTTTGGTCCGCGAAACACGATGGGAATCGGAAATTGGCCGGCGGACATGTAAAGCATCTTCGCCGCATGATTGATGATCTGGTCAAAGGCCTGAATGCCGAAGTTCCAAGTCATCATTTCGATGATGGGACGAAGTCCCGCCATTGCCGCTCCGACGCCAAGGCCAGCAAAGCCGCCTTCGGAGATGGGAGAATCAATGACACGCTTTTCGCCAAACTTAGCCAGCATGCCCTTTGAAACTTTGTAGGCACCGTCATACTGGGCGACTTCTTCGCCCATCAGAAAAATACTCGGATCGCGTTCCATCTCTTCGCACATGGCGCGATTCAAGGCTTCGCGAAACGTCAGGGTTACGGTTGTCATGGTGAGTGGCCTCGATCTTTTTTTCTTATGCTTATTCTTTTTCTAATTCTTATTCTTATTCTGCGTACACGTGCTGCCAGATCTCGTCTTCACCGGGGGGCGGCGACTGGTCGGCAAAGTCTTCCGCATCGGATGCAATCTTTTTTGCCTCTTCATCCCACTTGGCCAAGTCGGCTTCGGTTGCCAGTTTGCTGGCGACCAAAAACTTGCCATGCATGTTCATCGGGTCTTTCGCCTGGTATTCGGCGACTTCTTCTTTCGTCCGGTATGCGCCCGGATCAGACACCGAGTGCCCGCGGTAGCGGTACGTCATGATTTCCATCAGGTGCGGATGGTTGTCGCGGCGCATTCCGTCGGCAGTCGATTTGACGGCGTCATAAATATTGAGGACATCAAGGCCGTCGACCTGCGAGTGGGCCATGTCATAGGCCAAAGCGCGTTTCCAAAGGTGATCCACACTGGTCGTCCGGTGAATGTCGGTGCCCATGCCGTAACGGTTGTTTTCAATGATGAAAAGCACCGGCAATTTCCATGTCGCGGCCATGTTGAGGGCCTCATGAAATTGACCCTGATTCGTCGCTGCGTCGCCCATGTAGCACACGCAGATGTCTTGCTCGCCGCGATACTTGATCGCAAAACCAACACCGGCAGCCAGTGGGACCTGTCCGCCGACAATGCCATGCCCGCCGAGGAAGCGTTTTTCCTTGCTGAACATGTGCATTGATCCGCCCTTGCCGCGGACACAACCATCAACCTTGCCAAAGAGCTCGGCCATGACGGCTTTTGGTTCGATGCCTTTGGCGATGGCCTGGGTGTGGGACCGGTAGGCGCCGATCATGTAGTCCGTCGGACGCAACGCATGCTGCACGCCGGCAGCCACGGCTTCCTGGCCGATGTGCAGGTGGCAAAATCCCGCGAACTTGCGACGTGTTGTGTAGGCAACGTGGACGCGTTCCTCAAAACGCCGGTACAGGATCATGTCCTTGTAGAGCTGGACTAGAAAATCTTTGCTGAGGACAGAGTCTTTTGATTTTTGCTTCATTAAATCTTGTTTCATTTATTTTCCATCGAAATGCTTGAAGGCAAGGGTGCCGTTGGTCCCACCGAAGCCGAATGAATTGGACAAGGCGTAACGAATTTTGCGCTCACGCGGGCCGCCCACTGTGTAATCCAGCGTGCATTCCGGATCGGGAGTTTGGTAATTGGCGGTCGGCGGAACAACCCCATGATGGACCGCAAGGGCGGTATAAACAGCTTCGATACCACCAGCAGCACCAAGGCAATGTCCGGTGACGCCCTTTGTAGAACAAACTGAAATGGATTTAGCGTGGGAACCAAAGACTTTGGTGATCGCCATGCTCTCAAACGAGTCGTTAAGTTTGGTCGACGTCCCGTGGGCGTTGATATGATCGATTTCATCAACATTGATTTTGGCAGAAGCTATCGCCATCTTCATGCAGCGCTGGGCGCCTTCACCCTCTGGGGCTGGCGACGTGATGTGATAGGCGTCGCCGGACATGCCGTATCCGACGAGTTCCGCGTAAATTTTCGCGCCGCGTTTTTTAGCGTGCTCGTATTCCTCAAGAACCAGTACGCCAGACCCCTCGCCCATCACAAATCCATCGCGGTTCAGGTCAAACGGACGGGAGGCTTCCTTGGGGTTTTCATTGTTGGTGCTGAGGGCTTTCATGACTGCGAAGGAAGCGATTCCAAGGGGGCTGATGGCAGACTCTGCTCCGCCCGCAACCATGGCGTCAGCCATTCCGTTTTTAATGTACAGATACGCTTCGCCAACGCCGTGGGTTCCGCTGGTGCAAGCCGTGGTCGTGCAAATATTTGGACCCTTCAGGTTGTACATGCGCGAGACAACACCGGACGCCATGTTGGCGATCATGTAGGGAATGAAAAAGGGCGAGATCCGACGCGGGCCTTTTTCTTTAAGAATGATCGTGTTTTCTTCGATGTCCCAGAGGCCGCCAAGTCCCACACCGATCGACACGCCGTATTGATCACCGTCGATGCCTTCCCCGCAAGGAAGGCCAGAGTCTTTAACGGCCTGATGCGCAGCCGCAGCCGCAAACTTGATGAAACGCGTGGCGCGATTGGCCTCTTTCGGGTCCAGCGCCTCCCCTAGTTCCAACCCCCTCACCTCACCGGCGATTTGCACGGAAAGGTTTGACGGATCGAACAGCGAAATGCGGTCGATCCCCGAGCGGCCTTCAAGGGCGTTGCCCCAACATGTTTTTATTTCGTTACCCGTTGGCGCAACCATGCCAACGCCTGTGACCACGACTCGACGCATTGGTAGATCCTTCTCTCCAGGGCGTTTGTGTATACACGGAACCGGAATGCAGAGAATTCCCAATTTGAGGGAAGACCCTGCGAAAATACAGGAAAATTTGACGGGGACCTAGAAGAAAGGATTGTCGGCTGCCAGTACCGAGCCGCCTGTGGATGTCGGCGTCGTGAAGGTGGAACTGCAAATACATAAATATCTATATATTTCAGCTAGTTACTGGAAAACCGCCTAATGGTTCAAGCCTCTGAATTGCATTTCGCAAGGAGCTCGGCGAAAGCGATGAAATACCGGGACTTGATCCGGTCGACCATTTCGCGGGCTTTGTTTTCATTGTAGGTGTGCACGGTGGCATTTCGGTCTTCAATGATATCCATCCACAACTTCTCGTTGGTCAAAATACCCAGTTGATAGGATTTTCTGAAAACATCCCGGGCACCATCCGCCGGGTCGCCTTTAATTTGCAGCAATGTTCGTAGTTGTTTCCACGCCAGCTCGTAGGCCAGTTCAAAATCCTTGATGATTCCGCTGAGGTCGCGTTTTTCGGTGACCGGTGAATTAACCGAAACT
>CAMBEK010000028.1 GCA_945865565.1 Pseudobacteriovorax antillogorgiicola | reverse complement strand
CATCCACAGTGCCCTCCATAATGGAGGTGCACATGCGGTGCCCACGTTGCGAGACCTCACTTTCAGTCATCATAAAGGGATATTTTCAGCGGAACAATACGCCTGCTGAAAAGCGCCAGAGGTTCCTCTGCAAGTCCTGTAAGTCCCAGTTTTCCCAGACGTCAGGCTCCCTCGACGAGGGGCAAAAACGGCCCGATTTACATCACCCAATTTTCATGCTCCTGATTTCGGGAGTTTCTCAGCGCCGCGCTGCGAAACTGTGTTCGACGACGCAAATCACCGTGGTGCGCAAGCTGGTGCGCATGGCGAAATTCTCGCAGGCGGCCCACGCGGCGCGCCTGTCCGGAATGAGAAAATCAGTAAAAACTGCTGTTTTTGACGAAATGGAGGCTTTCGAACACAGCAAGTGCAAGCCCGTTGCCATCGCCGTGGCCGTCGAAGAGGGTAGCCGCATCATCTTGTCGGCCACTGCGGCCAGCATGCCCGCCAAGGGGCGCCTTGCCGCCATCTCGCGGCGTCGCTATGGCAAACGAGTTGATCACCGCAAACATGCTCTGGGTATGGCTTTGGCGACGATCTCACACGTAGCCGCGGCGGACCTCCTTGTGAAATCCGATCAATGTCCGCGCTATCCCAAACTTGTGCGAAAACACCTGCCCGGCGCGGAACACAAGACCTTCAAGGGGCGCAGAGGGTGCGTCGTCGGCCAGGGCGAGCTGAAAGGTGGCGGTTGGGATCCGCTGTTTTCCCTGAACCACACCTGCGCCATGGTGCGTGACAACGTGAAATGTCTGTCGCGCCGGACGTGGTGCACGACCAAACGTGTGGACCGGCTGCAGTGCCGCCTGGATCTTTACGTCGGCGCGCACAACGTCATGATTGATTTGAAGCACCAAGGTCGCGGGACGCAGAAGATCTGGCCGCTTGGTGTGCTGGCGGTGGCCCCGGCAGGCGCAGCCATGTAGAGCAGTTTACCGGTTTTGAATGCTCTGCTCTGAATAGCGGATGCAGTGCTCAAGTTTCGTTACGTCCCGCAGGCGAATGGCATGATCCCGTGGAAGTGGGCACAGGTAGCGGTATTTAGGGCACGCGGCCTTGTATTCGAGGCTCAACGGCCGCTCATTTTTTTTTGCTGACTTGATATCAAACACCGGAACGACTTCTGCCTTGCGCTGGATTTCAGTCTTGCGCGCCGCTTCGGCGTCTAATTTTGCCTTCGCCAAGACGGTGGCCAGATCTGCCGACTGGCTTTGCAGGGTTTGGATCAGGCCTGACTTCGAATCAATCTTTTGTGCCAGTTCAAGATCATAGTTTGAGGCGGGGACCTTGCTGCGCATTGTGTTGATGAGCTTGGTTTCTGTTGCCAGTGACAGGTCCACAGCTTTTTTCTTGCTCTGGACGCTTTCCAGTAATTTTTTAGTCTGGTTCATCTGGTCCCAGGAATCCAGATACATCCCCGAAGTCACACGGCGGCAGGCCTCGCGCAGGTTCACATCGTCCAGAGCCTCGCTTGTCGGCTTCGTACGGGCTGTCTTGCCGGGGCCAAAGGCCAAGGCCTGCCCAGAACAGATTATAAAATAAACCACAAAAATCGCGGTAAAAGGTCGCATTACTGGGTCCTTGCGTTGTAATCTAAAGATTACCACAAATTTGTCCGGGAGATGCACCAGGCGATGCAATCAGCCATTCATAAGAAGTCTAATTTTTTTTCCGACAACGAAGACTTGCTCTGGCACTTCGATAACAAGTTTAAATTCGACGATGCTTGGAAGTGGATTTCTCCAGCAGCGCGCGAAGCCAGTGGTGTGTCCTCCGCTGCTGAATATGCCAGCCTTTGGCGCGACGTGCTTGGTGGGTTCGGCGAGGTTTGTGGCTCATCGATCGCCCCCAATGCCCGCAAGGTTGAAGAGGACGGCATTGAACTTTCAAAGTCGGGCGATGTCATCGTGCCCGAGACCTTGCGCCGGAACATCGAAGTTATGATCCAGATGGGCGTTCCCGGCGTTGGAACGAGCCCGGAATACGGCGGATCTGGCGCCCCGATGTTTATCGAACTATCTGCCAACGAATTGGTCTATCGGGCCTGCCCGAGCACCGCCCTGAATACCTGCTGGTGGGGGCCAATCTCTCATGTGATCGAGCGATTTGGCGGCGAGCGCGAGCGTCAGATGGCGATTCCGAAACTGGTGACCGGGGAATGGTCAGGCGCGATGGCTTTGACCGAGCCTGATGCCGGGTCAGACCTTGGTCAAATTTCGACGTGGGCTGAACAGCAGCCCGACGGGACATGGCGCATCACCGGCACCAAACGCTTTATCAGCAATGGCAACGCCGAAGTGGTCCTGGTTCTCGCTAAAAACGCCAAAGGTGCGACCGGCCTGAACCGATTGAGTCTGTTCATGTGCCTGCGCGATGACGGCGGCGCAAGAAACATCACCGTCACCAAGATTGAGCACAAGTTGGGACTGAAGGCCTCGGCAACGTGTGAGCTTAAATTTGACGGCGCGAAGGCTTGGCTGTTGGGCGAGGATGGCAAAGGCTTTCATGCCATGCTGCAGCTCATGAACGAGGCACGCATCGGAGTCGCCCTGCAAGGCGTCGGCCTGATGGAAGCAACACTGCGCATGGCGCAGGATTACGCGAGCCAGCGCAAGGCCTGGGGCAAGCCAATCGCCCAGCACGAATTGATCGCTGAAAAACTGTTGGACCTCGAGGTCGAGCTGAAGGCGGCTCGAAGCCTTTCACTGGCCGCGTGCTATGCCCACGGCATGGTCCACCTTGGTGAGGAATACTTGAGGACCAATCCGGAATTGCCGTCTTCTGAAAAATCCGCCGTCGAGGCAAAACTTGTGCGCTACCGCCGGCGTGTGCGGCAGTGGACCCCGCTCATCAAATACTGGTTGGGCGAGAATGCTTTTTTGCATGCGCGAAATTGTATGCAGATTTTTGGTGGGTACGGTTTCACGACCGAATACCGCGCGGAATGGTGGCTTCGTGAAGCCATGATCCTTCCCGTGTACGAAGGCACGTCCCAGATTCAGGCCTTGATGTGTCTGAAAGACACAATCAAAAACGCCATCAAACGCCCCCGTGCTTTGCTGGAAAAGGCGCTTGGCAGCAAGTTGATGGCCGTTTCCTATCGCGATCCATTGGACCGCAAGTTGGCCAAGTGCCGGCAGTTGTATTACTCGAGCCTCCTCACGATCATCAGACAGGTGGTCGGAGAAGCCTACCGGTCCAGCCGCCGGGATTCGGGAGGCATGGACCTCATCAAGTCGATCAAGGCACTGGGCAAGGAATTGCAACGCCAGGAAAACTTTGGTTCTGCGTTGATCAATGCGGAACGCATTTGCGAAATGAAATCCCTGGTGGCATTGGCCGACAGCCTGCGCCGCGACGCAAAAATCGATCCTTCGCGGCGTTGGATTTATGAGCGGTTTTTATACAAGAGCCTTCCACGCATCACATCTTTGAAAATGATGGTGGAAGTTCAGGATCCAGTGATTGCGTCCAGGCTAGGTCGCGTCGCCGTTGGCCAGATTTCCGGTAGCCACGCCGCGAGTCAGGCGGACCGTCTGAAGGTTGCCGCTGAAACGGGAAGCCGTCACGTCGAGGTTGACGGGCGTGTAGCCAGCCGCGCGGACAGTGACCTTCCAGGTTCCAGCAGGAGTGAGACGGTGGACTACACCACTGCGGAAGCCGACGCTACGCGGTGAATTGGACGTCACGACCTCGGTTTTTCCGAGGGGGGCGCCCGTCGCATCATCGACGACATTCAAGTGGATGCCAAGGGTGCTGCGATCCAGAAAATCAAGGATCGCCTCGCGGTTTTCATTCCAAACCGTCTCCAGGCTGCCTTCGCTGACGGTCTTGGCGTAGGAAAGTTCCACCGTCGCATGGGTTGCCTCGCGATAGGCGATGGACCAGTCCTGCATCCCGCCATCGACTTCATACCATTCGTAGCCATAGGTCACACCGTGATCAAACGTCCCACCGTGATTATCGCGCATGGTCTTGTTGGTCGAGGTGTATGCCCTTGCCAGTGAGGTCACATAGGCATCGTCGCCAAATTTTTCGTTGACCGGGCGGTTTGGTTTGGTGTCCCAAGGCAAGTTGTAACAAACCGTCCCGCCGTGAAAGTTCAGGGAATTTGCAAATGCATAACGGTCATGCATTTTCATCACGGCGGCCACTTCGGATGGACGACCGTTGACCGAATCATTGGGGTCGTCGGTGAAATCGGGGAAGCTTCGGTTCAGATCCTTGTAATTGGTATTCCACCGTTGCCGGTCCTCGAAGCCATCTGGATTCATGCTGGGCATGATGAAGACTTGCGAACCGTTCATGATCCTGGTGATGCGTTCGTCGCGGCCGTAGCCGCCAAGGAGTTCGCGCGTCAGGTAGACCATGAGTTCGCGCCCAGCCGTTTCATCGCCATGCATGTTGGCAATGAGCAGGGTCCGTGGCCCGCCATTGGCGGCATCCAGCCTTGAACCAGCCTTCATGTACCAGAGGTTTCTGCCGGAGACGCTTTTGCCGGCATTTTCCAGTTGAGCCAGTTGCGGGTTGGCGGCGGCAAGGGCCTCCAACTCAGCAGTTAGTTCTTGATAGTCATGGTAACCCTCGAAGGTTTTATTGCCCGGTGAGTGCGCGGCCTCCTGCTGGATTTCAACCATGGTGTCGGGATCAAAGGCGCTGCCTTGCATCGCCGTTTCGTCCAGGATTTGGATCCCATCGCGAATGCGGGAGGAATCGCTTTCAAGTATGGACTTGCTCAAGGCCGAACTCTTGATCCAGCCGAACGCGTGCGTCTCGCCGCGGGCGTGATCCTGCTCAAAGCCCGTTTCCCGCACAAATTCCGGTGTCGCAATTTCACGGCTGATGCGGATATAGGCAGGCCTTTCGCTTTCACGAAAGTCCGAAGCATCCATGAAAAAATGAGATTGCGCCGATTTGCCTTTGGTTTGAATTTCCCCACATCCAGTGGTCAAGGTTGCAATGCTCGCAACGCTGGCCGTGATACCGGTTGATATGAGGAAACGATGGCGGCGAATATTTACGATCATGTGACACTCCCTTGTCGCTGATCCAGGTGAGAACTGCTGTCATGATATGGGAGTTTGCTTCAGACACGCAACAAATTGAGCAGGGCCGACATGAATATGTCGTGGCTTGACGCGCCGCGTGAAAGGTCCGAGTAGGGGTTGGAAAGGCCTTGCAGGATTGGTCCGTAGGCGTGAAAACCAGCCAGGCGTTCCGTTATCTTGTAGGCAATGTTGCCGGCGCCGAGGTCTGGAAAAATAAAAACGTTGGCCCGGCCCGCAGCCGCAGAACCAGGACACTTGCGCGCGGCGATTTCAGGAATCAATGCGGCATCAAATTGAAGTTCACCATCAGTGGCGACATCTGGATGGCGGGCCTGGAAAAGTTTGGCGGCGGCAGACATTTTTTCAGCGGCAGGGTGTTTGGCTGATCCCTTTGTAGAAAACGACAAGAAGGCAACGACGGGTTCACGACCCGAGGCCTCAAATCCGCAGCCAGGGACGAGGTTGCGCCAGGTTTGTACCGATGCCGTGGCAATGTCGACCAGTTGTTCCACGGTGGGTTCAATGACGACCCCTGCGTCGGCATACAAAAATGCGGCTGCTGATGTGCCGTTGGATGCCGTTCTTTCCATGATGAAACTTCCACTGACAGTCTTAAGGCCGTGGGCAAGGCCCGTGGTGCCAAGGGCGGCACGGATCACTGCGGCGGTGGTGCTCACAGCCCCGGCCAGTGCGCAGTCGGCCAGTCCAGCGCCGATCATGGCTCCTGCTTGAAACAACGGATCTTTGGAGAGGGCTTCGGCATTCGCCGGGTCCAAAATCTTGCCGCGATGTGCAGCATTTTTTTCGATGATCTGCTGGGTTTGCTTCGCAAGGTCGGGAATTTTGTCGCTGGTCCAAGTCACGCCACTTTCAAGTTCGCGACAAAGTGTTTGGTTTGCAGACGCGGCGCGGATGCTCGACTGTTGGTCACCGACTACAAATATTTCGCGCGTTGCCTTGTCTCGCACCAGGCGAGCGATGGCTTCCAGGGTCCGCAAGTCGGTGGCTTCCGGGAACACAATCCGACGGGGATTAGCCTTGCAGGCATCCAGCCAAAGATGGTCCAGTTTTTTTTCGATGCCACCCAGCTTGTTTATGTTGTTCATGGGCGCCTTGTTTGTTTTTAAATTTGGGGGCCTGATCCATTGTGAACAAAAAATAGCCAAATCGAAACAACTACCGTCTGAGTGGGGGTAGACGGGGACGAAATGGCACTTATCCACAGACACTGTGGATGAATATGTGGTCAGTCAAAAAGAAGTGATTAAATTAAGCAATTCAGGGATTTAGGGATTTACCAAAATCCTTCGTTCCAGCGCCCCAGGCGGGATTTACGAGGTTACGGCAACCCTGCAGTCAAGGGGCGCTCGCGGATGTCCGATGCCTTCCTGTGGTTTTGCAGGAACGCTGGAGGATTTTTCTTTTGGTCCACGCCCGCCAAGTTGTCATTTTTATGGCCAAGAGCCGTGCCCAAGATTTGCGGCAGGTGCTGGAGTCATTTGGTGGGAATGTTGTTTTTATCGATCCCGCCGGGCCCGATGCGGCGCTTCGTCTGGCCAGTGCAACTGGCGATGTCCTTTTGGTTGGGCCTGAAGCTCCAGCAGGGATGTCAGGGATGCCGGGTGCCGTTTGGCTGGACCTTTTGAACGGCATCAACATGCGCCTGCCCGTCGTGATCTGCGGAAGCATCCCAGAGAGCGCCAATGGAAAAAACTACCGCGGCCTTGAAGTGATTCCTGAATCCGAGGGAGTCGAGGGCGTGGTGCTGCGTTTGCGTTCCACAGGTATTTTACAGCCCGAGGTTCCGCGTCGGATTCAGACCCAGGTCGTCGACATGGATTTAGGCGAGATGCGGGTATTGTTGCGCAAGAATGGCGTCCTCAGTGTCCTGTGCGTGAATGCCACAAAACTGCGCAAGCTTGCCACCCGGTTTGGCAACGATGCCTTTGAAGACGTAGTGGCCGAAGTGCGGCGGACCCTTCTTGGAATGTGGGGTGAGCCGGGAAGTTTTCGCGCGGAAGATTTGCTTTGCCAGCGCCGCGATGATTCCCTGGTTTTTTATGTGGTCCTGCAAAATGCGCGGGGACGTGATTTGGTTCCAGCGCCAGGGACCTTGGAGCGTCTCGGTGAAAGGCTCACGAGCCGGCTTCTTGGGCGCCTCTGGCGGGCCACGGGCAATCCCAAGGGCGGACTGCCTTCCTTTGTTTCCTTGATTCCGGAAATCGGTACCGGGCATGCCACCACCATTCACAATCCAGCGGTCGACTGCCACGATCAGATTGTTCAGTTGCTTGAATCGGCGCATGAATTATCGCGGAGTCAAATTGCCCGCGTGCGCGAGCGCCAGCGCGAACTTTTGATGACGTTGATCAAGTCCGATGAATTGATCGCACCAGCATATCAGGCTGTTTTTAACATGGCAGGCATGGACCTGAGCAAGATCGGCAGCGGATCGGGGCTCCAGGTTTATAAAGATTGGATCTATGGATTTGAATCTTTGATCCGGGTGAAAACAGCGGCTTTTGATCAGCGTATTTTTGCGGATCTAGTCGGCCATTTTGATGCGAAAATTCTGCGTCCCGACGTCTTGTTTGCCTTGGCGCATGAAAACCATCTGGCATTGGAACTGGATCAATCGTGCATGTCCCACGCCATCCGTGGCAGCGCAGGATTACCTGGGGATTTGATGGTGAACATCCTGCCGCGAAACTTGTATCAAGTCGAAGCCGTGAAGGAGATGACCGGCAGCCGCAAGGGGATTGTTCTTGAGGTTTCCGAGTCAGAAGAGATCGGGAATTACGGCAAGCTTTCTGAAGTTTGCGCAGCCTTGCGCAGCATGGAACTTAAAATTGCAGCGGATGATTTCGGCAAGGGGTTCAGTGGACTCGACCGCATCGTCAAGATGCGTCCCGACATCGTTAAATTCGACCGATCTTTGATTGATGGGATTGATCGCGATCCCGCCCGCCAGGCTTTTTTAAAGTCGATGTTGTCGGCCGCAAAATTAGTCGGGGCAAAGGTCTTGGCCGAAGGGGTCGAGCGGGTTGAAGAGGCAAAGTTTTGTCAGGACAATGGCGTCGATCTTGTTCAAGGCTATCTGTTTCACCGCCCACAATTCAGGGCTGAAATCAACCGTGAGCTGGCGGTAACCGAAACCGCGAGCGGACCCGACCAAGGTTCAGCCGTTCAAGGCGCGGCTTAAACGAACCGTTCAATGCGAGCGGTCAAAGGAATCATCGCCGTCTTCATCATCGTCATCGTCGCTGAATGAGTCGACGTGATCCATCAGGGTCCGTTCGGTATCAATCCGTCCAAAGCCAGATGATTCACAGAATTCACAAATGGAATCCAACTGCCGGCCCAATGACTCTTCGGAATGGGCCAGACTAGCCACGGTGACGACAGGTGGTTCCCCGGGGCCGCCCACCTGACCGGGAAGGACTGCGATGCGAAAGCGTGCGCGAAGTTTCTCAACCAGGGCCTGTAGGTCATGTTTCAGTTTGGATGAGTCGACGGTGGGATGCTCATCTTCGATCATAAAAGTTATTTTCATGACTGCGAAATACATTGGTCGGCCTCACGATTTCATGAAAAAACGCCATTCCATCAGGCAGGGCCTTTCGCCCCGTTGGCAGCATACACGAATTTGGCGGAAACGCACTGGTTCTAGGCGGGGCGCCCGACCCACCGGGATGCCACAAGACGCATTCTGCCAAAAGGTTTCACCCGGAATCGCCTCCCCGTTTTCTTTGTGGCCTTTGGTCCTTTTACGGTGAAGGATGACGGCATAGCACGAAAACCCCACAGGACTGGTCATGCCCCCCTGTTCGACGTTCAGGGCGATCCCGCCCAGTTGAACTTTTGGCGTGGCCTGCCCCTCACATGCCCGGGCCATGGTCTCTGCGGGGTCGGTCTGCAGGCTGCGGCGCAGGGCCAGCGAGGCTTTTAGGACGGAGGTCATTTCCTTGTCCGCCTTGTGCAACAAGATACCAGAGGCGACCAGAACCATTGCCGCCCCCGCCATTCCAGGCGACGTCATCAGGATCATGATCAGGGATCCCAAATCGCATCGCCCGATCCCGTTCGGATCGAGGTTGCCTCCAGTTCCGCAAAACGCGACTTCACCGTTTTGCTTAGATAGCCAAGGGCCAGCAGGGTCGTGGCAAGGGCAAAGGTGGTCACCATGATGTATTCAAGGGCGACTCCGCCCGAATTTCCTCGCGTTAGTTGGATTTCTTTTCCCATCGTTATTTCCTCCGCTATCGCATTTTTTCAATTTTGTTCGCGGCAGTGGGCCAATTCTCTGCCTGCACTTCAATAGGCGAAACAGTGACGAGTCGCCCAATGGCATTGCAAGTCAGCGGGTACCTTGGCACTCTGGAAGCAGCGTTATTTTTTTGTCGGCTCTACGGAGAAGAGAACCATGCATTTTCAAGATGCGTCGAATGCCTTGCGTGCCCTTCGCGATCAGTTGCGAGGCCTTGTCTTTGGGCAAGAGGCGTTGATCGATGAGTTGGTCTGCTGCCTTGCCGCCAACGGGCATTTACTGATGACCGGTGCTCCCGGCCTCGCCAAAACAACCCTCGTCCGGACGCTGGCCGATTTTGTCCAGCTGCAATTCAAACGCATTCAGTTTACGCCGGATCTTTTACCGTCAGACATCACGGGAGCCGACATCCTGAACATCGACCCGGGTTCTGGACAGCGCGAGTTTCGTTTCGTCAAAGGACCGGTGTTTGGTGGACTTGTTCTTGCTGACGAAATCAACAGGGCTTCGCCGCGGACCCAATCAGCGTTATTGGAAGCCATGCAAGAGCGTTCTATTACTGTCGCCGGCATCACCCACGAGTTGCCCAAGCCCTTTATTGTTTTTGCGACGCAGAACCCCTTTGAATCCGAGGGTGTTTTCCCCTTACCCGAAGCCCAACTGGACCGCTTTCTGATGCACTCTCTCGTCGACTATCCGGGGGCCGCAGCGGAATTGACCATGCTCGACGAATACGCCGCTGGAAAACTGGTGGGCGAGCACGCCGCCCAGCCATCGTTAGATGCCGCCGCCTGTGCAGGAATCATTGCCTGCGCAAAAAAAATCCCGGTGGATCCGGCCTTGCTGAAGGGGATTGTTATGTTGGTTCGGTCGACCCGGCCATCAGCCACTTCAACGACACATTCATCTTCAACAGGCACCCATGGTTCAAGTGGGCAAGACGGTCACGAGGCTCCGGATTTTATCAATGCCTCGGTTGTGTACGGTGCCGGTCCGCGCAGTGGACTCGCCCTCGTGTCTGCGGCCCGGGCTCTGGCACTTCTGGAAGGCAACGAACCAGTCCAATGGCGTCACGTCGAAAGGCTTGCAAAACCGGTGCTTCGCCACCGTATTCGCTTGAACATGGGGGCTGTGCGTGATGGATTGACGGAAGATTCCCTCGTTGACCGGTTGCTGGTCCACTGCCGTGAAAAGCTCAGGCTCGAAACGTTGCACGGTTAATCGACGAGGCTGCTGTGAAGGATGAATTTCCATGCAAGATTTGACGGCAGCGATTGCGAACGCCAATTCCACCCACACGATTGCAAAGCCGGCCACAAATACTTTAGCAGGCTTGATCCCAGGGTATGAAGCCCGCAGGATTCAGGCATCGGCCCGTTTTTCGATGCGCCCCTCTGGTGGTGCCATCCAACGCCTGAAAACTCCGGGCCGCGTTCCGGAGGAAACTCGTCCCTATCAGGCTGGGGATCCTTTTCATTTGATCGATTGGCGGGCGTTTGGCCGGACCGATCAGTTGATTCTGCGGCAACGCCGCGAACAAGCCCCCCAGCATGTCCGGATTCAGATGGGCCAGCACGACTCCATGCATTGGCCACTGACCCGCTCTGGTGATCAATTGCTGACAAAATCTGAACTGGCCTGGCGTCTGGCTTTGTTCATAAGTTTTGCCTTGATGCGCCGCGGTGACATCGTGGAACTTGCCATTGAAGGTGGTCCCGTCTGGCGTCCCTCCGGCACGCGCATGATCGGGGATCTTTTTACCTGGCTGAAGGACAGAAATTTCGAATCCAATAAAATTCCAAATAATATTTTGCCAGAACTTTCGCAGGCGGGGGATTTGCCCCTTTCGCCGCGAATCCGTCGCGTGATCCTGAGCGACGCCCTGGAAAAGGCGGGAAGTCATTGGATGCAGGTCCTGCGGCCCGGCGATCTTTTTCTGCACGTCTTGGCGGATCAGGAAGTTTCAGATGCCTGGCGCTCTGCGGCAGATGTTTTCACAGACGATGACGTTGATGGTTCCAGTGGTGCGGCTCGCGCAGCAATGCACGAATGGCAGGGGCAACATCTGGAAACCACAATTGAGTCGGCACGCGCATTGTGGTTCGAAAAAATGAATCTGACTTTGAAAAACCAGGGAGTCGACGCGATCCGCTTGACGGGATCTGTGCCGGTCGACGCATTCCTGGTTCTCTTCGAGTCCTGGTGTGGAGGCTCGCGATAGTTCACCTTGCCAATCCTTTCATTCACATTGTTTAAAAGTGTTTTCCAGTTGGCACCGCTGTCGGCATTCGTTGCGGCGCTTGTTGTTCTTGGTCTGGCATTGTGGTGGCTGGTTCTTGTGCGCCGGCGCAAGGTTTGGTTTCCCCTCATGCGCCGCCTTGAGATTCCGCCAAAGGTCACGCCGCGCGTGCGGCTCGAACCGCCACCCCTCGTTCCTTTTTTTTGCTTTCTTGTTGCCGCCGTTGCCGCAGGGTTGTTGGCCTTTCAACCTGGCAAGGTTGAACCGCAATCCAACAAAAGAACGAGCATTGACTCTCATCTGTTGATTGATCTTTCGCCCTCCATGTCGCGAACGTCTCTGCCCGAACTTCTGGAAAAAACCGTTGCGGCCTGGGAGGCTCTTGCAAAAGACGGCAAGGTCACGGTCGGGACCACGCATGGCGCAGAGACGTCTGTGCCCAATTCCCGCGACGAGGTTGCGCAACTGGTCAGCAAGGCTGGATTTTCTCGTGCCGGAGTGCGCCTGGCTGCCATCTTACAAAAACAATTGGCGGGCTTGGAAAAGGTCGACCGGATTGTCCTTCTTTCCGATGACGATGCTCATTCATGGGCTGGGCTTAGATCAGGATTTTTTCGCGACCGTGCCGTTTTGACCCGTGTCGCAGCAGTCGAGCCCTCTGCCGTCTCTAATCTTTTTATCGAGTCCGTGCGCAGGACTTCTGGTTTTTCTGCGGGGAGCGGCATTTTACTCGAAGCCGATCCTGGTTCCGGGCGCGAAGTGTGGGAGGTGGAAATCCTGCGCCGTCGCCGCGAGGATCTTGTCGGGCTTGTGGTCCGCATGCCGGAATCTTCTGGCACGATTGAGGTCCTGTCGGGAGAAAAAGTTGTTGGTCGTGGAACATGGGCTTTTCCTGCTGGGGGCTATCGCGTCGTTGTCTCCATTGAGATTGAATCGCCTGGTGAGATCCTTCATTTTCGCATTGATTCCGACGGCTCCGAAAGACCTGATGCGATTAAATTGGACAACGAGTTTCGCACGCGCCGTGAAGCCGGACCAGGCAGTGTGGTTTTAATCAGCGAACCAAGAGGTGAGGGGATCCTTCAAGATGATTCGTGGCAACTCGCCACCGTTCTTGGAATCCTTGGTTACGACGTGCGCCGCTTTGATT
>CAMBEK010000027.1 GCA_945865565.1 Pseudobacteriovorax antillogorgiicola | reverse complement strand
TTGACGACACAGATTGAAAGCCACGACTGGATCGCCCGCCTTTCGGCTTCCTGCGCTCACTTGTCCAGCGCTGCTACGGGGCTTTCACGGGATTTTTGGCAGTACATTTCAGATGGATGGTGTGTGCTCAAGAGGGTGGAAACCGAAACCGGATCCAGCACCATGCCGCACAAGGTCAACCCAATTGATTTTGAAAATGCCGAAGGTAATTTCGGGATTGCCCAGTCTTTATTTGAACACTTTGCCCGGAAGCTGACCGTTTCGCGTTTGCAGCGGGATTTAAGCGACTCCACCACGATGCGAAATATTGGCGTGGCCTTTGGTCATCTTGTTCTTGGACTCAAGGCGGTCGAGTCTGGGCTTGACCGGTTGCAGTTAAATGCAGGGGCAATGGCTGAATCTTTGGATGGCCACTGGGAAGTTCTGGGCGAGGGGGTCCAGTCGTTGCTTCGATTGCGCGGAATCGATGGGGCCTACGCACGGATGAAATCGGCGACGCGCGGGCTCAAGATGAACCGTGAGGATTATTTCCGTCTGATTGACGAACTTGCGGCAATGCCTGATGTCGCATCGGCGCTTGGCGAAGACGACTTGCGGCGTTTGAAAGCTCTGACACCGGCGACCTATTCTGGGGCATCGGAACATTTGGCCGGATTGTTTTTTGAGGCATGGCAAAAACGCCAGAGCGGAGGCAAAGCATGAAAACCGTCGCCTTGCACGAGATTGCAGGATGGATCGGCGCGGAAATCGTGATTCCCCCTGGCTGCAAGATGGATGGGAATTCTTTCGTCAGTGGCATTGGGCCACTCCATCGCGCGAAGGCAGGAGAGATTTCATTTCTGACCTCCGCAAGCTATGAAAAGTCTTTGCCGGACACTGGGGCAACGGCAGTGATTGTCGGGGCAGCTCATTCAACATTCCACGCGCCGTGCGTGCTTCTGGTGCACAAGAATCCTTATTGGGCATTTGCGATCGCGGCATCGCGATTGGTGAAAGCGCCAAAACCTGATCCAGCGATCAGCCCTCATGCGTATATTGATCCAACGGCACGGATTGGTGCAGGGGTGGTGATTTACCCGGGTGCTTACATCGGGCCTGGGGCTGAGGTGGGTGACGGAACAGAAATCCGGGCCAACGTTGTCATCGAACATGGCTGCAAGATTGGAAAAAATTGCACGATCCACGCTGGATCTGTAATTGGCGCTGATGGGTTTGGTTTTGCGCCGGGGCCTGCCAGTGCGGGTACCAGTGCAAAGGTTCCGCAAATTGGAATCGTGATCATTGAAGATGATGTTGAGATTGGCGCGTGTTCTACGATTGACCGCGCGGCGTTCGACGCCACAACGATAAAAAAAGGCGCGAAACTCGATAGCCACGTCCACGTTGGACACAACTGTACGGTGGGTGAGTCCGCCATGATTTGTGGCCTCTCGGGAATGGCGGGATCAAGCAGTCTTGGCAAGGGCGCGATTTTGGCTGGACACGCAGGCGTTCCAAATCAAGTGGACGTCGGACCTGGAGTTGTTGTCGCAGCCTTTTCGATGATGACGAAAAGCCATTTGCCGCCGGGGCAGTATGCAGGTATTCCTGCGGTGCCGATGGCAGAATGGCGTAAGCAGCAGGTTCTCGTTCGGAAGTTGCCAGAGATGGCAAAACGCATCAGAGAACTTGAAAAATTGTTGGAAAAGAAGCAGTGAATGACTAGTGAACGGTTTTTTTAACAGGGAGCTATTTATGAAGATGTTTTCCAAAGTGATGACGGGTGTGATGTTTGCAGTGTCCATTGGTTTCGCTGGAGTTGCATCTGCAAAGACCTGCGATCTGAGCATCGAAGGTTCTGATGCCATGGCGTTCAACAAGAAAGAATTGGATGCTAGCGGATGTACTGAAGTAAAATTGACCCTGAAGCACGCTGGCAAACTGCCGAAGGCTGCCATGGGTCATAACTGGGTTCTTTCAACGGCAGCGGACAAGACCAAGATCGTTGACTCGGCCACCAAGTCTGGTCCTGCTAAGGATTACGTGCCGACGGCACCTGGAATCATCGTCCAGACCAAGCTTTTGGCTGGCGGCGAGTCCGATACGGTCACTTTCAAAACGGACAAGATGAAGAAGGGCGGGGCCTACACGTTCTACTGCACCTTCCCTGGCCATGTCTCTATGATGTCTGGAAAGTTCCTGTTCTAGATCCCTTGAGGGGAGCGGCGTTCGCCGCTCTTCCTTTCCTGCCCGGAAGTTTTTTCCTGCCCTGACTACCAACCCGGCAAAAAGTTCAGTACACTCTTTAATTATTCCGAATCAAAGCATCGATCGTTTGAGGCCGTAGCAGACTTCCCGGTTTCGCGTGGAAATGGATTTCCATGCTGCCCGGGTTCGTGTCAACGAAGCACGTTGTGACAAGGAGTGTTTATGCAGCGCCGCGTTGGTTTATGGGTGTCCAGCCTTCTGATTTTCTCCTCGCCGGTTTTCGCAAAAGATTACATCGTCAAGTACAAGAATAGTGGCGAGAAGTCTTTGCGCTCTGCGTACCACGTCCTTGATACTCATGAGAAGGGACGTCTCCTTAAGATCTCCATCTCTGAGAAGAGCAAGGAAGCCGAGGCGGCTCGCCTGGCACATTTGATGGCTGACCCCAACGTTGAGTACGTTGTGGAAAATTTCCGCGTACACCGCTTCGAGGCTCCACCAAGTGCAGAGGCGCTTCGCGAGCAGTGGGCCCTCTCCAAAGTCAATGCTGAGAAGGCTTGGCAACTGACGGGCAACAAAGGTTCACGCAACATCAAGGTTGCCGTGATCGATACGGGAATCGACTACAACCACGAGTCGTTGAAGCCCAACATGGTCAAGGGTTACAACTTCCGTGACAACAATGATGATCCAATGGACAAGACCAGCGACAAGAACCCTGGTCACGGCACGCATTGCGCTGGCATCATTGGTGCTTCCGGCAAGATTGAGAATGGCACGTCAGGTATCGCGCAAGACGTCAGCCTGATGCCGGTTCGTTTCCTTGGTGAAGACGGTTCAGGCGACCTGATGGGCGGCGTCAAGTCCATTGACTACGCAATCGAGCAAGGCGCTCAAGTGATTTCAGCGAGCTGGGGCGCAGCCGTTGCCCGTTCGCAGGCGACTCCACTGATCGAAGCCGTTGAGCGTGCGGACAAAGCTGGTGTGATTTTTGTTGCTGCTGCAGCCAACGACGGCAAGAACAACGATTCAACCGACATGTTCCCTGCCAATGCTGGATTCCCTAATACGATCACGGTTGCTGCATCTGGTCCTCAGGACGAGAAGCCATCTTGGTCAAACTTCGGACGCAAGACGGTCCACTTGGCTTCCCCAGGCCTCAAAATCATGAGCACCTTGCCCCAGCAGAAGTACGGCGATCTGTCTGGAACTTCTATGGCAACGCCTCTCGTTGCTGGTCTCGTGGCTTTCCTCAAGGCTCAAGACCCATCGCTGACTGGTGCTGAAGTTCGCGCCTTGCTCCAGACGACTGGTGTGAAGGCTTCGATCGAGACGGCTTGTGATTGCCGTATCGATGCCGGCGCTGCAACGGAAGCCCTTCTCAACAAGGCTGTGTTTCTGGTTCCTGCGGCTGCCACGATCGCCCCGGGCGAGAACGTGGTCATGAAGTTGAAGAACGCTGATGGTGCCGTAAAGTTCACGTCGGCCAACACGGCAGTGGCAACGGTTGACGTCGGCGGTGCAGTGACCGCAGTGGCAACTGGTGACACGACGATTTCTGCAACGGACGCGAAGGGTCGTACGTCAACCTCCCTGACCATTTCGGTCAAAGAAGGCGGCGGCGATAATGGCGGCGGCGGTGGTGGTGGCGGTGAGTGCCCACTTCCGGATCCAGCGCTTTGCGATATGCTGTGCTCGATCGAACCGACCTTGCCGTGGTGTTCGGGGCTCTAAGACTAGATTCCATGGCCTCGTGTCCCGCAAGGGACACGTGGACCACCTCCAGGAACGAGGACCGCATAGGATGTGCGGTCCTCGTTTTTTTTTACGGCTTGATTACGCCTTGATTACGGCTTGATGAGCCCATGCCCATGAGCGCAGGGCATGATGGTTGCTCCTGGCATCATCAGTGTGCCCGGCGACAGGACCGCGTTGCAGCCGGTTTGGGAGTTGTCACCCATGATCGCACCGAGTTTTCTCATTCCAGAAGATACTGGCAATCCAGTCTGAGGGTTCCGAAAGCGAACTTCATCGCCTTTTAATTTCAAGTTGGCCAGCTTGGTTCCAGCGCCGAGATTCACGTGGCGCCCCAAAAAAGAATCGCCGACATAGGCAAAATGAGCGGCCTTGGCATCGTCCATCAAGACGCTGCCTTTGACTTCACTCGTGTGTCCGACAACCGCGCGGGCGCCGACGTAAACGTTGCCCCGGATATATGCCCCATGCCTGACCTCGGCATCAGGTCCAATGAAACACGGCCCTTGAATGTAAGCTGTGGGTTCAACGATGGCCCCTTTGGCCACATAGACCCGCCCAGTCAACCAAGCCCCGTCATGGACCTTTCCAGCAACGACCGGACTGTCATGTACGCCAAATTCAGTTAGTAGGCTTTCCAGCCATGCCCCAAGATCCTTGCCGAGATAGGAAAAAAGGTCTGGTTTAGCGAATTTGGCGGATTGATAAACGCCGTTCAAATCCACAAAGGTTTTCAGAGGGAGTTTAACTTCAGACACGCGTTGGTCCTCTCACTGTGATCGCTCTCGGCAAGGATTGCCTAAAGCCCGGGTCGATTTTGCCGACCAAACAAAGGTCGGTCTACAGGAATCAAGGGCACATCCAAGGAGCCTTTTCATGTTCGATGCCAATTTGTTCAAGCGCGCCGTCAAAGATTGGATTCAGGCTAATCCAAGTGGGACTATGGAAGATTTGAGGGAGTTCTGTGAGGAGCAAATTCCCACGGCTCAATATGCCGCATGGCAGTGGTTGATCGAGCAGACGACGAGCTGGTATGGCCACGTCCTTCGCCAACGCGATTCAACCAGGTCATTTAACGCAGATGATGAAGCCGACGCCGTCTAGGCCTTTGCTTTTGGCATTGTTTCGGTAAGGCTGCGGATGCGCAGGAAATCGCTCTCCTCAACACTGTCGAGGGCTTCCATGTCGTCGAATCCAAGGTCTTTCAGCCAATCGACATTTCGCATCTCAGGCAATGGTGATGCGACTTCACGCCCGTCCTCAGTTTCGTAGCATTCGTAGGCTTCGAAAATGAATCCTTCTCGGGACATCCTGTAGTAATGGTAACCGTCGCCATTGACGAGGCATCCATCACGGGAATCGCCGGTCCAGTATTCACGCATGTAAATAAAATCAGAAGAGACAGCGGTCATGTCGGCCCGATTCTCGTGCAATGGGTGGAAACGTCGAACTGTTTCCATCCATTATGACACGATTTCAGCTCTTTAGAGAGTGTCCAAAGCGATCATAGCGAAGCTTCCACCAGCCACCGTCTCTGGGGCTGTAGACACTCCAAATGACAAACATGGCTTTGCCGCGCACGTAATCAAGCGGCACATCGCCCCAAATCCGGGAATCGGAAGAACTGTCGCGGTTGTCCCCCACGACAAAGACAAAGCCTTCGGGAACGCGGTGGGCAATGCCGCCCGCCGGGTAGGTCATGCTCGGGCGATAGGCGGTGGGCTTGTTCTGAATCACCCAGTGGTCAACCCCCAAAAGGTTTTCGCGAAACAGGAGTTTGATTTCCTTGTCATCTTCGATGTCGTTCAAAATGGTGCGGTCGCCGTTGTGGTCGCTCAGGGCCTGTGCCTGGCCGTTCACATACAAGATGTTGTCTATAACGGCGACTTCGTCTCCGCCGATGGCTACAACCCTTTTCACGTAGTCGATGTCTGGGTCGTTGGGAAACTTGAAGACGATGATGTCGCCCCGTTTGGCGGTACCCCAGCTGGCGACCACCCAATCGGTGAACGGGAGCTTGAGGTTGTAGGCCAGTTTGTAGGCCAAAAGGCGATCACCAACCTTAATGGTTGGCTCCATGGAAGCCGTTGGGACGTGATAAGGGGAGGCGATCGACCAGCGGATCGCAAAGACGGCCAGGAACAGCAGGGCCAGGGAACGCAAGCTCTCGAAAGACCATGCATTGTTTGCGCCTTTAGTGGCTTTGCTGTTCGATGTTTCGTCGGTCATGCCTACCTCGTGTCAGACGTTACGGTACCTCGATGGCTCCGGAATCTAACGCATTTTCGATTAGGGGTCCACGTTATCCCTAAAGGCTTTAGGCGAACAGGCCGATTGTTTCCAGATGAAAGCCAATCTCTATTTTTTCAGGGTCTTGTTATGGGTCACCCTGTTTATGCTGTCCGAGCCGGCCTTGGCCTACGTCGCCAGCAAAGTCTTCTTTGAAGCCCGTCCGAACGGTATTTTTCGAGTTTACGTCACCTACACTGTTCCCGCCCTGAAGGAAGTCCGTGAGTCATTTGTGGAGTTTCGCGTCCGCAAGGATGCCGAGGCCTTCTATTACGACCTCCTAAACGGTGCAGATTTCTATCAACAAGGATCAGCCCGGCGCGAGTTCAAGCAGCCGGTCAAGCAGCCCACGCCTTGGTGAAATCGGGGGCTTTGGTCGAGGCCTTCGCCTGGTGATTTTTATTATTTCAAAACACCAAATCCCAACTATCCGTATTTATTTTGTTTTTTTATGTTTTTTTAACAATCCCCAAAGAACTATGGCTGCGTCCGATAAACCCCCTGCGCCGGTCACTGTTGTGGCAAGGCGTTTTTAGAGGAGACGGATTATGATAGTGCGCTTTTGCCGCCGCACCCTTCGGCTTGGTTCATGGGTGCTAGTAACGTTACTGGTTTCTTGCGGTGACCAGTCAGGTTTCGTGAACAAGGACGTCACGCCTGCAGCCACGGCTCAGGTCGGGCGCGCGGCTTCGTCGTCGGACGACGCGGTGGCAGTGGCTTCCGTCAGCACGATGGATCCCTTCAGCGGTGAGGGCAGCGATCCAGCCGTCGAGGTTGCGGTCGGTCCGGTTCCCGCTCCGGTTGATCCTATTCCAGTTGTTGTTGTTCCTCCGCCTCCTCCTCCTCCTCCTCCTCCTGTGGTGATTCCGGAACCAGTCGTAATTCCAGATCCTGTATTGATTGTGAGTACGGCACCGGTCGTCTTGACCGCTGGACAGACGCGTCCGGTTGCGGTGGCCATCGACCATGGCAATGGCGCCGGCGCAGTTCCAGCGGATCCATCTGAGATCGCCGTCGTCAGCCAGAATCCAGGCGTTGTCACTGTCACTGCCGGCCCACAGCCCGGTCAGATCGTTATCACTGCTGTTAATCCTGGCACGACACAAGTCAGCGTCACGACTGGTAACGTCACGAGCGTCATTCCCGTGCAGGTCGCGCCCGGAGTGCCAGTCATTCGCCTTGGGGTAAATTTCGAGGACATCCCTTCGGGCGGAGATCTTGACTACAATGATGCCGTGTTCTGTTTCTCAGGCAAGTTTGCCCACGACAATCACTCAGTCGTTTCCCTGGATGAACAGGCGGTCCGGATCAACGTCACCAACCGCAGTGGATGCGATCATGACATTTCGATTGCAGTCGTGGATCGTGATGGCACCAGGCGTCAACTTCCTGTGTTCAGATCCCGGACCCAGCCCGTTCTTGACATGGTTTTCCATGCTGGATCGAAGCTCGATGTTCAGATGCGCGTGGCCAACGGATGCCTGCAAAACACCACTTGGGTGAACCTGGGTTCAACCGTGACGGCACAGGGACCGAACTTCGGTCGCCCGCTTGTGGAAATTTTGAATAACGTGTGCCGGACTACCGGGAATTAGTTTTCCAGCCAGCGACGGTGTCCAGTGCTTCACGGGATACCGTCGCTCCGATTCTGCTGATCACATCGCTGGCCAGAGTGGCCGCCATCTGGCCGCAAACATCCAGATCACGATCCGAGAGGAAACCATACAGGAAGCCGGCGGCAAACATGTCGCCGGCTGCTGTTGTGTCAATCACTTTGGTTTTCACCGGGGCGATCAGATGTTTGGTGGATCCCTTCTGCACCAGGGCACCTTCGGCTCCCAACTTCACCACTGCGATTGCGCCCGTTGCGGCGATCTCGGCGGCGGCCTTTTCCGGAGAGCCTTCATAAAGCATCCGGGCCTCTTCCTTGTTCGTGAAAACAATATCCGCATATTCACGGATGATCGGCACAAAAGCATCGCGATGGCGCTGCACGACAAACGGGTCTGCAACGTCAAACGATACCAGGGTGCCACTTTCTGAAGCCAGTTTGATGGCCTGCATCATGGCGTCTTTTTGTCCGTCGGTGTCCCACTGGTATCCCGAAAAATGGAACAAGCGTGCGTCCTTGATTTTGTCCAAAGGCACAGCAGCCTTGTCGTACAAACGGCTGGAACCCAAATGAGTGTTCATCGTGCGTTCACCATCCGGGGTGATCAAGATCACGCAAGATCCCGTCGCATCTTCGTTGCCGAAAGTCAGGTGGCCGTCGATCCCAAGCTGGTGCAGACGCTCGTGGATCCTCTCGCCAAATTCATCCTTGCTGATCATGCCGGCAAACACAGCTTTTTTGCCAAGGGATGCCAGGGCACGAATGGCATTGAGGGATGATCCCCCAAGTTCAACGGTTCGGGGCGCCGTTCCAAAATGTCCCAGGACCGCGCGTTGGCGCTCATGGTCCACCAGGTGCATCACACCTTTCGTCAGGTTCAATTTCGTAAGGTCTTCGTCGCGCGCCTGGATGAGGATGTCGACAAGGGCATTGCAGATACTGATGACGTCGATCTTTTTCAACGTGGGACTCCTGAATTTTTTATTCAGGCAACGTTGTAGCTTGTTTGTGTCAGTGGCTCAACCCCTGGCTCAATTGAAGGGACGGTTTCGTCGACGATAAGTCCCGTGGGAATATGGCTTGCACCGATCAAGATTCCGGCTTTCAGAACGCCAGTGCGGCGTTTCTGAGCCCAACCAATGCAGGGTTCGGTGTTTGCCCTGCTCCTGCGGTCCAACCATCCGGCAATTTTGATACCCGTGTCCAAGGCCGCTGCAATGTTTTCAAATTCCAGTTCGACCATGACGGCGTCGCCATCGGTTGCGGCCACGATCTTGGTGGCGTTCGCTCCTTGAGTCATGTTGGCGATCGCAGCCTTTGCCAGTTCCAGTCTGGATTCTGAGAGATTCAGGCGTTGCAGTGTCCGTGACAGTTGGGTGAGCATTTGGACCGGATCGCCGCCTGCGTCCATGGCATCGGTAATTTTCCGAAAACCCCATCCCAGAAGTCCTTCGGGGCGAAATCTTGAACCATTGAAACCAATGGTTAAAAAGTTGTCCACATCGATTGCCGTCGTTCTACCAAGGCGTGCCGGAGTGTTCCATTTGAGGATGCACAGGGTATTTGCTGGGCTATTGTTTGTTAACTTGAGCTTGTCTGGATTGGCCGGTATCCATGCCAGTAAATCTGAGATCGAAGGATCCCCGTTGGCGGCGACGAGATGGATTCCAGGTCCTGAAATGACCATCGGATTGGCCGCAAGTTGTCCGGCCGCTTCGAGCAGGATAACAGGAACACCAAGGCGATCGGTGAAAAGGTCCGCGCGCAAATCATTGGCGTCGCGAGCCACGATAACGCAACTGGCGAGGCGATGCCTTGCTGTTTTTTTCTGCGGACCTTCCAAATCGAGCCGAGCCCCCGTGTTTAATTTAAAACACGGATTTTAATCGGCATATCATCGAAATAATTGATAAAAGTCAGATTTTGCGGAGCGATCCAGCACGCGACGTCAGGCTCAACCCCCGAACATCTTTCCAATCAAGCCTCGTTCTCGCGCTTGCGCCAAATACTCTTCACAGTATTTCCAGCCCGAGTAAAGCGACAGGAACAGGGAGATCCACGTTGCGAGCCATCCGACCTCGCGAAACGGCCATCCCCATAAAGGTTCGTTGATCATCAGGCAAAAGATCATGAAGCCCTGGGCGATGGTCTTCAACTTTCCGAAACCGCTGACTTCGATAGAGAATCCTTGCTCCAAGGCCATCATCCGGATTCCGGAAATGATGATGTCGCGCACGAGCAGCAGGCCAATAATCCAAGTCCAAAGTGATTCTTCATTTGCCAGCAATACGAGCGAGGCGGCGATCAATGCCTTGTCTGCAATCGGATCGAGCAATGCCCCGAGGGCGCTGGTCGTTTGCCGTCTGCGGGCAAGCCAACCGTCAAGGGCATCGGTGAGCACGGCGGCCAAAAATACGAACGCACAGAAAATTTTGAGGGGCCGGTAGTCCATGGGGTAAGCCACCAGCAGGAATGGCACCACGGCAAGGCGCGCCAAGGTCAACTGGTTCGGAAGTTGATGAAGCCAAGGAGTCGGCTGTGAAGTGACCTTGCCGGTGGGGCCGATCGACTGGGGCGAGCCTGACCTCGGACCTGCCGGCGCTTCAAATTTTGGTCCTTGATGCTCCACGAAATCTCCCTCAATCAGGCATTGCACACGGACCCATATTTTACAGCATATTCAGTTGAATAAAGCCGTCGAATAAACCATTAATGCATGGACGCCCGTTGTCGTCAATCAAGCAACATGAATCAAACGCAAGGAATAGATCTCGAACGTTATGATGATTGGCTCCGACATCGAGACAGATCACCTGGTGATTGGCACCGGTATTGCCGGTCTCATGCTTGCCCTGAAACTCGCCCGTCATGGCCGAGTTCTCGTGATTGCCAAAGGGAGCCTCGAGGACAACAACACCTGGATGGCCCAGGGGGGCATCGCGTCCGTCCTTGGTGGCTCCGACTCCTTTGAAGATCATGTCCGCGACACGACCGTTGCCGGTGCCGGTTTGTGCCATCCCGGGATTGTCCGGATGGTCGTTGAAAATGGCCCGCGCCTGATTCGTGAATTGATCGAAATCGGGGTGAAGTTTACTCGCACGGAAGAAGGCAACGATTCTTCTTACCACCTGACACGAGAGGGCGGACATTCCCACCGCCGCGTGATTCACGCGGATGACCTGACGGGCAAGGAAGTTTTGACGGCACTGATCCGCGCCTGCCGCGAACAGCCATCCATTCGCATCATCGAAAATCAAAAGGCTGTGGACCTCCTGACCAGCGACAAGTTTGGTTCGTCCGGTCCTGCGTCCTTTGGTGCTCCGCGTTGTTACGGTGCTTTTGTCATGGACCGCCAAAGTCGCGTTGTGTACCAGGTTCGCGCGGGACGAACTTACCTTTGCACGGGTGGGCACGGCCGCGTTTATCTTTATACATCCAATCCGGACAGCGCTACGGGTGACGGACTTGCGATGGGATGGCGGGCCGGATGCCGCGTGGCAAATCTGGAGTTCATGCAATTTCATCCAACCTGCCTCTATCATCCAAAGGCCAAAACCTTTTTGATTTCCGAGGCGGTGCGCGGCGAGGGGGGCGTCTTGAAAGACTCATCAGGCAAGTCTTTCATGGAGTCCTACCATCCACTGGGGTCGTTGGCCCCGCGCGATGTTGTTTCGCGAGCGATTGACGCTGAACTTAAAAAATCGGGCGCCACCAACGTATTTCTGGATATCCGCCATGTTGGCGAAGAACGCCTGCGTAAACTTTTTCCAAATATTTATCAGACATGCCTGCAGTTTGGGATCGACATGGCTCGCGACTTGATCCCTGTTGTCCCAGCAGCGCATTATAGTTGCGGAGGCATCCTTGTAGACGACGCAGGGCGCACCAGCATTGATGGGCTTTATGCCCTTGGTGAAGTCGCTTGTTCGGGGCTGCATGGTGCCAACCGCTTGGCCTCAAACAGTCTGCTTGAGGCTCTGGTTTATGCGGATCGTGTTGCGACAGACGTGGCCTTGACCCATCAGTCCGAAGAAGAATTCAGTTCTACCATCGCCGCTCAAGTCCGGATTCCAGCTTGGGATAGCGGCACAGCAGTTCCGCCGGATGAGCTGGTGGTCTTGTCTCACACGTGGGACGAGATCCGGCGTTTGATGTGGAATTATGTCGGGATTGTTCGCAGCGAGAAACGCCTGTCCCGCGCCCTGAGCAGGATTTCAGCCATCCGCACGGAACTCGACGAGTACTATTGGAACTATGAGTTGACCGAACAACTGATCGAAGTCCGAAACCTCGCCGTCGTTGCCTGGCTCACCGTCCGCTGTGCCATATCCCGCAAGGAGTCTCGCGGGATTCACTACACCATTGATTACCCCAGGCTGGATGACAGGCTCGCTGGCCGCGATACAATCGTGTCCTCGGGCAGTTGACCAGTCTGACTTCCGCCGACCACCCGCACATTGGGCATGGCAGAAATTTGTTCCGGCGTCGCCAGGCGAACGGTTTCAAAGACCAGGGCCACCATGTCAACGCCGGTTTCCATTTCATTTTCGAGGACGATTTCGCCGCCCTCCATAAATGCCCGACGCATGCCAACGGTGAATTCGATCTCGTCCTTGCGGACCTTGATCGGTACTGCTGAAGAGATGATTTCAAATCCCTTGGACTCCAACTCGCGCAAGATGTTGGCCTTGGCAAAGCGGTCGCATTTTACGGCCGTTTGAACGCGTGATTTTTCGCAGTCGGGGCAGCGGCGTCCGGCCCAACGCTGTTGCTTGTGGTCGATAAAGACCTTCGAACCGTCTTTAAGTTTAGCTCCGCACCAGATGCGGACTTTTTCTTGATCGCAATAGGTACAGACTTTTAGTGCAGGTTCTTGAGCGATGTCTTTTGTCATGACCAGGCACTCCCTTGCTGGATTTTTTCTAGTATACAAGGAATCATGTCTGTGGGGTATAGTCTTGTCATGATTGGTTTTTTAAGAAAGTTTTTTTCAGGCAGCAACACCTACGACCTGGGGCGTCTTGTGGATCGCCGGCAGTGCGATGCACGTTTGGTCGGCGAGGTTCCCGATCCGCCGTTCGATATTATTTGTGACATAGACAAGACCTATCTTGAAACAGAGTTCGCGTCGGTGGTCGATCTGGCTCGCACAGCGATGGAAGATGCCCGCGATAAAATCACCGTCTTTGGCGCCCGCGAGGTACTCTTGGCGGCACGTTGGGCACGGGGTTTGCCGCCGAATGGACTTCATTTTGTCTCGTCGTCTCCGCCCCAATTGCGGCGCGTCCTGGAATCCAAGCTGGTCCTCGATGGCCTTGATTGGACCAGTGATACCTTCAAGAATCAGGCATACAACCTGCAAAAGCGTCGGCTCGGACTTTTGCGGCATCACGTCGCTTACAAGACCTTGGCGATCCTGATGATCATGGCCAAGCGTGGAGAAGGCGGACGTTTTGTCATGATTGGCGACAACGCCGAATCTGACCCACTTGTGTACGGCGGTGTGGCGCGGCTCCTGGAAGGCCGTTGTTCGGTTTCCGAATTTGAAAGTCACCTTGTCAACGCGGGTGTTCAGTCCATCGAGATCGCTCAAATCATGCCCGTTGCCGCAAAAGTTCATGGCAAGGGTTCAGTGAGCGCTATTTTTATTCGCAAGGTGCCGTTACCGAAGGGCTACAAACCATTTGAAACACAACCAGGCCAATGGCCACCCATGACCGGGTTTACTTCTTTTTTTGATGTTGCTTTAGGACTGCTCCAGGTTGGGGTCCTTCCAGCCGAAGGTGATGTGATCTTCAAGTTGGCCGCGGCCGCGCATAATACCGCCTTGATTCCGGTTCCAGACCTTGTGCACAAGCTGGGTGCTGTGGCCGGTTCGTCCGAGTCCCAGGACGTCGTCAAGGCATGCCAGTCTGCGGCAGAGCAACTTGAATTGCGCAAACCGGCACCTTGGCTTGGCCTGGACTGAACGCTCGTCATTTAGATTCCGCATGAACACGGATCATCGAACCTCATCCCGTTAATTGTGCGGGGGTCGCAATTCCGCAGGAGGCACATGAAACAAGGTCGCTTGCGGAAAGGCGCTTGTCAAAAAAAAGATCGTGTCCTGGCGAAATGGTTTCTGCAAATGAGACGTCATTTATCAAAGCGAAAAATGTGGTCATTGTGATCACTACTTGTAACTATGCGGTGAGGTCGATTTAGTTAAGGATGCTGAGTAGATTTCCTGTCAACAATGTGCTGACGTTTCCCTGTGCCAGCATTGAAGTTGCAGCATTCAGAAGGATTTTTGTCCGGGCATAATTTGACGCCTCCTGTGCATAGTCAGTGTCGGAGATGTTTGATTTCGCAGCAGCAAGGTTTTCAGCGTAAACCTCAACAAAGTCCATAGCCCGGTTCATACGTTCACCAAGGGCACCAAAGACGGATCGTTGCTCGGCTACGCGCGCCAGTGCTTCGTCGAAGGCGGTGGCGAAATTGCTGGAGTCCTGTGGCATGATAATGTCAGTGACGTCCGAGATTCCGATGCCTTCGAATGGATCGGTACCAAGTAATAGCTCCTTCGCGCTTGCCAATCCAAGTCCAGCAGTGGTGGCAATCACGTTCTTGAATCCACTAAAAATCACTGTGTTTGGGTCCTCGGCCGTGCTGTCGTCCGAGATGATCGGATCCCCGAGGCGGAAGACCAGGTTTTCTGGCGCATTGGGATCGTCTCCGTTGAGCAGCGGAATTCCATTAAAGGTAGTTGTTGTCGCAATCCGGTTCACTTCGTCGTGTAGTGCCTCGTATTCTACAAACAGATACCTGCGGTCACGGTCCGAAATGGTTGAATTGGTTGCCGCCATGCTGATTTCTTTCATGCGCAG
>CAMBEK010000026.1 GCA_945865565.1 Pseudobacteriovorax antillogorgiicola | reverse complement strand
CGTGAGGCGATGAAGGGGTACAATCTATTCCTCCGGTTTTATCCGAAAGCCAACGAGATCGGTGAAATCAAATACAACATGGCCGACATTGAGTACATTCTGAAAGATTACAGGACTGCAGGCAGGCTTTATCTGGACGTAGCCATGTTGGGCAAGGACAAGGCGGTTATTGTTTCTGCAGCAGGAAAGAAAAGTGTCAATGTTCACGCCCCTGCAGCGCGCTACATGCTCGATGCGTATTACTTGGATTTCGAGCCTGAACTGAAGCGGCTTATTAAATTAAAGCCGGACTTTACCAAGCCTGGGAAAATTACCGAGAAGGCAGGAAATTTCATCAAGGGCTGCGGTTACTATCAAGGTTGGTATCCGGAAGACCGGAAAAATCTCAAGACATGTGATCTCTACGTCACCGAAATATACTACCGACTTGGCGATAGGCCTATGGCCCTTAAATATCTGACGAACATTGCGTGGAAGTACCCTAAAGACAAAGAAGGGCCGGAGGCAGTTGAGTCCTTGATCCCGCTCTATAAGGGTGACCGAAAAGGCCTTCTGGAAACCGCAGACAAGTTGCTCAAGGTGCCCGCCTATCAGAAGGGTCCCCTTGGCGAGAAGTTGCGCGCATTGCGCCGCGCAGCTGAAATCGAGGAGGTTGCCAAGATGGACGATCCTCTCAAGCGCGCCAAGGCTTATGAAGATCAGGCCCGGAAAATGCCAAATGATCCTGATGCTGACAAGCTGGTTTACAACGCCGCAGTTGATTACACAAAGGCTGGCGCGATCCCGCAGGCAATCGCCATGCATGTCGTGATCCTCAAGAATTACCCGAAATCCCAACAGGCACGCGAATCCCTGTTGCAGGTCGCAAAGCTCAAGGACCACCGTCTTGAGCTCGAGTCAGCGGCTGATTTTTATAGTGAATACGCGGAACGCTATCCGAAAGAGAAAGAGGCACTTCCGGCTCTTGGTCGGTCTTGTGAACTTCTGGCAGCCAATGAGAGCCCCAAGGCAACCAAGGTTTGTCTGGAATTGGCGAAGTTTGATCAAGAGGGCGCCAAGGCGATGTTCTCGAGGTTGATCCGTTCTGCCGCATACGCTGGTAATTTCGAGCGCCTCAACGGACTTGTTACAAATTTCTTCGCCAAGTTCAAACTGACACCGGACGAGAAAATTTTAGCGGCGCATTCCATTTACCGTACCTCTGGAGGCAAGGGTACGGAAGCCATCAAGGCAGTCACTGAAATCACCAAAGCCTATCAGGGTTCGGGTGGCAAGATTTCCGGAGAGGCTCTGCGCTGTGTCGGCGAAATTGCATTCAAACGGGCCTACGCCGAAGTACCAAAATATGAATCGGTAAAGCTGGCTGGCGGTTCTGTGGATGCCTTGGCGGCGTCAATTGACCGAAAGGCTGGCGGTCTTGAAAAAGTAAAGCGGGCGATGGATTCTGTTATTTCAACCAAGGATTCGTATTGGGGAGTTGCAGCCCTTTATGAAAACGGGAAAGCCTACGATGGTCTCGCAGTTGAGATGGAAAACCCTCCGGCCATCAAGGGTGCCAGCATCGATGATGTGAAGAAAAAGCTGGCGCCTCAGGCTCAAGCAGCACGGCAGCAAGCCGCTGGTTTTTACAAAATCGCCATCGATACCATGGGCAAGTTCCATGTTTACAACGATTATTCGCGTCGCGTGATCTCGGCATCGGCAAAAGCAAATGGATCCAAGGTGGTGATGGAAGATTGGGTCGAGGTTCCGGACCTCGTCGGATCGGAAGTGTCTGAATCTGTTGCGTCAGAAATCCGGTGAGGGTGCAGCTCATGAAAACAGCCAGTACAATTCGTTCTCATAAAGCAAGCGGCGCGGCCATGACCACGCTCTTCATGATGCTTGGCCTCATGGTCGCCCTGAATGTGTCATGTGTGACGGGCAAGAAAAAACAGGATCCCGATGCTGAAGGAACAGAAGCACCGGGCAACGTGGGACCACAGGATCCCACCTCTGCATCCATATCTGCGGAACGCCGCACTGTGATTCAATCACTTGGGCGCGACCCTCTGATGCAGCATCCAATTAACCGGCAAAAGGTTGATCAGTTGGTCGCGAAGCTTAATCCACTGGTACAGTCGGGTAAGGCCGATCGTCGTGTCCTGGAAGCTTATTTGAGTGCCCAGAGACTCGGCAGCCAGCGATTGCCAGAGCAGGCCGGAACCGCCCGCGCCATTGCTGATCAGGCCATGCGGAAGAATGTTGATTTTGAGCTGCCTCCCGCCGTTCGTCTGGAGCTGGCCATTTCTGCGGTGGAGTCATCGAAGCTTGCGCTGGCCGAATTTTTTCTCGACCCATTGTTTAAGCTTAAAGAGGGGCGGATTCGTGCCGCTGCTTATAACCTCGCCGGGGTTATTGCGGTAAAGCAGGACCGCGTTCCCGAAGCCGTTGTGGCGTTTCAAGAGTCTTTGAAGTCGTCAAATGATTATCGTCCCGCAAAGATCAACCTCGGCATGCTCGCCTTGGATGGTGGGGATTTCAATCTGGCGAGATCCCTCTTGACCGATGCAGGTGATAACGCCCTTGTGGCCAGTGGCGAGGTTACCCTTGCCCGCTTCAAGGACGGAGCGGAACGGGCAGGCGATTTGTGCAAGTCGGCATCCGCCAAGCACCCCGATTACAAGCCTCTGCTTTTCAACTGCGCCTTGAATGAACTTCAGGGAAAGCGTGATCTGCCTCGGGCCAAGGAATACCTCTCCCGCATGATCCGTGCCCCGGGAACGGACCGTCGTTCTGAAAAGTACAACGACCGGGCCCAAAGGCTGTCGATGGCAATTGACTCAGAAGCAGCCTCTGCCTCGGCCAAGGCGCAAGAGAAAACGAGTGAGGCGGTTGAGGGTGGTAGTCCATCTACGAAGTAAGTCGTGGTAATATTTATAGGTATCGCCGGATCACTGTTGCCCGATATGGCAGAAATTGACCTTGTACGAGGTTTCAAGTTCGCATGCTAGAACTTCGCTTTACATTACCAGGACAGCCTGAACAAAGTGTTCTACTGGATCAGCCGCGTCTGGTGATTGGAACTTTGCTGTCGAATCAGGTTGTCGTGCGCGGCCCGTTGGTCGATCCGATTCATGCCCTGATCGAGTCGTTGGATGAAGCAGTCCCTGATTCCAGCAAAAAATGGCTCATCACCGACCTTGGGTCTGAGGCTGGGATTCAGCTAAACGGCAAGTTTATTGAAGTTGAATCGACCGTGAACAGTGGTGATGTAATCACGATCGGATCGGTTCAACTGCAGTTGACCGAACATCATGCGGCACCGGTGATTCCGCCGCCACCCCCACCGCGTTTTGCAAGCACTGCCGTCACTCCGCCAGCGATGGCCGGAGTTCCTCCGGTGGTGCCCGGTGCCGGAATGCCTGGCGATAGATCGGCTAAAGACAGCGGGTCGGCTGGTTCAACGGTCATGCGAGCCCCTGACCCGCGCATCGAAAAAGCCCCTGAAAGCATGATGCCAGGCAGCAATGTACTTTTTTCCCCGAAACAAGCCCGTCCGACCGGCGATGTTCTGGAGGCCGTGGCCTACTGGGGGGACACCGTTCTGGATGTTGATTATTTTCATCCGAGCATCAAAGGCAACGAACAGGTTTTGATTGGCGACCCAACAAAGGACGCGCACCTGATCGCGGCCGGCCCGGATAACATCACAAGCTATGCACTGGCATCGATTTCGAGCAGTGGCTACCGTCTGCGCCTTCTGCCCGGCATGCGTGCGCGTTTGCGTCGCGGGGGCAAAATTGAAAAGGTAGAGGGTCCTACCAAGGTGAACCTGGATCGTCGCGATATTGCGATCATCAAATACGGCGCCGTCAGTTATTTCTTGATGAACATCCGGCCACCCGCACTGGAAATTCCAAAGCGCGGGGTGCGTGACCCATTATTTGCAACAATCCTGTCCTTTGGACTATTGATTTACGCGCTGTTCATTCCGTTGACCTTCATCATCAAGCCCAAGGCCGATGACAAGAAGAAGGACGACATCTGGGCGATTGTGAATTTGCCCGAGACCGTGAAGCCGCCCGAGCCAACGCCAAAGATTGAGAAGCCCAAGGTCGAGATTAATGAAGTCAAGGTTCCGCCGCCGGTTCCAAAGGCACCGCCTCCGCCGAAGCCTGTTCCCGTGAAACCGGCCAAGCCCAAGGAAGTCGAAAAGGTCGAACAATCCAAGCCAGTCGAAAAGCCCGTGCCAGAAAAACGGCCGACTCAGATTTTGACCCAGAACAGCAAAACGTCGGAAAACCAGCAGAAGTCGCAACAGAAACCGGACAAGCTGGAAAAGCTGGATAAGAGTGCAGGCGGAATGGCCACAGCCGACGCCAAGAAGCCTGACTTTAAATACGCTGGCCCGCAAAACAATAAGCCACTTGGCGCTTCAGGTGGGGCCAAGGGCAGTGGAATGAATCAAAAGGGCGGCGAGATCAAAGGCAACAAGGCCGCCAGCGTCAAGGGTGTCGAAGGGGCAAATAATGAAAAGGCATCAGGCGTCAATCTGGACAAACTAGGATTAGGTGCCGGTAAAGTTTTGAACAAGTCCAGCGCGAGTGCAATCTATACCAATATGCAGAGTTCGGCCGGTGGGGCCGGTGGTGGTATGGGATCCGGCGCCAAGACTTACGGCCTTGGTGGCGTCGGCGGCGGAAAATCCCTGGGACTTGCCGGGGCCGGCGGCGCAGTAAATAACTTCGGATCTGGATCTGGTGGCCTTCTTGGTGGCCAGGGTGGACTTGGTGGCTTGGGTGGTTCTGGTGGTGGCAAGGGCGCAGGATTTGGCGGAGGTTCAGGTCACGGTCGTGCCAACGTGGAAGTCCCACCGGGAGATCCTGTGGTTTCTGGGGGGCTAAGTGCCCAGGAAATCTTGCAGGTGGTGCGTGCGAACTTGAACCAGATCCGCCATTGTTACGAACAGTTGCTTCAAAGGTCACCGAGCGCAGCCGGTAAACTAGCGGTCAATTGGTCCATCAATGCGCAGGGCAGCGTCTCGTCTGTGAGTATCGCTGAATCATCAATATCGGATTCCCAAATGAAGGGCTGCGTGACGGGCAGAATCCAGCGCTGGAAGTTTCCGGAACCACGCGGTGGACAGGCCGTTCAGGTGAGTTATCCATTCACATTTAATCCGATTTGAGCACGGGCGGCCGATGTGACTGAGGGAAAAACCCAAAAACCGCTATTTTTGCTTTGTAATGACGATGGGGTGCATGCACCTGGCATTCGGGTCTTGGCGGAAGCCATCGCCCCCCTTGGGGACGTGGTGGTTGTCGCCCCCCATGTCGAGCGCTCGGCCTCAAGCCACGCTATTTCGATCCATAGCCCACTCAGGGTCGAACAAATTGCCCGTAATATTTATGCCGTGGAAGGCACCCCGGCGGACTGCATAATGTTGGCCTGTCGGCGTCTGCTTCATCGCAAGCCCTCGTGGATTATTAGCGGCATCAATCGGGGTGGAAACCTCGGAATTGACACGCTTTATTCGGGGACTGTCCATGCGGCCATGGAGGGGGCTCTGCATGGTTACCGGGCCATGGCTGTGTCCAGTCATGGGCGGGGCAATTTGCGTTATGAAACCGCCGGTCAGGTGGTCCGCATGCTCCTTGAACGTCAAGATTTACTAGCCGTAGGCGACCGTTTTACGATAAACGTCAACGTTCCGAACTTGCCGTTCGAGGATCTCAAGGGGATCGCGGTTGCAGGTTTGGGGCGTCGGATTTATGAAGACGAGATGGTCGAGGGGATAGACCCCCGGGGGCGCCCATACTATTGGATTGGTGCCGGTGGTGAGATGTTCGAGGATATCCCGGACTCTGACTGCTACTTGGTGGACCAAGGCTTTGCGACCGTAACGGTCCTTAAGCCTAGCCTCCTCGACGAGCGTGCGAACGATCAACTTCGTCGGGTTTTACCCGATGCGTTCTCTGGAGCGTTCCCCGGAACGTCTCAAGGATCGGTTTAAGTTTCGTTCGCAAGTAAGAATCGGCCGGAAGCCTTGATGCCTCCCATTCCGGCGGTAACTGTGGAGAGTGTATGTTGCGACTTCAGAGCCGTGGAGTTTTACACGGATTGGTTTCCCGTTTGCATGTTTGTAGCAGTCTCATCTTTGCTTTGATGATGTTGGGTGCGACTGGCTGCATTACGTCAAGTGCCCGCGATGCCACGATCTACCAGGTTCGGGTTGAAAATGGCGACACCCTCTCCAGCCTTTCTGGACAATTTGATACTGACTGGCAGCGCATCGCCCGGATGAACGGGCTCGGTGGTAAAAATCCACTGCGTGTTGGCCAAGTTTTACGCATCCCAGCTGGTCCCAGGGCAGCGAACCTCCACGTAAGCGGTATAGAACAGCCCGCATCGTCTGCAAAGCGACTGCCGGGGCGAGTATCCTCCAAGTCTGGTAGCAACCGTGACGACGATACTCAGTCTGCATCTGAGTCAACAGAATCGGGCGACGACCGTACGTGGCAGGAAGAGGATCTCAATTCTCCTCGCAAGACGCCGGGCGTTAACAGTTCAGAAGATGACGAGTCTGGAGCAGCCGGTGCAGGACGGGGGTCCCAATCCAGGGGCGCCATGATGGGGGAACCAGCGCAGAACTTTGTGATTCGCTGGCCGGCAACTGGTGATGTTTCATCGAACTATGGTCCGCGCTGGGGCAGATTTCACAACGGCATCGACATTCGCGCCAACCGCGGCACTCGCATCCTGGCAGCTGCCGAGGGGCGCGTGATTTTTGTTGGAAGATTGAATGGTTACGGAAAAACCGTGATTATCGACCATGGGCAGTACCGGTCTTTGTACGGCCACTGTGGAAAGATTGTTGCGAGGCAAGGAACCTGGGTGAAGGGTGGTACCCATATTGCTCATGTCGGCATTTCCGGCAATTCTCGTGGAGCTCATTTGCACTTCGAACTTCGGACGCGCCGCGATCAACCGGTCGACCCCATTCCTTTCATGGAAGCCAAACTTTTAAGTTCCAACGCAAAAAAGTCTCGCAAGAAAACAGTCAAAACGGCAGCGACCCATTGAGGCGCGCCACTCTCTCCTGACTTGTTTCGTTCAGAGTGCTTCATGCTCTATCGATCGAAGGTTTCATTGGGTCGGCGCTTGCCAATGGTGCCCCCCGCAGTCGCCGCATGAGCGCCGCGCTGACTTCTTTTTGGACCGATTGCGGTGGGGCGCCATGCCGGCTCTGCGGGGCCTCCCATCGTTGGCTGCCCCAAGGGAACCTTCGCCGAAACCTCAAAAGTCATTGGGTTTCCAATGACTTTCGGTCGGCGCGGGTCGAGACGCGTTGTCTAAAAACATATATGAAATCGTTAATTTGCGTGTTGTCTGCACAGGGTCCGTTGGGGCAGCCGATTTCAGGCGCAATCAAGTAGAGCAGTTTATGCTTTCTTGCCTAGATTATAGGCCGTCGAAGCAACATAAGCGGCCAGATCAAGCCCTGCTTTTTCGACTTCCCTGCTGATCAACCGCAACTCATCCCGACGAATTAGTTCTAAATCGAGTTGCCCTGGTTTTTTATTTTGTAGGATAGGAATTCCCAGTGCTTCAGCCCGCATTCCGTTCATCAGGCTCGATATCCAGGCGCGGTCGCGATTGAGCAGTTTCTCGAATGTTTCAAATTCAAGATGGGTAAATTTCCGGCCTTCGGCCAGCAGCCGCCTTCGATGGGATCTGATCGTGCGAATCAGTTCGGCCTCGGAGTGTCGGGCGTCAACGTATTTAATTTCTGAGTCTGACCAACCGTGGCGCTGGAGAATCCGTCGTAACTCCTCCCGCTGACGGTTTGCCGTGACGACATTATGCCAGTATTGGATTGTGGACGGGTTTGCGCCTGCCGATGCATTTTGCGCCGTCCGTGGGTCTTCCCGGTGAGAATGAAGGGGGTAGGGGCCTCGTGGCATATTCAAAAACCCGGAGTACTTGATTGCTAATTTGGTGACGATTGCGGGAACAGGACTTACTGGTCCCGAAAAAGCGGCAGGGTCAGGGGGCATTGGCAAAATGCCGTTGGCGGGATCAGTTTGGATCTCGCGCATCCGCCGCGAAACTTCCTCCGCCCTCTGGACTGTTACCGGTTTCAACAGGTTAATTTGCACTAAAACCCTCCACCACACTCTTTGTGAGATAACGGCGGAATGGGGCTGATTCTTGTCTTGTTTTTATAAGATCCCGTATTAATTGAATTTTATAGACAATTTTAATCATCGAACCGGTCATGTTTTTGATCGGCATCAGGATTATTCAAAATGACAGGAGTTTCATGATCAGCGATAAGAAGTGATGCTCGATTTCCGGGAAATTTTTGGTGAGTTTGGGACGAGGGCTTTGCAACAACTGCAGCCCGAGGTCGCCCACGATATCGCGATGAAGTTTCTGTCATTGGATCCGCTGCGATTTTTCCCGCTAACAGCCTTGGATCCTTCAAATGTTTCTTTTCAGATGGAAGTTCCGGGGATTGGTCTGCTCCCGCATCCAGTTGGCCTGGCCGCGGGTTTTGACAAAAATGCCGTGGCCGTGAGCGCCCTCACCCGTCTCGGATTCTCCTCGATTGAAATTGGTGCCGTGACACCTTTGGCGCAGGCTGGCAACCCACGTCCACGCTTGTTTCGTTATCGGTCCGAGCAATCTCTCATCAATCGCATGGGTTTCAACAACGACGGCATCGGGCCGATCCGCGCACGCCTTAAGACTAGGAAATTATTGTCTAGTTCCAATGTTACCTGCCCCTTGGGGGTCAACATCGGAAAAAACAAGGATACTGTTCCTGATGCGGCAATTGATGATTTTCTTGAAGTCCACGCCGGTTTTAAAGATCTTGCTGATTTTTTTGTCATCAACCTCAGCTCCCCTAACACCCCAGGACTTCGCGATTTGGCGACTCCGGAATTCATCGGGAAAGTGGCGCGCCAGTTTGGTTCTGAGGTAAAGAAAACTTGGATCAAATTTGACCCAGACATGAATCGCGATTCCTTTCAAAAACTGATCGAGGCGACAGGCAACTCTGGGCTGGCGGGGCTTGTTTTAACCAATACCCATAGGGTTAAGACCCCGGAGGTTGGCGGTCTTTCGGGGCGTCCACTCCTTGCGCGCTCCAACACGGCTTTGGAATGGGCTTGGGACGTTCATCGTGGAAAAATCCCGATGATTGGTGTTGGCGGAATTCTAACCGGCGGCGATATCGTCGAAAAAATCAGTCGTGGCGCCAGTGCGGTTCAAATTTATACGGCTTTGGCCTACCGCGGGCCCTGGGTGGTGGCCGGCCTTTTGAATGAAGCGGGTATTCGCCTGCGGGAGCTCGGGTTTGCGTCACTCCATGAGGCCTATGGTTCCCACTATTAATACCAAGCGCTGCGGCAAAATATTCCGTCCCTGTACAAGTTGGATAGGGTTTGGCGATCCTTTGCGGTATATTCCTCGGCCATGAAGACACCAATACGCCTACTTCCACTACTGCAAGCCGACCTGATTGATGACGTTGTCGGCCAACTCCAAAGCGGCAAAGAAGCCGAGGTCTATTTGGTTCGTGCCGAGGGCGTGATCCGCTGCGCCAAGGTTTACAAAGAGGCGAACGATCGAACCTTTAAACAAAAGACGCAGTACACCGAAGGCCGCAAAATTCGCAACAGCCGCAAGGCGCGAGCGATGGAGGGCAACAGTAAATACGGCCGCAAGGAGCGTGAGTTCGAGTGGCAGAACACTGAAGTCGAGACGCTGTACCTTCTAGCTGCCGCAGGTGTGCAGGTTCCGCAGCCGTTGGCCTTCTATGAAGGCGTCCTATTGCTCGAGATGATTGTCGATCGCGACGGCAATCCGGCCCCGCGACTGAGCGACGTCTCGCTGACGAGCGAGCAATCCCGGGCATTTTTCCAGGTGGTGATCCGGCAAGCCGTTCGCATGTTGTGTGCAGGGATTGTTCACGGCGATTTGTCTGAATTCAATATTTTACTGTCCCATAATGGACTCGTCATCATCGACCTGCCCCAGGCCGTCCAGGCGACTGCCAACAATGCGTTTGCAATCTTCGAGAGAGACCTTTTGCAACTGGTGGCATTTTTTGGGCGCGCTGCTCCTGAGATCAAAAAAACAAACTATGCCAAAGAAATCTGGCAGCTTTACCGGAATGGCAAGCTGCACCCCGAGATTGAGCTCACTGGGCAATTCACAGACAAGTCCAAGTCGGCTAACGTTGGCGAAGTTCTGGCTGAGATTGATGAGGCGCGGGAAGAGGCCCTGTTGAAACGGCGCGGGCCAAAATAGAAACGCCGCCATCCTGAGTTTTGCCTCAGAATGGCAGCGTCTGATTCTTAGAGCTTGTCAGCAAAGCGCTTCGGCTGACGGTCCTTGTGGGCACCTTTATGCCAAGCGTAGGCTGCCACGAGGGGGAAGTTCACGGTGGCTTCACCGAAGACCATCTGCTCGTATGCGGTGTCGACTTTGCCCCAGCTGCAGGCTTCCTTCAGGGTCGAGCCAGAAAGGGCGCCGTCGCGCTCGTCTGCAACGGTCAACTGGACTGCGTACTTGTGCATCGCCACTTCATGGCCGAGAACTTCTGCGGCAACCACAACGTCTTGAGCAAAGTTTTTTGGAACTCCGCCACCGATCATCAGCAATCCCGTGTCGCCGCTTTCAATTTTGATTTTGGTCAACTCGCGGAAATCAGCTGCCGAGTCGATCGTGACGTGTTTCTTCGGGTTATGCCACTGATGGTGGACCAGACCGAAGCCGGCACTGCAGTCGGAGAACGCTGGCACAAAAACGGGCACGCCCATTTCGTAACATGCAAGGACGATGGATTCTTTATTCTTGCCGTTCTTGGACAAATATTCGCCCATGTGCCAGATGAATTCGCGGGAGGAGTACGGGCGGTGTTCCAGGGTGCCAGCGATGTGGGCGATGGTGTCATCGCAGTTACGGAGGTCATCTTCGTCAATGTAGGTGTCGTAAATGCGGTCGATGTTGAGTTCGCGCAGTTGGTGGTCATCGACAAACGGAGTCCCAACATAGTGGTTGAATCCAAGGCCTTCAAAATAGTCCTGGTCCACGATGTTGGCGCCGGTGGAGACGATCGCATCGACCATGTTGTCGCGGACCATCTGAAGGATGATTTTTTTGAGGCCGGCACTGATCAGGGATCCGGCCAGACAAAGGATCACGGAATTGTTCTTGTCGCGCAGCATCATTTCATAGATTTTTGCGGCGCGGTTCAGATTGCGCGCCTGGAAAGCCATGTGGCCCATGGCATCGACGAGGCTAACCACGTTGTGCTGCGTCATGTCCATATGGACGATAGGTTGTTTCAGGTACTCACGTTTTTTTTCAGACATTGCAGCTTTCGAGGTGTTCATGGACTTGCTTTCCCCAGACTTGGAGGGTTAAGAGGAGCATTAAGGCTATGCGTCTTTTTCACGTCGGACTGCCGGTTTTTATATGACCACCACCACTGAATCAACATTAAAAGTCACCTCGGATTTCTCCGGAGGCCGTATGGCTGCCCTCGGGGTCGATTTTCCCGTGATGGTTGCGCCGATGGTTGGGATCAGCCACGTGGCATTCCGGGCAATGCTGCGGCGTTATGCCCCAAAAGGCCTTCACCCCATCATTTTCACTGAAATGCTGTCGACCAGGCGTTTGCCGAGCGAACGGCTGGAGACTACCGCTGAACTCCGCTGCACCGGAGCTGAAAAGGCAGGCGTGGATTGGTTTATTCCGCAGCTTCTGGGAAACGAAGAGCGCTTCATCACCCCCAGCATTGCCAAACTCATCCCGTTGAACCCGTGGGGCTTTGACATCAACATGGGCTGCCCGGCGACCCATGTCCTCAAACACAATTGGGGAGTTCGCCTGATGGGTGAACCTAAATATGCCGCTGATGTCGTGCGGTTGGTCAGGTCGTGCACCGATCGTCCGGTCAGCGTCAAAATGCGCGGAGGCAGCGACAAGATTTGTGACCTGAACTACCTGGACGAATTCACGCAGGCCCTGGAAGAAGGCGGTGCCGATTGGCTGACGATCCATGCCCGAACCCGGGAGCAGGGTCACGAGGGCCGCGCGGACTGGCATCTGGTCGGTGAGATCGCAAAGCGACGCAAGGTTTCTGTTGTTGCCAATGGGGACATTCAGACTTCGGCCGATGCAGTGGCAGTCCTGAGGGATTTTGGGGCGGATGGCGTGATGGTCGCTCGTGCTGCAACGGTCCGACCGTGGATCCTTTGGCAAATTGCCGAGGATCTTGGGTGGCAGGAAACGCCGCCAGGACGGGAGGGGGAGCGGGCTCCGCGGAGCCGCGCAGAGGAAAGCGTAGAATTTTTCCGGGCATGTCTGGCCCTTGTTGACGAGTTGGATCAGCACTTCGGAGATCGTCCAGAAGACGCTCTGAAAAAATTCAGTTTTTTTGCCGCGACTGGCGCCCGATGGTTCATGTTCGGTCATGCCTTCTGGGCGGTGACTAAAAAAGCCAAATCGATTGATCATTTACGCGAGTTGATGGAAGACTACCGCGATCGTTTTGACCATCCCATAAAAGATCGGATCGTGTAGGTCGCGGAACTGTTGGGTAACTTGGTTAATTTTTTTTTGGAGTTTTCATGTCTAGGATTTTTGCCGTTTTAATCAGTGTGATGTCACTTGGTGGCGTTGCGCATGCGTCCAACTATCATTGCAACGCATCGTTTTCTTATCTGGACAGTCAACTGTGGAACGCTGGGTATCAGATTTCAGTGCGCCCCGGTTTTAATGGTGGTGCCCTGGCTCACGTGCGGTTGAACCGAAATTATGCTGGCGCAGGTCTGCCCCGGGTTGAGGTGATTCAGATGAATTGTGTTCCAGGCAGTGATGGTGCGGAGTTTGATTGCGTCGAGTCCAATGGGATCAATCAACGAAACGAGATCCTGGCAGCACAATTTTTTCCAAATGGTTGGACAATCCTCTACGCAACGCCTCGCGACATTTGGCAGCCTTACGCCCTCGGTAATGTTCAATGCATGCGCATGTGATTTTATTTAAAGAGCATCAGTCCCGATCCAGCAGTGCGAGAGGCATCGAGCAATGCGGTAGGATGGTGCCAAGGGCTGTTCACCGTTAACCGCTGTTCAATGAAGAATGGCGTGTCCAAGTCAATGAGATTGAACCCGCCAAGTCCTGCCGCCATCTGCAAGGAAAATCCCATCGCAATTTCAGTTTCGAGCATGCCGCCAATCATTAGTCCCATGCCAAGAGATTTTGCGGCCGTGATCATGCGAAGGGATTCAACAACTCCAGACTTCGTGATTTTAATGTTGATCATGGAACCTGCTCTGGCGTGATACGCACGCACGACTTCATCGACGGTTGTTACGGATTCATCGAGAAGGACAGGGACTGAGGTCATGCGGGAGAGCTTGGCCAAGCCTTTGATGTCACTTCGTGGCAATGGCTGTTCAAAACAGACCGGAACAATGTTGAGCTTGGCAAGATTGGCCAAAAGTTGCCCTGCGCGTTCCAGATCAAAACCTTGATTGCCGTCGAGAATTATTTCGGTGGGTTGTTTATGTTTGGTGCCCCAATCGACCACTGCTCGAACGCATTCCGTGTCGGCCTCGACTCTCCCAGAAACCTTGACCTTGAAGGTTCGGAATCCATGGGCGGAAAACTTGTCCATAAATCCTGGAACCTGATCCGGAGGCATTACGGTCACCGTGATATCAGTTGCGATGGCTGCCGGGATGTCTGATCCCCCGTCGAGGGTTGGGGAACCAAATAGACGCCACAGTGGGATCGATTGTCGCCTGGCAATCAAATCAAAAACAGCCGATTCAATGGCGCAAAGTGCGGTAACGGGAATGCTGCTGTCACTGCTTTTTCGGCTCAAGGCCTTGATGGCTTGCTCAGGAGACAAGGGGCGAATTGTTTCGCATAGGTCCGACATTGCGTCCGCGGTTTTTTTTAGATCTTCCCCCGTGACCGCAGAAAATGGTGCGGCCTCGCCGAGGCCAATGTTCCCGCAACCATCATCCAATTCGACCACGGCACAATCAGCGGCCTGCATGGTTCCGGTGGCAATCGCAAATGGAGTGTGTACGGGCAGGTGGTGGATCGTGATTGTGGAATTCAAGGTGGAGCTACTCCGTTTCTCCCAAGAATAGCGTAAACGAAGGCGCGGAAACAGTGGTCTCCGGTGTGGTGTCGTCCGATGGTGTGATCGTTTTTCCCCAACTGGCGCGGACGGTGATCACTTTTTCAGTGCCGGCGGTAAGACTAAATGGTTCGCTCATCACCAGGTCACCTGTGTCGAGCGTGATGCTATGTTCTTCGCCGGCTTGGTCGATCACGACCACAAGAGGGTCAAATTTGACTGTTGCAGAGCTGAACGAAACGTCCTCGTAGTCGGTCAGGTCGGTCGTGGACCAGACTTCCTGGGGGCGTGAAACGATTCGCAACTCCTCGGGGTCACCGGAATACATGTCTACGGCAGCAGATCCGTCGGCCGGCTGAAGTGAAATATTATTGAAAAGATAAACCTGCGCCATCGGGGATTTTGTGCCCGTGGCTCCTGTTGGCTGGGTCAGGGACCCTAAAATACGGACTCGGAGTTTGGTTTCACTGGTCAACGTGCTTCCGCAGCCACTCATTAAGAGAGCCAGCGTTGAAGAGCAAAATAACGAAAAAGCCATAAATTTCTGTTGGTTGTGGAAAAGTGGCTTATATTTAGTCACGACATCCCTCCCTTTCCCTGCGCTCAACCCCCGAATGTGAGAGCTGCCGTCTAAATTCGAACCTAAAGGGATTATCGGCCAGTCGTGAAATGTCTTTATTGGTAAATAAATCCGGACTTTGGCCGATGCCTATAAGGTATGAAGAGGTTTGATCAAAAACCAAGGTTTTTAAATTCCGGCGGCCTATCGCTTGGGATCGCATTACTTTTTTCTTTGATCGTTTCATCTTGCGGTGGGTCTGGGAGTTCCGGTGACGGTGCGCCATCGACATTCGACTATGGCCATCCCGGTGCAACAGGAGGGCAGACCACTGGTGGTACGACAAGCACCGGGATATCTGCTCCTTCCGGGCGCCTGGCTAAAATTTCCGATGGTATTGCGAGTGATGATCTGACCCTTGGACTTGCTACCACTTCGGTCACGATTCGGTCTGGGACATTTCAAGAAAATTATCAGGCTCTTTTGACAGACCTTGCCGGTGAAATTACCGACTCGTCTTCATTGCGGCTTCTTAGCCTTCCAATTCGGCTGCGCATCACCGATTCGAACGCGATTTTAGAGCGGACAGATGCTGCTCGCGATATTGAAATCACAGTAACTGCAGTAAAACCGGCATCGATTTACAAGGCGGTGATCCTCCTTGTTGATTATGGCGAGGCCAGAGAATCAGGGTCGACAACCCCGGTGAAGCATTTTCTTCGACTGACTCAAATGCGTGCAAATGCCACCACTAATTCGGATGGAAATCTCGTCGCATCATTCAAAGTGCGCTCGGGTGACATCGGGATTGTGATGGCTGTTGCGAGCAATGGTAATCCCGGTGGCTATGCGACCTATACGGCGCCACCGGCTGATCCAGATTCGGTGTCGGCGGCTCCCTCTGTTTATCCGGACAAAGCCATTGTAACTTGGCGCGCGCAAAAAATAACGGGGTACGGTTTCTCCGTTGCGTACGGAGTAGCCCCAGTTGCGCCGCTCTGTAGCAGTGCATTCAACGTGACAGCAACGGAAACCGCGTCGGCACCGACCGCTGACGCGGATGGGAATTCCCTGTATGAATTCACAACCGAGCTTTCCGGGCTTCTCGACAACACCGCCTACGCCTTACGGGTATGCTCCTCTGACGTAAAAACGCCTCCATCTTATTCTGGGCCAGGCAAACTAACTTCTGTCACGACAGCGCAACGTGCTCAGGCAGTCCTTTCAGGAACCCCAAATGCCATCACAAATTCCACAAGTATTTCAGTGACCGTCGGTGGCACTGGAGTCATCGAATACAAATATGCCCTGACGAGCCAAAGCAATTGCGATGGATTGACCTACTCTTCGTGGCGGGGGGTCGCCAATCAAATCACTGAATCCGCACCGGAGGCAACCCATCGTCTTTGCGTTCTTGCCAGAAAGTCGACTCAGAATATCCAGTTGGTACCTACTGAATTTGCGTGGCGGGTTGATACAACTGCGCCGGTGATTGATTTAGTTCCGCAAATCACAACTGCCGTAACTTCCGCAGCGGGAATCAACAAGGCACTGAAGGAGGCCAATGTTTTGGTTCACGGTTCTGCCACGATAAATGAGGCCGGACAGATTTATTATGCCACTGCTCTCTCGGGGGAGGCGTGCAGTGCCGCAACCTTTCCGCCGACGAGTGGTATTTTGTTGAAATCCGGATCATTCACGGCGAACGGTGCCTACATGATCTGCGTCAAAGCAGTCGATCAGGCTGGCAATGTTGGGTTTGGTCCGTCGTCCCCATTTGATGTTGATGTAACGACGCCAATATTGACATCGATGCCCTTGGATAATGCTGCTGCTGATGGATACATCAATAACGCAGAGAAATTGATGGCGTCAGACCTCACCGGGACAGTGTCAGTTTCAGAATCCCCGGTAACGCTGACGTATTCTCTAGTTGCCTCCAGTGTAAATTGCATCACGAATACATCTTATGCAGTGTCTGTCCCGCAGGCAGCCGAAGTGGCTTCCAAGTCAGACGGGCATTATAAAGTTTGCCTTAAGATGCTCGATGCACTCGGCAATATTGGATTTGGAAACTCGGCTGATTTTGTTTTGGATACCGTTTTACCGAGCGCCGCGATGAGCCTTATCAATGCGGCGTCGGATGGTCGGGTCAATGCATCGGAGCATGCTTCAAATACCAGCGTCATGGGTGCCGCGCCATCGGGCAGTGCAGACCTTGCGTCATCTACCTATAAATTGATTCCATCTGGCACAAGCTGTGCTGGGGCTCTGCTATTTGGCGGGTCAATCCCCACAGGCAACAGCTCTGACTTTACGACGGATGGCACGTATTCGATTTGTATGCGTCTGGTCGACAATGCTGGCAATATTGCCTACGCCTCATCGGGTAGTATCACACTTGATGTGGTGGCCCCGACCCTTACTGCAGCAACCTTGGCTAACGAAGCTGCAAATGGCTTTATCAATGACTCAGAAAAAACGGGTACCGGAGCTCTAATTTCTGCTGCGACGGCCTCTGAGTCTTCAACCATCACCTACGCCCTTGCGACATCCAGTGCGACGTGCAGCAGCGTTTCTGGGTACGGATCGGGAATTCCGGCGACGGATGACAGCGGCCTGTCGTCTGACGGCACATATATGGTCTGCGTGAAGATGGTTGATCCTGCGGGAAATAGTGGATACGGGTCTTCATCTAATTTTATTCGTGACACATCCTTCCCAAGTGTCGCTAGTGGCTTTTCGTGGACGGATGATGCAGCCGATTTATACATTAATGATTCTGAAAAAACAGGAACGATAGCGCTGTTGACTGTAGCCATAGCGAGTGAGGCTGCGACGAAAACGTATTCATTGGTCGCTGCCGCTGTAGCTTGTGACGGAAGTCTTGCTTATAGCGTTTCGCTGCCGACGGCAAGCCATGCTGCCTTTAGTGTAGACGGTGATTACAAAGCCTGCGTGAGAATGGAAGATCCGGCAGGAAACATTGCGTACGTCGCTGTATCCTCGAATGTGACGCGAGACATCGTCGCGCCGTCGGCGACCATGACCCTGATCAATGCCGCATCCGATGGATTGATCAACGCATCTGAGCGTGCTTCAAATACCAGCGCCATGGGTGCTGCGCCCTCAGGTAGCGCAGATTTGGCATCATCCACGTATAAATTGATTCCATCTGGGACAAGCTGTGCCGGGGCGCTGGTGTTTGCCGGGTCTATCCCTGCAGCCAACAGCTCTGACTTTACGACGGACGGTACGTATTCGATTTGCATGCGTCTGGTCGACACAGCTGGCAATATTGCTTTCTCCTCATCGGGCAGCATCACGCTGGATGTCGCGGCTCCAACCCTCACGGCGGCAGCCTTGGCCAACGACGCCGAAAATGGCTTTATCAACGACTCAGAAAAAACGGGCACGGGAGCGGTGATTTCTGCCGCGACTGCATCGGAGCCTTCGACCATCACCTATGCCCTTGCGGCATCCAGTGCGACGTGTAGCAGCGTTTCTGGGTACGCTTCAGGGATTCCAGCGACGGATGACAGTGGACTCTCTTCTGATGGCACTTACAAAGTCTGCGTGAAGATGGTCGATCCTGCGGGAAACATTGGCTACGGTTCTTCATCCAATTTTATTCGAGACACAGCGTTTCCAAGTGTTGCAAGTGGCTTTTTCTGGACGAATGATGCAGCTGATTTATACCTCAACGATTCTGAAAAAACAGGATCGACAGCGCTTTTAACTGCCGCGGTATCGAGTGAGACTGCGACGAAAACGTATTCGGTTGTCGCTGCCGCCGTAGCTTGCGACGGAAGTCTTACTTATGGCGTTTCGCTGCCGACGGCCAGCCATGCTGCTTTTAGCGGAGATGGTGTTTACAAAGCCTGCGTAAAGATGGTCGATTCGTCTGGAAACATCGCCTACGGGGCGTCAACTGTCCTTATTCGAGATACAGCATTTCCAAGTCTCGCTAGCGGCTTTGCCTGGACCGGTGATGCGGCTGATTTGTTTATCAAGGATTCCGAAAAAACAGGATCGACAGCCCTGCTGACAGATGCCGTATCGAGTGAGACGACGACAAAAACATATTCCGTGGTTGCTGCCGCCGGAACGTGTGACGCGAGTCTTACTTATAGCGGATCACTCCCAACAGCCAGCCATACCGCATTTAGTGTGGACGGTGATTACAAAGCCTGTGTGAAAATGGTGGATAGTGCGGGAAATACTGCCTACGTCGCTGCAGCTTCGAATGTTACCCGAGACATCGTCGCTCCGTCGGCAACCATGACCTTGATCAATGCGGCGTTCGGCGGGCTGATCAACGCATCGGAGCGAGCTTCAGATACTAGCGCCATGGGGGCCGCTCCATCTGGCAGCGCAGACTTGGCATCATCCACCTATAAATTGATTCCATTTGGAACAAGCTGTGCTGGGGCATTGGTATTTGACGCGTCAATCCCTGCAGCCAACAGCTCTGACTTTACGACGGATGGCACGTATTCGATTTGCATGCGTCTGGTCGACACAGCTGGCAATATTGCTTTCGCATCATCGGGCAGCATCACGCTAGACGTCGCAGCCCCGACCCTCACGGGTGCAGCCATTGCAAACGAAGCCGCAAATGGTTTTATCAACGATTCCGAAAAAACCGGGACCGGAGCTCTGATATCTGCAGCGACGACCTCGGAGTCTTCGACCGTTACCTACGCCCTTACAGCATCCAGTGCGACGTGTAGTAGCGTTTCTGGGTACGCTTCAGGGATTCCAGCGACGAATGACAGCGGACTATCGTCTGATGGCACCTACATGGTCTGTGTGAAGATGGTCGACGCGTCCGGAAACATTGGCTATGGGTCTTCACTTACGTTTATTCGAGATACAGTTTCCCCGACGTTGAGCTCCGGTCTTGCTCTCACGGGCGATGCCACCGACGCCTACCTTAATAGTGCAGAGCGGAGTGGGACTTCTGCCTTGGTTACGGCTGCTGTGCCCAACGAAACATCCACATATCGTTACGTTGTCGTTTCCAGCTCCGCGTCATGCTCATCCGCAACCGGATACGCTTCCGGAATTCCATTTGGAAGTAACGCTGGGTTTACTGCGGATGGCAGTTACAAGGTCTGCGTTGAATTAACGGATTCGGCTGGAAACAAGGGGTATTCAGGATCCTCGACGATCCAGCTTGATACTGTTGGGCCGACAGCCACCACAAGTTTGATCAATGCGGCTTCGGACTCGGTGATAAGTGGATCTGAACTCGCTTCCAATGCTCTTGCGATGGCCGCATCGGCCACGGGCAGTGAGACTCTTTCTGCATCTGTTTATAAGCTGATGTTGTTTAGCGAAACGTGTGGTGTATCGGCTGTTTTCGGATCCGCAATTCCTGCGGCAAACAGTGCCGATTTTGGATCTGATGGCAATTACAAGATTTGCATGAAGGTTACCGATTCTGCAGGCAACGTCGGTTATTCGGTTTCGGCAACGATTGCGCTGGATACGACGGCTCCGACGTTCTCGGCCTCTATTGCTCTCGCAAACGATGCGGCTGATGGCTACATCAATAACTCCGAAAAAGATGCAGTGAATAATTTGATTGGCGCCGTGTCATCGGCTGGCGCGACTGCGACAAATTATCTTGTCGTGGCAAATTCAGCGACATGCTCTTCCGCATCCGGTTATGGATCTTCTGTTCCGAAAACCAACGATGCTGCAATGACGTCGGATGGGTCATGGAAGGTGTGCGTCAGGCTTTCAGATGATGCCGGAAATACAGCCTATATTTCCTCTCCAGTGATTGTCCGCGATATAGCTTCGCCAAGTCTTGCGAGCGGTCTTGGGTGGACGGGGTCGGCCTGGGATAACTACTTGAACGCGACCGAAAAGGCTGGGACCGCTGCGATTGTTACGGCGGCAGTGGCCAGTGAATCGTCCACCTATAAATACGTCATTAT
>CAMBEK010000025.1 GCA_945865565.1 Pseudobacteriovorax antillogorgiicola | reverse complement strand
CGCGGTGCGTTGTTTCCAGCGGCATCCTTGATCGAGGTGCCAGTAGTCACAGCCAATGCGCTAGTGCTCAAGTAGTCGAGGTCGGCGCTGTTTTGCGTGCTGCCGACGGTGTAGGTAAACGTCAAAGCCGAAGTGTCTGTGCCACTCGCGTAATTCACAGTGGCCCCGCTATTCAAGGTAAGGGTCGGCGTGCCAACGACTGTCACGATTTCATTGAAATTGACTTGGATGGAGATCACTCCACCCAACATGTAACTGGCGTTAGTAGTGGACGACGTGACTCCTGTTACGGTTGGTGGTGTTGTATCCGGAGTTGGAGTTGGAGTTGGAGTTGGAGTTGGAGTTGGAGTTGGGGTTGGAGTTGGTGTTGGTGTTGGTGTTGGTGTTGGGTTTTGTGTCGTTATCGTCACATTGCTCGACGAAACATTAAAGTTTTCACTGACGGATGGAGACGAGGCTGCAGCGTAATTTCCCGCATTATCAGAGGCAGTTCCTGCAGCAATCGAAATGGCTAGCGTGCCAATTCCCCTGAAGGACTTTAGGGTAACGATCCTTTTCATTGGATCAGGCGGGACGGCGGTATCCATCGAAACAGTGGGTGCGAGGTTGCTCCATGCGCTTCCGGTAAAAACTCGATTGATGTTCGCGCTTTTCAGAGTGATTTTGTCGGCGCCGGAATAAGTGACAGTATATCGGACTTCTGGCGCCGCCGAAGCTGCGTAGGTCACAGACGGCGCACTGACGGAAATTGTTGGTGGTACAATGTCGTATGTATACGTTGCCGTGGTCGCTGCAGATTTGTTGCCCACCTGGTCGCAAGCAATTACGGCTATAGAAGTTGTTGCCGATGGGATTGTGATCGTCCCACCAGGAGATAGACCCGTCCCAGAATCGCAGTCGGCGGGTGCCGTGGCAGAAGTGCCGGATGCTGTCGCGTACCGGAGGGAATTGGCGTCTGCCGCTTTCAACTCCGCATTAAACGCTGTTTTAAAAGTTTTTGAAGCAGGCAAAACCGGCGCGCCGGGCGCCGTGGTGTCAACGATAAAGGTTTTGGTTGCGGCGGGTGCGGGGGACAGTTTTCCTGCGGTATCCGTGGCCGTGCCCTTCAGGATTTCAATCTTGACGGTGCCGTTGCCAGTGAAGTTATTCAAGGTGACGGTACGAGTCACCGTTCCGCTGGTTCCAGTGCCCGAGACATCGATACTCGCATTTGCCGTACCAGGTGGAATCAGCTTGACGTGTGAATTGGCCAAGGTGACGTCCGTAACACCATTATAAGTCACAGTGTAGGTCACCGTAGAATCTGCCTTGGCGTGGGCAAGGGATGGATCGCTGACATTAATGGTATTTGAAGCAGGTAAAACCGGCGCGCTATTTGCCGTGGTGTCGACGATAAAGCTTTTGGTTGCGGCGGGTGCTGGGGACAGGTTTCCTGCGGTATCCGTGGCCGTGCCCTTCAGGACTTCGATCTTGATGGTGCCTTTGCCGATGAAGTTATTCAAGGTGACCTTACGTGTCACCGTTCCGCTGGTGCCAGTGCCCTCATCAACATCGATGCTCGCATTGGCCGTGCCAGTTGGAATCAGCTTGACGTGTGAATTGGCCAAGGTGACGTCCGTAACACCATCATAAGTCACGGTGTAGGTCACCGTAGAATCTGCCTTGGCGTGGGCAAGGGATGGATCACTGACAGCGATGGTCGGGATGCCCGTGTCGACGTTAAATGTTGCGCTGGGAGAACTGCCTGCAGCCGCAAAGTTTCCTGCAAAATCCGACGCCGAGTTGGCAAGGATGGATATGCCAAGGGTGCCGTTATTTTTGAAACCTGACAGGGTCACAATTCTTTTCATCGGGTCTGGGGGAACCAAGCATGGCTTTGGTGTGCACCCAGATCCTGGGTCCGGGGTGACTTTGACGACAGCAAACGCCACTGCTGCAGTGCCGACGCCAGTCGCGTTGATGGCGATGTCTTTCGGTGCGAGGGTGATGGCCTTCGTGGCACCGTTATAGGTCACTGTGTAGGAAACGCTGGAAGTTGCCTTTGCGTGAGCTTGCGATGGTCCACTGACAGTGAAAGTGGGTAACGTGTCATTGTTGATGATGCTGTCATTGATACAGGCGCTTTCGTTGCCCGCAGCGTCCTTGAACATGACGTAAACGGTAGCGGTGCCGTTTGTTTGCTCCAAAGTCCACGATTTAAAATTAGTATAGGTTTCGTAAGTTCCGCCGCTGGCGCAGCCGGCGGTGTTGGTGATGTACATGGCAGAGGCGCCAGTCGCGCCAAGAGTCAGCGTCGATTCGGTGGAGTTGGTGTAGGCGGCCGCGCTGTTGATGGAAATTCTGGTCGAGGTTGGTGCTTTGTTGTCGTGTATGATTGTACTGTTGATACAAGTGGTTTCGCTGTCGATGGAATTTTTGAATTTAACGTAGACGGTTGCGGTTGTGTTGGTTTTGCTCAAAGTCCACGATTTCGCCGTGGCGTAAGATTCGTAAGTTCCGCCGCTGGCGCAGCCGGCGGTGTTGGTGATGTACATGGCAGAGGCGCCTGTTGCGGCAAGAGTCAGTGTGGCTGCGGTGGAGTTGGTGTAGACAGCTCCACTATTGATGGAAATGCTGGTCAAAGTGGGTAACGTCTCGTCGTGCAATATAGTGTCGTTGACACAGGCGCTCTCGTTGCCGGCTAAGTCTTTAAATTTGACGTAAACAGTTGCTTTGGCATTGGTCTGGCCTAAGGTCCAAGATTTCGACTTGGCATAAGTTTCGTAAGTTCCGCCGCTGGCGCCGCTGGCGCAGCCGGCAGTGTTGGTGATGTACATGTCAGAGGCGCCCGTTGCGGCAAGAGTCAGCGTCGCTTCGGTGGAGTTGGTGTAGGCGGCCGCGCTGTTGATGGAAATGCTGGCCGGAGTCGGTGCTTTGTTGTCGTGTACGATCGTATCGTTGATACACGTGGTTTCGATGCCGGCGGAATCTCTGAATTTAACGTAGACGGTAGCGGTAGTGTTGATTTTGCTCAAAGTCCACAATTTCGAGGTGGTATAAGTTTCGTAAGTTCCGCCGGTGCAGCCGGCAGTGTTGGTGATGTACATGGCAGAGGCGCCTGTTGCGTCAAGAGTCAGCGTCGCTGCGGTGGACTTGGTGTAGGCGGCTCCACTGTTGATAGAAATGCTGGTTATAGCTTGGGCCGCTGACGGGAAACCAAACAGAGCAATGGCAGCAGACGCGACAACGCTGTGAGCGTTCGCTCTGAGTTGATGGATATGGATGGATATAAAATTCACTGGGTTTTCCCCCACTTAATCAAATCGGCGTATGGAAGGGGAACTTGACGGAATCTTGAAAGTGAGGTGGATAATCGGATTTATAGCCAATATAATTGGGTACTTACTTTTAAAATAAGTTCCCAATGATTGGTCTGATTTGGGGGAAGAAAGGATCCTTCGCTGCGCTCAGGATGACGGGGTGCGGCTCAGGATGACGCTGGCTTGCAGTAGCGGTGTTTGAATTTTTGCTCCAAGGCAAGGCAGGGGCCGGCTCGAAGCTGCGGTGGACCGTAAGGCGAAGTCGCTTCGTAGGTGAAGCACCAACCTGCCGAGCGGTCGACCATGAACACACTGTGATCGTATGTGGTCAGGATGCATCCTGGGCGGATGTCTCCATCAGGATCAGATACCAGACCGTGCGCTTCTAACATCTTGCCCCAACAGTCGACGCACATGCCGTCGATAAAAACTCCGGCATCAAATGGTCGGGTGAATTCCGGTTTTCCAATGTGACAGGCATCAACCCAGAGCTTCACCGTGCCGCAGTCGGTTGCTGTGCAATCCTTGTGATTCATGTTGATCAGGATGCCGCCAGGGTGAAGGTCAACGGCGGTGAGAGGTTTTTCGCGATTGTCCGCCAGAAAATCGGCTGCGCTTTTGCCGCAAGCCTGTTCGTCTGCAATGCGGGCAAAACCAACGGCTTCAAGTTTCAAATCCGACAAGAGGTCGCCGGCCGCGGCCTGGGCCGTGCCATGGCAATTTGGAATTCCGTAGGTGATTCGTGCTGATGATTGGCCTGCAGTCAATTCAAGGACGAAGGGATCGTTCCACGCCAGGTTTGAATTTTTCGGGTCCTTGACCTTATGGATGCGTTGCACGCCTTCGTGGCAGACAGTCGTCGCGACTCTTTTTTTGGAGTGGTATCCGCTGCCGCCTGGGGGGCAGGTTTCGCGAATGAAACAACCTTCTGCGGTCATGCGTACCAAGTCCGAACAGTCTGGAGATTGCATTTCAAAGACGGCGTCAGAAATATTTTTTCTTGCGGCGGAAATGCTGTCTGATGACCGGCAGAAGGATGTCATGGCGTCGCTGTAGCGGACGATTAAACCGTTGGTCAGGGATTCCAGACAGGCGACGTTTTTGCTGCCGCCGGCGGCAAAGTCGTCTGGCCAGTTTTGTTCGATCCGGTTTTCAATGAGTTGATGCCAGCGTATCGAGATGACGCGGTCGTCAATGCAATTGGCCAGCGCATCCATTGCATCAGTGACTTCCTTGCGACTGGCGCCGAAGTAGTCAAAGCGGCAAGATTCCCGCAGGGCATCCGAAGTTTCGAGGCTCAAGATATCTGCGTTGTTCATTTTCGGAGAAGTCGTCCGGCAGCCTTGAATGGTGACGGCCCAAAGGACCGTCCACAAGGCCACCCGGACGACCCGGGGATTCAGTGATTCAGTATGCTGCATGCGGAATGTTAAGCGCATCGGCAACGGCGCGGTGGGTCAACTTGCCATTGAAGCTGTTGAGCCCTTTGCGGAGTGCTTCGGATTCATCGAGGGCGCGAGCGAGGCCTTTGTTGGCCAAGTCCATCGCATACTTGATGGTGACATTGGTGAGGGCATAGGTGGACGTCTTTGGCACGTCTCCCGGAATGTTCGTTACGCCGTAGTGCAAAACTCCCTCTTCGTTGAAGACGGGATCGTCGTGCGTCGTTGGACGAATGGTTTCCACGCAACCGCCTTGATCAATGGCAACGTCGACAACCACGGAGTCAGGCTCCATGTTGCGAATCATGTCGCGGCTGACGAGACACGGGGCTTTCGCGCCTGTGATGAGCACTGCGCCAACGAGAAGATCGGCTTCACGTACGGCCTTGGAAATATTTTCCGGGTTCGACATCAGCGTCTGGATGTTGTTGCCAAAGATGTCGTCCAGGTAGGCCAGGCGCGCAGGATTCACATCCAGCACGGTGACTTGGGCGCCAAGGCCAATCGCCATTTTTGCCGAGTTGATGCCAACAACGCCGCCGCCGATGATGGCAACGCGGCCGCGGGCAACGCCCGGGACGCCGCCAAGAAGCACGCCTTTGCCGCCGTTGTGCTTTTGCAAACACTGTGCGCCGACTTGCACGGCCATGCGGCCCGCGACTTCACTCATCGGGGTGAGTAGTGGCAAAGAACCATTCGGCAACTCGATGGTTTCATAGGCGATGGCAGTCACCTTGCGGTCGAGCAATGCCTTTGCGAGTTCAGGGACTGCAGCCAAATGCAGGTAGGTGTAAAGGATCTGGCCTGCGCGCATCCGGGAATATTCTTCCGGGATCGGCTCCTTGACCTTCATGATCATCTCGGCTTCGTCCCAAACTTGCTTGGCCGAGTTAACAATCGTCGCGCCTGCAGCAACGTAACGAGTGTCTGGAATTCCAGCGCCGATACCCGCGCCTTTTTCCAGAATCACTTTGTGTCCCGCAGCAACGAGCACTTCAACGCCACCGGGAACAACACCAACACGGTTCTCGCGATTTTTGATTTCCTTTGGGATTCCGATCAGCATGGATAGTCCTTTTATGTCTGGTCCGAGTGGCAAACTATAGCATTACAGGGCATACGACGCTAAGGCCATCAAACGCCAGACGGATGTTTGCCGGCAGGGTGCGGCTCACCGTCTGATAGTCGAGTTCATGGCCCAGGTGCGTTATAACGCCCTGTTTTACCTCGATTTTATCTAACAAAGCGAGCGTTTCCGGAAGGCTGCTGTGGGTCGGGTGGGACTCCATTCGCAAACCGCTGGCGACCATCGTGTGGACCTTGCCGCGCCAGTTTTCAACAAGTTCGTCCGGGATGGTTTTGAAATCGGTGGCGTAAATAAACGATCCGATTTTGAACACACTTGTTGTCATGTCGCCATGGGAAACGCTCGTGGGTTCAACATCAAAACCAAAAATTTTGAAAGGAACTCCAGATTCGATCTCGTGCAAAATTACTTTGGGTTTTGTCCCGTGATAAGCCGTGTTTTGAAATGCATAAGAAAAGCGGGTCTTCAAATCGTCCAAGTGCTCTTTCGTCGCATGAATCGTAATCGGATTCTTGCTGTGAAAGAAAAACGCCCGCAAGTCATCGAATCCATGACAGTGATCGGAATGCGTGTGGGTGTAAATGACGTGTTCGATGTTGCGAACACCCTCGCGAATCATTTGCAGCCGGAATTCCGTCGCCGTGTCGAAGATGACATGCTGCCCCTCTGGAAAAGTCAGCATGAGAGAGGATCGGCTGCGTTGATTTTTGGGATCGTTTGAAGTGCAGACCGCGCAGGTGCAGCCAATCACCGGACATCCCGGTGAGCTGCCGCAGCCTAGGATAGTTGCCCTAATGCCTTGCGGACGGGACATGAAGGCATTCCTTGAAATAGGAATTTAGAATGGTCATTGCGGCTGGCATGGACCTGACGGCCGCGTAAGCAAACAGGCGCATTTGTTCCAGTTTGAACAGGGCCTCCTTGCGACGGAAATCATACTGCCGCCAAAGTGCATCGGGATCCGCGGGACTGACGCCGGCGAGGATCAAGGTTTCCATTGCGTAGACGTCTGAGCCATAGCCATCTGACGACGGGCTAGTCATTTCCTGGATCAGATTTTCGCGGCACGCATAGGCGAGGGCCGATTCGACGTCGCGAATTTTTGCGCGCATTTTTTTTGCCGCACTGGAATTCATGATGGCATCAATCATGGCTGTGCGATCCCGGCCGCGTCCACCCGTCGTGTCACATTCGCGGATGCAGGTTTCGAAAACCATGCGCGCTATGGCGGTCTCTGGAAACTGCACATCGATCATGAAATTTTGCGTGTGAAAGTCCCGGGGATGAAAAATCATGGTGGCGGCAGCAGAAAGTCCGTCGCGGCCGGCGCGGCCCGTTTCCTGGACATACTGTTCAAGGTTTTGCGACAGTCCCGCATGGATGACATGGCGGATGTCCGCAATGTCGATACCCATTCCAAAAGCACTGGTTGCGACCATGACTTGAGTTTTGCCGTCAAGAAAAGCCTGCTGCTCTTGTGTTCTCTTATGCCCGTCCAGTCCGGCATGATAAAGCCCGGCCCGGATACCCCGTCGTAGAAGATCGCTGTGGACGTTGCCCGCGGCTTTGCGCGTTGGGGCGTAAACAATAATGTTGCCGCCAGCATTCTTGATGGCTTCAGCGACGGCATCGACAATCATCCGGGGTTGATCCTTGAAGGAATCAACCTTGACCACCTTGAGTGCGATGTTGTCGCGGGCGACGTCGTTCACGAAAATTTGTGGGTCGCGCAGTCCCAAGTTGGCAATCATGTCGCTGCGGGCGCCTGGAGTGGCTGTCGCCGTCAGGGCCAGGCGTGTTGCGCCGGGGAAGGATTCCATAAAGGATCCAATCTGCCGGTATTCGGGCCGGAAATTAAATCCCCACTGGCTCGTGCAGTGGGCTTCGTCCACCGCCACAAGGAAAACCTCGCGCGTGGCCGTCAAGCGTTCACGGAAAGCAGGATTGGAGAGGCGTTCGGGTGAAGTGAAAACCAGGGCCGCTGCGCCGGATTCAATCTTTTGCCATTCTCCCGCCCGGTCATCCATGGATTGCAGGCGTTCGAAAACAGCGCACTCAAGCCCCCGGGCCTGCAGGCGCGACGCCTGGTCACGCATGAGGGCAATCAGGGGCGACACCACGAGAACAATCCGGCGAGACTCCGCCGGACGCATCATCTCCGTGGCAGCCGGCAAACCAAAACAAAGTGTTTTTCCGCTGCCCGTTGGGGAGACTGCCAGGCAGTCCTGCCCCGCGTCGATGGCATCCAGCACGCGGCGTTGAAAATCATGAAGTTCTTCGAATCCAAAAACGGATTTAGCCGTTTGGCTCCGGATTTTTGATGTAGTGACGTTTGTTTGCATCTGTCTGCACTTTTACGTGATTTGAAGGTCGCCCGGATAGGACTTTCTTGGGTATAATCTGAAGCATGGAATTTGTTGTTCAAAAATACGGTGGGACTTCCGTCGGCTCGATCGAGCGGATCAAGCTCGTGGCCGACCACGTTGCTGCGACCCGGGCCCAAGGCGTCAACGTGGTCGTCGTGGTCAGCGCAATGGGGGAACAGACGGACGCCTTGATTGCCATGGCCCAGGCACTGAGCGCCGATCCGTCGCGCCGGGAACTCGACATGCTGCTGACGTCCGGAGAACGGGTCACCATGGCGCTGCTGAGCATCGCCCTTTCTGAGCGCGGGCTGAAATGTGTTTCGCTGACAGGATCCCAGAGCGGAATCCTGACTGATGAAAATCATGGCAACGCCCGCATACAAAAAATTTTGGGAGACCGTATCCGGCAAGGCCTGTCGGGCGGCTCTATTGTGATTGTGGCCGGGTTTCAAGGCGTCAGCCCTAAGACCAAGGAAGTGACCACCCTCGGTCGGGGCGGATCCGATTTGAGTGCTGTGGCATTGGCCGCAGTTTTGGGTGCTGGACGTTGTGAGCTTTATAAAGATGTGGAAGGCGTGTTTACCGCCGATCCAAGATTGGTTCCCGGCGCTCGCAAGATTGCATCTTTGCCTTGGTACGCGATGTCAGAATTGGCGTGGGCAGGGGCGGGCGTCTTGCATGCCCGTGCGGCTCACGTCGCGTCGCGTTTTGGTCTTACCGTTGAAATCCGTTCCAGCTTCAAGCCCCATTTGCGCGGAACCGTAGTTGAACCCTCAACCGAGTCGGATGTTGCCATGTCGATCGACAAAAATGGAATGGAACAAGCCATTGTGCATGCCATCACCTGCAAGCAGCACATGTGCCTCTTGGATGTTGAAGCCAGTCAAGATGCGGCGGGCAAGATGCACGCAGGAATTCTGGAGCTGCTTTGGCATCACGGCGAGGCACCAGTGATCAACCAGCAGGTTAGTGGCCGGCTTCGTTTGATGGTATCGGAAAAGGCAGCTCAAGTTTTAAAAGAGGCCCTTGCCACGGGGCGTCTCGGGGAGAAGCCCATGTCAGTCAACCTCACATTGGCGGGAACGGCTGCAGTTGGTGTGATTGGCAACGGATTTTTACAAAACCCGGAGCAGGTGGCCGAGGCAATGGCCGCGGCCCAGAAGGCAGGGCATGTCTTGCTTTGGGATGTTCGCAATCAGGTGCTTACCATTGGTGTCAAGGACAGCGAGGCGGCGGCCGTGGTGAAGTCCCTGCACGACGCGCTGATCACGGATCACTGAATCACTTGTGCTCCAGCCTGTCGGAGAAATAGAACCGCCATCTTGAGCCTCAATCCGTCATCCTGAGCCTCAATCCGTCATCCTGAGCGAAAGCGAAGGATCCTTTCTTAATTCGTCATCCTGAGCGCAGCGAAGGATCTTTTCTTACGCATTCGCGTTCTGTAACGTTCCAAAAAATTTGAGACCTAAAAAGCTGTTTCCTGCCTCATTTTTCACCGTCGCAGTGACGGTATAAAAATAGGCAGGGCGGGATGGCTGAAATTGAAGAGCAAAGAAAGGATCCTTCGCTAACGCTCAGGATGACGGGGCGACTCAGAATGAGCGGTCGATTTCTCCGGCAGGCTGGGAGAAGTTGGTTGATTTGCCTGTTTGCCGGGGGCTCAGGAGGAAAGCAGATTTTCTTTTAATAATATCAGTTATTTGAAGTATTCTTTTGTACAATGACGCCACCTCCGTCATTTCTCATGACATATGACGACGGCGGTGACAAAGCTGTTGGTTATTCGAGGGACTTTGAGAGGCTGAGGCCGAAAGTTGCCGCAGAGGCATCCTGGATGGTGGTCTGCCCCAAGGTCAAGCCAACGTGCCAGGTGGCAATGTTGACCATTGCCGTCGCAGTACCGCGCACGACAAGTCCAAAACCATTTTCAAGTTTGGTGGGAAAGCCGCTGGAATTGGTCATGTCGCCTTCGCCGACAACACCGGCGACGTAAGCCACGCCGGTATCGACTTCACCGCGAAATGAAACGCGGCTCGTTCCGTAAAGCGTGTATCCAAGTCCGGCAAGGCCGCCGTAAACATTGGCACCGAAGGATTGTACGTCAATGCCGCGGGTTTCCTGGCCCAGATAATCACGAAGGACGTAGGCCTGGGATACTTCTCCCGACACCGTGGTGAACATCGCGCGTCCAGTGAGTTCGATGTCTTGCCAGCTGCGCTTTATGTATGCGGCCGTGGTCTCGATACCCGGTGCGCCGGACCCGATGGAATAACTTGCCGTGGCGACGCTCATGTCGATTAACGTGCGGCCCTTGTTGCGCTGGACGGTGTAAAGTTCTTCGATGGACGTCGGGTCAGTGACATTGTTGAGGAGGGCCACGCGCTCATCTCCGCTGACACTGGAGAAGGACTTGTCGATGCTCACAACGCGGCGTGTGCCAGCCATTTTTTTCACGCGGCCGTAGGCGACAAGGCGGTCATCGCTGGAGAAAAGGCCGACCCGGTCACCCGTTATCAGTTCGCGCGAAGAAACAATGCACTGGCTGCCAGATGTGTTGCAGCTCTCAACTTGGCCGCCCAAGGCAGACGCACTTTTAAAAGCCAGGGCGATCAATGCCAGGATTTTAAATTTTGATGTGTTCCCTTGACGCATGGTCCAAATCCCCGAGTGGTCCGGTCACGGTTATGCAAGGGACAGGCCGGATGCGTTCGTTTTATACATCAATGATTTCATTGGTTTGTTATTTTATGATGCCGATCAGACTGTCAAGCGATTGGTCAATTAGGGACCTTGTGATACTTTCGCCGGCTCGGAGGAAGCCATGGAACCATTGTCAGATCCGTCGCAAGCCTTGCCCGTTGAGGGGCAGGGTTCTCAGAAATCCAAATCTCGATTGGTCTGGGTTGCCGCTGCTCTCGTGGCCGGGCTGGCCAGTATCTATGCGGCCCGCTATTTGATGGTCCAGTTTGGTAATGGTCGCTCGCAGGCTGGTGAGCCCGGGGATGAGTTTCTGATCGATAGTTTTGAGGAAGGGGTTTTTCGCCAGATCCAATTGGGCGATTATCCGCAGATTCTCGTCGAGGATAGCGAAGGCAAGTTAAATCCTTACGGGTGTTCGGACGGTTGTCCGCCCCTTGACCAAGATCCTGATTTGTACATGAATCGCCAGGTAAGAATTTATTTGCGCAACCAGTCCACGCCAGGGAATGACGATCCCTCTGACAATGGAATCAAGGTTGTGGTTCGCGTTGAGTTAATGCCTTGAGGACTTCTGTCGCTTCAACCGCCTTCACGTTTTGAACGAGAACCCCCTGATAAATTTGCCAAGCCCGAAGCCACGACAGGCGCTGGCGTTCTTGCGGGAGGCGTCCCAGCCAATCCGGGAATGTCGCCAGACGAATTGGCCGATCAGGATCCGCGGGTATCGATTCCGCCAATTTTAAATCACCGGCTTGGACCGCATACAGGGTCGCCGGAGTATTTGAATCCAGCATGATGATGTCTTCAAATTCAGGGCAAACTTGGTAGCCTGCCGGTTCCATGGCAAAGCCAAGGCGCGTGCGAATCACTTCAGCGATCTGCGGGACAATTGGCATGAGTGGTTTCACGGTCATGCGCAAGCCGGCCCACGGACCTGGATCTGAAGGAAACATCCAAAGTCCGTCGCCACTATCGAGTGGTACCAGGATTACCGCGTGATCAGTTTTGCAGTGGATCAACATGGTGGCGCCTCAAATGGACAGGGTTTTCACAATCTGCTTGGCAATGGACTGAAGTGTTTCCAGCGTGCCAATGGAGCGGGTCGCAATGGCTTCATGGTCTGGAAAGCCGCCGGAATTCAGCTCTTCGCGGAGGACACCAACTGGCATGATGTCGGCCATATCGCGCTTGTTGTATTGAATGACGCGCGGCATGTCGCTGATGCTGTATCCATGTTCTCCGAGCAGGCGGCGGACGTGGGCCATGGATTCAATGTTGTCGGCCATGGCCTCAATGCGAGAGTCGACCACGAAGACGAATGCATCAAGCCCCTTCAAAAGGGTGTGCTGAAGGGTTTCATAGAGTGTGTGGACGGGCATGGTGTAAAGGTGCAATTTGACGTGGTAATCCTTGATCTTCCCAAGGCTCACTGGAAGAAAGTCAAAGAAGGGTGTGGGTCCGGCATTGCCGCCCATGTCGATCATTCCGGACTTCATTTCACCAGCCGTGCTGGTGAAAACTGATTTCAGGTTCAAGGTTTTGCCGGCCGAGGCAGGTCCAAAATAAACCACCTTGCAGTGGATTTCCCGGGTTTCAAAGTTGGTAAATGCCATCGATGATTGATCCGTCGCAGGTTTGGAAACTGAGAAAAGCGTTCAGTCGACGTTCTTGATACGAACATCTTCCACTTTTCCGCCAAAAATTTCCAGAAGGTCGCGAGTGGTCTGATGGTTCACGGCGGCTTGGCGCAGATCAGCCTGTTTTGCGCGCGTTTCGCGATCACTTTTTTGGGCCAAAGATTCTGGTGCCGGCGACACGCTTGCTCCTGAGTCAGCTTTTTCAATGGCGATCCGGCCCTTGAAACCAAAAAGATCGGAAAATCCCTGCTGCAGTTTAACTTGTTCGTCCTTGTTCAACAGGCAGCGGGCAAATGACGTTTCTTGAACCGTCAGTGAGATCAGTTCCGGGCTGAAGGAGTGGAGGTGTGCATCTTCAAGTTTGCCTGCCTGCAGGGGGCGATGCTGGCGCCACATGGCAACCAGTTCAGCCCATGTACCGGGAAAGGTTGGGGCTGCGGATGCTGCCGGTGTTTGCACCAGGGGTTTCGGGGCCGGCGCAGCGGCAGGAGTTATCGCCTGGGCGACGACAACGGCAGGAGCCGCCGTCGTGGGAGGTGATGCCAAGGCACTTGATGCGGTGGCTGGAGTCCCTGAGGCAGTTGCATTCAGAGCACTTCGGTACTGCTGCAGATCGGGCAAACCCGGATCGAGGCACCATTCGAGGGAGTTGTTTTCAAGAATCCAGCGGTCGAGGGGGCTGCCGTCCATGTCTTGGCGGCAACGCACCAGCATCCGAAAGATCCGGTTCAAATCAAAGGGGGCGGCTGATTTGGCGATACCTTCCAGCTCTTGAATCTCGTTTGAATCCAAGTCCAGTTGGGCCAAGTCCATGGCATTACGACCAAGGTCACGAATGACAAAGGCGTGGCGTGTGAGCTGGGCAACGTCCTCCACCACAGTGACCAGATCGGTGCCAGTCTGTTCGATGCGTTCAACGGTCGCCATCACTTGCTTGGGGTCTTTGGCGACGAGGGCACAAAGCAATGCGGTGACCAGTTCGTGGGGGGCTTGCGCGGTGATGCTCTCGCACAGTGCTGTGGTCAGTTTGCCGTTGCCAACGGCGATGGCCTGATCAAGAAGGGTCAGGGCGTCGCGCATGGAACCGCGGGCTTCCCGTGCGATGGGACGCAGCGATCCGGGTTCGTGCTGCAGGCCTTCAAGGCGCAAGATTTCTTCAAGGCGTGAAGTTACGGTTTTCGCCGTCATTTTCTGCAGCAAAAAGACCTGACAGCGCGAAAGGATCGTCTGTGGAATTTTTTGCAGCTCGGTGGTTGCAAACAGGAAAACCACATGCGCCGGGGGTTCCTCGAGGGTCTTTAATAGCGCATTGAAAGCGCTCTGGGACAGCATGTGGACTTCATCAATCAGGTAGACTTTGTATGGGGAGCGCTGGGGAACATAGCCGATGGAGTCACGCAACAAGCGGATGTCATCGACGCTGGTGTTCGAGGCGCCGTCGATTTCTAGGACATCCTCGTGATTGCCTGACGTGATCGCGCGGCAGCTCTCGCATTTGCCGCAAGGCGATGGAGTTGGTCCGGCCTCACAATTCAGGGCTTTGGCATAAAGTCTGGCGGTGGTCGTTTTTCCAACGCCTCTCACGCCAGAGAAAATAACGGCTTGAGGAGTCCTGCCCATTTGTATGGCATTGGCCAAGGCTCGAGCCGTCGTATCCTGCCCGACTAGCTGGTCAAAGGTCTGGGGGCGATATTTTCTGGCCAGAGGCTGATGGGGTGATGGCTTCGTCACGAAATGACCTCAAGAGGCAATGTAACAAGGGGGCCCAGAGTGATAGCTAGATACACCAGATACCTGGAAAAAACCGGTACCGTTGCTACCTTCCGGTCCTGGCGGGGTTCTCGGATCACCACCACCTGGGACCTAGCTATCAGTCTGGACCCCCTTTTCTTCAGCTACTACGAAACGGCCTTGCCGGGCAAGGCTTTAGACTTCTTCCAACCCTCAAACCACACCACGAACATGGTTGCCAGGAATGTTGAGGACCACGTTGCCGCCACAACTCCCACGGCCATGGCCATGGCAAAGTTCCAGATGCTGCCCGTTGCAAAGAAAATGATTCCAAAAAGAGAGAGCAACGTACAAACCGACGTGTTGATGGAACGGCCAAGGGTTTCGTTGATGGCGTTGTTGACGTTTTCACGAAGCGGACGGCGCGGGTGCAATTCCAGGTTCTCACGGATCCGGTCGTAAATGACCACACAGTCGTTCACCGTATAACCCGCGACGGTCAAGAGGGCTGCGATGGATGTCAGGTCGAAGGATCGTTGGGCCATGACATAGAATCCAAGCACAACCAGGATGTCGACGATCATTTTGACCACAGACCCCGGGGCAAAACGGATGTCAAAGCGCAGCATGATGTACAGGACGATCCCGATTAGAGCGTAAACAAGTGAAACCGCTCCTTGAGTACGGAGCTCCTTGCCGACTTGAGGACCAACGTAATCGACACGAAGGATCTCTGGAATGGCGCTGCTCAAGTCCGTCATCAGGTTGGCTTTGAACTTGTCGGTCCGCGAGTCAACGCTGATGCTTCTTTCGCTGGACATGCCGTTAGCCTGGCTGGCTGCTTTCATTTCATCGCGATCAAAGCGGAGGAGGTACTGCTTCTGACCGCCGCCGAGGGCTTGAATGGTCACATCGCTGATTCCCGCCTTGCGTGCGGCGTCTTCGAGGTCTGAAGAATTAACGGGTTGTGTAAACTTCACTTCGACTTCCGTACCGCCGGCAAAATCAACGGCCCAATTCATGCCCTTGGTGGAGAGTGTGATCAGGGATAAAGCCACAAGCAAGACTGGCAGGCCGATGGCGAGCGGCGCCTTGCTGAGGAAGTTGAATTGGAACGGCTTGTGTTCCTTATGCTCTGCCGAACCACCGAGCCAGATGCGCATTTCACGCTCTGTTTTGCAGCGCGCCACGATCCAGTCAAACATCAGCCGGGAGCAGTAGAGAGAGGTGAAAAGAGACACGAGCAGACCAAGGAGCAACGTGATTGCAAAACCACGGATCGGACCCGAGGAATTGGTCTGCAAAAGCACGGTGGCTGCGATCAGAGATGTTGCGTTGGAATCAACAATCGTCCAGAACACGCGCTGAAAACCAAGTTCAAGGGCCTTGCGCCCGTTCTTGCCTTCACGTAGTTCCTGACGGATGCGTTCGTTGATCAAGACGTTTGCATCCACTGCCATGCCGAGGGTCAAGATGAAACCGGCGATGCCAGGAAGTGACAGTGAAAAATTGAACATCGCCATTAGTGCAAGAAGGAAAACACCGTTCAGCAGTAGCGCCAGCGATGCGATCAGGCCTGGGCGGCGGTAGTAGAACACGATGAAGGCAAAGACAAAAATAAGGCCGACAGCGGTCGAGCGGATTCCCTGACTCGCCAACTCTGGCCCGAGACTCGCGCCGACCTGACGTTCTTCAAGAACTTTGATGGTAGCGGGCAACGCACCTGATTTCAGAATCAGCGAAAGTTGATTCGCTTCCTCAATAATTTTGTCGTAGCCCGATCCCGAGCCCAAGGTGATCTGAGCGCTGCCGCCGGAAATCTTCTGTTGAATCACCGGTGCAGATTGGATCACGTCGTCCAGAACGATGGCCATCCGGCGTCTGACGTTGGCGCCAGTGATGTTTTCGAATCGTTTGCCGCCTGGACCCGTGAACTGCATGGAAACGACCGGGCGCTGGTCCAGTTGGGAGTTGTCGACTGTCACAAATGCATCGAGCACATCTTCGCCGGTCAGTTCCGTTGCTGCTTTAACAACGTAGGAGCGGTAAAGGGTTTTTCCACCAGCCAGGACTTCCTCACTGAAAAGAAGTTCTTTGTCCGCAGGGACAAGACCCTTCGTCAGATTGACAATGGCAGTGCGGTCTTCCGAGACAAGAGCGTATCCCGCCATGTCGCGTTCGGCTTTGATGTTCTCGGGTAGTTTTCCTACGATCGAGGCGAAGCCGTTAAAATCGTCGTCGACGATCTTGAATTTCAATTGTGCCGTGCGCCCAAGAAATTCCTTGGCTTTCTCTGGATCTTTGAAGCCAGGAAGTTGGACCAGGACCGAATTATCCGCACGACGGCTGATGATCGGTTCAGCGACGCCCCATTTGTCGACCCGGGAGCGCACGACCCGCTCGGCCTGGTCGATCGCGGCAGCCTTGATGTCTTTGATGCGGTCTTCGATGAAAGAGAACTCAACGGTATTGCCCGAAATATTGCCTTCCTGCTTTAGCCCGCGAAAGGCTTCGCTGAAGGCCGTCTTGAACTTCTCGGGGTCTGTGCCTGGTGCAACTTCAACATGTAGTTTGGCCTGTCCCTTGACCACATAACTGGTCTGGACAGCCATTCCTTTTTCTTTGGCCCAGTCGGGGAGTTCGGTTCCAATCCGGCCAAGCTTGTTTTCGACGGCTTCCGTGGTGTCGACGCCCAGAACCAATTGGACGCCGCCTTGAAGGTCCAGCCCCAGATTCACATAAGAAGCTGGCAGCCACTTTGGCAGCTTAGCTTTTACTGCAGCCGGGTCGTTTCTGACGTCCGGAGGCAGAGAGAAGTAGACGACAGATGGGACGCCGGCCAACAGGCCAAGCACTGTAAGAACACTTACAAAGATCAATCGGAAACGCATCTGGTTCATAGGGGGGTCAGCTCCTCAATTCCACAGTAAGCATCAGCTGTAACAATCGAATAGCAAGGACAATATCAGAGATTTGCAGGATGACGCTATGGGACTTGCGCAGGATTTGCCCAAAAAAACAAAACGCCCCGGCTTTTGGCCAGGGCGTTTTGTCCGGGATTGCCGGAGATCGACTTACTTGTGGTCGCCGCCGTGAGCAGCAGCTGGAGCAGCTTCAGCAGCCGGAGCGGCTTCAGCAGCCGGAGCAGCAGCTTCTTTCTTAACCTTCTTGGCTTTCTTCTTGGTGTGCTTCTTGCCTTCGTGGTGAGTTGCAGCCGGAGCGGCAGCAGGAGCAACTTCAGCGGCCGGAGCAGCAGCAGCAGCCGGAGCAGCAGCTTCGTTAGCGAATGCAGGAGCAGACAGAGCGATCATGGCAGCAGCGAGGATAACGTTCTTCATTTTCGAACTCCTTGGAACGAATATTCGCCACGACATCGGTTTCACCCGAACACCGGGGATGCTGACGGAAGTGGCAAGCCAGTAAAAAACACTATTTTCACTAAAGCAGCATCCTCGCGACTCGTCAATAGCCGTCAAACCAGTGTCGCATCCGGCCGCAGAAATCTTATCGTTGCCTGTTCTTACAGTTCTGATATCTTCCTGCCCCTGAGTTTCTTGTGGAGAGATGGCCGAGTGGTTGAAGGCGCACGCCTGGAAAGCGTGTAGGGTGTAACAGCTCTCGTGGGTTCGAATCCCACTCTCTCCGCCACACCACAACACTCTACAGCGTGGATATCCGGCGCTCATTTTTAGCCGAAATTTCCCCATGACCCTGCTGGTTGTGGGTTTTTTTGTACCCAGGAATTTGACTGGATTTGGGATCGTGCGCCAATTTTTTGGCTGCCAGCAAAGCCGATCGAAACGATTCTGCCTGATTGTTAGGCACCGGCACGAGCTTTCTCAAAAATTTTGCCCAAACGAATTCTTGAAACGGACGTTCAATGTGCTGGTAACAGCCTTCTTCCCGAAGGAGCCATGCCAGGCTGCGCTGGCGATCGTCCCTCAACCCCTTCAGGCGTTGGGGCAAATCCCCCGAAGTGATCGGAGCGTCCTTTTCATCGAATAAATAGACCCAATCGCGTTTCTGCATGGTTTTCCAAAAATCGCTTTCTGATGATTCCGACAAATCTCCCAGAGTTTTTGCTGGAGCCTTTGCTGGCATAACACCGCGGGATTCGAGTTCAATGAGTGCGTAGCTGAGGTGATGGCCGTCAACCAGATGAACGCGCCCCTTTGGTCCGAGGGCAATCGAAATGGGATGTTCCTCCAGATACTCCCGGCGTTCTTGTTCTGTCATCGCCTCGAGTCCAGCTGCGCGGATGCGCGCCTCGGCAACCCCGATTGTCATTTGTCCTGGCCGGATATTTGACAGCGAAATCCATTCGAGCGGAGCTGCTCCAGCGCGCGTCGTTCGCGGGGTAAAGGCTGCAACCAAAGTCGCACTTAAAATTATGGTTTTTAACAAGTTCAAAGTTCAACCCCCGCAGTGCACTAATGGCTTCTTGCGATGAATGTTATCCGAATCTGGCTTTTTTTAAAATCTGCCAAGTGTCACGGTTGCCGCTGCAGCTTGTTTCCCAGTCTGGCGAACCGCTACAATTAAAGGATTCAACGATCCATTCGAGGCCCCAATCAATGAATTTAAAATTGCACTTTAGAGCGACGGCACTGATCGTAACCGTGTTGCTCATGGTCTCCTGCAAGAGTCGCGCCCAGGTGGCCTCTACAAAATCCGCCAGACTTCCCCCGGTGCTTGCCTCTTTGCGTGCAGGATGCGCCGGTGCGAGCTGCCACGGAGTGGTGTCAAAGGCAATCATGACAAGGTGGCAGCGGGAAACACAGGCCGTGAATGACTGCCTTGTGAAAAACGGTCTGAAGCAAGGCGCGTTGCTTGCCGCTCAGAATCCCGAAAACTTGTCTGAATGTTTCGAGGACTATCCGCAGGGTGCGGGCCTCTTCCGGACGTATTATCGCGCCCAGGACTTCGATGGGCTTTTGAGAAAAGCCAAGCGGTCGGATGCCGATATCAATTACTTCCGATCGATGTCGATGCCAAATCCAGACAACGCAAACCGCGAGCAACTGGAATTTTCTAAGGATGAAGCCAAGCTTTGGGCGAACATTCAATGGTTCGTATCCCCGGAGGGGGTCGCGGCAATCGATAATTTGGCAGACGAAGACTTGGCGTCGAAAACCTGCATGTCGGACCGTATTTCTCGTTCTCTGGTGGCGCACATTACCGAAAAATCGGCGAGTCCGTTCGCCAATTGGTGGTCGCGTAAAAATGTTGAAAACCAGCTTGCGATGTTCGCTTGCCCTGATCAACGCAACGGAGCCTACAATCCGGCGGTCGATTGTTTCAAATCCTTTGGTCAGCCGGTTGATATCGCGGCGGCACAATCTTCTGGTGATGGCGAATCGCCATTTCGGATCCTGAGCCTGCGGGATATGACATCGGAAACTTATTATTGGATGCGTGTCTCGCCCGACGGGCGATTTGTCGGGAACGGCAGTACCGAGGATCTGGATCCGGCAGGCGGCGGTTTCGAAGGGTTTATTGACGACCTTGCAACACCGAACCGGCGCATCCTGATTCGCGCAAAGTACGATCCTGGTTTTACGCCTGATAACGAATGGTTCATGTATCAAGGGGCCAACGGCGATCATGCCCAAGCTGCTTTTTGCAGGATGAGCGCTCTGTCTACCTTAAACAAGATTACGCCATTGCCGCCCGTCTGCCTCGGAAAAACCGAAAAGGACGGTAGTCATATTCACCTCTACCAGAGCATTGGAGCCGACCCTGAAGGTGGCCCTTACGTCATCGCCCAAGGAGGATGGGAAAATGACAACGGAGGCAATTCGGCCAGCGGTGGAAGGCTCGTGTTCAACACGAATCCGCTGGTAAAACAGGGAAAGAATAATCTGAATCTTTTTGTCTTCGACGGTGCAGCATCAGGGCTGGCCGAGAGCATGACCTTTATGAACGAAGGCGATTGGGTCGTCTCGCCATCAACCAGGTTGGTTGTTGGGCGATATGGTCAGGGCTCGTCGCAGCAGCACGGATACAGGATTCACTTGTTGAATGTCCAAGCCGACGGCGCCAAAAAGGCGGGATATTCCGTGAGTCAGAAAGTCGTGGGTGAAATCTGTAATGTGGAGCCAGAATCCCGCTTGCCATGGTTTCGTGGTGGTAAGGTTCAGATTTCACTTGATGACCGTTTCATGGGGACGCACAAATACAATTCTTCTGAAGGTTCGGACCTTGCTGATGGGTCGGCGGATATTCTTCTTTATGACACGTTGACCGGTAACTCCATGCAGGTCACCAATATGCCCAAGGGCATGTATGCGCTCTATCCGTCATGGCGTTCTGATGGCTGGGTTTATTTTCTTGTGAGGGATCGCAGGGCAAACGCCGGCAAGGATTATGTCGCCGCAACGAATGCCGCGCATTGGTTGGCCCAGCAGCCTGGCTCTAATATCGAGATCGTTGACGACAACAAGTTTGAGTC
>CAMBEK010000024.1 GCA_945865565.1 Pseudobacteriovorax antillogorgiicola | reverse complement strand
CGCACCGCAGCCTTGGCCAGCATTTTTCCAAATGTTGTGATTTGTGCGACATTTTCAGCGCCGTATTTTCGCGTTACGTATTGAATGACTTCATCGCGGCGATCCTGGCAGAAGTCGACGTCGAAGTCGGGCATGGACACGCGTTCAGGATTCAAAAACCGCTCGAACACCAGATTGAATCGAATAGGATCCAAGTCCGTGATGCGCAGGGCATACGCCACGAGAGATCCAGCACCAGATCCCCGCCCAGGTCCAACGGGAATGCCATTGTCTTTGGCCCAGTTGATAAAATCCTGAACGATCAGAAAATAACCGGCAAAACCCATTTTCAAAATCACATCGAGTTCAAACGCCAGTCGTGCCCGGTATTTTTCTTTTGCGGCTGCGTCAAACTTCGCGCCGTAGCTTTCGCCAAGTGCCACGAGGCGTTCTTCCAGGGTTTCTTCGGCCAGGCGCTTTAAATAATCATCGGCCGTTTCGCCGGCAGGAACGGGAAATTTCGGCAGGAAGTATTTACCGAATTCGAATTTAACCTGACATGCATCAGCAATCTTTCGCGTGTTGGCGATCGCTTCGGGCCAGGCACCGTAAACCTTCTGAAACTCGTCATTGTCGAGGACATGGAACCGCGCCGAACGGTTGCGCCCGCGCAGGCTCGTCACTTTCATGTCATGCTTGATACCCAAAAGGATCGTGTGCGCCTCTGCATCATCGGGGTTCAAGTAATGGGCATCTGACGTGGCGACCAGAGGCAAGTCAAAATGCTGCGCAGCCGCAACTAGATCCGGCAACAAGGCTTTTTGGGCTGGCAAATTATTGTCAATCAATTCGATAAAATAATTGCCCGGACCAACCGCGGCCAAGGTGGCCTCGACATGGGCCTTCAGGGCATCGTATGCCGCCTGCGCCAATTCAGGATCGGACTGGTGCTTCCATTCGCGAACGAGATAGGCAAATTCTCCGCGCTGGCAAGACGACAGGGCAAACAAGTCATTCCCTGCGCGCTCGTCGACATGACCAGGCGTGCAAACAGGAACTTCCTTCAAGTTTTCCAAGTATCCACGGCTGACGATGCGGATCAGGCGCTTGTATCCGGCGTTGTCCTTCGCCAGCAAAACCAGATGAAACGAATCTGATTCGGGCGCTACAGCGCCTTCGAGTTTCATATATTCAACGGTCGCAGGGCGCGGCTCGATAAAGATTTCGGAGCCAATGATCGCCTTGACGCCTTCGGACTTGGCCTTGATGTAAAACTCCACGGCGCCAAACAGGTTGCCATGGTCCGTTACCGCCACGGCGTCGTGGCCCAGGGATTTTACTTTTTTTATGAGCGCCGGAATCCGGATCGCGCCATCAAGAAGGGAATACTCGCTGTGTATGTGGAGATGAACAAAACTCACTGGTGCTCGCTTGGCCTGAACTCAAAAAACTGCCTGCAAATGTTCGGCCTACCCTAGCATCCTGACCCCCGGCCCGCCACCCAGAACCCGGCCCGCCATCCTGAGCGAAGAGAGGATTCTTCGCTTCGCTCAGAATGACGGCAATTTGGCCTTATTTAAAGGCCGCCACGCCAGAAAACGCCGTCGAGAGCTTCCCACAGTATCCGGCATACAAACCGGTCAAATTCACATTGTTGGCATCGGTTGCCGGTACGCTGAGGGATGACCCGCCGCCAATGTAACTTCCCGCAGCGGTCGTCCCAAGGGACACCAAAGTCAATGAGCTTTGCAGCGCACTGCAATTCGAAAGGCTCGTGAGGGATAGATCCGCCGCACTGAAACAAGCATGATACAGCGACGCAGATCCACTAAGGCTGCGGTCCTGGGTTTGAATGTACAGGTATTCCTTATTGCTCTTCGTATGCACCTGGTTCGGGCCGATACCGATCCCGCCAGCCGTGAATTCAAGGGTTCCTGCCGCTACGTCTGCTTTGAAATGCATCAAAGTCGTGGATCCGGTGAAGTTGTCGGTCTTGCCCTGATAATCGACAGCCATGTAACCGTCGACCACGCGATCCGCATCGCTCGTCCCGCTGATCTTTGACATGCTGAACACACAACTTGCTGAACCGTCCAGGTCCGCAGACGCGCCGTCCACAAGGTACCAATCGGTATCTTTTTTACCGAACATCAGCGTCATGCCGCCGTTATTGATCGTCTCCTGGCACTGCCCAAACAGGGGAAATGTGGTGGTGCCAGATGCCGCGGGCACGCTGAAAACCGTTGAAAGATCGACGGGAGTGCTGCTCAGGCATTCGGGCGCTGTCGACATGCTGGCTACCCGGCCGTCGTATTCCTTCATGCGATCGTCGACATTTTTGACCAACTTCAACAGGTTGGTCGGACCTTCGGAGAACAAGCGCTGCTTTACGGTGTCGAGCATCGCCGTTTTTTCGGAATCGGTAGAAGGCTCCACCGCGACCAGTGTGCCAAGAGCGGCCGCAGATGCCAAAGGTGCCAAAGATGCCGCGGAGTCAGGGTTTGCCCTGGGTGCCGCAGTTTGCTTTCCGACAAACGAGGAAGAACCTGTGCCAGCGGCGAGCACCAGCTGGCCCGGAGTCACCGCAGCCGTTGGGGGATAGGCCTGTGGCGCGCCGATACTTGCGCCACTACCATCATCGTCCTTGCTGCATGCATAAAGTGCAATGGCCCCTGCAACCAGGACAACCGCCGCGCCTTTAACCGACACTGAATTGCGTGACTTCAGAATGGACCGTGTGAGCATCCTTGCCCCCTTAGACAAATGTTGACTGAGCCTGTCACCCGAAATTTTAGACTGATGTGGCTCTTAATTGCAATGTCCGGCAAGCAATCATTGAATTTCCAACAATCAATACAACTGTGAATCTAAAAGACGTCTCAGCTCCCCAATCATATACAAGGGTAACGATATAAGAGTGGACTTCAAGCGTTGGTGTTTATCCTTCTCAACACGGACATCATGATCGATAGCATGAAATCGCGGCAGATCCATGTCAAGTCTGACCCCAAAAGGTACGTCTCCCTTGGACAAAAATTGATGCAATGAACGGAGCGAGCCAGCAACTCCCGACTTTACTTCGAGCGGAATGATTTTGGTGCCAAGTTGCACTAGAAAATCCACTTCGGCGTTGGTTGTTTTTCCGCCCCGAGCCCAATAATGAAGGCCTGGCGATTGTCCTGGGCCAGACCACCACTGTAAGTGCTGAGCGACAAACTGCTCTGCTACCTGTCCTGCATGAATCATATCAAGATTCATTGCCATCCAGGTGGGATCCAGATTTAACATTCGATTTGCGAGACCAACGTCTACCCAAAAAATCTTTGGCGCCTTTTCCTTGTCTCCCGCAATGAGTGGAACGCCGACCCCGTCATTTTGTTTTGAAAGTAGCAAAACCCTCGACTTTTCAAGCAAAGCAATCGCGCTTCTGACATATTCATGGCGCACATCGGGGGCGACTTCCTTCAAAATTAAGTTTTTACCCAGGTAGCGCGGTGCAAAATCGTAAATTTGCTGAAGGACCGGCAGAAGCGTATCTCTGCGAGTATATTTGGCAAAATCATCTTTGTACGTATCAATGATGCTTTGTAGTTCATTGATCCAATCACGAGTACTCGCGGGCTGGGCAAGATATTTGTCGAGCGCGGCTGGCATGCCTCCAACCATCATGAATTCACGAACAAGCCTTATGCCATGTTCATGAATTGAAACCGGCCAATCATCCCCCAAGGAAAATTTCGAGATTTTTTCGCGAAAAAAAATCTCGCCCTTTGCGACCAGAAACTCATCAAACGATATTGGACCCACGTGGTAATAAGAAATCCGCCCTACAGGCATGCTGATAGGTTTTTCGCCAAGTACAAATTCCAAAAGTGATCCCGCTGCTACAACTGGCAACTTGGGACACTCTTCGTGAAAGTATCGAAGGGCCGCGATAGCTTGAGGTGTCGCTTGAATCTCGTCGAGAAATAGTACCGACGACTCCGTGTCGATACGTGTCCGCGCCTCTGCTTCTATGGCGGGGATAATTTTGTTCAGGTCAAACGTTGCGAAGATGGGATCCAACCGCAAAAATTTTTCCAAATTTAGCTCGACTAGATGTCGTCCGCTTTCCTTCACAGCCATGCGGACTGCTGTCGATTTTCCAACTTGGCGCGCGCCACGGAGTAGCAGGGGTTTTCTGTGGGATGATATAATCCACTGTTTTAACTCAACAATTAGGTCTCTCTGCATTGGAGTCCTTGCAAAAACACATTCATGAACTAAAATGACATCATTTAAATACAGGTCTATGTTATTATAACAGAAGCGAGTCGCGCCACAATAAGTGTTAGCGAAGGAGGCATCTTGGACTTATCTGACTCTGCTTTTCAATGTCTGGCAAGCAATCAAGGTGGCGCCGACGATGGCAAAAGGCATGAGGAAAACCTGCGCCAGAGGAAATATCAGCCAGACCCCCAACCCAATCAGAGCCGGGGCGTCCTTGAGGGCAATTTTTATCCGCAAACCAAGAGACAACCCACGCCGGGCAAACGGATAGTCGTAAAGATTCCAACCGAGGACCAACGCGGTCACCACTGGGGTCAAAACGTTAAGACCCGGAACCATCAAGACGCCCAAGGGCAGGGCCACACTGATCAATCCTTTTTTGAATTCATCGAGGGCCATGCGGACGGAAAAAAACGGTGCAGCGGCCGGGCTTGCACTGGTGCCCAAAATGTCCCGCTCCACCGCAAGTGAAACCCGGTCAAAAACGGGCGAAGCCAGCACAGCGGCTACGACAACACTGACCCCCAAAACAAACAGGAACATCGCCGCGCCGACCGCCCCCTTCAGGGCGTACCAGGCAGCCAGTTTCCAGGGGTCTGCGGGGCGTGCGAAAAGCAAAAAATCGTAGAGGTTGCCGCTGTATTCAAAAAACGCCCACACGCCGGCAGAGAAAGTCCCGGCCGCGATCACAAAGGGGACCAGAAGCAAAGCCAGCCATGCCGGATGCTTTCCCAGCCAGCGGATGCCAGCAATGAATGACGTCAGGCCAAAGGTAAAATCTGCGAAGGGTTTCATGAAAGACTCCCGCCCGCCGGATGCAGCGGGAGTCAGAAAGCTACTGCAAGTAAGGGTTCTGGATCAAGTGATGGCAGGTTTGCTCGAGTTCTTCCGGGGACACCAGGGACGGCCGGTAGTCGCCGCCTGCGAATCCGGTGTCATAGCCACCCGATTTCGTCGTCGCGGACCGGGAAACCTCAAGGACCGTCTCAAAAACAATCTTGGTGGCGATATGCATGCCCTCATAATCGATCAGGTCGGGATGGTCAGAGGTCTGGTGGTAGTTTTTATTGTTGCTCACGCCCGTATGGAAAAACACTCCGGGGATGCCCTTGTTCATGAAGGGCACGTGATCGCTGCCGCCTCCGGCCCGGTCGGAAATACTGACTTTAATCGCGGGATAGCGCTCCCCGGCCGCCGCCAGAATCCGCCGGCCGGCTTCGGACGTTCCACCGCCAAGGGCAAGGAGTTTTTTGCCGTTGCTTTCCATGTAACCGACCATGTCAACGTTGACCATATAGACCGTTTTTTGAAGGGGAATCCACGGATCACTGACCCAATACTTCGAACCAAGAAGGCCTTCTTCTTCACCGGAAAACCAGATGATGACGACGCTGCGCTTCAATTGCCCGCGAACGGCAGCCAGGGCCTTGGCCGTATTGAGCACGGCGATGGTTCCAGAACCGTTGTCGTCCGCCCCGTTGCAGATGGGGTCGTTGCCAGCGCCAAACGAACAGGTGTAGCCAAGGGTCATCGTCCCGGCATGATCCAAATGGGCCCCGAGGACGACGTATTCATTTTTTAACACGGGATCGCTGCCTTCGATCATCGCAACGATGTTGTGGGTGGTCCGACCGGAGAGTGGTCCCCGGCTCAAGGTAAACGCCTGGCGGTATTCGTGCCCCGGAACCGGTTGGATGCCGAGTTTTTCAAGATTTGAAATGATGAAATCCGCGGCCTTTTCGTGATCCTTGGTTCCCGCAAGGCGACCATTGAACTCGTCGGATGCCACATAGGCCAGCTCTTGCTCCAGCACGCCGCGATCGATCGCAGCGAGGCCAACCGAAAGCGGGTTGCCATTGCGGTCGACCAGGCGAAATTTCCGCACGGCCTTGCCGGTGAGGCTGTCGATAACGACGAAGCGCGCCCCGGATGCCGGACTGAAGGGCTGGGTAAAACCAAAAATTCTTGTTTGCCCTTCCCCGCCCTGACGAATAGCCGACAGATACTCGGGCAAGGTTGCCTGGCATTGGCTTGCCGGATCTGCGCCTTCACCGAAGACGCACATTCCCAATTCATCGTATTTTGACGTTGCGAGCTGGACGTCCAACTGCCCTGGGGACGAGGCACTTGCCGCAATCTGGACCGTGACGTCGTGGGTTGGGGCGAAGGCTTTTGTGACCGCCACCGGTTGATTCCAACACGCGGACATCATTAATGGAACTAGGATTGCGACGCGGGTTTTCACGGAGCAGCCTCCCGGCAGATGACGTCAAGGATCGAATTGACTGCAATGCTGCAAATTTCGTGCGTGGCAGCCCGAGCTGCAGATACACAAAATAAACCAATGCTTTTGGGTAGTTACACTTATATTTGGTGGGCTTATCGTTCTGAATTGCGCGATCGTTCGACAGTTTCAGTTAAATCTGCCTGAAACGTAAACACCCAGTAATGCCGAACGCTTCGACTAAAAAAGGTTCACCAAATGCCTACAAAGGACTATAAACCCCGAAGCCTCATCGACTTTTCAACAGACCTTTCAAGGGGGATGTTTGGGCTGCATTGTGGAAACAATCCGCCGCCATTTGGCAGCTTCATTTTTGAGCCTCACCGCCTGCGCGGCGGTTTGGGTTCTGGCGGCATGTGGCTCGACCCAGATCGACACAGGCGATAATTCCAAAGGTCCCTTGCGTCCAACACCAGTGACTCCAACAGGCAACGGCGAGTGCTGGGCCGCTGCAAAAACTTTACCGGCGCCCGTCAAAGATTTCTGTGACCGCACTCCCGCAAGTCTGAAAAAAGAATTTTTTTCGTCGCTGGATGCCATCTGCCGCCAAGGCAAATTGGTAAACTTGCTTCGTGAAGACTGCGGCTGGAACGGGGCTGGGCCTTCGAGCGAACACATCCGTGTCCTGAAGTCGACACCAGTGACGGATCAGGATACGACGGACTTCGAATACTTGTCGGCATACTCTCTCAACGCCGGACCAGCAAAATTTTCGTATCCCGGCACTCTCATGCTCGTCGCATTGGATCCGAAAGCATTCCGCTCCACCTTTGAAATCCCGGGCGCCGCAACGATTACGCCAGATGGGCGTGGGATCACCAGAAACGAAAACACCACGACCTTTCATTACAACTTCGAAGTCAACGGACTTGCCAAGTTCGGCTTTCTTGGCGAAGTCAATATCTTGCGCGTCGACACGAACCTGGTCGCCGTTTTTAACCAGGCGGTCGCCAATCTGGAAGGGCTGAAGTCGCGCCGCAATTTGACCCTGGTTTCAAAACTTTCCGATGGACGAGAAAAACTTCTGACCATTGAAGAGCGTCTGGTCCCGGACATGGGCCAACATCAGATTGCCCTGGTCAAGATGCTGAAACTCGACCGTCTGGAAATGGAAAATCGCTATGCAAACTCTCTGGTCCGCGAGGCTCCACCGGAGCTGGACCTGCTCACCTATTGAAAACCTGGACCAACCACTGATGCCATTCAAACCAATTGATTGCTTGATTTTAACGTTCGTGCTTGCCGTTAGCGCAGGCTGCGGGCGCGTTGAACGAAGGCCACACTACGACGAACCCAAGGACTATGGCCGCCCCCCTGTGAACATTGCTCCCGTCAATGATTCCGGCGACGCGGAAATTCCGGGCAGCACACCGGCGGCCGTTAAGGTCGACCCCGTGAACCCTGATACTGTTGTAGCCTCTATCCTTTTCAAGGGTACCGTTGATCCGGACTCGTTTCGCTTCGTCACCTCGTCGGGCGACCTTTTGAATCCCTGGTCCATGCCAGGTTCGAAGTACCTCCGGAAATATTTTGAGGGCAATCAATCCGTTTTATTATACGGCCGGCAAACCTACGGGGATGAAGTCACGGGCGTCAGCAAACTCTTTCAAGACGGAATCTCGGGAACTGCCGATCTTGGCGTGCTTGTCGGCGGCGAAAGCGAAAGCGGCACTCAACGCCTGGAGCGCATTGTCGGCAACGACGAAATCGACGGCGCGTGCCCGACGGCTGCGGTTTGCATCCGCTCCATGTTGTGGACACCAAATACAGGTAAAATCAGGACGTTCTGTTACCGCGACGAAACGACAGGCGAGGCCACCATTGTGCCCTACGCCCCCGCCCCGAACTTCCCGGCCAAGGACGCAAAGAAGGCTGCAGGAAGCTATGGGCCCTACTGGGTGGACACGTTCGATGGGGAGGTCAACTGCGCCAAACTGGAATTGGACCAGACCCCGTACGAAAGTCGCAAGATCATCATCCGCTTCATTTTCAATCCAAACCCGAAAATGACATACATGGTGAAACAGCGAGAACTCTCCGAAGCCGACTATTCTGTCCGCGTGATCGTGGATAAACTTGGTCGTCAGCCCGTCATGAACGAACAGCCCTATGTCGATGCGATCACCCGCATGCAGGGCGAATCCGAATACTTCATGAATTCCCGCGAAAAAACCTTACTGAAAGTCATCAAGCGCACTCGTAAAAGCATTAATTTTCCGGGCGACGACACCTGGATTGGTTCCCTCATTCGAACCTACAACAGCCTCAGTCCCATCACCGGCATCATGATGGACGTTCACGCCGAATACTGCATGAACCTGATGGACGATACCTTTGAGAATTTTTGCAGTCCAACGGGTTTGCAACCGTGAAAACCATCTGCCGTTTTAAATTCACAAACACTTTTGTGACCCTCACATTAGCGGGCGCATTAACGAGCTTGGCCTTTACAGCAGGCATGGCCCAGGCGCAGGATCTGTTCCCGGCTGGCGTGGAAGCCAAGGCCTCCGGAATGGAATCCGCCATTTCCTCCAGATCCGCACCGGCTGCCCTCTACAATCCGGCAAATCTCGGTCTGGAGCACGCCCAAAAGAAAGCCTACCTCGAAGCCGGCCTCATTCGTGCCCGCATGGCTTACGAACACCCCCAATTCGATCAGGTGTTTGTCGAGGTAAAATCCCCCGTAGCCACGGCAGGAATCACAGGGTCGGTCTTTGATCCGCGGTTGCGCGCTGCCTTGACCATCTTTCCGGCAAAGAGCGGTGGGTTGACCATCGACGGAATCCCCCAGCCAATCGGTGATGCCACGCATTCTTTGAGCGTCGAGAACAACGATCAAACCATCAAGACGGCTCTAGCCGCATCGTGGACGTTGGCCCCCGGCATCAACGTTGGATCGGGTATCATCCACTCCATGGAAAGTCGCTCGATCTCGGCACAGGTGGTCGGATCCGCAACGGCGATACTCGACCAGAAGATGAGCAATGACTTCACCCGGGGCATCGCCGGTGTGCGCGCCGATTCAAAACTCGGCAGTGTTGCTGCGGCCCTGACAAGTTCCGTCCGTAAAACCTACGTGGGCGAACGCAGCATGGCCGGCGGGATTCCCCGCTCAAAGCCCGAAGCAGTCTCCTTTGAACCAGCCGTCTTCGCTGCCGGCTGGAGCGTCCCCGTCGGACCCGTCCGCACGGAATTCAGCATGAATCACAGGATGTGGGGGGCTGCTTCCGGTATCATGCGCGAAGGCCTCGCATCGGAATCCACCGGTGCAGACATCCATGACATCACAGAGACAGGCCTTCGCCTTTCGTGGGTGGCCATCCCGACCTTGACCATCAGCGGTTCCGTAGCCAATTTACCCTCCCCATGGGGCGAAGGCGGCATTTTGAATTCGCGTGAAACCTCCGTCATGGGACCAGGCTTTGGACTTTCCAATGGCGTTGACCGTCATGCCATCGGACTTCTGGCCCATAGTTCTGACACACGGTTTGGCAATTTTGATGTTGGGATGATGAATGTGTGGGGATCACGGACCGTATCCGCAGCAGGAGCCAATCCCGGCCATTACCAGACTGACATAATGACCATCACGGCAGCCTCGACCTTTATATTCTGATCGTTGCGCCTTTCCTCCACGGAAACAAAAACCCATGTACAACCTTCTTGCTGCCGTCGGTGTTCTCTGCGCCTCCCTTGGCGAAAAAGGTCAGGAGTATCTGGCCCGTGGACTCGCCTTCATTTTATTTGATGGGCTGCGCCTGCGCCGAAATCTGATGCTCGAAAATATTGCCATCGCATTCCCTGAAATGGATTCCGCCACCAGAACAAGGACCGCGCGAACCAGCCTTTATAACGTATGCCTGACCATGATTGAGTTCCTCGCTTCGAACCGCCGCAACATCATCAAAGATATCACCATCAAGAATCCAGAATACGCGCATGAAATTCTTCGCCGCGGCCAAGGCATGTACGCCGTGGTAACACACATGAGCAATTGGGAGGCTCTCGGATCGGGACTGACGCGCCTCGTTACCCCAACCCATGTGATTGTCAAAAAGGTTGGTGGACCTTCGATGAACCGGCGGGTCGAGGACCTTAGGGCGCACAACGATTTCTTGATCATAAAACGCAAAAAAAAGGGCGATGCCTACGCCGCAATTCGCAAAGCACTGGCAGAGAATCAGATCATCGGATTTGTTATGGATCAATCGCGCCCCGGTGAACCGAAGTTACCTTTTTTTGGAGTTCCCGCAAAAACCAACACGAGCCTTGCTGCCATCTGGGGCAAGTGCCCTGCACCGGTCGTCCCGGCGATGATCCATCGCATTCCCGGTACAAGGCGGCTGGAAATCGAGTTCTTCCCGGAAATCCCTCTGGAAAAATCTGCCGACGAATCCGCGGACATCCTTCAGCATTCGGTAAAATTTAATGCGGCCGTCGAAACCATCATCCGCCGCCACCCGGACCAATATTTCTGGATGCATGCCCGCTGGAAATAAAACATCCCGTCATCCTGAGCGTAGCGAAGGATCCTCTCTTCCCTCCTGACCAACAAGCAGCTATGTTCCCCCAATGTTCGTAACCCGGTTCAAATTTAACTGCATGCTGGTTGCGTTGGCCGCCCTCATTACCATGACCTTTGCCGTCATGACGGGGAAAGCGATGGCGATTACGGCGCCCCGCACCGAAACCCTCAAAGTTGCTTTTTTGGAAGTGCGTGATGCCCGCGGCAATCTCGTCCGCGTTGAACCAAATTTCCCCTGGGCCCACATGGCCGTTTCAATCGATGGCGGCTGGTTGCACGCCCATCCCGCTACGGGCGTGGAATGGGTCTCTGGGGCAAAATTGGAAAACTATGGCCGCATTGCCCACGTGATCACCGTCCCCAATTGGTTCAAACCACGTTTGGATCTGGTCGATGGATTTATCGGCCAAGGATACGACCAGGAGTTTTCCTGGAACAATCAGGCCCTTTATTGCTCTGAACTGGTGGCGAAGACCCTCGGGATTGCCCCAGTGCCGATGGTGTTTGATCCGCAGCTCTGGCCGCGCAGTTATTTGCGTTTCAACGGCCTGCCTGGAATCTCACCGGGGCTTGTCTACCGGCGGCTGATCCAAGAATAATTTTTATGAACTGCTCTACTTGAATGAGCCTGGGATCGGATGTCACTAACGTCCGTCGAAACGATCTCTCTGAGTGCTCCATGCTCTATCGATCGAAGGTTTCATTGGGTCGGCGCTTGCCAATGGTGCCCCCCGCAGTCGCCGCATGAGCGCCGCGCGGACTTCTTTTTGGACCGGTGGCAGTGGGGCGCCATGCCGGCTCTGCGGGGCCTCCCATCGTCGGCTGCCCCAAGGGAACCTTCGCTGAAACCTCAAAAATCATTGGATTTCCGAAGACTTACGGTCGGCGCTGCTCGAGGCGCGTTGTCTAAAAAAATATATGAAATCGTTAACTTGCGCATTGTCTGCACAGGGTTCGTTGGGCCAGCCGACCCAATGTACCCTGCCGATTGATGGAATCATGCGCATTCACATGGATCGTTTCAACCGATTCAAGTGACAGCAGATTTCAGGCGCAATCAAGTAGAGCAGTTTAAAAAATATAGGATGGTTGACCATACTCCGGAAATGGCGTACGATTCCGGAGTATGGTAGAGAGATTATTAAAACTCAATACATCCAATAGTTTACTCCTTTTCGGAGCGCGCGGCACCGGCAAGAGCACGCTCATTCGAGAACACTTTACCGGTCTGGACGAAATCCTCTGGATCGACTTGCTCAATGACGACGACGAGGACGAATATCGGCGACGTCCCTCGCGCCTTTCTGAAAAGTTAGCTTCAAAAAAATTTCGAATTGTAGTGATAGACGAAGTTCAGAAAAACCGGAAACTTCTCGACATCGTGCAATTGGAAATCGAGAAGCATCAAGGCGTCCAGTTTGTCCTGTCTGGATCGAGCGCCAGAAAGCTGAAAAGAGGTGGTGCAAATTTATTAGCAGGACGCGCATTCACTTTTAGTTTGTTTCCATTGACCCATATCGAACTTGGTCAAGACTTCAATCTTATCAGGGCGCTGGAAATCGGCACTCTACCCAAGCTATTGCATTACACGGACCTACTTGACGCAACGCGCTTCCTTAAATCCTACGTCAGGACATATCTGAAAGAGGAAATCATCGCAGAGCAAGTTGTGCGCAAAATCGAGCCTTTTCAGGATTTCCTGGAAGTCGCCGCCCAAATGAACGGCAAGATCATAAATTTCTCTAAGATTGCGGATGATGTCGGTGTTGACGAGAAAACCATCAAGACCTACTACGATATCCTTACAGAAACACTGATAGGCTACTATTTGCCACCATTTCACCGCTCGATACGAAAACGCCAAAGAGAAGCGCCAAAATTTTATTTATTTGACACAGGCGTTCGCCGGGCTCTATCCAACAGCCTGAGCATAAAAATGGACCCCCAAACATTTGAGTTTGGCAATGCGTTTGAACACTTCCTCATTCTGGAATTTTTCCGCCTCAACGCATACAGTGAGCTAGACTTTAAAATGTCGTACCTGCGCACAAAGGACGATGCGGAAATCGATCTTATCGTGGAGCGACCAGGCCGTCCGGATCTTCTGATTGAGATTAAATCCTATGAAGATATAGAAAAATCAGACACCAGAAAGATCAAGTCATTTCTTGACACCTGGGATCGTCCGGCCGAGGGCATGCTTCTTTCGAGGTATCCACAGGAAATACTCAGCAACAGCGTTCGGTGTCTGCATTGGCAGACAGCGCTACGTGAGATCTTCAGTTGAAACGTTCCAGAATTACTTGAGAGCGGCAGTGGCACGCGGAGCTGAACCTGAACGACCATGGAAATGTTGACTAAATGACCCAATTTCCACTGTTCGATTTAATCCCCGCGGGAATTGAACCCACTTCGGACGATATCCTTGACGGGTTTTTGACCTATGCGTCGTCTAAAGGCCTGTCCCTTTATCCGGCTCAAGAGGAAGCGATCCTCGCCCTCTACGATGGTAGCAACGTAATCCTGAACACGCCGACGGGATCTGGAAAATCCCTGGTCGCCACCGCCCTGCATTTTCAATCCCTGGCTCAGGGACGCCGTTCCTACTACACGTGTCCGATCAAAGCCCTGGTGAACGAAAAATTCCTCGCCCTCTGTCAGGACTTTGGCCCGGAACGCGTCGGCATGATCACAGGTGACGCATCGATCAATGCCCAAGCTCCCATTATTTGCTGCACGGCAGAAATTCTGTCCAATCTGGCCCTGCGCGAGGGCGGCAAATCCGGAATTCATGACGTCATCATGGATGAGTTTCACTACTACTCGGATCGCGAGCGTGGCGTCGCCTGGCAGATTCCCCTGCTCACGATGCCCCACACGCGTTTCATGCTGATGTCGGCAACCCTGGGCAACATGACTTTTTTTGCAGACGAATTACAACGTTTGAACGGCCGCAAAGTCGCCGTCATCAAGACCCTTGAACGCCCCGTCCCGTTGACGCATCAGTATCAGGAAATCCCCCTGCACGAGACCATTCAAGATCTGATGACCCGTGGCAAGTCGCCTGTTTACCTGGTCAATTTCACCCAACGCGAATGCGCCGAGCAAGCCCAGAACCTCATGAGCATCGAGGTTTGTACAAAAGACGAAAAAAAAATAATCACAGCAGCCCTGAATGAGTTTGGAATCCGATTTTCAAGCCCCTACGGCAAGGACATCCAGCGCATCATCAAGCACGGCGTTGGCATCCATCATGCGGGCCTTCTGCCGAAGTACCGACTGATGGTCGAGCGCCTGGCCCAACGCGGCCTGCTAAAAGTCATCTGTGGCACCGACACCCTCGGTGTTGGCGTCAACGTCCCCATTCGCAGTGTCCTATTCACAAAATTATGCAAATACGACGGTCAAAAAACCATCCTGTTGAGCGTTCGCGATTTCCGTCAAATCAGTGGCCGCGCCGGGCGCAAGGGGTTCGACACCGAAGGCCTGGTCGTCGTGCAAGCACCGGAGCACGTTGTTGAAAATCGCCGCCTTGAGGCCAAGGCCGGCCATGATCCAAAGAAGATGCGTAAAATGGTCCGCAAAGGCCCCCCTGAAAAAGGGTTCCTGATGTGGACCAAGGAAACTTTCGATAAACTTATTGCGGCCGAGCCTGAGCCTTTGACTTCGCAGTTTCAAGTGTCTCACGGCATGTTACTTAACGTCGTCTCCCGGCCGGGCGACGGCTGCCGCGAGATGCGTGCTCTGATCAACCGGTCCCATGAAACGCCCAATCAAAAAGAGCGGCATCGCAAAGTCGCGTTTCAAATGTTCCGCTCGCTGGTCGAACGGAAAATCATTGGATTTACGGATCCAGATCCGGAAACCAGACGGCGGGGACTGCAAATCAACCTCGATCTGCAGGAAGATTTTTCAATCCATCATGCCCTCGCCCTTTACCTGATCGACACCGTCAAGTTGGTTGACCCCTACAGCGAAAACTATGCCCTCGACCTCCTGACCCTGGCCGAAGCCATCGTCGAAAATCCAGAGTTGATCCTGCGCCGTCAATTGGACCGGTTGAAAACCGAGAAAATGGCGGAAATGAAAATGGAAGGGATCGAGTACGAAGAACGGATCGCGGAACTCGAAAAGCTTGAGTATCCCAAACCAAATCGCGAATTCATTTACGAAACCTTCAACGAGTTTGCCGCCAAGCATCCATGGATTGGCCAGGACAACATCCGTCCAAAATCGATCGCCCGGGAGATGTTTGAAGGTTTCATGACGTTTGACGAATACGTCCGCGAGTATGACCTTCAGCGTTCCGAGGGGTTGCTCCTGAGGTACATCTCGGAAGTCTACAAAGTTCTGATCCAGACAGTCCCTGCTGCTGCCAAAGACGACATGATGGCTGAAATCATCGATTACCTTGGCATCATTGCGCGCCAGGTGGATTCGACGCTGTTGGATGAATGGGAAAAACTAAAACGCAGCGGCGAAGCGGGCGGCCTTACGGTCACGTCAACACAGCCGGAGGCCCTGGAAGAGTTCGACATCACGCGTTCGAAACACGGCTTTTCTGTGGCGATTCGCAACGAAGCCTTTCAATACATCAAGGCCCTGGCCCAGGGCCGCCTTCAGGTGGTTGTCGACCTATGCAAGGCCGTTCAGCAAGATCAGCCCTGGACCGTCGAGAGGTTGCGCGAATCGCTCGATTTGTATCGCGAGGATCACACCGGGCCGGTCACCGACCGGCGCGCAAGAGCCAAGGATCTTTTTTTCTTAAAAGAAGGTCAGGACAAAACGTTGAGTTCCGAACAAGTGATCTGCGAACAGGTGATCTGCGATGACGACGGTCACAACGACTGGAAGTTGGTGTTCTCTGTTGATGTTGCCGCATCACGCGCCGCCGGGCGCCCCGTGATCACGCTTCAAGAGTTTCAGGCAATTTAATCCCCGTCAGTGCAACATTTGGCGCATGAGTAAAACGGTTTGCTCCACCGGGATAAAATGACCACCCCTGAACGAATGAAATTCCACAGATCGCCCGCGACTCTGAAGATGATCCGCATAGGCGGCAGCCTCATCAAAGTAACGCCCTTCGTCAGTCCCCATGAGCATGTGCAGAGTCAGTGACCCGGCATCTACGAGGTTCGAAAAAAACACGAAAGGTGAATCGTTGACTGGAACCTCGCCGCCAGCGCCGATGGTCAGAATCCACGTGTGCTGCTGTTCGCGCTCGTCATCGCCAGACTGGACTTTCCCGCCCAATATCCCGGCTTCGAAAAGCCGGTTGATAAAGTAGCCACCACTCGAAAAAGCTAAAATTCCGTGATGTTTCGTTCCAATGCAACTCGCGGCGATGGCTTGGGCGTCCGAAAAATCACGCACCATCTGAGGCAAATCATTGCGAGGCCAATGCATCTTGCCGCTGGCATCGCGGTGGCGCGAGGCGACCACTGCAATTCGCAAGTTTGCTTGGGCAGAAATGCTCTGGAGAACGTCCATTTCCTCCAAATCCCCAGCACCAGAGGCAGCCTGCTTCCCATGAAAGTAAATCGCCGCGTTGGCTGCCGTGGCGGGACCAATGCAAAAAAAATCCTGCCGAGGCGCAGCACCTTCAGCCCTGGAATTCCCTGACTGCATCATCAAAATTATAAAAAAAATAAATTTACGCAGGGGTTTCATGCCGTATCTTCATAACGTAACTTTACGGCGCCGGTTCAAACGCCAGGGACTATTTCTGAATGACCTCTTCGCCTATGACGGCGAAAACCGACAACTCGGGCAAATTCCAATTGCTGCTGCACAAGATATTGAAACGCATCCAACAGGGCATGATGCTCCTGATTGGGAAGGCCCTTCTGTGCAAAAAAACGATCAATCACCAAATGAATCGATTCGATGGTTGATAAACAGATCGCTGCGGGCTGCTTTCTGATGATGAACTGGGATTTCCTGTCGGGATTGAACTTTACCATCGGGATGGCCTGCAGGTTTGGACTTGAGCGCAGCATTTGATTCACGTGCTGCCACTTTGCATCCAAAACCCAAACAAAAAGCTGCCGTGATCCGCCTGTTTCCCTGCCCATTTCTGCGCCCGTTTCGACATCGGCTTCGCCAAAACATTCACTCAGATCAACCGCGTCACGACTTGGATAGAGTATGACGTGACGCAGGCTCTGATCTGCCAACAGTTCGTTGACCCGAACATTTTTTGAAAAATCGATATCAACAAAGATCTTGGAATTTTTGATGCTCAGGTGTGTCATGCGCGCCGTGGCAATCGCGTTTCGCGCCTCGTAAGGGTGCTGCAGGATTCCGACGCCAAATGGCGCCGTGAACGGACGCAGGGCCTTGCAGTAGCACGCCACCGCTGCTTTCCGGCAACGCGGACAGACCTCGCGTTGGGCGAATGCCACCAATGATTTATCAATCGCCAACTATTCCCACTCTATCGTGGCCGGTGGTTTGCTCGTGATGTCATAGACGACCCGGTTGACACCCCGGACGTTTTGGACAATCTCACGGGCAACCGTGGTCAAAAATTCAAAGGGCAATTCGCCGGCCTCTGCCGTCATTCCATCCGTCGATGTCACCGCACGCAGGGCGACCACATTTTCATAGGTTCTGTTGTCTCCCATCACGCCGACGGTCTGGACCGGCAGAAGGACAGCAAAAGCCTGCCAGACTTTTGGATAAAGTCCGCTCTTTCGCAGGGCGTTAATAAAAACAGAATCGGCTTCCTGTAAAATCGCGACACGCTCTGGCGTCACTTCCCCCGGAATGCGCACGGCAAGACCCGGCCCCGGAAAGGGATGGCGGTCCACCAGTTCTGGTGCCAGGCCCAAGGCCCGGCCAATGGCGCGGACTTCGTCTTTAAAGAGAAATCGAAACGGCTCGCACAACTTCAGCGCCAGGCGGTCTGGCAGACCACCGACATTGTGGTGGGTTTTGATGACTTTAGCGCCGGCACCGTGGCCAGCCGATTCAATCACGTCAGGATACAAAGTCCCCTGGCCCAAATGGGAAAAACCGTGAAGGCCCAAACTGGCCGCATGCTTTTTGTCTTCCGTTGCAAACGCCTCAAACAATTCTATGAACAAACGGCCAATGCGGCGGCGTTTTTCCTCAGGATCGATGACTCCTGACAGGGCTTTCATAAATTTTTCGCGCGCCGAAATCACGCGCACGTCACGCAGGCCCATACCGCGCAGGGCATCACTGACCCACGCCACTTCATCCTTGCGCATCAGGCCCGTGTCACAAAAAACCGCCGTCACGCGGTCCGGACCAAGGGCCTTTTCCACAACTGCGGCGAGTACTGTGGAATCCACGCCACCAGAACAGGCGACCAAGACACGGCCATGGGGACCGACATCCTGCTGAACCTTTTGAATGGCCTCTTCAACCATCGTTCCGGCCGTCCAATCAGGACGCGCGCGGCAAATATTCAGGGCAAAGTTTTCCAGGATCTGACGCCCGGCTTCCGTGTGTTCCACTTCGGGATGAAACTGCAAACCATACCAGGGCTTGCTGACATGGCTTGCGGCCGCAAGCACACCGCCCTCGGTCAAGGCGATCTGAACCCAACCCTCCGGAAGTTGCTCCACATCATCGCCATGGGACATCCACGCAACAGAATCGCGAGGAACACTGCGCATCAAAGGATGGGATTCCGCCCCCGGGGAAAGCCGCACGTGGGAACGGCCATACTCGCGCTTGGCGGCGGCCCGGACGCGCCCACCGTGAACATGGGCCAGCAGTTGAAGTCCGTAACAAATCCCAAGCACAGGCACGGCGGCAGGAGTGACCCATCGCGGCATCAACCGCGCCCCTTTTTCCCCGACACTGTCAGGGCCACCGGACAAGATCACACCAATGGGTTTGAATGGCAGATGATCCAGATCCAAAACTTCGTGCATCAGGCGCGCCGGATCATGAACTTCGGCATAGACGCCGAGCTCGCGCAATCTTCTGGCAATCAGCAGGGTGTATTGGGATCCGTAATCAAGAACCAGAATGCCGTGTTTTTCAGTCTGCACCGATTTCATCGCAGTCATGTTTCCGTCCGGTAATTCGGAGCCTCGCGCTCAATGTAAACATCATGCACATGACTTTCGCGAAAGGCGGCAGAACTAATTCTGATAAATTTCGCCCGCGCCTGAAGGGATTCAATGGTTGCGGCACCGACGTAACCCATCCCCGCCCTGAGGCCGCCTTGAAGTTGAAACAACGTGCTGGCCAAGGGCCCCTTGTAGGCGACACGCCCTTCGACTCCCTCGGGAACTAACTTTCCAGCCTCGTCCACATCACTCTGAAAATACCGGTCTTTGCTGCCGCGCGTCATGGCACCCACGCTGCCCATGCCGCGGTATACTTTATAACTTTTACCCTGAAAGAGTACCATTTCACCGGGCGCCTCGTCCGTACCCGCAAGAAGGCTGCCCACCATCACCGTGGAGGCTCCCGCGGCCAACGCCTTCACCACGTCACCGCTGAATTTGACTCCGCCATCTGCGATCACTGGCACGCCACGGTCTTTTGCAACACGGGCGCAAAGAAGCACGGCAGTAAATTGCGGCACGCCGATACCGGCAATAATGCGAGTCGTACAAATACTGCCCGGACCGATGCCAACCTTCACGGCATCAACACCGGCTTCGATCAATGCAATGGTTGCATCGGGAGTCGCAACGTTGCCGGCAATCAATTCAAAATTATGGTGGCGGAAATCATGGCGCACGCGGCGCACCGCATCGATAACGCCTTGGGAATGTCCGTGGGCCGTATCGACCACGATGACATCGCAGCCGGCGTCCAACAGCTCTGCCGTGCGATCACGGAAATCTCCGCCGGCACCAACGGCAGCACCAACGAGAAGCCTGCCGCCCGAATCTTTCGCGGCATGGGGATGCTGCCGGGCTTTTTGAATGTCCTTGATCGTAAAAAGGCCGACCAGTTTGTTGCTGGATTTATCGACAACCGGAAGTTTTTCAATCCGGTGTTTATGCAATATTTCAACGGCCTGTTCCGGACTCGTGCCCTTGGGGGCCGTCACAACTTTTGCCGTCATAACTTCACGGACAGGGCGCTTCAGGTCTTTTTCAAAACGAATGTCGCGGCCCGTAACAATGCCGGCGAGTGAGCCGTGTTCAACCACAGGCAGGCCAGAAATATTGAATCGCCGCATGATCGCAATCACGTCGCCGACCGTATCTCCGGGTTCAACTGTGATCGGGTCCACCACCATACCGGCTTCGCTCTTTTTGACCCGCCTGACCTCGCGGGCTTGCTCCTCGATGCTCAGATTTTTATGGATGATGCCCATGCCGCCAGCGTGGGCCATCGCAATTGCTGTCGCCCCTTCCGTGACCGTGTCCATCGCGGCCGAAAGCAGTGGCATGCTCAGGGAAATATTCCGGGAAAGCCTCGAAGTCATCGAAACCTGGTGGGGCAAGACCTCGCTGTGCTGCGGCAGGAGCAACACGTCATCATAGGTCAGGCCTTCGTCTTCCATGGCGAAGATCGAATCACCTGAATCCATCCTGAATTTCATGGGCGACTCCCGAGAGCATGATCAAACTTCAATGGACAACAACTTGGCAGAAAGTTGCAGATCTTGAAAGCCCTCGCCTGGAACAAAGCACCGGGCCGATAAAAGTTCTTTGCCATAAACATGAATCGAGATCGCGTCATCACCGGCATACTGCTCGACCACGTGGCGGTCGAAATCCGGCGGCAAGACAAAGGTGACGCTATCTTCCGGAAGGATCATCTGGGAAATTTCTTCGGGGTCCTGCTCACATCGGGTAAACGTGGTGACGGCGATGGTGTTTTTAAGGACCCCTTCCACGCCCCAAGTCCCATGGTCGTGGATCGGGGTTTTCTGTCCCTGGGTCCAGACCATCATCATGATCACGAAACCAAGTTCCTGGTCCTTGTAGAGCATGTACCGGCCCGGACCTTCATGCTTCTCGTGAAGGCCGACCGCACGCATTTTAGGCAGACTTTTGCCCACGATGTCCTGGATGCGGGTTATTTCTTCCGGCCCGACAGGCCCGGAGGCAATAATCACACGGAGCTGATCGATCATCGACCGCATGGGTGTTTTCCCTCATCCATGAAATTAAAAATTCTCTTGTTCACTTTTTGCCTAATTCGCCACCGACATTCAAGCCCGGTTTAAGGTCCAATTTGGCCTCTGACCTTTTTTCAGACTGCATCGCCATGGCCGTGACCTTGCAGGAGGCCGGATCTTCGCCCATGCCAAGGGGCACAATGTCGAACCTGCGTCCCTCCATACCACGGGCGATCAGGGCCGCCCTTACCGATTCAGCCCTTTCACGGGCAATAAACAAAAGGTAGTCCAGCATCTCGTCCTCCGAGACGCCTTCTTTTTTCCGGTCTGCCTCGCAGTGAAAGCCCTCAAGGCGAATGTCCATGACGTCCGTCTTAACCCGCAGCCAGCCTGCAAACCGGTCCAATGCCTTCAGATCGGAGATTTTGTTGGTGCCTTGCTTGAAGGTGATCGATTTGACGAATTTTGGTTTGGGCATGAGCATCGGCGCGTCTACATTAATTTCCGCTCCCGCCAAGGAAACTTCGGAACTGAACACGATCGCTCCAAGGGCTGCGACCAAAAAAAATCCACGCATGTGAAAAAACCCCTTTTGGGCACTTAGTTGGCTTCGACGGGAACGACAGCGAAAAGTGTAACATCAACCAGCCCACGGTCCGTAATCTTCAGGGTCGGAATTACGGGCAAGGCCAAAAAACTAAGTTGCAGGAAGGGCTCATCCAAAACGCACCCTATCGCCTTGGCGCCGGCCTTCAACTTCCTCAGAACGTCACCCACTTCGGTTGGGGACAGGCTGGTCATCAGACCGCCCAAGGGCAGCGGCATTTCGACCATCTTTTCGCCTTCGGGGGTGCTTTGGGCCACCACAATCCCACCGTCAATTTGAATCAGGCGATTGACTGCCGCCGCCATCAAGTCATCGGACGACCCCACGACAATCACATTGTGGGAGTCATGGTTGATGGATGTCGCAATGGCACCCGAGCGGATTCCAAACCCTTTGACAAAGGCCACACTGCGCAGCCCGGTCCCATGGTGACGCTCGAACACAGCAATTTTTAGAACGTCGTGCGCCGCGTCGGCCAGGATCGCGCCTTGAACGACCGGCAGGTCCACCGTCAGCGAATCGGTGATGATCTGATGAGGCCGGACTCCGATCACCCGGGATTTCTGCGTTGTTTTGGCCGCGCTGGGGACTTTGAAGTCTGCCGGGCTCAGCGGTTTCAGATTCATGTTCACCGATCCGGCAAATTTCGGGGTCAAATCCGTTACTTCGGCCAAGGTCTTGCGATCAATCCGTTCGCCCCGCTTGAAAACGTCGACAATCCGGCATCCACCGGGCCAGGTGGCTTGGCTTTCTGCGAGGATGTCACCCGATGCTGCCAAGGCCTCGACCACGACAAAATCCGCCAGATAACCTGGGGCAATCGCCCCACGGTCTTCAAGTCCGTAAGCCCGCGCTGGACCGAAACTGGCCGCCCGAAAGACATCTTCCGGGGGATGCCCTGCTCGAAGAGCCTTGTTCACGATGCAATCGATGTGCCCCTCATCGGCAATATCGGCTGGGTTGCGGTCGTCGCTGCAAAAGGCCAGAACGGGGGCCGTGCGCTGACTCAGGATCGGCAAAAGCTCGTCGGCATCCTTGGCGCATGACCCTTCGCGGATGAGGACATGAATCCCCTTGCCCAGTTTTTCCCGGGCCTCGGAAATGGTGGTTGATTCGTGGCAGCTGTGAATGCCCGCCACGCCATAAGCATTGAGATCCTTGCCCGTCAGACCCGGGCAATGCCCGTCGCGTTTTTTACCGCTAAAATCCTGGAGTTTTTCCATGATGTCCCCATCGCCGGCCAAGAGCCCCGGGAAATTCATCATTTCAGCAAGGCCCAGAACCCGGTCGTCTCCGACAAAGGGCTTGAGGTCCTTCGCATGCAAAGTCGCCCCGGCCGATTCCAGTTTCGCCTCGGGACTGGTCGATGGCACACAGCTGGGCACCATGACAAAAATATCGAGGCCGAAAAGATCCTTTAACAAGTGGCGGCTCGAGTCGACGGCCCACTGGATGCCGGCAACCCCCTTCACATTGGCGATTTCATGGGGATCCCACATGACCGTCGTCGTGCCACATGGCAGCACGGCCTCCTGAAAGCGCGCCGGAGTCATCAGGCTACTCTCAATATGGACATGGGCGTCGATAAAACCGGGCACGATAAATTTGCCCTTTGCATCGATTTCCGTGACGCCTTCGTAGGATTCCTTCACCCCGACAATAACGCCGTGATGGACGGCGACATCGCCCTCGGCAAAAACCCCACTGAAAGTGTCCAGATATTTCGCATTTTTAATGACCAGATCGGCCTTGATCAAGCCACGTGCGGCGCGGATGGCTTCAGCCAGTTGACGTTGGTTTTGATAGCCGGCTTTACGATGGTTTGTGGTCATTGGGGGCTTCCAGTTCTCGTGATTTTTTTCATAATTGCCGTTTTTACCGCATCCCACAACATGATGCGCGCCTCCAGGGCATCCCGCGTGGCCGACGTTGCCTCGTCCCATTTGTGGGAATCATTGCCGCACAATGACTCCAGAAGCCTTCGCGCCATCGGACCATGATTCATGCCGTCCACTTCGATATGCCTCTGCAGGTAAAACTTGAAGTTTTCCTGGCCATCCACTGGCAGGCTTGCGGTCATGCGCTTGAACATCTCCGGAACGAGATCCTCGCGCCCCATCAAAAACGCCGCCGCAGTCACATGGACGGGACCATCGGCAGCCGCAAATGTACGCCGCACAAACAGTTTGCAGACCTCTGGAACTTGCGCCGATTCGATGCCTTTGGCCAAAACGCTCTCAATCCCGGCGGTTGATGCACCCGCCTCTGCCATGGCTCCGCGGTAAATTTCGAAGTGGCTGCGGTAAACCCCCGGCGCAACTTCGTCAGATTCCTCGACCAGAACAATCTCATTGATGATCCTTGCAGAACTGGGTTCGGCAGATGGCATCCACGGCAGGTCCACACAGGTCAGGCGGCGTTGCAAAGATTTCAGCAACGTCATGAAATCCCACACGGCGACAACATGGTGTTCCATGAAAATTCGCAGGGAGGCCAAATCACCCACGAAACCGTAGACAGGGTGACGCAAGAGCGCCGTACGCTCTGTGGCGGTCGCCTCAACAAGTTTTTCGTAGTGAGTCTGGGCCAAGTTAGAAGGCATCAAGAAGTGCTTCCTGTAAGGCCTCGCCAAAGCCTTTCGCAATCACCGGCGTGGCCTGGAAGTCGATCAGATCGTCGTCACTGAGGGTCGGCGTGCCAGAGCGGTGAATCCCGACCAGGTCCCCACTTTGATCCAGCCAGGGTCCGCCGGAATCGCCGGGTGCTGTGGCTTGCCCGGTGCGGGCCGGGACGCCCACGACTTTAAGCGATTCGCCGTCCGCGCAGGCAATGCGCGCCGTGCCTTTGCGCAATTTCCCGCTGCCGGTTTTTCGAATCTTGTCGCCTTCGCCGTAACCCAAAAATGCAATCGTGCTTCCCACCCTGACCGGCCGGCGCGAAACCGACAGGTAGCGCTTCACCCCGATCGCCGACGCAGGGGCATCGGTGTTACAAATGCGCCAGTCACCGTCCACATCGGAATCGGCCTTGCCGTCGAAACCGTCCCCCGTCTGGCAGGCGACTAGGGATATCGACATGCTTTCATCGTCGGACCAGACTTTTTTGCCCCTGCAATGCCCGGCGGTTACAAAAACGCGGGGCGCAACAAAACTGCCAGTGCAACCCTCGGAAAGTTTCCGGACAGGCCCCGTCGGATCGTCCACCAAGTCCCCGTTGTGAACTTTAAGGTGGCTTGACCGGGGTGCGCCACAGCTGGACGACAGCAAAGCGAACAAAACCACAAAGAATACAGGGCAATGTGGGGGCATCAACGTCACGAAAACCTCGCATTATCTTCACGTCAAATTCGCAAAAAAATGACCGGAAGTACACAGCT
>CAMBEK010000023.1 GCA_945865565.1 Pseudobacteriovorax antillogorgiicola | reverse complement strand
AGGTTGCGCAGGAAGGCCTTGCGGGACAGCGAGAACTTGCGTTCATCGGAGTCTGTTGCCAGGACCACGAAATCCACATCGTCGCCTTCTTTGACCACGTCGGAGATCTTGGTGATCTGCTCATCAGCCAGTTCGCTGATGTGGATCATGCCTTCGATGCCCGGGGCCAACTCGACAAATGCACCATAATCGGTCAGGCGGGTAACCTTGCCATTGCCGCGCGTGCCGGCTGGCATGGACTTGGCGGTGGCAATCCACGGATCATCCGTGAGCTGCTTGATGCCAAGAGAGAATTTCTCGCCTTCGACGTCGATCTGGAGGATTTTAGCCTCAACTTCATCACCCTTTTTGAACTTGTCGCCAGGGTGGCGGATGCGCTCGCTCCAGCTGATGTCGGAGATGTGAATCAGGCCATCAATGCCGTCTTCGATACCGACAAACACACCGAAGTCGGTGATGTTGCGGATCTTACCGCGGATGATGTCACCAACCTGGTACTTCTCTTTTACGATTTCCCATGGATTCGGTTCCATCTGCTTCATGCCGAGGCTGATGCGACGGTTTTCAAGGTCGACAGCCAGCACGACCACTTCAACCTCGTCGCCGATCTGAACGATCTTTGACGGATGACGGACGCGCTTGCTCCAGGACATTTCGCTGATGTGAATCAGACCTTCGATTCCGTCAGCGAGTTCAATGAACGCGCCGTAATCGGTCAGGCTGACCACTTTTCCGCGGGCCTTCTCGCCCACCGAGTATTTGCCAGCAACCGCTTGCCATGGATCGTTTTGGAGTTGCTTGTAGCCAAGGGAAACACGCTGGCGTGCTTCGTCGTAGCTGAGAACTTTGACTTCAACTTCCTGGGCCACTTCGAACAGTTCGCTCGGGTGGTTGATGCGTCCCCAGGACATATCAGTGATGTGCAGCAGGCCGTCAATACCGCCGAGATCAATGAACGCACCGTAATCGGTGATGTTCTTGACGATACCTTTTAGGACTGCAGCCTCTTTCAGTGCGCCAAGGGTCAGGCTGCGGAGCTTCTCGCGGTCCTGCTCGAGGAGGACGCGGCGGCTCAGCACGATATTCCCGCGCTTCTTATTGAATTTTATGATTTTAAACTGAAGCTTGTTGCCGATCAGTTTATCAAGGTTCCGCACTGGACGCAGGTCAACCTGCGATCCTGGAAGGAATGCCTTCACGCCGATGTCCACCGAGAGTCCGCCTTTGACGCGGGCCATGATGGTTCCTTCGACGATTTCGTTGCGCTCGTATGCGTCGCTGATGCGGTCCCAAGCGCGCAGCATTTCTGCCCGCTCATAGCTCAGCACCATCTCGCCATCACCATCTTCGAAACGATCGAGGTAAACCTCAAGCATATCGCCGACTTTTATCAGCATATCGCCGTCGGGAGTGAAGAACTCATGGCGGGGTATTTCGCCCTCGGACTTGTGTCCGATATCAACGACGATGCCGTCGTCGGTGAGGCGCATGACCCGGCCTTTAACGATTGTACCCTCGCGAATTTCAGAGCCGCCCGGGGCTTGGGCAAGCATATCCGCAAAGGGGTTGTGGCCTTTTTCGTCACCGTCGAAGCCCGTGTCTTCGTCTTCCCAATGAACGGTACCGATATTAGGCATTTTTGTGTCCAGCAATTCCATAACTTTTGAGCCACTCCCTCTGCAATTCGGCCAAAACGGCGTATAATGGTGATACGAAAGCACTTTCGGATATCACCCGGTGCCCGGAAAGTCAATCAATCCGGTCCCAACATGATGCACGAAAGTAAATGATTTGTCGGGGGTTTTTAATGACGCACCAGTCGACGGGCTCAAAGTTTGTGGCTTGGACAGGTATTTTTTTGGGGTTGGGAACGGCCTTTCTGGCGTCAGTTCCTGCCTTTGCTGATGGTCCGTTCGCCGAGGTCGTTTGCCCGAAAACCCCTGAAAATATTCCAGAAATCACCCGCGCGTCCGTCTACCAAGCTTCACCCTTCAAGGGCGGCGAGAAGACAACCTACGAATTATCTTACGCCGGAATGAGGGCTGGATACGCAGATATCGAGGCCAAGTCCCCATCCAAGCACGACGGCACGTGGCATAGAATTTTTTCTATCGATGCCAAGACCGGAGACTGGTTTCGCTCGGTTTTCTTTGGGCATGACCAGGCCTTGTCGTACAGCCGGCCATGGGATTTCGGAGTCTCGAAGTTTTACATGGAACAGTACGAAGAACCAATTTTCAAAAAACCCTACATTTCGAAGAAATGGCTCGACTTCAATCATAAGGACTGTCTGGTCAGCGAAAAAACCTGGGATCCCGCCAAGGGGAACCGACCGTCCACCCATCCCGTAGTCCGCGGTGCCATGGATGCCTTGGGCGCAATTTTTTATTTGCGAACCCTTGAATATAAGATCGGGGAGCGCCGCCGGGCCCTCATTTATACGTCCGAGAAAAACTGGTGGCTCGAGGCTGATCCCGTAGCCTTTGAAAAGGTAAAAACACCCGTCGGAGAATTCGATTCAGTAAAATTAAAACTCCGGACTTACCTTGGCCAGGTCTTGCAGCAAAAGGGCGATATCTTCATCTGGATCGCCACAGGCACCCGTGAGCGCCAGATGCTCCAGATTCAAGGTGAGATCAAAATCGGCAGTGTCTGGGCCCGCATGATCAACTACCAGCCTGGAAGATAAACTTCCGGACCACTTCCAAATCGATGTGATCGGTAAAGGACTCGCCATAAAAAGCCGTACCGATCACGCCTTTTTCATCAATCAGAAAATGGGACGGGAGTTGTCCAAATTTCCCATCGATCGAATCCTGCCGGTAGTTGCGCCACGATGCCTTGATCAATGTCCAGACAGTTTTCGGTGTAAATCCAGCGAGCTTGTTCTGGCGGGTTTTAAAGGCCCGGTAGAGTTTGCGTTCTTCGTCAGCGATCATTGGAATGCCGGCAGTGCGCAGCATCTGTGAAGTCGCCCCGCATTTAGCGTTTTCAAATTCAGCTGGTGATGATTCATAGACCGCCAAAACCACGACCCCGTTGGCTTTGGCTGCGCTTATGACTTTTCCGAGACCGTCCAGATGCAGGGCGCACAACGGACATGTCGCGTAGCGGTAAAAAATCATCCAGGCTTTTTTTCCGCGAATCTGTTCCGGATCAAACGGGATGCCTTGGCTTGTTGTGCCTTCGATTGCAGGTGCCAAGTCACCTTCAGCCAGTGCCACCGGCTGAATTCCCGCGGCGTCGTTGAAATTTTTCAGAAACCGGTCGGCAATCGTTTCAAGTTGCTTGAGCTCATCGTTTTGCCGCAGTCGAAACTCACGCCGTTTGCCACTCAAGAAATCATTCAAGAAGTTCTCGAATGCGTGCACTGGACCAACAATCCGGTGGGACAGGTGCACACCGGTGATGAACAAAATCACGAAAAAAGATGCGCTCGTCGCAGCAAACAGCCCAATAAAAGTCACGGTCAAATCTTGCGCCGCAGCAACCGGAAGGCCCTGGATTTGAGGTATGAGGATGTTGATATAGGTGTAGGACAGCGCGCCAGAAATCAGTCCAAAGCAAATGCCGATGGCCAGCAGTTTAAGGCAGTATTGAAGCTGAAATTGCGGGTCAATCCACTTGCGTCCGCGGCGCTGCTCCACCGGGTATAGAAGACGACCGTTTGCAATGTATGCGCACAGGCCAATCCCAAGCCCGACCCACTGCAGGGCATCGGCGACGTTAAAAACTCCGGTGTGCCACGATCCGACTTTCAGAACGATGAAATCGACCACATACCCGCGGACGATCCGGTCGAGGACATTACTGCACATAGAGCCAACGAGAAGGCTCGCGCCAAATCGCATGACGGGCGAATAAATTGGAAGAAAATACTGCAGCACAAGCAGCATGAAAACAAGCAGACCACCGAGACTGGACGGCAAGACAACCGTGTAAATCTTGGACAGGCCGCTCAAGGATCCAAGGGCAAAACCCTCGTTGGCAAAAAAGAAAAACTCCGCGTTGGAAAAAACGACGGGGTTGACGATTCGAAATGCAAACCATTTACTCAGGTGGTCGATCACGATGGCCAGAGTGAAGGGGGCCAGAACAACAAGAAGCCAGTCCTTGAATTTCATCATGTTGGGAAGGCCCTGTCTAAAAGTTATTCGGTCGGTGCAAATGATTTTAAGGTTAAGGTTTTGGTGTTTGCGGTCGACATTAACTTAGCTCGTTTGTTTATGTCGATCCTTCGGGGGTTAAGATGAAACGCCTGCTCGATTATAAAAGGTTTACGGCACATTTGGCCATTGGGTTGGCCGTGATAGCCGGGGTTTTCTTTCTGGTTCAAAATTGCGGCCAGCAACAAACGGTCGGAGGCGGAGCAAGCCTGCGCAGCATCAACTGCGGTTGCCGTGACTTGCAGTGTTGGCGTGATTCGTCAAACGATGCTTCGAAAAAAGCTTTCTCCTGTGCAGGCAGTGCACTTGGTGCCACCGCGGCAGGGTTTGAGACGGCTGGAGCGGTTGGATCGGTTGTCTATACCGCAACTGCAGAGGCAAAGGCCTTGCTGAAACAGTCAGAGAATTTTTACAAAATTTTCGCAGATATTTACAATCTTGGCTCCGCGACGATCACTTTTAGCCTGGGCTCTGGTCAGGGCGGCTTGGTTTCTGTATCCCTTCTCGACCTGTTCAAAAATCTGTCGGGATCTGCAGGCGATGCTCTCAACGTTTTCGGTGGAGCTGACATCAATAGAAGCCCAGGCTTGAAATGTCTGGCAGAGGGTGCAGGTCTATCCTCGAAGATATTCGATACGCTGTCGATCATGGGCAAGTATGTCCAGGCGCAGGGTAATTTTGACTACATGCAGGAATTCAAGGCGCTCAACATTGGGATCGATGATTTTACCAAAATGGCGACGTTTATTGGCACCTGTGCAGTTGCGATAGAGCGGGATCCGACCGTGGCCGTACCGGGAAAGGCCTTTGTCTCGCAGATGGGAAATTATTTTAAGCTAGTGACGGGACCGTTGAAAATTGTCTACGCAGTGTGGGAATGCGGGTTCGCGGTCACCGGGGGTCTGATCAACCTCGGTGGCAACACGGCATGTTCAGTGGAAGATGTTCAAATGTTGATTGAGAGTTCGGCCTCCTTGGGCCGGGCTCGTGATGCTTATGTCGACCGGCCACTTCAGGCCGGGGACGGCACACCCGGATATGAATGCAACAATGAATACGTCGGGGAAGCCGTCGCAGCCATGACGAAGTATGGGATTTTTTTGAGCCGGCAAAATTTTTACAGTTATGTCTACCGCTCTTCGGCTTGCGGTGACTATTGTGGTAACGCTTCGTTTGCATCCCAGTACTGTTTAGACAACGCTGATGCGATTTTTGGTGCGGACGCGGACAATTGCAGGGCGACCTGCACCACCCGTCAGTCAGCAGGTGCCACGGAGCGTTGTTTGTCCTACTGTTGCGGTCAGGACTCAGGCTGTGCTCAGGAGGCCGGGGTTCGCGCCCAGGGCGAGCTCTGAACCTTTCCAGATTCAGGGCGAAATACTGAAGCCAGTATCGCTGCTCCAGTGACTGCCAAGGCGAGCGCGCCTGCGAAGAAAAGCCACGAGTTGGGATCTTGACCCGTGGTCCAGAACCACAAGTCAGGTTGCAGGACATCGAATTCAACAACGCGGCCTGAAAATCCTGGCACCCGATACGGTCCCTGGTCACCTGTCCAGTGTGAAAAATCGATCGAGGCATGCTCGGGATTTAAAATCATCGCTGCAAGCAATTTAATCTGCATAAATATTGGACTGAATTCAGGGATAAACGTCGAAAAGATCATTTCCTCTGACGTGGTGCCATAAACCGCCTGCGTACCAAACGCCGCACGGTCAATCAACCCAAGGAATTGAAGGAGTTGATGAATGCCGACGATCGTTACGGGGAATTGCACGACGACGCCGGCGGCCGTCAGGCCTGCAATCGAGGCGTATAGCGCACGGGTTGGTTTCGCAATTGCAACGTATTCGGCCAGCGGCAGCAGCATGAGCGGCATGAATGGAACAAGGAAACGCGGACCCCACGCCCAGCCGCCCCCCCAAGCCCACCAACTGGAGTACAGGATCAAATTGCTCAGAAAAAAACAGGCAACCAAAAACTCCTTTTTTTCCAAGCGGGTGGCACCCTGAAATCTGGCGAGGCGCCGGATGAAAAACAAGGCTCCGGCTATAGTTAATGGTGCATACAAAAAAATCGATTTTCCCGGAGAAAAAAGTTGGCCAAATAGTCCCGTCAAGGGATTGTGCCAAGGGGGAGAGGCCTCATATCCGGTGATCCAGTAGGAACCAAACCGAAGGTGATTGAATCCCAGCCATGCTAAGACCCACGGGCCCAAACCAGCCAACGTCCAGGCCCATGAGCGGAACCGGTGCCACCAAGGGACGTCATCATTGATGGCCTGAAATGCAAGGACAAAAGGGATGATGATTACATTTGTGGTGCGCAAATTGATCAGCATTCCGACGAGAAAACCGATTATGATCGTGCATCTGTTGTTTTGTTTTGAACGCATCAGGAAATAAAAGAGACAGCGGTTGATGAAAGTTTACAGCCCCTCACTGTAATGAATCCGGGAGTAAATCCAAAGGGGCGTGGCAAAAACAAGTGCGATGGATAAAGTGGACGCGACTCTTTCCGGGACAAACATTTGCAATAGGATCAGAAAAAAAATCGCGGCACATCCCGCACCAAATAGCGCTGGTGGCAATGCCCGTGCGAGTCGAACGACTGGACTTTCATCCGGATCTGGTAGAGGCAGGAGGGTGGCCGTTGGCAAGCACGACAAGGTAAACAGCAAAGGACGGATACTCGGCATCGCCTGCCCCTCAGGGTCACTTGTCAGAGCCTTGCCACTTTTGACCAAGGTATGGGCCGCCTGACAGGCTTCTTTCCCATCACCCCACCATGTCAGCGCAGGTGCCCACGCAAGTAAAAGCAAGAGCACACCAAGAAAAATTTTTGTAGCGGCAATGGAAGGTTTTCGGTGTGTCAAGGCAAGTTCAACCCTTAGGATGTTCGCGAAGACCAATAGAAGGTGTTTCGCCCAACACACCATTTCTACTGAACAGAAAGACTATCAGATTTCCACAGAACCCGCTTTTGACCGACGCTCAGCGAAAGCACCTGCCGTCAGAGGCCTGCTTCCTGCAATGCCTTCACGGCCTGTTCCTGATCGGGTGTCAGGGTTTTTGGAATGTCGACCTCAAGGATGGCATACAAGTCACCACGCGCATTTCCTTTGCCCGGATAGGGGAAGCCAAGCTCTTTCAGTCGCAGTTTGGTTCCCGGTTGCACGCCCACAGGAACCTTCACCGTTTTTGAACCTTCCGGTGTTTCAACTTCGGCGCTGCCCCCAAGAAAGGCGGTGGACGGCTTGATTTTGACCTTTGTGTGAATGTCATCAGCCACCCGCTCGAATTGCGCATTGGGGCTGATTTGGATGATCACGTGAACATCTCCCGGCGGTCCACCGTACGCAGACGCGACCCCTTTGCCAGGAACACGGAGTTTGCCGCCGTCTTTGACGCCAGCCGGTATTTTCATACGGAAGTCGCGCTTGGAACCGTCCCCAAGGCGGAAACTGATCTGCCGTTCACAGCCGCGCCAGGAATCTAAAAATGAGATTTGTAATGGATATTCAACATCTTGCCCCGCTGGAGACCCGCCGCCTCCTGCCCCGGCAAACGGGTCAAATCCGCCCTGGCCGCCAAATGGTCCACCACCACCGCCAAAGCCGCCCATGCCGCCTGGCCCGCCACCAAAGCCGCGTCCCCGGCTGCGCCCGCCAGCTCCCGCCCCTGAAAAACCGCCGCTAAAAATCCGGCTGAAAATATCTTCGCCCCCGGCCATGTTGAAATCGCGGAAAACCTGAGAGAAGTCTGTGCCCCGGAAGATGTCTTCGGATGAGTAGGCTTGGTGGAATTTGGCATCGCCCACCATGTCATATTGCTTGCGTTTGGCCGGATCCGAGAGGACCGCATACGCTTCGCTGATGGCCTTGAACTTGTCTTCAGCGGCCTTGTTTCCGGGGTTGCGGTCCGGATGGTGCTTTAGCGCGAGTTTTCGATACGCCTTTTTTATTTCGTCATCACTGGTGCCCTTGTCGACGCCCAGTTCTTTGTAATAATCAGCCACAGCGGGTCTCCCCCATCCGGTTCTTCAACATCCCTCAATGTAGGTCCGAAATTCAGGGTGTCAAGGGCGCGTCGGTGCCGGGAGCGGTTTTGGTTGTGGATCTGATCAGTCGAAACCCAACAACAGGGCTGCGCTTGTTCTGGTCCGTGCTGCCCCGGTATGCCGACCGGCTGCACTCGGCGGTGTTCCCCAGACTGCCGCCGCGAACGATGACTTCATGAATCCCTTGAGGCGGAATTGAATGATCGGATTCCTCGTACCTCATGTTTTCAAAGTAGCGATACCAGATGGTTGACACATCGCCGGTCCAGGCAGTTGTCATCTCCCAGACGTTTCCGTAAACATCATGAAGCCCAGATGGATTCGCTTTCAGCTGGCCAACGGGATGGGTTTTTCCGCCGGAATTGTCGGCAAACCAGGCGTATTCGTATAAAGGAAAATCGTTGTCCCCAAAGTGATACAAAGTCGATGTTCCACCGCGGGTTGCATATTCCCATGCGTCCTCGCCGGGCAATTCGTAATAAAAGCCTTCGCGGCGTCCATTAAGTTTTTTGATGAATTCCTGGACATCAGCGAGTGATACGCAAGCGACCGGATGATCGTCTTCGGCAACGCCCGGTTGGCAAGTATTGTGCAATTCGCCTGATCTGGCGCAGCGGGAGTCTGTCTGGTGGAGTTCTTCTGGATAGCATCCCATGGCCGCCTTGAATTGCCTGCGGGTGACCTCTGTTTTTTGGATGAAATAGTCTTCTTTGATGTCGACCCGGTGATTTTCAATTTTGCCCTCCCGCGCTGCGTCAGCGGAGGGAACGGCATTTGCACCAAGGTACATTGTGCCTTTTGGAATTTTGAGAAACGCCATGCCTTTGATGATTTGAGCGTCGGATGGCCTTGCTTCACTGGCGGTTACGCCCTTGGTTGAACCTGAATTTGGCAACACATCGGGCGTGAGTGTTCTGCAGGCTGAAGCTGACATAGCGAAAATGGCGATACACAGTAGAAATTTGCCAGCCATTTGAGTGTCCTCTTAAAAAAGCAGATGCAGTGAAGCCAGAGTGTCCGAATGCAGATATGATGCAGTTTCTTGAATCTTACAAACTATTAAATGGATCATCAACGTTCATGACAACCAATTACGACTCGATTAGCGAAGAATACCGGAAATCCAAATTTCAGCCGTGGCGCACCCACGTTGAGTCTTTCAGCGTTTTCGAAGTTTTAGGCTCCGTATCAGGTAAGAGCATTTTGGATCTGGCCTGTGGCGAGGGCTTTTATTCGCGGATCCTGAAGCATCATGGGGCCGACAGGGTGGTTGGAGTTGACCTGTCGCAAGGCATGATTGATCTCGCCCGAAAACAGGAAATCGAATCTCCTCTGGAGATCGATTATTTTGCCCACGATGCCAGGGATATTGAACTGAATGAAAAGTTTGACGTGGTGTTCGCGGCCTACCTGCTTAATTATTCCCAAAATCTTGATGACCTCGTCCGGATGTGCAAAACGATCAAACGGCACCTGCGACCTGGCGGCCGTTTTGTGAGCGTCAACAGCAATCCCAATTACACAGGTTCCTCGTCTGCCATGCGAAAATATGGCTTTGAGCGCGATGCGACTCCAGGCGTTGATGGTGAGCCGGTCGTTTATCGTTTTTATGATGAGAAAGGCGTGGCAATTGAAGTTACCAACTACCACTTGAACAAGTCCCTGCATGGCGAGGCTTTTGACATCGCCGGATTGCGTGGCCTGAAATGGCATTCCCCGCGTGTTTCACCGGAGGGCTTGAGTGAGTTTGGGGAGTCGTATTGGGCTGACATGCTCAAATATGAGCCGATGATTGTTCTTGAAGTGTCCAACCAGTGAGGTGAATTTGTTCCTGTGTTGATTGTGTCCCCACCATCTCCTGCCGTATACTTTTAAAAAAATTATCCCGGGAGGTATCATGAAAAATATTTCTTTTTACTCGTTGGTGGCTGTAGCAATTTTTAGCGTCGTATCGGCTTGTGGAAAGAATGATAGCTCAGCTCTGGACGCCATGGCGGATTTGGATGGGACCTGGGACAGGACCTGTAGTGCCGATTCAGATGGTAGCGGTGAATCGTCGAGAACTTCGACAACGTACTCTGGCGGCGATGTTACATTTATTTTTCATCAATTCGCTGATCCTGCCTGCACGACGGATATGTATACATTCAAGTTAGTCTCGACTTACGGGGGCGGATCTTCCGTGGCGTCGGCCGTTGGTGCGAAGGAATTGGACGTGACCCCCTTAAAGCTTGTCTTTAACCTGAAGACGGATGACATGGTTGCGGCCTTCAACGGGGTGGCTGGCAATACTCCAGTCTGCGGTGGTGGTTTTGTAAAAAATACCGACAAGGATTTGTCCGCGACTGACTGTGCCAACGATGCAAACTTTAGCAAGCTTTTGAAACCGTTATACACCATCTATAAAATCGAGGGTCTTAGACTCTACGGCGGTCTTTGCGGTGATGCAGGCAGTGCAGACGATTGCAGTACACCAGGGAAAAGGGCAACTACCCTGGATACCGAAGCTTCGAGCAACGGCTGAGAATAGCGACAGGACTGACTCGATTTTTTGCGTCGGGTTTTCTCCACCAGGGCGATGAACCTGTATGGCAGTTCTTGTCGCACGTTGCGCGGATCGGGACGTCCCTGCTGTTTCCGTGGGTGGATGTCGAGGCGCCGGTAGTAGGATTGATGATCCCGCCTCTGTGCGTAGTTCTTGTATCGGTCTCTGCCCTCATGCCACCTGATTCCAACGCGGTGCAGCGCACGCGAAGAGTTAGGTTGCTTCTTCCGGCATTCTTCCTGGTCGGCAGGGATTCGTGAGGCGGAAGATGAGATCAAGAGGCATCCCATCCTCGGATCGACGCCCTTGATGGCGATAAGGGTTCCGTTCACAGTGATATTGACGATAGCTCGGCGGATGTCTGGATCCAAGAGCGAACGGACATGGGCCCGGACCTGACGCGGTCACAGAGCACTACCGGGCGAATGGGGTTGATGCCAGACCATTGCCACTACGCGTGCGAATTTTCGATGCGCTCGTACCTCACCGCCGGCTTTGACCAGCAACCTCATTGACGAAAAAACCAGCCCTAACTACACTTTGGCACACCCCGGAGAGAATATTTTGGCCAGAGTTGTAAAAGAAGTTTTGATTCCACCGAATAGCCCTGGCATTCGTGCAGACCTTTTGGTCCAGCAGGAGACCAGGCTGCCGCGGTCGGTCATCCGTGGCATGTTTGACCATGACTGTGTGGAAATTGATGGTGGCCCCTGTGATGATCCGACCGTTTGGATTCCTGGCGGTGCCAAGGTTTTTCTGCGTTATGATTCTGAAACGCGCTACAAGGAAAAACCGAAGTCTCACAAAAGCCGCATTTTCGATTTAATTTTTGAAGACGAACATCTCATCATCGTCAACAAGCAAGCTGGTTATCTGACCGTGCCAACGAACGCCCGTGAAAAAAATACGGTGGTCGATGCCGTGCGTTCCCATGTCAATCGCGGACAATCCCGGGGGCAACCCGTTGCGATTGTTCATCGCCTGGATCGCGACACTTCCGGGTTGCTGGTGTTTGCGAAGAATGAGCGCGTTGGAATCAAAATCAAGGACCAGTTCGCGGAACGCAAACCAGAACGCGTGTACGTCGCAATCGTCTCCGGAAAGCTGGCGCAGGCGAGCGGAACCATCCAGAGCTACCTTGCCACCGACAAGGATCTAAATCAGCGGTCTGTCAAAGCAGGCGAAGACGGCAAGTTGGCCATCACGCATTACACCGTGGTTCAGTCTTTTAAAGATGCGACTCTGGTTCGTGTGACGCTGGAGACGGGGCGCCGCAATCAAATCCGCGTTCATTTTGCCGAGCAAGGCAATCCGATTTTAGGCGATCAGCGCTACGAAGTGGCCGATGCCCGCCACAGGTTCTGGCCCCACCGCCGGCTGGCCCTTCATGCCGAAGTTTTGGGTTTTAAACATCCCGTGACCGGCGAGAGCCTGCGTTTCAGGGTTCCAGCCCCGAAAGAATTCGACCGGTTTTGCGCAGTCAATTCAATCTGAACTGAGGGTGCGCCGTCATCCGGTTGACGAGATCCTGATGCACAAAATTCTCTGCGTCATAAGGCATCTGCTTGTGTGATCTTTGCCAGCGCTCCCACCAGCGCGCATCGAGCGGATTTGCAAGGCTTTCCAGGCAGGTCGAGACTTCTGTTGTTTCGAGCTTGAGGCCTGTTGGCTGGCCGAAACCGACGTAAAATCCTGCCAACAAGAAGGCCGTCCGGACCGGCGTTGCCACGGAATAAGTAAACAAGGATACGGGTTCTGTGGTTCCTGCTGTGATTCGGAATAAATCCTGGAAGCAGTCGAGGGTCCACATCTCGCGATTCACAGAGGGCGAATAGGGGTCGAAAAAAATCAAGTTTGGCGCGACCGTGCCAGCATCCTGCTGGATCACTTGACGGAAGTCTCCTGGGCGCAACTCCCAGGTGATCATGCCGCAAGGACTTTTCCAGTTCAGGTCCTTTAAAAGAGATCTCATGGCGGTTTCGAAACCAGTCATGTGGGGAAACGCTGAAGCGTTCTGTAGGGCAAATTCAAGCAGGGATAAATTGTTTTCAAAGCTGACGATGTGAAGCGGTCTTGCTTGCGGGGCAATTGAGTTGCCGGGGTCGCGGGTTTGGTAGACGCCCAGCGCGCAGTGGATCGCCGCCAACGCATTGGATGCTGCGCCAAGGCCAACGTCAAAAAGAACGAGAGGTTTGTCGGGGTTTTCGGGGGAAACAGCCGCCAGGCGGTCCTTGAGCCGGGATTGCCGGACATACAGGTCGTTCGCCTCCTGCCAGGGGCCGACTGGATTATGCATGATCTCATTCACAACTTTGTTGCGAATGGAGACGGCTCCCGCCGAGGTGGTTACGATTTCGAAGTCATGGATGCTCAAGTTTGAAATCCCTTTGTTCCATTTGTTCGATTTGTTCCAGTGGTCGTACGTCCGAAGAATTCCACCTTGTCGAACTGGCGGTGCATGCTTCGTTCCCTGGTGACCTTGCGGGCTTCATCAAGGGGAAACCACTTCAGGTCATGGCTTTCGTGGGTTATTGCGATTTCCTGTCCACGCCGGGCGACGACGATGTAGCGAACATCATAGTGCCAGTGTCCCGCGTCTTTTGGGTTTGCCGGAATCCAATGAGCATCGAGATCGAAGGGCAAGGGATGCTGGTTCGCAGGGGCCTTTCCCGTCCAGTCAAAAAACTCGAACTCCGTGAGGCCCGATTCCTCGCGGACTTCTGCGGCAGCAACCTCGTGGATCAGGTGATGGCCATCGGCATGTCCGCCAAGTTGCAGCCACATCCCAAGTTTTGCGTGCAGCGTCAGCAGAACTTCCTTGAAGTCGTCGCTGACGACGATGGCAGACCCGGTCAGGTGCCCAGCCAGGTGGGAACGCTCAAAACAATCTGGAGTCGATGTGATAAAGGAAGCGAAGCGGTCTGCGATGATGGCCTCCTCGGCGGCATCGTAGGACCTGTGTTTTATCGCCGGAGAGATGTTGGTGATCCAGTGGTCCCGGTACAAGGTCAGCGCGTCGAGGGTTGGCTTACGTTTCACGATGGGGCTCCCTTCATTGGATTTGGGGAATGTGGGCAGAGGGATCAACGAGGTCGATGGCCTTGGTTTTCCAGTTGAAGCGATGCAGGTGCAAAATGGCACCTTTTGGGATGGCGCCGTAGATATGTGGATAGCGTTCCTGGGAATGGGGCGCGGGTTCGAATCGCAAGTTTTCCGCGACCGCCGACGGAAGGATTTCCAGGATCAGAAGCTCCGGAATATCACGGAAGTAACGCCCCAAAGTCCCGTCCAACTGCTCTTTCGTTGAACAATGAATGAAACCCTCGGATTCCAGGCTCGGATCTGAATATTCAGGGTCACCTAGCTGTAACTGCCAGGACGCCGGCAAGCAAATGTGAAAAATTCTGGCCCGCATTGGTTCCATCCCGAGGTTCCATCCCAATTTTCCCGGAATCTACCAGCGGGAGATATCATTGTGATGGGTCGGGGTCACTGCCTAAAAATAAGGCATGGCAAGGATCGGAATGTCGCCGTACATTTCCGGAATGGGATCAAGATTTCAGCATTGGGAACCCCGCAGCGGGGCCTCCGGGCTTTCGGGGCTATCGGAAATTTCGGCGCGACCGGCACGGCCGGAGACGATTCAGGGCCTGCGCCAGATCATTCTGGCCAATCGGGCCTTTGAGGCGGTGGATCGGCTTGAATATGGCGACCATGGCCTGATCCCGGTGATGGAGAGCCTTCTTGCCGCGATCAAGGGCGGCAAACGGATCGCGCTTTATTCAGATTACGATGTCGACGGGACGATGAGTTGCGTCAGTTGGATTTGGTTCCTCCAGGCTCTAGGTTATTCCAATTACGTGTCTTACATACCCTGCCGATTCAGCGAGGGCTACGGCGTCAATCTTGGTGCCGTGAAGCATCTCGTTGAAAACGAAAAGGCCGAATTGATCATCACCATGGACACCGGGATCACGGCCAACGAAGAAGCCTCATGGTGCCGCGAACGCGGGGTGACGTTTATTTGCACGGATCATCACGTGATCCAGCCAGCGAAAATGCCCGATTGCCTGATTTTAAATCCGAAGCAGCATCCCGACCCGGCCTATCAAGAACTCTGCGGGTGCGGAATAACCTTTGTTTTGCTGCGGAAACTGGCAGCGCATTTTCCGGAATTGACCCAGGGGCAACCCAATGGGGCGCACCCCGTCTGGACGGACCTGTTGGCTTTGGCTGGCATGGCGACCATTTGTGATGTCGTTCCGTTGAATGGTGTGAATCATACGTTGGCGCGCAGTGGGGTGCGGGCCTTGATGCGCTCGCAGCGGCCAGTCTTGAAACGCCTGCGCGAGGCGGCCGCCGTGTCGGAAGACGGTGACGAAAAAGACGTTGGGTTCCGCCTTGGCCCCAGGATCAATGCGGTTGGCCGCCTTGAGCACGCCGAGCTTGTGGTGAAAGCTTTTCTGGACGAGGATCCCGAGCCGTTGGTCCTGCACATGGGGACGTGCAATGAGCGCCGCAAGGTCATCCAGGCTGGCATTGTGAACGAGGCGCGGGAGCTGGCGAAAGAAGCGGTCCGCAATGGCTCGCCTGTCCTTTTTCTGGGCGGCGACTGGCATCCCGGGGTTGTGGGTATCGCGGCCAGTAAATTGGCCGAGGAATTCTGGCGTCCGACGTGGTTATTCCAGCGTGGCGCTGACGGCAATTGCAAGGGCTCGGCGCGGACAATTCCTGGTTTTAACGTGACGGCAGCCATGACGTCGTGTGGTGAGTTGTTCAAAAAGTTTGGCGGCCATGCAGCGGCCGGTGGTTACACCTTTGATGTGTCGCAAGAGGCAAATATACGTGCGGCTTTGATCGATCACGCGGCGGATTTGCAAACGCGCACTCCGGCAATGTGGGAGAGCCGCCTTGGTTTTGACTGTGAAATTCCGCTGGGGCTCCTGTCCCTTGAGGTCACCGGCCTCCTTGATGAACTCAAACCCTTCGGACATGGCTTTGAGGAACCGCGCTTTGTGGTGGAAGCCCCCGTCGACGAGGTTCGCTATTTCTACGACAAGGCAACTGGAAACCCAAAGCATACTGCTGTTTTTGTGACCACAGAAACGCCGCGCGGAAAGTCCCGAGAGAAAATCCTTTTCTTCAATGATGTGATCCAGACATTGAAGCCGGGTATGACTTCCCGTTTTGTGGTATCGTGTTCGCGCAACACTTGGCGTGGAACAACCAGTCTCTCTCTGATGGGACATGACTACAGCGGAGTTTAAAACCCCGTGAACATTCAAAAGCCAGGCCAGCGCATCGCCATCATCGGGTCGGGTATATCGGGCCTGACCGCGGCTCACCTGATTGCCGGGGATCATGACGTTCATGTTTTCGAAGCTGCTGATTACATCGGCGGGCACACCAACACGATCAACGTCGGTCCGCAACACGGTGGCTTGGACATCGACACAGGATTCATCGTTTTCAACGACTGGACCTATCCGAATTTCATCAAGTTGATGGGTCAGATTGGTGTCGAATCCCAAGCCAGCGAGATGAGCTTCAGCGTCAAATGTCAAAAAACAGGTTTGGAATATAATGGCACCAACCTGAACGCCCTTTTTGCCCAGAGGCGTAATTTATTGCGCCCTTCGTTTCACCGGATGATTCGTGACATCCTGCGATTCAACAAAAAATCCCTGGAGCTCCTGGATCGCCCGGAAGACGACGGTCAGACCTTGGGCGATTATTTGAAAGAACACAACTACTCACAGCCGTTCATCCGGAATTACATTATTCCAATGGGGGCGGCGATCTGGTCCTCCGGGGAGCGCGGCATGGATGCCTTCCCCGCGCGCTATTTCGTCCGGTTTTTTAAAAACCACGGCATGCTGAGCGTGGATGACCGTCCACAATGGCGCGTGATCAAAGGCGGATCCTTCAGATACATCGAAAAAATAACGGGACGTTTCAAGAATAATATCCGGCTGAAACTGCCGGTAGAGCATGTCACCCGGGCTGCTGATGGTGTTTGGGTAAAGGCTGTTGGTTGCGAGCGCGAACATTTTGATCAGGTGGTTTTTGCCTGCCACAGCGATCAGGCTTTGGCGTTATTGGGGGATTCAAGTCAGGCAGAACGCGAGATCCTGGGCGCAATTCCCTACGCGCCGAATGACGCGACGTTGCACACGGACACGCGGATGATGCCGCGCCGTAAATTAGCCTGGGCCAGCTGGAATTATCATATTCGCGGGGATAGTGTCAGCCAGGACAACGCCAGCGACGACCGCGTGGCGTTGACCTACAACATGAATATCCTGCAAAGCCTGCCGGGTACAAAAACATTTTTGGTCAGCCTCAATTCAGACGATGCGATTGACGACCGCCATGCCATCAAAAAAATCCTGTACCACCATCCTGCATACACAGTGGAATCGATTCGCGCACAGTTGCGCCACGGAGAAATCAGTGGGGCGGCCGCGAATCATGGCGGGCGGACTCATTTTTGTGGCGCCTATTGGGGCTTCGGTTTTCACGAGGACGGCGTCAAAAGTGGCCTCGCAGTGGCTCGGGCGTTCGGGAAGGTCTTTTAGTGGGAAATCCGCTGCATAGTGCGGTTTATTTTGGACGGGTGCAGCACACCCGCACTGCCCCTCGCCGTCACGATTTTTCGTACCGCATGTTCATGATGTATTTGGACTTGGACGAATTGCCGGGGGTTTTTGACCGGTTCCTCCTTTGGTCGGTTGAGCGCCTGAATCTAGCCTCTTTTTACCGCAAAAATTATCTGGGTGACTCAAACAAGCCCCTAAAGGCTTGCGTCCTGGATGAAGTGGAGCGCCAGGCGGGATTTCGGCCATCCGGGCGCGTCGGAATTTTGACCAATCTTAGTTACTTCGGGTTTTGTTTTAATCCCGTCAGTTTTTACTATTGCTTTGATCGTGACGGAAAACATTTGGAGGCGGTGGTGGCCGAAATCACCAACACGCCATGGAACGAACGGCATCGCTATGTCCTGACGGACCGGACTCCGGACATGGAGGGGGCCTGGTCTCCCGCCCACGGCCGGGGGCGATTTGCCTTTCAGAAGGCTTTTCATGTGTCGCCTTTTTTCCCAATGGATATGAAGTACACTTGGGTCTTTTCCGCGCCGGGATCCGAGGCGGGTGCCCCACTTCATGTGTTCATGACGAATGAACGCGAAGGGAAAAAGGTTTTTGAGGTTAATCTGAACCTGCGTCGCGCAGAGATGTCATCCTCAAATCTTTTCCTTGCACAAGTTTTGTATCCCTTTATGACGGTTGCGGTCTTGACTGGAATCTACATTCAGGCAGGCTTGCTATGGATAAAACGCATGCCTTTTTTTTCGCATCCTGCAGCGGAGGTTTTTGGTGGATCCAGGAAACGGAGTTGAAAGATTGGCAAACGTCGCACTGAAGTCAACCATGTCTCAGACGATGATCCACCGTTTGCTTCGTGGAATCACGCGTGGACATCTGGTTGTCGAAGACGCGACCGGGATTCACACCTTTGGCGCCAAGGAAACTGCTGGAGCGTCATCTGGTTCGATTCCCGCACCGTCTGCAAGCATCAAGGTCACGGACATGCAAATGTATGCCGATGTCTCGACGCGCGGTTCCATTGGTGCTGCTGAATCTTACATGAAGGGCTACTGGACCTCTCCGGACTTGGTCCAGGTGATCCGGGTTTTCGTTGCCAACCGGGCGCTGTTGACGCAAATGGACTCGTCGTTTGCACGGTTGCTCATGCCCTTCTGGAAGCTCGCCCATTGGTTTCGCCGGAACAACCGCGACGGCAGCAAGAAAAATATTGTGGCCCATTACGACCTCGGGAATGACTTTTTCAAGACTTTCCTCGACGAAACCATGATGTACTCGGCTGCAATTTTTGAACGTCCTGACATGACCCTTGCCGACGCGTCACGGGCCAAGCTGGACCGGATTTGCCGCAAGTTAGAACTCAAGCCAACGGATCATCTGGTCGAGATCGGGACGGGTTGGGGCGGTTTTGCGATTCACGCAGTTCAAAACTACGGTTGCCGCGTCACCACCACCACGATTTCCGACGAGCAGTTTGCCTTGGCGACGGAACGTGTCAAAGCCGCCGGCTTGCAGGACCGGATCACCATCGTCAAGGATGATTACCGCGACCTTCCTAAACGGGGAACGTTCGATAAACTTGTGTCGATTGAAATGATCGAAGCGGTCGGTGCACGCTATTTGGACCAATACATCAATGTCTGTTCGAGATTGCTGAAGCCAGATGGTGCGGCTGTCATTCAGGCCATTACCATTACGGACCAGGAATACGAGCGGGCGTTGCGCAGCGTCGACTTTATTCAAAAATACATTTTCCCTGGAAGTTTCATCCCTTCGGTGACGGCCATCGTCGATGCCATGGCCAAATCATCCGACATGCGCCTCGTGGATCTTGACGACATCACGATGCATTATGTCGAGACGCTGCACCGCTGGCGTGTTTCCTTCACTAAAAACCTGCCGGCAATCAGGAGCCTTGGGCTTGGTGATGAGTTTATCCGGATGTGGGAGTTTTACTTCTGTTACAGCGAGGGCGGTTTTACGGAACGCGCCATCGGCGATGTGCAGCTTCATTTTAAGAAGCCGCTATGCCGTTAGTCCTCCAGCTTCAGGTCGCATTGACCGTCGCCGGCTTGGCCATGTTTGCTGGATGGGTCTTTCAGTCCCGGCATCGTGAGGCCAGCATTGTGGATGCGATCTGGGCCCTTGGCATCGGTTCTTCCTGCGTTTTTTACGCATTAAATGGCGTTGGTGATCCCGGCCGGCGGACCCTTGTTGGTTTTGCAGGCGCCTACTGGGGATTCAGGCTGGGCACCTATCTTCTACGCAACCGGGTTTTTGGGAAACCTGAAGACGCGAGGTACCGGAAGCTTCGTCATATGTGGGGTGATTCGGCCAATCGCAATTTCTTTTTCTTTTTTCAATTCCAGGCTTTGCTGATCCTGCTCTTTTCTTTGCCCGCCTGGGTTGCTTGTAACGATCCATCCCGCGGCCTGGGCGCCATTGACGCGTTTGGCGCCCTCATCGCATTTGGTGCGATTGGCGGTGAGTCCTTGGCGGATCGCCAGCTGACGCGCTTTCGTGCAAATCCAGCCAACAAGGGAAAAACCTGCCGCGAGGGGCTTTGGCGTTACTCGCGTCATCCGAATTATTTCTTTGAATGGATCCACTGGTTCAGTTACGTGGTTTTCGGTATTGGGGCAGCCAACTGGTGGCTGACTTTGCTGGGCCCGGTTTTAATGTTCTGGTTTCTCTACAAGATCACGGGAATTCCGTGGACCGAAGAGCAGGCACTAAAATCTCGCGGCGAGGATTACCGTGATTACCAGCGCACGACGAGCATGTTTATTCCTTGGACGCCCAGGGCACCTCGATAAAGATAGTCACTGAAGGGGTATGTGATGCAATTGGCAATTGATCTTGTGGAGCGTGGGTTCGTGCCTGATTGGGCCACGCGGTTGGGAATCCGAAATCTTCTTTTGCGGCGCCTCGGCGAGCGTCATCAGGATGTTGAACGGGATCGCCAGGATCAGCATGATTTCATCGCCAAGTTGCGTGGCAGTCCCATTGCCATCGATACCGGCAAGGCCAACGAACAGCATTATGAAGTCCCGCCTGAATTTTTCCAGATGGCTCTGGGGAAACGTTTGAAATACAGCAGTTGCATTTACCCTTCCGGCAGCGAAGGCCTCGATGCTGCTGAAGAGCACATGCTCGCTTTGACTTGCGACCGCGCCCAAATTCGCGACGGAATGGACATCCTTGAGTTGGGTTGTGGTTGGGGGTCATTGACCTTGTGGATGGCTGAAAAATATCCCGCCGCCAAGATCACGGCAGTTTCGAATTCGGCTCCTCAGCGTTTGTTTATTGAAGGGCGTTGCCGCGAGCGTGGCTTTAAAAATGTCCAGGTGATCACCTGCGACATGAATGCCTTTTCGATCGACCAAAAATTTGACCGGGTCGTCTCCGTGGAAATGTTTGAGCACATGCGCAATTACAAAGAACTCCTTGCGCGGATTTCAGGCTGGCTCAAAGACGACGGAAAGCTTTTTTTTCACATCTTTGTTCACGACAGTTATGCATATCCGTTTGCTGATGAAAAAAATGACGATTGGATGGCGCGACACTTCTTTTCTGGCGGCATCATGCCCAGCGACGATTTGATGCTCTATTTTCAAGATGACCTTGTTGTCGAGCGTCATGACCGTGTCAGCGGTGTCCATTACGCCCAGACGTCCGAAGACTGGTTGAAGAACCTGGACCGCCACCGCCACGAGGTGATCAGGTTGTTTGAGAAAGACATGCCGCGTCGCGAGGCGATCCGGCAGACGAATCGCTGGCGCATGTTTTTCATGGCATGTGCCGAGTTGTTTGGATTCCGGGGCGGCCAGGAATGGTACGTATCTCATTATTTATACCGCCGAAGGCGCTGATTTTAATCAGTGAAATCGACTGTTTATTTTTGCTTCACAAATATTGATCGATTCCGATGGATTGAATAAGGGGGAGAGGATCGCCTGAAAATGGCGTCAGAGGCTATATTTGTGCGATGATGGAGTTTGAGGGCGATGATGAGAACACTAATCCTCAATGCCGGATACGAGCCCCTTCAGCTGGTCAGCTGGCAGAAGGCGATTTGCCTAGTTTTAACCAGCAAGGCAGAAGTCATCGCTGAATATGGCCAAGTTGTCCGGACGATCTCTACCATTTATCCATTGCCAAGTGTTGTTCGCCTGAAGCGCTATGCCAGGGTTGTCCGGCGCCTTTCGCTGGCCCGTTGCACACGCAAGAATGTTTTTTTACGCGACAAATTCCAGTGCCAATATTGTGGTGCGAATTGCCGGGTTGGCAGTATCACAATCGATCATGTGATTCCGAAATGCCGCGGTGGGGCGACCTCCTGGGAAAATGTCGTTGCAGCCTGCCAGGACTGCAACCGGCGCAAGGGCAACCGCTCTCCGGACAGCGTCGGGCTCAAGCTTCGGCGTAAGCCACGCCGCCCTGGGTGGCGGGAGTTGCTTGAGGACACCCACCAGGATGTTGTTATGGATTGGCTGCCTTATCTCGATACCGCAGGTTAGCGATGCCTGAATCTCATGCACTGATTGTCTGCCGCACGGACGTGGTACGACTGGAAAAATTTCTTCCTGTTTCCGTCTTTTCTCGCCTGCATGATACACTTCAAAAAAAGACATTTGGAATGAACCACGACCCGTTACGTGATGACCCTTTTTTGTCACTGAAACTCGACAGCCAAGAGGCTGATGCTGTTGCCGGGGTGAAACATGCGGTTTTCGAGGCGAATGTTACGCTGGGACTTGGGCGGATTTCATCATCATCCGCGCAAAAAAAACTCTGTTTTTTCGATATGGACGCCACGCTCGTTGCGCAAGAATCGATTGTGGAACTGGCGCGTTCTGCTGGGAAAGAAGACGAAGTTGAAGCCATCACCCGTCAAGCGATGGCAGGTAGGACCGACTTTCGTGCCGCGCTCGAGAAGCGTCTTGAAATTTTAAAGGGTCTTTCCGAGTCCTGTTTGGCTGACGTTGGACGCCGGATCACAAAAAACACAGGCATCGATGCATTTGCGAAATGGGCCGGATCCAAGGGGATCCGGTCTTTTATCGTTTCTGGCGGGTTCCTTGAATTTGCCCAACCTCTGGCAGATGACCTTGGCTTCGAAGGGGCGTTTGCCCACAGGCTGATGTTTGAACATGGGAAATTCACCGGACAAGTTTCAGGTGAAGTGGTTGATTCCGCAGGCAAGGAGCGGATTGTCCGGCGTGAGGCTGCGCGGTTGGGCATTGCACTGGCCGATGTCGTGGCAATCGGAGATGGCGCGAATGACCTGGCCATGATGAAAGCCTGCGGCCTTGCCGTGGGTTATCAGCCTAAGCCAGTGCTTTTCCCAGCCCTGGACGCGGCAAATTTCAACGGTGACCATCGTTTTCTTATCCGTTTGCTTGACAGTGTTGACTAATAATTAGTCGAAATGCCCTCCGTTTTTCTGATGCCAGCGCCCCTCAAACACTCCCGTTTTTCTATATATACCCGTAATCAAACGATAAATTAGATTATCCAGGATCTCTCTGTGAGTCCGCATGGCAGAGCCTGATTCTTGGCCCGCTCCTTGCTCATATCCCCTTATCCAGTTCACGAGTTTCCGGTAGAGGCGAATCCCATCATGGGACGTGGCTGGGCCAGCAAGAGCAACAAAGGGGATAAATTTATGAGCGCCACGAACCACAGTAATTTTGAAGTCTCGACTAAAAAACCATTTGCGATCTTCTCACGCCTTGCGGCCGGGTTGATCACCATTGCAATCGCAGCGAACCTTACGGCCTGCGGCGACATCGTTCTCAAGGTCAACAAAAAAAGCAGCGGCGCCAACACCAATTCGGTAGCCGGTGTGACCAATCTGACCTCTAGCGAAGATTTCCTGAAGCAACTGGACAGCCTCAAGGTTGTCGCCTCTGATCTTCTGATAAAAGAACTCGCATCAAAAGATTACGTCGGTAATTTCCGCAAATCGTTCCGCAAGTATCGCCAGTTCATCATCGAGCGCGGTGAAAGCTATCAGCTGCGGGCGGATTCTTTCTATACCGGTGATTCAACTTGCCGCGACACCGGCCTTAAAATCAATATGAATGAAATGGACGATGCCCTTGGCATGATCGCCAAAACCGCAGTCCTGGCAAAGATAAGTGAAGCCAGTGCATCTAAACTTAATCCCGGCATTAGCAAGGAAATGGCTGCAATCTCGCAACTGATCCTGCGTGAACTTGGACTTGAAGTGGTCGGACAATCGCAAGTGGACAAGACTGACGATGCGACCATCACGAGCAGCCAGGTGGTTATGCGCCTGAAAGAAATTCCAGACGAGAAGGTCGACGGCGAGTCCGTATCGGCTGACCTGAAGGCCCGCGATGCGGCAGAAACACTGACGCTTCAGTTCACCCGCAGCTTGGGCGCCGACAGCGTTGGCCACTTCGACGCACGCATCACGGCAAAGCAACTTCTTGATGTCGCCAGTGGCACCACCAAAGACGTGATTGGGACCATTACGGTCGACCGTTTCAAAGAAGAATCCAAGTTTGTTCACACGGTTTTCATGACTGTGGCGAAAGCCGGCGAAACGGCTCACTTCTCGCGCATGCTTAGCTTCCGCGAAGACGCAGTCTCTAAAACCCGCATTGAAGTGGTTGACACCTTGAATGCCGGGCTCGATGCCCAAGCTTCCTACGCGACCGTAATCGACCTTGAAAAAGGCAGCCAGTGCAAGATCAGCGGTTCCGAAGCAGAAGATGTGATCGCTGATATCGGCAATCCGCTCGACAAGACGCCCGCTGCCGATGACGGCAGTGATCTGAGCAAAATCGAAGACGATGTGGGCAAGCCAACGGCGCCGCCGAGCACTCCAGGTACCACGGTCAATAACCCAGGTCAGCAGCTTCAAGCGCCAGTCCAGAAGTAAGTTTCCCTCTTAGCTTCTGTTTGGTGGTTCCTCTACCTGAGGGACGAGTGGCTTACGCTGCTCGTCCCTTATTCATTTCGCCTGAGTCGCCGTTGAAAAAATCCAACCCGTTGCAAAACTGCTGGACCAGCCCTCGTGCCCCGGAACTTCAAATCCTGCAACGGTATCAGCAGCCGCCCCTAAAACTGGTCGATAGAACAGCGGGATAAATGGAACGTCCGTTGCTGCAAGTCCTTCAATCTCTCTCAGCATTGCTTGTCGCGCTGCGGTGTCCCATTCGTCACGCGTCTGCTCTAAAATTTCATCTAGCCTGCGGTTGCTCCACCCCGAACTGTTTTCCCCGGTGTAGGCATTCTGAAGGGACGGGACCTGTCTGGATTCCAGGATCGTATCCGGGATGGCTCCAGCGGGCATGCGCCAGGCGTATTCGGCAAGGCCCTTGAATTTGACCTTACGCAAGATGTCCCGGATGAAAATGTCGTTTGGATGTTCTTTGACATTCACTTTGATCCCGGCGTTCGTCAGCTGACGCGCCACAGCGCGAACTGTTTCCATTCGGATTTGGTCGGCACGATTCGTATCCAAATCCACTTCAAGTGGGGAGCCCTCTTTGTTCCAAAGGGACGAATGGTTTGATGCCTCGCGTGTCCATCCACTCTGCTGGAGCAGCGCAGAGGCTTCGCTCGGTGCGTATCCCCATACGTGATGTTGAAACGCCTGATGTTTGAGTAAATCTCCCCGGTCCGTGCGGACGGGTGAGCCGCTCATGGCCGGGTGCATGAATCCAAGGGCCATCGGCAGCTCCGCCGGCATTCCGGTGGATCTAGCCAGATCATAACGGTTGATCATCAGGCTGATTGCCTTGCGAAGATTTACGTCGGTCAGGAGCGGGTTTCTTGTATTGAAGTCGATGTGTTCAAGTTCCGATCCAAGTGCCGACCGAATTGTATTTTTGCGTGTGATCAGTTTTGCTCCCGCAGGCGAGAGGTCGGTTTCCGGAATGATGTCGGCAACGCCTGAATCGAGGTCCTTCACAGCATCTTTCTCGGTTCGCCGGAATATTACCTGGATGGACTGCGCCATGACCTTGCCCCCAGCGAAACCCGGATTTGCTTCCAGCAAAATCGATTGCGAATCACCTTCACCCCGAAACCGGGTGTTTTTTGGGAACCATGGTCCGCTGTAGAGTCCGGGCTGGGACGGGTTGGTGACGTAATTGGTCGAATGAAGGTAATCTTTGAAATCTTGTTCGCTGGCCTTCCAAATTTCAGATTCAAGATGGTTCGGAACAGGACGTAATCCAAACGCAAACCAAAAATCGCCACGGGGTTCTCGCAGGCGAACGAGAAAGTGCTTATTATTTTTGGCATCGGGCGTGAGTTCAAGAATCGCGCGGGCCAGACTGCCTGACTTGGTTGACGGTGGCATGCTTCGGGCAATTTCTAATGCCAGCCGAAAATCATCGGCGACCAGGGGTTTTCCGTCGCCCCATTTGGCCTGGGCTGGAATCTCAAAATCGATCGCAAGATTTTGGCGGGTGTTTTTTGAGGTGGCTCCATCCCGCCGCACCATGCGGATGAGGCCATTTGTTGGTGAGGGCAGGCTGACGCACAATTGGCACTGCCATTTCCAATTTTGGTCGAGGATCACTAGTTGGCCATGAACCAGATTACGCAGCCAGGATTCCTTGCGGTTGGCTTCCGCCAGGGGATGCGATGCGACGAGCCATGACGATGGTGGTGCCGTCGTCACAATGGTCGGCTGGTGGCCTTCCGCATAGGCAAACCTGGGCATGGCACAGAGGGCAGCAAGACCAGACATGATCAAGCCAAGCGCCCTGAGTTTGAGTCGCAAACCAGACATTTTTGCAATTCCTCCAAGCGGAATCATAGCCCGTCGTGGGGGACTGGACCAGTCCAGCTGTTTATCCTGGCTTGGGTCAGACTAAAGATGTGCCTTATTGCACCGGTAAGTAACTGATGAATCAGGGTAAAATCGGGCAGACTAAAGAGGTACCTTATTGTACCGATGCTGTGCCGATGTTGAAGTTTGAAATAAAATTTAGCCCATCAGCCGTCAGCGGGTCGGATCTGGCCAGCCGGTTTCGGCGTCCTGGGATTCACTGGGCAAGATGGCTTGCTTATGCTCTGACCACAGCGCTTGTCGCATGCATCTTTGGGCTGGGGGATATCGGGGAATACCTGAAAACCAGATTGGACTTGCCATTGCTTTACCGGGCAAGGGAAGCCGCTGGTCGCGGTCCTGACATATCAAAAAAAATCAGGATCCTTCTTTTTGATGATTCGGCCATGGCCTGGCTTGGGGTGGGCGAACCTTCCCTGTCCCAGTGGATTGACGTGATCGACGCCATCTCTGCGCGCAAGCCAAAGGCGATTATCATCAACAAAGTTTTTGGGATACTGCCCGACGGTTCCAATGCTGGTGACGCGACGGGGTTCGTGAAATCCCTTCAAGCCATCCGGGAACGAGATCATGTTCCGGTGGTTGCAGGTGCGTATTTTTCTCAAGCGGATAATGCATTTCGCAACAAAATTTCAGCCGCATCCGTGCCTTC
>CAMBEK010000022.1 GCA_945865565.1 Pseudobacteriovorax antillogorgiicola | reverse complement strand
CGGCGTACAAGAGATCGCCCCATGGCGAGCCAATCGTTGAAAAAATAGACCAGTACGGCCATGACCGTGCCAATGTGCAGGGCGACGTTGACGGCCAGGGGCAACGGCTTGCCTGACATCAATTCCGAAACAACGATCAGATGTGCAGAGCTGGAGACGGGGAGTAATTCCGTCAGGCCTTGAACGAGGCCCAGGACGACTCCCAGAATTAAATCTTGATTCATGGTGTTTTCGCTTCTTGACTGGATGTTTGGGAGGAATCTTAATATGGAGTGGGCTACGAGTCGAGGTCCCATGAGGAGGTTTCATGTCCCAAGTGATCGTTACTGATGATGTTTTGAACATCAAGCGTGAAGAATCAAAGCGTCAGGAGCACAAGATCGACCGCGAGTCGGCGTTTGCCCATTGGCGTCGCAATGACATCACGGGGCGTGATCCAGTGGCCGCTGTGATCGGCGTGCTGGCAATGCCAGTGGTCGTGTTTTGGTCGTTGATTGCAGGATGCATCACGTTTTCATTTACAGTGTTGGTCGGTGTATTCAAAATCTTGGGCAAGCTTTTTCGCTGAAATTTGATGAAAAAAAGAAGGGCAGCCTCCTTGGCCGCCCTCTTCTTTGATCTTTATATTTTCGGTTTTTCGTGTGCAACCACTAAGTTTTTCTTGATCAGTTCGACGAGGGCATTGACCTCTTCGGGAGTAGGTTTGCCGGTCTTGCGATAGATCAGTTCGCCTTTCTGATTCAGGATGATGAAATTGTAGGCATCATCTTTCAGACCCCACTCCTTCACCAGATATTTGGTGAAATCCTTTGCATAAGTCGTCGTCGGGAACTTTTTCTGTTTGGCAGAGAGGGTGATGCCAATCATGAAATTAGGCAGTGCGGTTGCCTTCATGTTGACGATGGCCGATGAGTCCACTTGTCCAATCTTGAACTTTTGGGCATCAAGGGCGTTTTCAAGGGCCTCGCCATCGCTCCGCTCGTCTGGGTCGACGTAGAAAATGAGGTGAATCCTGCCGAGGTAATTTCTGTAGTCCCAGGGGGTGCCATCAAGCTTTCCGCCATTTTCCCCATCCAGCAGTAGTTCTGGCGGTTTCGAACCTTCTCTCAGCAATTCGCCGGGCGCATCGCCTGCAACGGCACCATTGCTGAATGAAAGAGCAAGGCCAATCATCAGCCCGGTGATCCGGAAAATTAGCTGGCAACCCATGGCGGCTTCTCCTTCAAGGTCCAAACGGGATGATCGGGACGGGTTTAGGTATCAAGTGTCCCAGAGGAATAGATCGGAATCCAGCCGATTAATTTGATGAATCGCCAAATTGGTCGCCTTTGGTCTGAAGTTCCAGAAGTTTAAAAAGGCAGACCGAACCTTGATCAGGGTCTGAAAAAGCGAGTGATTTAAGAAGTTGAAGGATTCCTGCCGATTCCATAAGAAGGACTACAGAAGTCCACGGGAGTGATTCATTTGAAGAACAGAAACGGCGAAAAAATTATGGCAAAGCCAACGGTGAAGGCGGCCTCATTGCAGGCGCGTCACCAGGATATTTCGCCGGACACCGAACCTGCACAGGTTGGGCGTGTCCCGTCCAGCCGCAGGGAGATGACATCCAGTTCAGCGGTCTTGGAAGGGGTTTTGGAATCTGTCTCTGGTACCAAGCTCCTTATTTGCATTCGCGGGTATCCAGATCCTGACAACATAGGATCTTCTTTGGCCCTGCAGTGGCTGGCACGCCAACATGGAATCGAGTCACGGATCATTCACTTTGAGGAAATTTCGCATCACGAGAATCGGGCTTTGGTCAAAAAGCTCGATATCGAACTCGACGAGTGGCACGACAATTTCGATTGTTCGAAGTTTGACTACTATGCGATCACAGATTCGCAGACGGCAGAACTTCCGATCAAGCTGCCGCCAACGTGTCAGCTGCTGGCGTTCGTGGATCACCACAAACCCCTGGGCAACATCCAAGGTAAGTTTGTCGATATTCGAGAGAACTCGGGGTCGACTTCTGCGATTTTTGCCGAATACCTCATGGAAAGTCCCAATCAATTTGGGGGGTCATCCCCGGAAGTGACCAAGATTGCGACCGCGCTAATGCACGGCATCCGGTCCGATACGGACAACTTCGTCAATGCCACCATGATTGATTACCGCGCGAGCGAGTTCCTTTCCAACTTCGTTGACAAGGACCTTCTTGCTCTGATTTCGCGGCAGTCCATTCCAGCAAAGACAATGGATTTGACCCAGATTGCCCTTCAGAGAAAGGACATCCGGAGTACTTTCATGTTCTCCGGGGTGGGCTTCGTGCGGGACGAGGACCGTGATGGAATTGGTCAATGTGCGGACTATTTATTGCACCGAGAAGGCATTGAAACGGTGATCGTTTACGGTGTGGTCGGCAATGAATACATTGACGGGTCCTTGCGGACGAAGTCTCATACCCTCGATCCAGACAAGTGGTTGAAGGATGTTTTTGGCCAAGACAGTGATGGAAATTATTATGGCGGTGGCCGCAAGGATAAAGGCGGGTTTCAGATTCCGCTGGGTTTTTTTGCAAGCTGCTCCGACAAGGAATTGCTCTGGATTCTGATTAAGAAGACGATTGACGAGCTTTTCTACGACAAGATTGGTATCGAAGGGAAATCTTCGATGGATGGTGAGGGCGGCTGATCGATTTCGGGATTTATCCTCTCAGCTCCGCCGATCTTTTACTTGTGATGCAATCCAGTCGAGAAATTTTTGGCTGCCGCCGGTCAAAGGAAGCGCGACGACGCATGGGTTGTCCGATGGATGGCGGGTGGTGATGAAAGATGTGAGGTCTGAAATCCTCTCCTCGGTTGTTTTGAAGACGATGACGACTTCCTGGTCTTCATGAACCTGTCCCTGCCATTCATAAACGGACGTCATTCCAGGAATGATGTTGCAGCATGCTGCAAGTCCGGACTTAATCGCGCTGTGCGCCAGTTTCAGTGCCGTGTCAGCGTCAGGCGCGGTGGCATAGACAAAACTTGTGCTTTTCATAGCAAGGATTTCCTAAAAATTTATTGTAACATTTTCAGAAGGAAAGCAGATTCAATCCAGTGGAAACTAAAAGATTCCTGGGAGAATTATTATGAGTGACTCTGATCGTGATCGTTTTCTCGGTGGAATTAAATCTCTGATCACCAGGCTTGGTGAAGACCCCGATCGCGAGGGTCTGGTGAAAACTCCGGAACGGTTTCTGCGCAGTTTGGAATTTCTTACGTCTGGTTACAAGGCCGACATTCCAAAAATCATGAACAATGCAGTGTTCCATGAAACTTACAATGACATGGTGATCGTTCGGGATATCGAATTATACAGCCTTTGCGAGCATCACATTCTGCCGTTTCACGGACGTTGCCACGTTGGTTATATCCCAAATGGCAAGGTGATCGGGCTTTCGAAAATACCACGCATTGTCGATGCGTTCGCACGTCGTTTGCAGGTTCAAGAACGGCTGACCAGTGAAATTTCTGCGGCCTTGCAAACCCATTTGGAACCGCGTGGAGTAGGGGTCGTCATCGAGGCGTATCATTTTTGCATGATGATGCGTGGTGTGGAGAAACAGAATTCGTACACAATGACGAGCTCCATGCTCGGCGCGTTCCAGGAGATGTCCACCCGGTCCGAATTTTTGACTTTGATTCATAGCCAGCGGAGCCGTTAAAAGCTCAGAAGTCAGGGGAGCGATGGCGGCGCGACACATCTATACCTATGTTAATCCAGTGCGCGAGCGCGACATGGAATCGGCGTGTAAGGTTCTTGCTGACGGTGGGGTCATCGCCTTACCAACCGAAACCAGCTGGTGTTTTGTCTGTGATGCCGATAGCCCAAAGGGCCTTGAACGAATCCGCAAGTTGAAGCCTGGGCACCCGAAGGACAGACCTTTCAGCCTCATGTGTGCCTCGATTTCGGCTGCTGCTGATGTCGTCAATATCGACAACAACATTTACCCTTACTTGAAAAAGACGTTGCCGGGACCTTATACGGTGATTCTAGATCGCAACAGGAGCCTGCCAAGGTTGATCCACGATCGCCGGCGCGAGGTGGGGATCCGGATCCCGGATTCGGTTCTTGTTCGTGAATTGTTGGAGCGCTATGGGCGGATTTTAGCCGCAGCAACGGTGCCTTCTCTCACGCTGAACGCCAATGGATACAGTGAAGAACATTTGCCTCGATTTGGGCACGAAGTGCTTGAGGCCTTCGGGCATGGGGTTGATTTAATCCTTGATCTGGGGGATGAGGTTCCGGGAGTGGAAACCACCGTCATTGATTGCACCGCCGAGGTGCCGACTGTGGTTCGCCAGGGCGCGGGAGATCCAGCGCCGTTTACCGGGGCGTGGCAAAAGTGAATCAGGATGATCATGAACAAGATTCGGTTGGTGCGCCCGTGCGCGGTGTCACGGTCATTGACGCTGGAACCATGGAATATGGTTTGGCTTGGAGCCTGCAGAAACGCCTGCACGCCAGATGCGTTGCGGGAAACGGCCAAGCATTTTTGATGCTGGTCGAGCATCCACCGGTGATCACCATGGGCAAGAATTCCAGTGAAAAATTTTTGTTGGCTGGCGAAGCCTGGTTGTCAAAGGTAGGGGTCAGCATCTATCGCAGCGACCGCGGTGGAGAGGCAACAGCCCACAATCCTGGTCAATTGGTCGTTTATCCTGTCATTCCATTGACCTTGTTCGGGTTAGGGGCGCGGGCCTACATACACAGGCTTGAGGCCGCCGTGATCCATACGCTGGCTACCTTCGGTGTTTCGTCACACCGTGATCCGGACCACCCCGGAGTCTGGGTCGGTAACAACAAGATATGTGCCGTGGGAACCCGCATCAAGGATCGGGCAACGATGCACGGGATTGCCCTCAATGTGACAAACGACCTAGGTATTTTTGGGTTGATTGTTCCCTGCGGGATTGCGGGCAGAAGTGTTATCAGCCTTGCTCAAGTGTTAGGCACAACGCCGGATATCCATAGGGTAAAAAAGGAATTCATCAACACCTTCGCCACCTTGTTTGAATGTCAGGTGTCGTCAGCGTCTGTGGATGAATTTTAATCTTTGATCGCTTGCTTGCAGCCAGTGCCCTCCGGATCTATCATTTCAAAATGACCCTTCCACTGCACACAAAAATCCTGCGCACTCCCGTTGAATTCGCCGGAACCGACTACGAGATCGCGACCGGAATGGATACGGTATTAAATACCGGGTTCAATGCCGGATTGAAAACATGCTGCGTCAAGTCCACAAACCTGCATGCACGCCACAACCAGATGGTGGCCTGCAGCGATTGTAAGCAGGTGCTCAAATTTTTTCGTGAAGCACGGCCAATGCAAAACTATCTGAAATTTTGTGCGACCAGCCGGCGCCAGGTCAGCACGGGCTTGGTTGGCGACTATTTCGTGGTCGCTTTTTCCTTTTGACGGTCCGGTGCCTTGTCTTCTTTTTTACCGTCGGCTTTCTCTTTCCGGTCCAATTTGGCGTAACTGTGAAGATAGTTGAATGCAGTCAAAAGTTGATTGTCCGAACGCATTGGCTCCGGCCACTGGTCAATCCACTGCGCCAACCCTTGAGATTTTGCCATGTCGCTCAGGTCACTGCTCTCAATGTGCCGTTCGAGGTCGGATTCTTTGCGAATGCCCTCCGGACGGTCGCTTTTCGGTTTGTTGGCTGGAGCCTCGTCGGCTGCCTTTAAGGGAACGACGATGTCTGGAGTGATTCCCTTGGCCTGAATCGAACGGTCCTTCGGGGTGTAATACCGTGCGATAGTAAGTTTCAGGGCCGAGCCATCGGGCAAAGGCAGGATGGTTTGAACGGAACCCTTGCCAAATGTTGTTGTGCCCATGATCAATGCGCGTTCGTGATCTTGCAGGGCGCCAGCAACAATTTCTGATGCACTTGCCGATCCACCATTGACGAGAACGACGATTGGGAAGCCCGAGAAGGTATTCCGCTTTCTGGCAAATTCCCTTTCGACACGGTCCTTGTCGCGACCCAGGGTGGAAACAATCAGACCGCTTTCGATAAATAGGTCTGACACCTGCACTGCTTGATCCAAAAGACCACCCGGGTTGTCGCGTAAATCCAAGATCAGTCCAGAAAGTTCATCTTTTGATTTGAAGTTCTTGACGATTGTGGCGAGTTCGTCGCCAGTGCCTTCTTGAAAACTCGAGATTCGGACATAACCAAATTTTGGAGCGAGGCTCTGCCCGCGGACTGACTTGACCCGGATGATTTCGCGGACCAGTTCAATGGTGATTGGTTCGATGATATTTTGGCGGCGGATCTTCAGCTTGAGTTTTGAGCCAGGTTCACCACGCATCCGGTCGACGGCATCATCATTCTTGAGGTTGGTCACCACATGGCCTTCGATCTCAATGATTTCGTCGCCCGATTTGATTCCGCCTCTTGCGGCAGGCGTGTCTTCAATCGGCGAGACCACGATCAATTTCCCTTTTTCCTGGGACACGATGACACCCACGCCCCCGAATTTACCCTGTGTATCGATGGTGAGTTGTTCAAAGGCCTTGTGCGGCATCAGCATTGTGTGTGGATCCAATTGGTCCACCATGCCCTTGAGTGCATTTTGAACGAGGGCCGGCTCTTTTACTTTGCTTTCATCGACGTACATCGTTTCGAGGTAATGAAGTCCGCGAGCCAACGTTTCAAGGGACTTGTATTTTTCATCGGCCGCAATCTCTTGCGCCGTCTGGGCTGCCATTCCCGTGGCTGCGGAAAGCAGGACCCAGGAAGTCAGTATTTTTATTGTGGTGCTCATTGGCGTTCTCATCGGCTTAGTCATCAGCTTGTTCATTTTTTTAGCGGGCCTTAGATTTGGCGATCATCCGTTTCATTTCGACGATACGGCGCGTGTCGTCTTCTGTCAGTGATTCGTTTTTTTCGTATCCGTCCAATGCAGCCTTTGCGGCGGTGAGCTTATTTTCTTTGACCAGGATCCGGACCATACCCTCGACTGGTTCTGGGCATCGCGCGCATGCAGCTTTTGCCGTTTCCAGCTTGTCAATTGCCAGTCGATTGCGATGGGTGCTTTCCAGAATTCGGGCCATTTTAAGCAGCGTCATGAAGTTCGTCGGATTCTCTTCGAGGGCCCGGCCATACCAGCGTTCGGCTCGAACGGAATCACCCGACAACTCCGCAATCAGGCCCATGTTGTGGAACAGCCTTTCCCGGTACCGGTAAGACTTTGCTGCGGGCGATTTGATGGTTTCATTGAGCAGCCTTGTGGCCTTTGAATGTTGTCCGCCTTGGATGTAGGCAGAGCTTAAGTTAAGAACGTAAGTCATGTTTTCTGGTTGGATCTGATGAGCCTTTTCCAGTGTCTCGGCCGCCTTCTGGTTGTTGCGCAGGGACAACTGTATCAGTCCGTGCAGGTTCAGAACTTCCGGATTGGCCGGGTATTCTTCCATCAGGGCCCGGACCTCTTTGAGGGCTTGGGCAGGATTTCCGCTATCGAGCGAATTCGTCACGATTTGCTTTTTGGTTTCGAGTTTGTCTGTGGCCGGAGTCTCTTCTCGGTCCAGGGACTGGCAGCCGGCAAGGGAGGTTGCTGTGATAAATATCATTAAAATCAGATATTTAAATGTTTCTTGGAAGCAGCGGGATGGCATTGGGGGGCCTCCTTCAAAAACCGGACGGTTCGGTTTAGGGATATTGTCTTGCCGAGGGTCCTGCGGGGTGGCATTCAATGGTTTAGCCACCACGCCGACTTGGGCTCTGATCAACGGGCGATCGAGAATCTCAGGCGCAATGATAACATGGATCAGCCGATGAGCGACCACACGATTTCCGCCAAGACCCCGGCGACCCCGCCGGATGTGAAGATTTTTCGAGCACAGCTTGGGGAGATACTGAAAAAGGGCCGTGAAAATGCTGGCATGAGCCAGGAAGCGGTGGCCCAGGTCACGAGGATCACGGGCACCTTTGTCGCAGCCCTTGAATCAGGCCATTTCGAGAAGCTACCCGGTGCCGTTTTTGGTCGTGGGTTTGTTCGGAGCATCGCACGGGTTCTTAGCCTCGATGCCGAGGAATTGTCGCAGCTCTACACCCAGTGTTGGGTGCCTGCCGAAATCGAAAAAAATCTCAAGGTGGGTCATGGTCAGGGTGGGATTCCCCACCGAATGCCGGCTCGTCGACGGAATGTATTTGATATCGGCAACTTGATGAAGAACACGCCCGTTGTGAACTTGAATATCAGCGGCGGCAAGTCCGTGGCCCTGCTCGTAGCCGTTCCCTTGCTTGCTCTGGTGGTCGCAGCGATCACTGCGGGTGTCAAGCGCAACAATCAAAATCTCGCGGTAAAAAAAGCCCCTGTCACGGAAATCGTCGAGCAGCCAGCTGCTCCGGCTGAGGTTCCAGTTCCCGCAGTAGTTTCAGGGCTTGCAAACGGGGAAATCCCATCCAAGCCAGTGGTTGAAGAACCGGCCCTCCAAGTGCAGAGCGAGAAGGCCAACTTCGAGCATGTTCTGGAACTTGTGGTGATCGAACCAGTGAAAATCAAATTGACCTCTGACAACAACGCGCCGTCGGCACGTCAGCTAAAGCCGGATGCTTATCGGTTTACCTTCACCGACCGGGCCGAATTGACAGTCTACGACGCCGCCGCTGTCGAGGTTGCATTTAACGGAAGAAGCCTGGGATCGTTGGGCGCAAAAGGGCGCATCCGGCGGCTGATTTTTCAGTCAGGCAACCCGGAATCGGCGTCCAATAATCCGGTTGGCGAAACTGCAAAAAAACTCTGAATTTAACCGGCGATGCTGGCATTTCCGCGGGTGGGCCAAGCATTTAGTTTTTCACCGGTGCGTTTCTCCTTATCAAGACGTGGACGGCGGCCCTAAAGGCCTTTTGAATCCTGCCGAAGCATATAGAGCAAGTCAGTGATGCCTTGCACGTGATGCGATGCCGGAACAGGTCGGTTGTTGACCTGCACGGAGATGGATAAGGGGTTCGCCCCTGGAAGAGCGCCGGCCAAGGATTGGCCCGATTGCCAAGAGGGCAGTTGACAGGGTCTCCATACCGCAAGCATCTCGAAAGTGCCTGATAGCGATGACTGGTCCCATGACGTTAAAAACAATTGTTGAGACCGCAGAACTGGAAGCCTTCCGGCTGGCTTTGTTTTCGGCTGGCAAAAAGCTGGCGTTTGTTCCGACCATGGGCGCCCTGCACGACGGCCACATTTCTCTCGTCAAACAAGCCCGCCAGACCGCAGATGCCGTGATTGTGAGTATCTTTGTCAACCCCACCCAGTTCGGCCCCGGGGAAGATTTCAACCGGTATCCACGCACCCTGACCGAAGACGCAAAAAAACTTGCGGAAGCAGGTTGCGACGCCGTATTTCTGCCAAACATTGCGACCATCTATCCCGAGGGATTTCAGACTTGGGTTCGAAATGAGCCCCTTGAAAACCAGCTTTGCGGCGCGTCTCGCCCTGGGCACTTTCGGGGAGTCCTGACGGTCGTGCTGAAGTTGTTCAATCTGGTCCGCCCGGAGTTGGCTCTCTTTGGAAAGAAAGATTATCAGCAGTGGCGCTTGATTGAAAAAATGGCGGCCGATTTGAACGTTCCCTTGAAAGTCATCGGAAGTGAAACGGTCCGTGAGCCCGACGGCCTCGCGATGAGTAGCCGCAACCGGTATTTGAAACCAGAGGAACGGGCCATGGCGGTTGCGATATCGAGGGGACTCAAGGCAGCGGTGGAGAAATATAAGGCGGGTGAGACCAATGCTGCCACCCTGACCGGAATTGTGGCCAAGGAAATGGCTTCGCAGCCGGCCATCAAGGTCGAGTACCTGACCATTTGTGACCAGATGTCACTGGCTCCGGTGGGTGAATCCGTGAAAGGGCCAGCCGTCATCTTATTGGCGGCCCAGTTGGGGACTCTGCGATTGATTGATAACATGGAACTGAACCCGGCCGGCTGAACAACTCGGTGGATCCATGGCGCCCCTGCTTACTGCAATTCAATGGCTACGCTTGATCTGGTGGATCCGTATACCAGTGCGCTGGTGGGTGCAGGCCAAAGTTCTGCCCAAGAACCCGCTGAAAGAAGCGGGGATTGACCCAAGCAAACCAGTTTGTTTCGTCACGCCAACGGGATCATTGACCGATCTGGTGGTGATTGATGAGCAATGCCGTCTGGCTGGTTTGCCTCGACCACGAGTTACGGCGTCGGCCCTGCTTCAACAGGCACCAGGTCGTGTCAGTGCGGCCCATCTTTTCCTGAGTAGTCTAAAGTTGTTTCAGGCCGACCGGAACAGCCGTCAGGAGATCCTGCGTCCTTTGACGAAGATGGTCGATCATGCCCGTGCCAACCCTGATTTCAATGTTCAACTTGTACCGGTTTCAGTCTTCTGGGGAAGAAATCCCGGCAAGGGCGAACAAAGTCTTTTTAAGTTGCTGTTTTTTGACGACGAGCATGCAGGCGTTATTCAGAAGATTTTTATAGTGCTGGTCCAGGGGCGCAATGTTCTTGTGCAGTTTGGGCGGCCTATTAGCTTGCAAGATCAAGTCCGCAACGATGAGACCCCAGATCAGGTTGCGCGAAAACTATCACGCGTCATGCGTGTGTATTTCAAAACCCAGAGGTTTCTCTCTGTTGGTCCGGGTCTTGGGGAAAAACCGCGCGTCGTTGAAACAATCCTCAGAACCAAACCAGTTCGCAATCTGATTGAAGATGAGGTGCGAAGGTCTAAAAAGACCCTGGAAAAGGTCGAACAGGACGCCCGCCAATATGCCTTCGAGATCGCGGCTGATTTGTCGTACCCCTTTGTCCGGGCGACGGAGATCATTCTGAGCTATTTATGGCAAAAAATGTTCACTGGCCTCGTGATTCGCGGGACCGAGCGGGTTCACCGGATCGGCCCTGCCCACGAAATCGTATACATGCCGAGCCACCGCAGCCACATTGATTACCTGCTGTTGGGACAATCACTTTATTCCGAGGGTTATGTCGTTCCGCATACTGCAGCGGGCATAAATTTGAATTTCTGGCCGGTGGGTGGAATTTTGCGCAAGGTCGGGGCGTTTTACATACGCCGGACCTTCAGCGGCAATAAATTATACGCCGGTGTTTTCAGTGAATATGTTCATCATCTCGTTACCAGTGGGTTTCCGGTAAAGTTCTTTCCGGAAGGGGGGCGCAGCCGGAGTGGGAAGTTGCTGCCGCCAAAGACCGGATTTCTCTCGATGGTGGTTCAGAGCTTTTTACGAAATTCCGACCGGCCCATTGCCTTGGTTCCAATTTTTCTCGGATACGATCGCGTGTGGGAGGCGACAACTTATGTCAAAGAGACGCGCGGCGCAAAAAAACGCAGCGAGTCGATTGGGCAGTTAATTCGAGCTGCCGGTGACCTCAGAAAAACTTTTGGTTCGGCCTATGTCTCGTGCGGTGAACCATTGGAATTGGGGGAATTCCTGGCCAAACGCCGGCCGGACTGGAAAAACGAGGTTGCCATGTCTGAATCGCGTCCATCATGGACCAACCCGGTGACCCAAGAGATAGCCAATGAGATGATGTACCGGATCAATGCCGCTGCGGTGTTGGGTCCAGTTTCTCTCGTGGCAACGGCACTGCTCGCTGTTCCCAATCGTGCCTTGGCCGAGGACCAGCTCTGTGAACTGATCGACGCGATGCTCAAACTTCAGCGTCTGGCTCCTTTCAGTCCGTGTGTTTATATTCCTGCAATCGACGGAAAGTTGGCAATTACGGCGACAGAACGGGTGGAAGCATGCCGCCGCCTTAAACTTCCTGAAGGCGACGTTCTTTATGCCAACGAGGAAGATGCAAAGGTGCTGTCTTATTACAGCAACATGACCAGCCATCTTTTCTTGATGCCGGCAGTTGTGGCGCGCCTGTTCCAGCACTGTGACCAATTGACTGTGGAAGAGGTGGTCGCAGCCTTGGTCGACGCAGTTCCGTTTGTGCGCACCGAATATTTTCTGGGCGTCGACGATGCCGCACTTCCAGAGTGCGCAGCAAAGTTGCTTGCCGCCCTGGTGGATGTTGGTTTTGTGGAAGTTCCCGGGAGGCGTTCCAAAGATCGCCTGGACCGCGATGAAATCGTTTGCCGTCCGGGCCTGTCATCCAATCGTTTCATGTGGCTGCAGGCCCTTTCACGGGTCTGTGCGGGTTCGCTTGATCGTGTGGGAATTGGCCTGGCGATGTTGGGGGCGGGAGGTTCCCTGCGCGCGATCAAGCGTCGTGAGTATGAGGTCGCCTTTGCTGCGACCGGGCGCCGCCTTGATGCCATGCGTGGATCGGACGCATCTGGGGCATTCGATCCGCCGCTAGTGCGTTCGTTCGTCGATACCTTGGTGAAACGTGGTGTGGCTGAGATTCAAGAGGCCCAAGATGACGCTTTTGATCCCGATGCAGATTCCAATGCTGTGTCTGGTGAGACGTTTCAACAGATTGTCGCCCTTCCGGCCTTGAAAAAAATGGGACAACTGCCACGCTTGTTGCTTGGAACAGACATGTCGCAAAGCGTCGGGCGCAATCCGGCCTGAGGAGGTTACGCCCTTGTCCAAGCCACCGAATCGTTTCTGGGATGAAGACGAAAACTCGGAAACTTTTGAAAAATTCACCAAGATACGTAAACGCGAAAAGGGCAAGTCTCGCGCGACCGACCTGGCCGGAAGGTTTGAGGTTCCGGAAAGTGAATGGGACATCCAAGAAGGGTCTGGCATTTTCGCAGCGCGTGTTGTCGAGGTTCACAAGAGGTATGCCTTTGTTTCGGCAGAGCCTGTCCCCGGAACGGTAAAGACCAACGATGTCTGGTTGGCGACGATCCCGCGGCGGCATTTGACAGCGCGACGGGAGCAGAGAAATTTTGTGTGCGTCGGGGATCGTGTTTTGTGCCGCCCTGCCCGGGAAGATGAACTAGCGTCGACTTCAGAATTGCCGCAATGCCTGGTGGAGGCGCTTGCACCGAGGCGGACCCGTTTGGCGCGCCTCGACCCGATGACACCGGAACGCGAGCACGTTCTCTGCAGCAATGTGGATCAATTGGCGGTGGTGGTGAGTTTTCTTTCCCCTTTGGTTAAATGGGGTTTGGTCGATCGCTATCTGGTCCTCGCCGAGAGTGAGGGGATCCGCCCTCTCATCATCCTGAACAAGCGTGATTTGCTGGACGAAGTGAGCGGGTTTCGCGCCAAATGCGAGGAGCGCATCGCGTTATACCGGGCTCTGGGCTACGACGTTTTCACCATGCAGGCGAATGCCAAAGGTGCAGTAAGGGACCCCGTTACAAAACAGTTGGCGGCAGCCCTTAAAGGGAAAATCACTGCATTTTCGGGTCATTCGGGGGTGGGCAAGTCCTCGATAGTCAATCTATTCAAACCGGAGCTGGTCCAGGCCGTCGAGCTGAATGACAAGATCGGCTACAAGGGACGTCATACAACCTCCTACGCCAGTTTTCTCAAACTGGGATCGGGCGGTTATGTCATTGATACCCCTGGGGTACGCAGTTTTCTGCTGCGAGAGGACTCCCCGATCCATTTGACCCACTGTTTTGTCGAAATGCGTCCATTCCTGGGGAAATGCACCTTTCGCGAGTGTCGCCATGTCGAGGAGCCGGGCTGTTTGGTCCTGGAGGCACTTGAGTCTGGAAAAATTGCACCGTGGCGGTATAAGTCTTATTTGGGACTGCTGCTGGGAACGACCGGTAGGCAGGGCCGAACAAGGGACCTCGAGGTTGAGGAACCCTGAAACGGAAAGCGGGGATCAACCATGTCCTATTCATTTGAAGAATCCGAGGAGCTTGGACTCCTTCGTCAAACCGTCCGCAAATTCTCAGAATCCGAGATCGCGCCACTGGCGCGCGAGTTGGACGAGACGGAATCCTTTTCGACGGACCTGACCCGCAAGATGGGGCAACTTGGCCTGTTCGGTACCATCATTTCGCCAAAGTACGGCGGCCATGGGATGGACTACCTTTCCTACATCATCGCCGTTGAAGAATTGGCCCGGGTCGATGGCTCTCAGGCTGCGACGATTGCGGCCCACAACAGTCTGGGCGCGGCACCGATTTACTATTACGGGACCGAGGAGCAAAAGAAAAAATACCTTCCGTCCCTTTGCGATGGTTCGTCTTTGTGGGGATTTGGTCTTACCGAGCCAGAGGCAGGCAGCGACGCTCAAGGCAGTAAGACGACGGCCGTCTTTGATGAACGTACCCGTGAATGGGTGATCAATGGCAGCAAAATCTGGATCACCAACAGTGCTTCTGAAATGACTGTGGGACTAACTGTTCAAGCCGTGACCGGACGACGTCCGGACGGCCGGGCTGAACTTAGCTGCCTGATTGTACCCGCCGATGCCCCGGGACTTACCCGTCGTGCGATGAAGGGTAAGATGATGTGGCGCGCTTCGAATACGGGCGAGCTTTATTTCGACAATGTCCGGGTTCCGCAGGATGCATTGCTGGGCAAGCAGGGCGAGGGTTTCAAGATCATGATGGAAACCCTGGATGGTGGCCGTCTGTCGATCGGGGCCATGGGACTTGGACTTGCCAAGGGTGCCCTGGCCATGACGATCAAATATGCCAAAGAACGCAAGACGTTTGGTGTGCCAATCGCGCAGCATCAGGCAATCGCATTCAAACTTGCAGACATGGCCACCCGCATCGAAGCGGCCGAGGGCTTGCTCTACAAGGCTTGCTGGTTGCGCCAAAACAACAAGCCATATGCAAAAGTGGCTGCCATGGCGAAGCTCTATTGCTCAGAAGTGGCAGAGTTTGCGGCCCGTGAAGGCCAGCAAACTTTTGGTGGATACGGCCTGATGAAGGAGTATCCGATCGAAAGATTTTATCGTGATGCTGCCTTGCTGCGTATTGGCGAGGGGACGAGCGAAATACAGCGTCTGGTCATTTCGAGGTATCTCGGTTGTTGAGGTTTGTCCGCCGGATGAAAAATCTTCCGGTCATTCTGCTGCTGGCGGGTTTGTGGCTGGTGACGGCTGCATGTGTGTCCCGGTTGTTCACGACCGGATACGATGACCGGACTTTAGTCGTCCACACGTTCAATCTTTTCAATCAGAAAATTGCTGCTCCCGCGAGCACAGCAACACCATCGTCATCGTCATCGCCATCGCCAACAACATGGAATGGTGACTGGATTTTCCGGCGGGACCGCCTGGAATTGATCGACCAGTATTTTCGGGCCCATCGCGCCGATGTTGTTCTGTTTCAGCAGTCTATGCAAAGGGCCCACAGCGAAGTGGAATGGGATCAATCGATCCTCACAGCAGGTGCTTTTGCGGAATTCGATTGGCGCAGTGAACCAGTGGCTGACTATATGGACACCAGTGAAACGGAGTCCATGGTGGTTGCAACGAGTTCGATTGTTGGTATGAAGCAGCGCCAGGCCGGGGAATCACCGTCTCTTTGGCACGTTGGCCCCGACGGGTTCTTGCAGGCTGCGGCATTGGAACTCGGTGGACAGTCTGCTGCAGTTTTTAATATCCAGATGCCGTCAAAAATTGAACGGGATCCGATCTGGTTCTCCTTTATCGAGGAGCGTGTGCGTGAGTGGATCAAAATTCAAGGAATCTGCCCGAAACGGATGATCATTGCCGGTTTTATTCCGGCCGACGTGGAAGCGCGCAGGTTCGGAGAATTTATGGAGGCTCTGTCACTGAAGGATTCTTCAACTGGATTTTGTGACGTCGCCATCAAATGTCAGACGGCAAACCCGGCCAATGATATTTATCGGCTGGCCTCTGACGGGGCTGCAGCATCGCAAGCGGACCGCATTCTGGTTCCAAAATCAGCAATTGTTTACTCTGCCGTACGAACCCACGATGCTCCAATCAAAGCCCAACCCTATGAGACGGCAATGGGATTTGCCCAGCTTTGGCCGTCGATCCGTAATGGGTGGGAGGCATCGATTCGTTTCGCATCGTGCTCCTCTGGGTTTGGCTTTTAAAAATTGACCAGAACACCCAATGCCGTTTCAAGCCCCTCCAGTCTGGTGGTGGCGAGGCCGCGCCACCGGTCGACTCGCGCGGTCACGAGCCATTTTCCGGCAGGCTTCAGAGCCAGCATCGCCACCCAGGCACCGCTGAATTCAGCGCGAAATTGATCGTCGCGCCGCAACGGCAAATTAGCGGCAGTGGCCGGTAAAAGGTAAGAGAACTTTCCGCCGGCAAAAAAATACAGCGGGTGATAAAGGCGCCAGCCTTTCAATGATTCGTAGCCGAGCGACAAGATGGAAAGATTTTTTGGAAGATCCGATTCGCCGTCTTTTCTTTTTAATCCCTTGAAACCGCCGTAAGCCCCAAGCATCCATCCAGTCGAGAGGCAGTACCGGTAGGTGATGAATGGCTGGGCATGTCCAGGTGACAGATATTGGGATGTTTTGGCGGCAGGAAAATTCGATGCGAGTTCAAGGCCCCAATAGGCCTGATCAAATGGATTTTCCATGCTGCTTTCGCCAAATTCAGCAAGTCTTGCCGCTCCGGCGCCATCGGCATGTCCGGCAAAAAAAACCAAAAAAGAGAGTTTTGCCGCAAGCTGCCAAAAAGATGTCGAAAATATCGATTTTTTTATCATCTTCTGACGTTGCCACAAAAGTGCCGCAGTTTCAAAGGGCGTGCTGGGTACGCTAAATTGGAAGTAGACCAATGCGACTGGTATGGCGGTGACGATGGGGTCTCCCGAGAACATTTCCAGAATTTCAGCTCCCGAGCGCATTGAGCGCCTGTTGGGCAAGGCCTGTGAGGCCAAGCTCGGGGCGATGATGCGTCTAAACGAGTCCGACACCGTTGCCGTTCGCGGTAATATGCTCGATCTTGTGACTCTGGATGGAATCAGGGTGATAAAAATCGGGGGGTTGTCCGTAAAGGGAATGCTGCATCTGACCCATGCATCCCAGTGCGTGGTCGAACTGGTCATGATGAATACGAAAGTCGTATTTGTGTCGTTTGTGATCAAATTTTTTGGTGATGCGATGTTCATGACCATGCCGGCTGAACTGGTCAACATCGAACGGCGCAAGAATTCGCGGGTTGCGGTTCCTGCAAATCAGGCAGCATTTCTGTCGTTTTCGGACTGGCATCCAAAGGCGACAGAGCTTAACTCGCCTCCGAGCGTTTTTGGTTTTGAAGGCTTTGCGGGATGGATCCGGATTGGGGATTTGAGCATGGGCGGAATTAGCGCGCAAATGCTGGCTCCAGGCCCGGCGGGACAATTGGAGCGTGGCTTCAACGATCGCGGATCCAGGTTGCACTTGCCATCGCAAGAACCGATCAAGGTTCATAGCGTCATCCGGTGGACGAAGAGGATTTCCGATTGGACCAGTAGTAATCGGACGAACAAGTACACAAGGATTTTCAAGATCGGTTGCGAATTTATTGATCTGGACCCGAAGGCTACAACAGTTTTACACCAGGCGATTCGTGATTTTACAATAGCAAATGCAGTTTAAACGGGGGGTTTTCACGATGGCGGCAGCAAGAATTACCGGTAGCCTCTGTCGCATCGCGCGAGCCATTGCGTTGTGTGGCGCCTTGACTGGTTGTGCAACGTTGAACTCCATGCTTGGCGATGACCCCAAGGAAAGGGAAAGGGAAAAGGAAAAGGAAGAGATTGTCGCGGCACAGTCCACTGCCTCCAAGCAAACGGTGGTTCATCCATCTCCAACGACAATAGATCCGGATGAGATTGCAGACCTTCAATTGAAAATGACCCGTCTTGTCGCCCGCACCGAGGAACTTGAGGAGAAGTTTTCCCGCCAGCAGGAGCGCCTTCAAATCATCGAACGCGGTCTGACGTTGGGGATCGTGCCGGAGGAGTTGCAGGGTCATGCGAACGACAAGCCTCGCGCACCATCCAGCAAGGGTGGCCATTCCGCGAAGCCATCAAAATCGTCAAAATCATCCAAATCAACCGGGCCAGTCAAGTCCGCAAAGGTCGAAGAAATTGAGGCTGATGAAGAAGATGATGCAGAGGCTTCGGCGTCGGCATCTGCTGCCCCTGACTCTGACCCGGCAAAGGCTGCTGGAGTCGTGGTTGCCGATCGTGACGAGTTCAACAAGGCCTTTGCCGCAGCCCATGAGGACTTTCGGGCTGGACGGTTTGGAAAGGCGATTGTCGGATTTTCGGAAATTGGAAAAAAGTTTGATCCAGGCCTGACGTCGGGCGTCCAGCAATTTTGGATTGCCAGAAGTTGGGCCAGTCTAAAAGAAATGCAAACTGCCAGGCAGTTGTTTACCGAATTTATCGCTGGCCATCCCGACAGTCCCTGGGCACCGCGCGCCAAATTGGAACTGGCACGGGTAGAATCGGCTCTGGGGCTCAAAGAAACTGCGATTAAACGCCTGCGCTCTGTCATTGCGGAGCATCCCCTGGAAGATGTTGCTGAAATGGCAAAGGCCGAGGTTGAAAGGATGTCGAAGACGCTATGATCTTCATCCGGGCCATGATTATTTTGGCAGTGCTTGTGTCTGGTCAGTCATTTGCTGCCAGTTCTGCCAAGCCAAAGCAAACGAACGATTTTGCCGGGGCGCCGCCTGTTCCCGGAACGCGGCGTGTGCTGGCGGCCGGAGAAGCCCCCGAGGATTATACGGTGCAGCGTGGTGACACGCTGTTTGATATCTGCGAGCAACTTCTTGGAGAGGCTCGCTACTGGCCAAAGTTGTGGGCTTTGAATCCTGAGATCAAAAATCCCCATTTTGTTTTCCCTGGAATGAAGATCAGGTTTTACCCAGGGGATCCCGAAGTGCCGCCGTATTTGCTCGTATCAACAGAGGATGAAGCACTTCCCGTCGATCAGGGGCCGGTGGCACCGGAAGATCTGGTCATCCAATCCCCTGCAGAAAAACAGGTGAGCGAAGAACCGCCCTTTGATCTGGTTGATGCCAAGGACATTCCTGTGCCGGATGACATAGCCCGCGAAATTCTCGTGAGCGGCAAGATATTCCGCCGCAGCGACATCGTGGTGGATCTGCCGGCCTTCATCATTAATAACGAAGCTGATCCGGAAGGTTATGTATTTTCCGGTGGCGACGGGAAAATGCTGGTTGATGACTCAAATGATATTTTGCTGGAGGAAACGGGCGTTTTTTCCCCAGGAAATATTTATACGATTATCCGCCCGTCGGGCGAAGTCTCCGATGAGAGTCCTGAGGGCAACGGCAGGTTTTTGGGCAACCGCTATGAATTTGTCGGACACGTGCGAGTGGTGCGCGCATCGGAATCTGGACTTTATCGCGGAGTGATGGTCGACACGCGCCTGCCCCCAGCGCCGGAGGACCTAATTGTTCCGTTTGTAGCAACACGCAAACAATTTGTTCCCGGAATCAGTGGCCCTTCCAAGGAAGTTCCGTCGACGGTGATTGGTTTTGACCGCGACCTTCAAGACATTGGCAGCGAAGGTAATTTTGTGTTTTTGAAATTGCGAGTTCGTGGGTCCGTTGTCGAGGGTGACCTCTTGGATGTATACAATCGGCCGGCATTTGTGAATGCCCGCACCGGTACGCTTTTTTATCCCGATAAAGTTCAGCGTGCCACGGTGCGTATTGTCGACGTGCGTGGTTCCATTGCAACGGCCTACATCATCAGTGCCCAAGGTGCCGTTCTTGCCGGGGACACTACGACACGCAAGTCCCTTTGATGACATCAGGGTAAAGGCTGTAGATCCTTCGTGAACGATCACGGAGATTGGCTAATGAGTATTTCCATTCTGAATTTTTCGACGGCAATCCTGCACGTTGCCTCTCAAAAGGCAAATCGCTGGATAAGGCCCCCTGATCCAGCAGTTTTTGCTGCATGCCTCAACACTGGAATTTGCTCCCTTTGGGATGATGGCCCACTTCCCGATCCCGCCGCTGCAAGCCGGAGCGATTGGGGTGAGGTCGTCAATAGACTCGTGCCCGCAATGCCCGAAATATTTCCACAGAAAATTGCGGCGGACTTGGATGGGTTAATTCGTGCCTGCCATGATTTTTTCGTGGCGCTTCGAAGTGCCGGGGCTGCCTACATTCCTTTTTGGAGCGAGGGTTATCCAGGATTATTGCGCCAAATTTCAGATCCACCCATGGGCCTAAGCATCGCCGGTGACGGGACCTTGCTATTGCGGCCGTCTATCGCCGTGGTCGGGTCCAGGTTTGCGGCAAATTGGGCGGTGGAATGGGCTAATGATTTTGGCAAGCTGTCTTCGGCGGCAGACATTCCGGTTGTGAGCGGTGGTGCTTATGGTTGTGACGCTGCGGTCCACAATGGGATGCTGGCGGCCCGGTTCGATGCCGTGCCAGCCATAGCCGTCTTTGCGGGTGGCTTGGGGTGTCCCTATCCCCGCCACAACATCCGCCTGTTTGAGGATATTGCCGCCAGTGGTGGTTGCCTTGTTTCGGAGCGATCCTTGGATGCCCGGTGTCGTCCGCACGATTTCCTGGCCAGGAACCGGATCATCTCCGGGCTTTCTCTGGGCACGATCATTGTCCAGGCGGCAGAACGCTCGGGGGCCATGGTCACGGCCCGGTGTGCAGCCGACCAAAGCCGGGACGTCTGGGTCGTCCGCCCGCCCTTTCCCGACATCCGGGCTGCTGGAAACCAGTGCCTATTGGACGATGGGGCTATGGGTTTGGGTCGGCCCGTGGACGCTATGGTTGAACTTGCTGCGTCTTTGATGACTTCCTGATTTTGAAAGGCTTTGTTTTCAAATTCGCTGTGATAGACTTCCGACAGACGTGATCCAAATCTTTTGGAGGTAACATGCCGAAGTCCTGGTGGGATGCAGTGCGTGAAGTAGCCTCTATGGTTGTCCGCGATGGACTTCATCAAGCCGACGAAGGTATGATGCGACGGGTTTTGCTGGATTCTGGTTTCGGTGAAGAAGCGATCCTCCAGGCCTTTGACTGGATTGATCACGCCGAGCGTTCGGGGAATGTCCTCGAAGCCCTGGTGATGCTGGCTCCCCGTCCAGACGGGATCCGCGTATCGCACCCGATGGAACGGATGTTTGTTTCCGATCGGATGTGGAAGGAAATCGATCGCGCCCGTCAACGCGAGGTCATGAATACTGATCTTGCCGAGCGTTTGATTGAGGGGATCCGTGCCCTTGATACGCGCGACTGGGAGGACGATGAAGTTCGTTCTTTCATCGCAGATGTCATGGCGGATGCTTCTTCCGGGGGCGATGCGAATCGCGCTGAAAGAATCCTGAAGGATCAACTTCCGGAATTTTATTCCTGAAGCTTATTCATTAACTATTCGAATTTATTGAATAAATTTCATTGCCACTTGCCGCATTTGGCGGCAAGCTGCTAGTGAGCCGTCAGTGCGTTCATTCATTTAATGGACGATTTGGCCACGTTTTCGTGGCGAATCGTTGTTTCGCGGGATCCGAATGTGGCGAAATATCTGGTCGTTGTTGAGTCTCCCACCAAGGTCAAAGCCCTAAAAAAATACCTCGGCAAGGACTATGAAGTCCTCGCGTCAAAAGGGCACGTCAGGGATTTGCCGGAGAGTTCTCTCGGTGTTGACGTGGAAAAGGGCTTTGAACCCCAATATGTCACCATTCCCGGCAAGGAAAAGATCCTGAAGGACATTGTTGCCGCTGCTCAACTCGCCGACACCGTGTTCCTGGCGCCTGACCCGGACCGTGAAGGAGAGGCCATCGCCTGGCACATTGCCAACGAACTTAAAAAGCCTAAGCAAAAAATCTTGCGCGTTTTGATTCAAGAGATCACCAAAAAAGGTGTGTTGGAGGCCATCGCAAAACCTCTGCCCCTTGATACGAAAAAATTTGAATCGCAACAAGCGCGTCGTATTCTGGACCGCCTGGTCGGTTACCAAATCAGCCCGATCCTTTGGAAAAAAGTAAAACGCGGCCTTTCTGCCGGACGTGTGCAAAGCGTCGTGGTCCGCATGATTTGCGAGCGCGAGCAGGAAGTTCGCAAATTTAAACCGGAAGAATATTGGAGTATCGAGTCAAAACTCGATGCCACCCAACCTCCGCAGATCACGGCTCGCCTGGCTGCCGTCGATGGCCGCAAGATCGGAAAAGACTTTGAGATTCGCACTGGCCCTGAAGCGGAAGCCATTGAAAAACGGATCAAGTCTAGCGCGGTCATAGTCAAGTCTGTTCAAAAAAAGGAACGCAAGCGCAATCCTGTTCCGCCGTTCACAACGTCTAAATTGCAGCAGGAGGCCTTTCGTAAGCTTGGCTTCAACGTCAAACGCACCATGTCGGTCGCGCAAAGCCTTTACGAAGGTGTCGAGATTGGCGGCGATGGTCCCGTTGGTTTGATCACGTACATGCGTACTGATTCCACGCGCGTTTCTGACGATGCGCTGACCGCGGTCCGTGAATTCATTGGGAAACGGTACGGGGCTGCCCTTTTGCCCGATAGCCCCATCGTCTACAAGACCAAGAAATCAGCGCAAGATGCCCACGAGGCCGTCCGCCCAACCCAGTTGGATCAGCCGCCGGAAACTCTGGTCAGCCACCTGTCGAAGGAACAGCTTTCGCTTTATCGTTTGATCTGGAATCGCTTTGTGGCCAGTCAGATGAAGCCTGCGGTTTTTGATCAGATGAGTGTGGAGTTCTCCGCCGACTCCGACAAGTTGCTCCTGCGTGCCAGTGGCAGCCGCGTCATATTCAAGGGCTTTCTTGAAGTCTATGAAGAAGGTCGCGATGAATCGGCCAAGCGAAAAGATGCCGTTGATGGCGGCGAAGAAGATGACGACTCTGGGCAAGAGGGCGTGCTGCCTCCCCTCGAAGAGGGTAAGGCCATCAAGTTGGCGGATGTCATCACCGAACAGCATTTCACCCAGCCGCCGCCCCGATTTAATGAATCATCCATGGTCAAGGAACTTGACGAAAAAGGGATCGGACGCCCATCGACCTATGCGACGATCTTGTCGACGATCGTTGACCGTGGATATGTTCGCAAGATCGACAACCGGACTTATGAGCCGACCATCCTCGGCGAAAAGGTCAACGAACTCCTTGTCGAGGCTTTCCCAGAGATTATCAGCGTGCTGTTCACGGCCGGAATGGAAGATGGCCTGGACAAGGTGGAAGAGGGAGGCGTGGAGTGGCGCCGCCTGCTCGGTGATTTCTATGAAGTTTTCTCCAGCAAATTGAAAATCGCTGAAACGGCAATGCGTAATGTAAAGGGTCAATCAGAGCCGACTGACATCAAATGCGACCGCTGTGAAAACGGGATGATGCACATCAAATGGTCTTCCCGTGGCGAATTTTTGGGGTGTTCCAATTATCCGAAATGCCGCGGCACCCGTGAGTTCACGCGACTCAGTGACGGGATGATTCAGGTCATCCTGCCAAAAGTCACTGGCGACAAGTGTGTGAAATGCGGCAAAGACATGATTGCGAAGACGGGCCGTTTTGGTGATTACATCGCCTGCATCGATTACCCGACGTGCCCGACGGTGAAGAGTCCCCCCCCCGAAGTCAGCTGTCCCCAGGAGGGTTGCAGTGGTGGCCTCGTGGGGCGCAAGACTCGCATCGGCAAGATGTTCTGGGGATGCACCAACTACCCGTCTTGTAGTTACGCGGTTTGGGACAAACCGGTGGCTGTCAAGTGCGAGGGTTGTGCATTTCCAATCATGATGCTGAAATCGACGAAGCGCGATGGCAACCGTTATGTTTGCCCATCGTGCAAAAACGCGGTGGAAGCTCCGGAAACCTGATGCGGGCGGGGAGAACCCGTTTTGCAATCAGGCCAAAAATTACTCGCAGCGGTTTTTGAAATCTTTGATGAACGTCCGGACCTCGATGAAGTTTTCTTCAACGGGCCGGACGTTTCTGCGTCGGGATCTTTCTCGGTATCCTTAAAAGGAGGTATCTCTCTTCAACCAGGGGTCATGCCTCCTTTGCGAACTTTTTTTGATTCGAGTCTGGCAATCCTCGACTGGCTGCAAGACCTTGCTGCAACGTGCAATACCAGACTTGATCCGATGTTTCCCTCTGCCGGAGGCAATATTCCCGGGCAACCCGCAAGGTGGCATGCAGTTTTCCCGCCCCTCGTTCGTAATGGCCCAGTATTTTGTGTCCGGCGGAATCGATTCGCCAAATTGACCCTGGATGATTTTGAAATCAACGATGCCCTACGTGCACAAATCATAGGGCATGTCCTGCAGGGTGGTTCCCTGCTTGTTTCAGGGGCGACCGGTTCAGGGAAATCCTCCTTCATTGCGGCGGTTCTGCGTCAGTTTTTTTTGAACCGGCGGATGGTCATCATCGAAACAGTGGAGGAACTTGACGGACTTTCCACCAATTTTTTGAACATGGTTGCACGCCCCCCAAATCTTGCAGGAGTGGGCGCGGTCAGCGCGTCATGGCTGTTCGAGGAGGCCCTGCGTTTGCGGCCCGATGGGATCGTTATCGGTGAGATCCGCGGCCAGGAGGCGGCAGCCTTTGCCGGGGCAATAAGCAGCGGTCACGCATCGTGCTTGGCGACAATCCACAGTGGCAGTGTTGATCAGGCACGGAATCGACTGACCTGGCTGGCTGGCGAGGCAACGTCGCGGCAACTATTGTCCGGGTCCAACGCGATGGTGGTGCAGATGTCTCGGGGAGGCAATTCCCCGGCAATTCCTGCGATTGTTGGCTATGGGCCTCTGTCGGGGTTACAATAGTCTTAGATCGTTGGCCCTGTTGGCCTTAATGGGCGCGTTGGTTTACCCGGAGGTTTCAGTTTATGGCTGGCTTGATGAAGTTGCCCCCTCTGCCAGGAAAGTATTTTTTGTTAACGATGCTGGCTATTTCAGCCTGTAGTCCATCGTCTCCAAAAAAGAAGGATGACCCGACAAACGGGAACTATAACGGCGCGACTGGCGACCTGGTGCAGTGCACCGTTTCCAATTGCCAGCCGGGCCGTCCCCAACTTTACGTCAACGGCATGAACACGCCCCGCCTCACCGCCGATATCAATCAGCCGGTGAATTGGCAGATAACCGCAAGATCAACGACCTATACGGGGCGCACTTATGCTGCGATGCGGCTTGATTTCAATCCTGCCATGCCGAGGCTGACGGTCCGCCAGAGCACGGGCACCGTCAGTAGCGGTGACGTGATCAATGTCAGTGGACAGTTGACTCAGGCAGAATTGCAATCGACTGGGACGGCGACGGTTGTGGTTCGGGACATGACTGCCTGTGAGGTTTTTGCAAGAGCCTCTAGCAACAACACGACAAATTCGTCGTGCAACAATGCATCGCAGCCCTCGCAGTACGACACGACTTTGACGGCTTCGGTGTCCTTTACCAATAATACCTACAACCCCTACGGACCCAACACGACGGTCCCAGGTGGGGTGAACAATAACACCACCGACTTAGGCACCAGGATCGGTATCGCAGCCGCGTTAGGCGGACTTCAGGCGCTGTTTGGGCAAAATAGCGGTGCGACTGGAATTTTGGGTGGAGCCGTGAATGGCGCGATCAGTGGCCTGAATCAGGGAACTTACAGCGGCGGCACGAGCAACATGTACAACGGCAACGCTTACTACAATCCGAATGCCTATCAATCGAATCAATATCAGCCGAATCAATATCAGCCGAATCCAAATTCCGGTTACAACAACCAAAATAATTACATTCGGGGCTACTGAGCATGAGAAACGCGACCCTACTTTTTACGTCTGCTCTTGTGGCGTCTGAATTCCTGGCCGGTTGTAAAATTCCTGGTGGGAATTCCTCTGACAAGAAATCCATTGCCGCCGTTGAATCCGGAGACGAGGCGCGGCGCTCCAATTTGGCTTGCGGTCCAGCAACCATGGCGAACGGTAATGTTTCGGAAGCAGTGCTTCGTGCGAATACAGCCCTGCCTCCTTTTCTTCAGATGCAGTTCAGCAACCTGTCTGCCTCGTTTCGGATCAGCGAAAAGCCGGCAGAGGATTGCTTGAAATCCATGAAGGCGATGCCCTCTGCGGCGATGTCTCCGTCGGATCAAGCCTTGCTTCAAAGCAACCGGCTGGAATCGTTGAAGGCGTGTTGGATTGCCCCCGCACCAGTTGCCGGGGAAACGCAGTTGCCCCAGATCATCATGGGCAAGGCGCCCCAGGACGTTCACAACACGCTGATCGTCACGACCTTCTATGCCTTCGCCGAATGGTACATGGACCGGATCGCTGGTCCGGCAATTGACGGGATTGGTTCTACTACGGGCAAGGATCTCGGTTCAAAAGGGCAAAATCTAATCGATTTTGTGGCCAGGTTTCGCGAGGCCCGCCAGGCTCTGGCCGGAGCGGTTCTTGCCGACTTGACCGCAGCCAACAAGAAGGATGTCATCGCCAAGTACGAGCAAGATTTTGCAGCGCCCGCGGCATCACTGGCTGCCAATGTGGCGTTTCAAAATTTCGTCTCTGCCGAGTTTACCGACACCTGGTATTGCAACGTCGAGACGCATCAATCCCTCGTGAATTCGCAAGCCTTTCCCAAGGCTCGTGAGGCCTATGCGGGAATGGCGGCGATCCTTGGCAAGGCGTGGTTCGAGGAATAATCTCTCGAGTAAGTTGTTTTTTTATGGAAAAATAGGAGGTAACTTCGATTTTTCTAGGAAAAATAGGACCATGTTTAATAGGCTTGCTAACCCACTAAAATCAAAGAGTTTTTTTCTATTCGGCGCGCGTGGCACGGGGAAAAGTACTTTTTTGAGGTCATTTTTCTCCGACGAAGAATCGGTTCTGTGGATCGACCTGCTCGATAGTGGATGGGAACGCCGTATGCGCGCAGACCCCTCCGCGTTGTTGACGGCCATTCAGGCGCTGAAGGTTCCACCGGGCAGTAAAAGGTGGGTCGTCATTGATGAAGTTCAAAAGTGTCCAAAAATTCTCGATCTGGTTCACAAATCAATATTTAGCGATAAAAATACACTCTTCGCATTGACGGGATCGAGCGCCAGAAAACTGAAACGAGATGGCGCGAATATGCTGGCTGGACGCGCGCTCAGCTATTCAATGTTTCCGATGACCCATCTTGAGCTTGGTTCAGCCTTTGATTTGAACCGCGCGCTTGCCATCGGCACCTTGCCTGAACTTTCATGCTCCACCGTCGGGACCAGTGACAGGGAAGCTCGCAAATTCCTGGAGGCATACTGTCAGACCTATATGAAAGAAGAAGTGTTTGCAGAGCAATTGGCGCGGCGGCTTGATCCCTTCAGGTCTTTTATGGAATGCGCTGCGCAAGACAATGGTCATACCCTGAATTTCGAATCCATCGGTAAAAAAATCGGTGTGAGCGGCAAGACGGTGAATGGCTATTACAAAATCCTGGTGGATACTTATTTGGGCATCTTACTTTACCCAGCCCACCCATCGTTTCGAAAAAAAATAGCGCAGAAACCGAAGTTTTATTTTTTTGACCCGGGAGTTCAGCGGTGCCTTTCTGGCACCCTCGATATTCCTATGGTGGAATCAACCAATGATTATGGCGATGCCTTCGAACATTGGGTGATTTTGGAGGCTTGGCGTTTAAATGAGCTGCGCGAAGTAGGCTACACGTTAGGCTATTTAGACAATTACGGTGGACTGAGCGTTGACCTTGTTTTGGAGAAGCCCAGACGGAATTCGATTTATATTGAAATAAAATCGGCAAGAATGGTCACGGCAGGTCATCTCAAACATCTCAAAATCGCCAAAAAGTCCGACCCCAGCCTACGCTGTATTTGTCTATCGCGTGATTCTGTGCGCCGCATCGAAAATGGCGTCGAGGTGATCCCGTGGGACGTTGGGTTGGACGAATTGTTTCCCCGGTCCACACAATTATAATCCCCATCAATTCATGACAATTTTGCCGATCATTGTGATTTGTCACAAATCGGCAAAGCATCCGTTGTGACCGCCGCCTAATTAATTCCCTTCGTTTTCCGACAAATCTTTTATGAAATGGATGCTTACGACCTTGGGTGTCATGGTTGCAGTCGCAGGACTGTCTTCAGCCATTGCCTTTTCCCAAGAAGAGTCCAGTCCGCTCCATTTTGGCGCTGGGTTGGATGCCGGAATGGTTACAGTGAAGCCGACGCGGCCAAAAGAACTGAACAAATCTGGAACCCAATTCGGGGTGAAAACATTTCTTGAACTTCGCAGCCAATTTTTTGGGTTCATGCTCGGTGCTGCGCAGCAGACCGCAACCGTATCGGGCGATGATCCGACTCGTGGAGTCGGGCAGGAGTTAAAAATAAACTCGGCGATGGGCTACTCGGGACTTTACGTAAACTTTGGGCCAAAAATGAGTCTGGGAGTCACGGGACGGATTCACAAGGGTGCGTCTGCCGACTATGGAATCTACAGGGATACCTCTGTGAAAACGTTTCGGGATGTCGGCACAACCCTCAAAGGGGCTCTGCCATTTTTTGAGAAGTTTAAC
>CAMBEK010000021.1 GCA_945865565.1 Pseudobacteriovorax antillogorgiicola | reverse complement strand
TGGCTTCGTACCCATATACGTAGCCACCTCCGCTGGTCGCGCCGCCTTCAGGAACTTGCTCGGTCCTGTTGACCGCCTGAGCCGTGTCACTGGACTTTATTAAGTCCGACGGCGAGTGGGCGTTCCGGTGGCTCTCGATGGATTGATCTTGGCGGGAGCAACCTGCCGAAAAAAAGCAGGCCCCGGCTGCCAGTACGCCAAGCATGGCACTATTTATGTAGGTAAACGTCGTTGTCATTAAATTCCCCAGAGGGCCATCACGCCCAATTAAAAGTTAAAAACTAAAATCCATACAAGCGGTGGCCACCAAGCCTTTCGGGATGGTTAGTTTCTACATCCAAGCCTTGCAAAAGAATAGATTTTTGTTATAAAAACAATCAATAATATTTTAGGTTTTGTAAAAAATGGGCATTTTTGACTTTGAAAAATACCGGGATCTGATCGCTTATCAGATCGAAGAGGCTGGAAATCCGAGGGGTTACAAGGGCCACTTGGCGTCGGCTGCGCAGTGCCAGTCATCGCATATTTCTCAAGTCCTTCACGGATCGCTCCACCTGACCATTGAACAGGCCCATGGAATGGCCAGATTCTGGCGCTTTGCCCAGGATGCGACAGATTATTTCATCACCCTCGTGCAGCGCGAGCGCTCCACGAGTCCAGAGTTCACTGAATATCTGACTGAAAAGATCAGCAAGGCACGTGGGAAGAGGCAGCGCCTGAGCGACAATATCAAGTCAAAAAAGGTGGTGTTGGAGGCAGGCCAAAGTCGCTACTACGCCTCGTGGCTTTATCCATCCATCCACATGCTGGTGACAATTCCGAATTTCAAGACCATTACGTCGATCTCCAGGAAGTTGAGTATTCCGGAGGAGGCCATCGAACGAGCGGTCCAAGACATGGAATCAATGGGCTTGCTGAAGCGTGATGGCTCTGCAATCTCGGCCGTCGCCCAAGATATTCATATCGACAGCGACTCTCCGTCGAACATCAGCTACCACAACATCTGGCGCAACATCGCCAACCAAAGGATGCAGCAGTCTCCGACTGGCAAGAATGTCCATTTCACAACGCTCTACTCAATGTCAGTCTCGGATTCACTGAAGTTGAAAGACATGGTTTTGGAGTTTATTCACTCCACGCGTGAAGTGGTGATCCCCTCGTCGGAAGAAACTGTAATGTGCTTTGGCTGTGATCTATTTGAGCTTTAGGGGGCATCGCCCTTATGAAGGTAAATCCAAACTTTCTGGAATAAAATTTCGGACGCCGTCACGCCTAACTTCTCCGCCGCGACCGGCGCATTCACAAGAAAGACGTATTCCAGCCCGCAAAGGCCGTATTGAATTGTCTTGCGCCTCACATTCCTGGTCACCACTGCCCCCTAATATACCGTGATCAAGAGCAAAACCCGCATCCGGCAACGCCTGCTGTCCCTCAATCCGTCATCCTGAGCGCAGCGAAGGACACTCTCATCACAGAACGCGTCCTGATTGACCTTGGCAACCTTGTCTAAAAGCCTCGTAGCGACGAAGTCGCCATGCGGTCCGCAATCTTAATAACTAAAGGTGACATCGTCCCAGTCCGCCTGCAGGGGTGGCTCCCGTTCGATCGACTGCGGCCTAATCGCGGGCAATACGGCCGGAGGGGTGCTGAGCGCGTTCGTTGCATCCATGAACGACGTTGGCCCGCCGAAGGGCGGTCGTCGATCAAGAACTTCGATGCTTGATACGCCATGTTGACTCTTGACGCTGACGGGACGCTGCATTCCGTTTTCTCGGACCCCACGCCCGAAAGACTCGTCCGAACTCTTTGTCCTTGCCGACCTTGATCATTTGCGTGCGTGTGAAATGGCCGAGATCCCTCGCTACGCTCGGGATAGTTTCTGGAGCTTTCGCGCCAGAAACTAGTTACAGGATCGAATACAAGGGCATAAATAGCACGCCCTGGTTTTCCTCAACGTTAGAACATTGTTGAAGGCAGACACTTTGACTTACCGCAGCATATTTTTCGCGCAGTGCTTTGAGGCTTTTCAACTTCCCAGACGTTCCAGACTTAATTTCTACAGCTATAATCACGCCTTCTCTTGCTATGATGAAATCTACCTCGGCTTCTGAGTTTTTCTCTGCTCTTATCCAACAATATAGCGACCTATTTTCACTGCCGACGGAGGATTCGGCGAGTAGCTGCTGTCCAACGAATTGTTCGGCAAGACGGCTCTCGTACAACGCGAGCAGGTCCTTTCCGGCGTTCACAGCGGCGGCAGAAAATCCAGCCCACCGCTGGCCCAAACCAATGTCCAGAAATTGAAGCTTGAAATATTTATCGCTAGCTTCCGCTCCCAGCGGTAGACCTGATGGATTGACGGACCTTATTTTATGCAACAGACAGGATTTCTCCAGCAAATTTATTGATGCCTTAGTTCTCCTGATGTCTGTATCTGGAGATATGGTTGTATATTTAATTTGTTTCCCAACGTGCTTAACCCCGGTCTCAAGAAGTTTTTCGAGATTGCTCGATTGGAATTCACCCCTAGCATATTTATGTACGTCGTCTCGAAAAGATTGCAGAATTCGATCTTGGACTTCTGCGACGGCAATGAAGTCTCTACTCTCTCCAAATGCGCTTACCGCAGCAGGCATTCCGCCAATTATAAAATAATCTTTCATGGCAGTTGTTAAAAGGGCGTGAGCCGTTGCGCTCGTTGGCTCCATTTTGCCGCCGCGCAATCGTGGCAGATGGGTAACAAGATGCTCCCGATTAGTTGCTGAAAGAAATTCAGAAAACGACAGTGGATACATGAACTCGTAGGCTATTCGCCCAACTGGAGTCGATATTTTTTCGAGTGCAAACTCCAAGAGGCTTCCAGCCGTCACGATATGATATTCGTATGCCTGCTCGTAGAAATATCGCAATGAGACAATTGCCTGAGGGCATTCTTGAATTTCGTCAAAAAAAATTAAATCGACTCCCGGTCGAATTTGCTTCCCAAAAATCAGAGACAATTCTGAGAGGATGACGACAGGATCCAAATCACCTTCAAAAATTTTCTTAAACGAAGGGCGCTGCTCGAAATTCACTTCAAAAAAATTCTCGTAGGAAGCCTTTGCAAATTCGCGAACAGCAAAAGATTTACCAACCTGACGCGCCCCTCTCAGCATCATGGGCTGACGCAGTGGAGATTCGCGCCAAACAGCGAGTGATTTGTCGATTTTTCTTTTAAAAACAGTCATATACGTTCCGCACACCTAATCGAATGGGTTACTGCATGCTAGCATAACTAGCAGGCAATGTAAATTATCACCCCATATTTATGGCGTGTCATGTCAAAAATGCTATTGTGCTTCTGCTATCAGTAGACAGAGGCAGCAGGCGTGAGCGGCCCAACCATTCGCTTTTGGACGAATGATCGAACTCTGCCGCAAGATACAGGCGCTAAGGGACTATTGATCCAGGACAACCTCCAACCGGTCCACGCCAAGCATCGTGCCTGCGTCAGCGAAGAATCCTTTCTTCATCTTTTTTATTCCATCGCTTTCACTTTGTGCCTGTGACAAATCGCCATTCACCACGCACTTTTTCGGATGGACATAGGCTGCTCTGATCCACGGCATGAAAAATTTCCTAAAAAATTTTCCATCCCATCGTCGAACATGCCCTTAGCCAAAGCATGAAGATCACAAACCCAATGACCACACCAAGCCACGGGCGGTACTTGTCCCAAGTGGAGACCCGGGCCTCTGGGGCGTACGCGCTGGCTTTATCCATGAATTCCTGGCGTGCGCGCAAAATCCCCTGCGAATCCCCCGAGGGAAACGGTTCGTTGCCACACTGGGGACACTTGTCTTGATCTGAAAAACTGGCTTGGCAGAACTGACATTTCATTATGTTTTCGCTCCGCAGTCCGGGCAGAATTTAGTGGCTGGTTTCAGGGCTCGTCCGCACCCTTTGCAGGACCGGTCTTGTGCCATCGTTGCACCACAGTGCTCGCAGAACTTTCCGTCCCCGGCATTATGCCCACAAGCCTGACATGAAATGCTTTTTGCCTCGGGCGAATTTGACGCAAGCGTATCGGACACAACCTTTTGGGCGAGCTGTTGAGCCGATTTTTTTGTCTTCTCCTCGTCCGCATTTGGCGCACATGCTTCGCACATCCCAAAAGCGTGGTTCCAGCATGATTTCGGACAGACCCATTTGCCGCATCCGTTGCATTTCTTGAAAAATACCATGGCCTGGTGCACAGCCGTCTCATACGCCTTGTCACGTTCTTTCCCGCGCAGGCCACGATCAATCGATTTCGCAATTCCCTGAGTCCCGTATCCACCTAGAGGCCGAAACAGACTGAACAGATCCACTGCGGTCTTTAAAAGATTCGCAGAGCCAGTAACATACTGGCTCTCAAATCCATCGCCACATTTGTCGCAGTGGAATCGAAATTTATATCCACCCTCGTCGGACAGATCTTTCACATTGCTTACGAATTGGGTGAGAGCCACAACCACCTCAGTTTTTTAATCATCCGCTGATGTCGAAATCTCGATCGATATTATTCTAAAAATCAGCACCACCACCCGAATAGTCTGTATCAACGGTGGGGGCGACCCAATCATATTTCACTGGGTCCCATTCTTTAGTTCCGGAGTCTTTGCGTATGCCGTCCGGACCCCACCAGCTCATGAGTTCACCGTCGCGATACCATTTTTTATCGCCGTCTATTGAGGTCATACTTATAATGTCACGGTCCTGTGGGCCGTTCCCGTTCTGCCATTTCTCAACCGTAAACTGCCCATCCTTGTAGCTTCTAGAAAATTCGTTCTTAAAGTTTTGGCTTTCCACGTAACCCTGATTCTTTAGCGTCTCGTGCCAGATTTCATTAGGGGTTGTTGCCAGACCAGCCAGAGGTGCCGGCGGTTCTGGATTAGTGGCTAGCAGACTCAATTCATACTCATTGTACTGATTAAAGAGGGGCGACCCCGATACAAGAATGTCTGAAACTGGACGGCCAGATTTTTCCGAGTATTCCTTGAGCTGCTGAAAGCTCTGCGGTTCGGACCCAAAAAACGATCCATTATAAAACCCTTCGGTTTGTTTCCAGCCGTCTACCTTCTGGGCAAAGCTCACCGATTCTCGGTCGGAATCATTTTGGTAAGAGACAGGCGGCAGCGGATTACCACGACCATCAACGAGGTTCGGATCCCCCTCGCCTGGATAGAAGAGTGGCGGTGAGACTGGCACGGGCTCCTGAGCTACCGGTTGGCCAGGTCTTGGTTGGGTTACCACGTTGGCTTGGACTATATTTGGAGCGGGCGGCACGTAGTTTTGAACCGGGCGGAGGTTCGTGTTCCTGTTTCCTCCCGAGATCGCCGCGCCGCAGTTAGATGTTTGCCTGCCGCGCGCAGGAGCAAATCTGCGCTCGTCTCGGAAGTTTTGGATTCGCTCCCTGAAACGTCCTTTGGCAGTTGTCTTCCCAGCACTTTTGCCAGTGGTTCCGGTCAGGCCCAAGGCATTGCCTGTAGGCGCGTACAAACGGATCGCCGTCTCAAGTCCAGCGGTATTGACCGGTGCAAATTCTCCGTTCCCCATTCGATAGATCAACGAATCAGAAGCATTTGCAATAAGGGTCGACAAGGTGGCGTCATCAGGATTGCCCGACACCGAGCGGTAGTTGGTGCCTTCGCACTTGAAGTGTCGTCTTTTATCGAAACCGCTCGCCTTCGCCGTGTCTAACGGCAAACACGGGTTGAAAAAACTGTCCCAAAGGCCAAGCATGCTCTGGTCACCGTTGACGCGCACGGAACCTGCTTCCGCAAAAAACTTTTCGACGGCCGGCGGCTTGGCACCCTGGTTTTGTTTGTTGTACGGACCGCGAAGGGCAAGGTAAACCCACTGCTGGCGGTGGTATTCTTGGTCGTTTTTCGGATTGCTAGGAAACAAGTACTGCGCCGCCCAAAAGTGCAGCGCATAATTGCCCAGCACGGCACAAGATTTGGTTCCGGGAATCGGCACGCCGTTCGTGTCCAGGATCGACCTCCCGGCATAGCGAGCCCCGTCTTGCGACCCCAAGGCGAAATTTTCCAGAGTCACGACTTCACTCTCGGACGAACATTTGACCGGCAGCATCATCATCCGAATGCTGTTTTCAAATTCAGGTCCATTGCCGCCCGTCGCGGTAAATCTGCGGGCCGGAATCAAGGCAAAGCCCTTTCCGCCGCTGAAGATGGCTTTTATTTGGCTGCCCACCTTCGGTTTGCAGGCGGTGGGGCCAATGGCAAAGGACATCGTTGCCGCAGCCATTAGCAAGCGACGGACGTAGGGAAAACTTGGGTGCGAGTGCGTCATAGAGTCACCTTCCCGAACTGATCGGTTTCAACAAAAGATTGCGAGGGGAAGATCGGCTGAGGCTTGGAAAACTTGATCGTTTTTTAAAAAAAAGACGGCAAGATCATGAACTTCCTCAAGAAAACGAGCTCAGACCGAAGAGCTTTTTGCGGAGCTTTTTGCGGAGCTGTTGACGAGAGTGGTAAAATGACCTTGACTCCGATTTACTTCTCCGTAAAATGACTATGACTCCGATTTACTTTTTTGCTGGGGATTACAGCATGTCGAGGCTCAAGCATTTGCCAATCCGGATTTACGTGAAATCCATAAAAAAGGATTTGCTTCAAAAGATGGTTTTCTTGGGCGGGCCAAGGCAGGTTGGCAAAACCACTCTGGCTTGCTCTCTGCTTGAAAATTACCATGATGGGCATCCTGGTTATTTGAATTGGGATAACGAGATCTCACGAAAAACAATTCAAAAGGGCGAGTGGTCAAAAACAGAGCCCCTGATCGTCTTGGATGAAATTCATAAACGGAAGGGATGGCAGAGCTTTGTCAAAGGGATTTGGGATACATGGAAAAATACGCAAAGATTTATTATTACGGGATCCGCAAGACTGGATATATTTCGAAAGGGTGGAGACTCCATGTTGGGGCGATACCACTATTATCGGATTCATCCTTTTACATTGCCGGAATTAGGGGGTTCGGACGCAAGCCTCGCCGCCCTGTTTACCTACGGCGGTTTTCCAGAGCCGCTTCTTACACAAGACGAAACGGAGTTACGACGATGGCACCTGCAGCGGGTGTCGAAGCTCGTACGCATTGATTTAAGGGATCTGGAATATGTCAGCGATTTGGATAAAGTTGAGCTGCTTGCCGAGTCGCTTGCGGCGCGAGTTGGTAGCCCGCTATCCTACAAATCCCTGGCTGAAGATTTAGAGGTTTCCGATAAAACGGTGAAAAGGTGGGTCCAGATTTTGGACTCACTTTATTACTGCTATTTGATTCCCCCGTTTGGATCCACGAAAATCAAAGCCCTTAAAAAATCTCAAAAGCTTTATTTGTGGGACTGGTCTCAAGTCGTTGATGCGGGATTTCGTTTTGAGAATATGGTTGCCTCACACCTATTGAAACTATGTGATTATTGGCAGGATGTCCTGGGACACAGATCGGAACTTCGGTACATCCGTGACGAAAAAGGGAAAGAAGTGGATTTCGTGGTCCTGAGAGATCGAAAGCCTTTATTCGCAGTCGAATGCAAATTGTCAGACGCCGACGTGGCGCCGTCATTGCTTGAGTTCAAGTCCAAACTGGACATCCCGAAATGGTATCAGGTTCACATGGGTACAAAATCAAGGGTTGTGGATTCCAATTATTCCATTCTGCCGTTTGGAAAGTTCTGCGAGGAAGTTAAATTGGTTTGAACCGCGGAAGAAAATCACGCAAGAACGGGATGTTAAGGCGAAGGATCTGGGGAAGGGTGTCCACGGCGACGATCACTGAGGCAAGGGGAACCCACCAAGTTAAGGTGGGTGCCATCAACTTCCCCTTCAGGCTTCCCCCTAACGCACGAAGCGGGGGGCTTGCACACCGGTGAAGGATCTGGCTCCCTTTATGTATGAATCGGTTCTCCTGCACATCAACAACCGACGCCGCGAACACTTTTAATTATATCAGAAGTCGGGCCAATTCGTACGCCAAAAAAAAGACCTGCCAGGAGCTTCAAAGCTTTTCCTGGCAGGGGTTTTGGACGATTCTAAAAGCAGACGGGGCGTTACAGATTCAAGCCATTGACTTCATTGAGTTGCAGGACGTTAAATGGCAACCCTTCAGTGTCGCTTTCCTGACCTGTTCCCTGATCTGTTCCGTGACCAGATTCTTGACCCGTTGCCTGGCCTGCGTGGCCTTCCTGGCCGACTTCAAGTGAGGCCTTGGCAAACATTGCAGTCAGGAGGCGTTCGTGGATCCTGGCGTGGGATGCGACGTGCTCCACGGCAAACTCACGGCCTTCCTCCAGGCCCTTCATGACGTTTGCGATTTCAGGCTTCATGGCATCGTACATCATGGTTGAAAAACGCATGGAGATGTCCGCCTTGACGGAAGCCGAGTCTGGGTTCAAGACCATTTCCAGATGCTTGATTTTGCAACCCGGATGACGGCTTTTGGCGTGATCCATTGCCAAAGTGAAACCCTCGCCGACCAACTCAACCTTGATGGATTTCAGGGCGTGAAGTTTCCGCTTCGTTTTTTCCAACAACTTTCTGCCTTCATCTTGCAAGAGCACGCTGGTCTGGCTTTCAACCGCAGGTTGCGAGCTGGCGACAAACGACTTGAGCTCTTCGATCTCGGTTTTTGTCCGTTCCTGGATCAATCCTGCGACCTCTTTAAGGTCCTTCGCCTTGACGACATCGGCGGCCAGTCCGCATTCTGATTTGGCGGCAATGCCCTTCATGCCAGATTCCTTGAACGATTCGCAGTGCTTGAGCTTCTTGTGATTCATCAGTTTCAAGAAGGCCAACGTATCGGTTTTCAATCCCAGATTGACGTCGAAGCCGACGGAACCCTTCTCGGTGTTGTCGTCGCGATGCATTGTGGCCTTCACGGACAGCGATGCTTCGACCTTGTCTTTGGTCCAAGGTGCTTTTTTGAAAACGAATGCTTTGTCCACTTTATAGGTGTCTTTTTCCAAGTCAGTGACGGCGCCGTCAATGGTGACCACAGCACTTTCGATGACGCTGCTGTCGGCAATTGCCCCTTTGACTGCCGTAGCGATACTGCTGTTGATGCGTTCGATGTCGTAGCCACCGAAAACCAGTGGTCCGGCGATTAGTGTTCCAGTCAGCACGATCGCGGTGGCTCCAGCCGCCGTTGCACCTGCGGCCGACTTCATCCAAAACGGCGATGAGTTCAAAAACTTTCTCGTTGGCATTTTCATGTTTGTTCCCTCTTCTGTTGGAAATTTGCGGTTCGAAATCTTGAGGTCAAACTTTCAAGTTCGAACCTCCTGTTTGTGTCCCTTTCGGGGCACTGGATGGCAGGAGTTTGCAAAGCCCGAGCCAGATGTTAGGTTTTGCAGCGGAGGCATCATGGCAAAAAAAATGAAAACCAAGGGCGAGGCCGCCCGCGGACCAGTTGTGTTTGTGGTGGCGACGCCCATTGGTAATCTTGGTGATCTGAGCGAGCGCGCCGTGCGGACTCTGGCCGGAGCCGATGTGATTGCCGCAGAAGACACGCGGCAGACCAGGAAACTGTTGACGCATTTGCAGCAGACGCAAGATGCGCGCGGTATTGTCATGGGATCGCCAGACCTGGTTGCTTATCACGACCACAACGAAGAGCAGCAGGCGGTCAAGCTGGTTGAGCGGATTTTGCAGCGCAGCGAGGTCTTGGCATTGGTGTCGGATGCGGGCACGCCGTGTATTTCGGATCCAGGATTTAGGCTGGTGGAGGCCGCGCGAGAAGCAGGGATCACAGTCCATCCGATTCCTGGGCCATCAGCTTTGCTGGCTTTGGCTTCCGCGTCGGGTCTGCCCACCGACCGGCTTCTGTTTACTGGTTTTCCCCCGACGAAGGCAAAAGCACTGCACGATGAAGTCAAAAGTTGGATTGCAGCCAAGGCATCCGTCGTTTTTTTTGAATCCACGCGTCGGCTAAAAAAAACCCTGGAGTTGATGGCCCAGGATTTGCCGGAGGCCCGCGTTGCGGTTGGCCGGGAACTGACCAAGCTGCATGAGGAGATTTTTACGGGATCGATCGAGGCAGCCGTGGCATGGGCGAGCGCTCACGAATCCATGCGCGGCGAAGCCTCGGTCATGGTGGACGTGCGGTCTGCCCGGAACGCAGCGGTTGCAGGTTCAGGCGGTGATGCTGGCAATGGAACAACAGCATTGGACGGCGAACCCTTCGCGATTGAAGCTGAAATTGTACGTCTCCTGGAACAGGGCGCGACGACGAAGGATATCCTTCAGGCGCTTGGCGTGCGGGCGGCTGCTACTGGAATCGGGCGCAAGGCGCTGTACAGGATGATCTTGGATAAAATGCAGGGATGAAGTGAGGGATCGTTCGCTAACGCTCAGGATGTGGTATTGTTGGCAGATTGCTAAATCCCATGCGAGGAAACCGTAAAGTCATGGATAGACTTTCACCATCCTCTGCTCCCAACGCCCCTCTCACTGGGGCTTTCGGGGCACCGGCTGCAGCCTCGACTTCCCGGCCCGCCGGAAATCGACCTGCCGGTGCTGGACTGTTGGCACCTCAAGTTCAGACCCTTTTGCATCGACCTGAATGGTTGCTGGGGACGCCCCTGTTTCCATCGCGTCATGCTGCCGTGCTGCCGGGCGAGATGCCCCTGATCATTTCAGTTGGAGGCGGCAAGGGTGGGGTTGGTAAGAGCCTTCTCAGTGCGAATCTCGCAGCAAAGTTTGTCCGGAGCGGCCTCAAAGTGGTTTGCTTTGACCTCGATTTTGGTGGACCCAACCTTCATACATACTTTGGCGTTGATTCGCGCGGCGTGACGCTGACGGATGTCGTGGTCACCGGTCAAAAACGATTTGAAGATGTTCTTTTGCAGACTCCGTTGCAGGGATGCACCCTGATTCCAGGCGCACGCAGCGAAGGGTGGGGGCGCGAAGGTGCGGTTGATCCGGCTGCTATGGGGCAGATCTACGATGCCGTCATAGGGGCCAAATCCCGGTTTGGGGCTGATGTCGTCATTTTGGACCTGGGTGCAGGGACGCAGTTTCACACGATCGACATGTTCTTGATGGCCCATCTTGGGATCGTGACGGCTTTGCCGGAACCGACCTCAATTGAGAATGCCTATATGTTCCTGAAAACGGCCCTTTGGCGGCTCATGGATCATGTTGGGGCGAGGTCGAGAAAATTGCGGTCTCCGCAGTTGATCAAGGCTGCCTTGAATGCTTCCGACAGCCAGGGTTTCCAGTCTCGCGGTTATGCCGAGAGGATCCGGGGTTTGTCAGGTCAAGACCCCGAATTTATTAGGTATTTATTTGCAGCATTGGCGGGACGCAGGACTGGGATTGTGATCAATCAGGCCCGCAACCAGCAGGACGTCAATGTGGGTAACTCCATGGAACTGATCGCCAGTCGCTACTTTGGGTTTCAATCCCAGTTTCTCGGTTACCTGAATTTTGATGATGTTGCTTGGAAGAGCTTGCGCAACCGTCGTTTGCTGGCTATTGATTTTCCTCAGGCGATCCTTTCGCATCGATTGAATGACATTGCGTCTCGTGCCCTGAGCTTGTTCGGGATCTGAGAATGCGCCTTCGGAGGTTCGTATGGAACGTGAATTCAGTGGGTTACCACCCGTCGGTCCTTTGGTTGGCGCGAATGTGGGCGCGGACATCGGACAGCCTCAGAATTACTACCAGATTTTGAACTTGCCCTTTGGCGCTTCAAAGATGGCGATTCGCGAGGGTTACCTGCGATTGAAAAACACCCTCAATGGTGACGCTGGCGCTCTCTATTCCCTGATGAGTGAAGACGACGTCCGCCAACAAGTTGAAATGGTGGAAAAAGCCTTCCGTGTTCTCAACGACGAAACCACGCGCGTGGAATATGATCGTCAATTGACCTTCCGCCGGAACGCTGCGGAGCCTGCTGGCGATGTATATCAAGAGTTTGGTGGTGGTGGTTGGGACAGCCCGCGGGGCGCCCAGGTCATCACGACAAGCCGTTCCACTCTGGCTGTCATCAAGACCGTGTGCGAAGGATCCAAAGATACAGCGTCCCAGAGCCAGGTGGATGCTCTCGTTTCCGAGGGCGACCTTGGTGACGGGGAACTGTTCCGCCGCATTCGTGAGTCATTTGGCGTCAGCGAGCATGAAATGCAGGAGCGGACGAAGATTTCTCTCGAATATATGCGTTCCATGGAATCGAACAGGTTTGACCGCCTGCCTCAGGTCGTGTACGTGAAGGGCTTCCTGCGGAGTTACTTCCGCTACCTCGGCATCGAAGACTTCGAACCGATGGTAAAGGCATTCTCAGCGAGGCTAGAGGCTTGGCAAAGCGCAAAGAAACGGTAGTCGATTCTCAGCAAATCATCGCTGCACCCCGCACCTTTATGATTGAAAAGGCGGACTTGCTCGCATTTGGCGGCAATGTCCGCCTTGATCGTTTTTTGGTCCAGTCCTTTCCTGAACTGAGCCGGTCCCGCATCCAGGAACTCATCTCAAGCAGTGGTGTCACGGTAAACGGCAAGACGGCAAAAGCGAGCCAAAATCTGTCTGATGGCGCAAGCGTGGTGGTGGACATGAGCCAGCTCCGTTTGCGTGAGGTGACATTGGAACCGACGCCTTTGGATCAACCCCTCGAGATCATTTTCGAGGACGAACACATTATAGTCGTTAACAAACCGGCTGGGGTAACGGTTCATCCTGGCGCCGGGACTCAGGGAGAGACGACGTTGGTGCATGCGTTGCTGCATCATTGCGGTAAGCTTTCCCTCGTGAATTCGGACGACTTGGACCCTGCTGACGTTTTAGACGACAACCCTGAGGTTGCTGCTGATTCTCCTGGAATGCGGGATGAGGCGGCACTCCGCCCTGGAATCGTTCATCGCCTGGACAGGGACACCAGTGGATGCATGGTTGTTGCAAAAACGGCATCGGCCCACCGCAGCCTTGCAATGCAGTTTCATGACAAGACCAACTTCCGCCAGTATCTGGTCCTTTGCAGTGGCGTGATGCCGGTCGAGTCGGTTGTGCGTGAGAGTTGGCTTGGCCGCGACCCGGCCCACCGGACCCGCTTTCGTTCTTTCGAGGAAGAAGGCTCCGGTCGCAAATACTCGAAGACGGTTTTTCGCCGCGAGGCGACTTTCGATTTTGGAATCACGATGGTAAGTGCGCGGCTTTATACGGGACGGACTCACCAGATCAGGGTTCATGCGCGCGATTTGGGTATTCCTGTGACCGGGGATGCCAGTTACGGAGATGACAGCAAGTTGCCTCTGCAGGTCCGTGCATTGGCTGAGCGCCAGATGCTTCACGCCTGGAAGCTTGGGTTTATCCATCCTGCAACCGGTGAGCGCGTTGACTTTGAGGCGTCTCTACCGGCTGATTTTACAAAACTTCTCTCGGATCTATTGCAGATTGCCCAATCCTGACCTGAATTAAGAATCGAGTCTTTTCGGGGGGTTCTGGTTCATTAATCCTTGAGGCTGCCGATAACTTGGTCAATAATGATCATGGACTTCCGTGCACGAGGGCAGCATGTGGATCAAGCGCTTGGCTTTGGCCGGCATTTCATTTTTAGCGATGGGCCTCGGGGTTCCGGCAGAATCATTTCTGTCCACCACCAGTCCTTTGCTTGATGGGCCTGCTTTGCTCGCAGCCGATGACCCGCCAACCCAATCGTTGGCGCCTGCCGCGCCGGGACCAGCGCCTGCAGCGCCTGCAGCGCCTGCCGCGCCTGGAGCAGCGCCTCAGGACAAGGCTCCCCACGAAGACCTGATCCTTTTGACTGTGGATAAATCACGCCTGTCGGCAGACCTGAGCACATTACCGGAAGCCGGAAAGGCATCCGAGTTGCTAAAAACTTTTCGCATTGCGATTGGCAAGGAAGATGGAGACAAGCAGCGCGAAGGCGACAACCGGACGCCCGAGGGAATTTATTTCACGGCCAAGCCGATTGACGGCAAGGCTCTCCCACAGAAGTACGGTCCAATTGCGATTCCAATCGATTTTCCAAACCCGATCGACAAGTTTTCCAGAAAAACCGGATATGGAATTTGGTTGCACGGTGTTGAAAAAGATACCCGCGTCGATCAAGCCAAGGTTACTGAGGGCTGCGTCGCTTTCTACAACTCTGACATCGAGTCATTGACCTCATGGTTGCAGCCCGATCAAGCAATTGTGGTGATTGCCCATGATGCAAGTGTAGTGAACAAGGTTGAGGACCAGAAGGCAGTCCAGCAACGCACCGACGAGTGGGCTGCGGCATGGAAGGCCAGGGAGCTCGAGAAATACATGGCTTTTTATTCCCCCGAATTTGTAAATGCCGACAAGAACCTCAAGGCATGGCACGCCTACAAACAAGCTGTGTTTGGTACCTACAAGGAAATGAAAATTGAATTCGACGTGATGCGGGTTGTTACGCATCCGAAATATGCACTCTCGGTGATGAATCAGGATTTCCGTGGCGACAAGCATTTTACGTCCGTGGGTCGTAAGATGCTCTATTGGATGCGGGGAACTGATGGGCGCTGGTACATCACCCGCGAGGTTTTTGAGAATCGCAAGATCAAACCCATGAAATTCTCGCAGGCTGAAATTGCCAACTTGTCTTCCCGGCGCTCTTCTGCGAGCATTTCGACGGGAATGGGGACTACCCCGAATCTTTGACGCTGAACTTTATTATTTATCAATTCTCTATGGAGCCGGAAAAACCATGAATATCTTCCGTCGTATCTACCTGCGCGCCGGACTTTCTGTCGCAGTTTTTGGAATTATCGCAGCTGGAACTGCTGCTGCTGCCTCCGACCAACCTTTTTTCAACTACAAGGGCAAGGCATGGAAAGCCTCCGATCTGACCTCCGGTACCCAACAGGCAGCTTATGATGTCGAGGTCGAGCATTTCGAAAAATTAAAGCGTGTTGCCGATGCGGCGGTCTTTGACATGCACGTGGCGGAGTTGGCCAAGTCAAAAAACAAAAGCACTCAAGAGGTCGAGAAGGATTTGATCAAGGTCAAGGAACCTTCTGACGGCGAGGCCAAGACCTGGTTCGAAAAAAACAAGGACCGGATTCCTTATCCATTTGAGCAGATCAAGGGCGAAATCAAGCGCCTGATCACGGCAGAGCAGACGCAGGGCAAACGTCAGGAGCTGGTCAACAAGCTGAAGAAGGACGGTAAATTTTCATTGGCCGTGAACGAGCCGGTGGCGCCAGTTTTGGATATCGACACCCTTGGTTACCCTGCTTTGGGGAATCCCAAAGCCAAGGTGAAGGTTGTTGAGTTTGCAGATTATCAGTGTCCGCATTGCCGTCATGCTGCTGACGTGATGAAAAAGTTGCTCCCCCGTTACAAGGACCGCATTCAGTTTGTTTATATGGACTTTCCGATCAATCCATCGGGCGTATCCCGGGCCGTGGCTGAGGGCGCAGTTTGCGCGTCAGAGCAGAACAAGTTTTGGGAGTACCATACCCTCGCCTTCAGCAAGCAGAGTACCCTCACCAAGGATTCTCCGGTGGCGTTAGCCAAGGAACTCAAGCTGGAAGAAAAGGCTTTTGATGCTTGCATGAAGTCTGGAAAGGCCTCCGCCCTGGTTGAGAAAAGCAAGCAAGAGGCAGAGCGCTTGGGCGTCAGTGGGACGCCAGCGATTTACGTCAATGGGAAGCGTCAGCTCGTTGGGCACACTGAAGCGGACATGAGTGCCATGATTGAAAAAGCACTTAAGTAAACTTAAACTGCACCCGTTAACTGCATTCCATTCATCCTCCTCGCCCCGCTAACCCAGCGGGGCTTTTTCATCTCAGCCCCATGATCCCCATGTTGTGCCACCACACAAACAGGTCCAATTCATCCTGCAGTGCCGCCGCTTTTTTACTCCCCTTCCACGTCCTCCGGTTCAAGCGACTCATCTGCGAGCGCACCACAGCGCACGTATGATTCAGCGCAAACATCCGGTCAAATACCTTCTCCTTCGCCTCCCCAGTTCCCGCCACAGCGCCCGCTCGACTCTTCACTGCCTCATGCGTCGCGCCCGGGAGCCGCCGGCGAATCGCTGGCGACGGGCACCAGAGTGAAGGCGAAAAAAACCTTGCTTGATGACCGAGCGCGGAGCGAGGCAGGTCGTCGTCGGGCAGATGGGGCGTCGGGATGTGGGGAAGATTTTGCGCATGTGGGGCTCCTTTGGCGTTGGCCGGAAGGGTGGCACAGCAGGGGTGGGGAGGGGCAGTGACATGTGGTGTGTTGCGGGGACATGAAAATGCGCAAGCGGAATGGGGGAAAAAGCAAAAAGCCCCGCTGGGTTAGCGGGGCGAGGGGGATGAATGGAATGCAGTTAACGGGAGCAGTTTACGTAAACTCATTTTCCCGCATCCAGCGGTCATCGATAAATTTGGACATATAATTGCGCACCCCGTCCGACAGCAGGACCACACAGTTCTGTCCGGCTTTCAGACGGGTGGCGGCTTCAAGGGCCGCTACCATTGCCGAGCCACAGGACCCTCCGCAGAGGAGGCCTTCTTCTCGAATCAGGCGTCTGGCTATCGTAAAGCTCTCCTGGTCATTTGTTTTCACCCATAAATCCACCAGAGAGCGGTCCAGAACATCCGGGACGAAATCGTAACCGATTCCTTCAACCTTGTACGATGCGACGTGGTCGCCTCCGGCCAAAATTGAACCAACAGGATCTGCGCCAACGACGATGCAGTTGGGGTTTGCTTCCTTGAGCTTGCGCGCAACGCCAGTGATGGTCCCGCCCGTGCCGGCTCCGATGACAATCATGTCAACCTTGTTGTCCAGATCGTCCAGGATTTCCTGGCCAGTGAACTTGTAATGGGCATCCGGATTTGCTGGATTCGAATATTGGTCCAGGATGTGGGAGTTTGGTGTTTCCCGCTGTATCTTTTTGGCCACGCCAATGTGGCTTTCCGGTGAATCCCAGGCGGCTTCGGTCGGGGTCCGGATAATTTCAGCGCCCAGGGCTTCAAGGACAACTTGTTTTTCCCGGCTCATCTTTTGCGGCATGGTGATGATGATCCGGTAACCGCGCACAGCACCAGCAAGAGCCAGGCCGATCCCTGTGTTGCCGCTTGTCGGCTCGATCAAGGTATCGCCCTTTTTAATGCGGCCGCTTTTTTCCGCCTCAAGGACCATGTTGTACCCAATGCGATCTTTGACCGATCCCCCTGGGTTCATATACTCGCATTTCGCCCACATGGTGCAGGGCAGGTTGCTGCCAACCCGGTTCAAACGGACGAGTGGAGTTCTACCAATGGTTTCGAGGATGGAATTGAACTTCATGGGCTACCTCATTTCAAATATCGGACTATTATGGCCCTAAACCTCCATTTGTAAAGTGCGGGTTCCACGATGTAAAGTCATGGTATGAAGACCATTGCCTGCCATCATTGTAAGCACGTCTGGACATTTGAGCCCCCCATGGGGCGCGGCGACGTCTGTCCAAAGTGTGGGAATGATTCTCGTGTGTGTAAAAATTGCCGCTTTTTTGACCTGAATTCTTACCGCAGTTGCCGCGAAGAACAGTCGGAATGGGTCAAGGAGAAGGACCGTGGGAATTTCTGTGGGTTTTTCGAGTCAAAGGAGTCGGCAGCTCCCGATCCGACCCTGACTGCCGCCCGGAACAAGCTGGATTCTCTTTTTGGCAAAAAACCCCCTAATCAAAACGAAGAAGCCCCTGCGCCTCAACCCCTTGATCTTTCTGACGAGCTGGCTGATTTTTTAAAAAAGCGGCAAAAATAGCTGCAAAGTCCCGCCCCGCACTAGTTTGACCGCAATCCCCAATGCGTGAAAAAATAGACACAGTATCACTAGAATCCAAAGTTTAAGGCGCAGGCCGTGCGTCGCGAACACTAACCCGGCGGGATAAAGATGGTCGAACTTTTCAGTCGATCGCTCCTGGCTCTGGACATTGGTTCGTCCAGCATCAAGCTCATGGAGCTTGCTGGTGGGCACCAGAAAAAAGTCCGGGCGATGGCGTACATTCCCTTGCCTGCTGGCATCGTTGCAAACGGTGTCATCAAGGATCCTGCAGCAGCTCAAGAACAGCTGAAGGATTTTTTCAAGGCCAACCGGATTTTTCCTTTTGGCAGGCGGGTTTGCGTGACCCTGAGCGGCAATGCCGTGATCATCAAGCGGGTTGCCTTGGCTCCAGACAAAGACAAGGATCTCGCCGAGCAAGCCTATTACGCTGCAGAACAGCACTTCCAGCACAGCATGAACGATCTTGAATTCGACTTTTACAACACAGGGTCGTTGAATGAACGGGGCGAAACCAATGTTGTCCTGGTCGGTGCAAAGCGTGAGGCCATTGACGGTCTGATGGAAATCGTACACGGCAACAGAATGAAGATTGGAGTGGTGGAGACGGATGTTTTCGCCCTCGCAAACATGTTTGAACATAATTACGGCACATCTGAAACCATCATGGCCCTGATCAATGTGGGGGCGTCCTGCACCCAGGTGACGCTGGTCTGGCGTGGTGAGTACTTGTACACGCGCGAGGTTGCAATTGGGGGCAATGAGTACACGCGTCGATTGGCCGAGGCGATGAGCGTTGATGCGGCAGCGGCCGAAGGGACGAAGATTGCCGTCAGCAATTTTACCCAGGATGCTACTGAAGTGGTCGCACGTCAGTTATCTGAGACAAACGATCAGCTTGTCTCCGAAATCCAGACCACAGTCGCCTATTATTTGCAGGGCGCTGACAATGCGGTACCAGGAATCCCATTCACCAATGCATTTTTGGCGGGAGGCGCATGCCGCACCCTTGGGTTTGAGGCAGCCTTGGCGGCTGCATTGCAGGTGCCGGTTGCAATCCTGAATCCGTTCCAGAATGTGCAGGTGAACCACCGGAAGTTCCCGCCTGAGGAATTGTCTCTGGATGCACAAAAATACGGAGTCGCTGTCGGACTTGGTTTGCGCAGCGTGGGAGATAAATCGTGATTCGCATCAATCTTACCCCGAAGGAAGAGCTCGAAAGCCAACTCTGGTTTTTGCCAGAACTTATCTTGATGCTGATTGTTGGTTTTGTTGTTTTTACCGTGGTTGCGCTAGAAATGTCAGACATCAAGGACAACATCGCCACTGTGACGGCAACGCGAAATGATCTCAATGAGAGGGCCAAGCAAATCTTGCCGAAACTGGAGCGATTCAAGACCTTGGGCAAGGACAAGGAAAGCCTGATGGTCAAACTGCGCGCGCTGCAAATGATCACAGATTCAAAACTTGCAAAATACCGTCCCTTGATCGCCATCGAACACCTTCAGAATTTGAAGCCTGAGTCTGTCTGGTTGAGCAGCTTGACCCTTGTTGAAGAAAATAAAATCGAATTCGATGCCTTCGCCACGGACAACATTCTCGTCGCTGAATTTATTTCGGCCTTGAAATCGACGCAGTTTCAGGACGCCGATCCATCGGACCTCAGAACTCAGATTTATTTCAGCCAGGTGGTGCTTTCTGGCACTTCGGCGGTTGAGGCTGCGCCGGGGCAGAATGCAGCCTCTGCCGAATCATCAGATGGATCAGGCACGGTCCGGTTCAAGCTGACATTGACAATTTCGGAACGGACACCGGCGGCTCCTGCACCAACAGACAAACAGGCCCGGATCGGGCGCGATGGAGGTTGGCCATGGACGCAGGAGAGTTGATCTCCCGTTACAAGGAATGGCCCCGGCGAAACCGGATCATCTTGGCTGGGGCTTTGGGTCTGGCCTATCCGGTTTATGTCTGGACCAGTGACGTGCCTCCTCTGGAAGAGCAATTGGCTTCAATCCAGAGGGAAGAAGGCGAAGCCAGGACAAAGTTTGAGAAGGTCAAAAAGGAACAGGAGAACCTTCCTAAACTTGAGGAGGAGTTCAAATTTGTTCAAGAGCAGCTGCTAAAGGCTAAGGCATTGCTGCCGGAAAAAGTCGCCATGGAGGACATCCTTTCCAAGACGGCCTCTATTGCTCGCGAGACCAGGGTCGCCTTACGGGAATTCACGCCGGCTGCCGAGCAAGATGTTAAGGGCGATTATCGCTATGCTGAAATTCCTGTTGCTCTGACGATCAAGGGTGGTTTTGGAAACATCATGTCTTTTTATGATCGCGTGGTTCACTTGGCCGGAAATGTTAGGCTTCGTGGTCTTGTATTTATGCCGACAACGGCGCAGGCAGCAACGGGAAGCGCTGCTGTTGCGGGGCGTGCCCAAGATCTTGAAGCAAGGGTAACCATGGTTTTCTTCCGTTCAACGGATACGGGTGACTTGCCAGCGAAAGATGCCGCAGCAACGAAGAAGCCAAAAAAAGAAAAGCCGGAAAAGGCATCGGCTGGCGGGGGCGAGTGATTTGAAGACCGGCAACTTCATTAAATTCACATTGGGCTTCTTCTTGTTGATGTTGCCGTCATTGGCATATGCGGCAGACAAGGAGACAGAAAATTCCGCTCCTGATTCTGTTTCGGATGAAAATGAGAACGATGGTGACGAGGAATCCCAGGAGTTCGGGGCGCCGGCGCGGGAATTACCAGCCAATGCGCGGGTCGAAGACATCGTCGAGCCCTCGGCTGATTATCATTATGCTGGCTTCGGCAAGGCAGATCCTTTTCAGCCGCCTTTTGCAATCAAGGCAATCGTTCCTGATGCAGTCGAGATTCCAATCGTTTCGCCCCTGCAGCGTTTTCCTCTCAAGGACTTGAAGCTTGTAGGTGTCTGGGCCCGTTCCAACAGCGAACGCAAGGCCTTGGTGATGACTCCGACGATGGAAGGAATCATTGTGAAAATCGGTGATCTCGTCGGGGCCGGCGGTGGAAAGGTCATATCCATCAGTGAATCAGCGGTGCTGGTGCGGGAATTTTTGATTGCCAACGATGGCACTCGGCAGTTTTCAGATGTCCGGCTGATTTTTTCTGACAAGACGGTCTCAGGTGCGCGGCAAGAGGTCAGTGGTTCAATTGTCATTTCGCCTGGAGCGGCCCAGGCCGATGTGCAGATCCAGGGCGGGGGGCCTCTGCCACCCGGCAAGGTTAACGGGGCAGCCCCGGTCATTAGCGTCGCAGTGCCGGCGAATCAGACGCCGTCAAATAACCTGCCGGCAGAAAAAAATTCTGAATCGAGCGTAAAAAACTCGAGTGCCAATGGTTCGAGTGCTACGCCTGGAAACGCAACTGGCACAACGGGAACGCAAACCACGCCGGCTAAGGCACAGGGTAATGGATCGAATTTTAATTTTTGAGAATCCGCGAACGTAGATTTGTTTGAGGGAGTTTTCCCATGCGCGTTTCAAAATCATCGTTAATACTGGTGCTCGTTGGCTTTCTGGTCGCGTCGTGCGTGAGCATGACAGAGCATGAAGGCGAAGGTGCCGAAGAGGCTGTGCACAAGGAATATTTGGCTCATAAAGATGCCGCCGGTGATCAACAGGGTTCTCAGTTTCAACCAGGGCAAGAGCAAGATGATTCGGTGGCCGTTGCCGAGGAGCCAATTGCAGACTCAGTTTTGGAGTCAACGTCAGAATCAAATTCGAGTGCACAGGCACCGGGCGAGGCAATTTCCGAGGACGCAGCAATTTCGGAGCTCCTTGATACGAAAGGCGCCCCCGACACAGAAACTGCGCAGCAGCCAGAACCGGTTCCACAGGAGAGCCTTACAGGTCCGGTTGAACCGGAAGCTGCGCCGGTTGAGGTTTTTTCCCTGCCCACAAAGCCAGTGGTGGCTGCGTCATCTGTCCTCCACTGGATTGGTTACAATTACGTGGCCAAGGACGGAACGCTCGTTGTGGATTTGCAGGTTAAAGGCAGTCCGCGTTATTCAGTATTTCAGGAAACCAATCGGGCAAGGCAGCCAGAACTCGTCGTGCGCCTTTTTGGAACGAAAATTCGTCGCCCCATACGCCGTCCAGTGGATGCCAGCGAGTTTCGTTCGCCGGTAAGCTTTATTCGGACGCGCACCAATCCGAAAACCAGCAGCGTGGATGTGATTTTGACGCTGCGTGAAGAGGTTCAGCCAAAGTTAGACGCGCGCGATACCGGGATTTCCCTGACCTACCGTATTCCCGATCATTGGTACGGACTGCAAAAAGATCGCAGAATCGCGAAGGCCACCCCATCCGAAGTTGCTGAACCATTGGACAAGGCCAATCTGTATCCTGTTTTTGAACCTCGGACCCGGATGCCCGACGTGATCGACGCCAAGGCATCTGACGTACCTTCGTCCGTTTCCATTCCTCCGCAAGGTGCCGTTTTGCATCGTGCCGGTGGAGTGTGGCTGGTCGGAAAGGACAATGGGTTTGCTTTGGATGAAATGAACAATGCCAGTTCGGATGGAGTATTGAATTCTGGTGGGAATGCCGCCGTGACGGCGCCCGCAAACACCGTGCCATCGACACTCTCAAATGCAGTGTCCGCCAGGGCCCAAAGTAATGTTGCGGCCAACCAGTTGAGCATAGCCACAGTTGCGGGAAATCCCGGAGCTGACTTGCTTGGTACCGATCATGCCGGAGCCGCAACTGGGGCCAGTGCGCGCAAGATCAATCTCGATTTTCGAGGCGCGCCGCTTTCAGAGGTCATCAAGGCCATCACCGACAAGAGCGGTGTGAACTTTATTTACGCCGGGGCCATTTCTTCAATTCCGGTATCGATCCAATTGCAGGACATTGCCTGGGATGTTGCCTTCAAGTCGATTCTGGATCTGAATGCTCTGGGTTTAGTGCGAATTGCCAACAACCTTTACCGCGTTGATCAATTGGCGAATATCGCCAAGGAACGCGAGCAGATTGAGGCCGCAAAAATTGCCACTCAACGCCTGGAGCCGACCCGGATCATGTTCCTCCGCCTTTCTTATGCCCAGGCCGGTGAAGCCGTGTCTTTGGTTTCGGAAATGCTCGGGAATGCAAAATTAAGAGATCCCCGAATTCAGATTCGTGCGGAGCAGCGTACCAATTCCCTGATTGTTGAAGCGCCGGCGCGGGAGTTGGCGCGGGTCAAAACCCTGGTCGAACGCATTGACTTGCAGACCCCACAGGTCAAGATCGAATCGCGCGTGGTCGAAGTGGTGAAAACGCTCGGCAATAGCTTCGGGATCAGTTGGGGCGCACCGTTGTTTTTTGATCAGAGCCGTGGACTCGGCTTTGGAAGCCTGCCATTTCCTAACTTCGTGCGTTCGGATTTTGCAGTCGAGGCTGGTGGTGCTGGCAGCGGTGTCGGTAGCATGAATTTTCTCTTCGGCAGCATCAACAACTCATTCAATCTGGATCTGCACTTGCGCATGAGCGAGAGCGAAGGTTTAACGGAAACCCTTCAAACCAATTCTGTGATCGTCCAGAACAACCAGGGAGCCAGCATTTCTGGCGGGCAGTCCGATGTTTTTGTCCTGGGGTCATCGGCTCCTGGTACTGCCCCACAAGTCCTTTCTGTGGATTACACTATGAACGTTGGTGTCACGCCAACGGTAACGGCTGATGGTGCGGTGCGCATGACAGTCAACATCAACAGCTCTTCACCGTCGGCAACAATCGCAGCGGGGGCTACTTCCGGACGATATTCCCGCAACATTAGCACCGTGCTTTTGCGCCGCAGTGGGGAGACAGCAGTGATTGGCGGGCTCAACACCCGTGAACGCAGCAGCGGTTGGGTCGGAATCCCAATCTTGTCGCGCATTCCAATCATTGGTGCGTTGTTTCGCAACAGTGACAAAAAGCAAAGCAACCGGGAACTTCTTCTTATGGTGACTCCGACGATCCTCAATGTTGCCCAGTCCACGGGAGAGGGCGGCAGTGGGACCTTTGACGATAGCGCCGGGGCAGCCAGCGATTCAAGTCCGGATAAACTCGACACCAGCGGAACAGATTCGGAATTCAGGGCGGAAGACGTTGAAAATGCGTCGACCAGCGCGGGAAACATGGCGAATTTAGTTCCGGAAAAGAATGCCGTCGAAAATAATGCGAGCGGGGATAACAATGCGACCGCAAATGCTCTGGATGCTGCTGTCAATGAGATCAATGGCGAAGCGGGTGGCGGTGGCAATGTGGATGCCGGCAATAATTCAGCAGTCGACTCTGCGAATAATGCTTTGGGCAACGGCAAGGCAAACAATTCCGCAGGCGGCAACGACGCAGGTTGACAAGGCTCCATCGAACGGACGAAGGTAATCTTATGAACATCATGAATGCCAGCACAACAGGTTTAAGGCCCGGGCCCAAGCTCGGGACGAATATCATTGTGTGCCTTCTGATCACGTCGTTTTGGGCATGTTCTGCACCAGAGGACGAAAATACGGGTTATTGCCGCCTTAGTTGCAGCGAAAATTCGTTGGCAGCATCCAATTACAAGATCGCTTCGCGAAGCACTCCCGGAGACTTTGCTTGTACGGCTGCGGAAGTCGATGAAGCGGTGTCAGTTAACGTCAAGTGGCTCATTACGGCCCCGATCGATCGGATTGGAGGCGGTTCTAGCGCAGAGGTCGAGCGGTCAGCCATCGGCTTTAATGTATCTTTTGGTGGTAGTCCAAAGTTTATCGACACAACTCCTGCTGGAAATACCGACGAGCCAGGACACTTGGGTGTCATCACGCCACAGTCGGAATGGTGCTCGGATTCTTGCGGCCTTGCCACCGTCGCATTGACCGGGACCTGTTCCGCAGACAAGGACATCGATTATAGTGTTATGTTGAATTCTGGTGCTGCGGTATCAGAAGCCGTCACATGGACGTCTAAAAAACCTGAGTGAGGGACACTCAATTTCCCCAATCTGGATTCTATGCAACCGTTTCTTTTAAAACTTCTGGCGAGTTTGGACCTGAGTCGCACAGAGCGCGAGGTTGCCAAACGTTTTGAACTGGATCCCCAGGGCCGGGCTTTTTTGCCAGTGGGGGATATCCTGCGGGCCCACGGGCATCAGAACGAAGCCATTGAAATTTTGCTTCAGGGAGTGGATCGTCATCCGACCTTCACTGTGGCGCGCGTCGTCCTGGCCCGCGAACTTTATCTGAAGGGAATGGTCAGCGATGCCCTTCGGGTTTTGGAAGATTCGACGTCGTCCCTCCGCGATAATATTTTAGCGCAAAAGATTTTTTTCAAAATTCATGTTCTTTTGCAGGACGAGAGCGCAGCCCGTGCGGTCCATGAGCACCTCAAAGTAAACCGTTTGCTGGATGGTGAGATTCGCCGCTATGGCGAAGTGATGGACCTTCAGGGGTTTGTTGCCGCCAGACAAAGGCTGCTAAAGGACCTGAGCGATGCGGGAATCCAGCTGCAACCCGAAGCATTCGTCAGGGCCACAAGCGGTGATGCGCAGCATGTCGTTCCGTCTCCGGCTTCTGGCATCCGAGTGATCGGCGATGAGGAGTTGGAAGTTCTTGACGAAGACGCGATATCCGGATTTCATGCGGTACCCCTGAAAGAGATATTCAGCCCTCATGAAGCTTCCCGATCACATCAAGGCGCTGGCAGTGGCGCTTCGGGGGTCGAATTGGATTCGACCACGTTGGCCGACATTTATGCCCGTCAAGGTCACTTTAGCAAGGCCCTTGCTGTGTATCGTCGCCTCTTGCGCATGACGCCACAAAACGAATTGCTGCGTCGCAAGGTCGCCGAACTTCAGGATCTCGATCGAAAGCAAAGGGATTTGGATGGCGATGTCGATTTGGCGGTGGCCGATCGAGTTGAAACTTTGGAAGTCATTGAAGCCCAAATTCGTTTTTATCAGAATCTCTTGGGTTCATTGGGAGCTTGAATGGTCGCAAAATCAGCAAAAGCTTCAAAGGGCTCGACTAAGAAATCGAAACAATCTTCGTTGCGGATTTTGGTCGCCAACGGCGTCAATTTGGATTTGCTTGGATCTCGCGAACCTGATGTTTACGGCACACAGACACTCGAAGAGATGAATCGTGAAATTGAAGCCCGCTGGTCCGAGGTCGCTGCGGTTTCCAGGATGCCTGCGGTGGAGTTGCATTTTTTTCAGAGCAATCACGAAGGGATCTTTCTTGAGGCTCTGGACGCCGGTTGGGATGGGATTGTGATCAACCCGGGAGCCTGGACCCATACTTCCCTGGCGCTTGCAGATCGCATCAAGGGCTTGAATGTCCCTTGTGCCGAAGTTCACCTGAGCAATATCTTCGCCCGAGAAACCATACGGCACGAGTCGTTATGTTCGTCTGTTGTTGTTGGTCTGGTCGCTGGTTTTGGGGCAGAGGGTTACGTTGCCGCGCTGTTTAGCCTGGTCTCTACCCAACTGACCAGCCGTCCGCAGCCTTTACCTTCACGCCGGTAGCTCGGCAATCCACTTTCAAACGTACAAACGCGGACCACCGTAATATTTTGTGGTTGGACTCCGTGTTTAATCAGATCAATGACTGCTGCGGTCTGCAGGTCTGCGTGCCAGCGGTCCGCAACTCCCTTCTGAGTGAATCGGGCTGCCTGTTCGATGCCGGAGTGGCGGACTAGGGCGGCCAGAACTTCGGGCCCGATTTCAAAACGGTGCGCACTTATGGCTGGGCCGATTACGACTGCTAGATCTGCTGGTGAAATGCCATTTGTTGCAGCCTGATTAAGTCCTTCGCCGATGATCCCGGCGCAGAAACCTCTCCAACCAGCATGAATCGCCATTGCGAATGGCAAGGACCCGGTCGTTGAAAACAGGATGGGCAGACAATCCGCGGTTTTCACGGCCACCACCTCGCCGGGTCTGATGGAAAACACTCCATCGGCCTCGGGACGTTGCCACTCTTGTTCTCCGATTTTGCCTATCGCCTCTGTTTGCTTTTTGCCAGGGAATTGCTCGTCCGTGGCAGGGAGAACGGTTCGTCCATGAACTTGGAGCACATGGGATGCGCGAGACAAAATATCGTCAGCGTCCTTTCCTGTGTCGATGCCCCAGGCAAACGATTCCGATGGCAACGATTCCAGTTTTGTCTGCCAGTTGATGCCAGCCAACTGATCGAGGAATGAGGGGAGCGGTCGGCTCAAATTTATTTTTGGCATCTGTAGTCCAATAAACTAAGTAAGTACCAGTAATTACCGTCTATTATAGTTGCAGATTAAAGAGTTTCCAAGTGTTCCCGAAACTCCCTCCGGTAGGCATTGGTGTGATGCCCTGATAGTTTTTTTCGAGGACGACTGGGACATGGCCAATCGGTTGGATCCTGACATGCCTGCAAAGATTTTGGTAGTGGATGATGACCACCTGCAAAACAATCAGATGGTCAGCCTGTTGCTGGAAAATGGCGCGTCAGTCGTTGATACTGCGTTTGACGGAGCGACGGGTTGGGAACTTTGCCTCAGCCGAGAATATGATTTTCTGATCATTGATTGGAAGCTGCCGCTTTTATCAGGCCTCGCGCTGTTTAACCGCATTCGAGGTGTCGATCGCCTAATGGGCCTGCCGATTCTTGTGGTTTCTGGGCTCGTTCAACGGATGGACTTCCGTCTTTTGCAGGAGTTTCCGTGCACCAGATTGTTGGAGAAGCCTTTCACCCACGCAGCCTTTATACGCGAAACGGTCAAGCTTCGAAGTGAAGCCATTTGGTATGCGAAGAACACTGAGAAAATTGACGAGATCATGGCAACGGTGTCGGCAGATCCCGATGGTGCGTCAAAACTCTTGCGCCGCCTGGCAGCTGCAAGTCCAAACCCTCAACCGGTTGTATTGCTTGCGGCGCGAAAGATGCGCGAGGCAGAGCACATAGAGCAAGCGATCGTGTTGCTAAAGGAAATTCTTGAACTCGACCGGGGTTGCGTTCCGGCGATCAGTGAACTTGGACGATGTTTGCACTTGCTTGGGCGCTACGATGAGGCCCTTCAGTTTTTGCGGCGCGCTGATTCCCTTTCCCCTGCGAATGTCGAGCGCCTCAGTTTGATGGGTGAGGTCGAGCTCAACAACACCGATGCCAGTGCAGCAACATCGCGCTTCAATGAGGCATTGAAGATTGACAAGGAAAACCGCCGGGCGCGTCAAGGACTGCGGGTTGCAGGTACGCTTTCAGAAATGATGCATAGGCCTGCGGGAATGCACATCAAAGATACGTTTGCCTCCCTTATGAATACAATGGCAGTGAATCTGGCCCACAGTGGAGAGTACTCGTCGGCCGTTGCAAAATATGAGGAATCGTTTCATTTCATAGCGGGAAAAGACGCATCCGCAAGGGTTGCCTTCAATGTTGGGCTGGCCTACCTGCGTTGGGGAAAAACGCGTGAATCATACGACTGGTTCGTTGAGTCAGCAAAGCGCGGCAAGGGAAAATTCACGAAGGCTGAAAGCTACGTAGAAAAACTTAAATTCCAGATGAAGGCTGCGGCGGATGCCGCGGCTGCCGCAAAAGCTGCTGCGTCCGCCGCCAAGTCTGCGGCCGATGCTGCTGCTGTAGCCGCGGAAGAAGAAAAAAGAAAGGCCGCGGAGGCGGCGAAAAAAACCGATGCTGGACCAGCTCCGCAGCACGAACAGCCGAAGTGATTTACTTGCGCAGCGGCACAAAGAAGTACTGGCCTGACCTCTCGATGCGCAGCAGCATCCGCGATGAAGGGTCTTTCGAGGATTGAGCGAATGCATCCGCGTCTCGAATGGCTTTATTGTTGGCTTGTAAAATCACGTCTCCTGGCTGCAATCCAGCGCGAGCTGCAGGCGAGTCCGGTTTGACCTCTGTGATGACGACACCGGTTTCGCTCTCGAAGCGGTAGCGTTCGCGCAAGGTCGGACTGACCTTGGACACGGACATACCAAATGGTGTGGCCTTACCGGGCTTGGAGGAACCCTGCTCGCCGCGGCTGA
>CAMBEK010000020.1 GCA_945865565.1 Pseudobacteriovorax antillogorgiicola | reverse complement strand
CGCAGCCGTGGTTTGTTTGGTTTTTGCTGGTGCCGACGCCGCGCAGATCCGGCTTCAAGGATCCGAACACACGCTGATGGGCCTTGAGGTTCCAGTGCAACTGATCCAGGCGCTGCCTTATTTGTTGACGTTCATTGCGGTTGCCTTGCGCTCTGGTGTTACGAATGTTCCGCGCTATTTGGGGCGTGACGTGTGACAGAGGTGAAAAGCTGCAGTTATGGCGTCGTGCAAGTCCGTGGTCCCGTATAACCTTCGTCGCACGTGCCTGGATTACTTGTGCTGCAATAGGCGAGGAAGTTGACTTCATCGTCGCAGCAGTAGCAGGTGCCCGGGGTGCCACAATCGCAGACACTGGAGAGGCTGCTCGTTGTGCTGGAAGAGGAACTGCCAGTAGACGTGCTGGTTGAACCACTCGTGGATGTACTGGTTGACGTCGTGGTGCCGGTGGATGTGCTCGAGGATGAACTGCTGCTCGTGGTGCCGGTTGTGGTGCCAGTTGTCGTGCTGGATGAGGACGCGCTGCTTGAAGAGGTGCTGGTTGATCCGCCGGTGGCGGTGCTGGTTCCGGTCGACCCGCCAGTGGTTGTGCTGCTGCTTGACGAACTACTCGACGAGCCGGTCGATGAGCCGGTCGATGAACTGCTGGATGACGAGCTACTTGATGAACTGCTGGATGAGCTGGACGAAGAACTACTCGAGCCAGTCGTTGACGAAGAGGTCGAGGCAGGAGTCGGCGTTGGTGATGGCGGTGCGGATGGCGGTGGCGGAGTTGCCGCTGGCGGCGGTGTCGGCGCGAGGGTGATGACTTCAGCAGTCACAACGCAATCATCCAGTGAAAATTCAGGTGGGGCCGATGTTTCGCATCCTGCTGTGACCACATCACGCACCTTGGTCTGCACCTTGGCTCCGGTCAGGGTGATCCCTGCCCATATGATATCGGAGGGTTCATTGGTGCATCCGATTCGCCGGCTTTCTGCGACGGCGATAATGACATAATCCGTCGTTCCGCTCGCGGTGGTGCAAGTGATCTTGCCGTGGTGCATCCAGTATTTGTAGCGGGGTTTTTGGGTCAGAGCAAAACCGAGAAAGTTTGGCTGATTAAAACTAGATGTGTAGTTCGGTGCGCTTCCTGGATCAATCAATGTGGTTGCTGAGGTTATGGCCGGAATGCTGGCGGCATCATTTCCAAGTTCTGCGACATAAACGCCAGTGATGACGTCCAGGTTTTTCAGGGCTTCTGTTTGGCGGGTTTTATAAAGGTATTGCTGGATCGAGGCGACCGAAAGAGAGGTTAAGACCCCGAGGATCGCAATGGCCACCATCATGTCCACCAGAGAGAAGGCTCTAATCCATTTTGAGTTGGATTTAGCCTGTACTGGTTTGCAGGGGCCGGGTTGAAAAATTTGCCCGTCAGTTGCCAAGTGTCGTGTCCTAACGCTTTCGGGTGATTCGACCGAAAACCTCTATATAAACGTCGGAAATCGAGGCGAAAAATTCATGAACCGGTCATTTCAGGTATTTTTGCTGATTTCTCTAATTATTTCAGCAATTTCTTGTAAACAGCGCAGCCAGGGCTCAAACCCGTTGGCTCGACCGACCGAACGTAAAATCATTGGTCCGGGTGTGGATTACGATCCAATTGGGTCTGTGGGCGATTCTGCAGAAGTGGCTCTGGCAGAAAAATTAGCAACGTCCTTTGAGGCCAGGCGTGCTCATGGCTGGGAGGTTTTCCGGCGCGTGATCCGCCCCGTGTCTGTCGGCGCGTCACCTGCCAGGCAGAGCGAAGGTGGATTGGTCCCTGTATTCCAGACCTGGTACGACGCGGGCGAAGTGCAGGAGCTGTTTCAGATATTTTATAAGATGGTGATGCAGGATCGGGGTCGGCGCGATGGTGGGCGGCCTAGGGAAGAAATTTTTAATGCAGCCTGGGCCACTTACCATGAGCAAGCATCAATTGGTCCAGACCGGGACCGCATCCTCAACGAGAGATTTCAGGGCCTCTTGGGTCAAATTCAAAACGACCCGGTGAGGGCGGGTGGTCTGAACGGATTTGGGGCCTCGGCTGGCGTAAACGGACGTGGTGTGGTCTTGATCAGCCCCCAGTTGATCAAGGCATTTATGATGAATTATGAGGCGGCCGTGCGCTGTCAGGAACGGTCTTCTGATCCAGCTAATCCAGTCCGCCTGCGACCAGAGACCGCCAGTCTTGATGCATCATTCACCAAGGCCCTGCAGCGATTTTCGGACGATGAATTTGGAGTGTGCTTCGGGCCACCACTGCCTCGCGGGGCTGTCGCGGTAAAACTTACTTGGTCGCGGGTTGCCGGCCCGGCATCGGTCAGCAAGCTTAAATCCCTCGCAAATTACGACACTACGGAAACTGGAATCAGTGAAATGCTTGCCAAGGCAGGTACCTGGCGGATTGCCGATCAAGGTGATTCGAGCCATCCCAGAACGCTTCCAGTTCCGGGCTTTGAGGGGATTTACCGGGTACGGACTGACAATGGGCATGAGTGGGTTTTGACGGGACTCCACGTCACGACCAGGGAAACGCGAGAGTGGGTCTGGCTGACTCTGTGGTGGGGGGGCGACAGCCCTTCTTCGGATTTTGGAAGTGACCGGCCCGAACTGTGTGATTCGAATGTTCAGAGTTGCCCGGATCTTGGAAATTATTATGCGCCATGGAATGCCTACAAGATGTGCATGGTGTCATCGTGGCGCGAAGGCGATCCGGTCATGAACGCAAGAAATGCTGGGGAATTTGAGTTGAGGTCTGGAAGCGACGGTGCCCGGTGGTCCGCGGGCCTGCTGGCGGCAGCCCGGTCAACCCGTGCGGCATATACGCCTGAAAAGCGATCGCCTGATGGGCGCTATTACACGTGGTGCAGCAATCCGTTCATTGAATTTGAGACGGGAATGGCGAATTCCAATTGCATTGGCTGCCATCAGTTCGCGGCACCAGGCAGCACTTTTGATCAGTCCGAACACAACCGGTTTGACAAATTGACCAAAGACTTTCCCACTGACTTTTTGTGGTCCTTTGACTCGGGTGCAAACCATACCGCGGACCGTATTTTAGGGGTGGTCCGGGCCCTGGAAGGCGTTCCCTAACCTCCCGTATTGAATGAATTATCATCAGTAATTAAAAAAACTCTAAAGTTTTTCCTGAAAATGCCGATAAGGGGCGTGATTTCGAGGCGCTCGCCTTGAAAATACGAAGTTCCTTTTGTTGTTGTTGTTGTTGTTGTTGTTTAAAGCTGTTGCGGAGGTTGAACTTGGTTATGAAATCCTATCATCTGGCTATTCAAAAAATGACGGTCTTGGCGATTGCGGCTGGCCTGGTCCATGCCTGCGGGTCCGCAAATTTTAAGGGCAGTGGCGACGGTAGCCAAACCACAAGAGAGCAGACGTTGCAACCGACAGTGGTCCCCACGGTTCCTGGGGCTCAGCAAACGCCGGCGGCCCCTGTTGCATCGACCCCTCAAAACACCACCACCAATACCGTGCAGACGATTGGTGGGATCATAAACACGATCCGCAACAATATTGATATTTCCCGCACCGATCGTGAAATCGTGTTCGGTGGCGACAAGGTTTTTCATATCGGCGATGGGAAGTTTTCGGCATCCACTTGCCAACGTCAGCTGAACGCATATTCACTGAGTGGTACGAAGTATTCGTTTGAGTTTGAAGTTCTTGAAGATGCAACGGTTGTCCAGTTGGACGTGTTGACGGTTTGTGGTGTCGATTACAGTGATTCAAACACGATAAATCTAATTCAATCTGGCAGTACAAATATCGAGAATGATTTTATTCGCGCAGGAGCATCAAAAACGGGACTCAACTCGATTTCCCTTTCAAAGGGCCGCTATGCCATCATGGTTGAGTCAACAAAAAATACTTCTGCCGGTGTAAGCGGTGGTGACAACGACGATTTTATTGTTGGCCAGATCCGGGTCCGCGCTTCGAAGAACATTACCCCCGGAAACGTTCAGGTTCAGTAGTACCAGCCTTCAACCCAAGTCATTTCCGAAAGAAAATCCTGTCCGCTCACGTTTGGATGAAAGCAATCCAGACGTGAGATGTGTCTTATTTCGAAGACGGGTTCAGCGACGGATCCTGCAAACTTCACGTTCAAAGGGAATTCAGAACTGACCCGTGCGAGAACTTGATTTGCGTCCTGCCAGCGGTCTGCAAAGGCACTTCTTTCAGAATCTGTGCGACTCGCACCAAGAAGAGCAGGACAAATATGAAGAGTGCTCCAACGCGACTGGCAACCATTGGCAGCTCCAAGATCACGCAGGAGCGGCATGTTGGGGATGGCACTCACCAGGACCTTGATGCCTTCGTTCGATGCAATCAACGTGCTTAGAATCGTACGAATGTCGGATTCATAGTCAGCCAATTGTGCTTCGTGATCGTTGCTCCAAGCGCAGACGTCATTGGCTCCGACCAAAACAGTCGCATAGTCAGGGTTGAATTTTGCCAGGTGCGCTGCCTGCTTTACGACATCTGCAGATTTGCTGCCCGAAATCGCGAAGTTTTTGGTTCCGATTGTGGTTTCGGGCATCAAGGCCCGGAGGCGCAGGGCGTGGCTGTTGACCATTTTAGAGCTGCGGGTTCCAGTCGACCAGTTGATTTCGCGGTTCGCTAGTGGACGTTTCGCATCCATTGCGGCGGTGATTGAATCGCCGATTGAACCTGCAATGAAATCAAATTTCTGCTCTGAGGACGGATTGCTGGAGACTGAATCGTCACTCCCAAATGCGTCTAATGAGACCAATGGGCTTACGATGGTCAAGGTGACCAACAAAGAATTGAGATGAACCCGAATGTTCCTGTCGAGCATTGTAATCTCCGTAACATAGACATGTTCCAGAGTTGCTCGGAGGCTTTAGGTCTGCCTGAAGTTCATTCTTTTAACCGTCCGTCTCTACTGAAGAAAAAGATCAATTAACGGTTTTTAGCGAACCGTGGTTGGTGATTCTGCGAATCCCGTTTTTGATTTTTACCGCGTTGTCCCCCTGGACGCCCCGTGTATCGGCCCTCGGAACGCTCGATCATAAAAAGAGATAAAAGCGTCCCGGTAAAATATTGAAAGGAATGGGCGGCGATATCGTGATTTCCAGAAAGTCGTCCACCAAAGCCAAGCATGACATAGAAGCCAAGGCTGATGAGCAGAGCAGAACGCAGGACTATCTGATCGCGGTGAACGAGGAACTCGGCGCGGAGGATTGAGATCAGGGCGGATACGGCGAGCACACTTTCAAGAACTGCGATCAAATACCAACTGAAATCCAGGCCCCCAGGCAGGTGGACGAGCCAAGTTTCAGCGAATTCCTTGGTGAACCACTGGGGAGTTCCGCCGGCCAGCCATTTTTCGCTCGCCTCGAAACCAAAGATCGAAAGCAACATCAACTGAATCGCAATAGTCTTACCGCGGATTTTTAATTTCATATTAAGTCCTGGATTTAGAGCCTGCTGATGGAAGGCGATTGAGCGGGGAGAGAAATGGTCGGGGTAGCGGGATTCGAACCCACGACCTCACGCACCCCAAGCGTGCGCGCTACCAGTCTGCGCTATACCCCGATTTTTGTTTCTGCGACCGCGATGCGGCGTCAAAAACTTGGCATGCCAATTGGTGAATTGGCAACATTAAGGTGGTTAACACGCGATTTCATGATGGTCAATCGAAACCCCGGCACCCCCTTAGTTGCTGCTCTTTTCAAGGCTTTGATAGACTTCAAAGGTACCCAAATTGCCTTACAAGATTGTCGACGGAAGGAGCCCTCAGGGATGTTGGGCCTGACCTGGAAGCGTTCGACCTTTGCAGCGTCTTGTATGATGCTTGCGAATGCATTTGTTTCCAATGCAAACGCCGTTGTTCCGGTTGGCATTGGCAATCCATTAGAATTTCCAACCGACACAGACTCGAGTGCCAGCGAATCGGAAGACCCGGAACTGCAATATTTCGTCGAGGAACTCGAACGGGAAAATGCCGCCGTTTTAAAATCCGAAGACAAGTCGAAGGAAGAATCACCGAAGCAGAAAAACCGTGGTGACGTTACACGGAGTGTCCCGGTGCCGTTTCCAGCAAATGGCTTTGTTCAGCGCCAGGTCCGTTTCTGGGAAACCGTTTTCCAAAACCATCCAAGCACGACAATCATTATTCACGATGTGGATGAGCCAGACAGGGTGATCGACTTGATTGATTTCAAGGAAGCCGTGCGGGGCCGCGCCAACGATCCTGTTCGTGGTCGTATGGAACGCCAAAGGGTTGCGCAGCGGTATGTCGATCGTTACGAGCTCGCGGTCGAACATTTTCGGCAACAGGGCGAAGCCGCTTTGCAGTATGGCGCAATCGAGCGGCGCATCTGGAGTACATACGGCGGCGACGAGCGTCAGCGTGAGAAGTTACTTGCCGGCGACATCAGAATTCGATCCCAGTCAGGACTGTCAGATACCTTTGTTGAGGCCGCGAAAATCGCCCAAAGGTATTTGCCATACATGGAAAAATTATTCGCGGACAATGGACTTCCCGTAAAACTGACGCGTCTTCCCTTTGTGGAATCGATGTTCAATGTGGAGGCGAGATCAAAGGTTGGTGCATCCGGGATATGGCAGTTTATGCCGCAAACAGCCCGGCTTTACATGCATGTTGATGGTCGAATGTTCGATGAACGAAACTCACCATGGAAGGCCACGCGAGGGGCGGCCCGCCTGATGCAGGACAATTATCAAATGCTGCGTTCATGGCCGCTCGCGATCACTGCCTACAACCATGGTGCAGCCGGCATGGAGCGCGCGATGCGCGAAGTGGGATCCCCGGATCTCGAAAATATTTTAGCTGGTTACCGGTCCAAGAGTTTTGGTTTTGCCAGTCGAAATTTTTACGCGGAATTTTTGGCAGCCGCAAATTCTTACGATTGGCTGATTAAACGACAAAAGTTAGCAAAATCAGCTCACGATAAAGCTGTCGAATTTGTTTCATTACCCCGGAAAGCTTCTGTGTCTGAAGTGCTGAATGCCTCAAAGCTGCCGTCGGCCCGTCTTGCAGAAATGAATCCCTGCCTATTGCCGCAGGCCTTTGGGAAACACAAGCAGCGTGCGTTGCCGCAAGGCTACGAATTGCGTTTGCCAGCCGAACACGCGCGTAAATTGCGATATTCGATGGGATCCGTCAAGACCCGCGCCACAATTTCAAAAAGATGAATTTTTTTCTGGATCTGGAGAAGAACATGGATATGAAAAGCCTTCTCACTGCAGTTGCACTGTCGTCATTGCCGGGATTGACCTCTGCAGCGCTTGCTAAAGACAGCAATACGATCGAGGTTGAATCAATTCTGGACCGTCTCGAGAAGAAACTTACTGATAATGAAAGCGGTGGTCTGACCTTTAATGAGAAAATGGAGCCCGCGACAAAGGATGGCAAGATGCCCAAGCCGTCCGCAAGTTATAGTTTTCAACATGACGAAGCCGGCAGAGCCGGGAAAACCGGTGCATCGGGTCCGATCGATGATTCAGAAACGATTATCAAGGGACTCTCTGATGCTGTTGCTGGACTCGAAACTCAAGTCGAACGGCTCCATGCAGATGTTCAAAAAGCACGGCTCAAGGTCATTGAAGATGCTCGCGTCGACAACTTCGTCCAAATGGATGCAGAATTCCGCGGCATCGACAAGGCCACACTGAGGTCGCTCGTGGTTAAAATTGATGGTGTTGAGGTGTATCGCGCAGCCGATGCCGGTGGACTCTGGATGCCGTCATCGAAGCTGCCATTGTTTGCGGGACCGGTTCCCCCAGGATCTCACAAGCTCTCTATCGATGCAGCCGTCATGGTTCGTGAAGGCGGAAACGTACCTGTTTCGGCAGATGTCACACGACGCATGGAGAAGGAGTTCGAATTCTCCATGCCAGACGGGAAAGAACGCCGCACAATCAATATTCTGATTGATGCCCCGGTACGGGCAGATGCCAAGGGATCCATCTCGATGGGTAATGTCACAGGAACGGGAAGCGACGAGGTGAGGCTGTGACATCAAGTTTGATTCGATACAGGCGGTATCTTTGCCCCGGTGGGGTTTCCCTTGCCGCATGCCTCCTTGTGGCTGCTGTCCCGCTGGCCCAGGTCGAATCAAATGACGTCATAAAATCAGGTTCTCCCGAGTCAGAGATTCGCAAACTGAATTCAGAGCTGGAGCAGGTGGGTCAGGCAATCCGGAGCCTGCCAAGGGTGTCAGATCAGCCCGTGATTGGTCCACGAAAAATCGCCGCGGAACGTGCATGGCGAGCGTCTCAGACATTTCTTGATAATGGCGACCACCTGTCAAATGTTCGTGAATTGACTCGTTACCTTAACCTCGTCCAGACCGGAGAACCTCAAAGGTATTTGGTAGCCCAGCGTCAGTTGGCGGTCGGCTATGAAAAAGCGGGAGTTTTTGATCGATCTTTACGGGCTGCATTGCGTTATATCGGCTCTTTCATTTCACAGAATCAGGACACATCAAACCACGACGACCTGGTTGAAGTGTTACGCCTTGTATCGCGCTTGATGAAGAAGAGTGAAACGTCGGCCCGGTTGGAGCTGCGGCAACTTTTTGCAGCAATCACGGGAGTGGCGATGCCTCCAGCTGCAAAAAGAAATGTTCTCGTTCTTGCTGCTCGTGCCGCAGGGTCGACGGGAGATCTTGAATTGGCACAAAGATTTCTTCGTGATCCATCGTTGGACGGAGCGCCGGCACCCCTCGACGGTGAAATACTTTATCTCAAAGGAATTATACTCGCTGCTTCCGGGAAATTGGAGGTATCGATTTCATCCCTTAAGGCGGCCATTGCGGTTTATGGGGCGAAATTTAGTGAGAAGAGAGATCGCGCGCGTCTCGCACTTGCCCGGGTTCAGGTCCGGAAAGGGCACGTTGACCTTGCGGCGGCAACCTATTCGACCATCGATGAATTTTCGCCGTCCTTCCGTGAAGCTTTATACGAAAGTGTCTACGCGCTCATTGATCTGGGGCGGGTCGATGTCGCGCGGGATCAGGTGGCCATTTTCAAAAAGCAATTTGGCTCAACTGATCCTGATTCCAAGATGAAACTTTCTAGAATGGATGCATGGCTCGCGTTAAAGGCTGCAGATTGGAACGGGGCCCAGCAATCGATTGCCTCCCAGCGTGCCGTCTACAAGGAAATCCTGGAATTCACTTCCAAGGAGCTAGCCGGTGCAAAGCCTGTCGACTCGCAGGGCGTTGAACGGATCTATATGAAGCACGCTGGATTGCTTGATGTTCCCGTTGAAATTGAGCGGGCAAGGCACATGTCCCGAAAACTTTTGGATCAGAGTGAGAGTCTTGGGGATGATCGCGGGGACATCAGACAGTTGTTTTTGAGCCTTGGGCGCGCAAATCTGTCCCAAATCAATCCCTCATGGATTAATGCGACCAGGGCTTTGGATATTCTCGTTAAACGGCACCTTGAAGCTGGGCACCGGATGGTCGGCCTTGAACGCAACCTTTTGCTGCAGCGGCTGAAGCCTGCTGAGCGGCAGGAATTGAATGCGTCGGAGAACCGTCGCAATGCGCTGCTTGGAAAGTATCCCCAGATTCTTGCCAAGAGCGAGGGTTGGCGCAGGACAGCTGATCTTTTTGACAGTACGAATCGGTTGGCGGCAGTCAATCAACGAATGTTGGCGACAGCGGCAAGTTTATCAGGTGTTCGATATCTTGAGAGCCTTTCCACCAAAGCGATCGTTGGCCCAGGTGAGCCGGGCAAGGCCGGCACTACCGGTGCATCTGAACTTGGAGCTGGGATCGCCGCCTTGCAATCAAAGATCTACCGGACCCTTGAACTGGTTCGCGCCCAACAGGTCGAGAATCTGTCTGAGTCCGGAACACACCGCCAGTTGCGCCGCCTGATGGCATTTTATTCGATGGCCCTCTTTGATGAGGAGTCAATGTTGCGGAGCGCCCGCAACGAGGTGGCTGACACCGCCGAGCGTTTGTTGTTCGAGGATTTTGAACGGACCTGGCGCTTGTGGCAGCAGGTTGCAAAGGATGAATATCAGCAGCTTGTCCAGCTGGACAAGCATATGAAGGGTGAACTTGGTCGCACAGTAGGCGAACTCTGGCAAAGAGATGACGCGGCCGTCAAGGCGCAGGAGCAGGTCCTTTCCGTGCAAAATCGCCTGGCATTGTGGGTTGGACTCCGCAGAAACTCGATCGTCGAGACGGTTCGCGAGAGGGTCTCCGAGCGGATCGGACGCCTCGATCAATGGAGCGCGGACATTGATGCCATGAGATCAGAAAATGTGCGGGACGATGCGCAGAAAGAACAGCTCAGGTTCGATGCGGCTCGCCAATCGGCTCGTGATGAAGTGATGAACCTGCAGGTCGGGGGCTCGACAACATGGCTCGAATGAAAACCCGTAACGGCAGGGCCCTCGCCCTCCTCATTGCCATCACCACTCTTCTTTCGGGGGCAGGTCCCGGGGGCAGCGGACAGAATGATGATGTTCCCGATCCCGATTCAGTCCGGGCTTACCGTGAATACTGGTCTGCACTCGAGGAATATGAGGCGAGGGCCTCAGCCGATGGTCAGTCAAAATTAAGGGCAATGTATGACCGGCTGGACCGCGAGGAGAATCAGAAGCGTGTCGAACGAACGCGCCAGCAGCTTGATCTTTTGAAGTCGGCCGCAACAAAATACAAGAAACATATGGCAGAATTTCCCGAGGCTCAAAATCGGCAGTATGTCATTATGAACTATGCACAGATCGTCGATCGGATTGCCACCATCGAACAGGAAACAAATGTCGAGGAGGCTGATCGCATCCGCCGGGAGGCGTTGAGCCAGCTGCGTGACTTCGAGGAATCCTATCCAGACGCGCCGTTGCGTGACGATGCATCGGCGTTGCGTGCCGTGATGCTTGAGAAAATTGGCCGTGAGAGTGATGCGGCGCGGGTCTGGGAAACATTGGCGGCACGCCCGAGGGAGAATCAAGCGATTCTTGCAGCAAACATCGCTGCTGGTGATCATGCCTTTGATGCCACAGACTCCCGTGGCGCCTTGAAGTATTACCAGCGTGCCCGGGAAATTACTGACTCGCTTGCGCGAAATCCAACCCTGAGGCGGACGGCAATGCGCGCCCGGGTAAAGGTCCTGTACCGTATTGGTTGGGCAGCTTACAAGGGAGCCGAGTTGGATCAGACGGTTGCCGCCGCAGAGGAACTCCTCCAGCCTCATATCGATGTATTCGGTGAACAAGAGCGTCGTGGGATTCAAAAAGACGCTTCTGAACTGCTCGGTGATGCCCTGTATGAGACTGGAAATTGGAAGAAAGCGCGCAAGGTGTTGGTGCGCCCTTCCCTTGGGCTTGTCGGTGCCCAGGCGGGACTCCGGGTTTTGAGGCGTCTTGGGAGCGGAAAGCGTTTTGACGTGATGGGGGAGATTGGCGATCTCCTGATGGCCAAGTTTCCAAATGCCGCGGACATCCCGTTTATCGCGGACCTCACAGCAACCGGTTTTGAGCAGTCCGGGAAGCTTGCCAAGGCGATGGCCGTCCGTGCCCAGCTTTCCAACCTGCTGCCCCGGCGCAGCCTTTGGCGTGCCATCAACCGTGAAAACATCGAGGCACTGGCGGCGCTGGACAGGCTTGGCATCGAAGCATCACGGAAGGCCGCAGCCTGGTACTACGAAGATGGTATTGAGACCGGGAGCCAGGCATCGTTCAAAACAGCCTCGGCGATCTATGATGTCATGCTGGAGGATAACGGCAACGATACTGAATCAAACGAATGGCGATTGCGAATCGCAAATTCATTTTATTTCCAAAACAATCTGGTTGAGGCAAGGCGACGTTATGCAGAACTTAAATCGGAATATGCTCTAGATCGCAGGCTCTTGGAGCTGACTTCTTATCAGGATGTCATGGCAGCGGAGAAATCTTGGAAGGCAACTGCTGAAAAGGCGTCGGTCGCTGGCAGAAAACCTGCTGACGACGAAGACAGTGCGAAGGCACTTAAACAGTTGGCTGAAAGTATCGATGATTTCACCAGCCGTTTTCCGGGACAGAATCGCAGTGTGGAATTGCTGTTGGTTGGTGCCAGCGCTTGTCGTGACCAAGGGGTTCTGGGGGAGGCGCAAAAATATTGGCAACGGGTTCTGGTCTCGACGCCAACCCTGTCCCAGCGATCGCTGGCAATTCGTGGACTTGTTTTTGCTGAGCTTGCTTTGTCTCCAAGTAGTGAAGTGGTGTCCGTTGTCTCCAAGTTTCTTCGTCTTGAAGACTGGAATGAACTTGGATCGGTGCTCCGCAATGAGATGGAAGGTGTTCTGTCCTCTGCCACCGTCAATGAAGGGACAAAACTGAACAAGGACGGTAAGGTTCTGGAGGCTGGCACCTTGCTCGTCCAGACTGCGACTGACAACCCAAATGTGCCGCATCGCCAGAAACTCTTGCGCGATGGCGCATACCTTCTGGCCCTCGGTGGAGCCTGGCCGGATGCGTACCGGATTGCCCAAGATTATAAAAAGCAGGAAATGACTGAGTTTAGTGGGGACATGGCATATTTGTCGGCCCGCGCAGAAGAGTTTCAACTCAAGCTGGGAGCCTGCGCCAAAAGCTATCTTGAATTTGGGAAAAATTATCCAGCCCATACCCGCAGTAAGTCGGCTTTGGAGCGAAGTGAAAAGCTGGCTAGTGCCGGGGGCGACTTGCGCACAGCAGCCGACGCTGCGGAATCACTTGCAGGCCGGGAGGACCGGCGCGAAGAGCAATTGAAGGCGTATTCGCGCGCGATTAAATATGCAATGGATGCCGGGGCGATGGATGCCGCCCATAAGCTTGCTGCATCGCGACTAAAAGTCTCTCGCGATTTGAATGAACGATATGAAAGCCAAATGTTGCTTGGCCGGATAGAAATTGAGAGGGGAGACGAGCAAACTGGTGTCGACAATCTAGAAATCCTTGCCAAGCGAATCGAGCAGGACAAGGATCAGCTTGGCGATTCGTTTCCATCCCTGTCTGGCAATGTGAATCTTTACCTTGCACAGCATTTTCAGAAAAAACTGGATGGAATTCGCATTGACAGCAGCTCACCTTCTGCCAGCGCCGTTGCCACCCGTAAGATGAAGTTGTTTGATGAAGTTCTTGTCCGTTTTGACCGGGCGGCGAGTTCGGGAGACCGCGATTCCGCCCCAAAGGCCCGGTATATGGCCGGAATAGTCGCAGAAGGAATGGCGGGAGATTTGGAAAAGGTTGGCAGGATTGGTGGCAATCTTAAATACAGCGAAAACAGCATCCGACTGAAGAATCTTGCTCGCAGTTATTTCAGTTCGAATCTTGTTGCGCAAAGAAAGAATCCTGCTGTGTTCAATGGCAACGAGTGGATGGCTAGGGCGGCATTGAAACTTGATCCGCAAGACAAGGCTGCTGTGAGTGGCACGATATCTGACCAGGTGCCTCTAAGTACTGTTCCGGATATGCCGGCGCAGTGGCAGATGTAAGGGAGAACGTCATGAGAAACATAACGCCACGAAAATACATTGATGCAAATGGCTTGTGGGTCATCGCGTGGTCCATCGCCCTTGCGTCAGGCGTGGGGTTAGTGGCGCCGGGATGCACATCGCGAAAGGCTCCTGTCGAAACTGCTGGCGTCGTTGGTGAAAGCCCTGTGTCTCAAGGAAACAATGCCGCGAGGATCGCGGATCAACCATTGACGCTCGAAGCAGACGTTCAGTCGTCACCTGTAGATTGGCCATCACTCTTCAAGCGTCCGCCTATGCCGGAAGAGCGGAGTGCGCTTGAAAAAAAAGTTGGACGTTGGTCCGACAGCAAGTCCGCAGCTGATCTGCTGACAAGAGGCCGGATGGAGTTGGCGCTCGGTAAAATTCGTGATGGTGAAGGATCTTTGCGCGAGTCACTTCGCTTGCAGCCAGTTAACGAAGAGGCTTGGCTTGAGTTGGCGGGAGTGTACGCGAGGACCCGGGAGACTGGAAAATTGTTTGAGGTTCTTGGGGAGATCAACGAAATCGTCGCCGGCAAGCCGGAAGTCAATCCGACGGTGATGCTGCGGTACCGCTTTTTGCTGGCCAATGGATATTTCATGACGGGGCGTGGCGTAGATGCGCGCAATATACTGTCAGACATGATTTCCAGGAACAGCGATTTCACGCCAGCGTATATCGCTCTAGCTGATAGCTACCTGCGTGAGGGAAAAGACTCTATTGCGGAGTTTGTGGTTAAGAGGGCCATCGATCGCGGGAAGGACGATCCGGCTCTGGAAAACCTTTTAGGGGCGATTGCATTAGGCCGCAAGGACCGGAAGGGAGCCGAATCTCATTTCGGTCGTGCCATTGAAATGGCACCGACTTTTGGTCAGGCCTTGGTGAATCGCGCCAATTTGTCGATCAGCGAGAATGATTTGACTGCGGCAGAGGAGGATCTCAATCGTGCTATAGCAATTGATCCCGCAAACACAGATGCCTTGGTTTCGCGTGGGATTGTCTTGCGCCGCACGGGCCGCGCAGATCTGGCCCGGGCTACATTTGAACGCGTCCTTGAGACTGACCCAGTGAATGCGCCAGCCCGATTCAATCTCGGTGTTTTGAACGCATTGGATTTAAATCGTCCCGACGTTGCTTTGCGCCTTTTTGAGGAAGTTGTGAGCATGAATCAGGCCTCGCCCGCAATTCGGGCGCGCGCCGAAAGCTACATTGCGGACCTGCGGTCACTTTTATAACAGGATGGGATTATGGCCTTCAAAACCACACGTATTTCAAAGCCGCAGCCGCATCGCGTCTATGATCGCACCAGTTACGTGCTGGTGGTTGACGACGATGACACCCTGCTGAAATTTTTTAAAATTCATCTCAACAAGTCGTTTTCGAGAGTGATCGTGGTTGATTCTGCGAAGGATGCCATGACGCAGCTCAAGGAAAAGGAAATCGACCTGGTGCTGACCGATATCACGATGCCCAAGATGGATGGGATCGAGCTTATGGCCAAGGTGCGTCGTTTTGATCCGACCATTCCCGTGTTGATCATCAGTGGCGCTATCTTGGATCAGGAACAAACTGAGGCTTGCATGAATGAGGCTGATGGTTACCTTCGGAAGCCTTTTTCCTTTGAAGATTTGCATGATTTTATCGGTCGCGGAATGAAGTTGAGGGAGGCCTTCAAGGAAATGGCTGAAATCATGCGCGACCGGAAAAATTTTAGGGCGCTGCTGCGCGGCAAGATTTCTCCTCGGAGGGCGGCGAAGCTTTCAAAGGGAAAGGACCTTGAGGAAAAGCTTAACTCCCATCTTTCAGCACGGGCTGTATAATCCCGGTCGAACAGTCCCCTTCGATCCAGTGCCGCAGAGATGTTGCGGCTCTTTTTGTCTCACTGCCATGCCAGGACATTGATTTACCATTAATTTTTAAGAGTCTCGGGATCGGTCGGCTGGTCCTTGCCTGCCATTCCGCCGAGAATGCCTCGCAGTCTCTTTTGCGAAAAGGCCAGGGCTCGCTGCTAAAAAAAACGATTTCTGGAGACAGATTCAGGATGTTTTCCATTGTCGCGGTCGGGTATCGAGTTTTCGCCATCGCATTGCGAAGGCCTGCACATTCAAGAAGTTGACTGATGTAGGTGTCATTTCCGGCAACCATCCATGGATTCCGCCAGATCAAATAGACAAAGGAATCGGGGGAAATATTTTTTTTACCCACATTGGCCAAGTCATCGATGGCTTTTTCGGTGTCAGTGGCAAGCAGTGCACCGGCGTGGTCTTCACCTAGAAATATTCCGATGGCGCGAATCATATCCGGAACATCTCTTGGGGATTTTGGAAACGACTCGTGAACGGGGGCGATTGTTCGGCAAAGCGCGATGTCTTCCGCCCGGTTTTCTTCAGTGTTGACCAGAATCCGGTCCGGGGCGAGGGAGCGTATCTGGTTTAAATTCGGATCCTTGGTACCGCCCACAACTGTGATCCGTCGAGCCAGTCCCGGTGGGTCGACACAGAAACTGGTACATCCGACGAGGCTTGCTTCAAGTCCAAGGTCTGCGACAGTGGCGGTGAGGCTTGGTACGAGTGATACTATTCTCATGGTATTGGATCCCGGCCCTCTTGGTTTTTCTTGCTTGTATCCTTCTTCAGTCGCGGCGAGCGAAAGCCTGCCACAGCCCAGCCGTATGAATCATCAGGGCTGCCAGGGAAAGGCAAAGAAAAATACCGATCAAAATTCCGCTCGCTTCGAGTTCGCGGACTGGCTGGAGAAGGCTCCGCCAGATCATGAGTGGCCCCATGGCGATTGAACCCCCGGTTAAACCTGTCGTTATTAGCAAGCGAAGTCGTTGGGTCTGGCGTGCATATGGCATGGTCAAGCCAAGTGCTATATGGAGTACCCCAAATAAATTGACATGGCCGTGCGCGCTCCCTTGCAGGGTGAGGGTCCAATCTTGTGTTGCACTTCTTCCCGTCTGAATGGTGTCGACGAACGCGTTGGACATATCATTTGCGACGATTGCCCCGGAGGCGGCGGCCAGGCAAATCAGAGCGAATCCAAAAAAAAGGTTCCACATTGCGATTCGTGGCATGTTCAATCTCCCAGTTTATTTTTTTTTGGACTTCAGCGGATGTGAATGCCCAATTGTTTAAAGCCCTTCTCGTAGCAAGTGCGCTTCCAGTCGATGATTTCTTCGAGGACAGTCGACGGCGCGGCCCATCGGAATGCGCGGAATTCTTGGTCTGATTTGGCAATGTCAGGCCCGGCATTCTGGTTGAACTGAACCAAAAACCAAGTCTGTTCCTGTCCTAGATATTTTCTTGCAACAGGAGAATCGAGATTTACGGGAAATTCATAACGGCATGTCTCGCTGGCGCGCTTGATGATCCGGAAATCCGCAGATCCGATTTCCTCGTGCATTTCCCTTCCCAATGCGGCTTCAGGAGTTTCGCCGGTGTCGATTCCACCTTGGGGTAGTTGCCATGCTCCGGGAGCGTCTGACCGCTCGCCAAGAAGGATGTTTCCTGACTCATTTACGAAAAGACCAACGACGGATTGGCGAAATATTTTTTGTATCATGAATCTCCACTCGGTCCGGCGCACTGGGTTTGAAACGGAATCTGGGTGCGCAAAATAATATGAATCCAGTGTTATACTACTAGACAAAGGAGACTTCGATCATGCTTAAAAATCAGCGCGGGTGCTTTTCAGGCGCATTTGCTTTGGCGGTGATTGCCAGTTTGGCATTCGCCCCGTCTGCAGTGGGCATGGTCTACTTCACCGTCGGTGGTTCCCAGTCGCGGAACAACGTACCGTATCAGACCTATGTCTCCCGGGCTGGAAGCGCATCGATTGCGATGGATCTTGGGGAATATTTCCGGCTGTCCTACTCGCATCGCCAGGAATTCAGTAATAATACTGGCTACAAGGCATTGGTCACTCAGCCTGGCTACTACGGCGAATACGTTTCGCAGACCCGCGTTATTTCAAATTCTGTTGACTTCAATGTGATCCTATTTGCGGGCGAGATTTTTATTCCCTATCTTTCTGCTGGTGCTGTGGTGAAGGCGTATCATAGCGACATCATGACTTTGGAGGGGCGCGAGGCAGGATCCTTTACCTTGCCACCTGTGCCAAACCTCGGAGGCGGTGTCGGAATCCGACTCAACCGCAACTTTTCTCTGAAATTGTCTTACACAGTTTCGCCTGGCGTAAGGCAGGAGCCAGGTGGGGTTCAAGAGGGAATTCTCGACAACTATTCCCAGCTTGGTGTCACCTATCAAATGTGAGGCGTTGATCCTTGATCGCTGATCTCATCATTCTTGCGGCTGTTGGCTGTGTCGTGGTTGGCCTTGGCGGGTTCTTCTGGAATATCGCTGCTGTCGTCAAGGCACGCCAGATTTTTGCTGCGCAGCCTTCGATCAAACCAGTCAAGGTTGCAGCCTCTGATGATCGCGTTCTTTATGAACGGGCGCTGGTTCTTGTTCGCGAAAATCGCATTTCTGATGGCGCCAGGATTTTTGAGGAGCTTGGCTTGGCCAGGGAGGCTTCCTCCGTCTTGGAGCGGGGCGGGATGGTGCATGAGGCGGCCGGGGTATTTTTCCGTAGAAAGCGTTATGACCGTGCGGGCGAAGTCTATGCCCGGCATAAAATGTGGGAGCAGGCGGGGCACAGTTATTTGCTGGCCGCACAAGGCTCGGCTGGAACTCATGATTTCAATCATCACGTCCCATCTGGCGGCACGCGAACGGATGTCAAGGATGTCGACATGGGATCTTCTCATTCGGACGTTGGTTTAAGATAATTGCTTTAAAAAACAGCATGTTATGTTGTTTTTTGTGTAGGCAACTTCTGGCATGCAAATCGCAGGGTCCGTCATGAGGTGATTTCATGATGGTTTTGATTTGCATCATTCATCCACGTTATTCTGGGTTTGGGCATCCGATCCTTGCCTGTAAAACCTGCTGCAAGATATACATATCTAAAATCAAGCGGGAACAGGTCCGCCCAAATCAGCCGAAGCCTCCGGAGCAAACGAGTGATTGAATTTTCCCGGTTCTCATTACCCATTCCTTCCCCTGAATTTCTTTTTCTCGCATTCATCTGTGCCACGGTTGTTCAATATCTCGTCGAGAGCTGGCTTGGCCGGCTGAATCGGTCAACATGGCATGACCAGCGGCGTCAGGCCGAGGCCCGGGATGCACTCGGAATTACCGCCGAAGACATGAGCAAGTCTCTTGCCTATGCGGAAGACCGGTTTCGTTTTGAGCGGATCGAATCGGCGTTTGATTTGTGGATCTTTGTCGGATTTCTCAGTCTTGGCGGATTCGGATGGCTGGATCGTCTGGCTGGGCGTGCCGTTGAATCACTGCACGGGACCATGGGGCTTGTTGCCCATGCTCTGATTTTTTTCGCCGCGATGGCGTTGCTCCGCATGATCTGTGCATTGCCCTGGTCGTGGTACAGGATTTTTCACATTGAGGAGAAACACGGATTCAACCGGCAGACCCCTTCGGGTTTTTTCGCTGACCTTGGCAAGGGTACGCTGGTGGGCGGATTGTTGGGTGGGCCGCTGTTGGCGATTCTAGTCTGGTTTATTGCGAGTGCAGGCACATTCTGGTGGTTGTATGCGTTCTTTGCGGTGACGATTTTCAGCCTGGTGGTTTCCTGGGCCTACCCGGTCCTGGTTGCGCCGCTGTTTAACAAGTTTCACGCCCTTGAGCCCGGATCCCTGCGCGATGGAATAGATCGCCTGGCAGAGAAGATTGGTTTCGCGACAAATGGGGTTTTCGTGATGGACGCATCGCGCCGAAGTTCTCACGGCAACGCCTACTTTACGGGTGTCTTCGGCAAGAAGCGTATTGTCCTCTTCGATACGCTGGTTAAGGATTTGTCTCCTCCGCAAGTGGTAGCCGTTTTGGCTCACGAACTGGGGCATTTCAAGTTGCATCATGTTCGCAAGGGATTGATCCGGTCGATTGTTTTTTCTTTTTTCACATTTTATGCACTTGGACTTTTGCTGCCTTACGCTCAATTCTATGAGGCGTTTCGCTTTTCGGCGATGAGTCCTCACGCGGCACTGGTTGTGTTCTCGGCCTGGTCTGGTCTTTTATCGTTCTGGGTGCAGCCGTTGCACTGCTGGATTTCTCGCAAGCATGAATTCGAGGCGGATCATTTTGCGCGGGCGGCTTTGGGGACGGGGACAGATCTGGTAGCCGCTCTGGGAGTTCTTCGTGAAAAGAGCAGCTCCATGCCGATTTCTCATTCTTTGTATTCTTCCTGGTACTACTCTCATCCACCGATGATTGAGCGAATCCGGGTACTCAACGCGTAAGGAAACACGCAATGTCAAAGTATGTAATCTTTGGAATTATGTTGGCTATTTCTGCCACCATGTACCGGTTTGCCGATGGCTACTTCATGGAAAAACGTTTGCGTTTTGCTGTTTGGGATGCCATCGATCCGAAATCCAACGAAGATGACGCCTTGCGAACAAACATTCTGGCGCAGGTATCGAAACTCAAGATCAACGTTGTTCCGGAAGAGATTGTTTTTACGACGGATGAGGAGCCTGGTACCGTGGACCCATCGGGCGTCTTGCAGGTCATCATTAGATCCAAGACGGTTTCCTTTCCCTATGTTTACAGGAAATTTGGTGGCGAGAAAAAAGGTGTGGTGACGGTCCGGCGGGAAATAGCCACCAAGGGAATGGTGGCCACTGAAGTTGCCCCGTCGCCCTGATTTTTTACCGTCACTTGCGTTGATGCGCTGCAGAGGCTAAAACAATTGGAGGGGGTGTCTATGGAAAAGCTCACAGCAACTCAGAGCAAAGCCCTCACTTTTATCAGGGTCTCGTCGCATAAGACCGGTATGCCCCCGAGCCTTCGGGAACTCTGCGAACACATGGGCTATTCTGCCATCGGGTCTGCTCAAGACCTCGTGAATGCCTTGCGTCGCAAAGGTTACCTTGAAAGTCCTGACAAGCAGTCGGCGCGCAGCCTTACGGTGACGCGCGAGGCGCTGCGCGATCCGGCGCTTGAATCGACGCCTGAAACTCTTGTTGTTCCCTGTCTTGGTTCCGTACCGGCCGGGAATCCACTTGAGGCATTGGAGGAGCGTGTAGGAACTTTGCGGATGTCGACTTCAATGTTCGGCAATCACATTCCGTCTCCGCGTGAGGTTTTTGCCTTGCGTGCGAGTGGCAGCAGCATGATCGAGGCAGGTATCCTTGATGGCGACTGGCTCGTAGTACTCAGCTGCAAGAATGCACCGGTTGGGACCATTGTGGTGGCGCGGACGGAGTCCGGCGATGCAACGGTGAAGCGACTCATGCGTGACAAAATCCGCGGTTGGTATTTGAAGCCGGAGAATTCGGACTTCAAACCAATTTACGCTGGAGACAAGCCCTTTGAAGTGATCGGGCAAGTGCTGGCTCTGCAACGGCAGATGTAGAGCAGTTTAGGATGCTTTCTTCTTCAAAGCCACCGTGGTACCATAATTTTATATGGTACAAGAATCAACCCCCAAAATCCCTCAATATATTGCGGATATCATGGCGCAGCACGGAGTTCGCGCCGGCACCGCGGTCGTGCAGAAAACGTCAGATCCCACGCGTTTTTTCAGTGGCAATAGTGCCCTGGATGAATTTTTAGAGGGTGGACTGGCCAGCGGCGCAGTGAGTGAGTGGGGCATGCCCGCCGGCCATGGTGCACGTGAAATCGTATTGTCCATTGTGGGACGTGTAACAGCCGCTGAAATGCTGGTTCTCTGGGTCAACGGGCAGGATGCACTCGAGGTTTATCCACCGGCTTGGAGTGCGCGCGGCGTTGATTTGCGTTTCATCCGTTTTGCAACTGCCAAGAAGCCAATCGAATTATTGAAGCCAGTTTTTTTAGAGCCGTTGTTTCGTCTGGTGGTGCTCGACAGTCCAAAAAATTTGAGTGGTGAGGAGTGGGCGTTCATGGCGCGCCAGGCGCGTGCGATGGAGGTCCATGTGATGGTGCTCCAGAATTTTTTTCTCAGCGGACGACGTGGCAACATCTGGGCGCGTTTGCGTGTCAACTGCCGACAGCGCAGCAATGGTGTACGGGGCGATGGCTGGCAGCTGGAAGCCGTTCGTGGAACGGCCAGGCAGCCTTTGGATCTTCGGGCTATTGACATGTGACCTTTCGGTGCTACCATACAATTGTATGGTGCAAAGGAGGATTCATGTTTTACCTCGCCCTTTCTTCTGATCGACCTGATTTCAATCCAGAATCGCTGACTCCGCGGTTCATGCTGTGGCAACCCGCGATTTGGTTGCTCGACCTGCGACCTGTCTGGCCATACTGGTGCCATCAGGCAGGAATTTCCGGACACAAGATTCAGACGAACGATCAAGAGAGCCTGCATGCATTTTTGCGTCAGGCCATATCCCTTCTTGCGGGCGAAGGTGTCCGTGCTGTCATGGATGCGAGTCCGTGGCGTGCGCTGATGGGTCTTGAAGTCATGCGCGAACGTGGTCTTGATGGTTTCGTTTTTGGGCACAACCCAATCGGTCGCAATCTGGTCAATGAAGCGTCGTGGGATATCTGGTTTCGTCTCGCAGATGAAGTGGCATCGCACTGGTTTGGTTGCGGTCGTGAGCGTTTTAATCTGCAGGGTTTTCGGCGTCAGGCGCACCAAATGGAGCAGGGGATGGAGCGTTTGGGAATTCGAAACCCGGCGGCTCTCGTTGAAATACCGGCGTTGGCCATCCGCCGGCGTTATGGTGCAGCGCTACATGATTTATGGCTTTGGACGGCGAATCTTCATGGGGATGATGAATCAAACCTAAGTATTTTTCCGTGGGTTTTGTGGCGCCAGCAAGAGAGCATTCAGGTGAAGCGTCATCTGGATACGCCATTGCTCGAGTGGGAGCACATTGAAACTGTGCTCCGTGATGATGTGGATCGTTTGTGCGCCCAGCTTGACAAGCAGGGTGTTGGACGTGTTTTGAGCTTGGAGTGGCGTGTGGTCTTCCTCGATTTGTCTTGCCTTGTTATCCCCATTCGTTTTCGCCACCCCCACGATCTTCCGGCCGAGTCTCCGCATCACCGGACCGCGCTGCTCCAAGCTTGCTATGCTTTTGAAGATGCGATTCCAGCTGCGATGGGCGCAGCCGTTGACTTGGGCCTCTATGAAAAGGCGATCGGGTCATGGGAATTGCTGGTCACTGAAAAAATCATCCTGCCGCCAATCCTGCGGGATTTGTTTGGTTCAATCATGGATTCCGGTGAAGACCGGTTGCAGGAACTTGAAAACCGTTTGCCGGTTCCATTGAATGCTTATGAGGTTACCAGCAACTGGATTCCAGAAGACGGTTATTGCCTGAGAAATCCTGGGAATTCCAGTGACACAACGACAGAACTAATGCGGACGGATGATGTGAGGCATCCGTCATTGCAGGCGCTGGGACGCCGTCGGCCACTTTTTGTATATCCGAAGCCAAGGGTTTGTCCTCAACCGGCGAATCACTCAAGGGCATGGACATTCTGCGAGCGGATCATGGACAAGTGGTGGCGGTCTGGAATTGCCTCCAGTCAAGGATCCATGCAGCGCGATTATTACATGATGCGTGATGAAGATGAGCGTGCGGTCTGGGTTTTCAAAGACGGTTCAGGAAAGTGGTATGTCCATGGCATGTACAACTAGCAAAAAACCATGACATCCGTTGCAATCAACAATTCGATTATAGAATCCCTTGGTTGGACTGAGTGGTTGGCCCATACGAATTTTAGCTTCATCACTGGTGCCTCGCATCCTCAAGAGATGGTCCAGCGCGCGTTTGATCTGAATTATCGTGGAATTGCCATCACGGATCTTGATGGGGCCTACGGACTCGCCAGATCGCATCGGGCGCATAAAGCCATCTTGAAGTCCTCGACGCATCTTGTTGGAAGTTCCGCACCTCTGCGCCTCTTTCACGGGGCAGAAATTCATTTTGGCAGGGATCATGACCTGCCAACTGTCTTGCAGGATACGCTGGCTTTGGTGGCTCGTCGCCGGACTGGATATGCACAGCTATGCCGGTTGCTGACCCTGAGCCATCGTGAAGGTAAATCTCATGCGTCTGTGCCGTGGGATCAATTTGTCGCCCACGCTTGCCTTCAAGAAAATGGTCATCGAAATCTTGATCATGTTGCCGCAATTTTACCGATGCGCGGATTGATCCGGTGCGGAGGTGTTTCCGTATTACGATCACGCATGGAAGCACTAAAGGCGATTTTTGGGAATCGTCTTTATTTTGCTGTCAGCCGGCATTTGCATCCCAGTGAGGACGCCTGGATTCCTCAGGTTTTGAGTCTGGCAGAAGAGTATGGCGTTCAGTGCCTCCTGACCCAGGACGCTTTTTTTCATCACGGCAGCCAGAAACCTGTCAGTGATGTGTTGCATGCAATCCGAAATAATATGGAGATGGATGAGTGTGTCGGGCACATGTTTGTGAATGCAGAAAGGTGCTTGCACGGGTTGGATAATCTCGCGTGGCGATTCGGAGATTTACCGATTTTCCGCACGGCGCTTGAGGCGTCAGCCGAACTTGCTGACGATTGCAATTTCAGTATGGATGAGCTGCGTTATCAGTACCCAAAAGAAATGATCCCAGAGGGGCACACGGCCCAAAGTTTTCTTGAACAGATCACCTGGCAGGCCGCGCGAGATCGTTACGGAAATCCTTTGCCGTCGCGCATTGCGGATCTTATTGCACATGAATTGCGACTGATCCTTGAACTTCAGTTTGCGGATTATTTCTTGACGGTCTGGGACATCGTCCGGTGGGCACGGGAGCAGGGGATCTTGTGCCAGGGGCGCGGATCGGCAGCAAACTCCGCGGTTTGTTTTGTTCTTGGCGTAACCTCGGTCGACCCATCTCTTTTTGATCTTCTCTTTGAACGCTTTGTCAGTGTTGAACGCGGCGATCCTCCGGATATCGACGTCGATTTTGAACACGAGCGGCGTGAAGAAGTGATTCAGTATATCTATTCACGCTATGGCCGTGCACGAGCTGCGATGGTGGCCAATGTCATCACTTTCCGCACCCGGGGTGCGGCGCGTGCCGTTGGAAAGGCGCTGGGCGTTCCAGAAGCACTGCTGGATGATGCCCGGGAAAGCATGAAGGAAAATCCGTTGTGGGCTTCGATGACCGAAAGGGTCCGCGGTTTCCCACGTCATCTGGGGATTCACTCTGGTGGGTTTATGCTTTCGAACGAACCTCTGGACAACATTGTTCCGCAGGAGCCTGCCACGATGGCGGGGCGTTCAGTGGTCCAATGGTGCAAGGAAGATATTGAGGCCCTTGGTTTCTTCAAGATCGACATCCTTGCCTTGGGAATGTTGACGGCAGTTCGCAAGTGCTTTGGACTGCTCGAATCCCATTATGGGCGTCCGATGAGCCTGGACCGTGTTCCTCCCGAGGATCCCGCAACCTATGCCATGATCCAGCGTGCTGACACCGTCGGAACGTTCCAGATCGAATCGCGTGCTCAGATGTCGATGCTGCCACGACTGCGACCACGAACTTTTTATGACCTTGTGATTCAAATTGCGATCATTCGTCCCGGTCCAATCCAAGGGGGAATGGTGCATCCTTACCTGCGCCGGCGAAATGGTGAAGAAGCGATCGTGTTTCCGGATGAACGACTACGTCCAATCCTTGCACGCACCCTTGGTATACCAATCTTTCAGGAACAGGTGATGCGGATTGCCATTGCGGTCGGAGATTTTACCCCGGGCGAAGCCGACGAATTGCGGCGCCACATGGGAGCGTGGACGATCAAAGGCAACATTGACCCGTGGCTGACCCGCCTTGCCGATGGAATGAAAAAAAATGGAATCAACGAAAAGTTTGTTCAGGTGATCCTGCAGCAGATGCGCGGTTTTGCTGAATACGGATTTCCCGAGTCTCACTCGGCATCCTTTGCCATCATTGCCTATGCATCATCGTGGCTGAAGTGCCATTACCCGGCTGCTTTTTTCATCTCTGTATTGAATTCGCAGCCGATGGGTTTTTACAGTCCACTCGCACTGGTGCAGGCTGCGCGACGCTGTGGGGTTGAGGTGCGGGCGGTATGCGTACAAAAATCAGAATGGCAGCACCATCTTGAAATGACGGAGCCCGCAGATGCCAGCAACGGAAAATCAGCTGTTTATGCAATCCGCCTTGGCCTTTGTCTGGTGCGGGGTCTGCGCGAGGACGCAGGGCGAAGTTTGATTCGTGCACGGCCTGATCACGGCTGGTCGAGTTGTGAACAGCTTTTCCAGATGGCTGTGGAGAATGGTGTTTATCGCAGCGACTTGGCCAGCCTTGCCGCAGCGAATGCCTTTTCGACATTTGGGTTGAGCCGCAAAGACGCCTTTTGGATGGCCGAAGCAGCACCGCATGTCGGATTAATGATTGATGTCGAGGCGCAACATAAGTTTTCCGGAGAATCCAGTATGGAGCGCGTTCAGCAAGACCTGGATGCAACTTCTGTTGCCCTTGGCGATCATCCCTCGGCCATCGTCCGTACAGAATACTGGTGCTTTGATGTTCCGGTGGGGAAGGTCATTGCATCCAATCGTCTGGAGTCCATAGCGGCTAACACGCTGGTTCTTGTCTTTGGGATGGTTCTCGTCCGGCAGTCGCCTCCAACAGCCAAAGGAATGGTGTTTTATACCCTTGAGGATGAGCACGGTTATATCAATCTTGTGTTCACTCCGCAGGCGTATGAGCGATTTGAACCCATGCTCGCCCGCCAGGCCTTTATTTGTGTTTCTGGTAAATTACAGGGAGAAAAGCAGGGAAATTCGATCCTTGTGCAAAAAGTCCACGGGCCACGCGTGCCCGAAGGAACTGTTGTCCCGCTGCCGCGCACAGAAGCTGCTGATATGCGGTATAATCAATGCAACCAACCTGAATCGCGAGTCGCGCCATGGATATCGGTTTTATCATAGGTCCTATATTAGCTCTCCTTATGATCCTTGGTGGTGTCGTCGCCAAGGGTGCGGCAAATCTAATTCCTCAATTTGTCAGCCTTCCCTCATTTCTTATCGTGATCGGCGGAACGCTGGGCGCACTCATGGTGGCGTATCCAATCCCTGATTACATCCGTTGCTTCAAAGCCATTCCAAACATTCTGCTGAAAAATTCACCGACGACCCCTCAACAGATCGCAACAGAAATTATCGATCTTGCTCAAACGGCGCGTAAGGAATCGATTCTGGCGCTCGAGAAAAAGCGCGAAGGACTTTCTTACGGACCATTAAAAGCAGCCGTAAAACTGGCCGTCGACGGCACCGACCCTAACATCATTCGTGACACTCTGGAGAACGAAGCTTTTGTGGAGTTTGAAGAGGTCGAAATCTGCGTGAAATTCTGGGAAGACTTTGGCGCCATTTCGCCGACCATTGGTATTCTCGGAGCCGTGATTGGATTGATGAAGGTTATGACCGTGTTGGATCAGCCAGAAAAGATCGGACCCGGTATCGCCGTGGCTTTCGTGGCAACCCTCTACGGTGTGGGAATCGCCAATATCATGTGTATTCCAATGGGAAAACGGATCAAGCGCAAAGCAATGATCGAAAATCATTATCGCGCCATGGTGATCATTGGGATTGACGGCATCTTGTCTGGGCAAAATCCGAAGATCATCGAAGAACGCCTTAAGGTCTATACGAGCCACGGTGGTGAGGCACACGAAGAGTAAAGGGATCACCGCGTGGCAAAAAAAGTAAAATGTCCTGAATTTGAGAACCACGAGCGCTGGCTTGTCAGTTTTGCTGACATGATGACGCTTCTCTTTGCCGTGTTTGTGGTGCTGTTTGCCCTCAAAAAAGAGGGCGCTGGGGCAACCATCGAGCAGGCCGCAAGTGCCATCAATGAAGAATTCAACACGGTCATGGAAGAAGTTCCTATCGACCGGCGGGTCGGTCCGCAGGAGGCCGGTATCGGGATTTTCGAGAACTTCAAAGGCAACCAGGCACGTCCGCCCTTGATCAAAAAATATCCTGGCGAAACCGAGAACATCAAGGTCATTGATCAGGAAATGAAACGGATCAATGCGCAGTTGGAAGATCGCCTTTATGGTGCGGAGAAAAGCATACAAGTCGGCAAGGATGGTGCTGAACGCGTCGTCTCGGTACACCGTTCTCCCGATGGAGTCCGCCTGCGCCTGTTGGCCTCTCACTTTTATGAGCCAGGTGAATGGAAGTTAAAAAGGACGGCCGCAAAAGAACTTGAGGCCGTCTCGAAAATCCTGAAGGATCTTGGGCGGAATATCACGATCGAAGGACATTCTGACAATGCCCCGATGAAAGGTGAAATGAGCAATTGGGAACTTTCGACAATGCGTGCAACGTCTGTTCTGCGCTACATGATCGAAAAGGAAAACTATTCTCCGACCAAAATCCAAGCAGCCGGTTATGCGGATACCCGTCCAATTGCCGACAACCGATCTCCGAGTGGGCGTTCCCTGAACCGACGCATTGAAATCCGGATTAATTATGAAAATTAAAATCGCAGTCATTGCCGTGATCGGCCTACTCGCAGTGATCGTGACAGGCTGTGACTTGAGCCATCAAGAACGTTGCGAATGGTACCTGATGCCAAATCCAGATCCGCTTTGGATTGCGAAGGTTGATGAAGGGTATATTCCGGTTTGCGCCCGAAACCTTGTTATCAACCGCGAGAATTGCGACTTGCAGGCGACTCTGGAATTTGCCGAAGGCAATTATGGAAAAAAATTCCGCTACATCGACATCGAAATTGACACGTCCGGGAAATTCCCACGCAAGGTTTCGGGCATATCCGAATGCACGCCGGAAGAATCTCTGCCTTTCTGGAAAAAATGGCAAAGAGCGATCGACGACTGGATCGTCTCCAAATCCCCACAGGCATAAAGTAAAACGACTTTTCCTGATATTCCGGAGTGAACTGTGAAGCGCCTCGTGTCTGGTCTGGAGGCCGCAGGCCGCAGCCTGTTAATTTACATCGCGTTAAGCGCAGGGTTTCTTGCGATGGGAATGCTGCGTGCATCCAGAGACCTTGTCCATGCGTTTGACACGGGTATTTACCTGCAGATTCTTGCGGAGTTGAAAACTTCCTGGGCGGCCTCTGGCTGGTCGGGCCTTCTCGTTTGGCCGAGCAGCATCACCGGCGAGGCGAATTTTCTAGCCCATCATTTCCAGCCTGTGGTGGCGTTGATCATTCCGTTTTATTCATTCTTTCCAGAGACCGAAGTTCTATTTTTTGTATCCTGGTTGTCCTGCGGTGCGGCGGCAGTCATCTTGGGGATGCGTTCTGCCGCCCTGCGCGCTGCGGTGGCTCCGGGACAGGGACCGGTTGGGTTCAGTGCTGATGCGGTCGGACCGATTTTTTTATGCCTTTTCCCTGCTTTTGCAGCGCGGCTTTACTTTGGCTTCGCTCCCGATGTGATGGCTATCCCCGCTTTTGTCATTCAGGGGATTGTCCTCAATTCCTTGGCCAAAAAGGGCGCAGGGGCGCTGCTTTTTCCTCCGCGTGAGGACCAGATATGGTCGGGGGGGCTCTCATTTGGTGTTGGCTCTGTGCTTCTATTTATCCTTGCTCAGATCTGGGCAGGATCCTGCAAGGAAGTGTTCTGGATCATCAATGCATGGGCGGCTCTGGTTTTGGCCCTACGGCTGAATGGGGTAACCCAACACCGCAAGGCTGTTGTGGTTGGTGCCTGGGCCGTCTTCCAAATTGGATTTTTCTATTGGCTGTTCACCAGATGGATGCCTGCGCATTCATCCCATGATGCATACTATGGCCTGAACTACCTCGACTTCAAATTGACGGCCCTCTTGCAAGCCAACTGGTTCGCCATACTAGAACTTCTTTTCGCTACCGGTTTTTTTGCAATTCTCTTCCGCCCAACGTGGACGTTTTTATTGTGCCTTCCCGGTCTGGCCATTGTTGTCTTGGCACGCTTCGGACAGATCCAATCGCCAACTGCAATTTATCCCCTGGCGTTCGCGCCGTTTTTCGCCGTGATCCTGACCGACAACATGGCGCTTCTTTCGGGATGGCGTCAGCGACTGACGCGCCTTTTTGCTGTCGCAGCCATCGCCGGTGGTTTGATCCTTCAAGCTCCGCTTTTTCTCCGCAGTGTGACTCCTGCCTTTTCCAAATCAGCCAAGGCCCTGCAGGTGGATTTGGCCATGGCAAGAAAGGGAATACCTGCAAACGCCTACCTTTTGGTGGACGGCAACCTGCAGCCGGCCTTCCACGAGTGGCGAGATGTCCGGGTGATTTTAGGCTTCATTGGCAATCCAGCCCCCCTCGAGGCTGCGGACTTCAAGCGTGCCACCGATGTCCTGACGATGTTCGATCTGGACCTGCTAAAGTCTTGCGCTGAAGTCCAGCCCGACGGTACGGACGATTGGGCGGCCAGGGGAGTGCCGTTCCACGACTACGCCGGATTTCAAAGGTTTTGCGAATGGTTGCGGGCTGTTCCCCGCCAAAAGCAGGTCTTCTCGGACTCTGGTCTCGTTCATTACCATTTGAATTGACACCTTAACGCCCGACAGTCTAAAACCGCCAAGCTCAAGTAGCCGTATGTGGGGGCATAGCTCAGCTGGTTAGAGCGCCTGCCTTACAAGCAGGATGTCCGCGGTTCGAATCCGTGTGCCCCCACCACCTGGCTCCGGGGATATAGCTCAGTTGGTTAGAGCGCTGCATTCACATTGCAGAGGTCCACAGTTCGAGTCTGTGTATCCCCACCACGTCATTCTATGCGACGGACTCCGTCATCCTGATCCTCTCTCCGTCATCCTGATCCTCTCTCCGTCATCCTGAGCCTCTCTCCGTCATCCTGAGCGCAGCGAAGGATCTTTTCTTAACCCGTCATTCTGAGACCGTAGGCCGAAGAATCTTTTCCTCAACGCGTAAGAAAGGATCCTTCGCCTGCGGCTCAGGATAATGGAATGGACCCGCCGGCTTTTAGACGGCATCAATGTGCCAAACGGCATCAGCGCGCCAATAAAACATCTAAACACCGGGGGTCCACATGCAGTCAGATACAGTAGTTGGAGTCGATTTGGCAAAGAGTTCCTTTCAGATCCACATCGCAAATCGCAATGGCAGGATGCTGAAAACCTTCAGTCATAGCCGCAAGAAGTTCTCGATTTTTTTAGCCACAGAGAAAAAATGTACAATATTTATGGAAGCTTGCGGCAGCGCAAACTACTGGGCACGAAAGGCTATTCAATACGGCCATGACGTCAAATTAGTCGCCCCACAATATGTAAAGCCCTTTGTAAAACGGCATAAAACCGATGCCGCTGACGCCGAAGCGATCGTCGATGCTTGCACACGGGAAAACATGAATTTCGTCCCGATAAAATCAGTCGCCCAGCAAGACATCCAATCTTTGCACCGGATCCGTAGCCGTTACGTCGAAAATAGAACAGCACTTGCCAATCAAATTCGAGGCCTTGCCGGGGAATATGGTCAGGTTTGCCGGCAGGGTCATGCCAGCCTGCGCGCCATGCTTAATGAAATTGTCACCGCAGATTTGTCAAAAAAATCGGAATTCGACATCAGCCCAGTAATGCAGAATGAATTTCTTGCGCTGCAGGAAGAATTTTCAAAGTTGGATCAGGCTATTTTGTCCTACGACGAAAAGCTTTGGTCCGTCGCAGAAGGCGATGATCGCTGTCGGCGTTTGATGACAATTCCAGGAATTGGGCCCGTCACTGCGACTGCCCTTGTTTCTTCGATCGGCAACGCCGGCGAATTTAAAAACGCAAGGCAACTTGCGGCCTGGGTTGGGCTGACACCACGCCAAAAAAGCACTGGCGGAAAGGTGACCATGATGGGCCTGAGTAAATCTGGAAACAAATATTTACGAACCCTGCTGATCCACGGTGGCCGCGCAGTCATGATGAATGCCGGAAAGAAAAAAGATCCAAGGTCCGAATGGGCGGTCGCCCTAAAAGAACGGACCGGTATGAACAAAGCGGCCGTGGCCTTTGCGCACAAGAATATCAGGACGGTGTACGCGATCCTCCGGCGAGGCACGATCTATAATCCTTCGTACAAAGGCAAAAAGAAAACAGCCACCTGCCCGCCCGAAACGGGCGGGCAGGTGGCATAAACATAGTCTGTGAGGACGGCCTTAAAACCGTTTTTGTCAGTACCAATCGGAGGAACTTAGAGGCAAAGCATTGATGGCAAGGATCGGTCAGACCATCTTTCGAACACCCCGGACTCGTCATTGGCCCTATTGAGGCCACCAGGATGCAAGGGATCGAAAGAGCGAATTCCATCAGGGCCCGGGGACGTAACACTCCCCAACAAGGCCGGATATATGACAGCAGTCCAAAACCTAATCCAGGTCCATTAAATGCAAAAAGCCTCTTGATTCACCGGCGGGTCCATATATGACGGATTAAGAAAGGATCCTTCGCCTGCGGCTCAGGATGA
>CAMBEK010000019.1 GCA_945865565.1 Pseudobacteriovorax antillogorgiicola | reverse complement strand
ACCCGTTGCGCCGAATCCGCCGCCGGTGCCATAACCCGTCGCGCCGTATCCGCCGCCAGTTGTGAAGTTGTTGAAGCCGCCGGTCGAGTAGTTGTTGTAGCCGCCAAGGCCACCCGTTGCGCCGTATCCGCCGCCAGTCGAGTAACTGTTGAAGCCGCCAAGGCCACTCGTTGAACCATAACCACCATAACCACCATAACCGCCAGATAGGCCTCCCGAAAGACCGCCGCCCATCGAAGTCATCAGCCCTTGCGTTGCGCAACCAAGCAAATTCCCGAGCCCTGCTGCGCTAGCGCCGCCTGCGCCACCACCGCCTCCGGAACGAGTGGAGCAACTGAGAAAAGTCAACAGCCCGGCCGTCTGCGATTGCTGCCGCTGTTGAGCAAGCTGCTGCTGGCGATAAGCATCTGCGTTAGCAAGCGAAGGATCGAGGGTGCCCATCGGAACTGGTGTATAGGTCGGGATAGTCGAATTAAGGGTACTGGCGCCGTAGGGATTAAAAGAAGACAACGGCGAGCTCGACGGACGTACTAAAGATTTGGGCGCCTCGCCCTGACAAGCCATTAAGGCTGAAAAATAAAGCAAACCGAAAAAAATTCGAATTTTCGAACCCGCGACCATCGAATTTCCTCCGACCAAGAATTTCAAAACCGAAAAGCCTCTCTATTGTCGGAAACCGGGAGCGAAACTTGAGTGGTCCTGATTTTTAGCAGTCTAATCGCGGGTATCTATTGCTGCCGCGTCGAATGCTACAGGATCATTGAAAGGTGTTCCGGCCTACACCTTGGCTTCTCGCGCCGAATCTTTGGCTTGGATCTGAAGGACTAACATGACGGCAACCGAAAAAGAAAAGGCCGAGATCGCAACGAGATGATTGGCTGGCCTTTCCATATTTAGTGACAGCCTCAAAAGTATTGTTGAAATGATGAAACTTGCGTTTCTAAACACCGAGTAAAAAGATGAGTCATATAAAAAGGACACGATGAGCAGCAGCACGTCGGCGTAGACCATCGTATTAAAGAAGTCGTGGTAGAAAAAAGCGTTTGGATCAGGGAACTCGGAGTTGATCAGCAGGGATTGTGAGGCACTGAAAGTCCACAGAGACACATTGTAAATACAGGTAAAAAACAGCACCACAATGAGAGACACCGAGATCGCTTTCTTGAGATTGATAAATCGATGGAGGGCTTCTGGGTCTTCAGGGTCGCGATGACGCGAGTGCAAACGCTGAAAAATGATCGTCAGACCAAGCATAACGACGGACGCGACAAGATCGTATCCGAGCGAGAATAATTCCGGGTCCCCGAGATGAATGGTTCCCTGCATGTTGATGGCGGACATGTCATGAAAAAAACTTCGCAATGTGATCAATGCGATAATTTCGAATTGTTTTCCGATGAATTGAGTCATCGATTCCGGAAGGATCACAACCAGGAGCAAGACTTCGTACACGAGGATAAAACTAAAAGGGGTATAGACCGCTTTCAGGTAATTAAAGGAATGTCCGCGGTATAAAGCTGGGACATGATTAAATAAGAAAAGAATTGTCAGGTGGGCAAGAAAGAACGCGATGGCGAGGCGGATGATACACACCTCAATCCACCGTATGTTGCGAGGCGTGATGTACTTGTCAAATAACCGCCCAAAGGAACGAACGTTAAAGGCTTCCATACTCAAGACCTTCTCCGACATAGTCGGGGTGATGTCAGGTTTCAATCACCTGTGCAATGTAGGAAAGCTCCCGGTAACGCTGGTCCAGATCCAGACCATAGCCGATGACAAACTCACGCGTGATTTCAAATCCGACGTAATCGACTGGCGTTTTCATCTCATGAGATTCTGGCTTGGACAAAAGCGTACAGATTTTAAGGGACTTCGGATGACGCAGGCTGAACATGTCCCGCAAAAAGTCCAAGGTTTTGCCAGAGTCGACAATGTCTTCGATCAGCAACACATGACGACCCTCGATCTTCGAGGAAAGATCCGAGATGATCCGCACATGGCCGGTGGACTGTGTCCCTTCGTAACTTGCAAGCCCGATAAAATCGACTTCCACCGGCAATTTAATTTGCCGGACAAGATCTGCCGTGAACATGAATGCACCTTTGAGCACCGACACCACCAGCAGAGGCTCGCCTGCATAGTCCGTCGTAATTTGAGCGCCTAGTTCACGGATCCGTTTTGCAATCATGGCTTCGTCAAACAAGGGGCGTGTTTTCATGAAAGCACCTTCCAAACAAGATTTTCCCGTGGAACCGTTGTCGTTGGATCAACAACAACGAATGCCGCCGCAACCAAGTTGGCAACTGCATCTGCATCCGAAACAGTTTGAGCATGGATTTCTGCCAGAGGTTCGCCGCGTTCGACATGATCGCCGACCCGCTTAAGGGCAGACAGGCCAACATCCGGATTGATCCGATCGGAAACCTTCATCCGTCCACCGCCGAGCATCTGAATCGCGACACCGAGCCGTCTGACATCAATGCTTTCGATCACTGCACCATCGTCCCAATGTGACGGTAGTTCGACACGCCGGCGAACCGGTGCTTTGATAAACCAATTGCGATCTTCAAGGCTGCGGCGATCACCGCCCTGAGCCGAAATCACATCAGCAAAAACTTCAAACGCCTTCCCACTGGCAAGGTGGCCATGCAGGCGGGCACAAAGCTGATCAAAGTCAGAATCGGGTCGGGCCAGCATGACCATGTGGGCCGCAAGTTCAATCGATAACCGGGTGGTGTCGGCAGGGCCTTCATTTTTTAGAATATCAATCGCCTCAGCAACCTCGAGCCCATTGCCTGCCATCGAGCCAAGGGGAGAGCCCATGTCCGTCAGACAGCAACGGATCTGCAATCCAAGACGCCTGGCCGTTGCAACCAACATATTCGCCAAGGCCTCCGCGTCGGACTTTTCGCGCATGAAAGCGCCACTGCCAAACTTGACGTCCATCACGAGTCCGCCAATCCCCTCGGCAAGTTTTTTCGACAAGATGGAGGCTGTGATCAGTGGAATTGACTCTACCGTAGCCGTCACATCACGCAGGGCATAAAGGCGACGATCCAGCGGCGCGATTTCGTCCGTCTGACCAAAAAATCCGCCGTGAAAGCGGTCCAGCATGGCGCGCATTTTTTCAGCCGAAACTCGCACTTCCATCCCAGGAATGGCCTCTAGTTTATCCAATGTTCCACCGGTATGCCCGAGGCCCCGGCCGGAAATCATCGGAATATAAAGACCCTCAAGGATGCACAGCGGCAACAGCACGAGTGATGTTTTGTCGCCAATGCCCCCCGTGGAATGTTTGTCGACCACAAGATTGCGCGGATAATCCCAGGCAAGAACCTTGCCGCTGTCGCGCATAATGGTCGTCAGGTCGGCAGTCTCCTGCGCCGCCATTCCCCGCAACCATGTCGCCATCAGAAAGGCGGCGACCTGATAGTCCTCAACATTGCCAGCCAGAAAACCACTCAAAAATTGGTTTAATGCGTCAAAAGAGACGATGCCGCCATCGCGTTTGATGCGAATGACTTCCTGCGGGATCAGCTTGGATTTGGTCGAATCATTCAAACTCATTTGATTTCCAATAACTGGGTTTCGGCGACAATAAAATCATCTGGCGCATGAAAGGTGGAAGACAGAATACCTTGAAACCTGCCCAAAAGGTCAACCCTGACAGGCATGGGGTTTTTGGCATTCATCTGAAATGCCATTTTGTATTCCTTGTTGCCTGGATCGATCCGGACTTCAGAGAGGACCGACCCTCTTGATAAGACCCTCAAACTGCGAAGGGTCCACGGCAAGTCCTGGTAACGCGAAATGTTGCCAGCGCGACCGATTTTCACCGTCAATTCGACCCGGTTGGCATCAAGACGACGGATTGGTTCCACAGAAATATAGGTCCCGGCCCGCCCAAGAACAGGGGCTCCGAGGCCCACGGCCACTTCCTTGGCCGGGTCCTTGCTCAGAACCTTGCTCAGAACCTTGCTCAGAACCTTGGTCAGATCTTTGGCTGCCACAATGGACTCCAAAGGAAACACGGCATCAATCGGATCAAATTCTGCAGCGCCAACGCCTCCAACCGGAATCGTCGTGGCACGAGGAGCCGTCGCGATGCCGTTAAGGCCAAAAGCTTTCATCTGCTCTATGCGGTCCCATGAATCGTTTTGTAAATTTGGACTGCACCGGCGCACGGGTAAGACGAACGTCGTATCATTCGAGGCCAAAGGCGTCTGCCGAAGGCTTTCGATCACACCGGAATCAATTGGGCAGGGCAGCAAAATAACCCTTTTACCCGACGGCACAACACGTCGGCTGATTTCGGCATCCTCAAGATCGATCTTGCCTAAGTCCTTAAGTATGGATACGGCGACATTATCGCCTGCTGGAGAGACTCCGAAATCAACACCAAGGCGTTGATTGCGCACCGAAGCAAAAGAATTTTCATCGGCAGGGGTTATGGAGACGCCAGCAAAAGAAGGCAAGCGCCCACGTTGCGCCACGCGCTGACCGACTCCGCATGTGACTGGCGGAATATTGCCTGGATCACGCCGCCGGGAGACATCGAATGGCACGCGGCACATCATGCCTCTCGATCGCTTGAAAAAAAGAGCTTCATAAACACCTTGAGGCAACTGCATCCGGATCGGCCACTGCTGCGCCCTGACGATCCCAGCGCCAACCACATTGGCCCCTTCTCCGGCAACGACGCGCATAAAAAACCTGCGTTGCTCACCCTGAGAACCGAGCGGCGACACGGCAACCATGTCCGGCATCTGCGTGATCTGTTCAGGAGTCGTCGCCTCTGCCTGCGGTTGCCCGTAAAAGCTAACCTGCTCGAGGGGCTCCGATACGACTTTCAGCAATTTACCGGCAACTTTCTGGGCGTCCTCACCCGCCTGCAACCCGGCTACGCGAAGGACAAAAGGCAAGGGCGTTTCCTCGCCCGAAGAAGTCTCGTTTACGCAGGTCTCGGTAGCACAGGTCTCTTTAGCGGAGGCCTCGACGGGCAGGCGCAACACCGGTTTTCGCCCCAAGTTGAGCAATAAGAGAGGATCTCCGCTATCGTTGGCCAACCATGAATCGGCCATCATCATGGAACCGGCATCCGCAATGCTGCCGTCAAACTTGAGTTCCTGAACGCCGAATGGAGCGCCAAGCTCCTGTTCCAGTGCCGCACGAAAACCATTTTGCACGGCCTTGTCGCCCACAAAAAGCCAGCCGCGAACGGGCGCGCCTGACGCAACCTTGGAAGCTTCCTTGGACGCTATTTTAGAGGCCTCGATTCGCGCCGCCTTGCCATTCACCGTGACCGAACTCGATGGGGCCGGCAGAAGGAGGAACTGACCACCAGATGCCTCGACCTGGACATAACTGAGCCGTTTAGAATCCCCCCCTTCCACGAGATTTGCCTCTGGAACTGCGAGTAAATTTCCCCCGGCACCGGTCACGGTTTCAAGATAGAGGCGTGCCTTGGCCTGAGCTGTCGGAAGGGCCTCCAACAAAATTCCGGGACCGTCACCGCCGACTTGAATGCGAATTTGGGCAATCGAATTCTTTTCTTCCGCAGACACCAGATTTAATGAAATTCCGGAAACTCCGGCGTCGGGACTGGTTTCAGAGGCAATTTCATCGAGGCCCTCCAGGCGGACAGAAAATCCGGGGGCGCACTGTTTTGAGCATTCGATCCGCAGCATGACCCCATCCAAGGCAGGGCTGCGGACATACCCCCTCTTACTGCCGATGCCCTGAGCCTCAAATACCGCCACAACTAGGGGCACAAGTCCGGTTACAGATACGGGAGTCCACGAATTCTGTTCGCCGGAAACCACGACTTGAAGGCCCTCGCGGACCAAAAGAAGGTTGCCTCTGAAAGAAGCCAAGTGGGGAAATTTAGCGGCCTCATCTGGCCCAATTGGCACAGCCGTAGGGGCCAAACTTCCCAGCGACTCACTGCCGCTAGATGAGTCAACCGAATGATTAGACGACTGAAAAACACTTTTTTTGCGCCATGTTGCTGACGCACAACCATCCAGAGAAAGGACCTGCAGGCACAGCCAGCAAAGCCAAAGGCAACGGGCTCGACAGGCAGTTTTCATTGACAAATATTGCATCTTTAGTAATACCAACAAGCTTTCTATGTATTTCTGACGCAGAGGACTCAAAACTATGAGCATCGGCCTCGAATCATCCCAAGATTTTCATTCATCCAAGGTAAAAAAACTACCGCCTTCGGTAGTTAAAGATATTGAGCTAAAAAACCACGCCCGTCGCTTGGCAAACCTGTCCCCGATCCGGATCAAGGTTCGCGCCTGCATTTCCTGTGGAACCATGTTCGAATCAGCCGGCAACCGCACCTGCGGCTGCAACACGCGGAGCACCGGGTTTATCGCTGGTCGCGAAATAATCTGATAAGTACCTGAAATTAAAGACATCTAAACGCGCCGTGGCCTTCTTGTCATGGCGCGTTTTGCATTTCCGCTAAAGCTCGATGGAAATCGCCCGACAAAACACCAACTTCGAATTGGAGATGGTGGCCCCCCATGGACGGCGTGAGCAACGATCGCAAACCCTATTTTGTCAGCTGGAAGGACGCCCAGGGTCAAATGCAGCGCATCCGACGGACTCCGCCACCCAAGCTGCACGATATTAATGCGGGGGATGAAGCGACCTTGGATCGCCGCCTTGGCGACGACTTTCCCAGCGGTACCAATGTCGACATAGAGCCAAGCAATCCGCGGCACCCGAATATCCTGAAATTAAAAAATGAGAATGGCCAGACCACCTTCGTCCCCTACTTTGATCTAACCGGAAAAGTCCGTCGCTTTCGCGAGGTGGATGGAGAGCGAGTCGCCGTCGAAAACCAGTCCGCTGGCTCCGATGAATACATCGACAGCAGCTACCTGGAATGGCCCTGAAACCTCCGACCAAACTACGATAATCTAGGTTAAAGAAAAACCAGTTGCGCAGCCCCACATTTTTGGGGCATCTTTCTTTCCTCGCGAGAAGTCGCGTGTGGGGGATTAGCTCAGTTGGTAGAGCACTAGATTTGCATTCTAGGGGTCAGGAGTTCAACTCTCCTATCCTCCACCAAAAAAAAGAAAAGTCGAACCCTGGATCTGAAAAGATCCGGGGTTTCGATTTTTATGGTCTCTGATATCAACTCGTTTTCACTGCGAAAATCCCGTTCGCTTGATTTTCCATCTGGGTTTTCCGATATGACGGGGTCTTTCAAAGAACACGTTTTGTTTCCGGAGAAAATCCGATGAACCCTTTTGGCCTGCATCGCATTGGTGCCTTTTTAATCAAGCGCCTAAATGCAATCACCGCGCTGGGCATCATCACCGTCGCCGGCATTGGATCACTGGTAAGCTGTGGACCATCGAATTCCTTTTCAGGCAATAATCCAGCACCGGCATCCCGGCAGCGTCAGATATCGAACGCAATCGTCGACACCTTACAAACATCAGTGGCGCCACCAGCGCCGCTACCACCCGGGGCCATTGTCCAAGGCAGCTTCACTGTTTTTGCAAATCCGCCAAATCCGATGGAGGGACAAGATTATTACGTACACGTCCGGGTCAAACTCCCGGCAACCCTTTCCTCTTATTCACGAAGCGATTTAAGCGGAACGCTGGTCGGGACGGATGGGTATACGCATACGATTGGATATGACGCTGATCTCGAAAAGTTTTTGTCAGGACAAGGTTCGGCAGAATTGATCATCCTTGTTCCAGGGTCCTTCCGAGGGGTCAACGATACCCTGAGGGTCACGTCCCGGGCCTTGAACGAATCACAGACGATTTCCATTCGTTTTAATTAATGCGCTGAGGCGCGAAGAAAGGATCCTTCGCAATAGGCTCAGGATGACGGGCTGCGGCTCAGGATGACGAGTTCCTGGCACGGCTAGGCGCTGTTGTGGATCGCATTCATACAAGTGCAATTCGCTTGAGGAATTTGCTGATGACTTGATCTCAATGAACGCAAGTGCCGATGAACGACGCGTTGCCTCCGTAGTCGCATGAGCACTTAAAAACATACTGATCCCAGTGTCGCAAAATCTCGTCGGGGGATTTCTGGCTGGAAAAAATCTGACTCACTACAACAGAGATCCAATTTTTATCTTTTTCCGGATCGATACGCAGTAGGTGCAGGAATTTTTCAGCAGCGAATCCAGTAACTTAAGTTGGGGAGCCAAGATCCTGAGAAACGCCAATTTCCCGACTAAAGAAAAAACTAATGTTCCAAAACAGGCCGCCGAACCTCTTTCGTCGGTCTAGTGCGAATGATTCTGGCGGGGGCGAGGTGCGATAATGTCCAAATTGAAAATCATCTATGCCACGACCCAGTCAATTCTCCTTAGAGCCCGGTCAACCGGACTTAATGTGTCCCTGGTGGGACTTGCCCTGTTGATGTCTCATTGCGGACCCCAGCGTATTTCCGTGCCCAACAACACTCGATCAGGAATGGACGGGCGGCCAACAAAAACCATTCTCAGTTCTGTCAACCTCATCGCTCCGGGAGGCGCATCTTCAGAGAGCAAGTTCGAGGCGACGAGGGTGAGTTACACGGTTTCGTGCCCGGGAACATCGAAAGCCGGAACTCGTCAGGCGTTTGACATTACCGGCTTGACGGCAAATTTCACAAACGTTTTTGCTCCAGCAGCAGCGGATTACGAAAACTGTGCCATCGACCTTGATAAATTCCGCGTCGAGATTACAGAAACACCGCCAACCGCCAAAGGACCGGCAGTGACATGGTCCTGCGAACCCGATCCTGCACTTCGTATGCGGACCGTCGAGACGATACCAGCTGAAGGCGGCACGCCACGGCAGGTTTCAGCTGTCATAAACACCTGCAAAACCAGTTCTGGACAGCAGGCTACTGCGCGTCGCGACTTCGTTGTCCGCAAACCGTTTCCCTCCGGGCAGCTTTCGACTTTGCAGCAAAGTGACAGCGTGGAAGTCGTTTTTGATGAAGTCCCAGAGAACCCAACTAATCAGACATCATGTCTGACCGGGATTGCTGGACTTACCAGTGAAACCGGCAGAATCTGGAGTCAGATCAACTTCGACGCCGCGCTACCGCTTGGCGTCATACAGCCAGACGTTGCGGAAAATAATTCACGAAGGGATTATAGTTCGTTGATCCTGAGTGATTCACGAGCCGGGAACCTTACACGCACCTACATTGAGAACTCCACCATCGTAAGGACCTACGAGGGCGCATGTGCCCATCGCGGCTTGAGGATTTCGTCACCATCCGTTGCAAGTGCTTCGGGGGTGACCATCGAACTTGGCGATTCCGTAAAACAGGAAATCGCAGGGAGATTCAGGGGTGAAAATCCACCGGTTACAAGTGAGGGCATTTCTTTTGGGTTCATGCACACGAGAGAACTCGGTACCACGGCAAATTCGGGTAGCAGGCCGCCCATGTTGCCCGTGCTCGGTTTCGGTAGATTGGCCGCGTCAGATAGCGAGCAGAGAGTAAACGGCCTTTACTGGCAGATGAAAACCTACTCGAACAATAACCAGCGCTGGGCCTTGTGTTTGAAGCTCCATGGACGCGATGACGTCTGTGCATCACGGAGCTTTGCCAACGATGGCAGGCTAGTTTCGATTAATTTCGTAAAATCCTTTGTCGGAATTTCCATGGTCAGGCGTTCCGGGGCCGAGGACCCTTCGGGTGACATCCGAGTCAACTTATTCGCAAACGGCCAATTGGCGGTTTTTGATGACCCAGTAGCCACGGAAAACGGAACGACTCTTAGATTAACCCACGATGAATCCCGGAACATACTCTCCGGCCTTTCGACGTTTGTCATTGGTGCCAGCCTGGATAGAACTGAACACGATAACGCGACATATCACGCGTGGTTCATGTTGGACCGGGCTCTCACGCCACAAGAATTTCGAACCCTGGCCAAGTCCATCGACTCACGGATAGGACCGACAACCGGGGACGCTGACGTCCCGATTCACTACAAGCTCAACCTCGATATCAGTGGCCTGCCAAATATCATCTCAATGCTGTCCATAAAGGTATCAGCGAGCATGGATGGTAGATCGTCGTCCATCACAAAATCGATGGGTAACGGACTGGCACAGGCGTTGGGTGAGGGATTTCCGGCCGGCAGTTCTTATAGTGACCTTATTGTCTCGAACCAGCCAGATGGCTACTCATGCGGAACAAGCAAGGCATCTGGTACGTTTTCATCAACCGACATCACGGTGGCCGTTACATGTTCGCCGCCTCCAACCGCGCCGAGGGTGAGCGGCACAAGTCCGACCAGCAACATGCGGCCGACATGGGAGTGGACGTCTGGTGTCAGGGGCGCCGGTGCCTATCGCTATCGGCTCAATAACAGCGACCTTTCTGGTGGAACCACCACGTCGGATACCAGCTTCACGCCAAATGACGCACTTCCTGATGGCCGTTACACACTCTATGTTCAGGAACGCGATGGCTTCGGTAAATGGTCCAATAGCGGCAGCTTCGAAATCATCATAGAGACCAAGGCACCAATAGCCCCCAAAGTCATAAGCACAACGCCAACTAACAACCGTTGGCAACCCTGGAGGTGGAATTCAAATGGTGGCGGTAATGGCACTTACCGTTATCGCTTGAATAACGAAGATCTCTCTGGTGGCACCGTGACAAAGGAAACCAGCTTTGCACCAATAAGTGCACTACCGGAAGGAACAAACACACTTTACGTGCAAGAGCGCAATTTCACCGGGACTTGGTCAAGCGCCGGTAGTTTCGCGATCAATGTCGATAGTGTTCCACCAAATGCGCCAAAAGTAACCTGTCCCCGTCTGACTAACGAGAAGGCCCCTACCTGGACGTGGATATCTGGCGGTAACGGTGGCAACGGGAAGTTCCGTTATCGGAGGGAGAATATTACCGCCTTCGTTACTGATTATACGACCTCTACCAGCCATACACCGGGAATTTTTATAGAAACTGTTCCGACCACACTGTACGTCCAAGAGCTCGACAACGCTGGTAACTGGTCAGATCCCGGTACTTGCATGATTCAATTTGATCTCACTCCACCCAAACCTCCGATAGTTCTCTTCTCGGATTTGTCGCCCACTAACGATAACACCCCGACTTGGACTTGGCAGACAGACCGCGGGGGCGACGGCGAGGGCAGGTATCGCTATCGCCTGGATAACAGCAATTCCTCTGGTGGAACAGAGACTGAGTCGACCCGATTTACCCCAGATAGTCTGCTTCCAGATGGAATCCACACGCTGTATGTGCAAGAGCGCGACTCCGCCGGCAACTGGTCCAGCACCGCCAGTTCCTCGATCATGATTGACACTTTTCCACCAAATCCCCCAAGCATCTCCGGCACGACCCCAACCGGCGACAAGACCCCAACTTGGACCTGGACGCCTGGGTCGGGCGGGTACACCAGCTATCGTTATCGATTAGATAACGATAACTGGGACGGCTTTTATGGCTACCTGCGCAACGAAACTTCCTATGGCACTTACACTCCAGGAAGCGACCTGACGGATGGCGACCATACTCTTTACGTTGAACAACGCGACGCCGCCGGTAACTGGTCGAGGGGTAGTAGCCATGTAATCACCATCGATACTACTCCGCCGAAGGCTCCCGTATCCACTGGCAAGAACGCGACCAACAACTCCACCCCGACTTGGGAATGGAAGTCTGGGGGCGCTGGAAACGGTACGTACCGCTACAGGCTTAATAATAACGATCTCACCGGCGGAACCACCACTACGTCTACCAGCTATACAACCGAGGGAAGACTAGCTGACGGTGATCATGTTCTATACGTCCAAGAGCGCGACGATGTCGGCAACTGGTCGTCTACTTCTGCGTTCTCGATCAACATTGACACGATCAAGCCGAACTTTTTTGAAGTCACAGGCCCAATGGAGAACGTTGCTAGCGCGCAACCGATAGTCACGTGGGGTCAAGCCTGGGATACTACCTCTGTTGCGTATAGACTCGAGATCGCACGTTCGTCAAATTGTGCCACCAACGTTGTCCAGACATATGCTGGCCTCAGATCAACACAACAAACTTTGACTAAGCTTGACCCTGGTACGTGGTTCGTTTGCTTGAGCGCGACAGATGTGGCCGGAAACGTCACCATCGCTTCCAACAATGATTACACCTTCACCGTGATGGCACCCGAGCCCAGCCAACCGATGAATATTTTTGCCGCCGTATCGAACAAGACTGTTTCGCTAGTTTGGCCACCGCCTTTGAGTTCCGGAGGCGGCGACATCATCGATTATATTATTGAGTTCAAGAACGCCGGGTCACCAGATGAAAGTTGGCAAACCTTTAGCGACGGTATTTCCCCATCCACGGGAGTCTTGCTCACTGAACTCACTAACGCAGACAAATACATGTTCCGGGTAGCGGCCGTAAATTCAAAAGGAAAAGGCCCTTACAGCCCGGAGGTACAAACCGTGCCCGTTAAAAACGCGCTTCCGTTTGTCTCACGGTGGATTACAGATGCAAGCTACGAAAGGTACAGCGGCTCTTCGACAAAACAGATCAGCTTGCCATTGGTACCGTCTGGGACATACAACTTCATCGTCCTCTGGGGCGACGGAAAATCAAATTTAATCAGGGCCGCAGACGATCCGGCTCGAACGCATACATATGCCCGCACTGGGACATACACGGTCACCATTATTGGTGACATCACTGGCTGGTCATTTAGTTATAAGACCAACAACGATGCATTCAAGTTGATCGAGATTTCGGCGTGGGGACCATTAAATTTCGGGAATACAGGCGGTTATTTTAATAATGCTTATCGCTTGATTATTACCGCAACTGATACCCCCGACTTGACCGGGACGAGCAACATGTCCGCCGCATTCCTATTTTGTAGTTCGATTAAAAGCGTTCCAGGTATGGACAAATGGAATATGAGCGCGGTAACCAACATGGATCACATGTTCTATTTCGCCGCTCGGTTCAACCAGCCCATCGGAACATGGAATACCTCAGCTGTCACCAACATGGGATCGATGTTCGAAGGTGCCACTGCGTTCAACCAGCCAATCGGAACATGGAATACCTCAGCTGTCACCGACATGAGATGGATGTTCAAGAATGCCACTAAGTTCAACCAGCCAATCGGAACATGGAACATCTCGAGCGTAACTACGATGGGGAATATGCTTATTGGATCCGAGCTCTCGATCGCTAACTATGACGCTTTGCTTATCGGATGGTCGAAGCAGGACGTCAAAGAGAAGGTTCAATTAGACGCCACATTGATCCAATACTCTTTGGCAGCAAAAGCGGCACGTGAGAGCCTTCAATTATCGAAGGGCTGGAAAATCTCTGATGGTGGCCTGGCACCTTAGTGCTTAATACCTTTTGCAAAGAAAACATTGCGCTTAGTCAGGAAAGTGACGACGAACTCCAGCGAAGGAGGCCCTGGCAGATTCAGAGCCGGAGGTAGACGCAGTCTCCGAGCCCGCTTCCCCAGGGAAGGACGGTCAACGTCCATACAAAGCGACGGGAACATCGTCGTTCTGAGGCCGAAGAGTCCTTTCCCCGATGCGGAAGAAAGGATCCTTCGCACTAGGCTCAGGATGACGGAGTGCGGCTCAGGATGACGGAGTGCGGGTCAGGGTGACGGGGTGCGCCTTAGGGTTACGGGTCGGGGTTCAGGAGTTTTTTTTCTTTTCTTTTTCTCTTTCTTTCAACCACATGCCGGCCGCTGTGATGATGGCAATCACCGAAACCAACCCACCGAATACGGCGTCATCGAGAGGAAACTCCACGTGGATGGCGCGCCCGGCAACTGCAGCGCGGTCAAACTCCATTCCACCGCGCCCAAGAAACGGCTCCGGCGTCACCTTGGCCTCCATGACAAGAGGCAGGTTCAAAAGCAGGTTTTGGGTCAGAGCAGGCGGGACAACGAGGTCGAAGGAACGCGTCGTGACATTTTCCAGGCGTGCCGCGGCGGGGCTGGTGGCTGGGCGAAGAACACTCGCGATCCTTCGTTGAAAGTCCGGCTTTACGGGAAAAAAAGGATCGTAACATTCACTCACGACCGCACCCCGCCGGACCATCATGTCCTGCGCCGAAAGGATCCCGGGCATCAAAAGAACCCTGTTTGAAAGAAACAAACTTTTATCCTGGATCATGACGTCCAAGGACTCTTTTAATCCAAAGCGTTCCACTATGATTCGATCCGGGATGGCATTGATTGAATGGATCATCACGGCCGACTGAACCAACGACGGACCGGCCACGAGCAGAATGATCATCACACGCATGGTCATCGCCCTCGTGGGCGTGGCATTTAAAAAAGCGCGGCGGGACAAAAGGTATTCCAAACCAATGCCAGCGCAAATGGTTGCCCCAAACAAGGAAAGAAACTGAAACCGCGGGAAAACGCGAATCGATTGCAAAAGGCGCGCGACCGGTCCGCTCAGTGCGCTGCCAAATGATCCACTTTTGGTGACGTCCAACCAGAATCCGTTCCCCAGACAAAGGACCATTCCCGCAAGCATCATCAACACGCCGGCAATCAGCAACCGGTGCCGGAAGATCGTCGTGGGTCGTATATCAGGAGTCGATTTTTCGTGGGACCTTATGCGTTTCAAAGTCCGCGATGCAAAGTAGACCACAGGCATCAGCAAGGCCAAGATCATCAGCACGGGGCTGATAAAAGCGGCGTACTCCCACCATCCAAAAAACCGTTCAGGAAAATGATAGTCCTGCCACATCCGGGCGGGCTGGGAAACAAACGTGAACATGGTCTTGAGCAAAATCTCAGGCCCGTATCGTTCCGTAAATATGTCTTCGCGATGGCGCGAGAACGATTGAAACAACACCGGCAAAAACTTGTATGAAGCGGCCAGCACCCCGAGCGTCAGTGAAACCGCAAGGCCACTGGCGAAACCAGTTGCGACGGGCCAGATCAAAAGGAGCGTCAAAATCAGAAATGCAGGAAATGAATAGACCATCGCCTGGATGGCAGGGGCGGAAAACAACAAAAAAGTCAGCAGAAACAGCCACGGGACAATCAACCTGGGACGCCTTGATTCCATATGACGATGCCACTCGCGCGTCACAGCCCAGCAAAGCAACGGCACCATGTGAAAAAAACTGAAGGTCGCGTGACCTTGATTGAAGTGCGCGCCAAAATATCCTGAAAAAGTGAAGGCAACGGCGCAAGTCCAGGAAACCCAGTGCCTCGTGCCTGCGTATTGCAGAAGCCTTGCCGTGGCCCACGTCCCGGCTGCGGTCAGCAGGGCCCAAAGCACCATGATGGCTGCAGCCGGATGGATTAAATAATAAAGAAGTGAAGGCCAGGTGAACGTAAAGCTCTGCGGGTTTTGAAGCTCGAACTGCCCACCACAGAGGTACAAGTTCCAAAAGGGGACGGTGCCATGTTCAAAAAGATACTGACGCAAAACCCGGGCTGGCGAGATCATGTGGTCCCAGTCCCACATCCAAGTCATCTGGTCCCAGGATTCAGCGGTGCTCCAGATGTTTTGCAACGCCTGCGGGGGAAGGCCTTGCGGGACTTCCGACACCAACGGATTCATTTCCAGTTGTGCTGCCAGTTGTGCTGCCGGATATGTTGCCAGGTCCGTTGACTGCATCGACTATGTCTTCCCTCGTGAACTCCGCCTGGGCGAGAAACCGCCGAACCGTGCCCTTACCATCAAAGATATAGGCTCCGGCCGGATGAGCAAAGCCCCCACTCTGTCCCGTCAACTTAAAATATCGGAAATCCAGGTCGGCCAGCAGGGATTCAAATGCCTTGAAGTTTTTTCCAGGCGAGGCGACGGCGTAAATCCAATCCCGTGGCAATTTCTGACGCGTGATCATGTTTTTGAATGAGGCGCGAGTGTCTGCCGGGTCAAAACTGACCACAACAACCTTTGCGCCAGATTTTGAAATCGCAGGCAGGGCCTCGCGCCATGACGCCTGAAAATCCTTCAGGATCATCGGGCAAGTCACCGGACAACTGGTAAAAACCGGAATCAAAACCACTGGCTTGCCGGAATTCCTGTCGAGGGTAAAACGGCTGCCATCAGAACTGGTGAGTTCAATCGTACGGAGTTGTCGGCCGGAGAATTTTTCAGCCTCAGGATATGCCGAGACGGCAAAGGATTTCACCGACGCTAAAGCAAGTCCCGAGGCCAAGAAAAATACAAAACTGTTCATTAAACGCTTCATGAATCCGTTCATCAATAACCCTCAATAGCCTTCAATATCTCTATGGCAGGCTCATGCCATCAACACCCTGTTTAGTCTATGTCACACGAAACATAAGGAATGTCGACTTCCTCGTTGGTATCGGGGAACCAGCGATACCTTCCCGTGGCTGGAGATGTCGATATGCTGCAGGCGTGAATGGCTTCCACCACTCTAGCCCGAAGGACTGGAGAATCCTTAAACTTCATGGTTGGCGATACGTTGCCCCAAACAAAATCAGGAGCTTGTTGCCAACCTTGCAGCCGTTCATTGATGCCAGCCTGAAGGTCCGCAAGCAATTCTGCCCCGGAAAGCGGGCCGCCAGACTTTACGGCATGCCATTCTGCTCCCACCAGGCGCTGGGACGAGTCAAACTCAAGGGTGTACCGGAGGGTCATGGATCCCGATGATTCGTCTTCGGCGGAGTAGGCCAGCATTGGCCCATTTTCGACGCCGTAATCGACAGTCGTTTCAACGTCTGCAATGGCCACGGTTCTTGGATCGCGCCAAACTTGAAATGGATCGCTGAGCCTTCTGCCATCACTGTCCAAATCAAGGGGCGTCAGTTCACCAATGCGACTGCGAAACCGCCAGACCCCCTGATTCCATACTTGCTCTGTGCGAGACTTGTCCAAGACGAACCCGTGCTTCAAACTGTTAACGCCACCGCCAAGCCAATGCACCAGTGTCGTGTGAAATGTTGCCGGATTGACATCACGACACTCCTTGAATGACTTGAAAGCAAACCCTTGTGGATTGGCATCTGCGGCCGCGGCCAGTTCCTCGCCCAAGACGCTTTGCAACTTCACGCGGGCACCGACGATATCGGAGAAAATGGCTCCGTTTGAATCCGTGACCCAATTTCCATCTGTTGTTATTTTACGACCAATCCACGCCTGATTTTTTGCCCACAAGATCATATCAGGTCCAAGTTGTCCGTCTGGAAGGCGGCGAACGGAGAACACCTGGGGACTGGCAGCATGGTGCTGTTGATCCAGCCATGAGCTGCCTTGTACCCAGATCAGTTCCGAAGCGTCAGGCGTCGCATTTACACCTTGCTGCGACTTCGGCAGGCGCGCAAGGATTGCGTAGGGGTATGCGAAGGATTCGCCCTGATCAAAGCGGCTGTGAAAGATGGCTCGAAAGGAAACTCGAGTGTCTCGCGCCAGGCTTTCCATCTCAGAATCCCAAATTCCAAGAGCGGCATCGACAATCCGCTGACTACGGTCGCGCGGAATATCATTGTCCTTGTCTTCGCACCGAGTCCCTGCAAAACGTGAGTCGCCGACACTTTCGTTGTCGGACGCGATCTTGGTCAGCAGGGCGCGAATATCACCAGGACTGAAGAGGACTTGCTCTCCCGTCTGGCGATTTCGGGCCAGAACGGCGCGGCGCGGAGCAGGCAGACCCATACTTACCTCGGCCCACCCATGGCAATGCCCCATCCAACCCCAGGGGATGTCATGCTTTTCATAAGTCCTGCGATTATCAACGTAAGACTTGAGTTCACTTCGGGTCAGGTTGAAACCCTGATTCCCCGCAGCAATATCGTATTTTTCGGCAGGAGATACGGCCCACGTTTTTGCCGTCCCCATGTTCCGGAAATCTGTGGCATCGGAAATTGCGGCTTCGATAGACCGGCTCGATGCAGCCTCATAGGCTTCATCAGATTCAATATGAGGATCACCTGCAATTTGAAAATCAGGAACCGTTTCCGGGCTGATCCAGCGCCTTGCAATGCCCCCCTCACTTAAAGGCCAGTAGGAATCACTCCACGGTTGTGCCACGGATCCCGAAAGCGACTCCGGTCGCCTGATCTCGCTGAAGTTTAGCGTGCTCCCGAGCATCAAACCAGGATCATTGGCGGCATCCCAGCCCTCGCGCAATGCGGATCCTCTTTCGTCTGGTTGAGGAAGATCGCAATTCAAAACGAGCAATGGCAGCACGCCAGGAATCAGTAAACGCATCGTCAATTGACTTGGCCAACGCAATCTCATGGCTCTGTCCTTTCCAAAAAAAGAAAAACCCGCGGCCTACGCCACGGGTTCCGATGCAATGAAGGATCCATGTCAAATATTTGTGGGTTAGATGGTCAAACGCCCCACAGCATGAGGCGTTCCTTCGCGAAAGCCGGCTGCGCTGATCTCGATGAATTGGGCTTTGCGCTGCAGGCCTTTTACGTCCGAAGCACCGCAGTACGTCAGTCCGGAACGAAGTCCGCCGACAAGATCCTGAATCACATCACGAACCGGACCGCGGTAGGGAATCTCAACTGAAACGCCTTCAGCCGTTTTCCATTCCTTCATGCCGCCCATGAAGTCATCTTGAGCTTCCTTTGACGCCATGCCGCGAAACTGTTTGAACTTCTGGATCTGACCGTTCGGAAGCGAACGTTCCAGTAGCTGCCCAGGCGTTTCGTCGGTTCCGGCAAGAAGTCCGCCCAGCATCACAAAATCGGCTCCGGCAGCCAACGCCTTCACGGCATCACCAGGAGTCCTGATCCCGCCATCGGCCATTAGCGCGCGATCAACCTTGCGGCATTCCATAATGGCGGTGAGCTGCGGCACGCCGTAGCCAGTTTTTATTCTGGTCGTGCAAACGGAACCGGGACCAATACCGACCTTGATGATGTCGGCACCGGCAGCAGCCAGATAATCTGCGCCGGCATAGGTTGCGACATTCCCGGCAATGACCAAAATATTATCTTTGAAAGAATTGCGAAGGCCGCGGATCGTCCGGTTCACTTCTTTTGAATGACCGTGGGCGACATCCACGCAAACAATGCTGGCACCCGCGGAGACAAGAGCCTCGGCCCGGGTCAGTGCGTCCGCACCGATTCCAATGGAAAATCCTGTGCGCTGTGGATTTGCGCAGGCTTTGAACGTCGCGACGTTTTCTTCAATCGACATGAAACGGTGCAGAATAGCCATACCACCGAGACCAGTGACGGCGTCGGCCATGCGCTGGCCCGTGATGGTGTCCATATTTGAACTGACAAAGGGAATTTCAAAATCAAAGTTCTTCAACAGAACCGAAGTGGTCACGTCCTGCCTTGATTTGATCCCGTTGTATCCCGGGACCAGAAGCACGTCGTCAAAAGTCAGCCCGCGCATGATGGAAACCATAAATCCCCCTTAAAAGCAGGGGGATTTATTATTACGGATAATATTTTTAATAAAGAGGGATTTAACCTTTGATAAACGGACGCGCTGCCTCAGGAATTTGATCGTAGGAAAACAGACCCTGAGACCGGTACTGCGGCGACATGATCACGTTATTGAACACCCGCTGAAAATCGGCCTTGGTGATTTGAAATGTGCCAACACCCTGTATTTTAACCTGAAACTGCTCTGCCGGGCGCAACGGGTCGATACGATGGCGGTAAAAACAGAGGCGTTCCGAAGCCCAGTTGGCGCTCACCCGGCCGGGGACGACCTTAACGGGGACCGATGCCTCCTTGCGGGCACGGGGAATTCGAGGGGCGACAACCCGGGACTCTCCAGACCGCCCACTCGCAGAACTGCCGCTGCGTTTGGTGCTTTCCACCCTGAGGGTCGGGGTCCGGGCCTCACGCGCAGCATCAATCCGACGCCGTTCGGCTTCATCAGCCAGATAAACCCGCCAACTATTGACCTGTTCGTCGGTGAAAAATTCAGCGAGATTGTCCATTGGAACTTCTACCGGCTCCAGGTCAAACAACTCTTCCATGACGACGAGCACGTCGCCACTTGGGTTGACGACCCGGACTTTGCCGGGGGAGGATGACGCTTCCAGACAAATAAACAGTTTTTGTGTCTTTCGGTTCCGAAGACCCTCAACGAATTCGCCAGTTTGTGGTTTCATAGTGTATCTGCCTGACTTGGAGAATTAAAATGCCGTCGAGACCTTCAAAACTAAAATGGATCCTGATTCCTGCTGTCACCCTGGGACTTTTGCTCGGCGCTGCGATCGCCCTGCCATTCCTGGTCGACCTGGAAAAATTCAAACCGCAAATCCAAGCCGCTGTTGGCAGCGCTGTGAATGCAGACTTGGACTTCAAGTCGATCCGCCTTCACGCAATTCCTAAACTTGGGGTCACCATCAAGAATGCCGAAATTCGCAACGCGGATCCAACCTTCAAGGGAGTCCCCCTCTTTAGGACAGACGAGCTGTTTCTCGCCACAGAATTCTGGCCCCTGTTGAAAGGAAAGATGGAGGGGGAACTGCGGATCGTCAATCCTGCCATTGAATTGCACTTGAACGGAGGCACCAACAACCTGGCCAGCCTAGCCAAGGCGCCCGAGGATGCAGGCGCGACACCAAAGCCTGACGAAAATCAGGCCGCAACGCCAGAAGCACCGGCCGCACCCCTGTCTGGTGCGACCATTTCTGCGCTGCGCGACCGGGTGTTGATCAAATCCATCACGATCTCCGGCGCCGCGGCCAGCGTCAAAGCCAACGGCAAACCGCTGGCAAAGGTGTCCGACCTCGACTTCAGCATCCGTAACATCGGCCTGGACCGCGACATCGACATCGCCCTCAGCACCGACCTGAAGGCCAAAGAGGCAGGAGCCGTCGTAGGCGGCGCGATCAAAATGAACCTCACAGCCAAGATTGAATCGTCGGCTGACGCCCTTTTCAAGCGCCTTGCCTTTAACGGCAACCTGGATTTGAAGGATCTGGCACTTAACTTCCAGAACGCACTGGTTAAAAAGCCGGGGCAGAACATCGCAATGCGGATCCGCGGCGCCGCGTCTCCAAGCAGCCTTGATGTCGACGAACTTGGCTTTGACATACTGAACATCGCTGGCACTGGAAAACTGGCGGTCAGCGACTTCAAAAGCCTAAAAACTGCATTCAACATGAACATTGAAAGCCCAGATGTTTCCAGCCTTGGCGCGATGCTGCCCCAACACGCAAAGTTGCTGCAAAAAGCATCGTTGAAAGTAAAGGCAAAGGTCGAAGGCCCACTCGCAGACCTTTCGGCGCTTCAAGCTGACTTGGGTGTTGAAAGTAAATTGTCGGGTTCGGATTTCAATCTGGCCGTGACGGCAACGTCGCTTTTACCAGCCAAGGCGGGAATCAAGTTCAGCAGCCAACACATCGACTTGGGCGCGTTGCTAAAACCATTTATGCCAGCGGCTCTGCCGGGAGAGGGCCCCGCCGCCACGGCGAGTCCAGCGACGCCTGAAAACAAGGCTGCAGATTCTGGCGCAACGGCATCTTCTGGCGGAACCGCAGGATTGGAAAAGGACTTCGCCCTGTCGCAAGAACTTAAGGACACCATCAAACCCCATGTGATCGATGTCGATGTCGCTATGAATGAAATCGTCTGGGATCGCCTGGCGATCAAAAACCTTGTTGTAAAAGCGGGATTGAAGGATCTGGAAATCGCCTTGCAGCAGTTTTCCCTGCTGGCCCTTGGCGGCAGTGTCAGAGCCGATGGGAAATTGAATCTCGCATCTTCTCCGGTTGAATTTCGTGGTTCGTTTAAACTTGATGGCGCTTCGGCAAGCGAAGCGATCGATGTCATCGCGCCGGCACAAAAAGAAGCCCTATCGGGAAAACTGAGCCTGGCGATGGCGGTTTCGGCACGCGGTACAACGCGCCAGACGTTGAGCAAAACTTTGAGTGGCAAGGGAAGCTATTCGATCAGTGACGTTAAAATGCGCGGTGCTGCACTCCGTCCGTTGGTGGCGGAATCGTTTTCGGGATTCGTATCTGGACTGACATCAGGAAAGACTGCAGAAAAAGCCTTTAAAAATATCGCGAAATTTTTGGAGTCGCCCATTGGCAAGCGGATTCCCGAAGACAAAAAACCAAAAATCGATGACCTCAAAAAGAAAATCGAAAGCATCAAAGTCGTCAGAATTCCGGACAAGTATGCCGGCGAAAAAAAGGTTGCTACCAGCAGCGGCCAGTTCGAAGTGAATGACGGAAAAATAAAAATAACTTCCGACACCTCGAGCGACCTCGGGCAATTCAAGTTGAATGCCATCACCTCTCTCGAAGGAAACCTGGATGGGGACATGGAGATCACCCTTTCCGAAACGGACAAAGCTGCCCTGATCAAACAAAGCGAATATGCGGCTCTGCTCCTGGACAAGAACAAGGCGATGCGCCTTCCGTTCAACCTTGGTGGGAGCGTGATGAGCCCGAAAGTCTCAATGCAGACGGGATTACTGACCAGTAATTTTGAAGACAATGCGGCGGTTCGGTTAGAGCAGGAAGCCAAAAAAGCTCTCGAGGATGCCGCGCGACAGGCCATCAAAGGCGCCTTGCCAGCCTTGGGCATCGATAAGGCGAAAGCCGATGAAATCTCTAAGAAAACCGAGGATTCACGCAAAAAGTTTGAATCCCAGGCAAAGGATAAACTGAAGGGTTTATTTCAGAAAAAATGATCTTTTTGGGCAGTGCCAAGTCTTGGCACTGCCTGTTCTAACCCCCTGATAACCATGGGGAATTAAAATAGAAAAGCTCCGGCGAAACCGTCCGGCAAAATCCTGTTTTTCACGTCAAGATTCAGTCTGTTCTGCCGATGGCCTCTGTAGGAAGAGGTCGCTTAAATGGCGGAAATCAAACCGAATTCGACATTCTGCCGTTTATTTTTTAAGGGTGCCCTGACTTGCGCCTTAGCCATGATTTTATCTTCTTGTGGCGGCAGCAAGATTTCGACGACCTGCCAGGATCCAAGCGCGCCGGATTGCCAGCTCCTATTGGAAGCGGCAGGCGCAGCGGCCGAATTACAAGCCACAACCGAACAGACAGCAAGTTCCCCAGGAAATGCGCTGCCGGATCAACTTTCTAATTTGTCTCTCTTTAGCATCGACATGAGCACCCTTGGAATCCGTGGCTATCAGTACAAGTTTGGCCCGGAAGCCGCCGTTAGTTGCAGTGTGGCGGAAGGCTACAGTGAGCGGATATCTGTCACAACCCAACTCACCATGGATGTGAGTGGGACTCCAGACGGCATGATGGCCCTTTGCGTTCTGAAGATGGACGTTGAAGGAAATTGGCAGGCTCCGGAAACCGTTGTTCCTCTGACCTGGAATAAAGACACAACGTCGCCCACCCTTAGCTCAGTCAGCATTTCCACGACATCACCCGGCAAATCTTTCGTTCCAAACGTTGCGTTTACCCTGAGCGAAGCTGCAACCGTAACCCTTCACAACAGCAGTTCCTGTAGCACGTTAATATCCGAAGCTATCGCCATGCCAATCGGTGGTCAATCCATGGCAACCAACCCCTTGACGGCCAATTCGACCACGACGATCTACGCGACGGCTCGTGATCCTGCAGCCAACACATCGGCATGCACACTCATCGGCAACTACATCAACGACGTCACTCCACCTCTGATCAGCGCCCCGAGCGTTTCGACTGCTTCCCCCGGAACCTCACTCGTTCCAAGTGTTGCCTTCACCCTGAGCGAAACCGCGACGGTCACCCTTTATGACAGCAGTTCCTGCAGTGCAGCAATTTCTGGGGCAATAGCCACGGCAGATGGCGCGCGGTCGATGACCACCAACAGCCTGACCGCCGATACGACAACCACAATTTATGCCATGGCCATAGATGCGACGACGAACGTCTCGAACTGCACGAGCATTGGCCCTTACGTCAACGACACGATCGCGCCAGCCGCACCGAGCATCACCAGTGTCGCAGGAGACACGGGAGTCGGTGGAACCATTTACACCAGCGTTGTGATGCCAGCGATTGCAGGGACGGCAGAGGCTAATTCGACCGTAACTGTTTACGATGCCTCGTCAGTCCTCGGAACTGCTACATCCAACGCTTCTGGCGCCTGGCTGTTTACGGCATCCCTTGCAGCCGGTAGCCACACTTTCACTGCAAGCGCCACTGACGCCGCGTTAAATCAGGGCGCGTCCAGCACTTCAGTGCCGGTGACCATTGACACCACAGCGCCTGCGGCACCCGCCATCATCAGCATTGCAGGTGACACAAACACCGGCAGCCCGATTTACACAAATGAACTTAGGCCTGCGATCGTCGGAACCGCAGAAAACAATTCGACCGTGAATGTCTATAACGGCAATTCGATTCTTGGCACCACGATGGCCGACGGGTCAGGCGGCTGGAACTACGCTCCGCCAAGTGATCTTGCCACGGGGACCTATTCCATCACCGCCAAAGCAATAGATGCCGCATCAAACCCGAGCGCTCCCAGCAGCGTCGCAACGATGATCATCGACACGACTGGGCCAGGCGTACCGTCCGTTATCGAGGTCGCAGGAAACACAAATGTCAGCAACACAATTTACACCAGCGGACTCTTGCCAACCATAAGGGGCACGGCAGAAGGCAATTCTCAGGTAACCATTTTTAATGGGACTTCAATCCTCGGAACCACCACTGCAAATGGGTCTGGCGAATGGACTTACACACCATCGAGCGATCTGACCACTGGCACTTACACCATCACGGCGAAGGCTACTGATAACGCGATGATTCAAAGCCCTGCAAGCGCATCGGTAACTTTAATCATCGACACGGCAGCACCGGCGGCGCCAAACATCTCCAGCGTGGCGGGCAACACAAATATCGGCGGCGCTATATCCACGAGTTTGTTGATGCCTCCGATCGCTGGTGCGGCCGAGGCCAATTCCACGGTGACGGTTTATAACAACGCATCTGCCATCGGCACGACAACCGCCAACGCATCAGGTGCATGGTTGTTTACGCCGGTCCTTACGGCGGGCACACACACCATCACCGCAAAGGCCACTGATGGGGCCTTAAACCACGGCTCATTCAGCACGGCAGTCACCGTGGTCATTGACACGACGGCTCCTGCGGCACCGAGCATCACCAGCATCGCGGGCAACACGAGTATCGGTAGCATGATTTACACCAATGGACTAAGGCCGGTCATAGTTGGTACGGCAGAAAACATTTCAACCGTCACCATATACCAAGGCACTTCCGTCCTTGGCACAACCACAGCCGATGGATCGGGCGAATGGACGTACACGCCAGCCACTGACTTGGCCACCGGGACGTACAACATCACGGCGAAGGCTTCTGACGCAGCATCGAACCAAGGGCCTGCCGGCGTCACGGTAAATGTCGTCATCGACACAACTGCACCGTCAGCACCAATCATCACGAGCGTGGTGGGCGACACAAATGTCAGCAGCACCATTTACACAAATGTTTTGACGCCATCAATTTCAGGTACGGCTGAGGCCAATTCAACAGTCACGGTTTATAACGATGCGTCAATTCTTGGAACTGCAACGGCTGATGGATCCGGCGCATGGACTTATACGCCGTCAAGTAATCTTGCACCCGGAACTTACACCATCACGGCCAAGGCCACCGATGCAGCCTTGAATCAAAGTGCAGCAAACACCCCCGTCATAACCATCATCGACACGACCGCGCCGACAGCACCGACGGTCTCTGGCACCACACCAACTAACGTCACGGCACCAACCTGGTCATGGATTTCGGCAGGCGATGGGAATGGGAGCTACCGCTATAAACTCGACAGTTCAGACCTTTCAACAGGTGCAACGACCACCACAGCGACGAGTTACACCCCAGGCACAGCATTGAGTGCCTCAGCACGTACTTTATATGTGCAGGAACGTGACGATGCCGGCAACTGGTCCGCCAGCGGAAGTTTCGCAATCACCATCGACACGACCGCGCCGACAGCACCGACTGTTACTGGAACCACACCCACTAACGACACGACACCCACTTGGTCGTGGACTTCGGCCGGTGACGGAAATGGGAGCTACCGCTATAAACTCGACAGCCCGGACTTTTCCACTGGCACCACAACAACGACATCTGCCAGTTTTATCCCAAGCACCGCGCTGAGTGCGACGGCCCATACATTATACGTGCAAGAACTTGATGAGGCCGGCAACTGGTCTGCCAGCGGAAGTTTTGAAATCACAGTCGACACGACCGCGCCGACAGCACCGATTGTTACTGGCACCACGCCCACAAACGACACGACCCCAACTTGGACTTGGATATCTGGTGGCGGCGGGGGAAACCTAAATTACCGTTATAAACTGGACAGCTCTGACTTTTCATCTGGTGTGACAACCACCACATCGACGAGTTTTATCCCAAGCAATGCACTGTCCGAGGCGGTTCATACGTTATTCGTCCAGGAAGGTGATGCTGCAGGAAACTGGTCCGAAAGTGGCGCGTTTGCCATAAACATCGACATCACGGATCCCGCAGCCCCAGGCATCACTAGCGTTGCTGGCGATACAAATGTCAGTGGCCCAATTTCATACAGCGGTCTAATGCCAGCCATTGCAGGTACGGCCGAGGCCAATTCCACGGTGACGGTTTATAACAATGCATCGGCCATAGGCACCACGACCGCCAACGGATCGGGCGTCTGGTTATTTACGCCTTCACTCACCGCGGGCACATACACAATCACAGCCAAGGCCACTGATGCGGCATTAAATCAGGGATCTAGCAGCACAAACGTCACGTTAGTCATCGATACAACAGCCCCCCTTGCACCAAGCATCAATAGTGCATCGGGTAATTCAAATGTCAGCGGCACAACTTACACCAATAGCCTCAGACCGATCCTTGAGGGATTGGCCGAGCCCAACTCAACCGTCACGATTTATAATGGGTCATCTGCAATTGGCACCGCCATAGCGGACGGCTCGGGTGCGTGGACGTATACGCCCGGATCTGATTTAGCCACCGGGAATTACAGCATTACTGCAACGTCTTCTGACGCAGCGCTCAACCAAGGCGTGGCCAGCGTCGCCGTGACTTTTATCATTGATGTCACTGCCCCTGCAGCACCAGCCATCACCAGTGTGTTAGGCGACACGAGTGTCGGAAGCACGATTTACACCAACGTCTTGACGCCATCGGTAGCCGGTACGGCAGAGGCCAATTCAACCGTCACCATTTATAATGGCGCATCAACCCTTGGAACTGCGGCAGCCGATGGATCCGGCGCATGGATTTATACGCCGTCAAGCAATCTTGCGGCCGGAACTTATACCATCACGGCAAAAGCCACTGATGCCGCGTTGAATCAGAGCAATTCAAGCTCTGCTGTCACAACCATCATCGACACGACCGCGCCAACAGCACCGACGGTTACTGCAACCACACCCACTAACGACACGACACCAACCTGGTCGTGGTCTTCGGCCGGTGACGGAAATGGAAGCTACCGCTATAAACTGGACAGCTCAGACCTTTCAGCGGGTGCAACGACCACGACGTCAACGAGTTACACGCCGGGAACTGCGCTGAGTGAGACGGCCCATACATTATATGTGCAAGAACGTGACGATGCCGGCAACTGGTCCGCCAGCGGAAGTTTCGAAATCACTATCGATACAACTGCGCCGACAGCACCAACGGTTACTGCAACCACGCCCACTAACGACACCACACCCACCTGGTCATGGACTTCGGCAGGCGATGGAAATGGGAGCTACCGCTATAAGCTCGACAGCTCAGATCTCTCAACAGGTGCAACAACCACGACATCGACGAGTTACACACCGGGAACTGCGCTGAGTGCCGCATCCCATACATTATATGTGCAAGAACGTGATGATGCCGGTAACTGGTCCGCGAGTGGAAGTTTTGCAATCACCATCGACACGACCGCGCCGACAGCACCGACGGTTAGTGCAACCACGCCCACTAACGACACCACACCAACATGGTCGTGGACCCCGGCCGGTGACGGAAATGGAAGCTACCGCTATAAACTGGACAGCTCAGACCTTTCAACGGGTGCAACAACCACGACATCGACGAGTTACACACCGGGAACTGCGCTAAGTGCCGCAGCCCATACATTATATGTGCAAGAACGCGACGATGCCGGTAACTGGTCCGCCAGTGGAAGTTTTGCAACCACCATCGACACGACCGCGCCGACAGCACCGAATGTTACTGGCACCACACCGACCAACGACACGACACCAACCTGGTCGTGGACTCCGGCCGGTGACGGAAATGGAAGCTACCGCTATAAACTCGATAGCTCAGACCTTTCAACAGGTGCAACGACGACGACATCGGCGGGTTACACGCCGGGAACTGCGCTGAGTGCGACGGACCATACATTATATGTGCAAGAGCGTGATGACGCCGGTAACTGGTCCGCCAGCGGAAGTTTCGCAATCACCATCGACACGACAGCACCCGCAGCCTTCTCCATCACCGGCCCGGCGACACCGACCAACAGCCAGACTCCGATGGTAACTTGGGGATCCGCGGTCGATACCAATACAGTAACCTATGTCACGATGGTGGCGAGTTCAGCGGACTGCTCAACAGGCGTAGTTCAGACTTACGGTGTCCCGCCTTTCGCACCAGGTTCATCGCCGCAGGCGCTGACATCTCTTGCCGCCGGTACCTGGTATGCCTGCGTGACGGCCACCGACAGCGCGGGCAACACCGCCAATGCCACGAACAATGGTTATATTTTTGTCATCGACACGACCGCGCCGACAGCACCGACGGTTACTGCAGCCACACCCACTAACGACACGACACCAACTTGGTCGTGGACTCCGGCTGGCGATGGAAATGGGAGCTACCGTTATAAACTCGACAGCTCAGACCTTTCAACAGGTGCAACGAGCACGACATCGACGAGTTACACGCCGGGAACTGCGCTGAGTGCGGCAGCCCATACATTATATGTGCAAGAACGTGATGATGCCGGCAACTGGTCCGCCAGTGGAAGTTTTGCAATCACCATCGACACGACCGCGCCGACAGCACCGACGGTTACTGCAACCACGCCCACTAACGACACCACACCCACCTGGTCATGGACTTCGGCAGGCGATGGAAATGGGAGCTACCGCTATAAGTTCGACAGCTCAGACCTTTCAACAGGTGCAACGACCACGACATCGGCGAGTTACACGCCGGGAACTGCGCTAAGTGCCGCAGCCCATACATTATATGTGCAAGAACGTGACGATGCCGGCAACTGGTCCGCCAGTGGAAGTTTCGAAATCACCATCGACACCACCGCGCCGACAGCACCGACTGTTACTGGCACCACACCCACTAACGACACGACACCAACCTGGTCGTGGACTTCGGCCGGTGACGGAAATGGAAGTTACCGTTATAAAATCGACAGCTCAGACCTTTCAATAGGTGCAACGACGACGACATCGACGAGTTTTGTCCCAAGCACTGCGCTGAGTGCGACGGCTCATACGTTATATGTCCAAGAACGTGATGGTGCCGGCAACTGGTCCGCGAGTGGAAGTTTTGCAATCACCATAGACACAACCGCGCCGACGGCACCGACTGTTACTGGCACCACACCGACTAACGACACGACATCGACTTGGTCGTGGACTTCGGCCGGCGATGGAAATGGAAGTTACCGCTATAAACTGGACAGCTCAGACTTTTCGACAGGTGCGACGACCACGACATCGACCAGTTTTGTCCCAGGCACTGCCCTGAGTGCCTCAGCTCATACATTATATGTGCAAGAACGTGATGATGCCGGCAACTGGTCCGCGAGCGGAAGTTTCGAAATCACCATCGACACGACCGCGCCGACAGCACCGACGGTTACTGCAACCACACCAACTAACGACACGACACCGACTTGGTCGTGGACTTCGGCCGGCGATGGAAATGGAAGTTACCGCTATAAACTGGACAGCTCAGACTTTTCGACAGGTGCAACGACCACGACATCGACCAGTTTTGTCCCAGGCACTGCCCTGAGTGCCTCAGCTCATACATTATATGTGCAAGAACGCGATGATGCCGGCAACTGGTCCGCCAGCGGAAGTTTCGAAATCACCATCGACACGACCGCGCCGACAGCACCGACTGTTACTGCAACCACACCCACTAACGACACGACACCCACCTGGTCATGGTCTTCGGCCGGTGACGGAAATGGGAGCTACCGCTATAAGCTCGATAGCTCAGACCTTTCAACAGGTGCAACGACCATGACGTCGACGAGTTTTGTCCCAAGCACTACGCTGAGTGCGGCGGTCCATACATTATATGTGCAAGAACGTGATGATGCCGGTAACTGGTCCGCCAGCGGAAGTTTCGAAATCACCATCGACACAACAGCACCCGCCGCCTTCGCCATCACAGGTCCAGCGACACCAACAAACAACCAGACTCCGACCGTCACTTGGAGTGACGCGACCGACGCAAATACCGTGACGTATGCGCTCAAGGTGGCGAGTTCAGCAGACTGCTCCACAGGCGTAGATCAGACTTACGGTGTCCCGCCTTTCGCGCCAGGTTCATCACCACAGGTGCTGACGAGCCTTGCCGCTGAAACATGGTATGTTTGCGTGGCGGCCACCGACAGCGCGGGCAACACCACCAATGCCACGAACAATGGTTATAGTTTTGTCATCGACACCACCGCGCCGACAGCACCGACGGTTACTGCAACCACGCCCACTAACGACACGACACCAACTTGGTCGTGGACTTCGGCCGGCGACGGCAATGAAAGCTATCGTTATAAGCTCGATAGCTCAGACCTTTCAACAGGTGCAACGACCACGACGACCGCCAGCTATACGCCCGGCGCAGCCCTGTCGGCCGGAGACAACACCCTCTATGTCCAGGAACGTGACGATGCCGGCAACTGGTCCGCCAGTGGAAGTTTCGAAATCACCATCGACACCACCGCGCCCGCAGCCTTCACCATCACCGGCCCAGCGACACCAACAAACAACCAGACTCCGACCGTCACTTGGAGTGACGCGACCGACGCAAATACCGTGACGTATGCGCTCAAGGTGGCGAGTTCAGCAGACTGCTCCACAGGCGTAGATCAGACTTACGGTGTCCCACCTTTCGCGCCAGGTTCATCGCCGCAGGCACTGACATCTCTTGCCGCCGGAACCTGGTATGTCTGCGTGACGGCCACCGACAGCGCGGGCAACGCCACCAATGCCACGAACAATGGTTATAGCTTAACCGTCGCGACCCCATCCCTGACTGGGCGTAGCCCAGTATTCATCAAATCTGGTGACACCGTTACGCTGACCGGCACAGGGTTTGCCCAAGACATGGTGGTCACTGTTGGTGGGATCTCTGTGACATCCAAGACGGTCGCCTCGAGCACATCCGCATCCGTCGTCGTGCCGTCGGGAGTTTCCATTGGCGCGACGACTCTGGCACTTGCCGGCGGGAACACGGCATATATGATTTATTGGGCCCCGGTGGATGCAACTCCATTTGCGAACGTGGCATCCTCGCAAGTATGCGCCGGCACAAGTTACTATGACATCACTGGGACCGTACAGACCGGGACAAAGTCCTGCAATCCTCCGGCAGACTGTACGTCAAACGGCGCTGTGGGCTGCGTCACCACGGCGTCGTACAAATCCGCCGACTTCACCACGATCCTTGCCAGCAACATCAAACGTGGCGTTGGAATTGGCGGTGTAACGGGTAATTACCCGTCGGCAACGAGTCCTTTGCCGCGCTATAGCGACAACGGCGCAACCACGGCCACCACGGGCAGCAATGAAACCGATCTCACTAATTTCGCGACCCAGGCGAAATCCTCCGGGACATTTGAGTACTGGGATTCAAGCGGCATTCGCCGCACAGGATCGGGCGACGCCGATATCGTGGCCGGTAACATTAAAACTGCAGTGGCTTTCGAGAACTTGAGCCTGACCGGCACATACGCCGGCGCGGCGGTGACCCCGCCAAATGCCTGGGACTTGCGCGCCGGCAGCGTCTTTGGTGGTGTCACCGGTAAACTGAAAGTGAATTGCCGTAATGCAGTTCGGCTTTCAGGTACAGGTTCCTTTAACAACACGACAGCTCCGGCTAGTAGCAGCACAACCGCAGGTGACATCTGGGATACGATCGACGATTATTACGGACTACCCGCACCCACTAATTTTCCATCTTCTTCGACATGGTCCGTTGCCGACAACTACTGCGGCGGCGTTGAGGGCACCGTTATGAAAGATGCACGCACGGGA
>CAMBEK010000018.1 GCA_945865565.1 Pseudobacteriovorax antillogorgiicola | reverse complement strand
CAGCGCATCTACCGGTCGCCGTACTACCTGGGCCGCGGGGACACGGGAGTGGCCGTGGCCGACAACGAGGAAGCGATTTTCTATAATCCGGCCGGATTGGCCCAAGGCACTGGGATATTCAAAGGCCTGACCGTCCTGTCCCCAGCATTCGAAATTTCGAGCGACACACGCTCTCTCGTCAAGGAGATGGCGTCATCCCAAGGCGGAGACACCGTCAGCATGCTGACGCAACATATCGGCAGCAATCAGCACATTGGATTTAGCAATTTCAGCGGAATTCTTTTGCGTCGGGCTGCCCTTGGCATCGTGACCTCGAATGAGACCGATGTACTCGTCTACAAAGATCCTGCTCAAGGTGGCCTTGAAGCCGTCAAAGCCGACCTGTACTCGACCACGGGTCTCACCTTCACCCTTGCCGATTCGTTTTATGGCGGAAAGATGCTACTCGGGATGACCCTCGCCTACTACAAACGAGCCCAAGCTGAACTAGAGGTTGGTTTGCTTGAGGCGCAGTCCCTTAACGACACATCGGATATCTTCGGACTCGGCACAACGTCGCCAGTCACCCTCGGTGCAATGTTTCCTCTTGGCGCAAAAAACGATTCGAGCATTGGAGTCACGGTCCACAACCTTGGCGATGCCCATGTCAGTCCCGAAACTTCAGACATGTCGGTCGACAACCTGAAGCAACGTATTGATGTCGGCTATGCCTCGACCACGAGTTCAAAGGCAGCCACCGCGCGCCTTCTTGTCGATTACGTTGATGCCACCAGCGTCTACACCACGAATCTCTATAAAAAACTGCACGTCGGCGGAGAAATTGGTCTTGGAAAACGTTTTGGTTTCAGCGCTGGTCTGAACCAGGGCGGACCATGCGCCGGCGTCTTTGTCGATGCCTGGCTGGCACGAATCGACGGCGGTTTTTATACCGAGGAACTGGGCGACAAGGTCGGGCTTCGTTCCGACATGCGCTACTTCCTGCGTTTAAAGGCCGGATTTTGAGAACGAGTCGAAGGGAATGATATGAATTGCAAAGCAAAACTGATGAAAATAACGATTGCCATCACGGTGGCCATGTCCGGGTGCGGATCAAATATTTATGCCCCATTGCAGTCGCAGGATCCAGCCGACGAAGCGGCGCGATATCTGGAGCAAGGCAAACCACAGAAGGCCATAGACCTGCTGGAGGAGGCCCTTGCCGATGATGAAGGGAATGCCACTTATACGTCAATGCTTGCGTTGTCCTATGCGCAACGCGCCGGTGTGGCTCCCATTGATTTTGTGGAAAACATGGGAAGCGTGGATTCCAGCGGCGGATCCGGCGGCAACGGGATCACGGCGCTTTTCGGCGTCACACCAGCGGCAACGACCAGTGCCATCGAAGATGTGGACTATGCCATTACCTTGATGGGACAGCTCCCCACCGATGCGTTCATTGATGCGGAAAAATTGAAGCTGTCGATTTTTCAGACGGCATCGACAGTACTGAAAATAAAAATCCTCGACACCGATGGTGACGGCACCGTCTCTGCATCAGAAATGCTGAATCTGACGGACGCCACAGCCGAATCTATTGTCCTCGGGCTGATCAATGCGTCATCTCTTTTGAGTGGCGGCGGCGCAAGTGCCAGCAGTGGTGGCGACGCGGCAGCGAGTCTGATCAGCGGGATGGTCAGCGGAATCAACGGCCAGAGCGGCAGTACAAGCAAGGATAAACTAGCTGGGTACCTGTCATCCTGACAACAGGCGACGGCGAAACACAAGCCCTAACGCCACGCAGAACCCTACGATAAAAATCGCAATTGCCAGGTAATCGAGCCAGTTCATCGCAAACTGCAACTCAATCCTTCCGCCACCCTCATCTGGTATTGGCACCGAGATCATTTCCACATCAGATGTAAAACGTCGCGGTTTCAACTCAACCTGACGCCCGACGCCGCCGGTCTGAGTCCATGTCGCACGCCACCTGGGAAAGTACGCCGTATGAAAAAGCACAAACCCGGTTGTGTCTGAACTGACGTCGGCGACTAGTGAATTTCCATCAGATAAAACCTGGCTAACATTCTTGTCATCCACGACTTGTCCCAAAGGGGTGAGCCACGAAACCCGTTTCTCAGACCAGAAGCTGGTTTCATAAATAAAATAACGCCCCTTTCGCTCGCGGAATTGCCAATTACCGAATCGCAGAACTTCAGGATTCGCCCTCTCTGAGATCAGAAAGCGGATACTCAACAACTTGAAGGTTTCTGGGTTTAGTGTGCGGGCAGCGGTCTTGAAATTAATTGAAGGCTGGTAGTTCATCGCCAGAACAGGGCTGCGAACCCGGCTCACAAGTTCGGGCAACTCATGGGAGAAGGGCTTTTCGAATTTATTGAAGACCGCAATCCTGAAGAATCTATGATCCATCGCTTCAACACCACGCAACCATGAAACGACCGCCTCGTAATCGGCGTGGTTCCGGATGTGGGGATGACGAGAGAATTTTATGAACATTCCATCCATTGCATGCGGTAGGCTTGCGACTACGAAAAGCGTGATCACAATCAGTTCGCCCCGGCGACGAAATAACCTGGCGCCATACGGCAAAAGAAAGACAGCCCCGGCAAGGCACCAGAATGGACGAAGGATCGATTGGAATCGGAGGTACTGGATCGTTTTGAAAGCCTGAGAAACTTCACCCAGATGCAAGGTATCGTAAAACGTAGTGCTGCCAGTCACAATCAAGACAATGCAAGATAGCGCGATCGCAAGCATGACAGGCTTTCCGCGCCGCAAAGCGAGCACGATTCCTGCGAGGCCAACGAATTGCATCGCAGGCAGCAGGCCTTTGTAAATCGTGCCTGTGGCAAGTTGCCCAAGCAACACAGGCAGGGACTTCCAAGGTACGAAAAAAACTTGTTCGGAGTAATCGTTGACCGATAGGAATGGAATAATCCAAAGGCTTCCAATCCCGACCGCAGCTGCAGCTCCTGCCATCAGCCGACTAAATTTCGGACGACGCTCCGGTTGCCCTCGCCAGTGGACCGCAAAGAGCATCGCCGGAAACATCACCGCGAAATGAATCATCTGAATGGGATGAGCCAGTAGGGCCAGCCCCCACCACAACCCGAACCAACCAGCGGTCTGAGGTCCGGGATCTTGACTCAATCGATGAAACGCAGCACAGCCGTATATCGACAACGATATCGACAGCGACACCGGCCAGACCCCCACATAGTGGGTCCAAAACCAGCCACCAACGAATGGCGCCCCGGCCTGGGTCATAAAAACTAAACCCGCAAGGAATCCCGCCTTGCGATACCCCATCACACGACCCAGCGTGTAAAGTGAATGTCCCTCCAGGAAATGCGTCAAAATAATAGCGAGGGAATAAGAAAGGCCGAGCGGAGCAGTACCGCCACTCAGCAGCGAAAACAGGCGATGAATCCCGGCGACCAGCCAATCGGACAGGAACGGATACAGGTAGCCAGTTGGATACCCCGTAAACCAATCGTGATTCCATCCCCAAGGTAATTTACTGGCTTGGTGGATCCAATGCCAGATCCTGGCGTAGTGTACAGCGTGGTCGTGGGTAACTGGACGTTCCAGAAACCACACCTCAGGGGTCATGAAGATCGCGACAACCAGAAAGCAAACCGGTGCCGTAAGGTATTTTTTAGTTTGTTCTGCGAAAATAGCAGGCACCAGGATGAGTCTTTTACCTTCAGCCGCTGTGGTGCGCGCCAACTTTGCAGCCAGTGTCGACACTTCGCATGATGTCGTCACGCGGGATCAATTCCGTCGGCAACGATGCCCGGCGAAGGTTCGCGTGAAACAAAATCGCACCGCGCAGCTTTGCGTAATCAAGATCGGCATCTTCAAGGTTTGCATTGGTGAAGTTTGCACCTTCAAGGTTTGCATTCCACAGCGAAACACCGCGCATGTCGGCATCCGTGAAATTGGCATCCTTCAGGTTTGAATACGAGAAGTTCGTGTTTTGAAGGTTACAACCCGAAAAATCAATCTTGATCAGGTTCGCCTTGCGAATGTCGAGCCCGCCCAGGTCTTTCGATACCGCAAGGGTCTCGAGAACTTCTTTACGGGTCAGGGTCACTGTTTTATCGGATTCTTTGGTCATTGTGTCGTCCAATCAATAGAGCCAGGCATCAGAGAAATAATGGGAACGGTCTCAGGACATCAAGAGGCGCGCGACATCAAGCATCCGCCAGCTGAATCCAGTTTCATTATCGTACCACGACAGAACCTTGACCATCGTACCTTCCATCACAGCGGTGCTCGCACCGTCAACGATACTACTTTGGTTATCCCCATTGTAATCAATCGAGACCAGTGGCTCATCGGTATAACCAAGGACACCCTTCATCGGGCCATTGGCTGCCTTGCGCAGGGCGTCGTTAATTTCCTCGACGGTCACCGCACGACCCACTTCAAAAGTCACATCCACCAGCGAAACATTCGGCGTCGGGACGCGAATTGCCATCCCGTGCATCTTGCCCTTGAGTTCCGGCATCACCAACCCGATGGCTTTGGCAGCCCCGGTTGAAGTGGGAATCATGGAAACTCCAGCAGCACGCGCACGACGCAAGTCCTTGTGCGGAAGATCCAGGATGTTTTGATCGTTCGTGTAGGAGTGAACCGTGGTCATGAGACCGCGTTTAATGCCAGCCAAGTCATGGATAACCTTGGCTACCGGAGCCAGGCAGTTCGTGGTGCAGCTGCCGTTGGAAACGATCGTATGTTTCGACTTGTCAATTTTTCCGTGGTTCACGCCGTAAACCACTGTGATGTCTTCGTCGGTTGCCGGCGCAGAAATCAGGACCTTGCGCGCCCCAGCCTTCAAATGGCCTTCGGCAGCAGAACGCTTGGTAAACACACCGGAGCATTCAAAAACAATGCCGACTTCCTTGGTTTTCCACGGCAGTTCTTCAGGGTTTTTGATTGCAGAGACGGAAATTTTACGGCCGTCGACAATGATGGCACCCTCCACGGCTTCGACGTGATGATCGAAACGGCCGTGAACACTATCGTACTTGAGCAGGTGTGCCAGGGTTTTGGTATCGGTCAGATCGTTGATGTGAACGATCTCAAAGTCGCTGTTGCCCTTGGCATAAGCGGCCCGCAACACCGTCCGGCCAATCCTTCCAAATCCATTGATACCAACGCGAATGGTCATGTCAGATTCCTTCGACAAAGTGCCCCTAAGTTAGCAAAGAAGCAGCCAGCGGCAAGTGATTTCAGGTGAAATTCGCGATTTGCTGCAACAATTGCGCCTCAAATCTGTTCAAAACGGCTCAAAGCCCCTTCAGGCACCTGGCGAAGGCATCGCAGACCTTCGGCATCACATGCCCGGGCACGTCAAGATGGGTCACTGCCCGGATCCATCCCCCACCGGTGGGCAGGACCAAAACGCCCATCGCCGAAAGGGCGTCCACCATGGACTGGGCCTGATCGGGGCGGACCTGCAGGTAAACCATGTTTGTTTGCGGGTCAGGTGTCTTGGCGGATAGAGCCTTATTCGGATAGTCGGAGCAAAGGCCCCGAAATAATTCGGCAAGAATGCCGGCCCGCTCGTGATCCTCTGCGATCCGCTCACGGTGATGGCGCAGGGCGTAAAGCGCGCCGGCGGCAACAATACCAGCCTGACGCATCCCGCCACCCCAACGTTTACGGACCTTGCGGGCCCGCGCAACCAGCTCCCGGGAACCACAAAGGGCGGAACCCACCGGCGCACCAAGTCCCTTGGAAAAACAGACCGATGCCGAGTCAAATCCGTTCAGCAGTTCCGCAACAGAATTTCCAGTCGCGACTGCCGCATTCCAAATGCGTGCACCGTCACAATGCAAAGAAACGCCTGGATGCTTTTGCCGAAAGGCCCGAATCCGTTCCAGCCCGGCCGCAGGAAAAATCCTGCCACCGTGGCGATTATGAGTATTCTCCACAACGATCAATGAAGTGGTTGCAGAATGCAGGGTGTCTTCACGAACCAAGCCTGCTGCTGCGTCAGTCCATTGGATAAAATCGGCGGAATAGACGCAATCAAACTGGATGCCAGAAAGTGCGGGTCCGGCGCCAGCCTCGTAAATGAAAACGTGGCTTTCAGCCTCGATCAATACCGAATCACCGGGCCGGGTTTGCAAATTGATTGCGATCTGGTTGGACATTGTCCCACTTGGGACATAGAGCGCGGCGTCGAATCCAGTGACGCCAGCGACTTCTTCCTCGAGTTCGCGGATCGTCGGATCTTCCTGAAAAACATCGTCGCCGACTTCAGCAGCAGCCATTGCCGAGCGCATGGCCAGACCGGGACGCGTGAACGTGTCAGACCTTAAATCAGCGATCACGGCACGCGGTCTTCAGGAGCCGGCCGGCGCATTTGGATCAACACGCCGCGTTTTTCCTCGCGCTGCGTCAGGCGAGAAAGATCGCCAATGCGGCGAGGCCGACTACGGCGAGGCGAAGTGGTTGTTCCCAGACCACGCCCGTCTGGCGGGTTCATAAGGATTGCTGAAATTCCCGAGCCGTCGATCAAGCGACCGGCAGCCAATCCAGCCTTGACCAGCTGGGCAGCCTTGTAATCGATTTCTGGAAAGGCTGCGAGGCGCTCTACACCGAGAACGCCGCGGGCGCGAACAAGGGTGTGCATTGCTTCATCCAATGCCCCACCCATCAAATGACAACGCATCTGGTGGCTGAAAACAGCGGCCATAATTTCTATCGTGTCTGCGGCTTCAATAAGTTCTGATTTCTGTTTGGCAGAAAGCGCAGCCAGTTGTGTCTCAATGTGGCGAACGAGCGGCCCAAGCCGGCGGCCTGCCTGACGGTAATCGCCACGGACGTAAGACGGAATCGACCAAAATGCTGCAGAAAACACACGGCGCAGAATCCTGCGACGCATAACACCACGCCCAAGGATTCCGATCACACGTTTTTCACAAAGGCAGGCGCGGGACAGCAAAAACAGGCTCCGGACAAATCCCGCCAGTTCCCGAATGCCCGTTTGGGCAAAAGCCAGGATGACCGCTAAAATGACCAGAAAAACAGTAATCACTGAAACCAATTGCCTCCGGCGCAAAACCACCAGCCTGACTTCAGGGCGATGTGTGGAGTTTTGGCTTTAGTGCAATTTTATTGCGCTTGGCAATGCCTAGATTGGAATGGAATGAACGAAAGGTGGCCAGAAACCGGGCCGGGAGATTATTGTTGCGGGGTCAGCCACGCCGTGCTTAAACTTGCGGCCCGTGGCGTCGTACCCAAGTGGCTAAGGGGGCGCATTGCAAATGCGTTATTCGCCGGTTCGATTCCGGCCGACGCCTCCAAAAACAATAAAACCCGCGCTGTAATGGCGCGGGTTTTCTGTTTTAAACTTGAATCCAGTGCCTAGCGGCTGGCAACTGAGCTGTCCAAGGGGAACCACTTCGGCTCTTCAACTTCCAAAGCCTTCATCGGAAATCCGCTCGTGGCCCCAGATTCTTCGACTGCCATGTCCCAGATCGCTGCCAGAACAGCGGCTGCGAAACCCATCCGCGGTGCAAAGTATGTTTTGAGGCCCCGGTCATCTTGTGAACCGCTAGCGTCAAAATGATCGAGAACGGCTGCCAGTTCACCGAAAGATACTTCGCCTTCGTGCATGGCGAGGCCCTTTGCAGCACCTTCACCAGGACGCCCGCCGCGGCGGCGAGCCAATCCAGACTTGCGTTTCTCGCCATCCTCAATCACTTCACCGGTCAGGCGGTCGTGAGGGACCGTTTCGACCAAAGTAGATTCGAAATACTTGTGCACACCGGGGCGCTTGATCGACTGGCCATCGTAATCGCTTGAAACGTGCATGGGCTGCGAGATGTCGCCGATGTAATGGCCAAGAACGCCGGCCATTTGAATCGCCTCTTCCCACTTCTTTTTCTGCAGGGCTGTGACCAGACGGCGGTAGATTCCGGCAACGCGGAACATGGCAGAACCGTTCTCATCAACAAAGGCCATGCCTTTCTTGTTGATCACTGACGACAAGGTCAGTTCGTCGAAAGAACCAAGGAGGTTCGACTTCTTATAAACGTCCCAATGGAAAAAGTGCGTTCCACGCTCTTTCTCGTAAACGCCTGGGCGCTTCCAAAGACCGTCTGGCGTGTTGGCAAACTTTCCAAGGGTCTGTTTGTTGTCTTTAAAAAATTCAGCCGCCGGTGAACTCGTGAGTTCTGCGGCGGCTTCGTTAACGATGAAATGTCCTTTGGATCCCCACGCAAAACAGGGGCTGCTATTCAAAGATACCGAAATCATGATTCCGGCGATGGCGAATACACTGGTCGCGACACGTCTTTGCATAGATCACCCTTGTAGACAAACATTTACGGTGTTTGGTAGAAACGCTGGACCAATTACCAGCTTATATTTTGGGTACAGGCACAAAGCCCTGTAAACGCTAAATTTTTTGAACACCCGGTTTATAGCCAGCGAGGCCGCATAAGTCAAGTCGGGCTAAAGTTAAGATCCCGTAAAGACCTTGCGCAGCAAGGCGTTCCGCCCACCACTCAAACCACCAAAACCGTTAGCGGATTTGCTTCTGGCGAGCCTTTGCGGGTTGATTCCCGGTATCCTGCATCACCTTTTCCATCATGCCAGAAGCCTTTTTTTTGACGCCCCGGAACAAGAAAAAGAACCCCACTCCACCCAGGGCTACCGGGCCAAGGGACCGGAACAACTCGGACATGGCTGCAGCGCCTTCAGTCCGGGACATGATTCCTGCAATAAGCAAAGTTGCGGCCAAGACTTGAAACTTAAGATCCCAAAGCTTCTTCATTGATAAACTCCTCTTTGCGTTTCGGGCGCCCCCACCAGGCCAGGCCACCACCCAACCCGATTAAAAGTGATGCAACAGAAATTCCCATGATCCAGAGGCGTTGCCGGCCCTCGGCCACTCCGACCACTTCAAATGCCAGGGGTTCTCCAACCCCAACCGGCGCCGAAATCCCCCAGACACTGGGCGATTCGGATCCGCGCCGCATGACGAGCCCTGGTCCGCGGACCTCGAGCCCGCTGCCTTTGGCGGTCAGGATCTGCAAATCCTGGACCGGATACGGCGCAACAAACTCTATTTTCGAATTTCCAGCCTTCGCACCTACAATAAACCCGAAACTGACCAGATGCACGCCCGGTTCAACTTTTTGGCGAATGGCAACTTGTCCCCCTTCCCCAATGACGACCTCTTCTGGAGTTACGCCTTCCTGGGGCCGGACATCGACGGCACCAGATGGCAGCATCACCGGCGTGGTGAACTCCTCGGCCACCTTGCCATCATTTTGAAGCGTGAAAACATAATGCCCCCAGACCTGGTCCACACCACCACGCAACATGATCGCATGGCGTTCGCCCATAAAAGTTGCGGCCTGAACTTCACGAACGCTTAAAACCTGGCTCGCCGCAAGCAATAAAAAAAAGCCAATCAAAAGAGGTGCACCGGCGCGCCGCAAATAATCAAGCCGCCGCGCGACATCAATATAGCGATGGCGCAAGTATTCCTGCCGCCGCGCCCATTCCCGACGGGATAAATCCCCGTCACTGAAAACCAACTCTTCTTTGACATAACGGGCGACGATGGCAGCCTTCATCGATTCAAGCCTGGCCGGGTCATTGATGGTTCCTGCCGCGGCCAAAAAGCCACCGCGTCCGAGAAAAAAAGGCAGAACCGTCGCAACTAAAGCAGCCAAGGCAAAAAGCCCTGATACGATCATGATCGCGGTCATGCCTGATCCCTCCCTTCAGTGGCAAGGGTCGTCGAGCCCTCGTTGCCTGGCAGGCTTGAATTCAGGCTGCCCCTGCGGGTGTTGATGTCGCGATTCCATTCCGCCAGAATTTCCTCGAGCGGCTTCACCGCCTCGACCCCGGCCAGGTCATCGCGACGGCGCCAAACCAAAAACCAGACGGCCAAAGGCCCGGTCAACAAAACAGCAAGAGGTATGGCCCATGCCAGAATGCTGACTCCCGTTTTCGGCGGAACACGCAAAATCCAGGGGCCATAACGCTCGGTAAAAAATGTCAGAATTTCTTCATGGGACTTGCCGGCCTTGAGCTGGCTGGTCACCTCGTCCTTGATCTGTTTTGAAAACGGGGCGTCGGATTCCAAGACACTTAATCCGACGCAGGTCGGACAACGCAAATCACTGGCAACATCCCGGAACTGGTCTTGAAACGCAGCGGCATCAGCCATGTCGTTCGCAAAAACCATGGGTGCCCTGATGGCAGTCAAGGCCAACACCGCCAACCAGAAAATCGACAGGCGTATGATTATAAAAGCCCTCATGCGCGACCTCCACTGCCGTGTTCCCACACGCCACCGGCAACGTCGCGGCTGCGATCCCCCCGGATCCGGTCAAAAGCAGCGATGATCCCACCCAGGACCATGATGACGACGCTCATGAACACGAGCCGCACCGTCGGATTGACGTGCAGTTGCAAAGTCACCGTCTCGCCGGATTTTTTTTCAAAATCGACAATCACGGCATAAAGATCATGCCAAAACCCACCAAGAACACCGACTTCGTTCATCAGTTCCGGTTTGGTCGGATACTTACTTTTTGCCGGATAGACTGTTCCAATTTCACGACCGTCGCGCGTGACGAGCAACGGAGCCTCGTACAAAGTCGCATTACCTTCTTCGCGGACTTGAAACTTGCCCATGGTGAAGTCGTAACCAAACAAACTGGCCGTTTCGCCGGAGCGAAGTGTCACCTCGCGGTCAACCCCGCGGTAGTTTCCAAGGAAACCCAGTATCGCCAGCAGCACACCAATGTGCGCCACAAATGCCCCGGCGTAGGCCGTATTGCGTCGTAAAAATGCGGCCCATCGCGCAAAAACGCCCCCCGCAACATTGGCAAATGGCGCGAGCCTTTGCCGGAAGTCCGCACACAGGCAAACCACCGACCACATCACCAGGTAAATACCGACAATCTGCGCGCCGAGCGGCCAAGCCCGTGTCGTCTTGAAAACTTCACCGCGCCAACAAAAAAGTGCCGCTGGTAAAATCGCAATCACCGCAGCGTTGATCAGCACGGCGCGTCCGCCTGGAATTTTCGCCGAGTGATAGCGCAGCAGATTCCCCATCGCGATGGCGACAATCATTGCCAGGCCGATCCACGGCGCAAAGGCGTTGAAATACGGCGCCTGAATGGAAATTCTTTGGTTACTCACAGCCTCGGAAACAATTGGAAACACGGTTCCGATAAAAACAACAGCGGCCAAGGTCAGCAACAAAAACTGCGTGACAATCAGGGCTGATTCTTTCGAAACGCCCCAGACCTTGCCGGCATCGGGGGGCAGAATCGAAGGTGCGCGGAAGGCAAATAAAGCCAAGCTGCCCACCAGAAGTGACGCGATGAAAATCAAATAATTGGGGCCAATGTTTCCGTCAGCAAAACTGTGGACGGAAGTGATGATGCCCGACCTCGTGATGAACGTACCGAAAAAGCTAAAAAAGAAAGCCAGGATCGCCAGAATGATCCCCGACCGTTTCAAGTGGCCGAGTTTGTCTTGAATCACCATGGAGTGCAGCAGAGCCGTCGCCATGAGCCACGGCATGAAACTCGAATTCTCGACCGGATCCCACGCCCAATAGCCAGCCCAGCCGAGTTCCACGTAGGCCCAGTGGCCTCCCAAGGCAACACCTGCCGTCAGGGCGCACCAGGCAAAAAGCGTCCAGCGCCGCGTGGTTTTCAACCAGCCTTCGGTGATGTCGCCGTACGCCATCGCCGCAATCGCATAGGCAAATGGAATGGCCAGAGCCGTATATCCTGTGAAGAGTGTCGGTGGATGAATCGCCATGTAGGGATTTTGAAGCAGCGGATTTTTGCCGAGGCCATTTGTCGGAGCCGGCAATTGCATGACAAACGGATCGGAATGGCTAACAGCCAGATAAAGCATCCAACTCACCACGGCCAACAGTGACGCAGCCACCCACGGCATGATGTGCTCGTTGTCACGGTTTCCCGTCCACAGGGCAATCATCGTGAAAATAGCGAGGATCATCATCCAGAGAAAGTGCGAACCCTCGAGGGCCGACCAAAATGTCGTGAAGGTGTAAAACGCCGGAAGGTCATTGCTGGAATTGCGCCAGACGTAGGCGATTGAATAATCGCGCGCAAACAGCGAAAGCCACATCACGATGGCTGCCAGAACGATAAACGTGGCCGTCATCGTCGCCGCCATGCGGCCCGAACGGTAAAGCCGGCGATGGCGCAGCCACGCGGCAGCGATGCTGGCACCGAAACCGTAAAGGGAAAAAATCAGCGCCAAAAGTAAAAACATAAATCCAAGATGGGCAGGCATTGGTCACCACTTTACTGTGGGCGGCAACGAGACAAAAATAGCCTCGGTATTGCCACCGGTCATGAGTCCAAATCGGGTTCCACGATCCCACGCTAGGTTAAACTCGGCGTAACGACCGCGCCAGTACAACTGGCCTTCTTTTTCTTCTTCTGTCCAAGGCACGCCCTTGCGACGGTCTAATATGCGCGGGTAAATATCGGTGTAGGCATCGGTGACCGCCTTCATGAAGCCAAGGCAGCGGTCAAAGTCACCTTCGAGGTAATCAAAAAAAATGCCGCCAACCCCACGACACGACTGGCGGTGCGGAATATAAAAATACTCGTCACACCACGCGCGAAATTTTGGGTGACAATCGGGTGTCCAAGCCTTGCAGGCTTCCTCGAGGGCAGCGTGAAAGTCTCGTGTGTCGTCCTCGTATTCGATGAAAGGCGTCAAGTCCGCCCCACCGCCGATCCAAAAGGAGTCGCCGACTTCGAGCATGCGAACGTTCATGTGGGCAATGGGAGCGTGGGGATTCATCATGTGGGTGATTGTCGAAAGGCCAGCAGCCGTAAATGGCTTGCCGCGATGCTCGCCTTCGATGGCTGGATATTCCGGACCAGAAACCGAGGAAATGTTTACGCCAGCCTTCTCGCAAACGGCTCCGCGGAGGACGGCCATTGTCCCGCCGCCACCCTCGGGCCGGACCCAGGACTTTGACTGAATTTTAGCAGTGCCATCAACCGCTTCCAACCTTGCGGCGAGGCGGTCTCTGGCGTCTGACAAGAACGCCTGGAGGCGTTCGCGTTGTTCTGGCAAAAGTTTCATCGCAGGAGGTCATAACACCTCCTGAAATTGGCTGCGAATTATTCTTTACGAACTGCTCTACTTGAATGCGCCTGGGATCGGATGTCACTAACGTCCGTCGAAACGATCTCTCTGAGTGCTTCATGCTCTATCGATCGAAGGTTTCCTTGGGTCGGCGCTTGCCAATGGTGCCCCCCGCAGTCGCCGCATGAGCGGCCCGGGTCGAGGCGCGTTGTCTAAAAAATATATGAAATCGTTAACTTGCGTGTTGTCTGCACAGGGTCCGTTGGGGCAGCCGACCCAATGGACCCTGCCGATTGATGAAATCATGTGCATTCACAATGATCGTTTCAACCGATTCAAATGACAGCCGATTTCAGGCGCAATCAAGTAGAGCAGTTTAACACTTATTCCTTCGACTTCTTCTTCTCGCGCTTTTCAGCTTTTTTCTCTTTGGCGGTTTTCAGGGCCGGCTTCTTCGTCGCCTTCTTGGAATCTTGACCTTTTGCCATGAGGCTCTCCTTGGGTGGAACGATGGAACGATCCATGGTTCGGTTTGTTTAACGTAACCCATGATTATTATGCCAGAAAGGCGCCTGCAATTCGATGTTTTTTTGATCGTGCCAGTCAGATGCTGCATCCAATCAAGCGCAGCAACCAGCGGTAATTAATTGCCTTAATGGCCCTCGCTCAATTGCCGCCACGATTCCTCCGATAAAGACTCAACTTTTGGGGGTAAAGAATGAGGCATTTGCCAATCAAATTAATCGTCTTGGTTGCCGCAATCCATTCAGGGCTGGTGGCCTGTAAGCCCAAAGCAAGCTCCGGGCTGAAGCAATACGGGGACGCTGAACAACGTCAACTGTGCAGAGACCAAGCTAGACTAAACTACGATAGCCAATTTAGCCGGTGCGAAGCAGATTTTAAACCATACAGACAGCAACGTGAAACTTATTTCGAGTATCTTTGGCGGTATGGCACCAATCCCGATACTTTCAACCCATACGCACCCTCTCGTGACCAAAGAGCCCAAACACACCATGACTGCATCAACCGTGCCGATGAAATTTTGCGTAACGCTTTAAGCAAATGTGATAGGAATCAGGTGTACGCACCTTACCCAACACAACAACAATTAACGCCCCAACAACAGTACGAAGAATATTTGCGCGGGAATAAGCAGCAACAGACCGGGCAAGGCAATCCGCCCGAGTCTGACTATGCCGAACCCGGCAGCGGGGAATTTCACGACACCTCTGAAGGGCAGGAGCAGGATGGAGATTTCTGAGTTTGGAAGCTTTTGGCAACCACCGGATCAAGTGGACAATTCTTAGGGTTTCTATTAGAAACCCCCGGGAATTCTACTGAGGTCCGGTGGGCAGAATGACCGAAGCATTGACCCCAACCATAAAAACAATGGCACTCCCGACGGGCGCCACCGCAGCCGTACCAGGCGCAGGCGAAGCCCAAGGGCGTTCCGCGTCGACGGTCTTTATCAAAACACTGGGTTGCAAGGTCAACACCTTTGACGGGAATGCCATCGGCAATCAGTTTCGGGCCAAGGGTTACACCATCGTCGATCACGCCAGCGAAGCCGATATCACAGTCCTGAACACCTGCAGCGTGACCTCCGCAGCAGACCGCGAAGCCCGCTATTTGATCCGGCGCTACCGCCGCGAAAATCCCGAGGGGCGCATGGTGGTCACCGGCTGCTATGCCCAAACCGACTCGGCAAGGCTCGCTGCCATGAATGAAGTGGACTTCGTGGTCCCCAACGAAGCCAAAGAGCGTCTGGTCGATTTCATCGAAGGCGAGACGGCAGGGAACGCAGACGGCGACGTCGACAGCGACGAGGCAAATGCCGCCTTGGATGCTGCGCCCGCCCCAAGGACGCCAGCCTCAAAAATGCCAACCGACGTGAAGGCGGTCACAGAAAACCGCCAATCCCATTTCAAATCATCTTTGGTCCTGTTCGACGACGCGTCGTCGTCCCAGACTAGAGCTTTCGTTAAAATCCAAGACGGCTGCAACGGATTTTGCGCCTATTGCCTGATCCCATATGCCCGGGGTGCTAGCCGAAGCGTCGCGCCCGACCAGGCCTTCAATGAAATCAAACGACTCATCGATGCCGGCACTCCGGAAATTGTCCTGACCGGAATTCACATCGGAGACTACGGGCGCGATTTGGAAAGTTATGCGGGCGACGCAGAACCGTTTGCGACGTTTGTTGAATCGATCATGGAAATTCCGGGACTAAAGCGCTTGCGCATCTCGTCCCTTGAACCAGGCGAACTCAGCAAAGATTTGCTGCAGGTTTTAAAACGCCACGCCGACAAATTTTGTCCGCACTTTCACCTGCCGCTTCAGTCCGGCGATGACCGGATCCTGAAACTGATGCGCCGCAGTTATGACACGGCCGGGTATGAGGCAGCCATAAATCTGGCGCGCGAATATTTTCCAGACGCCAGTTTTGGCGCTGATGTCATACCAGGATTTCCCGGCGAAACGGAGGACGAAGCGGATGCAACCTCGGCCTTCATCGAACGCGTCGGCCTGAACTACCTGCACGTATTCCCCTATTCCTTGCGCCCCAATACGTCGGCGGCGCGGATGCCGGGACACCTGGGCCACGAAATCGTGAAGGAACGGGCGGCGCGGTTGCGGGCGCTGTCAGAAAAACTTGCGCCTAAATACGCCGCGAAATTCATTGGCAAGACGGTCGATGTGTTGTGGGAAAAAGACGTGGACGCCCAAGGACGGCGTTCTGGCTTGACCAGAAACTATCTGAACGTGCTCAGCGCAAGCCGTCAGAATCCTGCTGAATCTCCAGCACCAGGAACAATGGCGCTGTGCCGCGTCAAAGGCTTTACCGAAACCGGAAAAATGTTGGTCGTCCCCGTCTAGGGATAAACGCAGCCTTTTTGAACCGTCCATTGCAACGCCGTCAGATCGAGTCCGTTTGACTCAATAACGGACTTGCCCCTGCGCAATTCTGCATCATCGAGGCTTGGCGTACGCGAGAGGATCCAAAGGTATTTTTTGCTGGGGTCGCCCACCACTGCCCAACGATGCTCCTCGTCCAACCCGATGATCCAATAGTCGCCCCCAAACAGGCGAAGCCAAGGAAGGAAAAAATAGACCTTGAGCCGTGAGTTTGAACCAGCAGGATCTTTCTGAACGACTGCCGTTCCTTCCGCGACTGAATACTTCCCATCCACACTCTCGCGGTTGCATGAATTGACGACCGCAATGGTCCCGTCGTCTTTCTTGCTGTAACGGGCCCGCGTGCAATTGCAACCGCGCTGAAACCATTGTGGGTAACTTGCAATCTCGTACCAAGTTCCAGCGTAGCGCTGCAGATCAACTAACAGCACCGGTTTGGGGGGCTGCGTTAATTCCACTGTTGGGCCGACGGATTCCAGACTGGAATTGGATGAACTCTGCCCGCCTTGTTGCGCGCAGGAAACCAACAAGGATTCAAACAACGAGACCATCAGCGAGAACATCAACGGGAAAAGAACACGAGTTATTGTTGCATGGATTTTCACTTGGGCTTGCTCCTCACCGGATCTCAGACACAGAACCTCGTGGATCTCTGCAAAAACTCCGTCAATATAGAGAGTATAGAACCACGTTATTCAGAACAATAAACGTCATATTCTTGTCCAGTCGCTCCGCAAGAAATTGCGGCATCAGACTGAATGGTGCCAACCCAACCATCAAAATAGGTCTCGTCTCCCGTTCAAGGTTTGATTTTATGATCCATTCTTCCACGTATGCTTTGGTCTCGGGGTTCAAATTATGAGAAACCGGGATGGCGGCGTCGTTCAATCCGTAAACCAGCGCTGGGCCACGGACAAGACGGTCGCGAAGCATTGCCACATGATGGTTTTCATTGAAACCAGCAGCATAAAAAACCACACCAGAGCGCTCACCTGCCATGTTTTTGACGATCTGTGCTGCACGCTTCCACCCTTCATCCTCACCAGGATCCGTTGCATTTAACAGCCCCAGAATGGAAATCCCTGCCACGGCCAGAACTTGGAGTGAAAATCTGGACAAGGCCATTTGAAAAACAGCAGCGGTCATAAGCGACGCCGGAACCAGTCCGGCGGTCAGATATCTGATATTCAGAATTGAAGCCCCGGTGCGAGCCAGGACAATGGCATGGAGAAGCATCGGAAGACTGACCAGACCAGCACACAGCCACCAAAACGAAGGTCCTCCAGGGAAAGACCCTTGGACGGTTGAATTTTTAAGGGCCTGCCGATTGAGAACCCAGTGCGCCGTCACCAACAACAAAAGGAGCAGCAGCACTTCCTGCTGAAAGGTGCGCCAGAAAACAATCTGCGCCATGAAGTATGGGTCGTCGAAAAAAGCTCGCGAATGCAAGGCACTTTGCCCGGAAAAGTGCATCACAAGCGGCAACTGGATGACCAAAACAAGAGCCGGCAGCATCAACGGAGCAAGGGAATGGAAAATCCAGCGTGGTTTTTTTTCCCGAAACTGCCAGAGCAGGAATGGAACATAAATGATCATAGCCTCGGCGGCGAATACCTTCACCGAGCAGGCTAGAGCCGAATGAATCGCAAAACCCCAAAAGGCCTTTCGATCACCATGAGCCGTGTAATTGATGAACGATCCCAAGGCCCTTGTCTGAAAGTATATTAATGCCGCGTAGGGCCTGGCCTGGGTGGCAAACCGCTGAAATTCAGGCAGCGAGACCAGAATCAAGCAAGCCAGCAATGAAATGAAACCGGTGAACCGCAACTGGCGCGAAATTTTCCAGGTCTCAAAAAGAATTAAACCTGAACAAACAAACGATGGAAGGCGCAAAAGTAATTCGTTCATTCCCGTGACGCGCAACCAACCCCACATGAAGACTTCATAAAGGGAAATCATGGGATAGGTTTTTGTGTACGATTCAAACATCGCACCAAACGGCTGATCCAATAGGGCCAGCATTCCGCTCTCGTCCAGTGTGAAGGAGTGAAATAATTTGAAGAAAACGGCCGCACTGCATCCAGCCAAAGCATAGACGGCAAAGCGTTGGATCCGCAGATCGACCATTTTAGCGCACACGCCCAATGAAAAGCGTATGCCATCCGCCACTGGTCGGGTGGGTGCGCGCACGTTCGACCGTCACGGTGAATCCGGATTGTCGCATCAATTTTACAAAACCAGGATCATCGGTGGCGGACCAAATGGCAAGGCACCCGTCTGGTTTCAACGCAGACCGGGCCATGGCCAGTCCGGCGGACTTGTAAAGGCGGCTGTTTGAATCTGCGCTCATGCCACTTGCACCGTTGTCTACGTCGAGAATGATAGAATCAAATGCACCGCGATTTTTTCGCAGCACATCAGTCACATCACCTTCAATGACCTCGACCCGGGGGTCGGCCATTGCATCACCGCCCAGTTTATATTCGGGAACCAGGTTCCACTTGATCACTGCCGGCATGATTTCAGCAACAACGACAACGGCATCATGGGCAACACTTTTCAGGGCGGCACGCAGGGTAAAGCCCAGACCGAGGCCGCCGATCAACACCCTTGCTCCGGGAGATTTCGTACGAATGTGGGCACAGGCCAGTTCGGCGATTTTTTCTTCCGAATTGTAATGCCGGCTGGACATCAACTCGGCGCCCGCAATCCGAATGACAAACGTGCCTTCATGTTCATGAAGGGTCATGGTTTTACCGTCAACCGTTGTGGTCTGATCGCGAAGGATGGTTTTTTTCACGGGACCAATGACTCAATTCCGACAAACTTAGTTCCATACCGGTCGCGATGGAAGATTTTCTCCGGCGGAAAACGCGGACTGAGTTTGGATGGCTCGGGTGTGCGCCCAACCGGAACGATCAGTGGAACGCTGAAGTGCCCGGGTAAACCGACGGCTTTGCGCACCCAACGTTCGTCAAGCCCTTCCATCGGGCAGGTGTCCAGGCCATGGGCCGAGGCAGCGAGCATAAAATTTTGAGCGGCGAGTGCCGTTTGCTTCCAACCGTAGCCGGCAAAGCCTATATCTCCAAGTGGGACCATTGGCATGGGACGGAAGAAACTCATGCTGCGCATCCCAGCCCAGCGAAAGAAATTGCCGACTCCAAAAAACTCGCGCCCAAAAACAGCCTTGATAATGCGACGCAGGTAGTTGGCGTAAGACTCCGACCAATGTCCAAGTTCGAGTGCATGGGAGGCCGTGTTTTCAAAATTACGGGCCACATGGGTATCGGTGGCAAAAACCACAACGGCCGGTGCGTCTTCGACCTGACGTTGGTTGAAGGCTGCGTGACGGAGTTTAATCTTCACCGCAGGATCGGTTACGATAATTGCAATCCAACCCTGCAGGTTATAGCCCGTGGGAGCACGCTGGGTGATCGCCAGAACATCCTCTAAAACACCGGCAGGAATGGGATCGGTCAGAAAACGCCGCGCCGAACGCCTGGCAAGCACGATGCGCCTAAGGGCCTCAACATCGGTAAGGCGGCAGCCGTTTGCATGAATTTCAGTCATTGCAATCAAACCCCTCGATTAAAACCGAAATCACGCGAAGCAATAATCAAGTACCAGAAAAAGCATCGTGCATGACGCCCCCTAGCACCATCGACCTCGCGCCTTCCAGAATCAAATGCTCTTTGACCACCAAATTGCATTCAATTGTCGTCGACTTTTTAAAGCCTAGCATCACGGTATTGGCGTGACCACCCGTAAACACAACCGTAATTTGCGGGTTTAGATCTCCCTTGGCGGCTTCCACCAGAACTTGAATTGCCCCGGCAACCATGGCCCGTTCTCCACCAAGGATTGCATCGTGGGTCGACATCGCCATGATATCGACCGATGAAATTTTGGCAGCCTCACGCGACAAATCCGGCAGTGCGGGTGCAGCCTCATGCAAGGCATTAAGAGATGTGGTCAAGCCAGGGATGATCACACCGCCCAGGTGGCGCCCAGCAAAAGTGACGGCATCAATCGTGGTTGCAGTTCCAGCACAGACTACAATTCCAATTGAATTGGCATCACCCCGGGCCGTATCTTCGACCCCGGCAAGAAAACCTTCAATCGCAGCAACACGGTCAGCGCCAATTTCATGCCACAAATAACTGGTGCGAAGCAAAACTGGACGCTTTTCAAATGACTGCACACTGATGCCATTGGCTTTTGCAACTTCAGAAAACATGTCCATGTTTGTTTGGCTTACAGAAACCGCATGGCAAACCAGCGGGATCTGCGGGAAAGCGGGAGAAGCAGCGCGCACAATCCCTGCCCAATCGACCGATGCCAGCTCAGCCACGGTGAAGCTGGCAGAAAAAACAGGAGCCTTGGCAAAAACCGACTTCCAGACCGCGCATTTGATCCGCGAGTTGCCAACATCTGCAATCAAGATTGGGGCGCTTTCCCCCGAGAAAGGATCATCGACGTTCCCGGCGAGATCCTGATAAATCCAGCGCCAGGGTTGATCGGCACTGGTTAAATGCAATTTCTGCAGGTCTTTGTGCGTTTCAAGAACCAGGGCTCCCGTCGCGTCGATTCCATGGTTGACGGCAGTCTGACCGCTGCTGACGAAGATTTGCCCGGTTGTGATGCCGTATTCAGCAAAGCAGGCAGGCAACGCCTGCGATTCCAGTGAGGTCCAATTGCCGAGCAGCCATGCGGCAAGCTCGCGGCCCACAATCGCAACATCAGGCAGTCGCTGGCTCTGGCGTCCCACAATGTCCTCAAGGCAAATTGTGCCGACACGGTCTGGACCGGACAAATGCGGAGCTGCCGCGATATTGAGGCCGATCCCAATGAGCAGTTCGCCGAAGCTGGCTCCCGTGGAGCTGCTTTCACAAAGGATCCCGCCCAACTTGCGGCCCGCAAACAGCAAATCATTCGGCCACTTCAAGGTGATCCTGATTCCAAAATGTTCGCGGATGAAGCGCGCAACCAAGACCGCTGCCTTTAGTGGTGCTGTTTCCCGTTCGGGACCCGCGGTCCAAAGTTCGGCGGGCAAGACCACGGTCATCATCAGATTGCCAGGCGTGCTGCTCCAGCCTCGACCACGGCGACCACGTCCGGCGGTCTGAAGTTTGGCCATGACGGCAAAAGGCGCTTTGTGCTGTGCCGCGCACATGCGTTGGGCTTCGGCCGAGGTCGAATCCACAACCTCGTGGATTACGAATTCATTCATGGTTCAAGACTAAAAAGCAGGCTCAAGTCCACCCAGCGGGACGAGTGAAACACTGCGCTGGTGGAGATGAAATCAACGCCGGTCTCTGCCACACGGCGGACATTTTCCAAGCGAACATTCCCAGAAGCCTCGATCAGGGCCCGACCGCGCACGGTGCGAACCGCCATGGCCATTTCCGAAAGCGACATGTTGTCGAGCATAAGGACATGAGCCCCAGCATCAAGAGCCTCCTGGACTTCTTCGAGATTGCTGACTTCGACTTCCACCTTGAGGGTTGGCGGAAGGCTCTCAAGAAGACGCGACACTGCGGGTTTAATTCCCCCGGATGCACGGATGTGGTTTTCCTTGACGATGACTCCGTCGCAAAGGCTGAACCGGTGGTTGCGGGCTCCGCCAATGACAGTTGCCGATTTTTCAAGGATGCGTAGGCCCGGAGTTGTCTTGCGGGTGTCCAGCAACTGGGCCTTGGTGCCTTCAAGCTGGTCGACAAAGGCTCGAGTCATGGTGGCGATGCCACACATCCGTGCGAAAAAATTTAGCGCGACCCGTTCCGCCTTGAGGATCGACCGGGCACACCCACTGATTTCAAGTAACACGTCGCCTTTTTGGACCAGCTGTCCATTTTTGACCGCCGCTTGGATGGTCAATGACGGGTCAACCCTGCGAAAGACTGCGGCCGCAATATCGACCCCGGCGATGAGCGCCGTTTCTTTTGCGATGATGGTGGCGTGAGAAAGTTTGTCCGCCGGAACACAAATGTCGGTCGTCCAATCACCGAAACCCCAATCTTCTTCAAGGGCGCGGGTGATAATCGGGTCTATTTGAATGATGTGTAAATCATGCATAAGCCGGGACATTCACTCAGGCAGCATTAAATGTCAACGAGGTGCCGGGCCTTCTCATCAGCAAGACGCCGGAGCTCTGCCGTGATGACCTCGATGGCAAGGCTGCGGAAGTGCCGCTCGCAATAATCCTCGACCGCCTGACGAACCTGTTTGCCCATGTCGTCCACCGGCGCGGGATTTGAAACTGCCCTGTTGTCTGACGGCGGGGGCGGAGGCGGGAAATGGGATGGAGGTGCGGGCGGCATTCGTTGAGATGATGGAGGCGGCGGCGGCGGCGGCGGCGGAACCAAGTTAAACAAGTCCTCTGGCGCGATATCAAATGCCTTTTTACCCTTGCGGGTGGTGTCGATGAGGTCTGCTGGAATTGGCGGTAACTCGCCAATATCAAACATGTTTTCACTTGAAGCAGGTGTTGCCGGTGACGGCGGAGCCAAAATTGCGGAAGCCGCCGGGGCAGGCGGCGGTGCGGACTTTTGTTCTGAACCGCTGAAGGCAAGCGCCGACTTCGATAAACCAGCCAGTCCCGTAACCATGCCAATCAGCTCGTTGCTGTCGAAAGGCTTCTGAATGACGTGGGAAATACCGCACTCTTTAAGGGTGGCCTCGCTCAGCGAACGGTCGTGGGACCCCTGCATGACCAGAATGGGGACGGCACCGGCACTGGCGACAACTTCCTTGAGACGGGCCGGATCGGATCCAACACCAGGCAAATTGACGTCCAGCAAAAGAAGCGCAATCCCACTTCCAACCTTTCCGGAGGCATCGAGCCAGGAAGAGGCAACCTCGATTTTGAGCGGTTGGCGTGACAGCGCAATGCGCACGACTTTCTGGATGGTATCCGAGTCGTCTGCAACAAGAATGCGCGGTACCACAGCATTGGATGACGGATGATTCATGTTGAATAAGATATCAGGATACTTGGCGTTTTGCGAGATTGTCTGTGATCGCGAGCAACACAACCTGACGCAACTGAAGGTTGGCCTGGACGGTTGCCTTGATGATCAGGGCGTGATCATCCGAGGTGAAGTGGGAACCGCCAGCGCGGTTGCTCTCCTTAAAACACTTGACCCGCAAGTTTTCCAGATAAACCACCTTGCTTTCACACAGCCGCTTGAGCGTGTCAAAGTCCAGCCCTTCACCGGAAATCGGCAGGAGAAGATCCCCCATGATCTCGCGATAGGTCGCATAGTCGAGCTGGTGATGGTTGCCGGTCAATTCCACGATGGTCCTCCTAGATCCACCATGTAAATCGGACCACGTCCGCGGAACCTTAATCACTGGATTTAAAAACGTGACGCTCGAAAAACTCGACTCAAAAATGCTCAAAAAATACGCAATTTCAGGGAGTCGAAGGGAGCGAGTTTCCCACCGTTTTTTTACAATTGACCAACTCCTTGACCGTAACCATGACGGGGCATAAAGTCACCGAAGATTTTACTGGCAAAACCCCCGTTCGCTGCCTTCAAGGACTCCGTCATGACGATTTATTCTGGCCAAATTCAAGTCACTCGCTTCAAAGTGCTGCGCCCTGAAGCTCAGAAGAAAAAGCCAGTGCCCTTTTCCACAATCAACGAAGCCGCAGCCGGGTGGAAGTCCCAACCACTATCCAGTTTTCTTGAAGACGCCCCGCGCAAGGGATCGTCCAACCTGACCGTGCGCGAAGTCACCACGGGCTGGGTTGCCCCGGAAGGCGTGGCCGCCGTGCGTGAATGGAGGAATGGTCTTGAAGAGGCCGGATTCCAGGCTGGCGCTGAGTCAAATTGGGATGTTTCCTTTGGCGCCGTTAACGACGGGATCCTGCTGCGCATGCGCATCGACCGCCGGCGCGTTCCAGCACCGCTGGTCCAGGCCCTCTACAAACAGCAACTCCACGCCGAGGAAAATGGCAAGGGAGGTCGCAAGAAGCGCCTGCCACGCACCGAGAGGGACGCCCTGAAACAGCACGTGCGGGACACGCTGATTGGCCGGGCCTTGCCAAACTTTGCCTTTGTTGACGCATTCTGGCGCGAGGCCGCTGGAGAACTCCTGGTTTTCACAACTTCGGAACCTGCCCTTAAGGCCTTTGAAGAACTTTTCGCACGCACTTTTGGCGGGCCACTGGATGCCTCTCTGATGCGCATACAACCGCCGATGACTGCGGTACCGGATGGCTTCTGGGCGGATGGCAAAGCCGCTGGCGCTGATGTTGACCAATGGCTCGCGAATCTTTCCGAAACAATTCCAGCTTCAGTCGGCGTTGCCGATCTCGGAGAAAATGCAGGGGCTTGATCCTGCCCCCTTTGTCATGACAATGTGTTGAATCTTTAAATTCCCGCGCCCATCAAACGGAGCCTAAAGTGACGGTACAAGAGAACGAAACAGTGAAAGAATCTGCGACACAATCAGAAGCGGGATCCGAATCAGGATCCAGCAAAGGCGACGCCCCGAATGACGCAAACGGCGGGAGCGGTGACTGGGCCCGGATGAGCCCCATCGAAATCGGCGAAAAGCTGTTTCAGCTGCGTGACTTTACACCGGTGCCCTTGATTCTTTTGATGCTGGTTGCGGCAAAGTCGTCCGTCGCCTCGGCGACATTGGGCATGCTTGTCATCGGAGCCGGTGAACTGATCAGGATGTATGCTGTGTCGTTCATCGGAGGCGTTTCGCGCACGCGCACCTCCAGCACCAACCAACGCCTGATCACGGAAGGCGCTTTTGGTATCGTTCGCAACCCGCTCTACGTTGGCAATTTTCTCATCACCACTGGTGTTGCCATCTATTCGGGAATGGTGTGGATTGTAATTTTGTCCGCCGCAGCCTTTGCCTTCCAGTATTACTACATCGTAAAATACGAGGAATCTCTGCTGCTGAAAAAGTTTGGCAGTGAGTACGAGGAATACCTGAAAAAAGTTCCAGCGTGGACTCCTGCAAGAATTCCATCGCTGGATGAACTGCCATGGCCCGCGACCTTTGTCCCAGCAATTCGCAGTGAAAAGCGAACCATCACGGCCATCACCCTCGTCATCCTGATGCTGCTTCTCAAGGCATCATAAGCGGGGAATGATGGCAGCGTAAAATCAGAGGGTCGTCGTTGAAAACGTTGGGCTGGGCCGGCCTGGTTTTGTTTGCTCGCGCAAAACACGATTAAGGCCCTCTTGCAACGCACCAGGTAAACGATTCAGTCGAAGGGCCACGGAGTCACGAACCGCCGTTGCAACCTCGGACAAGTCTCCCTCATGCCAAGCCAAAAGACGGGCCATGATTCCTGTGGCGATCTCATATCTCTGCATCGATTTCTCTTTCTCTTTCTCTTTCTCTTTCTCTTTCTCTTTCTCTTTCTCTTTCTCTTTCTCTGGCAATGCTTCCGGTGCCAAGACGGCATCCACAACTAAAAAAGCAGTCATTCGGGCTGCAGCCAGACCAAGGCCAGGAGTCCCGGCGATCTTTTCCACAGCATCGAACAAGGAATCACCTTTCATGCGGGCGATGGTGGTGGCGCGATCAATGGCAATATTGAGAGCTGCATTGTCGTAAGCCGCAAGGCGCTGCCACAACTCATAATTAGCCTTAACATCCTCAGAAATAATCGACACGGCCGGAGGCACGGTCGCAACTGATTTTGAAATCAGAACGGTTGCATCCGGAACACCAACAGAATCAGGATAATTTGAGCCCTCGGAAGCGTCTCTCATTGGGCCCGCAATGATTGGCGCCGATTCCTCGTTAAGAAGAAACTTGCTGACCGTCGCGGTCAATTCGATATTTGGCGTGACTTCGGCTTCCAGGCGTTTTCGTTCCTGACGCAAGACTTGTACCTTGGCGCGACGCCCCATCTTTGCCAAAGCCTCCTCGGCAATCGCCAAAGATTCAAGACGCGACGGGGCACTGCGAAAAGCCGCGTGGGCACAAATCAATCCAAGGCGAGGCGACACTGCAAGCATCATCTGTGCTGCGGCAAGCAGTTGGTCTACCTTGTACTCACCGTCAGGAATATCCTGCAGCAAAGCAACAATCCGCGATGCCAACAGCTCGTCCGATGGATCGGCGGCGAGCTGCTGCAACAGACTGGAAAGGCCAGGATACAAAGTTCAACCACCCTGCGGAGATGATTGCGGAGATGATTGCGGAGATGATTGCGGAGAAGGTGGAACAAACGTTTCAAGAAATTTTGTCGAAAAATCGCCTTCGATGAATTTCGGATCGTCGAGGACTTTTAAATGGAACGCGATATTCGTGCGAATCCCGTCGACCTTCATTTCACGAAGTGCACGGCGCATTCTGGTCAGAGCTTCCTCGCGATCACGACCAAATGAAATCAATTTAGCAATCATGGAATCGTACAGAGAAGGTACCGTGTATCCCGCATACACCATACTATCCACGCGAATCCCTGGCCCACCTGGTTCGTGGTAGGCAGTGATTTTTCCGGGCCACGGCGCAAAGGTTGACGGATCTTCTGCATTGATCCGGCACTCGATCGAATGTCCGAATAGTTTGGCTTCGCGAACTGCGGCAGATAACTCCTGCCCCATGGCAATTTTGATCTGCTCTTTCACAAGGTCGATGCCAGTGACGAATTCCGTAACCGGATGCTCGACCTGAACCCTGGTGTTCACTTCCATGAAGTAAAACTGCCCGTCTTCATCGAGCAAGAATTCAGCGGTTCCTAAGGATTGATAACCAACGGTTTTAGCCAGGCTGACCGCCGTGGCTCCGATGGATTCACGCTGAGCCTGGGTCAAGACCGGACACGGTGCCTCTTCGATCAATTTCTGATGGCGGCGCTGGATGGAGCAATCACGCTCTCCGAGATGGCGGATGTTGCCGTGCTCGTCGGCGATCAACTGGATTTCAACGTGGCGGGGGCGGGCGCAATAGCGTTCGATAAAACAATCCGGATTACCAAAACCATTCAAGGCCTCGACCTGCGCCAGTTGAAACAAGCGAAACAAATCGGCCTCGTCGTGAACAATTTTCATGCCGCGACCGCCACCACCAGCTGCGGCCTTGATGATCAGCGGGTAACCGATCTCTTTCGCAATGGCGTGGGCTTCTTCCTCCGTTCGCACAACCCCGCGGCTGCCGGGCAGCATTGGGACTCCGGCCTTTTCTGCCAGGGCACGGGCCGAAACCTTGTTGCCAAGGGCCTGGATGTGTTCTGGTTTTGGGCCGATAAACTTGATTCCGTAGGCACGGCACACGTTGGCAAATTCATGATTTTCAGAAAGGAATCCGTATCCGGGGTGGATTGCATCAACGCCTGCCAACTCTGCAGCGCTCATGATGCTCGGAATCGAAAGGTAAGACTTTGAACTCGGACCCGGTCCGATGCAGATGCTTTCATCAGCTAATTTGGCGTGAAGGCTATCCCGGTCGGCGGTGGAGTGCACGGCCACTGTGCGCAAGCCGAGTTCTTGACAAGCACGGATCACGCGGACTGCGATTTCGCCACGGTTGGCAATCAGAACCTTTTTCATGATCAACCTACTCGACAATAAAGAGTGGCTGATCGAATTCCACGGGATGCTCGTTATCCACGAGAATCTCCCGAATGACGCCATCCATTTCACTCTCAATTTCATTCATGAGTTTCATGGCCTCGACAATGCAAAGAACTTCGCCCTTTTTGACGCGCTGACCGACGCTCACAAATGCCGGGCTGCCGGGCTGAGAAGACCGGTAAAAGGTTCCGACAAAGGGCGACTTGATCATCTTGCCGCTGGCGCTGGCCGGGCGAACAGATCCTGCAGCCACTGGTTCGTGGGCGACGGCATGAACCACGGCAGCCGCCGTCTGCACCGGAACGCCAGCCGCCGATGGGGCCTTGATGCTGATTTCGAGACTCTCGTCAGCAACGCTCAGTTCCTGCATTCCATGCTTGCGCATGAGTTCCATCAACTTCTCAATCTTGGCGAAGTCCATTTCAGCTAAATCCTTAGTATGCCTATAGGCTGCGGGTTATCTAACTTTTTCGATATATGCGTTGGTGCGGGTGTCAATTTTCAACAGATCACCCTCGCTGACATGAAACGGTACCGAAACCATAAGGCCAGTCTCCATGGTGGCCGGTTTTCCGCCGCCGCCAGAAGTATCGCCCTTGATGTTCGGTTGGGTTTGGGTGACGCGCAGGAGGACAAAGTTGTCCACGTCAATGGCAACAGGACGTGAATTGTAGAACGTCACCATCACGCTGCTGTTTTCAATGATGTAAAAACGGCTGTCACCGAGCTCTTCTGCGGAAAGTGTGTGCTGGTCGTATGTCCCGCTGTCCATAAACGTGTAGGTGCTGCCATCATTGTACAAGTATTGCATCGTGCGCGTTTCCACATCGGGAATCGCCACCTTGTCACCGGACTTGAAGGTCACTTCAAGCACTTGCGCCGTCTCCAGGTTTTTCAGCTTGGTGCGAACAAACGCCGATCCCTTACCGGGACTCACGTGCTGGAAGTCAACAATGACCCAAGCCTTGGCGTTGTATTCAATTTTCAGACCTTTGCGAAATTCGGTCGTCGCGTACATCTCGTCCCCTGATTTCAGATGGCTATGATTCAAGTCGTGCAATGGAATCGATTCGAACCGCAGACTTTAACCCCGAAAAACGAGAAGTTCAATGGTCTTGACCCGTTGAGGTTAGACTCTTGTGCCGCAAAATTCGCAAGAGAGGCCCCCGGAAGTGCCCAAGATCTGCCCAGCGCTCGCGCTGGATGCCTTGGCCGGGCTCCTTGATGTCGCGTCCTCCGGTGGCGTGGATCACGTCACCCCTGCCCTCATCCCGACGACGCTCCACCATCACCACGTGCCCCTTGTAAACGAGCAAATCGCCGGGCTGAGCAACCTTCGCCTCTGCCCCAAAGGTCAAAAATCCAAACCCCTTGTCCAGACGTTCCGGCGACAATGACGCCATGTCTTTCGAGGTAAGATATGGGTGCGCAATACCAGCCCGTTCGAACGCAATCTGTGTGAAGTGACTGCAATCAAGGCTGCAGCGGTTGCACTCCGGACAAACGCGCAGACGCCGGTCCGCCGCGGGGCGCTCGGCCTCGAGGCATTGGTTGCAAGTGGCGCAATCGGTTGCTGTCCCGATTTTTGCCCCACCGTAAACATAAGAAACAGAGGCCTCCTCGAGCAGCTTTCTGGCCGAAAGGATGAGGTCTTTCTGTTTACCGGAAAGTTTTTGCCCGACCCGGATACGGAGCGTTTCCGGGGTTATGGTTGAGGCGGCATAAAGCGCGCTTGAAAACCACAATAACACCCCGACAACAATGGATTTTCTTATCATTGAAGCCTGCCTGAATATAGTTCGACAATTATTCCGATCATACTACATAATGATGGTTCCCACGGCGAAGGTATATGGAACAGGAACAACCATACAGCTACCGCGAGCAGATCCTCTGGGTTTTGCTTATTGAGGCAATGATTGTTGCGGGTTTGATGTTCGTCTCGACCTTTTTTTGGACCTCGATATGCGGTGACAGCCTCAAATCCTGTGTGGATTACGACACGAGCCTTGGGCCCATCGCCTTCCTGCTGCTTTCTGCCCTGCGCCCTTTCGTCTTTACCCCGTTTTTTTTTATGGGACTGATCGCTGGTCCGGCATTTGGAACTCTGCACGGAACGGCCTACACGTTAATTGGTGGCCTGGCTTCCACCGTAATCATCACCGGGATTGGCCGGATTCTGGGCAAGCAACTGGTCACACCGTGGATGACAGCAAACCTCCCTCAAACCTCGACGTTCATCAGGCAACAAGACTACAAAATCGCTTTTTTCCTGCGCCTCGTCCCCCTTGTGCCGTTCGATCTGGCCTCACTTTTTTTTGGCGCACTTGGCTTTCGCTGGCGTCATATTCTCTGGACGACACTGGCCGGCTCCCTGCCCGAGGCGCTGCTTTTCGCCCGAATGAGTTCACCGACTGCAACCCTTACCGAATCTGCCTTTGACACACTGGCCCTGATTGCCGTGGCCGTCATTCTGCCCCTTGCGGCTGGAGAATTCCTGGCCCGGCGCAATGGCCGGAGCATGTGGCAACAGGCCCGCCTCGTGTACGTCGAGCTCGTGAACGAAGTACGCAGGAACAACCGCATCAAACGCCGCACCAACCTGAGCCCAGACCGCACCCCGATCATTTTACTGTACGGTTTTTTTTCCACCCGCAGGTCCCTTAGAATCCTGGAGCGACACCTGACCGCAAAGGGCTATGACGTCATCTCTTTCAATCTGGGCGGACTTCTTGGAACCTTTTTTACGAGTTCCATTTTGGACAGTGCGACATTCATTGACGGTAAGATCAAACGCCAGTTGGACCGTCATGGGATCAAGAACATCCATATTGTCGCCCATTCCAAGGGCGGTTTGGTGGCCCTTTGGTGGCTCCTGAGAATGGGCGGAAACCAGTTTTGCAAAAAAGTCGTTACGCTTGGAACACCATTTAAGGGGTCGCGACTGACTTACTTGGCCTTGATCACGCCCTTGGGTTTGATCTGGCGTGACATGTGGCAGATGCGTCCCGGCTCAGCTTTTCTTAAACAACTTGATCGCTCGCCAATTCCACAGGGCTTGGACATTTACTGCTTCCACTCCACCCGGGACCGTGTTGCCACCGGCAAAGACGGCCTCTACCAACCCGAACCACGGTCGTCGCAAGTCCACCCGATCCAACTGGACGAGGTGTCCCATTTCGAATTCCTTTCGAGCCGGGGAGTCGTCGACCAGATTGCTGCCATTCTGGGCCCCCCCGGCCCCACAAAGGCCAAAGATAACAGCGAATCCAATGCGGAAAATGTATTGTTGCAGCAAGGCTGATTTGGGTTCATTCTCGGAAACCATGGAACGTTTACACACCAGAATCGACAAGAGCCAGCTGGCCCGCCTTCAAGGCTTGGCTAATGCGACGCGCGCCCAATTCGGTGCGAGCGTGAGCCAAGTACATCTGCCGGCGCGGCTGATTGTGGATTTTGATCCCTGGGCCCTGAGCCTCGACATCACAGCCACATCCATTTCAGCGGGCAGCCTCCGCGCTGAAATTGATTTATCGAAGTTGCCTCACGACACAGGCAGCCTGTTGTCCCCAGGTGACCTCTATCGCATACAGTTTCACACCGACCGTTTGCCCGGAAACACACCGTTTGTCTTGCCACTTGTCGCGGCGCGACTTGAGAACAAAGACACCAACGGGACCACCCTGCGTTTTAAATTGCTGCTCGATCAAGCGACCGAGCGCGAATTCCAAAATTTTCTGCGCCATATGGATCAGCCGTGACCGAAAAGAAAGCCGAGGCGTCCCTCGAACACTTGCGCCGTGTTTTCACTGTTCCAGAAGGCGAAGACTCTGCACTTGCCGCCATTGATCGTGAAATTTCGCGAAATCTAGTGGGATTTCTGCGCGAACACATCGTCAGCGAAGAGCAAGCGCCTTCAAAACTCGAACGTGATTTCATGGGATCCGCATTACCGGAGGACCCGTGTTTTGTCTCCGAGCAGGCTAAATTCCTTTTGGAAAAAGTTGTGGCTCAATCGGTCCACACCGCCTCGCCCGCATTCATTGGCCACATGACTTCCGCCATCCCTTATTTCATGCTGCCTTTGGCGAAAATCATGTTCGCCCTGAACCAGAACACGGTCAAAATTGAAACGTCCAAGGTTTTCACGCCGATGGAGTCCCAGGTCATTGGAATCCTGCACCGCCTGATCTACGGGCGCGCCCCTACCTTTGACGACAAGTTCTACCGCCGATGGATTCAAAACCGTGATCATGCCCTGGGTGTTTTTTGTTCCGGAGGCACGGTCGCCAATCTGACCGCCTTGTGGGTTGCACGCAACCGCCTCCTGGCCCCTCGCGACGATTTTGCTGGCATCTCCGAAGATGGGATCATGGCTGGAATGCGCGCCTGGGGCTACGATGAACTCGTGGTTATGGTTAGTAAGCGTGGACATTACTCCCTGAAAAAATCATGCGATGTCCTCGGTTTGGGCAAACGCAACCTGATCATGGTGGACACCATAAATCACCGCCTTGATCTGGACGACCTGCGTCGCAAGATAGCCGAACAAAAAGCCAGACGTGCCGGCATCGTCGCATTGGTTGGCGTGGCTGGAACTACCGAAACAGGCCATGTCGATCCCCTCGAAGGAATGGCTGCCATCGCCGCGGAACACAAAATCCATTTCCATGTCGACGGCGCATGGGGAACCCCAACACTTTTTTCTGATCGTTACCGCGGCCTGCTCAAGGGCATCGAATGCGCCGACTCGGTTACCATTGATGCCCACAAACAACTCTACGTCCCCGTCGGTGCCGGCATGACTTTGTTCAAAGACCCGGCTGCGCTGGATTCGGTCGAACATTCTGCGCAATACATCATCCGCAAGGGCTCCCGCGATCTTGGAAAGCACACCCTCGAAGGTTCTCGCCCCGGCATGGCGATGCTCGTTCATTCGGGGCTGCACATATTGGGGCGCAAGGGTTATGAAATGCTCATCGACCTCGGAATCGGCAAGGCCGGGCAATTTGCAAAGATGATCCAGTCTTCCAGTGATTTTGAGTTGACCACAGAACCCGAACTCAATCTGCTGACCTATCGTCACGTGCCATTGTATGCACGAGAGGCCCTCAAACGTGCCGGGGCTGCGGCTGCGGCCCGGATCAACGATGCACTCAGCGACCTGACGGGCGAGATCCAAAAGGCACAGCGTGCCAAAGGCAAAACTTTTGTCTCCCGGACCCGGTTCGAATTGCCCCAGCACCACAACTACCCTTGCACGGTTTTCCGCGTGGTGCTGGCAAATCCCCTGACCACCAGGCAAGTCCTCGGTGAAATTCTGGACGAACAACGTGAGATCAGCGAGCGTCTACTTTCTGGTCCCGCCGGACACAAACTCCGCGCGGCGTGCGCGGCTGTAAATTAAAGGCAGATCCGCCGTGACCCCAAACATGAAACAAAATCAGGTTCCACAAGTCAGTCGCACTGCAGCTGGCAATCATACGCGGACGCTCATCGAGAATTTGCGTGTGCTGACCCCTGATGATGTTTCTGGAAAAACCAAGTTTGTTCGCGCCGACTTGTTGATCGCGGGAAACAGAATCGAAGATGTCCGGGTCGAAAATGTCCAGAACGATCGCCATCAGCACAAAAATAACGCGGCAGATATCGTCATCGACGGCAGGGGATATCTGGCAATTCCAGGCCTGATCAATGTCCACACCCACGCTGCCATGGGTTTTTTTCGTGGCCTTGGTCATGGCCACACGAACATGATCGAGAATTTTCTTTTTCCGGCTGAAAAAGCCCTGACCCCAGAGCTCCTGGAACCCCTCTCGTGGTCTTATCTGATCACCAGTCTGCGCGCCGGAGTCACTTGCATTGCCGACCACTATTACATGATTCAAGGAGTCGGCCGGGCTTTGGAGCGCCTCGGCATGCGCGGCTTCATCGGGGAAACCATCGCCGATCTCGGCGGTGCATTTCCGGGTTGGGAATCATGGACCAAGGCTCGTGATGCCATAGAGTCCTGGAACTTCTCCGACCTTGTCCGGCCAGTCGTTGCCCCCCACGCCGCCGACACCGTTTCGTCAAAAATGTTACGCGAGGCGGCTCAGTTTGCGCGGCAGAATAATCTGACCCTGCACATGCACCTGAGCCAAACGACCGGCGAATTGAAGCGGGTTCGTGAGCAGGACGGGATGACTCCCGTGCAAAAGGCGTTTGCATGTGAAGCCCTGTGGGACCGCACCCTGGCCGTTCACATGGTTTCTGCACGTGAATCTGACTTTGCGGAACTGAGAACCGCTGGAGCCACGGCAGTTATTTGTCCGGCCTCACAGATCATCTATGAACACCTTGCACCACTGGAACATATTGCGGCGACAGGAGTCCATTGGGCAACTGCGACGGATTGTGCCGCCAGCAACGATGGCGCCGACCTGCTCAACGACTGCAAATGGATGGGGCTCCTGGCCCGCGACCGCAAGATCACCAACGACACGTTCGAACCACATGCGTTGCTGGCAAGCGTGACGTCAACTCCCGCGCGCGCACTTGGCATGTCGGGACAACTTGGCGTGCTGCAGGCGAAGTCCCTGGCGGACGTTGTCTTTCTGCGCGATGACATTTCAATGCGCCCGGCCTTTGATGACGTGAGAAATCTGATCTACTCAGCCGGGTCGAGCGGCGTCGAACACGTGATGATCGATGGCCAATGGCGCCTCTGGCGACGCGAGTTGTGTTCTGCTGATGAACCGCAACTGACTTTAGCCTTTGACCAGGCGGTCCAGGAAATCATGCGACGGACCGGCCTTAAACCCTGAGGGCATCCATGCAACTCATTGACATTTCGCCGACCCTGAATGAATTGACACCAGTATGGCCAGGCGATACGCCCCTGACACGCCAGTGGCTGACACGCCTTGAAACTGGATCCAACATCGACCTTTCAACCTTGAATACGACAGTGCACATCGGAGCTCATGCCGATGCACCGAGTCATTATCTGCAAGGCGGGCCAACAATAGACCAGGTGGATCTGGACGCATACCTTGGACCATGTGTGGTGGTCGATGCCACGGGGTGTGAACAAATTCAACCGGAGCATTGCGACGCAGCCATTAAATCGGGGGCAAGGCGCCTCCTCTTTAAAACGAGAACCCGGCGCGAGGGCGAGGTATTCGAGACGGACTTTGCCTCGTTTTCCCCAGAGTCCGTGATCATGATGGGTGAAGCTGGAGTCCTTCTGGCCGGGATCGACACGAGTTCCGTTGACCCATTCCATTCGAAGGGACTTCCTGCCCACAAGGTTTTCGGGCAATACAACATCAGGAACTTGGAGGGACTTGATCTTTTTCAAGTCGAGCCAGGCGAATATGAACTGATTGCCCTGCCGCTCAAACTACAGGGGTTTGACGCCAGCCCCGTGAGGGCAATTCTAAGAAGGAACAGCAAATGACGACAAATAAAGAAAAAGACAAAGAAAAAGAAAAACGAAATAGAAAAGCCATCCTCACCACCATGGCAGCCGCCGCCATCGCCTTCGCCCTGCAATGGGCAAATCAAGGCCAAAGCCTTTCCGTGAAAGAGGCGGCAAGCGCTGTAAAGGGCGCTGCGGCGGACATGGCCACAGAAAAGACAGGGCGCATGCCTGCCTCGGTCAAGCACTGCCATGATGGTGACACTTGCCGCATCGTGACCGAACCTGGCCACATGTGGATGAATGTGCGCCTGGCTGGAATTGATGCGCCGGAAACCTCCAACCGCCGCAATAAAAGCAAAGGCCAGCCAATGGGTGATGAGGCCACGGACTATGTCAACAGCAACCTCGCAGATAAAACCGTCGAAGTCGAACAGGTCGACCTTGATGCATACAACCGCCCCGTGGTGGTGATCTGGAACGCTGGAAAAAATTTCAACATGACCCTGGTGGAAAACGGTTTTGCCGAGGCCTACCGCGGTCCCGTCAAGCGCATTGACCAGAGTGCCTACATCCAGGCCGAATCCGTTGCAAAATCCGGTAAAAAAGGGATTTGGAGTTTGCCTGCCAATGTCCGGCAATCACCTGCTGAATACCGCAAAGAACTACGACAGCAGCAAAAAAAATAAATCTACGTAACGATGGGCTTGTACGTCAAAATTCACGCCGGGCAGCAAGCATCTTCGCAAAATACTTCTTTCCAGTCGTCCCTGGCTTGATGACGACTTCATCGCCATGTGAATCATACTGTCGCCCCCAGAAGTGGGCGACTCGTGAATCAATCTTGCTCTGCATCACAATCTGCCGGCCATCCCGGCAGCGAAATTGAAACTTCCCGGCATTTCGATTTTTTTCAACAATGAAACAGCCATATTTTTCGGAAAGGACACGCACCATGGTCCAATACAACCGGTCGCTTGAACCAACCCGCGCCAGTGGAGCCATATAGACCGTCGATGTCCCCAGTTTGCCATAAACACCCTGATCAAAGGTCACCGGCTTTTCCAAAGAACGTCTCACTGCAAAACGGGCCAGTTCTGGATCAGAACGTAATTCCGCGGTGAGCTTGCTCGTCCGTTCCGGAAGGACTTCAAAATCGACCGGAGATTCAGGCCTGAGTTTTACGGATACAGAACGCCCGTGCATCAGCTCACCCCAATCGAGGCTCAACCGGTTGTCCTCCTCCGGCGAAGCTATTGCCGGCACATCAGCAAGAAAAATCCAAACCATCACCGAAACATAAAACGGAACGACAGAAAATTGCATCGTTGACGTCTCCCTATCCGATCCGTGGCAATTTGAATTCATCATCGGAAAATGAATACTCCAGCAAAACCTTGTTGAAAGCCGCCGACTGCTCTTCAGAAAACCCGTTGATCAAAAATCCATGGACAATATTGCCACCGGAGCCGTGGCAAGACCGAACCTCAGCTTCGATTTTTGAAATGTCACAACCAGATAATTTTTGACGTAAGCCTTCATTTTCAATTTCAAACACAAAACGGGATCCACGCGCGAACAGCGCGGGAAGTCGGGCCGAAAATCCCTTGCCAGAAAAGTTCACCAGCTCACATATACCAAGTTCGTTTTTGAGCATGATCGACTTGCCATGCGGTACGACCCATCGCCGGTCCACCCGCTCAATCGCAACGGTCTTCCGGAATGCTTCCATCAACTTGACTTTTAATTGTGGATGCGAAGCCAGCGGGTCAAATTCAAAAGCCTCCACCAGTGCATTCATGTGCTTCATCCGGACGAACTTACGGACAAAGCCAGAGTTTCTCACGTCGGGAATTGCCAATGAAAAGGTTGTGGAACTGATCAGGATCGTGCCTGGATCACACGCATCTTCCAGTCTTTTTGCAAAATTGACGCCCCCACCAACGATGGTTACGTCCATCCTTTTTTCAGTACCAAGATCACCCAGGAGGCATGTCGAAGAGTTAAGTCCAATCCGCACTGGAAGTACGGGCAGGCCTGAACCCAACGCACCTTCATTTCGCAGCAAATGATCTCGCTGAATTTTCAGCGCGCAATCGAATGCACGAACCGCGTGGTCCAACTGTTCCCCGTTGGAGTTGATCTCTTGTCCAAAATAAGCTAGGAGGCCGTCACCCAGGCTCTTGTCAATCACGCCTTTATGTTCCAGGACGGACTTGCTGACATCCGCTAGAAAATCCCGCAAGTAATCGAAAACCTCCTGTGCCCCCCGCCGTTCAGAAAACATCGAGAATCCTGCGATATCGATGAACATGACGCTGATCGAGACTTCGCGGCAGGCAAGGTCCATGCGCTCTGGATGCTGAGCCATGGACTTCATCGATTCGTTGGACACCCGGCCATCAAAAGCTGCAGCCACTTTGATCGCATTCGCACGGCTCAGGTTCGCCTTCCGGGAAATGACAAGGCATCCTCCCGTCATGATCGACACCACCGGGACAAACCAAGGAACAGCCATTCCACCAAAAACAAAAATGCATGTGCAGACGGCAGTCCAGGTCACACTTGCGCCAACCAAAGCAAGCAATCCCGCTGACACGGGAAACCAAATCGCAAGGACAAGTCCTATCAAGCCACCACTGAACCACCAGAGGGGTTCAAAGGGAGCCCCGGTGATAAACTCCCCAGTGACGAGGCTGTTCCCAATCGCCGCGACGGCGAAACTTGCAGGCATCAGGCCCAGCGGGGTTGGGATTGCGGAGTCACCG
>CAMBEK010000017.1 GCA_945865565.1 Pseudobacteriovorax antillogorgiicola | reverse complement strand
GCGGGGACTTTTCCCAGCTTGCCTGCCCGCGCGTTGGAGAACGCTTGGGCGCTACAAGAGGTTCCGTGCTTTCACCAACACTCTTTCCTGACATGTCATCCTGTCCGCCCCCAGAACATCAGCAAGCTGCACTTGTCCAGTTCTTCGCTCGCTGCAATGGCCTTCGCCTTATTTGAAGAGGCTCGGCACGTTCCCGCTCCCTGCGATCCGTTAACCACAAGGTCCACGTTGGGCTTAAAGGTTCGCTCACGCTACAACCTGTCAGTTCGCCCGCCCCCCGTACGAACTCACGGAGGGCTTTTCAGCCGGCTTCTGCCTGCGAGGTTACCCGCGCAGGCAGCGGCCACGACTACGGTGGCATCTGGACGATTCCACCGGCAGGACTCTCACCCGCCAGAGTGTTTGGCTAGCATCGCTGCGTTCCAAACACATAAAAAGGTAATGCAGATGGCGTGCCAAAATGCCGGCTCACTGTTTCTGGAACGGTGAATCCTGAACCTTCGTCGGACGCTTTTCCGGGAGCGAACAATCCCTGCCAGACTGATCACAGTCCCCAAGGTAGATCTCTTTCGGTTTCTTTTGCTCGTCGATGCTGATGAGCGTATACTGCGACGCGTCACCGACGCCTGCGCACGAAGAAATATCCCGCTCTTCCGCAGTCACCCACTGGGTCCCACCAGAAGTGCAAATATTCGCGGCATTATAGACATTCGTCACCGCATCGATGTGTGGCGTCACGAGTAATTTGGTAACCTTCGCGGTCAGTTCCGTCGAACCCGCTGGCTCGGAGGCTGCCCCGCCGAGGGTCAGCGAATAGACAAATTTATTCTCGAGTGTCTTGGTGAGGCATTCTGCGTCGGAGGCATAAGTCTGGTTCAAAGCCATTGAGTCCTCACCGAATGAAATGACTTCCTGCTTGATGTAACCAGCTCCATCCGCAGTCGCGCGGCATGCCTGGATCCAAGTTCCATGGAGGTTTGCCAGAAAAGCCGCCTTCTCCTCTTCGTCTTTGCCGCAACCGGGGAAAATCGCCAGGACGGCAACGACTGACGTCAAGTACCCCACCCTTAGAAAAATGGTCATGTGGACTCCTGATTGTGCTGCATGTTGGATTTGCATTTAAATGACGGGGCAGGACCAATGCTACAGTCCTGCCCCATCGTTTTACACGCCCCACATGACCGGACGAGGTCAAACAACGGTTCCGGCGCTATCCCTTCTACGCCAGGACCGCGGGGCAACGCGGTCTTATCACCGCGCCATACGCCGCCGGGCCATCTCAAATTTAAGGATGTCCTCGGCGTCTACTGGCTCAGATTCAATGTCAAATTCACGCGGCGCGCTGAACGCATAATTCTTGTCCATTGGATCAAGAAGGCGCAACTGCCGCTTTGACTTGTGACCCTTAAGCTTCTCCTTGTGGCGCTTTAATTGTGACGTCATTTTGTCCATCATGTGGTCGATGGAACCGTACATGTCTCCGCAGGCATGCTCGACCTCGAGATTGAAGCCGTCGCCCCCGGTCAGGGTGCAACGAACAGAGTGATTCAGGTTGTCCACCGTAAATGTCACATGGGCCTCAACAGGCTTGGTAACGAACTTGGTGACACGTTCAGTGATCTTCTCCTCGGCATATCGGGTTAGTGCTGGGGACGTGTCCATGTGCTTGAAAGCAAAGCGGAAATGCATCAAAAACCTCCTTCAGATCCGTGACAACTTCACGTGTAATTCATTGCTACAAAAGACTCTTCGGCTGCCTTTTCCGAGGCATTAGTAAATTTATTGGGACTTGCCAAAACAGCCCATTTTCAATAATCGTTTCGAGTAGATACCTTTGCCTGTCTTGTTATTTTTCAGGGGTTTTTCAGGACGTGACTGCCTTCGACAGCCAAAACCGTCACTCGCAAAACGAGGCCCGCTCCGACGCGGAGTTGCGTGCCGAGGCTGGTGCTGCGTCCACCCTGCGCGGCGAAGTGGAGCGTGTCACTTACTCCAATGCGGAAAATGGCTACAGCGTCCTGCGCATTCGTGACACCGCTACCAATGTCACCGTCACCGCGACGGGAGTTTTTGTCGACATCAAAGCCGGCGAGCTGTTCCAGTTCACTGGCACGTGGAGTTCTCACGCGCAGTACGGCCGGCAATTCAAAATCGACCGGGCTTTACCGGTGAGACCGACATCCAAACCAGCAATGATCCGCTACCTTTCCTCCGGCCTGATCAAGGGCATCGGCGAAAAAACAGCAGGGCGCATCGTTGCTCACTTCGGTGAAAAAACTTTCAAAATCCTGGATGAAAACCCAGCCTGTTTGATGCAGGTGAAAAGCATCGCGCGTAAAAAGGCGCAAGTCATCATTGAGGCGTGGCAATCCCAACGGGCCGGCGCCGACATCATGATGTTTCTCAACCAGCATGGAATCACGCCAAACTTTGCGCGCAAAATATTCAAACTTTACGGCGCCGGAACCATAGAAGTTGTCACGACGGACCCATATCGCCTGGCAGAAGACCTCCATGGGATCGGTTTTCTCAAAGCCGATGCGATTGCCTTGAATGTCGGCATCACCAAAGACTCACCCCAACGGGTGCGGGCCGCCATCCTGTATCAGTTGCAGCAAGCCGAAGACAAAGGCCATTGCTACCTGACCAGCCCACAATTGACGGCTGGCCTTTCGGCGACGCTGGATTTACCCGAAGCCCAATTGTCGACACGCCTGGATGGGGAACTTCGAGCCCTGCAGAATTCAGGGGCGGTCATCACTGAAAAAGTTCACACCCAAATGGGCGAGTCGGGCGAAGGCCACTACAGGGGCGAGCTGAGGGCTGCCGAGGCTGATGTCGCCGAGGGAATCGCACGCCTGTTGAGCCAACCCGTTGATGTCGATAACGAGCGCGTGGCCAACTGGATTGATCGCTACGTTTCTGCTTCTGGCACGACCCTGAGCGACGGCCAGCTGCAGTCATTGAAATTTGCCGTACAAAGTGGGGTCTTTGTTCTGACCGGCGGACCTGGCGTTGGTAAAACGACCACCGCCAATGTGATCATCCGGCTGTTTAAGGCGATGGGAAAAAAAGTCGCCCTTGGCGCGCCGACGGGTCGCGCGGCCCAGAGGTTGAGCGAAGTCGCTGCTGAAAAGGCCAAGACCATCCACCGCCTCCTGGAATGGGCGCCGGCGGTTGGAGGATTCACCAGGACGGATGAAAATCCTCTGGACGCTCAAGTTACCATCATCGACGAAGCCTCGATGATCGATATCCGATTGATGGCAAATCTGATCAAGGCACTTCCAAATAAATCCCAACTCATCTTGATCGGTGACGTTGACCAGCTACCATCGGTTGGCCCAGGAAACGTTTTGCGCGACCTGATTGAGTCGCGTCAAATACCCTTCATCAAGCTGGATCAAATTTTCCGACAGGCCCATCAATCCCACATCATCCGGACCGCCCACACCATCAACAAGGGGCAGGAACCGGAGTTTTCAAAAAACCAGGACGAATCCAGTGACTGCCAATTTATCGAGGTAGAGACTTCGGAAGACGTCATGGAGACCATCAAGAAACTCGTGGCGTCTGATATTCCTGAAAAACTTGGTCTTGATCCCGTTCGCGACATTCAAATCCTGACACCTATGAACCGTGGCGATCTTGGGACGCAAACCTTCAACGAAGAGTTGCAGCGCCTGTTGAATCCGGACCGCGGTCAGGGAGAGTCCGGTACGGGTACTCGCAGCGAAAAATCGCGCCGCATGTTTCGCCAGAGCGACAAGGTGATTCAGCTGGTTAACAACTATGATCTTGGTGTTTTCAACGGAGACATCGGATTTGTGCGCGAGGCCGGGGTTGAAGGCGGAAAGGTCCTGGTGGCCTTTCCCGACGGTCGCCTTGTCACCTATGGGGCCGAAGAAATTGGCGATCTCCGCTTGGCGTATGCAATCACCATCCACAAATCCCAGGGCAGTGAATTCCCCGCCGTTGTGATCCCAGTATCGATGCAGCATTACATCATGCTGCAACGAAACCTGATTTATACTGCACTCACCAGGGCCCGGAAATTCGCCATTTTTGTTGGCTCCAAAAAGGCCCTTGGTTATTCTGTGCGCAATCAGGTTTCAGCCAAACGCCAGACCCAACTCATTGAACGGATCCGCTGGGCCCTGAAGATGTCCTAGTTAATAGCGGACTAGATCAATTGACTCACTTGCCAATCGTTGACGGACCAGTGGAGAGCATGCCGCTTCCATCTCCGAAACCCACTCAACATCTGTGTAGGCCCAAGGCATCTTCTGACGCAAAGCCAAGTCATCAAAAGCAGGGTGCAGCATCAACTCGGTAACACCCTCAGAAAATTGACTGATCATCTTCTGGATCGATTCGACGTCCTGATGGCCGCAACGAAAAAATCCTGCAAAATGATCCGCATGACCGATGCCAGCCCGACGGCATAAAACCCTGAAACGGACACCCAGCAATCGATAGGGGATCCCGATCAAACGCCGCAACAGTCCACTCGATTCCGGCACCATGCTGGATGGAACCCGGACGTTCTTAATCTGGTATTTTTTGCACAAGCGAATCACGATTTCTGAAACCCCAGGCAAGATATGCAGATGCTGGGTTGAATTTAGAAATGGAATCGAAGGAAAAAATGTCATAAATTTCTGAATCTGAACTTCAAACTCCTGCTCGATTTCACGCAAATCAAGCACACCCGACAAATACCGTGCAAGAAACGGCTTCCAATGGCGATGCAGGCAAATTTTATCATCGCCAAAATAAGAATTTGAATCCGTGATGGATGAATGCCTGCCCAATAGCGAGTGCCCCTCGACAACTCCCAAATGAAGGCCAATCTGTAAATCCGGATATGCGTGGATCTTTGCCACAGCATCGTCTGTCCCAGGCGCATTTACGAGCAACGCAGCAGCGGTGACGATTCCTTCCCGATGGGCGCGAAAAATTCCGTCGGTGATCAGGGGCGACAACCCAAGATCGTCGGCTGTGACAATCAGTTTACGACGGGGACTAATGTTCATCGATTCTGGTCAGACATCAGGCGTTTCTCCGATGGCCTTGTCGATAAAGTAGGCTGGACGACGCTTGACCTCATGATAAATCTTGCCAACATAGAGCCCCACAATTCCGGTGAACAACACTTGAAGGGCAAACAGCATCAACTGAAGGCTGATCAAGCTCAACCAACCGGGTACGAGATCGCCCTTGCCAGAGACAGCCAGTGCAACGCAGACCAGAAGATAAACCAGCGCAAGCACCAACATCAGAAGGCCGGCCATAAATGGCAATTGAAGCGGCCAAGTGCTGAAGGAAAACAGCCCGTCAAAAGCAAGGCGCATTGATTTATTCAAGGTATAGGAGGCCTGCCCAGCAAAACGCGGCGCGCACTCAAATTCCAGATCACACTGGCGGAAGCCAATATAGGGAACCATCCCCCGCAAGAAAGGCGAGACTTCCGGCATTGCAAGCAACGCATCCACGGAACGACGGTCCATGATCCGGAAATCCGAGGCATTGGGCGTGATCTTGACGGGTGAAATCCGGTTGAAGAACCAGTAAAAAAACCTGGAATACACATTTTTAAAAAAGTTGGGTCCTTGGGAGTTTCTACGCACGCAGTGGACCACCGACCAACCGGCATTGAGCCGCTCCAGCAGTTCAGGAATCACCTCTGGTGGATGCTGCAAATCGCCATCCATCATGACGACCGCGCTCCCTTTGGCCCGCCGGATGCCGCACAACAATGCAGCCTGATGCCCTGCATTTCTTGACAAGGAGACACACTTGATCCGGCTGTTCCTGCGATGTTTTTCCTCAATCAAAGCATACGTCCGGTCCGATGAACCGTCGTCAATAAAGATCAATTCGTAGTCACCAGAAAGACCGGCCAGACCACTCAAGGCAGCTTCCGTACGCCGGATGAACTCTTCGACGCAAGCTTCTTCATTGCGAACGGGCACAACGATGCTTAGCTTCGGTTGTGTGCTCATCCCGGCTTCCTCAATAGGCCCAACGGCCAATCAATGAATTTCGAAGCACAATTTGATGTAAAACCAACGTTACGATCAATGCCGCGGACGGCAAGAACTTCCACTTGAATTGGAATAACCATCGCCCACCCATCAGCCACAACGGCAACAGCACTGCCGCATAACGAAAATCTGTAACCAGTTCGCCCGATAGGGGCATTATGCCAACATGAAGGGCAAAATAAACCCAAATCAGATCCCTGGGCCTGGCTGCCGCGAGGCGGACAACACACCAAACAAGGACGAAAAAGAAGGCATGGTGAATCAAGCTGCCGAAATTTGTATTCTGCCACGCGTTACCGAACCAGAACGTCCTGACATACGACGCCCAGGTCATCTCTGGGCGCCATTCGACCTGAGAATGAAGGAACAAAAAAGGATCTCCCGCCACCTGATACTGGTAGAGGGGATACAAGGCGTAAAGTCCACCGCTTATAACGCCGCAAACCGCAAAAATAGCAAACGACCGGGTGATTCCGCGTCCTCCGCGCCACCCGTCAAACCCGGCCGCCAATCCCGTCGCCAGGGCCAAAAAAGTTCCTTGGTTTTTGGTCAAGGCCGAAAGCCCCGCGATAAAGGCCGCAAGACGCCACTGCCTTTTACCCCAAAAAAACAGCGTCCCGCACAGGAGCAACAGATAAAGGGATTCCGTGTGCGGATGAAAAAAAACCCAGGCTGCCGGCGAAAAAATAAACAGCATCCACCCCAGATTATTGCCACGAGGAAGCTGTGTCCCGGGGGCGTCAAGGGCTGTTGCACGCAGGTAGATTGAGATCGCCGCAGCGTAGCAAGCAAGTGAAAAAGTAAGACCGGCTATCGCCAAGGGCATCCCCGTCACATGTGCCCAACCGGCGATCATCAGCGGATAAAGGGGGAAAAATGCCCATCCTGAACCGGAGTACCCCTCACCAGCGATGCGCAAATACCAACCCGCATCCCAACTGCGGAGCAGCTTGTCCAAGGAAACCCCGCGGGACTGTCCGATAAAGAAAACAAAGGCTGCCTGCCAAAAAAAAGCCAGCAGGATCATAAAGAAAACCCGCCTCGGGGTTGCCCTCTGATCAAGAACTACATTAAGCCGTCGGAGCCATTGTTTCATTGGCGCATGAAATCACGGAACATGCCTGCTTGGCTAGGGCGATCCCTTGTAGATATTCTGGTCATGGCCCTCAAAAGGTCCGGGAACAAGAGCCTGATCCACAAGAAATTTTTTAATGGCGTGCCGTGCGTAACGGATCTCACAACGTTTGAGAATCTCGTAGCAGGCGAACATCATCAAATCCGCTGATTGATAACGCCTCGAAACAGAGAAGTTCAACGCCGTCTTGAGCAGCCGCAAGAGGGATTTTTCCATCACCGGATCGGTCAGTCCCAGAGGCGGAATCGATACCCTTCGCATCAACTCCAGGGTCTGATGCCGATCATTGGATGCTGGAATGATTTTTCGACCAGTGATTAGTTCGAACAGGATCAGTCCTGCACAATAGATGTCTGTTTGCTGGACAATCGGCTCATTGGAAATATGCTCGGGGGCATAATACCCGGGTGTCCCGATCATGTAATTCCGGTAGTCCTCGACCTCAAGCCGGCAGGCCAGACCAAAATCTGTCACAAGAATCCGGCCCCTTGAATCAATCAGATAATTCGCAGCCGAAAGATCAGAATGAATCGTGTCATGCAAGTGCAGGTAGTCAATACCCTGCAGCATATCAATGACAATGCACAGGCCAACCAGGGGCGGCACCCGTTTGACTTGTTTCACAAACGAATACCCTGACCATCCATCAACAAATTCAGTAACGATGTAGCAGTTCGGAGGACTAAAAAAACTATCCAGGTAACTAACGATGTGCTTGTGATTCAAACTGGAAATAATCAGAAGTTCTCGATGAAAAATCCCAAGAAACTTTGAATTTTGCGCATACTTGTCATGCAGGACTTTGATTGCAACGGAATTTCCTGTCCGTTCGTCAATCCCGCGGAACACGCGACCAAGCCCACCAACCCCGACTTCACCAACGACCTTGTAAGGGCCGATCTTGGCTGGGATGTCCGGCGTCGTTTTTGCCTGGATCGTGCTCAACGTTATTAGACTCCTGCCTGATTGACCTGATATTTGATTCAAGGGAACCAAATCGTCATCGGCAGGAACAAGTCAGGTTCAATCAGAAATCACAAAACAAGATTTGGAAAAAACCGAAAAAAAGAAAAATTACCGAAGGACTTCATCCACTTCTTCAACAACATCTGTAGATGACGAGATCTTTTTTAACTCGCCCAGCAGCAACGTTATGGCTGGGGCTTTTTTACGGCGGACAGATTCAACATAAGCAATCTGGACCCACTGTGGCATGCGAGACATCATGATTGCCACCTGAGAGCGCTCCTTCGGAAGATAGCTTTCCAGGGCCATTTGTCCAAGGTCTGCGAGGCCATTGTTTCGCGACACGGCATAGTAGACAAGATGTTCCGCATGGGCATGGGACAATGGTGCTGGGTGGGCCTGAAGATGCTTTAGTGCAATCAGGCACGTGTAGACATTGACTGAATTCTGCGTGAGCTGGCGCAGCTCCTCTGCTGAAGCCAGAGCCAGGTAATCAAGAAAATCATTTGAGGCGCGGGAGGCATCCAACTGAGCCATGGAAAGGGCGAAAGCCTCCTGACCAGTGGTCATGAGACCTTGTCGCACCAGCGTATACGCCGACTTCATCCCGTTGGCCTGCACAGCCACAGCCATCTGCGGGATCAAAACCGTTGCCTCGTCATTTTCCGTGATCGCACGCCCGAGTTCCTGGTCCATGGCAAACGATAGTGCCCGCGAAGGCATTGCGGCGGCGATCTGCCACCCCATCTGCCGCGCCACTGGACGCCCCGAACCAACCAGACGCTGAAAAAGCGTCACCGAAGCCGCCAGTGGCGAACTTTGATAAAGGGCAACAGCATTGGCAAGCCGGACGTTGTCGTACTTGATGATCCCATCTTGAATGGCTGCTTCGAGCGTACGATGTGCCGCCGGCCATTGCTTGCGCTGGGTGATCAGGCGCCGCGCATCTTCCACGACCTGGGATCCAGCATTGATGGCCTTCTCGATCGCCTGGTCAACGGTCGTCTTTGAGTCAAAACGGCCACGTTTCATCGAATCGCGGCTAGCGGCATCTTGAAAGGCATCGTCTTCTCTTGAACCAAGCGGCTGAGAATCCGCGCCATAATTTCCCGGTGAATTGATAGCCTCGCCGGATTGAAGGCTGACACAAGAAGCCAGCGCAAGAGGTGCCGCCAGAAAAATTGATTTCGTAAGGAAATTAAGGCGCATGATGGTCCTCTGGTTCAATCAAATTAACCCGGATTTTACCACTGAAAGAAGCCTCCAGCTCACTGGCCTGAACCGGCGACGAAGTGGCCAGAAGAAATTCAATTGTCCGAGGTTCCTTGAATTGTATCAGGTAAACTTGGGCACGCAAAAAAATTTGCATGAGGGGCCCAGGTTCGATCGCCACCACCGCGGAATTTTTGGAAAACCATGCACGACTGGGGTTCCCCGCAACCGGAACACCAAACGCACGGGCCGCACGCAAAATAAACCTTGCAGGCACGTCCGCCGTGCGACGCCGTCCCGTGGCCGGCGAATTTGTCCCAATCGCAATCAGAGCGCGCAAGAAATTCAAGTCCCGCTGCCGTCGAAGGCCCCAGGCCGAAAGCAAAATCAGCGCAAGGGCTGATGCGCAATGAAAAACGAGGGCAAGGCTCACACCCATCGGGAATCCTCCGCAGGTTTGCCTCGACGAGGTTGCCCCCGGATCTGACTCGAAAAGAATAAAGGAACCATCAACAAGAGCACGAATCCGAGGTCAAATCCCGGGAAATTTCGTGAGCCACCGGCAGAAACGATGCCGCATCCGGGGGTCACCCTTTGCAGAGTATCGGGAGTGTAAGCTCCAGTGGACTTGCCCCCCAATGCACCCGCGGCTTGAACCAGTCCCGATCCAAGAAGTGGTCGTGGGACTGATTCACCGGCAATTCGCGCGTAGTAATACTGGTAATTAAGTGGGTTGGTATCGGCACCGTAGATATTAGGGTTTGCCGTACTGATAATGCGCTCACGAATCCCGCTTGCCGAGATTGAAGGTGTAAAAGCCACAAGTAGTCCGGCGACACCGCTAACGACAGGGGCGGCCATCGAAGTTCCGTTCTTTTTTCCCACGATACCACCAGGAAACGTGGAAATGATTTGGTCCCCTGGCGCGGCAACGTCAACCCAGTTTCCAAAATTACTGAATGGTGCCTTCTCATTCGCGGCGGTTGTTGCTGAGACGGCAATCACATCTGTCAACGAAGCCGGATAGGAGCGCAGCATCGTGTCTTCATTACCCGATGCCGCCACCACAACGATCCCGTTGCCAGCCCTGCGCAAACTGGCGACGATTACTGAAATGGCGCGGTTACGCTGGAACTGTCCAAAAGATGCGTTCACCACCCGGATCGCGTTGGAGCTGTTGCTACGAAACAAGGACACATACTTCAGGCCAGCCAGTTGGGCGGAATCAGAAATCCCACCGAAATCACTGGTGGCTTTGATCACAACAATCTTGCAAAAGGGACAAACACCCGCGGGACCCATGGGTGTTGCGCCGCTGCTTTGATACTCCGCTGCAATGATCCCCGCAACATGAGTACCGTGCTGACATTTTTCCGCGACTGATTTGTCTCCCTGACAGGTTTCGCCGGCAGCCGAAGTGCCATAAGGAAAAACATTTCCGTCGCCAAGGGACCCGCTGCCCATGGCTGTCACATTGCATCCGTAGACGTCGTCGGCGCAGCCACTGGCTCCCGGACTCGGGTTCTGAAAGATGCGATTTTTAAGTTGGGGGTGCAAATAATCGACGCCGCTGTCGATCACGGCAATCAAAGGTGGATTGGCCAGAATGTCCGCATTTGATGGCAGAGCGTCAGCAGCCCGGGAGCTGAACGCAGTAAATGCGGCTGCCGTGTTGATAGACTTGAGGTGCCCGATTGAGCCTTCAAGCTGGCCGTAATCGGTGGACCATGTCGCAAACGAATCTTCCGCCGTGTTCAGATTCGACAGTTGGCTGATCCCATTCGGATCTGCAAACCAAATTCGCCCAGCGGCCTCCCATTCAGCCAGCGTCTCGGTGCCGACATCGTCTGAGACAAAGTCCACTTTGGCTATGGCCGCCACCGCAGACAGCGGAAGCTCCTTACCTGACCCTGATTTTCGGCTTGCGACCGACGAAGAATTCCCGAACCCGAAGTTCAGTAACCCTTGAAGCCCTTGCGCCTCATACAATTCCTCACCGACAACCGGAGCAGACAAGTCAGCTGAGGTGATGAAATCAACTGATTTGACGCGGGGATCACTGACAAAAACTGAATTCAGGGCCGTCTGATGAAACCGTACCTCAGACCGAAAGTTGACGAATTGCAGGGCTTCGCGCGAGGCTTGAACTCGAAAGGCCACGATCCATGAACCCGGGACACGGGTTTTCGTTTGGGCCTCCCCCCCTAAAGACAGCTCGTGAGGGTCACTTGGCAGCTGCCCGCATGCGGAAATCATAAAAAAAACAATAAATGTCAGAAACTTCAAATAGGGCACGTTTGCCTCCTCGCGGCATCTGCTATGATTCCAATGCCAGCACTGCAAAGCAAGGGGAACAAATCTTGTGGCAACTCATTAAAAATGAAAACCGCCCTTCACTAGTTCTCATCGAAACCGACGAAATCAGCCGCAGGCAAAGGTTTCACGACCTGAAAGGTGCCATTCGCACGCTCGAATTGGCACAAAACTTAGGCGCCTTCAACCATCTCGGGCGGGAACGGGCCGAAGCTTTGGCCAAAGCCATCGAAATACTGACTGGGGAGGCAAAGATTTTAGTCGAAGCCTATGGGACAGGCTGCTAAAATAAATCATGGAAAATGAAATCCCACGATCAGGTATTTTTGCCGTTTCGGCTCCGTCCGGAACCGGTAAAACTACGTTGAACAGCCGCCTTGAGCGCAACAATCCCGACGTTGAAATTTCTGTCAGTTTAACCACTCGAAAGCAACGTCCCGGTGAAATTGCCGGCAAGCACTATCATTTTGTTGATCGCTCAGAGTTCGAAGAAAATGTTGCCGCGGACAACATGCTCGAATGGGCGGAGGTGTTTGGAAACCTTTATGGTACCAGCAAGGCAGAAGTCGAAAGGATCACGACTAAAGGCCACAAGGTCATCCTTGAAATTGATGTCCAGGGCTGGATGACCGCTAAACCAAAACTTCCAGGTGCGCTCTCCATCTTTATTTTGCCTCCCTCGATGATCGACCTCTGGCATCGCCTCGAAAAACGTGGAACGGACAGTCCAGAGGTTCGCTGGCGCCGCTTTCAGGCGGCAAGGGACGAAATTGCAGCCGGGCGCATCTATGATTATTTCATCGTCAACGATGATCTCGAAAGGGCCTACAACGAATTGGAAGCCATTATCGTGAGTGGCAAGCCAGGACATACCTCCCAAGGAGCAGGCGAGGCGCTCTGCGAGCGACTGTTGAACGAATTCGAACAGAGCCATAAGATCCTTGAATTAAAGAAGATTCACCAGAAAATTTAATCGCCACCATGGTGGACCGCCGGGGTAAAGCTGAGCTACGATCAAAAAACGCCGATAAATCCCGAGGATTGGCGTGAGGTCGAACCGGTGGATCCTTCAAAAAAATTGCAAAATCAGAATGATGGTAAACCCACTGGTCCGTCGAATACCTCCGACTTGCTATTCCATGAACTACAAACGGCTGTCCGGGGTTATCTGCCCAACCAGGATCTCAGCCCACTAGAAAAAGCTTATAAATTCGGCGCCGATCGCCACGGCCCCCAACTTCGGGTCTCAGGCGAGCCATACATCACCCACCCCCTTAACGTTGCGCTTATCCTGACCAGATTCAAGGTCGACTTAGCGTCCATCACAGCCGCCATTCTGCACGATGTCGTCGAGGACACGGAAACTCCACTGACTGAAATCGAGCAACTATTTGGCAAGCAGGTTGCGGACCTGGTCGATGGCATGACCAAGATTGGAAAAATCGAATTTCGATCCACCCAAGAGCGCCTTGCCGAAAACTTTCGCAAGATGCTTTTCGCGATGGCCAAGGACGTCCGCGTCATCCTGATCAAGTTGGCAGACCGCCTGCATAACATGCGTACGATCGAGGCCCTGCCACCGCCCAAGCGCCGGCGGATCACTCAGGAGACACTGGATATTTATGCGCCCCTGGCCAGCCGCCTCGGGATTTATGGGATCAAAAGCGAGCTGGAAGACTTGTGCCTGCGTCAAATGAAGTCTGACGTTTACCAGGAACTCAAGACCAAAATCGCACTTAAAAAAAATCAGCGCATGGCATCCATCGAAGATGTGAAAGAAAAGCTAGAGGCCGAGCTCAAGAAATATGGCTTTCAAAATGTGACCGTTTATGGACGACCAAAGCATTTTTTTTCCATTTACAAAAAAATGATCGAGCGGCATCTGACGTTTGAAGAAGTTCACGACTTGTTTGCCTTTCGAATTATCGTGGACACGGTCAAGGACTGCTATGAGGCTCTTGGGGTCGTCCATGCGATGTGGAAGCCAATGCCGGGGCGCTTCAAAGATTATATCGCCATGCCAAAGGCAAACTTGTACCAATCTCTTCACACAACGGTGATACGCCCCAACGGGGAACCAGCAGAAATCCAGATCCGCACCCACGAGATGCACGAAACCTGCGAATCCGGCATTGCTGCCCACTGGAGCTACAAAGACAAAGGCTCGGGGTCTAATGCACCTGCAGATCCCAAGGCTCAAAATCCAGATCTGAAAAAATTTGCCTGGTTGCGCCAGATGATGGAATGGCAAACGGAGTTAAAGGATCCGGAAGAATTTCTGGAGGCAGTGAAGGTTGACTTGTTTGACGACGAGATTTTTATCTTCACGCCCAAAGGGGATGTCATTGGGCTGCCGCACGGGGCAACGGCTCTGGATTTTGCATTCAATGTTCACTCTGCCATTGGACTGACGACGGTTGGCGCCAAGGTCAATGGCCGTATTGTACCGATCAAGAAAAAACTGAAATCCGGAGACATCGTCGAAATACTCACTTCTCCGGGCCAAAAGCCGAACAAAGAGTGGCTGAATTTTGTCACAAGTTCTCGCGCTAAAAATAAAATCCGGTCCTATCTACGCAGCCAACAAAGAGAAAAGAGCCGGAAGATGGGACGCTCCATGATGGAGCAAGCCTGCGAAGCGCGATCATTCGACCTGGATAAACTGCTGAAACAGGGGCACGGCGAAGCCATGGCCCGGGCGGCAAAAGAAAGTGCGTTCGACGACATGCTGGCATCGATCGGGTATGGGAAACTTGACGCTAAAGATGTGCTTGCCAAAATTTTCCCTGAAAAAGAGATCCAGATTGATCCAACAGTTCCCGTTGCTGCGCCGCAACCGGAAACCAAAAAAACCGCCCCTCGCGAAGGCATCTTGGTCAGCGGTATCGATAATGTCCTGGTCAACTTCGGGCGCTGCTGCAATCCGCTGCCAGGCGAAGAAATTCAAGGATTTATCACCAGAGGTCGCGGCGTGACGGTACACCGGGCCACCTGTTCGCGGGCCCTAGACTTGGATCCACAACGACGGGTCATGGTGCAATGGGCTGGCACACCAGGCGGGGAGAGTCATCCCGCCGGAACCCACCACGCTTTCATCCGAGTCATCACCCGTGACCGGCCCGGCGTTCTGGCTGACGTAACCATGGCCATAGCCGCCTGTGGCGCGAACATCCAGCGCGCAAACATTCAAGTCTCCAGCGACCTCCTTGGCGTACTCGACTTCGAGTTGACGCTGAACGGTCTGACCCAACTTCAGGCAATTTTTCGCAAGGTTGAGTCCTTGCCCGAAATTGTCTCCGTGGAAAGGCGCTCTTCTGGCAGGCAACAAAACGGACGCGTAATCTGATATTATTCAAAAATTGAATACAAGCACAGGGGGCGTTGCCCATGAATAAATTCAACCTCTCGCTCAAACTTTTGGCTGCCTTGGCCACCTGGACATTGCTCGGCATTGCGGCACATGCATCTGAATCCCGCCAAGCCACAACCACTTCAAAGCAGGCATCGGTCGATGTCGCCTGGAGCAAGCAACCAGATGGCGATATCCGCTTTGATTTTAAAACCACGCCAGCCAAGGGACTCAAAATTAACAGCGAAGGCCCCTGGTCCCTTGAAATCAAGGGGCACAGCGGATTAACTATAGCAAAACCGAAATTAGGAAAGCCTGAGTTCCAGGAGGCACTGCCAGGCTTTTCATTGACGTCCAAACCAACCGCAAAATCGGGAAAAATTGATTTCAAAATGGTGGTTTTCGTCTGCACTGAATCAAAAGCGCAATGCTTTCGTGACGTTCAACAGGGCAGTCTGGATTGGAAATTGAACTAGATAGCCTAGATGGAACCCACTTGAAAAACGGCACCAAAACTCCAAACGAAACGAAGACTCTGGTTCTTATAGTTGCCTATGAGGCCGAGTCTCACATTGCTGCAGTTTTGAACCGCTTGCCAGGCGAAATTTGGAACAATTCTGGATTTGAAGTCCTTTGCATCGACGATGCCTCCCGCGATTCCACTGCCGAGCTTGCGACAAAATGGCGAAAAGAACATCAAATTGAAAACATTGTGGTACTTAAAAACCGCAACAATCAGGGCTACGGAGGCAATCAGAAGCTTGGTTACAAGTATGCGATGGACCATGATTTTGATTACGTCGTCCTGCTCCATGGCGACGGGCAATACGCACCCGAACTCGTGGCTGAGATTGCAAAGATCATGGCAGAGGAAAAGTCAGACGTTTATCTGGGCGCAAGGACCTGGTCCTATTGGAATGCCCGGTCGGGTGGAATGCCCCGCTATAAATACTTCGGCAACAAAATCCTGACTTGGGTCCAAAACCTGATTACGGGAAAAAATCTTATTGAATACCACACAGGACTACGGGGGTATTCCGTCCCCTTCCTGAAAGAATTGGCCTTCGCGCTTAATTCAAACGACTTTTACTTCGACACAGAAATTCTTCTGCAAGCCTTTTATAATGAAGCCAAGATCATTGAACGTCCCATTCCTGTCCACTACGGTGACGAAGTTTGCAGGGTTAATGGGCCAGTTTACGCTGCTCAGGTATTCCTTGCGACGCTGCACTATGCGCTGATCAACTTTGGAATTTTAAATTCTCCGCAATACCGCCGCAAGCAAGTGGACCGTTATATCGACAAGGCGGGCAGTGCCTGGTCGTCACATGGCCAGGCACTCTCAATGCTGGCGAAATATCCGACAAAGAAGATTTTGGATATCGGCTGCGGCAACGGTTCAGTGGCGCGCAGGATGATGCAGGCAGGAAATCTCGTACACGGGATGGACCAGGCGGATTACCATACTGCGGCTCCGTGGTCAGGGTTCAGTCAAATCGATCTTGACCGGGATGCAATCACTTTGGATACCTCCTCCTTTGATGCCATCGTTTGCCTTGATGTCATCGAACACTTGAAGCGCCCGGAAGAACTTCTATTGAACATTCGCGAGGCCCAAAAAGGCATTAAATCTCCCGTGGTTTTACTGTGTACGCCAAATATCGCATTCATTACGGTTCGGCTTGCACTGCTCCTTGGCTTTTTCAACTACAGCGACAAGGGAATCCTGGATATTGACCACAGCCGGCTATTTAGCCGTCAAAGTTTTTTGCGGATGATTCGAAACTCTGGTTACGACGTTCTCGAATTCGCTGGCATTCCCGCCCCTTGGGACTTTGCCGTGGGAGGGCGTCTTGGCAGAGTCCTGGTTGTGGTTCATGGCTTCCTGGCCCGGCTATGGCCGTCGATGTTCGCATTCCAGATGCTGGTCTCCTGTCGCCCCCGTCCAAACCTCTCGCAGATCATGTCGAACGCCCGGGAGTTCCAGAACATCGACACCATGACAAAAAAAAACATGGAACAAACGGCCGTCTGAGGTCCGTTAAAAGTTATCCCTGATTGCCTCAAGGTGCTTGCGATGAACGCGATGATGTGCGGCCATGAGCCAATGCCACTGCTGGATATCCATTGGCCCGAACCATGGATGCGCAAGTTTTATTTTTGATTCTCGACTTTGAACTTCTGCCGCCATCCGATGGCTCGTTGTGGTCAGAAAATCCTTGAATAGCGCCAGGACTTGCTCAGAAGATGTACTACCAAATGGCTTAACATCGGCGATTCCAACCGAGGATTCTGGGACAATGTCGCGGCTGAGCAAGACCATCGCTTCCGTCATCAGCGATCCGACGATGACCAAGTGCTCCAAAACCATAGCTGCCGACCAATATCTGGAGGAATCCTCGATGCCAGGAATCCGGTCGATTAAAATTCTTTTTTCACGCAAAACCAACGGAATTGACTCAAAGATCTCAATGGATTTCTGGCTCTCCCGATCCAAGAAAGCTTGAGTTTCATCCCATGACATCTTGTACGGGAGTCGATTGATGATCCAATACTTCGAAACCAGCCACTCAAAAAAAGGCAGGCCGGCTCCAGGCTTTTGGAGTTTTGGCATTTCAAATCTTGCCGACGAGACCGACATAAAAGCACCTCAAATCAAATTACTGCTCTTTGCGACAAGTCCGCAAAGTTTATAGAGCACCCGGCACCCGACGTTGGCATCCCACTCGCTCTCGCCATTTGGATCGGGAGAAACCTCACACAAATCAAAGCCAACGATTTTCCGACCAGATTCTGCAAGGCATTCGAGAAGATAGACCGCCTCGTCAAATGACAATCCACCTGGTACGGGCGTGCCGGTCGATGGGCAACAAACGGGATCAAGCCCATCGATGTCAAATGACACGTAAACCTTCGGTGGCAGTTGCGACACGATATCTTTGCACACTGTGTCCCAAGTCTCACCTCGAGCCTTGCGTTTAAACAAATCCCGCTGATAAAAAACAGATCCCCGCCAACCCAGGGCGGTCATGTAATCGCGTTCTTCCTCGCAAAAATCCCGGATCCCGACCTGAACCAATCGCGACACCGCCGGCACGGATTCCATGACGTTGTGAAAAATAGATGCGTGGGAAAATTGAAACCCTTCGTAAGCATTGCGCAGATCATGATGGGCATCAAAGTGCAGGACACCAAACCCATCCGGATGCTTATCCCCAAGGGCCTGAATTAAACCTAGAGGTGACGCATGGTCGCCCCCAACAACGGCGGCAATAGCTCCACTTTCCAGCGCCTCAACAGCAGCATCCCGCACGTATTTGTTCAATGCCGCCGACCCTTCATTAACGGCCGCCAAGTCGCCCGGGTCAGCTTCACCTTCCGACAAATCAGCCATGACCTTCTCAGCACGAATCCGCAAAAAAGCATTCATGCGTTCAATGAAATCCGGGTTCGGAAGAAAAGATATTCCGGCCCGGTAAACTTTACCGAAACTTCCATCGTCCAAATCGAGCTGGTGGCTTGCCGCAATAATGGCCTCCGGACCGCGCGATGTTCCGGGCCGGTAGGACGTTGTCACGTCCCATGGGGACGGGATCAAAATCACCTTTGCCTCTTTCGGATCGAGGTCCGCACCCAAAAAGCCGGATCCCTCAACAGGAGGCGTCCCACGCTCGAGTTTCTCCATCGCAATGCTGTATGAATCCAGAGACTTTGTCATAGGTTGTTCCCACCCTCGATGTTTGCCTTATCCGCAATCGCACTGCGAAGCTGCCGTTCACTCCAGATCTTCACGCCGAGTTCACGTGCTTTTTTCATTTTTGTTGATCCCGAATCCGGCTCCTCAGTCACAACCGCATAGGTATTTCTCGAAACAGAGGCCGACAGCTTACCACCAGCCATTTTTATAGCGTCCTCAATTTCAGCGCGCGGCACAGAAAGGGCACCAGTGATTACGAATTGCAGGCCCGACAACACCCCCTCCTTTGGAACAGCATCCGCCTGAAAAGGCTTCACCCCTGCTTCAAGGAGGTCTTTGATCCAACCCCGGCGGGCAGTCAGCCCATCGACGACTTGGGCTGCGGACTTTTCCGCAAACCCTTCTATTTTGCCGATCTCATCGGCTGTTGCCTTTAAAACCCCATCCAAACCGTGAAAATGCTCGAGAAGCTTTTCCCATGTTGTGCGCCCAGCGCCCTCGATACCAAGGCCATTCAAAAAAGACGCCAGAGGAAGATCTTTTGACGACTGGATATTCTTACAAAGCTTTGACGCCATTTTTTCCCGGGTCTGCGGAATGATCAGAAAGTCCTTTTCTTGCAGCCTGTAGAGGTCTGCCATTGACTTGACCAAACCGGAATCCATCAATGGAAGAAGACGCTTCTCATTAAGATCGTCAATCTCTGCGCAGCGAATCCAATTCAAAATCGCTCCAAGGCGCTGTGCAGGACAGGCCGTCTCATTTGGACATTTCAAGCGAATGCTGTCACTCACCAAAAGGGACCCGCATTCCGGACAATTTTCTGGCCAACGATAGTCACCAGCAGCCGGCTCTACCACACCAAGAAACTTCGGGATGACCTCCCCTGATCGGACGATCTCGATCCGGTCTCCTGGTTTTAAGTTGTAAGCTTTGACATGAGCGGCGTTGTGTAAAGTTATATTGGTGATGGATGCGCCACTTAAATAAACTGGAGCAATCACCGCAACTGGAGTCACGATACCCAACCGGGATGTTGCCCAGCTGATCTCCTTGATGACGGAAACGGCAGTCTGCCCCTGCCATTTGAATGACATCTTATAGCGCGGATGATGCGCCGTGAGTCCCATCTCGTCATGCAACGCCAGGTCATCGTAACTAAAAACAGCACCATCCAATCCAATTTCGTCTTCTGCGATCAAAGCCTTGACGTAATCAAGGTAGCCTTCAATCTCAGCGGGATCAGACAATCGTTTTGGATGTGGAAGTGAAAAACCCACCTTGCCAAGCCATTTAAATTTCTCAACTTCGGTTTTAAAACCGGGAGATTTCCCGTTGGCAGGAATAAAATCAAAAGCAAAAAAAGAGAAATAGCGGGCCAGTTCAAAGTGGGCTTTTCGGCCCAAGAGTCCAGCCACGATGTTGCGGGGATTCGTTGGCCGATCGAGACCCAATTGGACCATCTCGTCCGCAAGGCGTAAAAAATTTCCCTCGGTGCAATAAATTTCGCCGCGGACCTCCGCGTCCATGCCCTCCGTAAGAGTCCGGGGGATATCTGAAATCCAGACCGCCTTTTCCGTAACATCCTCGCCAACCCGTCCATTGCCCCTGGTCTTTGCCAAAACCAATCGTCCACCCTCGTAGACAATACTCAGGCTGTTGCCATCGACTTTGAGCGTCCCCATGACGGGCCTGCCACCAACCCAGTGATGTAGGTCAGCCAGATTATATGTCTTGTCCAAAGACAACATCGGAGTGCGATGCTCCACCTTGCGAGCAACGGCTCCAGCGGCAGCGAAGGGCAACGTTCCAGCCCCGACAATCTCCAAGACGGGATGATCAGGCGACATTGACCTCAACTCATCTTCAAGCGCATCATAGGCAGCATCAGAAATCTCGGGATGTCCCGAGTAATAGGCCTTCTTGTGGTGCATGATCGCGTGGGCCAGCTCCGTGATCCGGTGCGCAACCAGAGGTCGCTCGACGCCTTCTTCTTCGATGATCTTCTTAGTCATATTGTTTCACTTGGTAGAAAGGAGCTCTTCGATCCTTTTAGTCACTTTTGGATCCATGGGCTGCACCACTGGATCGAAACGCGCAACAACTTCACCCCGGCGGTTGACCAGAAATTTCTCAAAGTTCCAACTAATTTCCCCGTTGAATTTTTTGCCACTGGTCAAAAAACCGTAAACGGGCTGTTTAGAAGGCCCAAGAACCTTTCCCTTGGCAAACATGGGAAACTTAACTTTGAAATTAAGGTCACAAAATTTTTTTATTTCCTTGTTTGAACCGGGCTCCTGCATCGAGAAATCATTACTTGGAAACCCAAGGACCACAAACCCCTTCAACTTGTATTTTTCATAAACAGCCTGGAGGTCTCTGTATTGATCCGTAAAACCACAACGAGAAGCCGTATTAACGACTAGCGAGACGTTCCCCTTGTGCTTTGACAGTGGGACTAAGGTCCCATCAATAGATTCAGCAGAAAGGTCATAAAGGTTGGTCGATACCCGCGCAACGGCATAGTCCGGTGTGATACCGGACAGAATCGGCAGGGCAAAAAGCAACAGTGTCGCAGCTCGCCCTGCGACACGCTTCAAGTAACGCCGAAAGGAATGCATCACAAACAAATGAACGAACGCCTGCGTGTTTTTGTAAACCCACCACGGCAGCGCTGGAGAATAGTCAAAAATAGCCGCCATAAAACTGGCGCCTTTCAGAACTTCGCGAAATTCAAATCGACCAACTTTCTTGGCCTTTTTATCTGTCAGCACACCACCTGTGATAAAAAACAACTGCCGTTGGGCGGTGCTCCTTTTCGCGACATACGTCAGGTAGAGCAGGCTAATTTCGGTGAATTTAAAAAAGAAACGAAACTTGAACACCAACGATCCATCCCCAGTCCGCTCTACGACGATAAACGGAAAGAAAAATTGGATCAGCCAATGCGCGTAACGGTCGGCAGCCCAATGCGCTGACCTTCCCGCCGGGAGCGGGAGGCGCTGAACGGAACAAACTGTTTTTACCGATGTCACGACATTGGGGACCTTGCGCGGAGACGCCACGGAAGAACCGGCAATTGCCTTGGCAATCGCCTCGCGAAATGAGGCGGGTGCAATCCCGTAATGGTTAAAAATATATTGATCCCTGGGAATCATCTCATGGCGAAGGCTCTCGACCAGGGGCGCAACCAGTTCCCTTGGTGCACCGGTCACCAATCGAACCCAGAGCCGGGATAATTTCGGACTGAATAGAAAAACCGGAATCATCAAACGACGTTTGCCCATCATTTGGGCCATTGCTTTCATCATTTCCAAGTAAGTGATTGTCTCTGAGCCGCCAAGGTCGTAGGCACCCGGCGCCAAACCATGATCGTTGACAACTCTGGCAATCGCTGCAACCACGTCATCAATCGCCACAGGACAACTTTTGGTTCTGGTCCATTTCGGACAAACCATCAGCGGCAGGCGTTCCACAAGTTTGCGCATCATGTCAAAGGATGATCCATTGCGGCCCACCACCAGTCCGGCGCGCAACGCCACCAGGGGAACGCCGTACTCCGCAAGAACCTCCTCAACTTCGAGCCGGCTCGCAAGATGACGGGATAGATCGTCTGCGGGAATGATTCCCCCGAGATAGATGATGCGGCGGATACCGCAGGCTTTAGCCGCCCGTCCGAAGTTGTCGGCAATCATTAAATCAAGGTCTTCAAATTTACCTTGCGTCAAGCTAGCGGAGGGCAACATCGAATGAACCAGGTAAATGGCAATATCGCAGCCAGCGAGGGCAGTTTCGGTCTCCAGCGCTGAGAATAAATCACAACGCCGCCATTGGATCACCGGATCTGACGATTCGTTCCCAGCTTTCACATCCTTCACCCTGCCTGGATCACGACTCAGCGCAATAATGTCGCAATGGGACGACAAGGCGTCAATGAGCGCCCGTCCAACGAATCCACTGGCTCCCGCAATAGCAACAGTCAAGCGACGCGGTGGCGTCACGGATTCAGTCGACAACGGCATCGAAGGCTCCCCTTACATCGAGTGGAACATCGAGGGCCTCAAGATGTTCGTACAGGCACAGCAAATAGGCACCCAAGGCAAAAAAGTCGGGATGCAATCGCGTCTTGTTCTTCTTGCAGGATTCAAAAATGGACTGAAAAGACTTTTTGAAGGCTGCCAGAGTGAACTTCATCGAACTCTGATCCCCTTCGCCAAAATGGGCTTTAAAGGTCTCCTTGGCATGACCCAAGTCAAGCGCTTCAAGGCCAGCGATATACTCAACTTCATCGTTACGATAGAAACCCCGATACAACTGGCGCATCGCCAAAACAAATTCCTGATCCCAGACGTAAAAAAGTGGTTTCGGTTTCCACACCACCTTGTCACCCTTGAAATCAAAAGCACTGGACCGCAAATCCAACACGGCCGAGTCAAAATCAAAAATTTGCCGGAAATATAACTCCAACACAGCACGCCCTTGGGCCGCTGGATCCTGACCCAGACCATCTGGAATTTTTGGCAGTGCTTTTTTCGCCTTTCTCAACGCCTTCTCGAACTCCCCAGGACTCGCATAATCCTTCATAATGCGAGCGAAAACACGCGCCATCCCAATCGTTGGAACGACATCGAAAAAGGCCGGGGAGACAAAGCCTGTGAGAAGTTCCCAGTCCGTACCACGAAGTGATTTAAATAAAGTCTGGATCAATGACGGCTCCTGCGGTGTTAAGTTACCACACTGAAATACGCTGCTCTTCTCTCAAAACCATTTTGTCGGAATCGCTACAAGAAAATGCCTGTTTGAATCCCAACTGGTGCTTCACCTGCTCATTGACTCGAGCCTTTACGGCCGAATGAGGGTCCGTCTTCAACATCAGTTCCGCCATTTTTGGACGGACCACACCGCACCACACGCGAGCATATTGGATGAAAAAATCCCGCTTGGCCGAATTTGGCGGAATGACTTCCGATCCGCTAGCTGTGCTGAAGGCCGTTTTGTAACCAAAAGTCAAACCAACGAGATCCCCGATATTCTCACCCAACGTCAGTTTACCGTTGTGACCGATCGCATTGAACTGATTGACGAGACCTTCCGTACGCTTTTTGAACTCTACTAAATCAGATTCACTCATCCACTGCTTCAGCCGACCCTCATTATCGAACTTCGAACCCTTGTCGTCGATGCCATGCCCAAGCTCATGCCCGATCACGGCACCAACGGCACCGAGGTTCACATGATCCGGAGCCTTGTGATCGTAAAATGGGTATTGCAAAATCCCAAGGGGCATCACGAACTTGTTGTCTGAGGGCGAGTAATAAGCATTTACAGTTAAAGGCGACATGCTCCAACGATCGCGATTGCGGGGTTTCGCAAGACGTTCAAACATCCGGCCCGTCAATGCCCGCCCAAGGCTGAAACCGTTTGAATGGCGGGCCACGGACGAATACTTGACCGATGGGTTAAAATCCCATTCCTCTTCGTTCTTAGGTTTCACCAGCTGCAGCTTCGCTGTTCTGATTTTTTCAATTGCGCCTTTACGACCTTGAGAATCGAGCCAAGTGTTTTGCTCCAAGCCGCGAATGATCTCCACACGAACTTTTTCCGCAAGAGCAATGAATTTCTCGGTTGGAAAATCCGGGAACACACGGTCAATCAATACTGAATCAAGCTCCTTGCCAAACTGGTTGATCACCAATTGAGCGCAGCGCTCATCGCGGGGCGCACGTTTGTCTGCCCCACCCAAATGCTTGCGATTGAATTCAAACGATTTTTTGAAAAATTCAGGATAAGCATCGTCCATTATCCCTGAGACCGCATGCCACCGATAAAAATCCTTCAAGGTTTCAATGTCCCCACTGGCAAACTGCTGATCGATCCAGGCAAAGTTGTCAGGCGCAATGTCGCGCAAAAGGGTTTCGTCTGGCACTTTGTTTAACGCCGGGCTTAAAGCAATATGCGGATGACGGGCAGCGAACGCCTTCTTGTCGATGTAACGCTTGCTACTAAAAAGTTCTCGCATCTCTGCCGGCAAGGGAAAAGTCTGGGCAAACGATTTTTCAAAGGCGACAACGCGTGCTGCCCGTTTCTTTGCATCGGGCAGCTTGATGGTAGCGAAAAAATCAGAGATGACAGACTCGAGATCTTTCACCACGTCAGCCTTATCGTAATAGCTGCGCTCTGGAAGGGTTTTCATTCCCGCCAAAACCACAAAATCTTCCCTGGTTGGATCATCCTGATTGGCGATGGCGTCCATCTCAAACCCACTGAACTCACCGCTATCTAGTCGGGCACCCACCCACCCGGCAACCGCGGCTGGAGTTTTCAAGGTATCGATTTCCTTCAGTGTCCTTTCAAGAATCGAAGTTTCATCTTTTTTACTGCCGCCCTTGTCCATGCAGGCCTGGTAATTATCCCGCAAATCCTTTTCCCGGCCGTCAAGCTTGCGCTTCTCGACCAGCAGTCCAGAAAGATATTTTTTCTTTTTGTCCAACAACCGTTCGCTCGAATCGTTAAAGGAAAAGATATGGCGCGACCGGTCCGGCCGTAATTCAAATGCATCAATGACCTCTGAACATGCGTATTCATAAAAATCAGTACAGGCATTGATCGACTTGTTTATGGGAAACTCGCGGCGTTCAGGAATCTTGCTGGATTTTTTTTGGTGGCCTGCGCCCATGGCGACGAAAGGACGGGCTGCGGCAAAGCTGGTTGCAATGACAGCCGCCATTGCGAAATATCTGCCAATCAAATGCAATTTCGAGGTTTTCATGATGGTTTCTCCGCAATCTCTGGGACGTCTTAGGTTCATGTGGATGATTTTTTGGCCATACGCATCGAAATGCAATAAGATTCGGAAGTTAAATCACGAACACTGGTCACGTTAGCAATGGGGTGCGCCCTTGGATGGGGTGTTGATAGATAAAAATGAAGCGGTTGCAAAATTTTACAACCGCTTTCCGTATCCAAATTACCCGCTGCTGGCGCGCCCACGCTGGCAAGACGGGTTTTTAACCTCATCTTTCTTTTCGGGACGCCTTGCCGCCCAAGCTCGAAATGGAAAGAGCCAGCAAAATGCTCCCCGAGGAGATGTGCTGGTTGCCGGTTGCGGCGAAATCCTGCCCTATATCATACGCAAGTGGGAACCATTGGACGCGACGGTCGTAAATATAGATCTGTCCGGTCGGAGCCTGCGTCGCGCCCGATTCAGAACCATGCTCACCCGCGGGAAATCGGAATTTCACGAGACGGACATCGTCTCTTTTTTGGATCGTTGCGGCGCCGAGACCCGGACCTTTGCGCACATTGAAACCTTCGGCATGTTGCACCACATGAGCGACCCGGCTCCCGCTGTGGAGGGAATGGCACGCCAGTTGGCACCGGGCGGGACATTGAGGGTGATGGTTTACAATTCACCCGCGCGGGATTGGATCCATGCCCTGCAGGACTACTTTGAGGAAATTGGCCTCAGCATTCACAACAATGACCCGTTAAAAGCGGTAAAAAAGTGCCGCGAAATCCTCGACCGATTTGCGGTGCGTTCACCTCTTCTTGGCAACAGGATGCGTGCCCTCGGGTCCAGCACGATGGGAAACCCTGCACGTGTGGCCGATACGTTTCTACATCCCCGGGAATTGCGTTGGCCAATTTCACGCTGGTTTGAACTGTTTTCATCTGCAGGACTTAGGCTGACGGGAATCTATGACCGGTATGGCGAACTTGACGACCTGCCTAATCCGCTTTTGGCTGGCGGCAGCAAACTTGATTGGGACTATGAATTGACCATCAGGGCTGCCGACAGGCGGCTTGAGGGCAATTTGGAATTGATTTGGACCAAGCCACCCAAGCCAGGCACCCACGCACTTGTATCGACGGTGACTCGAAGCGCGGAACACCTGACGCGACTTAAATTCATGGGACCACCGCACATCTGGTTTGATTTTGAAGAAACCAGGGACCTTTCAACGGCGCGCAAGATGCAAATCTGGCATGCGTTTATTGATGCACGCAAACTGGTGCCTTCTGCTTGGGGCAAAAATCATCGCACTCTGCAGCGTCTGGCACGCTTGGGGGCCATCCTTCCAGATCAACTCGACCCAGAAAACGCAAAAATCGCGGCAGCACCCCGGGAAGACCAGATGTCGCCACCCGATATTCCACACCACGTGCCGCTCGCACAAACAGACGACCACGGGCCGCACGCGGTAGCCGTCAGAAAATTGGACGCAGGACTCGTGTCCTCATCATCCTGCAGCTAATCGTCATTTATTTCAGAAGATCGGGCCGAAGACGTCGTGTTCGTGCGACGGCCTGATCAGCGCGCCATTTCTGGATTGCCTTGTGATCACCCGACATCAGGACATCCGGAACCTTGACGCCTTCATACACGGCAGGCCGGGTGTAGAGCGGATACTCAAGGAGCCCACCCATTCCCTCTGCAAAGGAATCATCACGTGCGCTGGCCGGATTGCCCAAAGCCCCTGGCAGCATTCGAACCAGGCTATCTACCATGGCCATGACAGGAAGTTCCCCACCTGAAACCACAAAGTCTCCGATGGAAAACTCCTCATCGACATGAAGATCGATGAACCGCTGATCAAGGCCAGCGAATCGCCCACAGATAAACACCAGATTTTTTTTTATAGCCGACAGTCTCAGGGCATCAGCTTGGGTCCATGGTTTCGCGCCCGGAGCTGTTGAAATTACATGAAGCGATGAATGGTCACCATCTGCTGGAATTTGACCCGCGATGGCCTTGGCTAAAACATCGGGACGCATGACCATACCGTCGCCGCCGCCATAAGGAGCCTCATCGACGCTGGCATGCCGGTCGATGGCAAAGTCTCGCAAATCTACGCTGCGAAAATCCAAAGAAGACGCTGCGATTGCGGCACGCAAGGCACCGAATTCAGAATACGAGGCAATGAAACGGGGATGAATACTGATGATAGAAATGGAATGCATGATCAGGGTTTCACCCAAAATTCTGCAAAAACGGAAGATTCTACGAGAAGGTTGATACGCTTGTCTGCACCACGGAATGACATATCCACATAGACATCGACAAAGGCCATATCCAATCGCGCGCCTTGACTGTCCTCGATGACCGCTATGTCGCTCGCTCCGTAGTTGGTCATGTCTACGACCCGGCCAAGGCATACGCCTGCCGCATCGAAAACTTCTGAACCCAGCACATCTGACCAAAGGTATTCTGCCGATTCATCGACCGGAACACTATCGCGGGGAATCCAAACCTTCATGCCGCGCAGGAGTTCAATTGCAGTTCGATCAGGAACATCAGCGAAAGCCATGACGGGGCGATCCTGCAACAACGAATCCGCGGCCACCCGATGCACGGCTCCCGTCGATGGAGAATCGCCAACAACAGCCTGCTTGCAACCCTTTGGCAGTGGCTCAGATCTTCCGGAAACAAAAAAGGCGCCGCGCAAACCATGAGGTTTGCCAACGGCACCAATCAAGAGCCAACGGTCGTCTTTGCCTGCCAAGGAATCCTGTGACGGATTACTTGGCTTTTTTGGGGCGAGCCGTGTGGGTTTTTGCGCGTTCAAGCTTGATCTTCTGAATTTTAGCGATCTTGGCGACGGTGCTGGTCAGCTCTGCCCCTCTTTCGTACCAGAAGCGGATACGGGCTTCATCGACGACGATCGTGGATAATTCGCTAGCCGGATCGTAGTGACCCAGGCGTTCAAGGACCTCTCCACCCAGCTTCTTGCGAGAGTCGGTGGCGACGATGTGGTAGAAGGGACGGTGCTTGTTCCCATGGCGCTGAAGACGGACGCAAACGGCCATGATTCCTCCAAAAAACAGTCAAATAACAAATTAAACCAAACTCCGGACCCGCCGGAAGCCCAGTGAGATAGCACAGGGAACGAACGGTTGCGACAGGATTCTTCTGAAAAGATTGCCTGCATGATACCATCAAGGATATCGCTAACTTGAGCAACCGAAGGGGTTCTGGTGGAAGTCACTCTATGGGGCACACGTGGGTCGATACCCAGGACCATGCCCGACAGCGAATTTACAACCATCCTTCAAGAAGCCATTAACCAGGCGAAATCAAAAGGTATTTCAACAATCGATGGCTTTTCCAAAGCCATCCATGACGGCCAACTTGGGCACCCCCTATCTTTCGGGGGCGCTACGATGTGCACCGAAATCTCGGCCGCAGGGCAGTCCGTTTATGTGGACATGGGTTCTGGACTGCGCGAAGCCGGCACCTTGGCACTGCAGCGCGGCCGGAAGGAGTTCCACATCCTTTTGACCCACATGCACTGGGATCACCTGATTGGTCTACCCTTCTTTTTGCCCCTGCATCAGGAAGGTTCCAAAATTCACATCCACCACATTCACAAAAACGCTCCTGAATACGTCAAGATCAAGTTCAATGGCATCAATTTTCCCTTAAAATGGGACCAGCTCAAGGGATCCGTTGAATTCCACCAGCACAAGATCTATGAAAAATTCAAACTTGGACCACTATCCATCACCGCCTTCACCTTGGACCATCCGGGAGGCTGCTTCGGCTACCGGGTCGAGCAGGGCGGCCATTCGGTCAGCGTGGCTGTGGACGGGGAGTTCAAGCGTAGAACGGCCAAAGAACTTGGGAAAGACCTACCCTATTTTCAGAATCTGGACCTGCTGATCTTCGACTCCCAATACGACCGCGTCGAACTGGAAAGTCGATTCGATTGGGGCCATTGCACGCCGATTATTGGAACGGAACTGGCACTGAGAGAGGGCGTCCGAACCATCGCCTTTGTCCACCATGATCCGTGGGCAGCCCCCCACAAGCTGCGTTCCATGCTCCAGGAAGCCGGGGATTTTCTTGCCGCCAACAGCCCCGAGTACGCGGAAGCTTGGAAGGCCCGCGGCGCTGCGGGTCCCAAGCTTGTCATGGGCTACGATGGGCTTGTCCTGAACCTAGACAAGCTATAGAGTCCACAACGGAAAATCGATGCACCACGCTCATCGAGAGGAGTCCGTCATGGCTGCAAAAAGACTGCTTGCCGTCGTCATCGCCTTGGCTTTCACGAGTCCCGCTTGGGGCATCGGAGGCATCACTACAACCGGATCGTTACCGCGCGACACCTCTCGCGGCTATTTTGATCTGACTGTGAAGGTGAAGGATGTCCTGCCCAGCGACCTGCCATTAAAATCCAAAGAAACATCCCTGACACAACGCCTGAGCCTTTACCTGACGGACGTAAGTTCATCGGAGACCGTTGGCACGGCTACAGGAGGCACGACCACAGTCGCTTTCTATTTGGAGTTGCGCGACGAAGTCCTTTCCGAATTGAATTCTTCAGGAAATTATGACCTGACCTTTTACCCTCGCATACGCCAGGTCAACAGCAACGGACTTGCCAATCTTGTCGACAGCAGCACAGACAAAAAATCATTGAAGGTCCGGATCAAATACCTCGAGGACCTGGTGGCCAAGGGCGATCCGGTGGACAACACCATCGTCGTGAATCCAACGGTGGCCAACGAGGCTCCAGGAAGCCTCTCTGTCTTAGGCAGTCATAAGCTTCTGAGCGTCGCATTTGAGTCCAAGCCAAGCATCACCTTCATCGGCGCATCTGACGCTGCTTCGACTGACGCACCAACAGACGCAACCGTGGTCGCATTCCGGCTGGGAACGGCTTATCCATCCCTCCCCGCAAAAATCTTTACCCCTGCCTCCACCGCCGACACGGATACCACCTGTGAGTTTGATGCCACACAGGCCAACGGCGGCGCTTGCATTGTCTGCGCTGACTCCAAGGCTTATCTAGATGCTGCTTCACTCGCAACGCTGGACCCGAACAACATCAGCGTGCGCAGTGCATCGAAGGGAAGCCGTGACATTTCAGGCCTCGAAAACGATGTGAGTTACGCCGTCGTCGCGATGTATCAGCCCGACGGAATCCAACGTTCAGTTTGCTTGACTGCGACGCCATCTGAAAACTTAACGCTTACCGAACTGAATGGCGAAGGCGAAGCCACAGAGCAGAATTTTCGCTGTTTTATTGCCACGGCGGCCTACGGCACTCCCCTCCATAAAAACCTTCGCGGACTGCGGTGGTTCCGGGATGGGATTGCAGGCATGCACCCCGCCGGCAACGCACTGATTGAAGCCTACTATCGCAACAGCCCACCGCTTGCGGCTTGGATTACAAAACATCCCTCGGCATCAGCCTCTGTGCGGGCTGCACTTTGGGTGCCCGCGCTCGTCACCGGAGCCACAATGACAGCCGCACAGCAGATTGGGCTGACACCGGCCCAATCAGTCGCAACCATGATCTTCATGACGGCACTGGCAATGACAGCCATTGCCATCCAGGCAAGGAAAAACCGCGGCCGCTGCGCGAGGTCAATGTCCCGATGACCGGTCCCGCACTTCGGCATTCCATGTTCCACGCCGTGATTTTTCCAGCTGAACAGATGTTCGGCAATGAATCCAGCAATGGTCAGGCCACCACCGATGACGATCTGATGCTGCGGCGTTTGCTGCGTTTTGTTCCGGCTCCCGACGCGCGACTTGAAGAGATGCCTATTGTCGTTTTTGACTTTGAGACAACCGGTCTCGATTCACAACAAGACCGGATCATCGAGATCGGCGCGGAAAAGCTCATCGGCTTTGAAGTCGTTGAAACATATTCAACTCTTATTTCAACAAACGTGGAACTGACGCCCCATATTCAAAAACTCACCGGCATCACCCCAGACATGCTGCTCGGGCAACCTTCAATCGAAAATGCTCTGCCCGAATTCCTTAAGTTCGTAGATGGTAGCATCATGGTAGCCCACAACGCGGATTTCGATTTAATGATGTTCAAGGCGGCTGCAACCCGCCTTGGTTATGACGTGGATTTGCCATGTTTTTGCACCCTCAAGATGGCAAGAACCTTCTTGCCCAATATTGAGAATCGCAAACTCGATACGATAGCCCGGCACTATGGCCTGACCTTTGAAAGTCGCCACCGTTCGTCTGGTGACGTTCGCGTTACCTCTGAGGTTTTGCGAAACCTTATCACGATTGACGGTGATGGCCTCGAGTGCTGGAAAGACCTTCAACCCTTTCAAGTTGTCTGATCAAAATGAAAATACAAAGTCAGATCTCGCCCAAATCCCAAGATTTCAAGAACAACCACGCCTTCCATTTGCAGGCCATCAACGAACTTGCCGAAAAGACTGCACGAGGTGAACGCCTTTCCACAGAGGGCGCCGCAAAGCGCTCCGACGGTAAGCTTTCCGCCCGCGAACGGGTCCGTCAGCTTGTCGACGGTGAATCGTCATTCATGGAATTATCGGCCCTTGCCGGCGAAGGCCTGTACGAAGACGAGGTTCCAGCAGGCGGCATTGTGACAGGCGTTGGCCTGATTCACGGACGCCCCTGCATGATCGTTGCCAATGACCATTCCGTGAAGGGCGGCACCTACTACCCGATCACGGTAAAAAAACACCTGCGGGCCCAGGAGATCGCACAGCAATTGCATTTGCCGTGCATCTATCTGGTGGACTCTGGTGGCGCCTTTCTACCGATGCAAGATGAAGTCTTCCCCGACAAGGATGACTTTGGTCGAATCTTTTTCAATCAAGCCCGCATGAGCGCGGCCGGAATTCAGCAGATAGCTTCCGTCCACGGATTCTGTACGGCGGGTGGGGCCTACATCCCTGCCATGTCGGATCAAAGTGTCATCGTTCGCGGCAATGGAACGATATTTCTTGCTGGCCCGCCGCTCGTAAAAGCCGCCACCGGTGAAGACGTAACGGCCGAGGAACTTGGCGGAGCCGACGTTCATACCCGCATCAGTGGTGTTGCAGATCACATTGCAGAAGACGACGGACATGCCCTGGCAATTGTCCGGAAGATTGTGGAGCACCTTGGTGACCCAACACGCCCCAAGGTCGCCCTTCGCACGGCATCGAGCCCTGCCTATGATCCCGATGAACTTCTGGGTATCCTGCCGCAAGATCCACGGAAGTTTTTTGACATCCGCGAAGTGATCGCACGAATCGTCGACAATTCCGAATTGTTTGAGTTCAAACCGAATTATGCAACAACTCTGGTGACCGGTTTTGCCCATTTGAACGGCGTCCCCGTCGGCATCATTGCCAACAACGGAGTGCTGTTTTCGGAATCAGCCCTGAAGGCTGCTCATTTCATCGAACTTTGTACCCAGGAAAACATTCCACTCTTGTTCCTCCAAAACATCACGGGATTCATCGTCGGTAAAAAATACGAACATGGCGGCATTGCCAAAGACGGCGCCAAACTGGTCCACGCCGTTGCAAATGCACGGGTTCCTAAAATAACGATGGTGGTGGGCGGCAGTTTCGGTGCTGGCAACTACGGAATGTGCGGGCGGGCTTATGACCCCGCCTATCTGTTCATGTGGCCAAATGCACGCATTTCGGTCATGGGCGGCGAACAGGCCGCCGATGTACTGGCGACCGTAAAGGAACAGCAACTTGCAAAACGTGGCGAAAAACTGAGTGCAGAAGAACGCACGAAGATTCGACAACCAATCCTGGAGAAGTATGCGCGTGAAGGGTCGGCCTATTATTCGACGGCTCGTTTATGGGACGACGGAATCATTGATCCCCGCAATTCACGGTCCATACTCTCGATGTCTCTAGCCTCAACCCTCTACCACGGCTGGATTAAAACCCAGTTCGGCATTTTCAGGATGTGATCATGACCAAGACAAAAGACATCATTCGCATTGGCAACGCAGGCGGTTATTGGGGAGACGACCCTGACGCCCTCAAGCGGCAGGTTCGCGGCGGACACCTTGATTACATCAGCATGGACTTTCTTGCGGAAGTCACGATGTCAATTATGCAAAAGCAACGGTCCCACGATCCGAAACTTGGCTACGCCCGCGACTTCATCGGCATGCTGGAGGATGTCCTTCCTGACCTTCTGAAAAATCGCACAAAAATCATAACCAATGCCGGCGGCGTAAACCCGCAGGGCTGCGCCGAAGCCATTGTGGCCCTTGGCAAGCGCCTCGGCCTTAAACCAAAAGTCGCCATTGTCTACGGCGACGACATTCTGAACGATATTCCGAGGCTCCAAAGCGAAGGCTGTGAATTCCGCAACATGGAATCCAGTACTGCTTTCGGTGAAGTGGCTTCTCGCATTGAATCTGCGAACATTTACTTTGGCGCCGCACCCGTTGCCGACGCCTTGAAGTGGGACCCCGACATTATTGTCACTGGCCGCGTCACGGACACAGGAATCACTGTCGGTGCGATGCTGCACGAATTTGGTTGGTCCACCACCGACTGGGATAAACTGGCTGCTGGTGTCATCGCCGGCCATGTCATTGAGTGCGGGACCCAGGCGACCGGCGGAAACTTCACGGATTGGCGCAAAGTTCCCTCTTTTGAAAACATGGGTTTTCCGGTCCTTGAAGTTCATCGCGACGGTACTTTTGTCGTGACCAAGCACCCGGGATCTGGCGGCCTTGTATCTGTCGACACTGTGCGCGAGCAACTCTTCTATGAAATGGGAAATCCCCACGCCTACATCACCCCCGACGTCGTTGCCGATTTTGCAACCATACGCCTGACCCAGGAAGGCACTGACCGCGTGAGGGTGAGCGGCATCAAAGGCTACGAACCAACGCCTTTTTACAAGGTTTCCATGGCCTATGCGGACGGCTTCAAAAGCATTGGAGCCATCGCCATGTCAGGTCCAGATGCACGGGCCAAGGCCGAGGTATTTGCGAAAAATTTCTGGGGGCGTTTTGAACCCAACGAGTTCACGGAAACATCGACGGAATATTTTGGCTGGAACGCTTGCCACCGGTCTCTTGGCGGAAGGGACGACGGGAATGAAATCCTGCTGCGCCTCGGAGCCCGCAGCTCAGACGAGAAAAAACTGCGTCGCTTTGGCAAGTTCATACCAAGCCTGATCCTGTCCGGGCCGCCGGGTGTTTGCGTCATTGGAGGCGTGCCAAAGGCACAAGAGATCGTGAGTTACTGGCCGGCCTTGATGCCGAAATCCGTTGTTCGCCCGAAGATTGCGTTATGTGAAGCCGACCAAGGAATCCATAGCGAAACGGTTGTGCCACCGGAACAATCTGGGAAATTTGATCCGTCCGGCTACAAGCCAGACCAAATCGCAAACCACGTTAGCTGCGACCTCAATGCCGCGATGAAAACACAGGATCATCCCGAGGCTTTGCCGCTCTCGACCATTTGCCTCGGTCGCAGCGGTGACAAGGGCGACATGGCAAATATCGGGATCATGGCGCGCAGTTCGAAAGCATTCGCTTTTCTTGATCAATATCTGACCGCCCAACGCGTCAAGGATCTTTTCCAAGAGATCTGCCTCGGCAGCGTCACCAGGTACCGCCTGCCCAACATGGAAGGACTCAATTTCCTTCTGGATGAATCCCTCGGCGGCGGCGGAACCGAGACATTAAGAACCGATGCTCAAGGCAAGACTTTTGCCCAGGCCCTGCTCCGTCAAAAGATCCTCATCCCCAAAGATGTTTTGGAGGGCCTCAAGTGAGTGCATCTCCAACATCTTGGACCACGCTTGATCTTGACGAGAGAGGCACCTCCAAAGCCGGGGTTCTTATTTTGGACCGCCCCGATACCGCAAATGCGTTTAGTGGAGCAATGCTTGATGCGATTACGGAGACAATCCGGAATGCGGTTAGCGACCCGTCCCTGCGCTTTCTCATTATATCGGGGCGGGGAAAACACTTCTGCGCTGGGGCTGACCTTGGCTGGATGCAGGAAAGCGCCAGGCTTTCGCATCAAGCAAATTTAGCGGATGCCGCGCGCCTGACGAACATGTTTGAAGCCGTAGCAAACTTTCCAAGACCAACCATCGCTCTCGTGCGGGGAGCCGCGTATGGCGGAGCCGTGGGCCTTATTGCATGCTGCGACATCGTCATCGCAACGGAGACCAGCCGGTTTTGTTTGAGTGAGGCCAAGCTGGGACTGATTCCAGCGGTTATCATGCCCTATCTGGCCCGCAGGTTTTCCCCTGGACCCCTGCGGCGCGCAGCATTGACGTCGCGAGTTTTTGATGCCCAAGAAGCCAAGACCGCTGGTCTGGTTGATGTTGTTGTCGAAGGCGGAGATTTGGACGACGCCCTCCGCACAGAAATCAAACACATCCTTGAGGCTGGCCCGATCGCCCAAAGTGCCGTCAAAAAACTGCTGGATCAAGTCCGGGAACAGTCTGGCCGTCAAGGCGATTACACTGCTCAAGCCATTGCTTCGGCGCGAACCGGAAGCGAAGGGCAAGCGGGCCTGAAAGCCTTCTTCTCTAAATCTCCATCTCCCTGGGTGATCAAAATTTCGGATGAATTTAAAATCTCCCCCCTTTTGGAGCGCGTTGAATCGTGAATTCACGGCTGAAAAAAAATACTGAACTCTGCAAACGACTTTTCATTGCCAATCGTGGCGAAATTGCCAGACGTATCGCACTGACTGCGCAACGGCTGGGAATTGAAACGGTGGCTTTAACTGACCGTGTAACACCACCGGCCTACCTGGCCGACGTGATCACCGAATTTCACCATGTTCCCGAGGAAACCACAGCCCTGTATTTGAACGGCAATGAAATGATCAATCTCGCTAAATTATGCGAGTGCGATGCGATTCACCCAGGCTTTGGATTCTTATCTGAAAATGCTGAGTTTGCAGAGGCCGTGGCCAGCGCTGGTTTGATTTGGGTTGGTCCGGCAGCAGCAGGAATCAAAGCGATGGCCAGCAAGGCAGCCGCAAGGACTTTGGCCCTGAAGGCCGCTGTTCCTTGCATTCAAGGCCTCGACGGCATTGATTTAGACCATGACTCCGAACTGGCTGCCAACCAATTGCGGAAATTCGCCAAGGCCACGGGGTTTCCCCTTTTGATCAAGGCAGCCTTTGGCGGTGGCGGAAAAGGCATGCGCATCGTTCATGACGAAGCCGCTTTAATTGAGCAGAGCCATCGCGCGGCGTCCGAGGCTAAAAGTTCTTTCGGCAACGGCCTTCTCGTTGTCGAGCGGTACTTGGAGAGCCCGCGCCATGTAGAGGTTCAAATCCTGGCAGATAAATCAGGCCAAGTGTTTGCCATTGGTGACCGCGATTGTTCACTGCAACGCCGCCACCAAAAGATAATCGAGGAAGCACCTGCTCCTGACTTGCACGAGACAACAAGAAAAGCGATGCACGCTGCGGCAATCGGACTGGCCAAGTCAGTCGGCTATGACTCTGCTGGAACCGTGGAGTTTCTTGTCGACGGAAAAGCACCTGCAACCTCACCCCAGCCTTTTTATTTCCTTGAAATGAATACCCGCCTGCAAGTTGAACATCCGGTCAGCGAAGAAGTCTTTGGCCTTGATCTGGTTGAGTGGCAACTGCGCATTGCTTGCGGCGCGCCGATGCCGGTTTCGTTTGGAAACCTGCCTCCACGTGGACATTCCATAGAAGCGAGGATTTACGCTGAAGACGTCCACCAAAATTTTTTTCCGGCTCCAGGCCCTGTTTCGTCCTTCATCACGCCCAGCAGTCCAGGAATTCGCTGGGAAACGGGACTTGATACTGTCGACGAAGTCACCACGCGCTTTGATCCAATGGTCGCAAAACTTGTGGCCACGGCTGAATCGCGCGAGGCGGCTCTAGCACGCTTGACGCAAACTCTAAAATCCATGTTTCTCGCTAATGGCTCCAACAATATTTCGCTACTCACGTGGCTTGCCGGCTTCAGCGAATTTCGCAACAAGGTTGTCAGCACGCATTTCATTGCTGATGCCTTGTCTGAATTTTTTAATTGGGAAAAATCTGAGCGCGGCAAACTGGAAGCCGCCGCAACAGCCGCATTGGATGCTGTTGCCTTTTCAACCGGCCACATCTCGCACGGTCTGGGCGCCCGTACCCCTGACGGCGCCAGCGAGTCCCTGGCAACGCAGTTGACTCGCGCCGCCTTCGGATCTCGCATGACAACTGCGCCGGCACCTTCGGACCAAATGACACCAGCCCACCTGCATCACGAAAAGATTTTGGCCAAAGATGGCACAACGACCACACGCATGGGACTAGGTTCAGTCCGGTTGGCAGGGCAGCAGGTTCCATTTCATTTTGCCTCTCGGCAGACCGGGGGCGACCGTGTCTTGTTTGTTAATCTATGTGGTCATAATTTCAGCCGGGAAATTTCCAGGACATCCCTGGTCGCCCCGACATCAAGAGCATCAGCAAGACAGGCGACGAGCCTTCATGTTTCAGCTCCGGTTCCCGGCAAGATTGTTGCAATAAAGGTCTCTGCAGGAGTTGAGGTGGAGGAAGGTGCTGCCGTCCTCGTCATCGAATCGATGAAAATGGAATTCGAAGTCAAGTCCCAACGCCAGGGACGGATCGAAAGTGTAGATGTGACTGTTGGAGAGCAAGTTTCTGCAGGTCAAACCGTAGCCCGTTGGAGTCCATAGCCAACCTCGGGTAAGATGAAATCTCCGGGGTCACATCGGGAGAGATCAAAATGAGCGTCCAAAGTTTTTACCGCGAGTCCGGTTTCAAACTTCTTGCGCTGGCCAAACTAAGCCAGTGTGAGTACAGCGTTGTGCTCTATTTACTGAACTGCGCAGTTTCTGGCCTGGACGACATCATCACCACCGAACACGAATTAGGGCTCGTACTTCACCGCCAACCCATGGAAATCCGTGACGCCATCAGCAACCTGGTAACGCGCGGGATCATTCGCGCTGGTTATGGTGACTTGACTCAAGCTCCAAAAATTCAATCCGTCAGACTCTCCATGCAATTTGATACGCACAAATGGCGGCACGACAACGGCGAAACCCACTCCTCCCATGACGCTCTTGTTTTTCCCTTCCGGCGCCAAGGCCTGACCAATCTGCAGGTGTTAGACGGACACCGTCGGGACAAGGAACGCACAAACCACCGCCAGGTGGAGATCAACACCTGGCAACGCGTCCTTGAATCATTCATCCGCAACCGCAGCCTGGATGAGGTTGAACTGGCGACATCAGAGGCCGCAGCGAAAACTTTATGCGAGACACATCCCGTCGATCAGGTGGTCTTGATGTTGAGGCATTTTGGGCAACGAATTCCCACATTGTCGCTGCTCGCAAGTTCATGGCAGCATTTTCAGTTATTATTCGAGGAAGAAACCCAAAAGGTTGACTTGCTGGAGGCACGTCAAAAGCATCACGAATTGGACCAAAAGGTCCGCGATGCGGCGTCGGAATGCTTTGGCCGCAAGGACGATCTTGAACTGAATGAGGAAGAGCAGGGGGTTCTGCAGATCTT
>CAMBEK010000016.1 GCA_945865565.1 Pseudobacteriovorax antillogorgiicola | reverse complement strand
CCTGAACGCGTGTCCATGCCCGACTTCGACGTCGACTTCTGCCAGGATCGCCGCGATGAAGTCATTCAATACGTAACGCGAAAATACGGCGCTGAAAATGTCGCACAAATCACAACATTTGGAAAAATGCTGGCCAAGGCTGCGGTGCGCGACATCGGGCGTGTCATGGAGATTGGCTATACCAAGTGCGACCGCATCGCCAAACTGATCCCGAACAAGATTCCTGACAAGAGCGTTGTGAAGCTCAAGGACGCCATGGAAGTCGAACCTCGTTTGGCGGAAGAGGCCGGACGCGATGACGCCGTGGCTGGTCTTCTGGAAATGGTAGGGGCCCTGGAGGGCTTGTCGCGTCATACGTCCGTCCATGCCGCCGGCATCGTCATGTCCGATGGTCCCATGGTGGATTACGTTCCTGTTTACACCACGGATGTCGACGGACTGATCACCCAATATGAAATGAAGATGGCCGAAAAAGTCGGCCTCGTGAAATTCGACTTTTTGGGGTTGAAGACCCTGACGGTGATTGACCGTGCGGTAAAGCTCATCCGCGCCAGCAAGAAACCGGAATTTAACATCGACCGGATTCCGTTGGAGGATCCTGCCGTCTACCGGATGGTCAGTGCGGCCCACACGGTGGGCGTGTTCCAGCTTGAAGGCTCGGGCATGCAGCAGCTTCTGGTCAAAGTGAAACCGTCGACGTTTGAAGACATCATCGCCGTGGTTGCCCTGTTTCGCCCAGGTCCACTTGGCTCAGGAATGGTGGACGATTTCATCGAACGAAAGCACGGTCGCCAGCGCATTGATTATCCGTTGCCGCAACTTGAATCCATTTTGAAGGAAACCTACGGGATTATCCTCTATCAGGAGCAGGTCCAGAACACGGCTGCGCGACTGGCTAGTTACAGCCTTGGCGAGGCCGATTTGCTGCGCCGCGCCATGGGTAAAAAAAATCCTGAAGAAATGGCAGCGCAGAAGTCCCGTTTCGTTGCCGGGGCAACGGCCAACGGCGTAGAACTTTCCAAAGCCGACAGCATTTTTGATTTGATGGCCAAGTTCGCCGAATACGGATTTAACAAGTCGCACTCGGCTGCCTACGGCCTAGTTAGTTATCAGACGGCGTACTTGAAGGCACACTTTCCTGAAGAGTACATGGCCGCCATCATGACGTGCGACTTGGACAAGACGGATAAAGTCGTCCGGTACCTGTCGGAATGCCGGCGCATGAAATTCAAGGTTTTGCCGCCGGATATCAATCGCAGCCACATCGAGTTTGATGTTGTGGGCAAGGCCAGCATTGGTTTTGGATTGGGTGCCATCAAGGGCATTGGTATTGCGGTCCTTGAGGATCTCATCAAGGAACGTGAGGCCAGCGGTAAATTCCAGAACCTGACTGATCTGGCGCAGCGTGTGAATTTGCACCGCGTTGGAAAAAAGACCCTTGAACTGTTGATCCAGGCAGGTGCCCTGGATGGTTTTGACATGTCGCGTCCCCACCTGATGGGGATTGTTGGTGATCTCGTCAAGTTTAGCGAAACCTATCACGGCGCCAAAAATGCCGGACAAATGGGCCTGTTTGACGGAATGATGAACGACGACGACGACGATGATGTTGCCAAAGTCGGACACGAAAATCCGGCTTGGGGCCCAGGCCCCGGCAACGTCAAACCGGCTCTGACGCCGCTGGAATGGCTCGCACTGGAAAAGAAAATTTTGGGTGTTTACGTCAGTGCCCACCCGTTGGATTTTTATCGCGAAGACGTGAGGATGTTCTCAAAGTCACGGCTGGCTGATGTGGAGCAGCTCACCGGAAAAGGTCCTGTGGGTTTGGTGGCCGTGTTTCAGGCGGTGCAGGAGCGACTTACAAAAACCGGCAATCGCATGGCTTACGTGACCCTTGAAGATGACAGCAGTGAGCTTGAGGCGCTCTGTTTTTCACGGGATATCCCAGAGCAATACCCGGTTCAGGGCGCGCCAGTGGTTGTGATCGGTTCCATGTCCGAGGGTTTCAATGGAGGCCCCGCAAGGTTTAAACTGGAGCGGATGATTCCATTGGAGCAGGTTCGGGCTGAACGGGTGCAGGGGATCGAGATGCGAATGCAGTTGAATTCTGTGAAGGGTCTGGATTCAGTCGGTGCCAATGGGCGTGACCTGTTGCAACGCCTCAAAGAAATTTGCAACATGCACAAGGGCAGCGTTGCGGTTAATTTTAAACTGCAGATGAACGATGTTGAAATCGCTGTGGCTGCACCAGATCTTTCGGTTGATGTTACCGACGCCTTTTTGGAACAGCTTTCCGTACTGCCGATTGATGGTTTTGCGGTCAGTTATAAACTTGGGAATAAGCCTTCACTCAACGCTAAGGGATGAGATCATGTCCGGGCTCAATGTTTCGATCGCAAACTTTTTTAACTCGGTTTCCAAATCCAACATGAAAAAACCGTGCGAGGACTTCTATGATCCCGCTGCAGTTTTTGAAGATCCGATGGTCAAACTTGAGGGTCGCGATAAATTAATCAGCTATTACACGCGCCTTTACGACAACGTCCTTAAGATTCAGTTCGATGTTACGAGCGAAATTTCTGTCGGCGATGAAACATATGCCCGTTGGACGATGCACCTGAACCACAAGCGCCTCAATGGCGGCAAGAAAATTTCAGTGGACGGGTCCAGCTATGTCCGGTCGCGGGATGGCAAGGCGATTTTCCACCGTGACTACTTTGACCTTGGCAGCATGCTGTATGAAAATATTCCTGGATTTGGTGCTTTGACTAAACTTGTGCGCGGATTTGCTGCAGGAAGTCATTAAATTGAAGGATGTGGAACCACAATCCGATGTGACCAATCTGGATGCTTTGATGGAAGGCATCGCGCCGCGTCAGAATTGGCGCGAGCGGTATTTTTCAATCAAGCGTATTTTGGTAGTCGGTTTGGTTGTCTTTATCCTTTGGTTCATTCCGTGGGTGCCCAGGCTCCTCATCGGCAGCGTCACTGTGAAACAGTGGACCAAGAAAAAGGGCCTGACCCATGTTGTCGTTGGCCCCGGTGAGCCAAACTGGGTTGATCGAAAGCAAATTTCCAAGAATGTGTTCAATGCCATTGTCGTGGCGGAAGATGGGCGTTTCTATCAGCACCACGGCCTGGATTTCTTAGAAATAGAAAAGAGCATCGAGCTCAACCGGAAGAAAAAGCGTTACGTTCGCGGCGCGTCAACTATCTCGCAGCAGGTCGTTAAGATGGCGTTTCTGTCACGCGAGAAGACGATCATTCGCAAGGCCCGTGAAGCAGCGGGGACCCTGCTTCTGGAAGCCATCATGTCAAAAGAAGAGATCTTGGAATGGTACGTTAATCTTGCTGAATTTGGTGACGGTATCTACGGGATCAAGGCAGCGGCCGAAAAGTACTTTGGCACCAAGCCGTCTTTGCTCACCATCGAGCAGGCGGCACACTTAGGGTTGGTGATCCCGAGTCCAAATTCTTGGTCGGTAGGGTTGCGCAGACGGGAATTGACTCCGTTTGGCGAACGCCGGTTTGCTAAAATTGTTTTGAATATGCGGCGGCAGGGATACATCACGCAGCAGCAGTGGATCCGCGCCCTTGCAACCGGGAACTTTGGTCGTCCCCTGGTGTCTTACGAAGCTTATCTTGCGGAAGCCAACAAGGATCAGTGCCTCAAAGGCGACCAGGAAGCATGCCGGCGTGAGGCCGGGGCTGCAGACGACGAGGATGGCGACGGTTTGGAAGATCCGGAAATGACTACCTTGGATGCGCCAGAGGCGATGAGGCCTATGGAGCCAATGGAGCGGATGGAGCCTGCGTTTCAAAACCCAACTCAAGGCACTGCGCCGTGAAGCCCCATGAGTTGAATGCAAAAGAGAAATTTCTTTCCCTGGTAATTCATTTTCTTCTGCAATTGTTTGCTTGGACATGGCGTTTTCGCTATGTCGGGAAAGAAAATCTTGCAACCGCGGCTTCAATGGTCAAGTCGGGGTCTTATGCCCTGGCGCTTTGGCACGAAAATATTCTTGCGTCTCTTGCGGTGATGCGTGGGACTCGAATGGCTCCACTGGCAAGCCTGTCCAAAGACGGCGCGATTGTGACGGCGGTCATGGAACGGATGCAATTCAAAACCATTCGCGGCAGTAGTTCAAAGGGCGGACCTGAAGCCCGGGATGAATTGGTTGCTGTGACTGCTGATGGCTATTTACCGACGTTGACGGTTGATGGGCCGCGCGGTCCACGGCGTATTTTGAAGTCAGGAATTGTCGATATTAGTCGTCGGACGGGCGTGGCCATCGTGCCTTTTGCTGCGGTAGCGGATCGCAGTTGGGTTCTGCGTCGAAGTTGGGACCGTTTTCAGATTCCGAAACCATTTACGACCATTAATGTTGTTTTTGGGGTGCCTGTTAAAGTTCCAACCGGGACCAGTGGATTGGCCTTTGGCCAAATGCGGGCTGCGGTCCAGGCGGCCCTGGATTCGACGCAGGCAGCGGCGGAAACACTGGCAAAAAAACGATGATGACTCTTGGCAAATGCTTGCAGACGCCGGTGCAAGAACCTGCGCTGGTTTGGCCGTTAAAAAAATCAAAAAAATTTTTCGTGGTTTCTGCGCATCCGCGTCGCTCTGGTATTGCTGTCGTTGATGAGAAACCTGCTGGTGCAACGGCAAATGGAAACCTCGCTGCGGTTTGCCGGACGTGGGGTGAGTCCCTGTGTGTTACCGCTGTCTTCCATGACGCCTCGACCCGCACGTGGTGGATTCCCATCGGCGCGAATCGCGAAAATCCCCGCGCCTATGTTCGGCTTGTTGGCGGTTCTGCGCCAGAGATCACACTGATTGAATGTGCGCCGCTGCCATGCCTGCGCATGCGAATGAGCACCGAGGGTGTTTTTACGAAACGGCGCAATTTAGATTTTGTCTTGCCGCATCAGATGACTGGGACAGAGGCTGGGACCTTACTCGATATTTTGCCGTCGATGGTTGCGCCGGAACCTCTCCCGGCGGTAACCGTTTTCCCGGCAACTCAATCCCCGTCCGAAATGCTTCCTTTCTTTCAGCGCGAAGGTCGTGACAGGCTTTCGCGCCGGCTCAAGACTCTGCGCAAATCACTGGTAAATCAGGAACAGCACCAGCCCGAGGCTTTGGAACTTGATCAAGCCCGGATTCATGCCTTTGACATGCAGTCTCAAGGCAAGGGTCGCGAAATGGATGCTGCCTTCAAAGAACTCAAGCGTCTGGGAAAGGCCGAGATGGATTCATCACGGCAGGTGGCGAAGGTTAGGGAGGCCGTGGCCCTGGCTGAGGCTGATCTGGCGCGCATTCGTGATGGAGTTCTTACAGAGGATGATGTCGCAACGATTCTTGCGCGACACGGAATTAAATCCGGGGCTCGGGCCACAACTCCGAAGGCATCTCAGCCGGTCGCGTCAGACTGGTATGATTTTATCCTGCCCGACGGAACCCGCATGATGGTGGGTAAGGGAGCCGGGGAGAGCGATCGGCTGGTGAAATCGTCGGCCGCCAACGACTGGTGGATTCACGCCGTGGGAGTGACGGGTTCTCACGTCATTGTTCCGGGCCGTCAATTCAAGGGGATGACTGAATTGCCAGCGCATGTTGTGCGAGCCGCAGGAATCCTTGCTGTGCACTATTCCAAATTTCGCGAGAACAGAGCCGGCGAGGTTTATGTGACGCGCAAGGCAAACCTGCGCAAACGCAAGGGCGATCCTGCCGGGCTTTGGCAGGTTGAACGTTCTTCGTCCATGATGATCCGGTTTAATGCCGATGACCTCGCCGCTCTTTTTCGCAATCAAACGGCCAAGGTATGACGCAATGGAACGCATGATTCGCCATGATTTACACGTTCACTTGTATGGTTGTTTGAGCCCCGAAGATATTTGGGACCTTGGACGGGACCTGTGGCGTGATCGCCGTGGGCGCTTGGATGCATTTGCCCAACGCTATCAAGCGGCATTTGGCGTCGATCCAAATTATGAATCGTATTGGATGGATGATTCCGGAGCCGCAAATCTCGCGCAGGATTTTCTTTGCACAACGCCATCCAGTTTCGAACAATTCGAATCTAAATTTGCGCTCCCAATTGCGCTTTTTCCGGTATCACACGCTCGTGATGATCTGCGGGTCCTGCGCCGTGTGATGGAGCGTCATCGGGATGAGGGCCTCGTTCACGTCGAGTACCGGTTTGTTTATCCGCCTGTGACGCCATTGACCGCCGGTTATTCCCTTAAAGAGCACTTGGATGGTCTGTGCCGGGGCATGGCCGAGTTTGAAGCCGAATCGTCGGGGGTTTTTGAACCGCGATTGGCTTTGAGCTTGTCTCGTGATCCGGGGCTTGGGATGGAGCAATACCTTTCGATAAAATCCTGGCAGGAGGCGTCTTCTCCGGTACTAAAGCGGCATCTAACGGGCATCGATTTTTCTGGCTATGAAGAAACATCCGATGCGCGAGATATCCGCGATATCTGTGCCACGCTGCATTCGGATAATTCTAAAGTCCCGCGCGATGCGCTGGCCCTTCTGATCCATGCTGGTGAAACGACCGAGAGTGGCTCTGTTGCAGACGGCATCCGCAGGGTCGAAATTGCTGCCCGCATGGGTGCCCACAGGATTGGACATGCCGTTGCCTTGGGCGCAGATTGTGACGATGAGACCCGGGCCGTGCAAAGCAGAGTTCGCCGCTGGATCGCCGACGAAACCAAATCGGTGATTGAGTGCTGCATCACTTCTAATATTGCTTTGGCTGGCGTCAGGGATGTTCTGGCCCACCCGGTCAGAGGGTTTGTTGCGGATGGCCTGCGGGTGGTCCTTGCGACAGACGATCCGGGCATTTTTGCCACTGATGCCAAGTTGGAATTTGAGAAGGCCATCGAGGTTCTTGGGGAAGTAGAAGCCTTTAGGATTCTTGGTTCGGCCTCTAATTACCATTCGGCCGTTCTCTCGGGTCGTGTTTGATTTTTATGATAAAATAACTTTTCAACGGTCGAATTTGACCGGCGTTGTGATGCATATCAGACGAGCGTAGGCGGGCCAGTGAGCACAGGAAAATATCATCAAATCAAGTTGAAGCCGGGCAAGGAAAAACCAGTCCTGCACCGCCATCCTTGGATATTCAGCGGTGCCATCGAAAAAAAATCAGACGATGCTTTGAAGGATTCTGATCCTGGATCGATTGTTGATGTGCTGGATCATGCGGGAAAATGGCTGGCCCGCGGCTACTTCAATTACCACAGCCAGATCAGGTGCCGTGTTCTCGGGTGGGATCAAGGCGTTGATGTTGATCTTGGTTTCTGGGAGGCGCGGCTGGATCAGGCGTTTCAGGCCCGACGTGGGATTTTTGATCCGGCTAACACAACTGGGTATCGCCTGGTCCATGCTGAAGCCGATTTACTTCCGGGCCTGATTGTCGATCGCATCGGGAATTACCTCGTCCTTCAAATTTTGACAGCCGGGATGGCACGCGCAAGAAATGCCATTGTTGAGGCTTTGGTCCGGGTGAGCGCAAGGCATTTTGGCAACGACATGTTCGCTGGGATTTACGAACGCAGCGACGAAGCGGTTCGTGCCAAGGAAGGCCTGTCTCAGACCATGGGAGTTGTTTGGGGCAATCCGCCGCCCGAAGAAGGGGTCGTGGTCCAAGAAAACGGGATGAATTTTCGCGTGGATATTCTGCGCGGGCACAAGACCGGATTTTATTTTGATCAGCGCGACAACCGGCAGGCGGTGCGTGAGATCGCGAGTGGAAGGTCGGTTCTGAATGCTTTTTCATACACGGGTGGTTTTTCTGTCGCGGCTGGACTTGGTGGCGCAAAGAGTGTCCTCAGTGTTGATGTGAGCGGTCCGGCGTTGGCTCTCTGTCAGGAAAATATAGAGCTCAACCGCGCAGCATCCCGTGATTTGCATCATGAGATTATGGAAGTCGATGTTTTCGAGATTCTGCGAAAATTCCGCGACGATGGCCGCATGTTTGATGTGGTGGTCCTCGATCCTCCAAAGTTCGCGCAGAGTGCTGCACATGTCGATCGCGCTTGCCGGGGGTACAAAGACATCAATCGTCTTGCAATGCAGATCATTAATCCGGGTGGTTTTTTGGCGACGTTTTCATGCTCTGGGCTGATATCGGCTGATCTCTTCCAGAAGGTCGTGTTTTCTGCGAGTGTTGAAGCCCAGCGTCACGTGCACCTCGTTCGTCATTTGTCTCAAGCGACTTGCCATCCCATCCTTTTTTCATTCCCAGAGGGCAATTACTTGAAGGGCTTTCTCTGTCGCGTGCTGGGGCCAAATTCATGATGCCTCTAAAGATAGCGGTGACGGGAGCGACGGGGTTGGTGGGCAGTCATGTGGTCAGCGAGGCAGTACGCCGTGGTCACAAGGTGGTCGCTCTTGTCCGCTCCGGTAGCAATTCTGAATTTCTTGATTCGCAGGCGGTCCAGAAGGTAATTGGCGACCTTCACGACCGAGCCGCTTTAGAGCAGCTCTGCCGGGAGGCACATTGTGTGGTCAATTGTGCTGCCCGTGTCGGGGACTGGGGCAAGCTCGAGGACTTCAGGCGGGACAATGTCGATGCCCTGGGTTTGCTTTTGGATGCCGCGTCTAAAGCCAACGTCCAGCGTTTTATTCAAATCAGCTCTCTTGGCGTATACGAACCGCGGGATCACTTTGGAACGGACGAAGAAACGTTGCCGGCGATGAATTCGCTGGATGCCTATACCCGGTCGAAGACTGAAGCCGAGGTTTTGCTTCTGGCCTATGCAAACTCAGCAGCTGGGATTTTCGAAGCCCGATATGGAAAAAATGTTGTGATGCTCCCGTATGCCCGTCAGGTGTTGCGGAATAGTGAACTGCCGCCGCGAGATCGCATATCTCATGTTGCCATTCTTCGGCCTGGGTTTATTTACGGTGAACGTGACCGGACAGTGATCCCAAAATTGTCGCAGGCACTGCTCAACAAAAAATTTGTATTTTTTGGTCCAGGCACCCAAGCGATGAATTCAGTTTATGCAGGTAACATTGCCCAAGCAGTGTTTCTTGCGATGAAGAGCGAAAATTCCGCAGGTCACGTGTTTAACTTGACGGATGGAGTCGCGGTATCAAAAAGAGATTTTGTTGAGGTTGTTGCGGCCAAGCTTGGCCTTGATGTGCCGGAGAAATCCATTCCACTCGCCGTCGCCTGGCCACTGGCCGTTGCCGTGCATGAGACCGCGCGACTATTGGGCGCTAAAAATCCTCCACTGATTAATAAAGCGCGATTCAAATTTTTAGGTTTGCATTTGGATTTTTCAATCAAGAAAGCTCAGGAAATCCTTGGCTATAATCCTGACCCTGATTGGCGAAGTCTATTGGCGCGTTCCGTCTGAACGATTCAGCAGAGGTGATTTTGGTCCAGACCAATTGAAATGGTCGCGACAGATTCGCTGGTTCATCGTTGCAGCGCAGGGGAAGGGTGAATCCAGTGGACACGCATACCCGCAGCCCTGCGATTATCCGCGTAGGCCATGAGCATCGGGCGCATGGATTCCAATTTGGCAATGACACTGGCAAGACCGATTTCAGACATGGATGCCCCTTCGCCCTGAATGGCGGAGTGGCGTTCCGTTTGCGGACACCATGCCCAAGCGTGAGTGGGACCGTGCAGCTGCAGGGATGGAGTCCCGGTGGCAACGGCCACGTGGCTTGGCCCATTTGAATTTCCGATGAACAAGTCGACGTTGGCGGTCAGGGCTGCGAGTTCCCGGAAACTAGTCTTTGGTGCTTTGTAGGTTGTCTCGTTGCACATTCCCATGACCGCGTCGATTTCTGGTTCCTCGCCCGGACCCCATTGCCAGACCACAAAGGCACCCCAATGGCGTGCAAGAAAGTCTGCTAGAGCGGCATAGCGTTCCAATGGCCAGCGGCGGACTTCTCTGCGGTGGGTCGGACTGATGGCGATACGCAATGGTGCGTCGGATGCCCACGGATGCTGTCCGACGAATCGCATGACGGGTGCTGTGTCTTTTTCAAACCACGGCAGAACGAGGCGGTCGGCGTGATCAGGGTTTGCGTTGAATCCGGCGGATTCCAAAATCCGGAACTTTTCGCGGACAATATATTGTTTTGGGCCTTGGCGCGGGACCAGATGGTTGTAACACCACCATCGTGCCGAGCGGAAGGCGACCCGCTCACGGGCCAGGGATCCAAGCGAGTAGAGCGCGCTGCGCGGATTGTTCATAAAATCGAAGGCAAAGTCGAACTTGCGCTTGCGCAACGTGGACGCCAGCGAAATTTCCTGGCGCAGGCTCCAGTCGTTGCCATAGGTGAAGTAATCGTCAACGAAGGGACAGTCTTCCAGAATCAGTTTCCCCATCTGGTGGGAAAGAAACGTGATGTTGCAGCCCGGAACAAGGCGTTTCAATTCGCGCAAGACCGGAGTTGTTAAAAGGATGTCGCCCAGTTGGCGTAGCTGGATCACTAAAATTTTCATGGTTTGATCTTAATGAAGATATCGCAGCGGTCAACAGCCTTGGCGAGCCCCTTGGCGGTCGGCTTGGGCGCCGCTGATAAAACCACTGCCTAGGTTCGTGATGATCGGGATGAAGTTGCCTTTCATGAGTGCGCTCCCAATGGTGAACGCCTGCTGCAGGGTACCGACGGATTGTTCCATGTCTGACGGAGGTCTCACGCAGTTGAGCTGAGATGGCAGAACATAGGTCCCGTTTGGCTGCCCCAGGCTGGAGTTGCCCGAAACCGTGAACGAGAAAATTTTGTCGGAATCGTTTGGGACATTGGTTTTGTTGCAGTCGCTCGGATTTTGCGAGGTTGTCTGGCAGTAGGTTATATCCCGGACCTGAATTTCGATGGTGCCAGTGGCTCCGATCCGAGGTGCCGCTGAAACCGTGATCGCGCCAGCTTCCAGGCTGGACACGGTCAGCCACGGGTCTGCCCGCTTTAACAGCAGTGCCGCCTGACGGGTGATGCTCGCGTCTGCAAGGCGTGTTGAAAAACGAATCTGGGTCGAAGAACCGCCGGGAACCTGGATCATTTTCGTACTAGCCGAATAGGATCCTTGCGCGGGAACGCCCACGTCAACAAAAAGTTCCATCTTCGGGCAGCTTGTTTTCGTGCACTCGGTCTGGCCTTGGCGAAGGTCAGCGCCACTGGAAGGGGCTTGGCTCAAGTCGAAAGAGGCTCTTCGGCCGCAAGACAGCATGAGCGGCGAAAATCCAAGCGCGAGGCCAAGGGCGAGGCCCAGTGGGCGGCCAATCGCAGGTGCAAACGGTTGCGAAGAAAAAAATGAATGAGTTTGTTTTTCAGTCATGTCATCTAATCGGATCTTCGTGCGGCCAACTTGAGTTGTTTTACGATAAATCTGAAAAAGCCGCTACTTAACGGCTGTCCGGGGCCTGCAGGCCAATATTGTAATCGATTTGATATTGGCCTTTTCCCAGCCCGGAAACTTCAAAGTAGATGCCAGTCCGTGCCTTGTTGGATTCCCGGACCACCGGCCACCCTTTGCTGGCTGCCAGTTCCCGGTGATCGTGAATCAGTTCCGGGACAAAGCCCTGGACGACTAATTTTTGAGGAATTTTTATCTGGACTATGAAGCGCCTTGGGGCTGGATTTCCGACCGCGGTTGGCAGATCACCCGAAAACGAGAAGTCACAGCTGGTCGCGTTGCAATCCTTTGCCGAATTTGTAATCCGTGCCGACTGTTCGTTCCATGAATAAAGGGCCCCGCTGCCAGGTATCAGTAGCCGTTTGGAATCAAGCGGCACTTTGAAAATCAGCGGCATCGTGGCCTGTTCGCGGCGAAACACGGCGGCCGTCGAAACATCAACATCAATTTTAAAGAATAAAAATCGGAGCAAGAAATTCATATCGAGCAGAACACTGCCAGATTCCACAGCCGTTTGTTTTACGTGACCGGTCAGATCAGTCTCGTCGAGGTGAATGTCAAAGAAGTTTTTAGGCTTGAAAAAGAGATCCAGGCCACCCGAGTCAACGGCAGTCTCGCCACCGAAATTGATTCGCTGGAAAACGAATGGATTACTGGTCGATGGCAGGTAGTCGTAGACATCCGTAGTGATCCGGCGGGATTCCGGCTCAAATCGAATCTCATCGCCTGATGATGGCAAGCTGTTAATGGGTTTTGCTGCAGAAACAGATGTCGCTGCCAAAAAAAATGCACCCAGGACGAGCCTGCCGGTGGACATCCGGATCACCAACCGTAACGAGGCTTGCGATCAAACTGATGCTTTGCCCTGATTTCGCGGATGGTGCCTGTCTCGGAACGCATGATGATGGAGTGGGTGTGTGCCCCGCCCCCGAAATAACGGACTCCGCTCAAGAAACTTCCGTTGGTGACTCCAGTTGCCACAAACATGACGTTGCCCTTGGCAAGATCGGTCAGGCCGTAGACTTTGTTCTCATCGGTGATGCCCATCGCCTTTGCGCGGGCGCGTTCCGTGTCGTGGCGAAACATCAATACGCCCTGCATGTCTCCCCCAAGGCAGCGCAAGGCTGCGGCCGCGATCACGCCTTCCGGCGCACCGCCGGACCCGATCAAAAGGTCGACACCACTGTCATCAATGGCCGTCGCCACTGCTGCCGAAACATCGCCGTCCCCAATCAACCGGATGCGCGCGCCGGTGGACCGGACTTCAGCGATCAGGTCAGCATGGCGTGGACGATCGAGGATCACGACCAGGAGATCGTCGATTTCCTTTTTCAGGGCCCGAGCCACTTCACGAATATTCCAGGTGGGTGATTTGGTGATGTCGATGGCACCGCGCGCCCCCGGACCCACCGCAATTTTGTTCATGTAGGTGTCTGGCGCGTGGAGCAAACCGCCTTCATCTGATGCGGCAATCACTGCGATGGCTTCGCTGCGGCCCGTTGCCGTGATTGTGGTGCCTTCCAGTGGATCCACTGCGATCTCGACTTTGGCGCCGGTGCCTGAACCAACTTTTTCGCCGATGTAGAGCATTGGCGCCTCATCGCGTTCCCCTTCTCCGATGACAATCCGTCCGTCAAACTCGATGGAATCAAACGTCTTGCGCATGGATTCCACCGCGGCGTGATCGGCTGCCTTTTCATCGCCACGACCAATCCAGCGGCCAGCGGCCAGTGCAGCGGCCTCGGTGACACGAACAAATTCAAGGGTCAGATTGCGGTTCATAGGCGGCCTTTCGGTTAAGTCGGGTGCCAAGGGGCACGTCGCACAAGTTCCGAATTTAAGAGCCGAAACACCAGATATTCAACGTTTTTTTGCTAAACTCTCAAGAATTTTGGCAGTTTGCCGTTAACTGGGGGTCTTTTGGGGGCAGTCAAGGGTGAACCGCTTTTTCAAATGTTTGCTGAATGTTGCGATTTGGGTTGCGGGCTCATCGGTTTTTGCGCTCGCTGGCGGCTGTGCTCCGGATGCCGTCAAGCCAGTCGGTGACGGCAAAATCTCAGATCCCGGAACCACCCAGATCGCAGCCAGCGCACTGGAAAAGCTGCCTGTTTTGACGTTAGAGTCGATCCTGCAACAGTTCAAGTCATGCGGACTTCCGGTCGGATTTGAGTCTTCGCAATCAGCTTTCACAGGTCAATTTGCAACTCCTGGCCCGTTGGTCTGGGGTCACGAGGCCAGTGGGTGTGCTATTGTCGGGACCAGTGTTGCCAAAGTTTTAGTCTCGCCAACGGCAAGCCTGTCGGGTCCGTTTAAAAATCCTGTTTTGACCTTTGCAGCGACCCAAACGGTCGATTCGCAATGCAGCGATAAGTACACCAACCGCGCCGCATCCGATGCCGCCCCCTATCAGCGCACACTCCGTTACGATGTTTTGCCGGTGGAGTCACGACCTGAACGGATTGGCAGCATCGGCCCGTGGAAAAAAGCGATCTGCACCCTTGCCGCGGTGACGGGAATCACGCATGAGTACAAAACTCCTGGGTCAGGCGATTCGAGTCCACAGCCCTTTCGCACCCAAGTCGAGTTTCTTCCGGCCATTCCGGCCATGGTTGTCCCTGCAGCTGCATTGAGAAGGGCCTTTGCCAACGAACTTGGCAGCAGTCTGGTGTTTGAAAAAATTGTAGCCCGGGTGAAATCGTCGAATGATCAGCGGTTGCCAGCGGGGCGCGAGATCACGGGAACGGTGACGGTCGAGTCCATTTCACCGCAAAAAGTGATCATTGACCCTGATTCCAAGACCCAAATGAACCTGCGCACAAGCATTGGTGTCCGGATCAAGTCGGATTTTGGCGGGGTGCAGGTCACTCAGGCCCTGGGGTTGTTTCCGTGGGTCGAGTATTTCATCGACCAGACGACGGGAACCATCAAATTCATCTCAGTTTCAAATCCAGATCCGGATCCGAAGCGTCCAGAGATCATCTATCAATAAGTCTGACCAAGCCCCAAGACGACGGGAAATTACATCCCCAGTTCGCCCCGGCGGACAAAGTCAGCGAGTTCGGTGGCACCGCGTGAACCGGCAGCGATCGCGAGGACGCCAGGTGCGGGATTCCAGGCAATCATGTTCAGCGTGTCAGAGGCATAGGTTTGATAAATCAGGCCTTGGAAGTTCCCCGGTTCTGCCTTGGGCAGTTCTGATGTTTGTCCCGCCATTGTGAAATGCAGGATCCGGTCATTGCGATTTGGGTCGGCGTAGATCACAACGGCAACTTTGGTTGGGTCGTAATCCAAAACGCTGGCACCTTCGACGTTCAATCCGGTGCTTTTTGATGTCAAAACCTTTGGTTTGAATCCCAACTCGGGATAGCTCGCCAGATATTCCTTCACTTCGTCGAGATTGTCGGTCGGCAGGTCAAGGCGGTCCTTGCCATCTTCGACGAGTGCAAGGCTCTCATAGCTCAGGACTTCAAGGGTGTTCAAAACCGGCTTGCGCGGTGCCGACTTGTAGACCACCACAAACACCACAGCCAGAACTGCAGCGGCGAATGCCATTTGACGGAGGAAGTGGCGGTTGGCTTCAAAAGAAGAGATTTGTTCGATCTTTTCGGCTTCCTGTGTGTGACGAATATCTGGTGATGCAACCATGGTTTTCAACTTTTCGATATCGGCTGGGCTCAAGCGAAAATTTTGCACGGCGAGTTGCAGTTGTCCGCGCCGCAGGCGAAAAACGGCAGCAATACTGTCAAACGCCGTAGTGGCTTTGCGGATTTGATCAAACTCACCTGCCAAACTATCGGGGATGTTGTCGTCAACCGCCTCGGCAAGCCACGACCAGACGACTGGGGAGATCGATTGTTTGCGGTTGCCATAAAATGTTTCCCGGGCACTTGAAAGCAGCTGTTCTGCTTCTTTTGCGCCTTCGGGAGATCCCGTCAGAAGTGTTGCGATTTCAGCATGGGTGAAGCCGCAAATGTCGGCTGCAACCAAGGCAAGGCGGGCCTTGCGGTCTTTAATGTGGGCCAGGTCAGCCACCGCGGGGTCAAGGTCATCCAATTTGCCGGGTTTGATCTCGCCGCCGCTAAGGATTTCTCTAGCGCAGAGGATCACGAGCGACATACCGGGGTATTCGTCCTTTGCGCATTGGGCGAGGTTGGCTGAAATCTTTTTGAAGGCATCGTGGGTGATCCGGTGCGCTTCTTTTTTATTCAGCGTCGCCGCAGTGCAAAAGCGATATGCGAAGTCTGCTTCGGAACAAAATCGTTCCGAGTAGATGTTGAAAAGCTGCTCCTGGTTCATGGTGCCGCCCCGCGACTCGGAAAGATTAAAATCTGGTTTATTTCACTTTGTATTATGTAATCATGTTAGCAATCCCGAGAAGGTCCTTGCAAGCTTGTCAGAGAATACGGAATCAAAGTGACTGGAACTGATTTGACGAATTGGCTGATTGTGGTTCCCGCGAGGCTTGCCTCGACGCGCCTGCCCGAGAAGGCAATCTTGGACCTTGGTGGTAAACCCATGGTGGTCAGAGTTTATGAAAACCTTGCGCCCCTAAGGCTGGCCGGTGCCGAGGTGGTTGTTGCTGTGGACGAGGACATTGTTGCGGCCGCCTGCCGCCAGCATGGGGTCCCGTTCATTATGACCGCCCGCGACCATGCCACGGGGACGGATCGCTGTGCGGAAGTTGCGCGGCGCCATCCCGGCCAGTCCCGCCCGTTTATTTTGAACGTTCAAGGCGACGAGCCGTTTATCGACCCGCAGGATTTGATCCGCCTGTGCCATGCATTTGCGGCGCAGCAAGGGCGGGAGAGGGCCCTTGGCGGTGGATCTCTGGTGACCCGCATGGGCAGCCTTTACTTTCGTTCCCAAGATTCCAAGCGTTTTGCTTCCCCATCGTGCGTGAAGGTGGTCTGTTCAAACTTTGGGCATGCCCTTTATTTTTCGCGCAGTCCAATTCCTCACGACCGTGATCATGACGGCCACCAGACCGGCGATTTCCTTGTGCACATGGGTGTGTATGCATTTGATCGCGAGGCATTGGCCATTTTTTGCGAACTTCCTCCAAGTCCGCTGGAAAAAAAAGAGAAGCTAGAGCAACTGCGTGCCCTTGAAGCCGGTTGGCGTATCCTCATGCAGCAAGCCTCTGGCGAATCCCTCGGTATCGATACTCCGGCCGACCTGGAGGTTGCCCGTGCGCGTTTTGCCTGACCTGCGTTATGTTCTGATTTCAGCCGTATTGATTTCGTCGACCTCTGCTCGCGCCTTGCCGATCGGGTTTGGGCGCAATCAAGGCGATTTGAAGTTCTCCGAAGCATCTGATCAGGATTTCATCGTTTATTTTGATCGTGAAACTCCGGAAGAGGGCCGCCTCACCCTGCAGGCCCTTGAGTCCGCAAAACCAATTCTGGAACGCTGGATTGGCGTGAAGCGCGACAAACCCTTGCCGGTGATCCTGTCTTCGGTAACGGACGGCGCATCATTTGCCAATTTCATCACGGATGCCCTGGAAATCCAGACCATGGGGCAGGGCTACCGTGCTTTATTTTGGCACGAGTACACCCACGCAATGATGTACCGGCACATGAAAAATATTTTTGGGCCGGCCGGTGCGGTTCTGCATCTGCCCTGGATGCCTGTCTGGTTCATCGAGGGCCTGGCCGAGGCCACCAGCACCTCGGTCGGATCCGATTATCAGGCGTCGATTGAGCGCTATCAGGCGTTGACGGGCACATGGCCGTCCTACGACCGGATGCACAGCCTTTATGGTTCGGCATTTTCTGAACGCGGTTATGCCGTTTCGGGAGCCTTTGTCAGTTGGCTCTTGCGCAAGGACGGCGCGACGCGTCTTCCTGAAATCCTGCAGCGTTTTCGTGACAAGTCCATGCCCTGGTGGTGGCCTTGGGCGGCTGTGCCCTTTAACGGATTTATGCCGATGGACGCCAGCCTTGGAGTTAGCGGCCGTGATTTGTTCCGGCAGTACCAGGAAGAGTCGACCGCCAGTCATCGCAAGATCGAAGGCGCCTCGGCCGTGCCTCTGGCCGCCTCTGCCAAGGCGCAAGGTGCAGCCATGGTGAGCGGAAGTGTCGTTGCAGGCTTGCGGCGCGGGGTTTTTGATCCGAAGTCAGGATGGCTGACGGGACTTGCCCCAGAAACGCAGGGTGACGGTGCCCAAGCCCATTTGAAATCAGAATCGGCAGACGAGGCCTTGCAAAGTTGGCGGCATACCCGCCTTGGTTCCGATTTGGTTTGGATGGAGCAGCACAAAAACATAACGCGATTTTGTCGTCGGGATGCCATCGGAAATGGGGCGATCACTTGCCCGGTGGAGGCGCGTTTTCCTGCGTCCTTGCAATGGCTCGGATTAGACCCGCGGGAAAACAAGGTGTACTTGCTGCGCCGTCATCACAGCCTTACTGCAGACCGCTTCAAAATTTTGGCGTGGCGGCCGGGCGACCTGTCGGCAGCCGCCGCTGCAACGAACCTTGATAAGATTCGCGGCATTGAACCTGTAGCCATCGCACGCGAGGGTGACGATCTGATGATGATCGGAGCCGGGCGTACCCATCGTTTTTTGATCGCCTTTGGACCAAAGGACGGAACCTGCCGTGGCATGCATCGCATGGTGGACTTGCCTCTTTGGATTGAATCCCGCAGCGACCGGACAAACGACTCTGCCGCGGCATTGGCATTTTGGGTCCCAGGGGGATCTGTGGCAAAAAAATTCCGCGCGGGCCAGTTGCGTCGTGACTTTGCTTTCAGCGATTGCCGGCCTGTCGCGGGCCCCACATCACCATTGCTGGAGGCGGTTCGTGCCGCTGGATCTGCAGGAGTTTCTGCGGTTCCTATGGACTTTGACGAGGCCTTGCGCCTTGCCGCGGAAACAAGTCCAAAATCAGGGCCGACCGGGGAATTGCGCGAGGCGCCGGATTTAACCTCTGCCTCCAATCAAATTGAAGTGCGCGATGCCAAGTGGCGCGGCCGCAGCGTTCTGGCCTTTCCGTGGATTGGTGCGGACGATGCCTTGGGTCCACAGTTTGGTTTTGTTTCCGTACCTTTGATGGACCATTTGCAGAATGAGACCGTGCGGCTCAGTTTTCTCGTCGGTGCAGCCAGTCGTTATCCAAATACCGATATCCGGTTGATCTCGACCAGATTCCAACCGACGCTGTCGTTGGCACTGTTTCGCCAACAAACCTATAACGGAGTGATCAGGACGTTACCCGACGGCAACGTTAAGTTGTCGTATCAAGATGAGACAGGGATCAAAGTGGATTCCGATATTTCATGGCGGGTCGGAAATTCTGGCGTGGCCTTTGGCGCCGGTGTGAAGCGTTCTGCCATGAAGCCTTATCTGGGCCCGACTGAGATCCGGTCTGGATGGTTGACCGAGCTATCGACAAGTTTGACGGGATCGACGCCATTGTTTAACGGTCGGTTGGGATTGAGCGAGGGAATCTTTGCGCGTGTGGCCCCGGGCGATATCAATGATGATTTTGATTACGATGCGTTGGGCGCTCAATTGAATCTGGCTTGGGATCCGCAACTTTGGAAGTCAAGGTTCGGTTTTGGGGCCGAGGCTTCGCGAACCCGCGGCAAAAAAATGCGGGAATTGCGCGAGGTTTACCGGCCGCTTAAAACTTTTGTTCCGGGCAGCGGAGGCGGTTTCAATCAGAACAGCTTCGGTGTGCTGGGAGAAGGCTGGCTTTTTTCAGGACGCTATGGAGACACCCAGGGGCGTCTCAAAACGGATTGGACCGTGCCGCTGGTCGAGGATTTTGAAAAACTACTCTGGATTTTTTATGTGGATCGCCTCGACTTCAGCGCGTTTCTAAATTATGGCGGGGCATGGAACGGGGCAACACCAGCCGAAGGGCGATTGATCGCAGCTCACGGATACAATCTGGACCTGCAGCTCGACAACAAAGGGGTCCGGTTCAATGTCGGTGGTGGGGTCGGCCAGGTGGTTGAAAAACCATGGGAGGCTTATCTGACCTTTGGTTTTGACGCGTTGTTCTGATTTATTTTTTTCAGGGGCTTCATGCCAGGCAATCGTTTCGGAAAAATTTTTAGCATCACGACCTTTGGCGAGTCCCATGGCGGAGCCGTTGGTGTCGTGATTGATGGCGTACCATCGCGACAGGCCATTGATTTGAACGGTGTTCAAAACTGGCTGGATCGCCGTCGTCCGGGGCAGGGTAGACTGGTGTCTCCGAGGCAGGAGTCAGACCGCGTGGAGTGCCTGTCGGGGCTTCAGGATGGAATGACTTTGGGAACTCCGCTTTGCCTCATCGTGCGAAACACTGATGCGCGTCCAGAAGATTACGAAGGATTGCGGGATATATTTCGCCCGTCTCACGCGGACTTTACCACCCAAGCCAAATTCGGAATCCGCGCTGCGAGTGGCGGCGGTCGCGCCAGTGCGCGGGAGACCATTGGTCGGGTTGCTGCGGGAGCCGTGGCCAGCCAAATCCTGAAGGCGGCCCTGCCTGGACTTGAGGTGGTTGCCTGGGTGGAGTCCGTGCATCAGGTCACGGCCTCGGTTGATCCCCTGACCGTGACGAGGGCCATGGTTGACCAGAGCGAGGTCCGTTGTCCGGTTCCTGATGTGGCGAAGGCGATGATCCAGACCATTGAATTGGCGCAGGCCGATGGGGATTCGGTTGGGGGCGTGATTGGATGTGTCGTGCGGGGACTGCCTGCCGGATTGGGTGACCCGGTCTTCGACAAGTTGGAGGCGGACTTGGCAAAGGCACTTATGAGCCTTCCAGCGACCAAAGGGTTCGAGGTCGGGTCAGGCTTCGGCGGGTCGAAAATGCGGGGCAGCGAACACAACGATTCCTTTGTTCCGTTTGCAGGCGCCCATGGCCCGACGGCGACCAATCGATCGGGTGGAATTCAAGGCGGAATCAGCAATGGCGCGCCGGTGACGATGCGGGTCGCTTTTAAACCTGTGGCCTCGATATCCAAACCACAAGACACCGTAACTAAAGATAAAAAGAAGGTCGTCCTGACCGGGGTTCCCGGCCGTCACGACCCATGTGTTTTGCCGCGGGCAATCCCCATGGTAGAGGCTATGGTGTGCCTGGTGATTTTGGACCACTTTCTTAGAAATAATGCCTTGCAATTGGGCTTCACCGAGGTATAACTGGCCGGTCGGTCAATTAAATCTCTGAGAGATGGTGGAGGCTTGCGTGAAAGCAGCAGCCGGGGCTTATTCGAAATTGTCGAAGTTTTCGTTCGCCCGTAACCGTGCGTCGATTGCCCTAATTGCGGTTCTGGCCCTTCTCGGTGCGTGCGGCAAGGAATCTGCCAACGATTCCAAATTGCAGCACGATGCCAACGATCCGACACACAGCACCCTGGGTCACCAGTGGGGCAATGTCAGCGGCGAAGACTACCTTAAGTTCGTTGCACCTTTGATTCAGATCAGTGACAGCTTCCTTCCGGCAAAAAGTCCATTGACCGTTCGCGTTCAGACCTGGATCGACCGGTTTGACGCCAACTTGCGCTCGAAGCATGCAGATCAACTGGCCGGTGTTCCAAAACCAAAAGCCCGCATCATTTCAAACCCGAGTGTGAACGCATTCATCGCTCCTGTGCCGGTATGTCACGACGTGGAAATTCGCTTCAAAGGTCGTTCTGGCGATCCTGTTGCGGATCAGATTTTCTTTGATATCGGCGGCGGTTCTTTCGAGATGTGGCCTGGGGACGAGATCGCGTGCATGCCTGCCGGTCACGATCAGGTCGCACAAGACGAAATCTCTGCGGCGATTGAAGAATTCAATGAGCGCGCCCCGAAGGGCTGCAAGGTCACCCTCGAGAAGGATGGCAAGCAGCAGTACATCACGCCAGGAAAGTCCTGCGATACTTCTGAGGACATGGAAAAATTTGGTGGTTCGAAACAGCTTGTACTGCTTCGCACTGCAGATTGGGTGAACGTATACGCCGGTCTGATTACAGCAATGAGCGAGCGTGAAGTGGTCGGCGTGATCGCCCATGAGCTCGGCCATTACTACCGCTCACACATCAACGCTTCGGGTAGTTTATACGACTTATTCTACCGGGCTGAAAAAGATGTGCCTGCGGTTCGTCCTAAGGCTGTGGCCTCGATGGAGGGCACAGGCAAGCGCGCTTTGGCCAGCAGTTCCCTGGTGGCGAGCATGGAACACTTCAAGCGCGTTCCGCGTCAAAAGATTCACTCGGCTCTGTTTCTGGCGATGGGTGAAATGGCTCGCGACGTGTGCCGGTTGGACAAGGACTGCAGCAAGGCATGCAGCCAGTTGACGAAGGAAACGGACTCGGACGAATTCAAGCAGGCAACCCTGCTGTTTCCTCTTCGTGAATTGAACGCTGACGGTTTAAAGGTTTACGCAAAAATCGAAGACTTGGCCACGCAGTGCCTTTCGGACGTCCCGCTGAAAAGCCGTTCTGATGCGCACGGTGAAGACATCACTTGGAGTGATTTTATTTACAAGGTCGGCGAGCCGTCCTGGCCAGGTTGGGTTGAAGACGATTTTGATGTGCGGCGCGCGCTGAGTCGTTGGCTGCGTGAAATCGTGAAGCGTTTGCCGGACAAAGCACCGAAAGGGGCTAAAGACGTTGGTTCCTTGTTCAAGACGGTCTCAACCTACTTGTGGGAAGAGGAAACGGACGCCCTGAAAGCAATTCAACAGGCCTACGATGACCGCCTTGGTTTCTATACCAACGAGCAGGAAGCCGACGAACTTGGTGCTGAATGGCTGGCAGACATCGGACTAAGCCCCAAGGCTGCCGTTGAAACCTACCTGCGCATCGGCAAGTGGTCTGAGGGTGAAGGCAGCAAGCCATCGGCAAGCCTTTTGGAAACCCCAGCTGACGAATGCCAGAAGTTATACGAAAACGGCTGGATGGACAGTGCTGGCAAGTTCAAGTTCGTGGCCATCGGTAACTACATCGATCCGCACCATCACACGTGCTACCGCGCCTTCAACGTGGACCGCGAAATTCGCGCCCACAAGTTCAAGGCAGCTGGCGATGGCAATCGTGGATTGCTAGCCGCTGCAGACTGGCGTGACTTGCAGAAGGTTGCCGAGGAGGCCACTGGCGAAGAGGCCCTAGGAACAAAATTAAAGGGCGGCACCAACGATTTGCTCGAAAGCAATTTGCTAGATCGCAATCTCGTTCGTGAGATCAAAAGGGCGGCCAGCCATGCCAGCCACTTCGCTCACACGGGCTGCGCCTTCTCGCCCTTCTAAGTTCGAAATCGGGATTCTAACCAACAACTGATTGGATGCGGGCTCTGTCACAGAGCCCGTATTTTTTTTATCCGACCAGTCGATTCCAACCGAAATCGCCAGACGATCCGCCAGCTCCATGGAGCCGTCCTCGACGACAAGGCTCGCTCCAAATGCGTCATCATGTTGGGGTTCTATATGATTCCCGCCCCGTTCTGTGACCTGGTTGATATTCAATTCAAGCAACTCGCCCTTGATCTCCCGGCCCCGCAGGTTCAGGTACACCGTTGAAGCCGGTGGTTGGCCCCTTAACCCCTCGATGGCGCGGTAGAAAAACCATTTACCGAAGGCCTGTCCGACTATTTCATCGAGGCGCAGTTGCTTAAATTCAGGTTGAGCAAGGCGAACCAAGATTCTCTGTCCTGGGCGCGCAATGCAAAGCATCGACGCGACGTCAGCCAGGGCGTCTCCCAGGGTCATCGTGGTGCATGCTATTTTATTTTCAACAGCGGTGCCTTTGGCAAGTATCCCCACAGCAGGACGAAGGTCTTGCAGGCACTGCTTGATCCGCCCAGGAAGCTCAAAGATGGTCGCGAAGGAACGTTCTTGAACACTGGTCATGGCAAGGACACCATTTTCCAGTTCCGAACGTCGTGACAGTTGATCGGTGGATTCTTGCAAGAGGCGCGTGAAACGTTTCAGCCCCATGGTTTGCGAGCCGTGACGCCAGGATGAAATCAGGTTCGACAAGCCCAGAAATGGCTCTTGGCAATAGTGCACAACATCATCATGGGCTGCGGCCATCGCCTGGCAAGACGCCGCGATTTTTTTTGCCAGGCCTTCCTGCAACAACTTCTGTTGGGCGTGACTCAATGCGGAGAGGCGCAGGTTTCGCAACTCTTGCTGCGTCTCGTCAAGTTGGCATTCGAGATCTTCGATCCAAAGATTTTTTTCCTTGATGTCGAGTTGCGTCATGGCAAAGCGGTTGCGATGCAGCCGGTCCAAGGCAACGAGGTCCGGTGTCAGGTCTCCCTCAGAAGCGGCCTCGCTGGCAGAATAACCGATTGAAAAGGAAAGTCGCGTCTCATCATCTGACGCCGAATTTGCCAGCAGCTGGTCCAGAGTTCTTTTATTCTTTCCCGAAGTCAGTGCGTCTTGATTGGACCGCCATGCGAGGCGGCAGTAGATGCTGACCAGCATCGCAAGGCACATGAAAAAACTCAGGTTTGAAAAATAATTCAACTGCCGGACGAGACTTTCACTGATCTTGGCACCGAATCGTATTTTTGCTGGTAACGGCTTCCAGGCAACTGCCTTGCCTTCTTCCTTGTGCAGTGCGGCCTGCGGCGCGATCTGGCGCATGTGGTTGGCCAAGCGCGGGTGTTGCCGCAGCCAGGCCTCAGACAGAGCGGTTTGCGCCACCATCCAGCGCACGCTGTTTTTTCCATCGCGGCTGTCTTTTATTGGGACCGCAACCTGAAGGATTGGAGTTTCGTTTTTAGAGTTCCAGACGACCTCAGGTGTGCTTGTGTTGCCGACGGTTGGACAGACCGGTTTCCAATGATCCGCGGCACTCACCACCTGGCGGCTTGAGTTTGCTATCGACGTGCAATTGCCATCGACGATTGCAAGGTGCTCGACTTCTCCGGTGCGCTCCGTTGCGGCAAGGGTCTGGGATACGCTGTTTGAGTAATTCCACTGCAGGTTTTTTTGAAACGATGGTTCGTTGGCAAGAGCATGCAAGTGACCGCTCATGCGGCCAATTGTTGTTTGCACCGCCGCCGCGGTCAGGCCATCCAGGTCTGATGCCCCGCTTCGCACGGTTTCAAGCCAAGTGGCGCCCTGCCTTGCCATGACCGACAAGGCTGCCGCCCCGATGGTCAACGCAAGGATACGCCTGGTGGTCAAAAAGGACGCGAATGCCATGCTGCTACGCCCGTCCGCCGCAAATCGTGATCAAATTATTGGTATCTTTCAAGTATAGCCCGGATCGCTTCGAAGGGCAAAATTTGCCCATTGGGCTTTAACAAACGTCAGGAATCGGAATGGTCCCGACCGGTCCGGCGGCCGGCTTTGATGGCAGAGTCGCGTTTTTTTCCCGCCAGGCGGCGTTCCTTAGATCCCCGGGTGGGCTTGGTCGCGCGACGAACCTTCGGCGGCTTTTCTACCGATCGCAGCATCTCTGATAATTTCTCGCGGCAATTTTCGATATTTCTCGGTTGATCGCGGTATTCATCGCTCGTGATCACAACATTGCCATCCGTTGCGATGCGGTTGCCGAAGCTCGTGCGAAATCTAGCCTTCGCGGCCTCGGGTATGGAGGCATTGGCATCGATGTTCCATTTCAAAATCGCTTTGCTGGAGACCTTGTTGACGTTTTGCCCGCCTGGGCCCCCGCTGCGCGCAAACGAGAATTCAAGTTCATGATCTGGAATCGACAAGCGATCGGAAATTTTCATTCTGTTTACAGCCCCACTTTCATGAGCAACAAGAACGCGAGCATGTAAAGCACCCAATGCACCTGCCGGCCTTTGCCAGCGAGGGCGTGAATTCCGCACCAACTCATGATTCCTGCCGCGATCCCGTTTGAGATGGAATAGGTCAGCGGCATCAACGCCAGGGTTAGAAAGGCTGGCAGTCCCGTCAGCAGATTATCCCATTTAATTTTCGCAAGACTCCCCATCATCATGCACCCGACAACGATCATCGCGGGTGCGGTTGCATGAGGCGGAATAACGCCTGCGAGAGGCCAGAAGACAACGCTGGCAAGAAACAGCAGCGCAACCGTGAGGGCCGTAAGGCCCGTCTTGCCGCCTTCTTCGATCCCGGCTGCACTTTCAATATACGTCGTCATCGGGCTGGTTCCGAGCATGGCCCCGGCAATGTTGGCCGTCGCGTCGGCCGCGAAAACCTGTGAAGCGCGAGGGAGGCGCCCCTTCGCATCGAGCAGGCCTGCTTTTTCGGAAATGCCGACGAGAGTCCCCGCCGTGTCAAAGAGTTCGATCATCGTAAAGGTGAAGACAATATGAATCAGGCCCATAGCCATGGCGCCCTTCACATCCATTGCCATGAACAGATGGGTTGGCCAGACCGGTGCTGCAATGATTCCCGATGGAAGTCCAGCAAATGGATGGCCATTGAAGACCGGTGCACCGGCCACGATGGCAAGGGCCGTTGATGCGCCAATCCCAAACAATATCGCACCTGGTATGCGCCGCACCATGAGGACCGCCGTGACCAAAATGCCGGCAATGGTCACGATGACCGGCGTGGAAGATAATTTTCCAATCGTAATCAGGGTTGCGGGATGGCCGACCACAATGCCGGAATTCGTAAAGCCGATCATGGCTAGAAAGAGACCGATGCCGGCCGCGGTTGCGTGTTTGAGTTCCAATGGAATTGCCGTGAAAATAACCTCGCGAATGCGCGCCACGCTGATTGCCAGGAAGACAATTCCACTGATGAAAACGCCGCCCAGGGCGGTTTGCCATGGAACGCCCTGACCCGCAACCACGGTGAAGGCAAAGTAGGCGTTCAGCCCCATGCCGGGTGCAATGGCCAGCGGATATTTTCCCAAAAAAGCCATCAACATTGTCGCGAACGCAGTTGCCAGGGCCGTGGTGGTCAAAAGTTCAGGTTTCAAGTCGATGCCTGGAATCTGGATCGCGTGGCCAAGAACGCTTGGATTCACAAACAGGATATAGGCCATCGTGAGGTATGTGGTCAGTCCTGCGCGAAGTTCCGTGCGGATGCTCGAACGGTTTGCCCGCAATTGAAATACGTGGTCCAAACGTTTTCTGATTCCAGTGAGTCTCGCCACGCTACACCTCGGTAGATTGATGTTATCATTGTACAGATGTTTGCAGATTACCGATGCACTTCATGAGGAATTCGATCGTCGAATGAAAAACTTAAATTTCTCCAACAAGTTTTCTTCAACGGTGATCCTGACCGGACTTGTTCTTGGACTTTCGTGCGGGATTGCAGGATGCAAAACTCGAAGCAACCGTGCGTGGCTGCGCGACAGCGGTGGTTGTTCTGGCAAATTGTCGTCGGACCAGGAAGTCGGACTCGTCAACGCCATCAACGAACTCAATGCGGCCTTCTTGCGTGGCGAGATTTCCCGTGATGAGCGTGACGCGCAAACTGGCACTGCCATAAATGCTACGGCATCCGGTGATGCGGCGGCACTTCGTCAGGCGACTGGCGTGGCTGCGTTGGCCGCAGAGAGCCTCTATGGCAATTATTCGATGATTGCTGCCTTGGACTTTCTGGAATTGGATGGAGAAATCCCCAAATCAGCATTGCCACTGCTTTCATCGTCGATTCCGCCAGAATATTTGGCGGCATACCTTGCTGATTTATCAGAAACGATTTTGCCATATCGCGATTCTCTGCAGTCAGCTGGTGCGGTTTACCAGTTCGGTCAGGGCTGGGATCTGTCTGCAATGCGCCTGAGTGTTCAAGGTTTGCAAGGAGACAGCAAACTACTGAATGCCATCGGCCTTTTATTGGCTCCGCAGGCAGCGGCGGATTTGGCCAATCAGGAACGACGTGAATCCGTTGTGGCGTCGCCTTGGGTTTTTTTACCACCACGGGCTGACGGACAAATCCAAGTTTCTGAAATGGCCGATTGGCAAAACCAAGTGACGGAATCCCTACGCCGTTTTGAAGTCGAGAGTCAGAATTTTATTCTGTCGGTGCGCGAATCCAACACCTATTGGAACTTGATGTCGGGGCGCCTCGGTGAAGTGTTTACTGGCAGACGTCAGGACACACCGGCTGAGATCAATGCAGCAGGTTCCTACAAACGCATGCTCATGCTGGTAGATGGGCTTGGGCAAAAAGGCGTTGGTGTTTCGAAGGGCATGACGAGCAGCCTGCTTGCGTTCATGCATGAGCTCAATAATATCGAGGCGAAATCCATCGAGTCCGGTCTGGCGAAAGCCGATGCCGCGCGCAGGGCTGCGCTCGCCGCACCGTTTGTGCCATTGACCATGTATTTTGCACCATTTTTAGCCTACGCGGTAAACCCGGCTGCAATTCCAACCATTCAAGCGGCTTCTGCATCGGCTGCACTCGTGCCCCTGACGTTTGGGATCGGGAGCGCAATCCTGCACAGTGCCGTTGTCAGCCTGGCAACAGGGCAGCCACTCGCTTGCGGCATGTACGAGGAACTGGTGTCGCGTGGTTCCGACGCAGTTTATCAAGCCCCTTATATGGCCATGCTTCCCGTGGCATCCGTGGTCGGTGGTGAAATCTTGCTGGGCTGGAAGCTCGCAACGCCAACCGTCGAGACCGTCAAAGGCACCATCAACGTCGCCATTGGCTTGAAGATGGCGTACCTGACGGCAAGTGCCGGGTATCGCGGCGGGAAGGAATGCTACGAGGCGTTCAAGGCCTTGCAGGCATCGGGTGCAACCGGAGATCAAAACCTGGTTTCAGAACGCGGCAACCGTGCGGTCGATATTTGCACGCAAGCCGGAATCGACTTGGGAATTGCTGTGGTCCGGACGGGATACATAGCCAAGGACGGCTACCAGCTTCTGACCAAGCAGATCAAGTTTCAACCCCCAGTCCCGCAGTGCGACGCACAGTCTTGCAATGCCCTGCCCCTTGGCCCCGGGGCAGCGAAACTGGCTACAGACAACAAGAACAACAGCAAGGCCTTGCTGGACCAGCAAAACCCGGCGCGCCTCAACATTTCCAACGAGGAGGCCGAGGCCTTGGGAAAATACGGGACGTATGGTTATGCCAGGATCAACGGCGCGATGCGTTTTGGGGGAGAGATCCCACCAGCGACGGCCGCACAGATTCAGGCGATCAATTCTGCAATTGCAAAGGCCCCGGCATTGCCAGTGGACATGGCACTCATTCGCGGCGAAACCCTCGGCCGCGGCAACTTTGTGCCTGAAGTCGGGCAGAACATTAAATTTAATTATTTTGTTTCGACCAGCATTGATCCCGATGTCGCAAAATCTTTCACGTCAAAAGGTTTTTTTGGCAAGACGGGAATCGTTTACGAGATTCGCCCGCCGGCAGGCCAGTCCCTCAAGGGCCTTTACATGCCGGGCATGCCGAAAACCATGTATCGACATGAACAGGAGGTTTTGTTGGCCCCCAATCAAAATTTTCAGGTGGTTGACTTGAAGTCGTATTCGATCAACCGGGGTTCGGCATCAAATCCAGATAAGGTTTTTTATGTCACCCTTGAGGCTGCACCATGAAATGCCTCGACGCCCGGTTTGTTCCTGAAAAAAATGCTTTCAGCTTTTTGAGGCTGTGCCTTGCCATCGGAGTTTTGGTCAGCCATTCATGGGCCATCGGTGGTTTCGGGGCTGAACCACTCTTGCGTTTTTCCCTGGATAAGGTGACGCTGGGGCGCTTTTGCGTCCTTGGTTTTTTTTCTGTCAGTGGTTTTTTGATCATGCGCAGTCTGGACAAATCGTCATCGATTCTGCGGTTTTTCTGGAACCGGTTTTTACGCATTTTCCCCGCGTATTGGGCCTTTCTGTTGATGGCCATGATTTTTTTCGTGCCCTTGTACTGTTGGCTGCATCGATTTCCCCTCGCAATGATGCTCTCTCAAAACATGGGGAACATCGTCTCCTATGGCACTGAAAATTTTTGGTTGAGGGTCCATCGCTGGGATATCAAGCCACTTCTCGGCAACGTCCCGGTCCGGTTCAGTTTCAACACATCGATTTGGAGTCTGATCTACGAATGGCGTTGCTATGTCACGATCGCCATTTGCGGGTTTTTTCCGGTTCAGAAATTTCGCCTGGGGCTCTTGTTCTTGGTCGCGTTGTGCACTTGGCTGCTAGGCATTTTGCATTTTAATTTTCCAGCTGTGATTCGCGGGCTGAGATGGTTGCCCTCGTGGTTCACCGACGTCGAGATTGGTTTTCTTTTTCCATACTTCTGCTGCGGCGCACTCCTGTATAAATTTCGCACAAAGGTTCCATCTCATTGGGCGATTTTCGCGCTGTCCTGTTTTTTGATCGTCTTGGGCTTGCACTACAACCTTTTGGCCGTCGTTGGTCCACCGGCAGTGGGGTATGCCCTGGTTTGGCTTGCCCTAAGCCTGCCTGCCCGCCTGTGCTGGTTTGATGGGCGGCGCGACATATCTTACGGGTTGTTTGTCTACGCATGGCCCTTGCAACAGGCTCTGGTCGTGGCCCACGTGAATCGCTTGGGTGTCGGCTGGTTCATCCTGGCCTCTGCGTCTGTAGCCTTCGTTTTTGCGGTTTTGAGCCGGATTTTGGTCGAACAGCCGGCACTCCGATTGAAAGGGCTTTGGCAGGGCGGATCCCAAGTTTCGGGTTGAGCAAGGCAGGCCTTTCAGGTGACACTCGCCCCTCACTCTTGTGGGTTGGGGCGGGTTAGTGGTTCAAGTTGCCGGAAAATCAGGGAACAGCAGCATCGTCCTTCACCGGGCGGCAGAGCTCTGGCATGTGACCAGTCCCGCCGGCTCTTCAGGCACGATCCGTCGCGGACGCCTCGGCGACCGTTTTCGGTTTGAGGCCATTTCTGATGTTGGCTTGGCAGTCGATGAGTCCACGGGGCGTATTATCGAGGCCTCGGCATTTTCAGTGGCAAAGGCGCACCATCCCGGCGCCCGAGTGATCGACCACGGCGACGGCGTCATTGTGCCAGGGTTCATTGATGGCCATCTGCATTTCCCTCAACTTGACGTCATGGGATCTCACGGCAAACATCTGATCCAATGGCTTGATACTTTTATTTTCCCGGCCGAGGCCCGCTTCAGCGACCGCTCTGTCGCCGAATCAACGGCCGCTCGGTTCACCAAAGAACTGGCGGCCAACGGCGTCACCATGAGCGTGGCCTTCAGCAGTGTCCATCCGGTCGCAGCAGACGTGCTTTTTGATGCGTTTGAAAAATCTGGCCTGCGCGCTGTCGTCGGTAAAACCAGCATGGACGTCAATGCCCCGGCATCCGTGTTGCTCGAATGCAGCGCGGATATCGAAGCCCAGGAAATGTTGATCAAGAAATGGCACGGGCGTCAGGGCCGGCTGTTTTACGCAGTCACGCCACGGTTTGTTTTGACTTCATCCCCAACCCAGATGAAGGCCCTTGCAGACTTGCACAGAAGGCATCCGGATACGTTCATCCAGACTCACATCTCGGAATGTGAGGGTGAAATGGAGAGCGTTGCAGCGGCGTTTCCCAATGCCCGCGACTACTTGAGCATCTATGAGGATTACGGCCTGATCAATGACCGGACCCTTCTTGGGCACGGGATTTGGCTCACCGACAGCGAACGCGAACGAGTGGCCGGCTGGGGGGCAACGGTCGTTCATTGTCCGACTTCGAATGCTTTTTTGGGCAGCGGTTTGCTGGACCTTAAAAAAACGTGTGATGCCGGTATCGAAGTGGCCTTGGGCAGTGACATCGGTGCCGGGACGAGCCTTTCCCCGTGGGCGACGATGCTCGAGGCTTATAAAGTTCAAGCCCTGCGCAGCCAACCTCTGGAACCAGAGGCGCTGCTTTATTTGGCCACTCTGGCGGGGGCTGAGGCCCTGCACATGGATGCCGAAATCGGCAGTTTAGAAGCCGGTAAATACGCAGATTTTCAAGTGATCTCATTTTCAAAAAAGCCTCTCCTGGCGGAGCGTGTGGCTTGCACGCGCAGTGCCGCAGAGCGCCTGTTTGCAACGGTGGTTCACGGAGACGACCGGTTGCTCAAGAAGTTGTACGTCGGCGGGCAATGCCGTGTAGACGTTGAACATGGAAATTAATCGAAATTAATGGAAAATAAACGACCGGGCAACGATGTCCAAAAGGATTTGGAAGGCACCGGAACCGATCCTAAAATAACGGGATTTTACGCCGGGACTTTGAGCCTGGCTGAAATCGGACTGGGCAGTCTGCTTCATGGTTTGAAGATTCCCCTGACCGGGACGTTTCTTTCCATCAATCAGGCGCTTTTTTTAACCCGTCTCGTCAAGTTGAACCGAAACCAACCTGATGCCCGGACCCTTCCCTTTCAGGTTTCCAATATCACGGCCCTTTTAAAGTCCTTGTCGCCGGCTGGAAAAAAACTTTTGCCGATGCTGGCCATCGCTTCACAAGGGTTGTTGTTCACCCTTGGCACGATTGTTTTTGGGGCAAATTTAATTGGCTGCCTGATTGGCGCTGGGCTGTTGGCTGTGTGGGGTGTTTTCCAGCCGCTGGCAATCCTTTGGCTCGTTTACGGTTTTGCGTTGGGCCAAGAGCAGATGGCGAAAGTATTCGCATACTACAGCAAGCTTTTAAGCGGCATTGTCGTCATCACTCCCGCGATGATGGTTCAGGCGGTCGCTATTTTTGTGGTGGCGAAATCTTTCGTGAGCATGGCGGTCAGCTTCGCCGGGTGGCATTCCAACGTCAACGAGCAGCAATTGTTAAACGACCGCCTGGTCAAATTAGGCCTCAAGGGGCTTAAAAGTTTGCCCGACGTGACGACTTTGACAGGGGACTCCAATCCAGCGCCCCGCGCGAACTTCATGGCAGGTTTTATGATCGCGATGCGCGGCGCCCTGAATGATGTTCGACGGCCGCTCTTTTTGCTGCCGCTGGCCATGACCGGGATTTTTTTCTGGTTTGCGGAAGATGACCTGGCTCCGGTCATATGGGGTATTTTTCGGCCCCTTGCGTTTGGTTATTTGCTGTTCCTCGCAATCCGGGTATTTCCAATCGAAGTCTGGATCAAACGGGCTGGGCTCTCTGGTACGGCCTTGGAGTCTGGACTTATTTACGCCATCGAAGTGATCAACGGCAGGAAGCCGAAGCCATAAAAAAGGAATCTGAAACCCGTGACTGACATAAGATCTTTGCTGCCCTTGCTCCTCGGCATCCTCGTCGTGTTCCAGCCGGCCATCAATCGCCACATCATGGATGAACGCGGTCTTGGCTTCGCGATCGTTCTGAATCACAGTGTTTTATTCGTATTGGCGATGGTGACGTTGGGGGCTTTTTTTGCTTTGGGCGACCGGGTTCCAGATTTGGTCCGGCCTCGTTTTACGGGTGGCATCAACTGGTGGTACGTCATCCCAGGATTCATTTCATTCACGCTGACGGCTTTGGTCCCGCTGGCGATCAGTTCCGTCGGGGCCGTGGCGACTGTCGTCGGAATGCTTGCCGGGCAACTTTTCACATCTCTGATTTGGGACACCCTTGCGGAAGGGCGCCCTCCGACCATGCCGCGGATCGCCGGCATGGTGTTGGCGATGGCCGGGGCGTTGCTGTCACTTAAGAAGTAGCGGTGGATTGACCGGGATCAACTTTTTTTGAGCCTCCAGCCATTCCCCATAATTCCTTTTCGGAAAGACAGCTCCCTGCATGTTGAAGCTGTTTTTTTCATTCACGGTCGGTTTCAGATACTTCACGACCATCCAAACTTCGCCCTGGTCGATGACGAGCGGCGACACCTGTCCAGGCTGAAGGGGCTTGATCACGTCTTCGATCCATTTTTTTCCTTCAGCAGAAATTTGTTGTTCCTGCTGCTGGTCCAAGCTCCTTTGGATTGCCGCCGGGGCTCCCTTGCCGCTGCGATCGATCATGGCTGGACCTTGCTTCATGCCTTTTATCCCGGGTGGAGGGGCCCACTCCAGGCCACGGTCCAGGGACACCGCAAACAATGAAACCGGGTGATTTTCTTTTTTAGCCAGAGTTTCAAAATCCCCAGGATTTTTAATGGCACGGTCGCGCCACCCTTGAGCCTTCTCAAATAATTCCCGGTGAATTTCTGGATTCTTCAGAAAGAATTCGTAATAAATGACCCGGTCCACCAAGGCCGGCAAAATAAAAGCATTTTCATAAGCCCAGCCGTCGCCACCGCAGGCGGCTTTGATCTTGGCGAGATTCTCAGGCATCAACGTGGACTTGTCGATGCGCTCTTTTTCCTTTTGGATTTGATCCTTGGTGATCGTCTGTTTGAAGTTCTTCAGGATCTGCGCGTACTGGTACGACTGGGTCAACTGGTAAAGGCCCAGCTTTCTTTTGTCGTCCGGATAGCTGCTCAGGATGATCGCGTCCCGGCAATCGACATCATTTTTGTAAATTGAATAATCGCCGACCTGAGCCACTTTTGGATTTATAAAAAAGTATCCAGCCACGCCTGCAATCGCGGAGGCAATCAACAGGGCGTAAATTTTATTTTTATTTTTACTTTCCTTTTTCAGGTCCATCGCGTGCAAGCCTCCGTGTTATTTCGTGATCACCGTGACCTGAAAAGGTAACGGTTTGCCTGGAGCAGGCGTATAGGCGTGGGAACAGAGTGCTGCAACCACGTGTTCACCGGCGCGGGTCAGGCTGTCGACAAGTTTGGCTTTCCCTGCCTGGCAAGATTCAATATCTGCGTAATCGGTGTCCAGACGATTGATGATGAAGTCTTCACCACTAAATGAATGGCTGGACCACCAGAACATTCCGAGGCGGCGGGCGTTGCGCGAGGCATCCATGCAGAAGAAACCTGCGTCAATCAGTCCCGACGTGCTCCACACCTGATTCAGGGCCGTCGCGTTTTCTTCACAAGAGGTTCCCGCAGCAAAATTTCCAAGTGGTTCGGCCAGAATGTTGACGTTTTTGGTGCCGTAAAAAGCTGCGCTGATTTCCCAAGTGGAAAGTCCCTGCCCGATGCTGACCGAAACAATATCGATTCCCGAACGCTGCGCAATGCCAGTCGCCATGGTTTTCACGGCCGGGATGTCCAGAGGGGGCAGGGTGATGGTCGCGCCAGCCCGGTGTTTTCGGCTCGCCGGTAGGCCCGGGTTTGGATTGATCCCGTAAATCGCAGTCTTGTAAGTTCCGACCCAACCGGAGCCTGGGGTCATTGAGTTGAAGCAATAGGCAGCAAACGGGCTGATTCCCGTATGGCGGCTGTAGATGTCAATCTCTGGGGCAAGCCCTGCAGAGCATTCTTCAACAGTGTCGTAACCGTTGCTAAAGTGATCGAGTTGGCCGGTGTTGGAATTGTAGACATTGACTGCATCCGGAGCGGCATAGCGGATGATGGCCAAATTTTCTGCGACGGGATCTGACTGGCACGTGACTTCGATAATCGTGACACCCGACAACCGGCCGAATTCATTGGCAATGTCATTCGCTTGTTTAACGCAAGCCGGGTCGTCAGGCGAAGTGCCCGGCCCAGCCAATTTAAGTTCGTGGATGGCGGCAAATGCCGATGTCGCGCTGCCACAGGCAGCCAAAATCATGAACGCGGCAAAAGCGGAAATAAGAGAAAACCGTTTGGTGGCACGCATGACTATTCTCCTTGGGTTGGCCCGGGGGTGTAACGGAAGGCTACACGCCCTTCGACCTCTGGTACAAGCCAAATTATCGAGTCAAAAAGATAGGTTGGGCTGGATGATTGGCATGTTATAGAAGACCCATGATGAGAGACTGCTCCACCATTTATTTGAACGGGGTCCGGCGCGAGGTTCGCGGTCGTGAGGCCCTGATGATGATGGCCGAATGGCTCCGCAAGGAAGCCAGCCTGCCCGGAACCAAGATTGTTTGTGCCGAGGGTGACTGCGGCGCATGCACCGTCTTGAGGGCATTTCCCACGCCGGACGGGACGCCCCGGTTTGAGGCGATCAACTCCTGCATTGCCACCGTAGCCCAATTGGACGGGTCCCACATTGTCACGGTCGAAGGCATCCAAAATGGTCCGGAACTTTCTCCGGCCCAAAAAGCGATGACCGACTGCCACGGATCTCAGTGCGGTTATTGCACGCCGGGATTCGTCATGGCGCTGAGCGCGATGCTGGAGCGGCACGACCAGGTCGACGCCAAAACCGCCAGCAATTACTTGACCGGAAATCTTTGCCGCTGCACCGGGTATCAACCGATCATCGATGCTGCCGTGATGGCCCGCGCCAGTAAAACCCACTCCGTGGCCGGGCGTTATTTGAACGATGCTGCCACCGATGATTTGCTTGCGACCCAAAAGAAACCGGTGACCATAAAAAATGACGATGTCGTTTATTTTGCTCCGGCAACCCTGCGCGATGCGACGACATTTGCGGCGCACAACCCGGGATTCCGCGTTCTCGGCGCCGCCACGGATCTTGGCGTCCAGATCAACAAGGGCAAACCATTGCCTCAGGCGATTCTAAGTTTGCATCTGATTCCGGAACTTTATGCGATCAAAAAAAATCGCACCGGCATCACCATCGGCGCGCGGGTGACTCTGGCCGATTTGCGCCGCGCCACGATGGACACTGCGCCGGAATTTTCTCGTTTTCTGAATTTGTTTGCATCTCCCCAAATTAAAAATGTCGCGACTCTAGTCGGCAACATTGCCAACGCGTCGCCGATTGGCGATACCTTGCCGTTTCTTTTGATTGCGGGCGGCACCGTCCATTTGGCCAGTCGCCCCGGGGGCAAGGGCCCAGTGAAAAAACGCGCAGTGCCCATGACCGCGTTTTACCTTGGCTATAAAAAACTTGCGATGGAACCGGGCGAAATCATCACCCACGTGTCCTTTGATAAAACGCCGCCCCGTGAATTTCTGCGGCTCTACAAAGTCAGCCAAAGAAAAGACCTGGACATCAGCGCCGTCAGCGGAGCTTTTGCCCTGACCACTTCGGGACGAGGCCCGGCGCGCGTCGTCACATCGGCACGCATCGCCTTTGGCGGTGTCGCAGCAACTCCGGTCCGGGTGCCCGGCGCAGAGGCGGCCCTTCAAGGCGTCGTGTTGTCCCCCGATTTGATCGAAACCGTTGCGCAATTGATTGCCGGTGCCTTGACCCCTCTCTCCGACGCGCGCGGAACGGCAGCCTACCGCCGGGTTCTGGCGGCAAACCTCTTCCGCCGTTACGGCCAGGAGGTGCTCGGTGTTTGACCCAAAGGGTTCACTTCAGATCATCACAGGCAAGGATATCGGTAAGGACAGCACAGGCAAAGGCAGTGCCCCTCACGATTCCGCCTTGACCCACGTGACCGGCCGTTCGGAATATGTCGATGACCGTCCGATGCTGAAGGGCGAGCTTTTTTGCGGCCTTGTTTACAGCCCATTTGCCAGGGCACGGGTTGCCAAACTGGATGCCTCGCCGGCGCTGAAAATCCCCGGTGTGAAGGCGGCAATCACGGCAAAGGATGTCGTCCACAATGCCTGGGGAACGATTTTTCAGGATCAACCGGTTATTGCCGCCAGCGAAGTCAACTACGCGGGCGAGGTGGTGGCTGTTGTTGGTGCGGAGACGCGCGAGGCCTTGGCAAAGGGTCTGGCGGCGGTTCAGGTGGAATGGCAGAAACTGCCGGCGATCCGGACCATTGACGAAGCCCTCGCCGCAAAAAGTTTTATTGGTTCAGAACGCACGATTGCCCGCGGCGATGCCGTGTCGGCCATCGCCCGCGCAAAGCATAAACTTTCTGGCGTTGTGGTCATTCGCGGTGCCGATCACTTTTACCTTGAGAGCCAGGCGGCGGCCGTTTATCCCCGCGAAGACGGCCAACTTGAAGTCCACTCATCGACCCAGCATCCGACCGAGACCCAGCACGTCGTGGCCGAAGCTTGCGGCCTGTCCTTTAAAGATGTTGTTTGCATTGCAAAGCGCCTTGGCGGCGGGTTTGGCGGCAAGGAATCCCAAGCCGCCCCGATTGCGGCCTATGCTGCGATGATCGCGCAAAAGAGCGGTCGCCCGGCACGCCTGGCGATCTCCAAAGATGACGACATGATCATCACCGGCAAACGTAACCCGTTCCAAATCCATTATGACGTCGGGTTTGATGACGATGGGCGCATCCTGGCCCTTGATGCGATGCTTTATTCCGATGGCGGCGCCTACGCCGATTTATCGACGGCCATCATGGAACGGGCTATGTTGCACAGCGACAACGCCTATTTCATTGCGGACATGCGCGTCCGTGGTCAAGTCTGCCGGCTGAATTACCATCCGCACACTGCATTTCGCGGATTCGGCGGCCCCAAAGGTGTCGCCATGATTGAGTCAATCATTGAAGACATTGCCAGGGTCACGGGGCGCGATGCCCTTGATATTCGCAAACTCAATTGTTACGGGCCCGGTCAAGACACAACCCATTACGGGCAAAAGGTTGAAAACAACTTACTTCCAGGGTTGTTTGAAAAACTGGAACGGGAATGCGAATACCGCAAACGCCGCAGCGAGATTCAAGCTTGGAACAAGACGGCTCTGGAAAATGGCGGAAATCCCCGCGGCCTGTCTTTGACGGCGGTGAAATTCGGGATCTCTTTTACGACAAGATTTTTGAACCAAGGCAACGCCTTGGTGATCATCCACACGGATGGCACGGTGCAGGTTTCAACCGGTGCCGTCGAGATGGGGCAGGGGGTCAACGCCCGCATTGCCGCAATTGTCGCCGAACAGTTTGGCTTGCCCATGTCGGCCGTGCGCGTGATGCCAACTTCGACCGAGAAAAATGCCAACACGTCGCCCACGGCGGCCTCCAGTGGCACCGACATTAACGGTGCGGCTGCCATGCAGGCTTGTGTGGCGCTGAAAAAACGCCTCGCAGCATTGGCCATCAGGTTAAAAGATATCCCGCAGGATTCTTGGGCCAACAAGACGGCCGGGCTTGGCACGGTCCCGGAAATTCAAGTCGGGGCGGGCCTAAACGATCCAGATTTGACGCAGGTTCAGTTCCGCGATGGCCAGGTGCAGTTGAGTCTTGGCTCTGGCTCTGGCTCGAGCTCTGGCGCTGGCTTCAGCATCGGATTTTCAGAACTGGTCCGCGAAGCCTATTTGAACCGCATCTCGGTCAGCGAGTACGCCCACTTTCACATCCCAAACCTTGGCTTTGACAAAGTTAAGGGCCAAGGTCGCGCGTTTCTTTATTTCACCCAAGGCGTCGCCACGAGCGAGGTTGAATTGGACCGCTGGACGGGTGAAGTTAAAGTCCGTCGCGTCGATATCCTGATGGATCTAGGCCGTCCCGTAAATCATGGCCTCGATATGGGCCAGGTAACAGGGGGCTTCATTCAGGGCATGGGTTGGATGACGACCGAAAATCTTGTGTACAACGCTGACGGTCTCCTGCTGACTCATTCTCCGAGCACTTATAAAATTCCCAGCGTGCAAGACACGCCGCGTATCTTTAACGCGAACCTCGTTCACAATGAAGGCAACACCGTAAACGTCCGCGGCACAAAGGCTGCGGGCGAGCCGCCTTTGCTCCTTTCGATTTCCGTGTGGACGGCGGTGCGTGATGCCGTCATGGCCTTCCGCAACAACAAGATTGTTCCCATAGAGATTCCGGCGACGTCAGAGCGGGTTCTTCGTGCTCTGACTCCTGAAGATTTTGCTAAATGGGACGCAGGCGATGCGGCGTCGGGATCGGTGTCGAAGTGAGCCGCTTCATCCGCGAGTATATTGCCAAGGCGCAGGACCTTTCCCTCCAAGGCGCCGCGTTTGTCACGGTGACACTGATTGCGCCGGAGGGTCATGTTCCACAAGATATCGGGGCCAAGGCCATCATCACCAATGCGGGCCTCGCCTGGGGAACCATTGGCGGGGGGCGGTTGGAGGCCAAGGCCATCGAGCACGCCAAGGGGTTGATTGCCCGCGCTGGGGCCGAGAGCGAACCGTGCCTGGTCCGCTATGACTTGCAACAGGACTTGAACATGGTGTGTGGTGGGGTTGCCACAGTGTTTTATGAACTTGCGGCAAACCGGACCTGGAACATTGCGGTCTTTGGTGCCGGCCACGTTGCCCAGGC
>CAMBEK010000015.1 GCA_945865565.1 Pseudobacteriovorax antillogorgiicola | reverse complement strand
CACACAACGTGAAAGTAATGTTGTGTACAAACCTGGCTGGGTCGGCTGCATCGTCGTGCCGTGGGCGTTGAACGAGACGCTATCCACTGCCAGTTTGTCGAGGCTGGGCGTCACCCATTCCGGCAAGGTGAATTCAGGATGAGGGATATGCAACTTCCGGACAAAATTACGACCGAGCGATTCGACTGTGATCAGGATGACTTTCGGCGGCAACTCGCGCAGGCGCGACACGGCCGGATTTGACTCCATATCGCGCGGGCGTGCCGGCAAGCCGATACTTGCGACCAAGTCTAGTTCGTCGCTGGTCATTACCACGGATCTTTTTGCCGTGTGCACTGGCAAGGAAATACTATTGTAGTTCCGCATCAGGGACGACGTGATTGCCAGCACGGGGCGGGTTGAACCCGCGTTAGAACCGCCTTTGGCGTCCGACATTTTCATTGTCGCCAGTTCCGATGTCCACGCAGCGCCAGAAACGGATAACAACACGACCGCTGCGCGCCACCCGGTGCCAACCAAGGTGCGGCCCGCCGGCGTCCCATCACTCAACGAGCGCCTGATTAGCCATCCCTGAATGACCAGCACCACTAGTACGCACACGGCCAGGGCCTTCGCGTATTGCGGCACTTTCAAAATATAAACAAAGGCGTCGAATGTCAGATTGTTCGCCGGGATCTGGTGAAGGTGACGCGCCGATATCGCGTATACAATTCCATCTGCAACGATCAACAAAAGTCCCGTGAAAACGATACATTCGATGACTACCGCGACTGGGACACGTAGCATCCTACCCAAGACCGTACTGGGCCTTACCGCCACGAACCCATACCATACGGCCAGCCCAAGTCCTGCATCCGATAACAATGCGAGAACGAAACCAGGAGAATCAAAGACAACCCATGGGGCCCAAAAAAAGCCACGGTGGACAAACGCAAGCGGTACGAAGCGCAAAACTGCGTCGATCGCAATAAAGCGTGATACGGGATGTCCATAAAAGCTTTTCAAAATTTTTTTTATCACGGTTTACCCAGCGAATATTCAATCTTTCTAGTCGTCGAATCAATTTTTCCATTGTCATAAAGAAGAGCCATTCCTATCGGTTGAAAGGTGTCATACGATAGGTGTAATGGATAAAAGTTACCGGGCTAAAGCAGTTTACAAGACTTTGTCATCAAGGTTTCTGTAATACGGTTCAATGCAGTCGTTTGCAATAACGCGACGGATTCTTGTCAGGGATCCGGACAGCACTCGACGGCTTGGGCCACAGTGTCCACTGTGCAATAAACGCCGCATGTTGAGTGATCGCAAAAATTTTTGAGGGGCACTTGCGTGATGATTAATCTACCTGCGCTACGCCGAGTAATCAGGCGACGCCTGAGATTTTCCAAATCGTTTCCAAAGAGCGGAGATATATTGATTGACAGAGCCGGAGATCGTGAGGCTGAAACCCTCCGAAAATAATTATATTTTGAAGAATCTATTAGTTCACAATCAATACTGTTTTTTCAGTGATTTTCGTAGCCGACAGGAGTACCGAAAAGCGCCGGACAATATAGAGCATTTTATAAAAATTATTGTGAATAAATGTAATCCGAATAGCTTGTGGGGACTTCAACGCAAAGGCCATCGCAGTCACCGAAGTGATCTACTGTCCGGTAGCCGTATTCCGCCCAGACCCGTAATCGCAGGTTATAATAGTTAGTAAAATTATACGTCGTCGCACTCAGCGATCTGAGAGCTATGTAGGCCCTTCGTCCTCCACCACCAAGTGCGTGCACCCATTTGTGCAAACTGCTCAGCGATATACCGGACTTCTTGGCTAATTGGTATACCGAAGGCCCCCCCGGGGAACATAGCTTCGTCACCATGGTTTGCTTCATCTCACTGGAATAATGAGGCATTACGGGATTTCTAACTCGCCCCCTGTTTTCCGGAATATTCTGAATTTCTATGCGTCAACTTCCCTGACCGAGGGGGAGACTTTCCTCAATATTTTGTGATAATTACACTCAAGAGGCACGACTGCGTCACATATGACGAATCATTGCTGGCGAACTTCCCCCACGCTCACACAAACTCGTCAAAGAATGGCTGAAATTGAGGCGAGAAGATGTTTTGAAGGCTTGGGATATAGCGGAACATTTCGGCACACCTAAGCGCATCAAGCCTTTGGAGTAAATCATGGCCAAGTTTGGAAATGAAATAATTAAAATCGTAAAAGCTGACTCAGAATCCTTTTCTGTAAAGGTTGAGTTTGATGATGGTGCCGTGATCGATATTCCTATGAGCCATATATTCGAGAAGCCAAAGGGACTTGCAGCGGAGATACTGCGCGGCGGCATGTTCGCTAAATGCTTCGTCGAGTCCGGCGCGCTCGCTTGGCCTAATGGTTTGGAGTTTTGTCCGGACGCGATGCGGATGTGGGCTGAAGAAAAAGCTTCAGGCCGCCCCGCCCAAAAACGGCGCCGCGCTTAAAAATAACAGGGGCAATCACACCCCCAAAATTGGAATTGGTATCCGCAAGATCTGCTCGGACGTGCGGTGGCAGACCGGTGGTTGGAGTGCGTCAGCCAGCACGCCTGCGAGTTAGTCCGTTTTTGGCTGGCGACCATCCGACCTTGGCCGACGTGGCGCTCTATCCGCTTGCGACTTTGGCGGGGGAGGCTGGCCTTGATTTGCGGGCGAAATCCCTTCATCTCGCGGTTTGGATTGGGCAAATGGCTGCCTTGACCGTCGTTGCAGGTTCGTCCGTAAACCAGCCATAAAAAACGCCTAAAGAGATGACGGAATGCAGCCGATATTCCTCAAACGAGGTGCCGAATGAAAGTTTTGATCGCTGCTGCAATTTTTGGAATTTCTTGCGGGATGTACGGGTGTTCGAACGAAAGCAAGTTCGCCGGCAGGACAATGCCTGCGACGGAAGCGCCGGCAGCGAGTCCGGGGGCTGCGATTCAAACCACGCCGGATGCTAATCCAAGTGGCGTGCCGTCAACCGGGGCAACGATTACGACAACAACGGGAACAACGGCTGGAACAACGACGATAGTGACAGGCAATACTGGTGGTACGACAACAACGGGGACAACGACGGTTGCAACTATGGGGACGCGGCCAGTTGTTCCGTCGAATTGGGTGGATGTGACGACGACGAACGGGACCACGCCTTCGACATGTAATGCGACCCCCGCCAACTGTACGATGCGAGACCCAATCAACGGATTGAAATGGAGCAAGTTGATATCAGCGAGCATGCTCCAGTCGGACGGAGTTGCTGCATGCGCCGCCTCCACTCATAATGGTCAACAAAGGGCCGGGGGATGGCGTTTGCCTACGAAAGACGAGCTGTTGGCGGCATACACCAACGGGATAAACACGGCAGCACGGCCGAATTGGCTGACAGGGACCGACATGATGCAGGGATTTTATTCGTCCACCCCGTACGAGCTCTATCCCATTTTTATTTGGTTCGTAACTTTGGCAAACGGCGACCCGAACGCCGCGAGCTCCACCGAACTTCCCAGATCGATTGTTTGTGTTCAGTAGTCATGGTGTATTATAAACCAAGACATGGCGACAATTACCGGCTATAATAGCCATGGGTGGCTTTTTTAAGGACTTTGTCCCCGATAGCCTTCCAAGGAGGCGTCATGGACAGGAAGTTTCTGGATTTTCTTCAAAGCCGAAGTCCCCGAAGTCGCAGAGTCCCTCTGATGGTGCGGGGGGCAAGGCAGGTGGGTAAAAGTCATACGATCAACCAGTATGGTGCAACGTCCTTTGAGCACCTGGTTGAGGTTAACCTGGAGCTTAATCCATCTTACAAAAACTGTTTTGAGTCGTTGGACCCAACGCGCATCTGCCGGGATCTTGAAGTTCTCTGTAAGAAAAAACTGACCGACGGCAAATCCCTGCTCTTCATCGATGAAATTCAAGACTGCCCGGAAGCGATTCTTTCCCTGCGTGCATTCAAGGAACAACGACCGGGACTGGACGTCATCGCCGCTGGGTCTCTTCTTGAATTCGCTCTGGATGACACCACGATCAGATCATTTCCGGTTGGCCGGGTAAGTTTCGCATGGATGCATCCCATGTCCTTTACGGAGTTCCTGCGGGCCATGGGGGAAGATGGGCTACTGGATATTCTATCAAAGGCTACCCTGACAAAGGCTTCCTTGACAGAGGGGGCTAACGGGGCGAGCGCGACGGGCTTTTCTGCCGCCATCCATAACCAGCTATTGGAATGGGTTCGCGTCTATTTTGTCGTTGGTGGGTTGCCCGAAGTAGTCGATGTCTACCGGGAAACGCGAAGCTACATCGATGCCCGGCAAGTCCAGACCAGACTGGCCCTTGGATATGTGGCGGACTTTGTAAAGTATGGTCGCCACTACGATTACCGAAAGCTTCAGACCATCCTGAGTGCCATTCCACGACTGGTGGGCAAACCACTCAAGTTCTCCCAAATCGCCGATAACGTTCGGGCAAGGGACCTTAAGGCGCCTTTGTTTGATCTTGAAAAGTCGGGGCTTATTCGCCTTGTGCGGGCAACGTCAGCCAACGGTGCGCCCCTGAGCGCAGAAGAGCGGGACGGGGTCTATAAGCCTCTGATGCTGGATATTGGTTTAATGCTCAACATGCTCGGGCTGGACCTGGGTGTTCAATCGATCAACGAGGCATTGTTTGCTAATGAGGGTGCGCTGGCAGAACAATTTGTGGGGCAAGAGTTCCTCGCGAATGCAACGCCTGACATTGCTCCTGGACTCCATTATTGGCATCGAGGAGTGAAAAGCTCCGAGGCAGAGGTTGATTTTGTCATCGCTCGAAACGGTGTGATCACGCCGGTTGAGGTAAAGGCCGGAAAGACAGGAAGCCTGCGTTCGGCCCGGCTATTCATGAAAGAGAAAGGTCGACGGCTGGCAGTGAGAATTTCCCAGCACGGCTTGTCGCTGCACGACGGCATTTTGTCCGTTCCGTTTTACATGTGCTCGGAAATACCGCGCCTCTTGGATGAAGCAGAGCATTTTTAGCGTTAAACGCGCATTAGATAAATCCGGTTGCGAACAGATATTCCGTTTTGTGCAATTAACACGTACTCTTAATGGCTGAATCCATTATTGATTCCCACTTTTTTTGGGGACGATGTCATGCACGAGACGGTCGGCGCACCTGCGGGTGACAAGCCAGGCGAAAAGCCGGGCGAAAAAACAATCAATCCCCCGGCAAATTTGCGATTGGGAATTCCACGGGAAGTGTTTCCCGGGGAACGCCGCGTTGCGATCACGCCGGGTAACGTTGAAAAATTCAAGAAACTTGGTTTTGAAGTCGCCGTGCAGAGCGAGGCCGGACTGGCTGCTGGCTTCGATGACGCAGAATACGTCAAGGCAGGCGCCCTGATCGTGCCTGAGGCGAAGGCTTTACTGTCGTCTGCCGATGTCGTCTTGAAAGTTCGCGCGCCGTCGCCGGGCGAAATTGCCATGCTGAAGGCCGGGGCTTTTTTGGTCAGCTTTGTCATGCCAGCCCAAAACCCGGAACTCCTGAAGCAACTGGCTGGGGCAAAGGTTTCGACGCTGGCTTTGGATGCGATCCCGCGGACGACGCGCGCACAGAAGATGGACGTTTTGAGTTCCATGGCCAATCTGGCGGGATATCGCGCCGTGGTCGAAGCCGCAGCGGCATTCAGCCGGCCTTTCACGGGTCAAATTACGGCGGCTGGAAAAATGCCGCCGGCGAAAATCATGATCATCGGTGCCGGCGTCGCGGGACTTGCTGCCATTGGCGCCGGACGGGCCCTTGGTGCCATTGTCCGGGCCTTTGATACGCGCCCGGAAGTCAAAGATCAGATCACCAGCATGGGCGCTGAATTTTTGGAACTCAACTTCCACGAAGATGGCACTGGTGAAGGCGGCTATGCCAAAGTCATGTCGCCGGAATTCATCAAGGCCGAAATGGAACTCTTCGCCAATCAGGCCAAGGAAGTCGACATCATCATCACGACGGCGCTGATTCCGGGCATCAAGGCGCCGGTTTTAATCACTGCCGCGATGGTGGAGTCGATGCGCCGCGGCAGCGTGATTGTTGACATGGCGGCAGAGCAAGGCGGGAATTGTGAGTTGACCCGCCCCGGCCAGGTTGCGGTTGTCCACGGTGTTTCGATCATCGGGTTTACCGACCTTGCGTCTCGCATGGCATCCCAGGCCAGCCAGCTCCTGGGCAATAATATGTATAATTTGATCGAGTCCATGTGCGGCAAGCCAAAGGACGAGGTTAAAGCGTTTCATATTGACCTTGAGGACGACATCGTTCGCCCGGCCCTGGTCACCCATGGCAGCGATGTGACTTGGCCACCCCCGAAAAAACCTGTGCCAGCTGGAGTGGACAAGCCAGCGCCCAAAGCAACGGTTGCCGCGGCGACCTCCGCACCCCATGCGGCAAAGTCTAAATCGGGACACGGCGCCAAATCAGGCCCGGCCAAAGGCAGCAAAGTTGCCGTTTTCTGGCTGATTGCCAGCGGAATTTTGTGGTGGCTTGGCACGGTAGCCCCGGCAGAATTTTTGAACCATCTGACGGTATTTATTTTGGCGTGCTTCATCGGTTGGCAGGTGGTGTGGAATGTCAGCCCGGCCCTGCACACGCCGTTGATGAGCGTCACGAATGCCATCAGCGGCATTATCGTTGTCGGTGCCATGTTGCAGATATCAGGTCCGGTGGAGCATATCAGCACGTGGCTTTCGGCAGTCGCCGTTCTTGTTGCGACGATCAATATCAGCGGCGGGTTTCTCGTAACGCAACGCATGCTCAAAATGTTTAGACGCTAAGGGAGACGTTTCATGCCACAAACCATTTTAACGGTCAGCTATCTCCTTGCCAGCATGCTCTTCATTTTGAGCCTTGGCGGATTGTCGACCCAGGAGACGGCCCGTCGCGGAAACCTCTACGGTGCGGTTGGAATCTTGATCGCGGTGATCGTGACCTCCTTGAGTCCGGTCGTGAAAGATTTTTCCCTGCTCATGCCTGCAGTGCTCATTGGAACGATCATCGGTGCGATGCTTGCCGCCAGGGTTGCCATGACGTCCATGCCGGAACTGGTGGCCGTGTTGCACAGTTTTGTCGGCCTTTCCGCGGTGCTGGTGGGTATCGGCAACTTTTTGCAGGCGCCACACGGAGTCGTTGGAGCCGTTGGAGGAGCCGTTGGAGCCGCTAGTACGGGCGCTGTTTCGGATGTCCATGCCAGCGCATTTAGTGCGATGACGGTTATTCACGATGTTGAGATTTTTATCGGCGTGTTTATCGGGGCCGTCACTTTGACGGGGTCCATCATGGCCTTCGGCAAATTGCGTGGTTCCATCTCGGGAAACCCTTTGATGCTGCCGGGGCGGCATTGGCTAAATCTGGGTATGGTCGCAGCCGCCCTTTGGCTTGGATTCTTGTTTGTTGAATCGGCTGCAACGGGCGTTGATCCTTTTGCTGAAATGTTTGCGTTTGAAGTTGCGCCAGGTCTGGTCCCTCTTTTGGTCATGACGGCAATTGCCTGTGTCATTGGGGTTCATATGGTGATGGCCATTGGTGGTGCCGATATGCCCGTCGTGGTGTCGATGCTCAATAGCTATTCAGGATGGGCTGCGGCTGCCGCGGGCTTCATGCTGGCAAACGATTTGCTCATTGTGACCGGTGCGTTGGTCGGCAGCAGCGGCGCGATCCTCAGTTACATCATGTGCCGCGCGATGAACCGTAGTTTCATCAGTGTGATCCTCGGTGGGTTTGGCACTGGCGGCGGGAAGCCTGCGGCATCGGCGGCCGCTAAAGGTCCCGTCGGTGAAGTGATTTCTGTCGAGGCGGCTGAAGTCGCGGAAATGTTGGAGTCATCGAAAAGTGTGATTTTTGTGCCAGGATACGGCATGGCCGTGGCCCAGGCCCAGCATCCGATCCGCGAGATCACGGACATCCTGCGCAAAAAGGGTGTCAACGTGCGGTTTGCCATCCATCCTGTGGCTGGTCGACTGCCCGGCCACATGAACGTCCTTCTGGCCGAGGCCAATGTTCCGTATGACATCGTTTTTGAGATGGACGAGATCAACGATGACTTTCCCGATACCGATGTGGTGATTGTCGTTGGCGCAAACGATGTGGTGAATCCGGCCGCACAGACGGATGAATCCAGTCCAATCTTTGGCATGCCGGTGCTCGAAGTGTGGAAGGCCAAAACCTGTGTGGTCCTGAAGCGCGGCATGGCTTCGGGTTACGCGGGGGTTGATAATCCGCTTTTCTACAACAGCAACACGCGCATGCTTTTTGGTGATGCCAAGAAGAGCATTGATTCGGTTTTGAGGGCACTGTCCAATCCTTGAGCATTTTCAGGGGTTGGATTTTTGTTAAATCACTAGTGATTTTGATGGCTTATGCTGGCCTCGTCGCTGGCTTTGTCCTTGCATAATTCCAGACATAATCTGGAAACAAGGAAAACCACCATGAGCCAATGCGCTAAATGGACGCTGCCATCTGCCCAAATTTTGCTTTTGATGTTGTCAGCGACATCACTTGTAACGGGTGCTTGCGGTCGCATGGACACCGTGGCCGATGCATCTTCTGTTGGTGAAGCCGCAGTTTCCTTTCCCGAGCCGGGCGACGAGCCAGTTCGGATTCCGGATCCCGTTGGTGAAGCAGCGCCGGTGCAACCGATCAATCCGACTCCCATTCAGCCAGCGAATCCGGTGCCCTCAAACCCGGAAACATCCAGCACTGCTTTGGCTCCGAATCCGCAAAATGCGGCGATGAAGGATTTCGAACGGCGCGTCATTGAATTGACCAATGCCGAACGTCAGAAACGCGGGCTTTCGATCCTCACCGTCAATGCGCACCTTTTGAACAATTGCCGGCAATGGTCTGCTAATATGGCTTCCCGTCGCAGCTTGATCCATAGCAATATGGATTTTGGTGGCGAAAACATCGCGTGGAACCAGTCGAGCCCAGAGGAAGTCGTCACGTCGTGGATGAATTCCCCGGGCCACAGGGCCAATATCCTGCGCACCGGTTTTCGTAGTATTGGTGTGAGCATGGTCAGTTCCAACGGGCCATACTGGTGCCAGCAATTTGGATGGTAAAAACAAGGACGTTTCAATCATGGACCATTTTGCAACGTGTCCCCTGTGCGGCGATGTAAAAGCCGCCACCGAAGCCAATCATGACCGCATCATCGCCGTGAACGAACATTCGATCCTTCTGGTCGGTGAGCATCAATTTTTTAATGGCTATTCCATGCTCGTGGCCCGGACTCACGTGCGTGAGATGCACGATTTACCGCATGCGGTTCAACAGGCGATATTCGCGGATTTGATGCGTTTGGGGCGAGCTGTGGGAGAAGTCTATCAGCCCCTGAAGATCAATTATGCTTCACTTGGCAACGTGGTGGAACATCTCCATTGGCATGTCATCCCACGTTATTCAGACGAAGCTGACCCAAAGTCTCATCCCTGGGCTGAGGCCGCAGATTTTCAAAACCACAAGACCACACCCGAGGCAGCCCGGCGAGTGGCGGCTGCCTTGCAAAAATATTTATGACACTTTGTTGTAACCCATCATCCTGGGCTACACACTCCGTCATCATGAGCTGCGTCTCGTCATCCTGAGCCTCAACCCGTCATCCTTCGCTGCGCTCAGGATGACGGATTAAGAAAGGATCCTTCGCTGCGCTCAGGATGACGGAAAAAAAAGCGGCCAGTTTCCCGGCCGCTTTTGCGAATCTTATGTTGAACCAATCTTTATTTTCTGCCGGCGATCGTCAGTTTTGCGAAGGTTTCGGCATCGACATTCTTCTCGATGTCATCGACAACCAGATTCATCGGGATTGCCATGTTGTAACCATCTTCGCCGCCCCAATGGAGGGCAACGGCGTAACCGGTTTTCCGGTCAAGTACTGGTGAACCGCTGGATCCGCCTTCGGTGTCACAGGTGTGACGGATCGTCATGCGCCCACCCATTTCTTCGGGGACGATCGTGTTGATTTTGCAGTCTTTCGAACGATCGATTTCTTTGGTGCGGGCTGCTGGATGCCCAGAAACGATCAAAGGTTGTCCAACGGTGATTGCGCCGCCCCACATGGTGATTACGCCACTGTCATCGGCACTCTCATTGAGGTCAGACATCAAAGCCTTTGGTTTTTTCGCTGGTTTCGGGGTTTTGATCGCAACTTTTGCTGGCTTCACTTTGTAAATGGCGTAATCGAACGTCTCATTTTGCGCCAGGGCTTCCACACAGGTGAATTGCGGGTGTTTTTCGCCAGAGCGGGCGGTCTCATAATCGAGTTCGAAAACAAGCTTGCATCCTGCAAATTCATAGCAATGGTAATTGGTGACGAACAAGTCTTCAGCGACCCGCCAGCCAGTGCAAAAACCCTCGCCGGTCAGGTCTTTAACAATCGCAACCGGGCGCGTCATATCGTAGTACTTGGAAGCCTTCGCGGCTTCGATTTTTTCCAGATTGTTGTCGCCGACAATGCGGCGCTCAAAGAACCAGCCAGGCATGTTGGCCGGTTGTTCGATGATGTCTGAATCAGGAGATGCAAGGGCCACTGGATCCATGCCAGTCAGACCTGATAGGACCGCGACAGCAAACGCCGCGCGTATTTTGCTCGAGAAGAAGACGTTCGTCCTTGAAATGATGCCCGCCATGGTGCTCCCTTCCATCCGTAAACCAGCGGCAAGGGCCGGTTTGGCTACGATAGGCAACCCATGGCGATCCTTGCCTTGGGTGTGTCCAACATTTTGAAAAAATTAACGAAAACTTTGTTATTGGAGAGATCACCATAAAACTGGCTGGGCGGTCAACATCTTTTTGGCAGGTGATTTTTTTATTCGTACCAGTTAGTTCCTTATGGCGTCCATTTGAGATGTCCAGGTTTAGATGCTCCCGTTCCTCTGGAGGCCTTTATGGTCGGGGATTCGCAAGATAATTCAAAGCATCGCGTCAGCAGGTTGATCGACCGGTTCTCGAATTTGCCAGCGAGCAATTCCGGCTCGATCTCGACCAGTGACGGTTTGTCCGGCTCCATTTCCAGATCGGGTATCTGCCAGATGAAGTTTCCGCAATCGTGTTGCGGCGGCACCGGTTATGTCCTGTTTGCAGAGAATGCGACGCTTTCAGCCCGTGTGTGCGACTGCATAAAAAATTGTCTCGTCTGCCAGGGGCAGACCAGGATGGTGATCGACGGCACAGCCCGCTCCTGCGTCGAGCCTTCGCCACGCAAGATCGCCGGAATCATGACCAATGCCCAGTTGCCCGCCCGGTATTTGAACGCAGGATTTGACACCTTTACGAACCACAGTGGCAATGGCAGGCAAGTTGCGGCCCGCATGCAGAAATGGGCACAGACCTTTTCACCAAATGCATCGACTGGCTTGTTGATTGGCGGCAGCGTCGGTGTGGGCAAGACATTTTTGTTGGTCGCCCTCGCAAAGGCTTTGGCCGCGCGTGGATTTTCGGTTTGTTTTGCCGACTTCTTTCAGCTCCTCAGTGAACTGAAGGCAGGCTACAGCGATGGCAAGGCCGATCCTCACATGATGGCCCCACTCATGTCCTGTGACGTTCTCTTCATTGATGAGCTCGGCAAGGGGCGTAACACGGAATGGGAGAAAACCATTGCCGATACACTGATCGCCGGACGTTACAATCAAAAGCGCCCGGTCGTTGCGTCAACCAATTATGGCCTCACTGCAGATGCGACGCAGGCCGTCAGCTTCAACATTGATCTTGAACGTTCCCTGTCGAACCGCAGTGATTTCAGCCCCGAGGTTTTTGGTTCCCTTGAATCGCGCCTTGGCAGCCGGGTTTTTTCACGGTTGCGTGAGACCATGGAATTCACTGAAGTGACCGGCGATGATTTCCGTCGTCGCGGGGCCCGTGGGTGATTCGCCAGCCAATGGAATCACGAGTATGCCTTGCGGATGAACCGCGAAGGCTTCAACAGGTGTTTTCTTCACTTTCTGCAAAAATAGAGCACGATGATCGCGGATCACAAATTCGCCTCACCCTGCCACCCGACTCGTGTGCCATCTGTTCCGGCAGTTGTGCGATGGAAAATCGCGAGGCGAGGTCCATGACCCCCTGTCCCATGGCGATGCGTGTGGCACGCCTTAAGCTGCTTTTGGCAACTTTGGCACCCGAGAATCCATCTTCGGTTTTGCAGCAGGCTTCATCGGTAACCCTTTCGCCGGCGCTTGTTGAACGCTTGCACGCGTCCGTTCTTCATCGAACTGGCGCGTCGTTCTCCGTTAATATTCCGCCCGTGGCACTGGCGGCCCGCGCGGCTTGGATTTTTGGGGCCAAGGCTGGGGTTTTTCTGGCCAGCGATGAAATTGCTGCGGCGAATCCGCCGGGGGCTCCCGAATTGGTTTTTGTGCATCTTGATGGCAAGGCGTGGCAGCAAGGGACAGCCGAAGCCATGGAGCAATGGATCAGCTGGTGCCAACGTGCCGGGTCAGCCCTTTGGGTTTCGGCGCCGGACATGCCCATTAACTCCACATCAACACCCGAAAAGGCAGGTTGGGGAAGGGTTTCACGTCAGGTCGCGGCCCGCGTCGCAAAAGCCCGGGAACGCCATTGGACGGGTTGGCTGTCGACTCAGGCGAAATCGCGCCTGCTCGAAGTTTGCGAAGCCAATGCAAAGTTTGACAAATAGAACAAGCATCGCAAAAATGCGTCTCAGCGATGCACTTTCATGTGCATCCGCATGCGCAGCAGCAAGAGGTACCCGATCATGGCATACACGCGAAATTTCACATCACACATCGACTTGGCATCGTCACCCCACTGGGCTGACCACGCGGCAAGGCGGGTTGTTTCATTCTGGGGACCCCGCGATTCCTACACCGTAGCCAGCGGAATCACTCCAAGTGGCACAGTTCATATTGGCAATTTTCGTGAAGTGATCACCGTTGATCTGGTGGCACGGGCTCTGCGTGGACTTGGTCATAACGTCCGGTTTATTTATAGCTGGGACGACTTCGATACGTTCCGAAAGGTTCCGAAAAATTTACCGAATCAGGAGATGCTGACGGAGCAGCTGCGGCGTCCGATCAGTCGCGTGCCGGATCCGCGCGGGGTTGCCAAAAGCTATTCTGGCTTCGGCATCATGACCTTTGAAAAGGAATTGGCTGCGGTCGGTATCGACCCGGAGTTTATCTACCAGCATGAGCGCTATTCGAGCGGCGCTTACGCGGAACAGATCAAGTTTGTTTTGGAAAATAAAGAAAAAATCGCCGCGATTTTGAACGAACACCGCAGCGAGCCTTTGCCTGCGACATGGTTGCCAACGGCGATCTACTGCGAAAAATGCGATCGCGACACCATGGAGTACGAACGTTATCCGGGGGGTTGGGACTATGCCTACAAATGCGCCAGCTGTGGCCATGAAACCGTCACGGACATCCGTAAGACGCGTAACCTCAAGCTGAACTGGCGTACGGATTGGCCGATGCGTTGGGCCTTTGAAAAGATCGACTTCGAGCCGGGAGGCAAAGATCATTCAAGCGAAGGCGGGTCTTTTGACACTGGTAAAAAGATCGTCAAGGAGATCTGGGGGCGGGAGCCGCCCGTGTATCAGCAATATGACTTTGTGATGATCAAGGGTGGCACGGGCAAAATGTCGTCATCGAGTGGCGAGCTGTTCACCGTGGAACAGGCTCTGGAAGTTTATCCACCGCAAATCTTGCGTTGGATCTTTGCGGGGCATCGCCCGAATCATGATTTCTCGCTGGCGTTTGATGCCGACGTGATCAAGACCCACGATGAGTTTGACCGCGCAGAGGCTGTGGCTCTCGATCCGACCCAAGCGGCGACCGACAAAAAATGGGCAATGACGCGTCGGGTTTACGAATTGTCCACGGTGGACGGAGTGCTGCCCCTGAAAGTGCCGTACCGCGCACCTTTCCGGGAACTCTGTGGGCGCTTGCAGATTTGCAGCGGTGATGCGCGCCGGACCATGGAACGCTATTACGGCGATCTCGTTAAAGATGATTTTGATCGGGCGGCATTCATGGACCGGGCGGCTCGTGCCTGGAACTGGTTGCAGGGTTTTGCTCCGGAGGAATTTCGCTATTCGCTCGAGGATGGCTTACGGAATAAGTCTGATTTTACTGGCGCACAACTCGCGGCAATCGAGGCTCTCGTCCATCTTGTGAATGAGGTGGACTTGGAAGTGATCGAGCCGAAGGACCTCAATCAGCTGATTTACGACAAGGTTGTCCATGGCACGGGGTGCGATCCAAAAGAGGCATTCAAGGGCGTCTATCAAAAATTGATTGGGCGCGATCAGGGGCCGAGGTTGCCTGGATTTATCAAGGAGCTCGGCCGCGAGCGTCTGAATGAGCTACTCGGGGCTTGGAACTGAATTTAAGGGTCCTGATGACCTGATTACAGGGCGTAAGTGCCCGTCGCCATCAGGTAGACAAAGGTGCCTCCGTCTTGCAACGTGGAAAAGAACATTGGTTTTCTCAGTTCTGCACCGAGCTGCATTCGTCCCGTCGTGTAAATGATGGATCCACCCAAGGTCGCCGAAAGGGCGGTGACTGTCGTGTTTTCGCTGGTAGGCAAGCCAATCACGACATCCCTGACCGCAGCAGACGCAATGCCGAGGCCGAGTCGTCCGGTGCCCTTGAAGTCGACTTTATCGACGATGGGAAACCTGTATTCCGCCCCGCCGTCGATCGAGGTCATTGCGAAATCAATGCTATAGGTTGAATCGCTGTAGACGTTGTTCCAGCGGAGCAGGCCGGCAGTGAGATCCAGGTTTGGACGAAAGCTGCGGACGTAATCGCCGCCAAAAACAAACACCGCAGAACTGACGTGTCCAAGGCCCGAGACAAATCCAAATAGGCCGCGGGCATAGCCTTGTTTTTGTGCCTTTTGAACATCTTTGGAGTCCGGTGGTTTAGTGGCCAAGTCCGGAGCAGGTTCGTTCCGGGAGGAAGGAAAAATGGGTTCAGATACCTTTTGTTTTTTTGCCTTTGCCTTGGAATTTGGCTTCGGCGCCGCGATGGCATTGGTGCCTAAAAATCCGGCCAAGAGAATTCCTGGCAAGATGCCGCCCACGCACAACCATTTGGTCAATTTTTGAAGCATGATGACTCCTCAGGTCAGAAACGCATGCCGGCTTCGCCACACAAGAGGATGGAAATGTTTCCCATGGCCTCAATGCTCGTCAGCAGGATTGGTTTGCGAATTTCCGCGGCAATGAAGAATTTTCCGAAATTCATCTCAACGCCGCCGCCAAGATTTAATGCGAATAAATTTTTTGAGGGAGAGGTAAACTCATCGGCAAAGTCTCCGGCGGCCTTCACGGAAACGATATTCATGCCTGCGCCGCCACGCCCCCGCACCGCAAAAGTGGACGACAAGGGCATGCGGTAAATTCCATCCGCGTTGATGGCCATGTCGGAAATTTCGACGGTCGTGTTTGCGTCGGCATAATCGAGGATATATCCGAACGAGATGAGCGAACCCTCTACTTCAATGTTGCGCCGCAAGCGGTAGGCAACCGCGCCACCGAAGCCAAAAACACCTGGGGATGGAGCATCTTTCATCCCCATGGCCAGCACCCCGATGCCGTCGACTCGCAGTTTGGGGCCTGCTGCTTTTTTCTGTGCAGGTTTTTTTCCGGCCCTGTCGCTGGAACTGGTGCCTGATTTTTTGCCATCCAGTGAATCGCTGGTGGTTTCTGCAAGTGCAGATGTCGCAGTCAACGCAGCGAAGAAAGTTACGAGGACAAATAATTTAGTGAGTTTCATTGTACCACCCATCTGTAACGCGACGATCGTGAATTAAAGCCCAGGCCGCCCCGGCAAACACTTTACCAATGGCCGCCAGTTCTGGATCATCCATGGAGGCTTCCGCCCGGATTACAATATTCAACTGGTCGTAACCGCGTGCCATTTCCAGAAGGCGCTGCAAGTCATTTTTTGCGGCGGCGAGGGTGTCGAAAAATACGATCCCATATCTGCGCTTTGCGACTTTGGCCAGCTCCGGCTGAGAATGCTGGAGTTTGTCCGGCACGAATTTAATTGGGGCATCGATCAAGGTTGATCTGGGTTGAGATGGTGCAGGAACAGCCGGCGATGCCTTGCCTTTTCCTGATGGGCGATTCTGGCCAGGGCGGTCACGACGATTGCCTTGACCTCCGTTGCTTCCTCCGGCAGTGCTGCCGCCGCGATTCGGCTGAGCTCTGCCAGGTCCGCCGCCTCGGTTGGGGCGGTCCTTGCCGCCACTGGATCTTCTACTGTTTTGCATCAAACGTTTCCTTTGGTTTCTATTCTACTGCACCGTGAGGCTAACGGGAACGCGGTCCACCAGATCAGCCGGACCAAAGTACTGGATCGGACCAGCGAAACGATAATCGTCACCCGCGGCCCAGGCGCTTCTGGCATCTTCGAAACAGCGAAAGGCCGGTCCATTCAAGTCTACCAGCGTCTTGCGAATGACCGCTTTGTCTTTGCCCTTGCGGCGCTCCATGGTCAGCATGGATACGAGTGGGACACCCCAGGCCTGCCATTGATCTGGTGGCGTCGTCAATCCGTGTACTGCCGCGAGGTAGCCAGTCTGGCCGCTGGCCGCCAAAGCTGCTGCAGTGAGGCCCAAACTCCAAGCATAGTTCGCGTCAAAGTTGGTTGGGGCAGCACAGCGTCCCTCGTAACCAAGAAAATGGGTCTGCGAGGAAAACTTGCCGTGATAATGCCCTTCGGATTTCATCTCACCAAGATGGCTGGCCAACAATTCCAGGAGCAGTTTTTCTGTTTCGATCCGCGACAGGGCCACGTTGCCGTGTGAATCGCGGTCCATGATCAGCTGGCGTTGGATGTCGATGGGTAGGCCTGCCATGGTTGCGGCCGATTCCCGTGGCAAGCGGCCCGCAAGGTATTCAATCTGCGCGGTGAAGCCCCGGAGGGATTCAATGTAATCCTTGTGGCCTGCGATGACTTCGTTCAAGTCAGCGATGAGAGAACTCATTTCGGGAATAAACTCAATCAACCCTTCTGGCACCAGGATTACGCCGTAGTTTTTCCCCGCGGCTGCGCGTTCCACAACAACTTGCGCCAAACCTTCCACGATCTGCCGCATGGTCTTTCCATCGCGTGCCATTTCCTCTGAAATCAGGGCAATATTGGGACGGGTTTGCAAGGCGGCTTCCAGGGTGATGTGACTGGCACTGCGGCCCATCAACCGGATGAAGTGGTAGTATTTTTTTCCGCTTAGTGCATCTTTCGCGATATTGGCGATCAGTTCTGCATAGACGCGAACGGCCGTGTCGAAGCCAAATGAAGTTTCGGTGAATGGACCGCGCAGGTCGCTATCTATGGTTTTGGGGACGCCGACAATCCTGGTTTTTGAACCGGTGTCCAGCAGATATTCTGCAAGGAAGGCGGCATTTGTGTTCGAATCATCGCCGCCGACGACGACAAAAGCATCGAGATCATGTTGGGCAAAAATTCTGGCGCAGGTTGCAAAGTCCTCTTTGCTCTCGAGTTTCCTTCGTCCCGTTCCAAAGAGGTCAAATCCGCCAGTGTTGCGGTAGGCATCCATCAATTCTTGGGTGACAGGCAGCGCCAGGTTTTTCAGGATTCCTGAAGGCCCACCAGTAAATCCAATCAGGGTTGAATCTGGATGGAGTTTTCGGATCCCTTCAAAAAGTCCACCCACAACATTGTGTCCACCGGGGGCTTGACCTCCAGAAAACACGGCGCCGACACGAAGCGGTGTTGTCCTGGTCAAATCGTTTGTGCCACCGGCTGCAATTTTGAGCAGACCTTGCCGCGCCGTTTTCGGAAATAATTCGGCGATGCCTGATTCTGTATCCGCGACCCCCGTCACGCTGGTTACGGCACTGGCATCAAGTTCCATTAAGGACAAAGGTCCCCTTGGTTCGTATTGCCGCCGTGCGATCAGGAATTCAGACATGGTGTGACGGCCTCCATCAAGCCAGGGATTCAAGGCGTTCGCGCACGATTTCAATGGCTTTCGCCGTCGGGACGCGCACTTGTGTCGCAGAGTCACGGTCTCTGATTGTTACCGTGTCGGACGTGATCGTCTCGGGGTCGATCGTGATGCAAAACGGCGTTCCGATCTCATCGTGTTTGGCGTAGCGCTTGCCGATTGATTGCTGTTCGTCATAGCTGACGTTGAGGCCGTGGCGGCGAAGTTCTGCGACGATTGCCCGTGCTTTTTCGGGTTGTCCGTCTTTTTTGACGAGAGGCAAGACGGCGGCTTTCACTGGAGCCAGACGCGGATGCAGCTTCAACACGACGCGGGTTTTTTCTTTCCCTTCGTGATCGACTCCTTTTTCTTCAGAGTAAGCGTCCAGAAGAAAACAGAGCACGGTTCTGGTCAAACCAGCGGCTGGTTCGATCACATATGGCGTATACCTCCAGCCCGGTTTACCAGTCGCTGGATCGACTTTTTGTTGATCAAAGTAACTTAGTTTCACGCCCGAGGCTTCGGCGTGGCGTGACAAGTCATAATCCGTGCGCGAGGCGACGCCTTCGAGTTCGCCCCAACCCCACGGATAACGGTATTCAATGTCATAGCAATCGTCGGAATAGTGGGCCAATTCGTCGCTGTCATGGCGACGCAGCATGAAATCTTCTTTTTTATTGGCAAAATTTGCGTACCAGTTCATGCGTTCATCGCACCAGTACTTCAGCCATTCATTTTGTGTTCCCGGCTCGATGAAGAATTCCATTTCCATCTGTTCGAATTCGCAAGACCTGAAAATAAAGTGCTCGGTCACGATCTCGTTGCGGAAGGACTTGCCGGTTTGGGCAATGCCAAACGGGATTTTCATGGATTGGCTTTGCTGGACGTTCAAGAACTGCACAAACATGGCCTGGGCTGTTTCTGGCCTCAAGTAAACGGCGGTGCTGCGGACGGCCTCGTCCAGTTTCGTGCGGAATTCTTCCCGGGTCATGTCCTTGCCATGGGCATCGCGAACAAATTCACTGAGGGGGTCAACCGGTCCCATGTTGGTCCGGAACATCAGGTTGAACTGGCGCTCGTCGCTGAGTTGCGGTGATCCGCAGACAGGACAAACGTAACCGTGGGCAGGGACGGCACCCGTGAGGGCATCGCCATTTGCCTTGCCACCTTTTTTAAAGGTGACGGAGGTCCCGGCAGCGACTTTTGGAGCCTTGTCGGCGCGAAAACGTTCTTTGCAATTGAGGCAGTCGACCAGTGGGTCCGAGAACCCCGACAGGTGGCCCGAAGTCTGCCAGACCTTGGGGTGCATCATGATTGAGGCGTCGATTCCGACCACGTCTTCCCGTTTGTAAACCATGCTGCGCCACCACTCTGCGGCGATGTTGCGCTTCAGTTCAACCCCGAGAGGGCCGTAATCATAGCAGGACTTGAGCCCGCCGTAGATTTCGCTGCTCTGGAAGATAAAACCCCGGCGTTTGCACAGGGAAACGATTTTCGTCATCAAATCAAGAGATTCCATCAGTGGTCCCGCTGGTTTTAGGTTTGACCAAATCGTTCCGCATGGTATTCCAGAGGCGTGTGATCCACAACTCCAGAGGGGTGTTTCAATGCTGAAGGACGAACTTTTCGGTTACAACCAGGGCAGCGGGGACCAAATGGCGACTAAATCCGGTAAAAACGACTTCAAAGTTAAAGACATGAGCCTTGCCGACTGGGGTCGCAAGGAGATTGAGATCGCCGAAAAGGAAATGCCGGGTCTGATGGCCCTGCGCGCTGAGTTCGGCCCAAAGAAGATCCTCAAGGGGACCCGGATTGCCGGTTGCCTCCACATGACCATTCAAACCGCTGTTTTGATCGAGACGTTGATCGAACTCGGCGCTGAAGTTCGCTGGTCCAGCTGCAACATCTTCTCGACCCAGGACCACGCTGCCGCCGCCATTGCTGCTGTGGGCGTTCCCGTTTTCGCCTGGAAGGGCGAGACCGAAGAAGAATACGAATGGTGCATTCGCCAGACCGTCATGTTCGGCGACAAGCCGCTCAACATGATCCTCGACGATGGTGGCGACTTAACCAAGCTGGTTCATGACCACTACCCTGAGATGTTGAAGGGCATCAAAGGCATCTCGGAAGAGACAACAACAGGCGTTCACCGCCTGGTTCAGATGTTCGAGGCTGGAACCCTGAAAATTCCTGCAATCAACGTCAATGACTCGGTCACCAAAGCAAAATTTGACAACTTGTACGGTTGCCGCGAATCCCTTGCAGATGGAATCAAGCGGGCAACGGACGTCATGATCGCTGGAAAAGTGGTCGTGGTTGCTGGTTACGGCGATGTGGGCAAAGGCTCTGCCCACAGCATGCGAAGCCTCGGCGCACGCGTTTTGATCACCGAAATTGACCCGATTTGCGCCCTTCAGGCCGCAATGGAAGGTTTCGAAGTGACCACGATGGAACTTGCGGCTCCGGTTGCAGATATTTTTGTTACCGCAACAGGGTGCATGGATATTATTACCGAGAAACACTTCGTCCAGATGAAGGACGAGGCCATCTTGTGCAACATCGGTCACTTTGACAGCGAAATCAAAATCGCATGGCTTGAAAAAGCCCCAGGCGTCAAAGAAATCAACATCAAGCCTCAGGTGGACAAGTTCGTTCTGCCAAACGGCCGTGCCATTGTGGTCTTGGCCCGTGGTCGCCTGGTGAACCTCGGTTGCGCGACGGGACATCCAAGTTTCGTTATGTCGACGTCGTTTACCAATCAGGTTCTGGCGCAGATTGCGTTGTGGACTGAGGGCGAAAAATATCCCCTCGGCGTGCATGTTTTGCCGAAGCTTTTGGATGAAAAGGTGGCCCGCTTGCACCTGGACAAACTTGGCGTGAAACTCAGCACCCTGTCGAAAGAGCAGTCGGAATACCTCGGCATCAAGGCCGAAGGTCCGTACAAGCCAGAGCATTATCGTTACTAGTTTCTGGTCTTTATTGATTCTTTAGAGATCAAGTTATTCCAAACGGGGCCCCGTCTTCTTGAAGCGGGGCCTCGTTATTTTTCGTCATCCTGAGCGAACGCTTCATTGGGCCGGCGCTCGCCCATGGTGCCCCCCGCAGTCGCGTCACGCGTCAGGGGCTCTTGGTTTTTTTACACCAAGTTCGACGTAACGCATGACCGCTCTGCGGGGCCTCCCATGGCCGGCTGCCCCAATGGATCATTCGCCCTGGGGTATCTGCGCGCCTTCGGCCGCGAAAGTGATGGGAACGCGCTCGGAAACACTTTCCGCGGAAAGTCGTGTTGATGCGATGGGATCATCCGAGTCGTATGGCCTCAGCCGCACGCCGTCATCCTGATGTCTCATTCGTCATCCTGAGCCGAAGGCGAAGGATCCTCTCTTAAAATTTTTTGCACCTGTCTATTTTTTCACCGTCACAGCGACGGTAAAAAAATAGGCAGTTTGAAAAAGAAAAAAGTATCGGCATCAGTTCACGAATGACGGACTCGGTGACGGTAGGGCTGAACTAACCATAACCACGCTCGTTATAACGCTTGGTACACAGCCAAGTTTCCATCCACCATGGCTCCAACGGAAAATTCTTTCCGGACATGGGCTGTCGCGGCCAGGGCAAGGCGCTCGCGCAGGGCCGGATCCCTTGCCATGCGCGCCATTGCAGCGGCGAGTGCAGCAGGATTGCGGGGCGGGACGAGGAGTCCCGACTGTTCGTGAGTGATGATTTCCGGGAGTCCCCCGACATCCGATACGATCATGGCGCATCCTGAGTGACAGGCGTCAAGGGCTGCGGTCCCCAGGCCTTCGTCGATCGACGGCATGACAAAAACATCCAGTGCAGCAAGAAACTCGGGGACTTCTTTGATGAAGCCAAGGAAGCTGACGTGGTGATCCAGTTGCAGGGTGATCCGCTGGGCTTCCAGGCGGTCGCGCAGGGGTCCGTCACCGGCGATGACGCAATGAAAATCAACTCCTTGATCACGAAGCAGGCTGCATGCCTCCATCAAGTAACCATAACCCTTCTGCTCGGACAGGGCTGCAGTGTTACCGAAAAGTAGCGCCCCCGGTTTCAACCCTAGAAGGTTGCGCATGGCCTTGCGGGCTTCCTCACGGTTTACGTTTTCGTGGGGCGTGGCCTCCACCGCGCTACGCACCGTAACAATGCGCTCTGGGGCGATGCCGGCGGACTCTAAAACCTTTGCAATGGCCCGCGAGATCGCCACATATTTTGCGACCATGGCCGACCGGTATTTGAACGGGGCGTTTGGTTTGCCAACGGGATAATCAACGCGGCGATGGACGACCAGTTTGCGTTGCCGGTCAAGGGCCACAAGGCCGAGGCCGAGGTCATGGGCCTTGGAACTATGAGCATCGATCGTAGTGATGCCGTTGCGCCGACAAAATCGGTCGAGCTTCACCACGGCGGCAATCCAAGCCAGGCGCCCCATGGGAACCGCAATCGATGGAAATTTCTGCCCCAAACGAAGCAGGATTTCACTGTCCGGGTCTGCGGCCAAGAACGGCTCGTGGCCCTTGGCGCGCATGCCTTCCATGAGCAGCCTGATTTGGTTTTCTCCGCCACGCCAGGTTTTTTCTGACGCCAAGTGCAAGACTTTCAAGGGCTTTGGCTGATCGGTCAACGGGGATTCTCCGGGTATGAGGCGTGAGCATAGCCAATCAGAAAGAATTGTCAAAATGCCCCGTGGCGGCGACAATAAGGGAAACAAGAATTCCGGGGTGATCATGCGTGCTTCAGCTGCTTCCAAAACAGCAAGTGTTGGCTTTTTAGCCGCAGCAGTCCTGACCGGGACCGCAGCCTGCCGGACCAGGTCTCAAGTCGGACTGGGTGCCCGCAGTATTTTGGCATCCATCGACGGGGTCGACCCATCGGATCTGGATTTGCCGGGGCTTTCCTATAAATTGATTTGTGATCGCGGGAATACGGTCATTGGTCGACCCGCGGCAGCAACTCCAGGAGCGACGCCGGGCGGCAGTTCCGGGACATCCGCTGGGAATCGCGTCTCGTTTCCGGGAGAATCAATTCAAGATGGCGACGTCTGCGCCCTTGAAGTCCGCGCCGAAATTCCGCCGGAATCGGCAGCATTTTTCAAATGGCTGTCCAAGCCCGCCGACCAGGCCGTCGGTCTGCTTTATGGATCCAGCAAAGGCCGGGTTCAGGCCGTGGACAAGACCCGCAAGCTCGCCCTCACCATCTACAAACTCTACGCCCGCACCGGTGGAGACACCTTTGCCGCAATGGTGGATGTGGTGTTCAAACCCAACGAGGGCAGTTTGTCCCCGTCGTCATCATCAACGTCGACTAACGCACCAATGCTGCCGGATCCGTCTCGCATGACGGCATCGATGCATTGTTTGGCGGGAAATTTTGCGACGGACCAGTACCGGCAGGGCGGCACTGCCGATGTCGGTACGTTCCAGTTCGCCATAGAAACCACAAGGGCCATGGGAACCAGTTGCGACCGCCTGACCGTCCTTCAAGACAATGTCGCCGTGTTTGAGGGAAATCTAGACCCCAGCATCCTGAACTTTTCCAGCCCCGCTCGCGCCGAAGTGATTCGTTTTCCGCGTCAGTTTGACCTTTTTCCTGTTGGTGTCGAGGACGCTCAAGGCAACGGCCAGACGAACGGTCCGGCGGAGTGCATGAATTACGACGGAGCGCGTCAAAAATGCCTGGACCGTCGCAATTTCGACCTTCCAAACTCGAAAAACTATTGGGTGGCCAAAGTCCAGGGTCGGCGTCCCGATGGTTCGGCCGACACCCTTTTTGTGACCTCGGGCAATTATGGATTCAATCTGGACGAGGGCACTCGCAGCAAGACCACCGATGACATGACGGCAGCACTTTCCTCGGCCTCGCCCTTTGCCCAGCGCCAGAAATACAATTGGTACAGCTCCGCCCTGGACGGCATCCTGCTGGATTATGAATTTGACCAGGCCTTCACTGGTGGCGCCTACCACGCCAGCTTTTCGGTGAACCGGGTTTCCATCGCCGACTTTAAAGTGCTTCACGTGGACCGGGTCTGGACCCACGGTTTTCATGAAGTGGTGGAATCAGAACTTGAGGGCCAGTTCATGGCGCGCTGGCTTGCATTGGTCGGCATGACCAACGGCGGGTCGCGGGTCGAATTTGTGGTGTCGGGACCACGGGATTATTTCCAGTCGCAATCAAAAGCAGCTGGAAGCAGTGTTTTGCCGCGCTATTTCACCTGGGACGCCTTCAAGTCGGATCGCAATCGCACGGAAACGGTGGGAAATCAGGCCGACTTTGCGGCTTACGCGCTGACCACGACGACGTTTGCCCCAGCGAGCTGCAGCATGAGCCTTTCTGCGTTGGTCGAACGTGCGAGTGCCATGACCAGCACCGTGATTGATGCGTCCGGTGGAGTTCGCGATGGCGTATTTGAGTCGTGCCGGATTTCGAAGGTTTCGTTTCCCCGTTCTTATGATAACTGGACCCCATCAGTTCGCTTTTTCTTGTGGGGCTGGAAGGCGATCCTCTGACGGGGCATGCCACAACATAACGAAACCTGACAAAACCTGGCGAAACGTTACGCCATTGGCACGGTTCTGGTAGTCTGTAAGCAAGGCTTGCAAGTCCAGCAGCGATGGAGTTCTGAGATGACTCAAGAGATTGACAATAAAAAGGCCAAGCGCCGCCTCGACCACAATCGCGGTATCATCGACCGCATGAACTCGGGCGAGCCTCTCTGGGCATTTGACAGCAAATCCAGCTGGTTCCCGCCGCGACCCACGATCGAAAAGGACCCCAAGGCCATTGGACAGCTCTACGGGACTGGGGTAAACGGAACACAGCTGAAGGTGGAGTCATCTGGTCGTGGACAAGAATCCTCTGAATCAAAACAAGAATCAGGCGGCGCCAAGCGCCTCAAATCCGTCCGACGCACCGAACGCAGGGACGCCTCACAAAATAGTCCGACCGCGGATTGATCCTCGCAAGCTAAAGGGCTTCAGGGATTATCTGCCTGCTCCCATGCGCATTCGTCAGTTGGTTCTGGCAGAGATCCGGACCGTGGCGCGCCGCGCTGCCTTCCAGGAAATTGCCACGCCAGCCCTTGAATACGAAGAGACTCTTCTCGGGCAGGGCGGCGAAGAAACCGACAAGCAAGTCTACCGTTTTGAAGATCATGGGGGACGTAGGGTTGCCCTTCGTTTTGATCTGACGATTCCGTTCGCGCGATTTGTCGCGGAACACCAGGGCGAACTCGTTTTCCCGTTCAAGAAACTTCAAATTGGCGACGTTTGGCGCGGTGAAAATACCCAAAAAGGGCGTTACCGCGAATTCGGCCAGTGCGATTTTGACATCATTGGTGTCGATTCCGTGGCGGCGGATGTTGAAGTGATGCTGGCATTGGCCACCGTCTTGAGTCGCGTGCCTTGCGGCGGCGTGACGATGCACATCAACCACCGTGGTTTGCTTTCAGGCATCCTGGCGGCTGCATACGGCAGTGAGATCTCTGCGGCAGATGAAACGAAGGCTCTGATTGCCATCGATAAGCTGGCAAAAGCGGGCGAGGGCGAAGTCGTGCGCCTTCTCGCGGCGATTCCCGCCCACGGTCGATCTTCTGAAGAGGCTGCTTCGTTTGTTTTAAAGGCAATTTCCGCAAAAGGTGCTGATGGAAATGCCGATCTGATGCGCCTCCGCGACCTTGTGAACATGGATAATCCGGCGGCCCTTGCGGCCCTCGAGCCTCATTTGTTGCGCGTGACCACAATCCTCGAGCTGCTGAAACGCGCAGCGCCTCCCGTTGGCGTCACTTTTAAATTGGACCTCAGCATTGCCCGAGGCCTCGGTTATTACACAGGCGTCGTGTTTGAGACGGCTTTGGACCGTTTGCCGGGCTTTGGTTCGGTTAGTTCTGGTGGCCGCTACAATGATCTGGCCTCGCGATTTAGCAACCGCGAGCTCCCGGGGGTTGGCGGTTCCGTCGGCCTGGACCGTTTGGTGGCAGGAATTGAAGAGCTTGGCCTGGCGGATACCTCGGCCGTGGGCGGCGTGATGGTGGCTGTGGCCTCACAAGACGCGTTGCCCTATGCCTTTGATGTGGTGTCGTTGCTGCGCAATGCCGGCGTCCATGCCGACATTGGTGTGACCGAAGGCAAGGTCGCCAATCAGTTCAAGTATGCGAGCCGCCTTGGCTACGCCCACACGGTCACTGTCGGTGGTTCGGAGATGGCCACCCGCACTGCCAACCTCAAAGACATGACGTCGGGCGAAGAAACCCGCGGTATGCCAATAGCGGAAGTGATCGCGCGACTGCAGTGATTTAGATCAGGAACCACATCAAGGCGCGTAGAGGCTGCCGGTGTTTATGTCTGACGGTGCAGCTTGTGCTGTTGCACCACCCCAGATCAGCATTTTCGTTCCAGTCCAAAAGGCTGAATGCAGCCAGCGTGCCGAGGGGGCGTCCGTCGATGGAGTCGCGGACCAGCTGTCGTTTGCAAGGTCGTAGATCCCTCCGGAATTGAAGGTGGCGGTTGTGCTGTCGCTTCCGCCCCAAACAATCATCTTGGTTCCAGTCCAGACTGCGGTGTGATAGTTGCGTGCTGCGGGAGCGCCGGCATTGTTCGTTGGCGTCCACGCACCAGCACCACCCGCCGGATCGAATATTCCACCATCGTTGAAATATGAGGCTGAGGAGCCTCCCCAAACAATCATCTTGGAGCCAGTCCAAACGGCAGTATGGTCTTGGCGCGCCGAGGGCGCGTTGGTGGTTGTCGTTGGCGTCCACAGGTTGCTCGAAGGATCATAAATTCCGCCAGTATTTTCGTCAGCAATGCCTGTGACATATCCACCCCAAATAATCATTTGAGAGCTCGCCCACACAGCAGTGTGCAGGGATCGCACCTTGGGTGCGGAAGGCGAGGCATCGGTCGGTGTCCACGAACCTTCGCTGCCATCGTTGGGGTCAAAAATTCCACCGGTGCCATATAAACCTACTTCGCCCGGAACAATGCCGCCCCAAACGATCATCTTGGACTCAGTCCAAACGGCAGTGTGGTCATGGCGCGGCGCAGGAGCAAGGACTGTGGTGGTAGATGTCCACGTATTGTTTGAAGGATCATAAATTCCCCCAGTATTATCGTCAGAAAACGATGTGCCAGATCCGCCCCACACAATCATCTTGGAGCCAGTCCAAACGGCAGTGTGCCGATAACGCGCCCCCGGAGCGCCGGTGGTTGTCGTCGTGCTCCACGAATCGGTTAGTGGGCTGTAGATAGCACCGGTGTTCCACAGGGTGCTATCAGACTGGCCGCCCCAAACGATCATCGATGTCCCGGTCCAGACTGCCGAATGATTGCGGCGAGCGTCAGGTGCCCCGGTATTATTCATCGTAAGCCAGGTATTTGGCGACTGCGACGACCCTCCACCTGAAGTGCCCGTCGTTCCGCCCCCACTGGATGAACTGGTATCGCCGGTCAATTCCGAAATTGTTGTAACGGTTGCATTCTGATTTGCCGGAGCAATTTCAATGACGGCACTCACCTGATCGGCCGTGTCTGCGGCCTTGATGACGGCGGCGAGGTAACCAAAAAAACCATCAAAGGAAGCTGTCACATTGGTCACGGTATAAACGGTCTTCACTTCTTCGTTAAAGGCATCCGCAATTTTCGCAATGGCGAGCCATGATTGCACGGCGCTCGACTGACTCGGTAAACTGGTATTTTCCGCGATACTGCCTGTTTTTAACACCGTGCCAATCAATGCCTGGCAAACTGCCGTTCCGTACTGATCACCTTGAATCGCATAATGCTCGTCATAAATGCGGCTGAAAGTTTCGGAATACGTGCGGGCAGCAACGGAAAATTCTTGCCGGCTTGCTGCGGCAAAATGCTCCAGGTCGGGCAGGATTAAATTGCGCAAGGTTTTCTGGGCATTTACATCGGCCCCGCCTGTCATTGCGCCGGCGGCATTGGCTTGTGCCACCAGTTCCAAAACAACATTGGCGACGCGTGTGGTCAGGGTATCGGCAATCATCGTGAACTGCGTCGCGCCCGCGCGGCAGGCGCTGTTCATCGGTGGTATGGCGACTTTGTAGACTTTGTCTGCGTTGGATACCGGATCAATCGCCCGCACGGTTGCGACATAAAGCGCGTCCGATTCTAGTCGGGTCATCCTGAAGTACAATCCAGACGCGGGGGCGGGGGCCAACGCGCATGATGCAGTGGCCCCAACATCAACAAGGGTGAAGGCATCGCGGTCGACTTTTTGCAGCGTCATGGTGCATGAATAACTGCCGTCAAGGCGCATGGGCCGCAGGTTAGAATTGTAATTGGAATCGGACGCGAATTTGGCTGTGGAGTTTGGCGTGAAGTTGGGAATTGGATTTCCTGCCAATGCCAACGCCAATCCACCACCGGTGATGGCCGTTGGCTGACCGGCGATTTTGAAATCGTCCTCGTCGTCGGACTTGCCGTATGCATCTACCGAAACTTCTCCGCCGTCCGCACCCGCGCCGCCGGATGAGCCGCTTTTGCATGAAATGACGGAGAAGGAGAAGGAGAAGTAGAAAGCGAAAAGGAATATGCAGTGGGTAAATGTAACGGCAACGCCACAGGCGGTTCCTGCGACTCGAATGTGCGAAAATAGCGTCCGTAGATCAGCCACGCTGTGCCTCCATGGGCAATATCGGCATTGGTTTTGATCGCTTAAAGTGATTTTGTGCGAATGTTTAAAAAAGCAGTACTTACGGGATGATATGCGGCAAACTAAGACGGTTGAAAGGCTGGTCTTGCGACCAGCGTTACGTTCGGGTTGTGACAACTGGGGAGTTGTCGCCGTTAAAATAATTTTCAGTTTGACTGGCATTACTGCGTCAGACGGTCTCGAAGAAGGTGCGAGCCGCGGTAGACGACGCGGCTGCAAAAAACAAGAAAGTTACGACGGCTGGAAAACTTTTGCGATTCTTGGTTTTTCAATCTTGTTCAGAAACATCGTACGAACCTCAACTTTTTTCGAGACGATGATTACTGGCTGCTTTCCGTCACCTTGAAATTAAATACGTGTAGTCCGCCGTCAGATCAACGTCGCTGTAATTAGTTGTGGCGAATACCGGCATGCTGCCTGCGCCACTTCGGACCTTAGATTCAAAGGAGGCTTTTGCGCGGGGATAACCTCGCAAGTTAATACCCGAACCTCCGGCTCCCGTGGCACCATGGCATCGCGCGCAGTTTGCTGAGAATGCGGCCGAAAGAGTCAAATTCGTATTCCCGCCGGATGCGGTTCCGCCGCCTGAGGTCGTTCCGTCCCCGGCGGGTGAATCGGTGTCGCCGATCGATTCAGAAATCGTTGCGATCGTCGCATTTTGATTTGCCGGTGCAATTTCAACGACGGCACTCACTTGATTGCCAGCGTCTGCTGCCTTGATGACAGCCGCAAGGTAACTAAAAAAACCATCAAAAGAAGCGGTCACGTTGGTCACGGTGTAAACGGTCTTCACTTCTTCGTTAAACGTATCCGCGAGTTTCGAAATGGCAAGCCATGATTGCACGGCACTCGATTGACTCGATACGTTAGTATTGTCCGTGATACTGCCTGTCTTTATAAGCGTGCCCAATAAAGCCTGGCAGACTGCTGTCTCGTACCGGTCGCCTTGCTTCGCATAGTGCGCGTCATAAATGCGACTAAAGGTTTCGGAATACGTTCGGGCAGCATCCGAAAATTTTTGCCGACTTGCTGCGGCAAAATGGCCCAGGTCCGGCAGCATCAAATTACGCAACGTTTTTTGTGCGTTAGCATCGCCCCCAATAGGAGGAGCCGATACAACATCTGCCTGCGTGACCAGTTCTAGGACAATATTGGCGACGCGTGTGGTCAGGGTGTCGGCAATCATCGTGAATTGTATCTCGCCTGCACGACAGGCGTCACTCATCGGCGGCATGGTGATCTTAAAGATTTTGTCTGTGTTGGTTACTGGATCGACGGCCCGCACAGTTGCAATATACAGCGTGTCGGATTCCAGCTGAGTCATCCTGAAGTACAAACCAGACGAGGGGGCAGGGGCCAATGCACAAGAGGTATTTGCCTCAACATCGACCAGAGTGAAAACATCGCGGTCGACTTTTTGTAGGGTCATCGTGCACGAATAACTGCCGTTTAATTGAAGTAGGGGCCTTAGAGGCTGTAGGTTGGAATTAATTGCGAAGTTGGACTCGGAGTTAGGCATGGCAACAACTGCCAACGCTATTCCGCCTACGATTTTAAAATCGTCTTCCTTATCGGACTTGCCGTAGGCATCCACCGAAACGTCTCCGCTGTCTGAACCTGCGCCACCGGCGCCGGACGAGTCGCTTTTGCAGGAAGTGACGAAGACGGTGAGAGTTAGGGTAAAGGTGACGGCTAAGAAAAGGGCAAAAGTGTGCCTAGGGGCAATTGCTCTGCCTGCGACTTGAACGGACGACAGCGGAGTCAAGAGACTTGCCAAAATTAAGACCCTCTAAATAGAAGATCTCGGTACGGGTTCTGATCGCTTTAAGATTTTTTGAACGTTGTTTTAAAGTTCAGTAGTTACGGGGGGATAAACGACAGGCGATTAAGGCTCTCGGTCAATCATCCCGGCGAATTGACGGAATTCATCTAAATGCCTGGTCACGATGGCGTAGACGATTTCCCAATGGATCTTGTCATATTCGTGAACGCAGAGGTTGCGGAAACCGACGGCTTTGGCGAGGCGGTCTGCAAGGGCGTCAGGAATGACCTTCTTAGTGGCCAGCACAGCGAAGGCTAAGGCCATGGAATCTGGCATGGGAACCCAATTGCGATCGGCGATCAGAACAGACGCGCAGTCTACCGAAGTTTGGATGAGGCGTTCAAGGTTGAGGATTAAGATATCCTGGCAGTCGACGTCTTGGGCGAGATCCTTGGCCGACGCCGGCATGTGAGTTTCGATTCGTTGCAGGCAACGGGCAATGGAATCAAGTTTTTGGCTGCGAACCTCCTTGGACACGGAAAATCCTTTCCCTGATCGAGGGGGGACCTCTGCGGCCAATGCGCGTTTGCGCTTTTGAAAATCTTCTTCTTCGGACAGCAATCGGATCAGGATGCGGCCCATCAAGTCGCGGTTGTGGTTGACTATAATACGTCCCGTGGGCATGGCCTCTTTGAACACGGTGCCTGTGGCCGTGAGCAAATCAATCATGTCGACGTCGCTTTGTGGGTTTTCGCGCGGGCTTCCAAATGAACCAAAGACGGTTGCTATCTGGAGAATTGGGTGGCTTGCCAGTGACAATCGTAGGTTTTCAAGGGACTGCTTCATGAGGAAATCATACCCCGAAACTCAATGAAAGCGGGTGGGCTAAATCATCGGCGGGGGCAAGAGCCTGAACAAGACAACGACAAACGGAGCCGAGGATCTCGGTGTCTAGTAACCAAAAGTTGTCGTGATTTTATTTTTCGGAGTGTTTTTCTTCACTGGTTTTTTTTGCGCTGGGGCTCCGTCCAGCGAGTAGTCACCGACATCGTCCATTTTGGCAACCATGCGCACGTCATGTGCACGTGACCCGGTTTTTACGTACTCGGCGCCGACGGGTGCAACGAGTTCCGCGTCTTTAGAAGTTGATGCACAGCCTGCCGCGGACGCAATAACAACTGCCGCAATTGCGGCCTTCAAAAATACTTTCATGATGCGTTCTCCTCTAAATGCCAAGTGGCCACATGGCCTTGGCTGGCATCAGGAGTTTCGGATGCGACGGGCCAGGCTTTAGGGGTAAATCAACAAAATCCGCGATAAAGGTGTGGGTTCCGTGGGTTGCGGCGTGTGAAAGTGTATTGGAGTCGGGAAACTATGGGTATGGTTAGCGTGATGACCGTGTCCTGTTGTTGATTTGATTGGTTGATGGACGATGCTGACAGGGTGATTCCGTTGCCTTAAATGGGAACAGTTAATAGAGAAATCCCCTCCGCCTGCAGGCCGGTACCCGTAACGCCAACTGTCCGGTCTGGTTTGTGTTGCGTAACCAATCGAAAGCGATGGGGTTTAATCTTGTATTTCAAAAATCTCTAAAGAATATTCCGGGAATCCGATATTCCCATCGCGCCGGTCGTCGTTGCGACCGGACGTCTTGGAGGAACGAATCATGTTGTCCCGCGTCCACCGCCGCCTGATGCGGCTAGGTCCAGTTGTACTCGCCGTGTATATTGTTTCCTGTGGCGACGAGTCAGCGTTCGTAAATAAGGAAACCGCGGCTGCGCGAGTAGGTATCGACCAAGAGGCCGATGCCTTGGTGGCAGAGTCCTACCCATCCTTTGAACCTACAGAGTTCCAAGCCGGTCCGGTTGTGGAATCACCAGCTGAGCCTTCCGTGGACAACGGCCTTGATCATGGAGCGGCTGATATCGATCCTTTTGTGCCGCCTGTGGACCCGGTTGTTGTCGTGCCCAATCCAACTCCCGTCCCGACTCCGGTTCCAACCCCCGTTCCAACCCCCGTTCCAAGCCCGGTTCGTGTCATTGTTGATACGTCCCCGGTAGTCGTGACGGAGGGGGAGTCGCGTGTCATCACAGTTTCTGTCGATGATGGCAGTGGCGCACGTCAGCCGCAGGCGGGCGAGGTAACTTCGAGCAGCAACAACCCTTGGGTCGCGAACCCCAACAACGGAAGCCAACCCAACCAGATCGTTATCGTCGGTGGCAATCCGGGTCAGACTCAAGTCATCGTGTCGACTGGAGATGACACAAAGGTCATTCCAGTTCAGGTTGTCCCGGGAGTCGCAGCGGTACGCGTCGGGGTTAATTTCGAAGATCATCCGTTCAGCGGTGACAAGGACTTCAATGATGCTGTTTTGTGTTTCACTGGCAAGGTTGCCGTCAGCCCAGGATCGGTCGTTTCCCTTGTGGACCAGACCATCGCCGGTGTTATCACGCAGCGAAGTGCTTGTGACGCAGACATGACCATTCGCATCACTGGCCCTGGATCTTACTCGTGGGTTACTCATCTGCGTATCAGCCAGCAACCGACCTACGAAATGCCATTCAAGGCCGGTTCGACGCTCGAAGTCATCTATAACCCTGTTGCTGGTTGCGGTGACAATGGTCGCACCCCAGTCAGCATGTATAACCCGCAGTGGGCACAGATCCTGCCCAACGTCTGCCGGACCACAGGTCAGTGATGCTCGTCATTAGCCGCGCTGGAGGGCGATAATTTTTTGTCCCTGCATGTAGGGCACGAGGACGTCGGGGATTTTTACGCTGCCGTCGGCTTGCTGATAACACTCAAGGAGTGGAATCAAAACGCGCGGCGTTGCGATTGCCGTGTTGTTCAGGGTGTAACAGGTTTTGACTTCGCCCGACTTCGTCCGGTAACGCATCTGCAAGCGACGCGCTTGGAAGTCATGAAAGGTGGAACAACTGTGAGTCTCGCTGTAGGCCTTGCGCGAAGGCATCCAGGTTTCGATGTCGTGCTTGCGGACCTGGCCTTGGCCCAAATCACCGGTGCAGACATAGACGACGCGGTAGGCGAGACCCAATGCCTGCAAGACATCCTCGGCGTTTTTCAATAGTTCATCGTGAAGTTTTTCTGACGCTTCATTGTCGGCGGGGGCGATGATCACTTGTTCGATTTTTTGGAACTGGTGAACGCGGTAAAGCCCCTTGGTGTCTTTGCCATACGTCCCGGCTTCGCGACGGAAACAAGAACTCCACGCCATGATGCGGCAAGGGAGTTCAGATTCCTGCAGGATTTCCCCGCTGTAGTAGCTGGTCAGACTGACTTCAGCGGTGCCAACTAAAGCACGTTCGTCTTTTTCAACGTAGTAGGCCTGGTCGCGTCCGGTTGGAAAATACCCGGTGCCAATCATGGCCTCTTCTTTAACGAGAACAGGCACCGTCAGTGGCGTGTAGCCACGCTCGCACAACTTGTCGAACGTGAAACGCAACACGGCTTGCTCCAGCCGCGCGCCGTCGCCCTTCAGGATGTAAGACCGGCTGCCCGCAAGTTTCACGCCGCGTGCAAAATCAACGATCCCAAGTTTTTCCCCCACGATCGCGTGATCAAGCGGCTCGAAATCAAATTTCGGGATGGTGCCCGAGCGTTTCACTTCAACATTTTCCGTGTCGTCGCGACCGATTGGGACATCGGCCCGGGCCGGCGCGGGAACAAGGAGCATCATGGCGTTGAATTCGCTGCGTGAGGCGTCTAGATTTGGCGCGATTTCGTCCATGCGTGCTTTGAGGCCTTGGACTTGAGCTTTCAAAGTTTCGCGCTCGGTCGCCGCAGCCTGGGCTATGGTTTTTGAGAGGCGGTTGCGTTCGGACTGCAAGGTTTCCGTTTCGGCCTGCATGCTGCGGACTGTCGCGTCCAGCTCCAGGAGTTTTGCAATGTCGATCTTGAGGTTCTTGTCTTTTGCGCCCTTGGCGACCAGGTCTGGATTTTCACGAATGAATTTGATGTCAAGCATGCTGGCCACCGGTCTGAAATTAAGGCTGAATAGACGTCCTCGAACGGCTACTATATCGGCAAATTGTTCTGTCGCAAACTGGAGACCTTCAGTGAACTTCATGCCCCGTATTCTGATTGGCCAGATTTTGATCGCCGTGGGACTTGCCTCAACGCCCGTTTGCGCAGAACCCAGGAGCGACATCTGGGCACCGGCCGTGAGTCTTCTTTTGCCCGGCTTTGAGCAGTGGAGGCAGGAAGAATATGGCGCGGCAGCGGCCTATTCAGGAATTTGGCTGGGTGGTGGGCTGCTTGCCTCTTCCGCCAAAAAAGCCATCGAGGCCCGTGGCGTCCCAGAAGAGGGTGCCACAAAGACAGGGATTGATAGTCGAGACGACACCGAGCGGCGTTACCTCCTGGGCGGACAGCTTTCCTTTGCGGCGGGAAGTTACAGTGCGTTGCATGCCTTTCGCGGCGCTGCCGATTCACGGCGCGAGGACGGCCAATATGAGTTTCTCAGGGAGAAAGTTACGGTTCAGAACACGGTACTTGCGCCGTTCGATTTCGGTTATCTGGCCCGCCCGACGACTTATATCCCACTCGGACTCATGGGCGCTGTTGCCGTGGCCTCAGTGCGATTGGATGTCGAGGGCTATCAAAAAGTGGCCTTGCGTGGCAGCGACTACGCCTTTGGCGGTGCTTTTTCCCATTTGGCTGGAACCCACGAGGAGGCCTTGTTTCGCGGCTGGATGATGCCGCTGATGCGGGAATATGTTGGCGGAGACGTGATGTCCAACGCCTCGCAATCATTGCTTTTTGCCCTGGCTCATTTGGGATCCAACTCCATTCCGATTCCACAGTTGCTTTTGGGTTACCACCTGGGCTATGTGACGCAGCGAAACGGTTGGAGTTTGGGCGAAGCCGCTTTCATCCATACGTGGTGGGATGTTTTCAATTTCCTGGCTCTATATTCCCGGCGCGAAGTCGACCTGAATGCAAGCCAGCGCGCAGGGCGAACGGTACTCAAAACCCCGGCCCTCAACCTGCCTCCTATTTCGCTCGTATTTTGATCGAATGTTTTAACGAAGCTTTTTCAGACAAGAATATTTAAATGGCCCGCATCCCCGCTTTCGATAAACTTGGATTTCCGGAATTTCCGGTACTTCTGGCCCCCCTGGCCGGAGTGTCGGACCATCCGTTCCGCCGGGTTTGTGCGCGCGATGGGGCATCCCTTACTTATGTGGAAATGCTGTCCGCCAAGGCGATACTTTATACGAGCAAGCGTACTTTCGAGATGATGGCTCGTCATGCCGACGAAGCAATCCTCGGCGTACAGATCACTGGCGGTTCCGCCGATGATGTGGCGCGGGCCATTGAGATTTTAGACAAGCAGCCTTTTGACACGATCGATATCAACATGGGCTGCCCGGTGCCCAAAGTGGTCAAATCAGGCAGCGGGAGCGCGATCCTCAAGGAACCTGACCGGGTTTATGAGACGGTCCGCTTGGCGCGCCAGGCGACCGACAAGCCACTGTCGGTGAAGGTCCGTTTGGGTTGGGACCGGTCGCAGGTCACGATTTTTGAAGTCGCCGATGCGGCCGAAAAAGGTGGGGCGCATTGGATTACCGTCCACGGCCGCCTGCGCAGCGAGGATTACAGCTATCCGGTTGATTTGGTAACCATGGCCGCCGTAAAGCGGCGCCTGACGATACCTGTTTTTGGCAACGGCAACATCTTCTGCCGTGCCGATGCCCTGCAGATGCGCGAACGCACGGGAGTCGATGGCGTGATGGTCAGCCGCGGCGCCTTGGGGAATCCGTGGATTTTCCGCGAGATCCTATCGGGTAAAACAGAAGTCGGTCCCGACGAGTGGCTTCAGGCCGTGACCGATCATTTGACGTGGCAAAAAGAAGCTTATGGGGCTGGTGGAGCCGGGGCTTTGTGCATGCGCAAGCACCTGCTGTGGTACGCCAAAGGCTGGCCCGGCGCAAAAAAACTTCGCGAGCGCATCAATACGTCAGAATTGATTCATGATTGCTTGAGCATGGTTCAGGAGTTCCACGAGGAACTTCTGGCCAGTGGAATCACGCAGCGCTTTCCGGTTGCCGGCGGTGGTGACGAAGAAGGTGCGGCTTCAGGCGGCCAGCGCTTTGTTTGGGATCCGAAGTATGACATGGATCGCCAGCTCGACCGCGGTGTTGGTGACGATGGCCCTCAATCATACAATTCATAGAATAATTCTTTCAAAATCATAGAATAAATGATAAATGAAGCAACTCTATGTTTTGCCCAATCAGCACGCGGATATTTCGTTTTTTATTTAATGTTTTCGGGGGGTTAGCTTATGCGTATCGTTGCCACATCGCTTGCCGTTTCCGCCAATGCCTTCCTTTTGCTGTTGGCAACCAATGCCTCGGCTCAAACTGCCCCAGATGTAACGTCAGAAAAACGTGCATCTGCTCAAGATGTCATAACGAATGCCTACACCAGAGTCGAAGTCCGTCATGGACTCAATCTGAATATGAATGGTGAGTCCGTTGGCAGCATGAGCCCGCGGATGGAAGTTCGCCCGACAGTCGGCACTCGCCTTGCCAACGGCCGCTTGGATTTAAACGTCACATTTGGCGCGATCAAGGATTCGAAAACTGCAGAATTCAAGCAGCGTAATCCTGAAATCATTGCGGAACTCAGCGCATTTAGCAGCAACAATTTCTCCCTGACACCTTTCCTCGACGTGTTCACTCCGTTTGCTGGAAAAGGAACCACCGGGAAGATGGCCCTGAACACTGAGGTCAAGAGCCGCGAATTTTCAATGCCTGCGGGATCGGTGACCTTGACGGCGAGCGTCGAGCCGGGAATTGAGACGGCGAGCCGTTCTGGATTTGCTCCGGTTGACAATCAAGTTGGACGCCCTGGAAATGATTTTGGACTCGTGTTTGACGAGAAGACCCAGACCGAACAGACGACCAAGCGCGAACCTAACATGAGCAATGAGACGGTTGCTGCGATCACATTCAAGCCAGCACGTTTCTCGGGTCTGACGGCGTCACTGAGTGGTTTTGTGGATACGGAGTGGATGCCCAAGTATGAGGCGGTGGCATCGGCAGAAAGCGAGTCCGGAGTGGATGTTCGCAAAGCCGGTTACAGCGTTTCCAACAATTCATTCAACCGGGTCCGCCTGACCTGGGCCGTCAATGACCGCGTCCTGTTTATCAACGATACGCTTCAATACATCGACGGCATTTACGAGAAGCGCGTTGATGGCAAGCGTTGGGAAAACGTGGCCCGTTTGAGCTACACGCTGCTCTAAAACAAGAAGTGTGTGAGAGGTAGAGGTAGAGGTAGAGGTAGAGGTAGAGGCAGAGGCATCAAATCGGGACCGCAACCGTTTGCAAAAGCCGGGTGTAGAAAATACATCCGGCTATTTTTGCGCCCGGAAAAGCCTGCTGCAGTGTTCCCGTGTAAGAACGCACTTGGTCAAAGTATCCGCTTTCGCGCGCGTGTTGGGCGGGATCGCCTTCGACGTGGGATGTTTTGAAATCAACGACCATAACCTTTGCCGGGGCCCTTTCGTCCGTCCCGTCATCGAGCAAAAGGTCGATGGTGCCCGAGTTCAAATTTCGTTTTGCATCGAGCAAAACGACTGGGACTTCGGCACGCCGGCGCGGGAAGCGTTCCAAAAGATCCTTCCAGACGGAGGATGTAAGAACAGCTGCAAGCTGTTTGGTAGCCTGGCGCATGCCTTCACGAACGTTTGCGTCACGATCCGCGAGCATGCTCTTGTCGCAAATCTCCTGCCAGACGGCATCTGGATTGAACGGAATCCCACGTACGGCATATTCGAGGCCCGCATGGACCATGGTGCCGACGGCTGCTGCCAGGCGGCCTTCGAGGGCGCTTGAGCGATCGCGTTTCCCCTGGGCGCTGGTTTCATCTGCTGGTGTTGGCGGAGTTTCAGGCTTTGATTTTTTGTCGGAGAACCTGCTGGCAACAAGAATTTTTACGCCAAAGGGCAGGGGTAGGGGGCTCGCTGCAACAAATGCGGCTTCGCCAATCCCGTCGTCATTAGCCAGCCCGTCATCCTGCCGCGCCTCGTCATCCTTAGCCTTCCCCGTCATCCTGAGCGCCAGCGAAGGATCCTTTCTTTCAAACTCCCGCAGCCCTTCACTTTCAAGGACAAGGGCATGCATATCAAGCGTTGGAGTCGCACTGTCGTTGATGACACCACTTTGCAGCGGCATCTGAATTCGCACTGTGAAAGGCGTGGACGTCGTTTGGTCGAAAGATTGGACAGCCAGTGAACAGCGGTCGTGTGAAATCAGTGGCGCTCCAGGCAGCCGTTGCAGGGCATCTGCAAGGGGCTGATTGCCTTTGCGCTTTGTTCCACTCAGGATCAGGTATTGTCGTGCCCGCGTCAGGGCGACATACCAGACCCGGTTTGCCTCGGCGACCTCGTTGGATAAAGCCACCTCAAGAAACATTCCAGTTTCGGGGTCGTTTACGGGACGCATTTTTTTTGAGCCGAGGTAGATCATACCTGAATCGCGGGAATCGCTTGGATCAGAAATCTTCAGCCAGCCTTTTGGCTCAGAGACCCAAGGCGCTGCCGTGTCCACGATCGCCACCAATGGAAATTCAAGGCCTTTGGATTTGTGGACCGTCATTAGGCGCACGGCATTGACCTCTTGGGGACTTTCGCCGCCTGGGGTTGTCAACTTTTCCATGTCCGCCATTTGCCTCAGGGTTGCGCCGACCGCGTGGAGGTTATCGTCGCAGTTAGACTCGAGGCTGCGGATGAAATTTAAAAAATCAGAGAGATTTTTGTGCAGAACCTCGGATTCAACGACCGTAAGGCCGGCCCTCGCCTTGGCGCGATAATCGCTGGCGACCAAACAAGATTCCATGAGGACCGAAGGCCTGATGACGCCCACGTTCTTCAAATTTTCCGAAAGCCAATCGACCCGCGACCGGTATTTTCCATTCTCAAATTCACGGAGAACATTGAGCGCGCGCAGGGGTGAATTCCGCTGCGCCTCGTTTGAAGCAGCGAGGGCGTCCGCCAGAACCTCGTCCGGTAATCCAATAAAGGGACTTTTTGCAACGCCAAGCAAAGCGGTCAGGTCGCCAGGGCGCGCCAGAAAGCGCATCAGTTCCATGCAGTCTGCGACTTCCTGGTGGCTGAAAATATTTCCTGACTCTTCGCGGATCGACGGAATTCCCTCTTTTTGAAGGGCACGTTCAACGGTCCACATGCGTTCTTTGGCGCGAAACAAAATCGCACAGTCACGCGGTTCGAGGGATCGCCAACTTCCAGAGGCCTTGTCAAAAACGGGGTGGGCAACAGTTCCCTTCAGGGCATCGCGCAACCAACAGGCAAGCGCGCTGGCCTCGATGATTTCCAAATCCTTTGGTTTTAACGGCGGGTCGTTTTCCGCAACCGGCAAAACCGTAACCCGGCCGATGTCAGGATTGACCGGCTTGCCCTTTAGCATCGCGGCACCGTGATCTGGGAAGTCTGGCATTTCAGCGCAGGCTCGATTCACAAAATCCAAGACGGTTTGGCACGTACGGAAACTATGGTTAAGCGGTGATTCAAGGACGCCCTGGTGCGCCAGTTCGGCAGCGGCCATGCCCATGATTTCTGCGTCGCTATTGCGAAATCCGTAGATGGACTGTTTCTCGTCACCAACGAGAAACACCGTGCCAGGAATCACTTCGTCAGCACCGGAGAGGACCTCGTTGGCAATCTCGTTGAAAATACTCCACTGCGGCCAGCTGGTGTCTTGAAACTCATCG
>CAMBEK010000014.1 GCA_945865565.1 Pseudobacteriovorax antillogorgiicola | reverse complement strand
TTCGGATCATATCCCGCCGCAACGGCGTACTTGACACCTTCTTGATCTGCCTCGAATTCAAGCTTGTGGTCCAGGCCTTTTTCAAGCATCAGCCCCAAGCCAGCCTTCGCGGCTGCGATGATGCTCAAACCCGCAACGCTCGTCGAACCGAGGTAACGGGCCAGGGTTTTTGCGGCTTCAGATTGTTCAGTGACTTGAACGCGTTTTCGCATCCGGGAAGCCATCGAAGGATCCGGCTTGGACGTCGAAGCCTTCGCCGCCTGGTCCAACTTTTCCTTGTCCATCGACAGCAGTGTTTTCATCATGTGGCGATTGCCGACGTGGGCGGATTCATGCCCGAGAATCGCAGCCAACTCGGCCTCGTTTTCTGCCTGACGCAGTGCACCCATCGTCACCAGGATGTATCCCCCAGGACAGGCAAATGCGTTCACCGATTCACTGTTGAGCAATTTGATCATGTAACGCCGGTCGGCAAAGGGACCCTGTTGGGCCACGTAATTGCCCACGAGATTCAAGTATCCATTCAACGGCTCATCGTTGAATTCGCCGTAATATGCAACGAGACGCCCTGCCATGTTGCGCCCGATATCAAGCTCGGCACGAAATTCGCCGAGCTTGCGTTCTTCTTCCTTCGAAAGCTGCGGCGCTTCACCAGCTTTCGCGCCATCCGCGGATTTGTTTGCGGATTTGTTTTCGGTTTCAGCAACGGCAGTTGCAAGAGGGAAACCGGCAGCAGCCAACAGCGTTGTGGTCAGCAGTAATTTTTTCACGAGCAATCCTTTGCTCCAAAGAATTCTTGATGTTCGGGTACTTGTTCGGGACCTTACTTGCTTTTGGATTGCTTCGCAATTTCATCGAAGACCTTTTCCGAAAGGCTTTCGATCTGCACTGCGGGAACCCGCCTGTCTTCCATGGCGAAGACCGCCTTCAAATTCGGGCGCGTATTCGCAGCATAAGACGTGTCGTTGGTTTCATCCAGACCCCGGACTCCCATGACCGTGGCGCGGGCGCGGGCACTTGCGCCTTCCGACGAAGAACGGCCACTCTGAACTGCGCTCTGGATCGCACCCGCAAGGGAACCTCCGTCAGAATCCGATGCCTTCACTTTAACAGCCATCACGGAAACAAAACCGGTTTTTCCCCCGCCGGCCTTGACCTGCCAGTACATGCCCTTGCGTTCGACGGTCTCAATCACCTCACCGGCTTTCAACGTCTGAACCACCGCAGCAGCCTTGTCCGGGGCCACAGTCACCGGGACACCATTTTGCTTCGCCTCCACACTGCCAGCATAAATCCTGGGTCCCGCCATTACCAGCAAGCCCAAAACCAAAAGTGAAAATCGATTGAATTTCATAAATTCTCCTACCTGAACGAGATCGGATGCTTCCCTGCGTCCTTGAGTCAGTTACGTAACCTGACGCGATGATAGTGCTTTTTGCCCTTGCGGACCAGACACCCTTCACTCTTTTCCAGCGCACTTGCGGGGACTCGCGCGTGCAGGTCCGTGATCTTTACTTGGTCCACACTCAGGCCGCCCTGCTGAATCAAGCGCTTGGCTTCTGACTTGGTTTCAACGACTCCCGCCAAAGCCAACAGATCGACAATGGCAATATCCGCCTTGCCATCCAGTTGTGTCCGTTCGATGAAATGTTCCGGCTCGTTTCCGGTGTCTCCGCCCGGATTTGTGCCACCGGCGCCAAATAAGCGCGCTGCAGATTCCTGCGCCTCATTGGCAGCCGATTCCCCGTGAGCGAATCTGGTGCACTCCCAGGCTAGACGTTTTTTGGCGTCGTTGATTGCCGCGTCTTTCAGGGCGGCGAGTTGCGCGATTTCGGCAACCGGCAGGTCTGTAAAGTAACGCAGGCATGGCTCCACCATTGCGTCTTCGACATTGCGCCAATACTGATAATACTCAAACGGGCTGGTCTTTTCTGCATCAAGCCAAACGGCACCTTTTTCCGTCTTGCCCATCTTGCGGCCATCGGTCGTGGCTAGAAGCGGCAGCGTTACACAAAAGGCCTTGCCTGCCGTCAAACGTCGAACAAGATCCACGCCAGAGAGCATGTTGCTCCATTGGTCGTCACCGCCAAGTTGTACGGTGCAGGCTTGCGTTCGGTAGAGGTGCAAAAAATCGTAGCTCTGCAGCAACATGTAATTGAATTCAAAAAAACTCAGGCCTTTTTCAAGACGTTGTTTGAAGCAGTCCGCCGTCAGCATGCGGTTGACGCTGAAGTGGCGGCCAATGTCCCGCAGAAACGGCAAATACTTCAAGTCATTAAGCCAATCGGCGTTGTTCACAATGATTCCCCGATTGGAATCTTTCATGTCGAGAAACCGCTCCAGCTGGACACGAATTCCAGATAGATTTTTTTTCAATCCGTCTTCTCCGACCATCTGGCGCATTTCAGTTTTGCCAGAAGGATCCCCGATGAGTCCGGTTCCCCCACCTACGAGAGCAACCACACGGTGGCCGGCGGCTTGCCAGCGACGCATAGCCATGATTGGCAGCAGTGATCCAACGTGAAGGCTGTCGGCAGAAGGATCAAACCCGCAGTAAGCCGTTCGCACACCCGTGGCCAGATGCCCGGCAATTTCTTCCTCGTGGGTGATCTGGGCAACCATCCCGCGTTCACGCATGACTTCTAGAAAACCCATCTTTGCGCTATCCTGAAGTAAAGGCCCAAAAAATTTTCGCGTCTGATACTGCCAAATTGTGCCGGGGGAACCTCGCCCATGCAAGTCGAGAAGTGCCTGACATTTCTGATTGGACCAGCCCATTCGGGGAAATCCACGCAAACTACGGTTCTGGCGCGCCCCGAACTGGACACCCTGGTGATTGGCATGGCCAACACACAGCATCCCCTGATGATCGCCCGGGTCGAGGCCCTGAAGGCCGCCCGGCCGCCATCTTGGCAACACGTAGACCGCCCGGCTGACCTGCCGTCCCTTATTTTCGCGGCGACCGCTGTCCACGATCAAATCATCGTCGATTCGCTCAACCTTTGGCTGGCCGCTTTGACCGTCAACTACCCTGCCGGGCGCACCGCCGTGGACTTGGTGAACATGCTGAACATCGAGTGCGAACGCATGACCGATGCCCTGCGCCGTGCCCGCGATGCCGGTGCCAATTTGATCGTGGTGGCCGCCGAGATGGGGGCCTCGCCTTCCCCTCCGGTCGAGACAGAGCGTGGCTTCCGTGAGGCCAACGGCCGCCTGAATCAGGCTGTGGCCGCCATGGCGGACCGGGTGATTTTGATGACTGCCGGCATTGCGGCTGTGCTGAAAGGCGGAGCCCTGTCCGTCGACGGCACGGTCAATAATAATGTTTCCATCAAAAACAATGTTTCTATCAAACCCAACGGATCAAATGTCCAATTTACCCAGACCGGAGGCTGAAGTCATGACAACCAAGTCTTTTAACCAGCGCAAATTGATCGCAGCAGGAATCACCTCTGCCGGCTTTGTAGCCTTGGCCGCGGCAATTCTGATTCAAACTCCGGCCTTGGCCATGGTCAATGCCCAAGTGGGTGTCGGCAAGCGGTATGCGACCAGCAGCTTTGAAGGCACCAGCAAAAAATATGGCGCGGACGAATATGCGGCCAGCGCCTCGATCGATCCGATCCCACTCGTGCCAGTGGCTGCCGGCGCCACCATGACCATCCAGAACTGGAACAAGGACGATTTTGGATCAACCAAAACCACGGGGTCTGAGCTGACCCTTGATGTAAAAGCCTGGGTACCCATGGTTCCAATCATCACGCCCTATGCGAAGTTCAGTTATGTCGTGACTGGCAAAATGCTGGTTGAAGCCAACGCGGATTGGTCCGGTGACGGTACAGTTACCGCTGGCAAGCAAACGATGAGCCTGACCGGCACCCATCTGACCCTTGGCGCCCAGTACGGGATCCTGCCCCTCGTCAGCGCCGTGCTGGAAGTCGGAATGGGCACCGAAAAAATCAAGACCGATGAAGTCACGGTATCAGGCGTTAAAATCGCCAGCGCCGGGGATTCCAAGTCATGGAACTCAAACAGCGTCTCGCTGGGTATCAACGTAGGCTTCTGAGCCGCCATCACATCTTGGTTGCCCGATCCGGGTATTTCCCTTAAACAGGTGAAGTACCCGGATTTTTTGTTGTAAACAGCCCTGATCCCGACCTGGACGACCGACGCCAATGGCCAACGAAATTTCGATTCACAACCGCATCAATAGTGCTCAAAAAGAAGCAAGTGACCTGCCAGCACGCCCGGCAGATGAAGGCCAGATTGCGGCGATGTTCGACCGCGTTGCGCCGCGCTATGATTTTCTTAACGCCCTGCTGAGCCTCAAGCAGGACCAACGTTGGCGCAACCAACTTGTTTCGCTGGTTCCTTACAAGCCCTCCGGTGCATTGCTGGACGTCGCCACCGGCACGGGTGACGTCGTTTTTACCGCCATGGCGCATCGCAAGGAATACACCAACTTCACTGGCGCGGACATTTCCGGCGAGATGCTGGCCCTTGCATCGGCCAAGGCCCGCGAGCGCAATTTAGAAAACATGGTTGATTTTCGTCAGATGAGCGCCGAAAAATTAGAATTCGCAGACGGCTCGTTTGACTGCGTCACTATTTCCTTCGGTTTGCGCAACGTTGTGGACAAGGAAGCCGCCCTGAAAGAATTTAGCCGGGTTTTGAAGCCGAAAGGGACGCTCCTCATCATGGAGTTCTTCACCCCGCGTTTGAACATCATGGCCAAAGCCTTCGACTTGTACTTTCATCATATTCTGCCAGTGATCGGCGGTCTGTTCAGCGACCGTGCGGCTTATACCTACCTGCCACGCAGCGTCCAGGCTTTTTACAACCCGAATCAGTTGCGCGGCGCACTCTACCGGTCTGGCTTCCTCGTGAATCAGGAAATCACTTTCCTCTTTGGCGGGTGCAAGATCATTCAGGCACGCCGTCTGGCATAGTAACGGCTTCCGGAACGTCAGGGATCGCGTCGGGCAAGTAGAGGCAGATGTACCCGTCGTTGATCGTGAACAGGTTGCCCGGATTCTTGGGAGCCTTCCCCTTTGAATCAGTCACTGTGACCTTAAGTCCCTTGTCATCACAAGTGGCGCTCAATGCCCAACGGGCTTGGTTGGCTGGAATGCGGGCCACATTCATGGCGCATGAAAGTTGGCAATTCACGACAGACCGTACAACATTTCGCATGTCTTCCAATGCGCCGCGGTCGCGGACTTTATCCTGCACAAAAATCTGCTGGCGGAAAATCTCCGCCAGACCGAGGGCCAAAAGTCCCATCAAGCCGATGGCGACAAGGACCTCAATCAGCGTAAAGCCGCAATGGTGAGACGGGGTATTTTTGTGACGGATCATTTTTCAAAAATAGCATCTGCAAACGCAGAATCCAAACTTCCCGGAACAAAATCACCAACAGCAACCGGAATCAGTTTAAATTTCGATCGAAAATGAACGCCACGCATCTTTTCGAGAGGGAATTTATTTGCGAGGGTCTGGGTTTGCGCATCGCTTTCAGTGAGCTCGCCAGGCAAAAAAGCGTGAGACGAAAAGAGCCGACGATCCGAGTCGGACGAAAATTGGGTTGCAATCCATACTGCTCCCTGACGAACGGCACGACGATATTCCGCCTCGACACTGACCACCGCCAAAACGCACCGGTTGGCCACCATGCGGTCCCATGTCCAATTGGCTTTTGCGAAAATCGCATTGCGGGCGCGGTCGCAATATTTCAGGTAGTGGGCGTTGTAAAGGACACCGCCGGCATCGATATCATCAAAAGGAATCTCAAACCGTTCCAAATAAATCCGGCTTTGGCGGATTTCCGGGCCTCTGGTCATTTTAAATCTCCGGACACGAGATGCCCGTCTTTGCTAACGAAAGACCTTGGCAGGTGTCGAACTCCCAATTTCCGGGCGATCGCATCGCCATTGAAGCAAGCCTGATCGACTCCAAAATGATTCAAAGTCGCAACTGCTGCCGACTCATCATCAAAAGCGGAAAGCAGAATCACATGTGGATCAGAGGATTTTCCCCGCATCGACTCCAGATCGTCTTTGCAACTGCCGCACCAGCTGGCGAAAAATTTTACAGCGACTGGATCTTTTTTGGCGGCGAGCAGTGCATCAAGATTTTGTAGTGTAATTTCAGGACAGGCAAGAACGGCCATCGTCAACGACATCGACAGGCCGCTCGGGCGCAAGTTAAAAACCATTCTACGTATGGTCTGACACATTACAAATATCTTCACCACGATCCTCGCGGTCATCATTAGCGTCACCGCAGAACACGCGCCCACGCCATCGTCCAATTCGTCGAAGCCACTGCATTTTTTACCATTCCGAATGCACCCTGCCGGGCCACGGTCAACTTGATGCTGTCGGATTCAAAAGCTGGAAAATCAACAGAAACAAAAGCACCGTTCACTGACTGTTCCGAATCCTGAACAGTTTCATGGTCTGCCGCGGCTTGGCCGCGACGATCGGCCGTAACACCTGCTGACAGTTTAACCGGTTGAGCCACGATTCCAAAATCACCGGCAGAAACCGAACCTGACAGGGAAAAGGTTGCGCGAATCAGCGTTCCTGGTTTCAAAAGGGTGCCGTTGTGGCGGGTCGCAACAGACTCCGTCACCGAAGCAGCCAGGCCAGGCTTCACCGCCAGCATGCCCAACCACAAATCAGTCCCGATCCGGATTTCGTCGAAACCGCCGCCAAACACATCCAACAGATTAGCGTCCGAGGTATCGTGGATCGATCTGACCATGGCAGGGCGATATCCGGCAAGAATTTGAACCTGCGGCATCAAGGGGCGGGAAAGTTGCAACATAACCAGTGTGTATCGCCCCGAAACCGATGGGTCTCCGATGCCGCTTTGGCTTACGGTGGATTGCCTCGTTCCCGGTTCAGACGAAGCAATTCGTGAGTTGGTCACAAGGCTTTCTGAAACTGTCAGAAAACTACGGGGTGAGATTGCCAATCCCGCAGCAAAAGTAGAGGTGATGCGACGATCGGGACCAGCTGATTGCAATGCAGAACCATCAGGACCGGTCGATTCAAGTTGAGGTGTTAGTGAAATGCTTCCGTGGATTTTTAGAGCCTCTGCAGGAAACAGCACTAGCGGTTCATCACCGCCGCTGCCACATGAGGCGCAGGCATAGGAGTTGCCATCCGAAATAAAAAAAATGGCGGACATCGAGATCAAAGCGGCCGCGCATTTAATTTGAAACAGGGTCATGCGCCGGGAACTTCCACCGGAACCGTGACAGAATCGGTCACGGTCCCGTTCTCGTTCTCGTTCGACAACTCAATCTTGAGATCCCACGGCCCTGACATGACGAAAAAAATATTACTGACGCGGTAAACTCCTACCGCTGGATCCAGTGTAGCGTCACCGCCATCATCATTTTCGACAACCGGTTGGACATTCCCAGATCCGTGGCCATGGACTGTCATCCAAGGAGTCACTGTAATCTTCTGAAGGGGGAAAGTGGCATCGCCACGCAGTATGACGGTCAGTCGTGCGACATTATTCATTCCGGTTTGAGGACCAGATTTCCAAGCGAGATCCAGTTCATAACTGCCATTGGTCGTGAGCCATGCGCCCGTGTGCTCAACGGCGTTCGATGAAGTTCTCTCGGCAGCAGAGGGCTTGCCGCAAGATATGATGAGCGGCGTGATGACCGCTGTGATGAACATCGATCGGAGCAGAAAAAAACAAGAGGAAGCCTTGATGCCAGGCATAACAGCCATCTCAGCGGACCTGGAACGCGAAGGTACCACTGTCATTGTTATTCAGCCATACCCGCACATCCCAATTGCCACGCATCATGAAATTCATGTTACGGATCGCCGTACAACCGTTGCCTTGGGGGAAAAGTGACACAGGCGAACTGCCGTGTCCCATGGATGGCATCCACAACTCGGCCTTCATCACCATCGCCTGACGGCTGTTGCAAAAAATGGCCTCGGTCGTTGATGTCGAAATGACGTCGTCTTCAAAAGTCAACGTCAGGCTGTCACCACCATGGCTGACCGCAGTTACCGTCGCAGCCGAAGCCGAATTCGAAGCCAAAATGGCAAAAGATAAAAAAGCCGCATTCACGACTTCGGAAAAATTTTTAGTTGGGAAAATGTTCCAGAATTTTTGCATGGCAGGCTCCTGTCTGATGCCGCTGCTCATGTCTTAACGCAAGGCGCAAAGGCCTGCAATCACGGACTTGTAATCAGCAAACGAGCCCACCGTCTGGTCCGGCGCTGCGCCCTTGAACCACGTCGTCTGCCTTTTCGCATATTGACGGGTTGCAATCGTAATCTGTTCAGCCATGGCATCAAGGTCGACCGTGGCGAGGTCGCCTCCAGAGCTTCCATAGCCACCAGAGCCGGTCAAACCGGCAACGACTTCGCGATAACCGATGGCTTGCATTGGTTTTGCGTTCGGTGGACAGCCAGCCGACAGAAGGCCGCGGACTTCCTGCAAAAGGCCATCCTCCAGCATGGTCCTGACGCGGCTTGCGATCCGTTCGTGGAGAATCGCGCGCTCGGGATTCAAAAAGATCAGATGGGTCTGTTCCCGTTCTTGTGTTTTCCGGGCGGTGACCTGACCGTGATCCTGCAAGCGACTGGAAGCGGGCCCAGCCGTCAGCCGGCAGAGTTCCACCGCCCGCAGAATCCGCACCCGGTCGTTGGCATGCAGTTGGGCGGCCCGGACCGGATCTAGCCTCTTAAGTTCAGAGAAAAGGGTGTCCGTGGCAATACCGTCGAGCTCTTCGCGCAGCGCGCCGTCTTTCGGCAAATTGTCCGAGAAACCCTGACCAAAAAAGGCCCGCAGGTACAGCCCCGTTCCACCGACGATGATCGGCAGGGCCCCCCGGGCTTGAATTTGTTCGACGACGTCTCGCGCCAAGGTTGCATATCTGCCGGCATCGAAATCGTCCCGCCAGGTCACGATATCAATCATATGGTGAGGAAACTCGGCCAGTTCTGCGGAAACTGGTTTGGCTGCACCTATATCAAATCCGCGGTACACCTGAACCGAATCGCAACTGACGATCTCGGCTTTCATTCCTCTTTTATCACGCAGGCATCTGGCCAACTGCAGGGCGAAATCGCTCTTGCCGCTGGCAGTGGCTCCAGTGACGGCGATCCTCATCATCGATCGAACCAGCCAGCAATCTGAGATGTTTCCCACCACCGGAAAACACGACGGCCGTGAGGGCAGTTGTGTTGGAAATCGACTTCAGAGGCTTCGCGCATGAGGCGACGCAATTCATCGGGGCCGAGGTCTTCACCCGCACGCACCGCACTATGACAGGCATAGGTTGCCAACAGGTTTTGCGCCAGATCGGCCGTTGGATTTCCGGCAAAACCCGAGTCGGCAATCGCCCCGAGCATTTCTTGCGGATCACGATGGGCCAATATTGTCGGAATCCCCTTCACCTCGACGGTCGTGTCATCGATAAAATCCAAATTGAAACCGTTGGCAGCAAGAATTTCAGACCCGGCTCGCAGACGATCGCGCTGGTCTGCCGTCAAATCAACGCTCTCTGGAATCATCAGGGTCTGGGATTGATGCAGCAGGGACCGGTCCCGGTTCAGCCGTTCAAAAATAATCCGTTCGTGCCAGGCGTGTTGGTCGACGGCCAATAAACGCTCGCCGTCGGTAAACATCAGGTAGCAGCGGCCCACGCTGCCCAGATAACTCATCGTATCCCACGGAATACTTGCCGACTCCGTCATTCTCACTGGCGCGGACTCCGTCATTCTGGGCTCTGCCGTCATTCTGAGCGGAGCGAAGAATCCTCTCTTCTCTGCGCCATCCGTCATTCTGAGCGGCGCAGCCTCCGTCATTCTGAGCGGAGCGAAGAATCCTCTCTTCTCCTCGCCCTCCGTCATTCTGAGCGGAGCGAAGAATCCTCTCTTCTCCTTCTCCTTCCCCTCCTCCCCGTCCCCCGCCTTGTCGGGCATCGCCCAATCCGCGCGGCGCAAGCCCTTCATGATGGCCTTGAAAATGACTCCTTGGACTTCTGATCCATATTGAAAGCGCACTTCCGTTTTCGCCGGATGAACGTTGACGTCAACCAACGACGGATCGACCACCACATGCAACGCCACCACGGGATATTTCCCCCGCATGAGATGGCTGTGATATCCACGTTGCACTGCATAGCGCAGGGTTTTGTCCTTCACCCAACGCTGGTTCACAAAAGTGAACATTGATTTGCCATTGGCTTTTTCCAGTCCCGGAGGCGAAATCAAGCCCTCTACGGCAGCATGGGAATCGGCTTCGTTGATGTAAATAAGTTTGCTGGCAACATCTTCGCCAAACACTGCAGCCGCCCGGGCGCGCAAGGATGCTTCACCGATGCCACAGACGGAACCTTCCCCGGCACCGGTGGTCACCGCTGCCGATGCCACCACCTCTCTGTTGTTATGAACGAGGCGCAGCCGAATGTGCGGCCAGCACAAAATCGCTGCGTCAAAAAAATCTGTGATTGCGCCAAGTTCTGAAGCCGTGGACTTCAAAAACTTTTGGCGCGCGGGGACATTGTAAAATAAATCCCGGCACGCCAGCGTGGTTCCCGGGGCTGCCGAAACCTCACGCTGAACGACAGGCCCTCCCGGCCCGTTCATTTCAATCCGGGTGGCCGACCCTGCATTGCGTTCCCGCGTGGTCAGGGTCAGGCGCGAGACCGATGCAATCGAGGCCAAGGCTTCGCCGCGAAACCCCATCGTTGATGTGACATACAAATCATCGACAGATTTTATTTTGCTGGTGGCATGGCGCTGCAGGGCCAAAAGGGCGTCCCCTTCGTCCATGCCGTGGCCGTCGTCCGAGATTGCGATCGCCTTGCGACCACCGTCCTCGATCTCGACCTGAATACTTCGAGCGCCAGCATCCAGAGCATTTTCAACGAGTTCCTTGACGACGCTGGCAGGCCGTTCGACCACTTCGCCGGCGGCGATCTTGTTGATCACGTCATCCGCTAAAAGCTGGATTTTGCCCAAGGGGGCCTCCCGTTTCGCTTAGATTTGCCAATATCCGTTTTGGTGGTTGCACCTATACCACCGGCCTGATATCCGGTCCACCCGGAGGAACGGCACGATGGACGCCCAATATGTAACTAGCGCTGCTCTAGCCGACCAACTCCCCGCCCCTAAAGGCCCGGAAGTGGCCTTCTTTGGCCGCTCAAACGTCGGTAAATCCACCCTGTTAAACGCACTGGCGGGTCGCAAGGGCTTGGCCCGGACCAGCAACGCCCCCGGCCGGACCCGAATGGCCAACTTCTTTGCCGTGCGTTTTCCGGGTGGCCACGAAGTCACCATGGTTGACTTGCCGGGATATGGCTTTGCACAAGCCGGTGCCGCGACCCGTAAAGGTTGGGAGCACCTCGTCGGGGCTTATCTTGAGCGCACAAACATCAAACTTTTCATCATGTTGCTGGACAGCCGCCGCGCCTTGGATGACGTCGGCCTCGACCCTCTTGACGGCGAACTGATCAACGATCTGGCCCGCCGTGGTTCGGTTCTGCTGGCCCTGACCAAAATCGACAAGCTTTCCAAACGTGATGCCAACCAGGCCCTTAAGAACGCCACCGAATCGGTAAAGGGCTTTCCCACGGTCGAAGTAGCCTTGGTCTCCGCTGAAAATCAAACGGGCATTCGCGAAATCCGCGGGATGTTGCTGGCCGCAGCCCGGTCCAATGTAAAAAAAGAAATACCCAAGGACTAGTTAGGACTAGAAGGTCCAGAATAATCAGAAGGAACAACCCGATGAACTTTTTCAGCAAAAAACATCTTGTGTTGATGGCCGCGATTGCCCTGTTCTTGATTCCGGGCGTTGCGAGCAATGCCTTCGCTGAGAACAACCTGCCCATCGATCACAACGAGCCCGTCGACCGCAGGATTATCGAACGGACTGCATTGACGGGACTTGACCAGCGCGAACTCAAGGCAAAGCGAGCCGAGGCGGCGGCGATGGTGCGCTGGTTTGAAGCCAAACAGCGAATCTACAAGAGCGAGCTGGCGCAGCATCTGATCGAAATGCGTTTCAACAAAATGAATTTGGATCGGCTAAATGTGGCCGGAGGCTCGGTGGCTGAAATCAGGATCTTAGAGGTTCAGAAGCGCGTGGAAATGGACGTTTTCGAGACCGAACAGCTCCAAGCCTACATCGACATGTCGTCCGAGGACATCCTTGCCGCGAAAGCCCGCCTTGAATTTTTGGGCGGCGAATAAAACGTCACGTCAGTCGATTGCAGCCTGCTTTTTCAGGACTTTCTCGCAGACGTCCCAAAGCTTTTCCTTGCCCTCAATGTGGCACATCAAGGTCCCAAGCCTGTGGGACAAGAGTCCCGCAAGATCGCGGGGCTCGACATCGCCCGCCTGCAGATGGCGCAGGACAATGGCGTCAATTTCATTGGAGATGCCAATCAGGATTCGGGCCTCATGGTCCAGGCTGAAAGCGTCAGCTTTTTCCTTGCGGGCTGTATCGCGCCGCTTGGCATGCTCCGCGATCTGGATGACCTTATTTGGGGTTTTTTCAGGACTTTGAATGCGCTTGCTCACAGGTCCTCCTTTGGCCTGCCTTACACCGCAGGTCTCTTTTCCCTATCGGCAAAAGCCTTGCAAAACTTCATCCTCGATCAATCGGCTGCTGGCCCGGGCAACCTCAAGTAACGCTTCAGTTTAATGGCGTCCCTGATGTATCCTGCCCCTCAGTTTACTTTAGAATGATTTCTCCGTTTTTGGGAGGCTTCGGGTTATGGCAGCAGCAAATTCATTCGATCTCGTTGTTATTGGCTCCGGACCCGGCGGTTATGTCGGCGCGATTCGCGCGGCACAGCTGGGACTGAAGGTAGCCCTGGTCGAGAAAGCCCCCCATTTGGGCGGCACCTGTTTGAACTGGGGCTGTATCCCCACGAAGGCACTCCTTGAGTCGGCCAAGACCTATGACAAACTGCAGCATCTAGAAGAACTCGGGTTCAACGCAGGCAACCCAACCTATGATTGGGGACGGATCATGGGCCGCAAGGAAGGAATCGTGGATTCCCAGCGCAAGGGCCTGCGTTTTTTAATGAAGAAAAACAAAATTGAAGTTTTCGACGGCGTTGGACGCCTTGCCGGACCCTCGAAGGTCAACGTCACCGGACCCGACGGCAAAGTCACAAACATCGAAACCAAAAAGGTTTTGCTGGCAACGGGATCGCGCGTGCGCCAACTGCCGTTCGCCAAATCCAACGGCAAAACCATCCTGTCATCGGACGACGTCCTTTCCATCACGGAAGTGCCAAAAACCATGGCCGTGATTGGCGGCGGCGTAGTCGGAATTGAGTTTGCATCGTTGTTCGGGCGATTCGGAACACAGGTCACCGTGATTGAGGTTGCGCCGCAAATCCTGCCATCGGAAGACGAAGAGGCCGTCGGCGAACTCGTCAAACATTTGAAAAAACAAAACATCACTTTTGAAATCGGCACAAAAGTCACAGCGATTCAGGACAACGGCGGTAAGTCGGCGTCCGTCACACTTGAAGGCGGCAAGCCGCGCGATTTTGATCGTGTTCTGGTTTCCATTGGCCGCGAGGCGGTCACCAACGACATTGGACTTGAACTGCTCGGCGTGAAAACGGACCGCGGGTTTGTCGTGACCGACAGCCACTACAAAACCAACGTCGATTGGATCTATGCCATTGGCGACATCCTGGCGACTCCAGCCTTGGCCCACACGGCGTCTGCAGAAGCCATGCATGCCGTGGAATCCCTGGCCGGGAAAAATCCGCCCGTTATCAACTATCAGGCAAATCCCAACGCCATTTACTGCTACCCGGAAATCGCCAGCATCGGGATGACAGAGCAGACACTGAAAGCCAAAAAAATAGAATATAAAACCGGCAAATTTCCGTTCGCACCGATGGCCAAGGCAAAAATCGAAAATGCGACGGAAGGCTTTATCAAGATTCTTTTCGAACCGAAATATCGCGAGATCCTCGGGGTTCACATCATCGGCGCAAGGGCTACGGAATTGATCGCAGAATTTGCGTTGGGGAAAGTTTTGGAGACGACGGTCGATGAGATCGGCCAGACGATTCATCCGCACCCAACCATGTCAGAAACGATTATGGAAGCCGCCCATGCGGCCCTCGGTCACGCGATCCACATGTAAATTGTGGATGAGGCAAAAGTCCCGGTAACGGAGAAATCGCATGGCAAATCAAATTGAAATCCTGATGCCGCTCATGGGCGAGGGAATCAACGAAGCGACCCTGGTCAAATGGCTGAAAAAGCCGGGCGACAAGGTGTCCAAGGCTGAGCCGCTTTTGGAAGTATCGACGGACAAGGTCGATACGGAAATCCCGGCCCCCGCCGACGGCATCCTCGTGGCGACCCTGGCTAAAGAGGGTGACGTTGTCCTGATCAACACCATCATCGGTCATATCAGTTCCGACGGCAGCATTTCGGCATCTGTTTCGACCGCAACTACATCTGCTTCAGTGGCATCCAAAACAACATCTCGTGCGCAGGTCAAACCGGCACCGGCCCAAGCCAGCTCGATCAGGCCGGCCACTCTGGCACTCGTTCCATCGAGCTCGGTTCGATCTTCGCCCCTGGTGCGCAAAATCGCCCGCGATCTGAATATCAACTTGGGCTACGTCCCTGGCAGTGGGCTTCACGGGCGCATTACGAAAATCGACTTGGATGGTTACATCGCAAGCGGTGCCCACCACAGGCAAGCCGCGGCACATGCGGGCAATTCCGTCGCGTCTGGACTTGCACATGCAAATGCATTTGCACCTCCCGAGGCTCTCGGAAAATCGCCGCGGGTCCAGACGCAAATCATTGACGGCGTTGAGTCCCTGGAAAAAAATCCAGTCCGGCGCGAGAAGATGACCAAAATGCGCCGGCTGATTGCAGAACACATGGTTGAATCGGTGAGGGTGTCGCCCCACGTGACCACAGTGTTTGAAATTGATCTGAACAGGGTTTTTGAAATCAGGGAAAAGCATCGCGCGGCGTTCGAAGCGCGCGAGGGTTTCAAACTGACCTACACACCATTTTTTATCCATGCGGCCGTTGAGGCCATCAAGCAGCATCCGATCGTCAACGTCTCCCTCGATGGCGACGACATCCTGTGGAAAGAAGACATTAACGTTGGTTGCGCCGTGGCACTTGGCAACGGCCTGATTGTTCCTGTGATCAAAAAGGCGCAGGACCTGAATCTAACCGGAATTGCACGCCGATTGAACGATCTTGCCTCCCGCGCGCGCAACAAAAAACTTTTGCCGGAAGACGTCCAGGGCGGATCCTTTTCCATCACAAATCCAGGCGGCTTTGGCAGCCTGACCTCAAATCCGATCATCAATCAACCTCAGGTTGCCATCCTTGGCATCGGTGCCGTCGTAAAGCGCCCGGTCGTCATCGATGACGCGATCACCATTCGTCCTATGATGCTCATCAGCCTGACATTCGATCACCGGGTGGTGGACGGTGAAGGTGGCGCGACCTATCTGGCGACTTTGAAGAAGATTTTGGAAAACTACAGCGAGTTGCCTTTATGATGCGCATTGGAATCTTAATCAGCGCCGCTGTGATTCAAATCTTTGTCTTGGTGAGCAATTGGCAGGGCACGGAGATCGCGCACCTGCAGGCCGCTTTGATGGTGTGGAATTTACTGCCGTCGGCGATTTTTTGGTGGATGACGCGAAAGCCTTCTTCACCGTTTGAGGTCGCTGCCTTGGGTGCTCCGCCTCTTTTGATGCAGGCGTTATTCTTGGTCGATGTCCTTCGTTCGACCGATGGCTCTACGGCAAGCCTGATCTGGATCGCTGCCCCTGTTTACGAATTGTTTTTGATGTTGCTCGGATTCGCCGTCGTAAAATTCCATTCTTGGCGAAAACAGCGGCGTCTATCGCCGCATTAAGCGCGATTTTAAGAGTTTTTGGACGAACCTTACGGGCATGAGTCCTTCAGTGCTTTGCGCTGGTGACTTTATCCCGCATGAAGTCCTTGCCAAAATGCCTCTCCGCCATCAGCTGATTGTGCGCGGCGCATAAAAGCCGTAAATTTTCCGCGCGATCATCGCCGCCTTTTGCCACGGGCAAAATATGGTCGACCTGAAGGCGTCCACGCTCGCTGCAGCGGCGTCCATCATCGGAAACAAAAGTGCATTGATTGCCATCCCGGGCAAAAATTTGACGTTGGATGGCTTTGGGCACTCTACTGGCTGGCAGATCGCGCGCTTTTCGCATCAGACCAAGGGCATCGTTAATGATCTGAGACGGATCCCGGTAAGGATAAAGTTCGCGCAGGCGCAATAAGTCCCGTGCCCCCTCACCGACGAGGGTTACCGCCAGCCTGATTGCAGGGCCTGGGACCTGCGTCGCCGGTGCCGCGGGGGCTGGCATCTGATTGGATTTTGCCTCAAAAAAAACTTCGTTTTGAACATGCTGACTTGATGCTTCTGAATGCTCTGAAACCTCTGAAATCTCTGAAATCTCTGATGACTCTGAAGGTTTTGACGGTCCAGGCAAAATTCTCATCCACGCCCGCGTGGATTGCATGGCGTGATAGCCCTCGATCCGGTTGGCCAGGAACTTTTCGACTTCAAGCCGGTTTTTTCCAGAAATATTTTCGATCAGTTCAACGCAATTTTCGTTGTTCATATGGGCGAAAATCATCGACAGGACCATGACGCTCAACTGTCCGTTCAAGATTTTTGAAAAAATTTTTTCGGCCAGGTGTGGAAACCGGACCATGATCCGAGCCGCATTCGTCCGGCGAACCGCACTGGACTCCGACAAGCCGAGCCCACTGGTCATCCATTGATACGAGGAAGAAAAACCCAGTTCGCGAAAAATTTTTCGACGATCAAATTCGATGAGGTACAAGATGAAACACCCAAGCAGGCGACGCTCGGCTCCGAGGTACTTGTCCAAGGCCCCAACAAGCTCCACCTGTGACAGGTGCTCCAAAGATTGAATTTTTTCTGCAACCTGCATGTCCGTCCTCACCCGATGTTGCTCGCACGATTTTGCTCCAACAACGGACCTTTGCACCAGATCGACCCAGATCGTCCAATGGCACCTAATGTCACCGTCACCGCCACCGTCACCGCGACGGTGAAAAAATAGGCAGCATGATGTGGATAAGTGGTCATGGACGTGGGACTTGTGCTAGAAACCCGGCCACGATGACCTTTTGTCGAACCCTGGCGAAATTTGGCTGATACCCATGAATAATGAATTAACAGACCAGTCGGCTACGGCTTCAAACAACCCCGGGGCGGCGCCTGCCTTCAGGCCCGACGCCGCTGAGTTAATGCAATGTTTCCGGACCCTTGACGCCATCATGAACGACCGCGGCATCCTGACTCAACTGTCGGAAGAAGACCGCACGCGCCTCGTCATGACCGCAGGACGCGTCTCAAAACCGGACCGTTTTGCCCTGAAAAAACTGGTCCGGGAATTCCGCCGCCAAGGCAAAAGGGCCGATGAGGCCAGCGACCGCGCCGCCAAGGCCGCAACTGGCCTGCGCCAGGCCCGGACCACGGCCACGTTTGAGGCTCCGGAAAAAATCATGCCGAGCCTCAACCAAAGCCCGAATCAGAGCCAGAACCTGAGGCTGACTAACCCCCAGTGCTGTTACGTCTGCAAATCCAGCTATCAGGATCTGCACTTCTTTTACGACTCGATGTGCCCGGCCTGTGCCGCCCTGAATTATGAGAAGCGCTTTCAAACCGCCGACTGCCGGGGGCGTATTGCCCTGGTGACTGGATCGCGAGTCAAAATCGGTTTCCAGGCGGCCTTGCTGCTGCTGCGGGCCGGCGCCCAAGTCATCGTCACGACCCGGTTCCCCCACGATGCTGCCCTGCGCTACCGGCGCGAGGCAGACTTCGCCGACTGGAAAGACCGCCTTCAGATCTACGGCCTGGATTTGCGCCATGCGCCAAGTGTGGAACTTTTTGCACAACACATTTCCGAGCAGTATCCGACCCTGGATTTTCTGCTCAACAATGCCGCCCAAACCGTCCGCAAACCTCGCGGGTTTTACGATCACATGATGGACGTTGAATCCAAACTTCCGGACGATCCGGAGGCCTTGGGCTTGCTCAGCGGTTTTTTTGCCTGCCGCCAAAAGATCGAACAGCAAATCATGTTGCCCGGCGATTCCAACCACGGGCTACTGTCCTACACGTCCAACGCATCCGGCACGTCCGGCTTGCCGCGCTCCATTGACGACAAAGCCACACTGGCACCGGGACTTTTCGCCTCGGCAAAAATGTCTCAGATGCCACTTCTGCCAGATGATTTGAGCTGCGGCAGCGATGTTTTTCCGGTCGGACAATTGGATGCCGACCTGCAGCAAGTCGACTTGCGCGCGATGAACAGCTGGCGCATGAAACTGGCGGATGTGTCGACGGCAGAGATGCTCGAAATTCAACTGATCAATGCCGTGGCACCGTTCATCTTGTGCTCAAAACTGAAGCCTCTGATGCTGCGTGATCCAGCCGGCAACGACCATTCGGAATCACGTCGCGACAAGCACATCGTCAACGTGTCGGCGATGGAAGGCAAATTCACGCGCTACACGAAAACTGATAAACACCCGCACACCAACATGGCCAAGGCCGCCGTGAACATGATGACGCAGACGTCAGCCCCCGATTACGTCAAGGATGGCATCCACATGAATGCCGTCGATACTGGCTGGGTCACCGACGAAGATCCGGCGCAGCACGCATTCCGGAAAAAAAATGAACTCGGATTTGAACCGCCACTCGACATCGTGGACGGCGCCGCCCGCATTGTGGACCCGATTTTCCACGGGCTCAACACGGGCGAACACATGTGGGGAAAATTCCTGAAGGACTACGCCCCGACGTCGTGGTGACCGGATTGCCAATCAAGCCGGACCGAAGACCACAAGTCGAATATCAGATCCACCATGGGTGAAATGGACGGTTGTGGTTTTGTGCGTTCCTTTCAGGGATTTCACAAAAGCCGCCGAAGCAGGCTCCTCCGGAATCAGGCACATTCCACTGAACGACGCGCCGGTACGAACTTCTAAATCAACGATGTGTGATGCAATCCTGCCAAAATATTTTTTGGCTTCGGCCGGTGCCTTGAGCCTTTGGCCATAGGGTGGATTCAGCAGCATGAGGATGCTCCGACCGGAACTAGCCATGGCGCGCAAGGCGGTTTCACTGTCTGATTTGAAGAAATCTCCGGCCGCAACTTCGATGGCCTTGCTATCGATGCCTGCCAGATCGCAAAAATGAACGGCATTGTCGCGCAAATCAGAGAGGGCCTCGGCATTGCGTTCGATGCAAAGAACTGGCGGCAGCAGGGCCGATGCGCCCGCGGACGCAGGATATCCCCCAGAAACCGCGCGCGCCTCACTCATTTTTTTGCGGATGTGGGCAACCGTTGTGCCAGGAATTCCAGCAAAAGATTCGAACGCGTAATGGCGCCCAAAACTTCCACCACCAAGATCCAATTGGGTGGCGAGCCACTCAAACGCCAAAGTCCCCGTCCCGGCAAAGGGAACGTAAACTCCGTCAAATGGAATTTTTCTCGAAATTTCTTGCGATGCTTTTTCCAAATCCTGCTTGGAATCTGCTGCCAAGGTAACAAGAGTTGTCCGAATGCAACCCGCCGCCTGATGTTCCGGCAACGGAGCGGCTGCCGAGGTCAAATGTTTTTTGTAACCACGCTTGTATAAAGGCTCGCCGGCCAGACTGACCAAAACACGCAGACGGTCGCGGTAAAGATCCAAACGAAAACGCAACGCGGCATCTTCGGTCTGTTTGACGCCAAGAAGTTCGATAAATTTTTCCCTGATGGTGCCCGACGTCACCACAAAACTGGTGTTGGCCTTCACCGCGACGTGGACGCTTGCACCCTCTTGACCCTCTGGAACCGCGGGCAGGAACCCAAGCGCCTTCAGAGACTCGCAGGCTTTCCCCAAATCCCGCCACGAGCCACACTTGCCCTCCCAGGCCAGCCATTCAACGTCGTGGGCGGTCCGCAGGCGCATGCACCAGTCTAGAGCTTGGCGAAAATCAACGTTTGCGGCGTGGATGACGCCTTTGTCGGCCTTGAATTCCGGGACGAACTTGTATTTTCCGAACGGTGCTGCCGTGATTTCAGTCACTTCCCCACCCGTAAGATCCACCCACCCCGGGGCCGGGCGAATCACAAAATTGGCAGGTCGGGACAAATATTTGGGAGAGGTTGCAGCCACAAAGTCACTTCCTTTGAACGCGTAATGGTCCCCGAATACCGGAAATCTTGTGGATTTACCAAAGGCATTTCCCTCAGGTTGAACCGGTCGCCGTTAAAAAGGATAAACATTTGACCGAAACGACTCGCATACCGGGCGAGAAAATCCGGATTTAACGCGAGGAAAATGCGTGGCTGGCGCGACCAAAATCTACAATTCAGGTGACTTCATCTTCAAAGCCGGCGACCAGTCCGACGGGATGTACATTGTCCGCAAGGGGCAGCTTCAGGTCATTTTGGATCAGGGCGGAAAACAGATGATCCTGGCCACCATTTCTGAGGGCGGCATCGTTGGGGAAATGGCCCTTTTTGACAAGCAAAAGCGCTCGGCATCGGTCAAAGCGACCCAGGCCTCAGAAGTAACGCAAATCACAGCGACGGATTTTGACGCGCTGACCAAACAAATACCCAAATGGTTCGTGGCCCTCATGGGCGCCCTCTCACACCGCCTGCGTCAAACCAACGAGCGCCTGCAAAAAGCTGAATCAGGCGGCGGTGTCCCCATGCAGAGTGCCCTTCGACTGATCGCTGTGATGGACCTTATTTGGGCCAAGCACGGCGAAAAGGACGAAAAAGGGAAATTCGTCGTCAATAAAAAGACCATGGAAAGCATGTTGAGTGAGACCTTGCAGGAAAATCCAGCACGGGTTCAGGCGTTTTTAAAAATCCTGGTCGATGGCGAGATTCTGATCAATGCCAGCGACCCGCGAAAGCAACCGGCCTGGGGAATGCCAAACAGGGCCTTTGCAACCCAGTTCCCCCAATTTCTCGCGGATTTCCGCAAGGCCAACCCGCCTGTTTCTTGCCTTGATGAAAACATGCTTAGGATCATGAAAGTCGCAACCGATCTGGCCCCGAAAAATCCTTATGACCCCGCAACGGTGCCATTCATGCAGATCGTCTCGGAACTCAAGGTTGAGCCGGAGAAGATCCCAGAGATGAAAAAAGCCTTGGAAGTGTTCAACTATACAGGCAAATCCTGTTCACTGATCAAGTCCAGTGATGGCGACACCCTGAAGATGGTCAAAGCCGACATCGCACGGCTCATGAAGTCCCACCAGATGCTGGCGGCATTTACCAATCAGAGTTTTTAAAAAGCAGGCAGTACCCAGATTGTCCAAATAAACCATTGGAAACCGGTGATTACAGCATCCGGCTGCGCAACCAGACGACCCCAATCAGGCACAGGGCCAAAATGATGATCTGACGCGCCAAACGACGGCGCCAGCGAAGGAATTGGGGCGATTTCGGTGCGTTGACACTCATACCTATAATTGTTAGTTTCCGGCGGCCTTTTAGGCAACCACTTCCTCGTTGAATCCATCTGGGAGCAAGAAATATCATGAAAGCCACAGTTGAATCGCTCAACTCGGTGCAACGTCGCATCCAGGTCGAACTCCCGGCAGATGCCGTCAACACCGCTTTTGAGGATGCCTACAAGCGCATCCAGAAAAAAGCCCACTTGCAAGGCTTCCGTCCCGGCAAGGCCCCGATGAACCTCATCAAGAAGTTTTACGGTGGATCTGTCGCCAGTGAAGTTGGCGAAAAACTCGTCAACCAAAACATTTTCAAAGTGATCAGCGAAAACAAGATCAACATGGTCGCACAACCAGTTCTGGAAAAAGCAGACCTGCCGGCAAACGACACCGCATTCCACTTCACCGTGGTCGTCGATGTGATGCCTGAGATCGTTATCCCGGACTACAAAGGGATGGAAATCAGCTGCGAGACCTTCTCGGTCAACGACGAGGCCGTCGACAAACAGATCGAAGACCTGCGCAAGCGCAATGCAAAGAAAAAACCGCTTGGATCGGACGTCGTGGCTGCCAAGGGCCATTCGGTGAAGATGAAACTCAAGGCCTTCCGCGAAGACGGCACCGAGATCACCGGCCTTCCCACGGATGACATTGATACCGTCTTGGGCGACAGCCAGCTGGTTCCTGAACTTGAGCGCGCTATCCACGGCATGAAAGTTGGAGAGACCCGCGAAACGACGGTGACGCTGCCAGAAACTTTTGCCGACAAGACCATGGCCAACAAGGGACTAAAATACCAGATCACCCTGACGGAAGTCGCAGAACTTCAGCTGCCTGAGGCTGACGATGAACTGGCCAAGGACTTCGAGTTTGAAAGCCTTGCCAAGCTCAAAGAAAACATTCGCGAGCGCATGAATACCCAAATGGGTCAGCAGCGCCGTAATGCTCTTGAGGAGAAGGTTCTCGATAAACTAATCGAAAAATCCCCGTTCGAAGTGCCGCCCAGCCTCGTCGACGAAGCCATCGACGGCATGATCAAGGAACGCTTTGCCAGTCTGGATGCGGCAGAACAGAAAAAAGCTCTGTTTGATGAGGGCTTGCGCCAGGAAATGCGCCCCGTCGCCCGCCGCCGCACCCAAAACAGCCTGATCCTGGTCAAGATCGCCCAGGACGAAAAAATTGAAGTCACGGTCGATGATGTGAAGAACTATATCCAGCGCCAGTATGGCCAGGCCGCAAACCGGACGGACACCAATCTGGACTCCCTGGTGAAACTTCTGGGCGACCGCGTGAAACAGTCGCTCTTGTTTGAGAAAACTTTGGATCTGCTTATTAATTCAGCAGCTGTGAAAGATCTTCCCGCAAAATTGTAAAATTGGCAAACCCAGCCAGTTTCCTGAAACGCCCGCGATGCCTAAATACCGGCATCGCGGGCATTTTTTTGCACCCTTTTCCGTCCGGGGCTAAAGGCTGGCAATTTTCCGTCGATGAGCCTGCTGAGAATCAGGGCCTTGTCAGTCAGGTAATGCTGAATTAACGTAAGCATTCCGTCCGGTTCTGAGGCGCTCACTATAAACGGGGATAGATCATGCCACTAGTGCCAATTGTCATCGAACAAACCAACCGCGGCGAACGGTCCTACGACATCTATTCCCGCCTGCTGAAAGACCGGATTATATTTCTCGGGACTCCAGTCTTCGATGAAATTGCGAACGTGATCATCGCTCAGTTGCTGTTCCTTGAAAGCTCTGACCCGGACAAGGACATTCATTTTTACATTAACTCTCCGGGCGGCTCCGTCACCGCCGGTTTGGCGATTTACGACACGATGCGCATGGTCCGCCCAGACGTCCGCACCTATTGCATTGGCCAATGTGCGTCGATGGGCGCATGGTTGTTGGCTGCCGGCGCTCAAGGCAAACGTTATGCTTTGCCGAATTCTCGCATCATGATTCATCAGCCTCTTGGCGGCGCAACGGGCCAGGCGACAGACATTGAGATCCAGGCGCAAGAAATCATCAAATTGAAATCCAAGATGACGCAAATCTTGTCCGACCACACGGGACGGCCTGCCTCGCAAGTTTTGGAAGACATTGACCGGGATTATTTCATGTCTGCAGAAGAGGCAAAGGCCTACGGCATCGTCGACGAGATTGTTTCGGCAGGAACCCAGGAAAAGAAAAAGTAAAGTAACGCGTTCCTCCAAGGGAGATACGACACATGGCGGCCAAGGATTCAGGACTCCAGTGCAGTTTTTGCGGCAAGAGTCAGCGCGAAGTTAAGAAGCTGATCGCTGGTCCGAATGTTTATATTTGCGACGAGTGCATTCAACTTTGCAATGACATCATTGCCGAGGAAGTCGAGAAGGATGAAATCCTGAATCCATCGGGCAAGGTTCCGACCCCGAAGGACATCAAGAAGATTCTGGACGAATATGTAATCGGTCAGGATTCTGCCAAGAAGACTTTGGCAGTGGCCGTGCACAACCACTACAAGCGCCTCGAATCCAACAAGACCGCAAAGGGCACCGACGAAGTCGAATTGTCCAAGTCGAACATCTTGCTCATCGGACCGACGGGCTCAGGCAAAACGCTGTTGGCACAAACCTTGGCGCGAATCCTGAATGTTCCGTTCACGATTTCTGATGCAACCAACCTGACCGAAGCCGGATACGTTGGCGAAGATGTTGAGAACATCATTTTGAATTTGCTTCAGGCATCGGATTACGATGTCGAACTGGCTCAGCGCGGCATTGGATACATCGACGAAATTGACAAGATCGCACGCAAGGGCGAGAACGCATCCATCACGCGCGATGTTTCTGGTGAGGGCGTACAGCAGGCCCTTTTGAAAATCATCGAAGGCACGATTGCGAATGTTCCGCCGCGCGGTGGACGCAAGCATCCGCAGCAAGAATTCTTGCAAGTCGATACGACCAACATTCTGTTCATCTGCGGGGGTGCTTTTGCCGGCCTTGAGGACATCATCGCGGCACGGATTGAAGTTTCCGCACTCGGTTTCGGCGCGACGATCCACTCCAAAACGCAACGTGATGTGACCAAGCTGTTAGCGCAAGTCCGCACGGAAGACTTGATGAAGTTCGGGATGATTCCTGAATTTATCGGCCGTCTGCCAGTCGTTTGCGCCCTTGGCCAGTTGGACGAGTCGGCACTACTCGACATTTTGACGCAGCCGAAAAATGCAATCGTCAAACAATTCAAGCGCCTCTTCAGCTTTGAAACGGTCGATTTGAAATTTACTGACGGTGCCTTGCGCGCTGTGGTCCAAGAAGCCCTGAAGCGCAAAACCGGTGCCCGTGGATTGCGCGCCATCCTGGAAGTCGCGATGCTTGAGATCATGTACGAAATGCCAGGGGTCGAGGGTCTGAAGGAAGTCATCATCACCGAAGAGACCATCGTCGAAAAGGCCGAACCCGTCATGGTCTACCGGACGGAAGAAGAAAAGGCAGCGGCGGCGATTTCTGCCAAGGAACAACCGGCGCAGCGCGAATTCGGTTCTGGCGGAGCAAAGTAAGCAAAAGGATCTTTTGCCAGTCTAATTTTTAAACACCGGCCCGGCAAACCCGCGCCGGTGTTTGCTTTTAAGCCCCTTCAAGAAATCCCCCTGAGGATTTCACATTTCCTGCAATTGGCTCGATAATAAAGGTGTAAGGTTTGAGTTGAATGGATTGGTAGACGGATGGCAAATTTGCCTTTAAGCTGAAGTGAAAACAAGTACTTAACGTTTCTAATGCCTTGCCGGCGGGGGTGACCTGTGACCAGCACCAAAGACCCAACTGCAATCAAATCGTCGGATGCACCAGAAACAATGCAGATCCCTCTGCTCCCATTGCGGGACATTCTGGTTTTCCCTGCAACTGTGGTTCCCCTTTTTGTCGGCCGCGACAAATCCATTGCTGCACTTGAACAGGCCATGGCGGGGAACAAGGAAATCCTCCTCGCCGCACAGATCAAGGCGAAAACCAATGATCCTGCTGCCGAGGACATTTATAAAATCGGTACGCTGAGCACGATTTTGCAATTGCTGCGCCTGCCAGACGGCACTGTGAAAGTTTTGGTAGAAGGGCAACGCCGCGCCCGCATCGTCAATTTTCTCAAAACGGAAGAGTATTTCCTGGTTGAGGCGGAAGACCTGAAGGAAGAAAAGTCTCCAAGCGTTGAAGCCGAGGCTCTCATCCGCACTGTGAAGATGGCTTTCGACAACTACGTCCGGTTGAACAAACGAATTCCGCCCGAATTGCCGTTGTCCCTGGCGCAAATCGACGACGAAAGCAAGTTGTCGGACACGCTGGTGGCACACCTCACGAACTTGAAACTGCAGGACAAGCAACGCCTGTTGGAGCAAACGAATCCACGCTTGCGCCTGGAAGAACTTTACGGATTCATCCAATCTGAAATCGAAATCATGCGTGTCGAAAAGAAAATTCGCGCGCGCGTGAAACGCCAGATGGAGAAAACGCAAAAAGAATACTATCTGAACGAGCAGATGGCAGCGATCCAGAAGGAACTCGGAGACCGCGACGATGGCCGCGCCGAACTTCAGGAACTTGAAAACCTGATCAAGAAAAAGAAACTTTCGGAAGAAGCTCGCGAAAAAGTTACGAAGGAACTTCGTAAGCTCAAGATGATGTCTCCGATGTCGGCCGAGGCCACCGTGGTCCGCAACTACATCGACACCGTCTTGTCCTTGCCGTGGCAGGAATTCACAACCGAAAAGCGCGACATCAAGTTTGCCGAGCAGGTCCTGGACAAAGATCATTACGGTTTGCGCAAGGTCAAGGACCGCGTCCTCGAGTACCTCTCCGTGCGCGCTCTGAGCACAGGCCTGAAAGGTCCGATCCTTTGTCTGGTCGGCCCCCCTGGAGTTGGCAAGACGTCACTGGCGCGCAGTGTTGCGACTTCAACAGGACGCAATTTTGTGCGGATCTCTTTGGGTGGGGTGCGGGACGAAGCCGAGATTCGCGGCCATCGCCGGACCTACATCGGATCCATGCCAGGCAAAATCATCATGGCTTTGAAAAAAGCTGGTTCCGCCAACCCTGTCGTACTTCTCGATGAAATCGACAAGATGAGCCAGGATTTCCGCGGTGATCCGGCTTCGGCCCTGCTCGAGGTCTTGGATCCAGAGCAGAACCATACGTTTAACGATCACTATCTTGACCTCGATTTCGACTTGTCGAAGTGCCTGTTCCTGGCCACAGCAAACACGCTTCACACGATTCCAAAGCCGCTCCTTGACCGGATGGAAGTGATTTCTCTTTCGGGATACACGGAAGATGAAAAACTGGCCATTGCGCAGCAATATCTCGTCTCAAAGGAGATCAGGGAAAACGGTTTGGAAAAGAGCCACATCACTTTCCAACCCAAAGCCCTTAAAGAAATCATCAGCTACTACACGCGAGAGGCTGGGGTCCGTAACCTTGAACGCGAAATCGGATCCGTTCTGCGTAAAGTCGCACGCAAGCATTTAAAGAAGGCTGCCGGTGGCGTCGAAACTGAATCTGACGAAGGTCCAGAAGGCGTCCAGGAACTTGAAGCCACGGAATCCAGCATGGAGTCCGTCGTCGAAGTTGCGGCACAGCCGGAAGTTATCGAAACAGAAGCCGCCGCCGCGGTACCGACACTGGTTATTACCGAAGTCATTACAGACAAATCGATCAACAAGTACCTTGGGCCGCGTAAGTTCCGTGTCGGTGTCCAGAGCAGCGCCAACGAAGTTGGCATTTGCACGGGTCTGGCATGGACGGAAGTGGGCGGCGAATTGCTGGTTACGGAAGTTGCCATCCTGCCAGGCAAGGGCAAACTGACCATCACCGGAAAACTTGGGGAAGTGATGCAGGAGTCTGCACAGGCAGCACTGAGTTACGTTCGCTCGCGAGCGGGATTTCTGGATCTGGAACCAGATTTTTACCAGAAGATCGACATTCACATCCACGTTCCCGAAGGCGCCATTCCCAAAGACGGCCCATCAGCCGGGCTTTGTATGGCAACCGCATTGACCAGCGCCCTGACGAAGCGCCCGGTGAGCAAGGACGTTGCGATGACCGGAGAAATCACCCTTCGCGGACGAGCTCTGCCAATTGGTGGACTCAAGGAAAAAATCCTTGCGGCGCACCGTGGTGGCATCAAAAAGGTCATCATCCCGAAGGAAAACGAGAAAGACTTGCACGACATTCCGAAGACGATTTTAAAAGAGGTTGAAGTCATTCCAGTCGAGCACATGGATTCAGTCCTGATGCATGCGCTGGCGTGGGATCAGCCGATTGAGGTGGAAGGCGAAGCCGTCAAGGCAGAACCCGGCAAGCCGGACAAGCTGTTTGAGAAGTTACGGGCAATCGCTGAAAAAACGGCATCAAAATCACCGACGCCGATCCTGCCGCACTAAGGTTTTGATGTGCTGAATGACTACATGTTGAATGACAAGAATGGATTGATTTTAGGGGTGGCCAACGAATTTTCGTTGGCCGCCTTTATTGCAAATGCGGCTCACGCCAACGGTGCGTCACTCGTCTTTAATTATTTGCCGGACGCATCATCCGGGGGCGCAAAGGCCGAAAAGCGTGTTCGCCGTGTCACAGACCCCCTGAATTCCCAGTTCGTCATGCCCTGCGACCTCACCAGCGACCAGTCTACCGATGCTTTTTTCGCCGCCCTGCAACGAAAATGGAGCCGCCTGGATTTTATCGTGCATTCGGTCGCATGGGCGCCCCTTGAAGACATCCTGTGCCAGACGATTGATGCGAGCCGCGCCGGATTTCGCGAGGCCATGGACATCAGTGTTTATAGTTTTCTTGCCTCGGCCCGCCGCGCCGCAGAACTCATGCCCAGTGGCGGCAGCATCATGACCCTGAGTTATTACGGCGGAGAGAAAGTCGTCGCTGGCTACAACCTGATGGGTCTGTGCAAGGCCGCCCTTGAGTCCGCCGTGCGCTATGCAGCAAACGAACTTGGCCCGCGTGGAATTCGCGTCAATGCAATTAGTGCCGGCCCAGTGAAAACCCTCAGTGCCAGTGCCGTGGGGGCGACTGGTACCAGCGGCGGCATCGATGACATGCTGCACCTGCATCGCCTCGTCGCGCCACTGCGCCGCAACATCACCGGCGGAGATGTCGGAAACATTGCGTGCTGGCTGGCATCAGATCTGGCCGCCAGCATTACGGGTGAGGTCATCCATGCAGACTGCGGCTATAACATAATGGGCGGAGCTCCTGAATCCTTGCAGAGGCTTCATGAACCGGGTCGAAAATGACTCATACCTTGTTCAGACGCGCACATGACTCCAATTCAAAGACCACCCAACCGACTGTGTCTAAATGAAAAAAAATCTGCCTGACCTATTTGTACTCTCATGTGCCTTGTCGGCGATTCCGCTTTTTGGTTATTTAACACTTGCGGTGCTGCCATGTTTAGCCTGGTGGTATTTTGTCAAAATTGCCTTCACGAAGACCGCCATTCGTTTTTTTGCATTTGGTGCTGGCATCGTTGGCGTCAGTTTCTATCTGATAAGCGCTACCAGCTTCCGGCACGACTTTGGACCAATCGTGGTCATTTTTCTTGGCCTCTGTGTGATAGTCATCGGCGGGATCGGTTTTGTGATCGATCATGTCATCCGCAAAAAAAATCCGACGGACGGCACAATAAATCCATCCTAGCAAAGGATCACCATGTCCCTCACCCGACTCCTCATCCAACGCCGCTTCGGCCCGTTCTTTTTGACGCAGTGCGCTGGCGCCTTCAATGACAATGTTTTCAAAAATGCCATGGTCATCATGCTGGCCTACAAATCAGCCACCGAGGCCGAGGGTGGCCTTCTCGTCAACGCCGCCGCAGGCCTTTTCATCCTGCCCTTCTTTTTATTTTCGCCCATTGCCGGCCGCATCGCCGACAAGTTCGACAAGGGCACCATCATGCGCAACGTAAAGGTCAGCGAAATCCTGATCATGATGATTGGCAGTGCCGGGTTCTACCTGAACTCAAACCCGATCCTGTTCACGGCCTTGTTCCTGATGGGCACGCATTCGACATTCTTTGGTCCCGTGAAGTACTCAATCCTGCCCCAGAACCTGCAGGAAAACGAACTCATGGCAGGCAATGCTCTAGTGGAAATGGGCACCTTCCTGGCCATTCTGCTCGGAACCCTGCTTGGTGGGACTCTTGCGGCTCATGGCCATCCCGGAGTCATTTCTGCCTGGATCATGGGGATTGCCATCGCCGGCTGGCTGTTTTCGGTTTTCATTCCAAAATCCCCAGCCGCCGACCCCACCCTGCCCCTGAGTTTGAATTTCTTCTCGGACATGAAAGATCTGATGTCAATTTGCCGCCAGCGCGAAGGCATATTGAACGCCGTGATGGGAATTTCCTGGTTCTGGTATTTCGGCGCAACAATTTTGGCGCAACTACCGACCTTTGCCCAACACACGCTTAACAGCAATGACCCGGCCACCACCACAATCCTACTCGCCACTTTTTCCGTCAGCGTCGGAATTGGTTCTTTGCTCTCTGAAAAACTCTCGGGCGGCGAGATTGAGCTCGGCCTCGTTCCATTGGGAGCGCTCGGCATGTCGATCTTTGCTGGTGATCTTTATTTTGTCGACCTTAGCACGGCTGCCATGGCGCTCATCAACTATCCTGAGTTTGGATTCAACGCCCTTCAAGTCCCGTGGCGCATCTTGTTTGATATTGGCATGACCGGCATCAGCGGAAGCCTTTTTATTGTGCCACTTTATGCATACATACAGCACCGGTCTGACCCACGCAGCCGCTCACGCTTGATCGCCGCAAACAACGTCATCAACGCCATCTTCATGGTGGCATCAGCACTGTTCACGATGATTTTCTATAAACTCGGACTCAACACCGCTGAAATTATTCTGGTCTCGGCCATCATGAATTTCGCGGTCTGTTCGTGGATCCTGGCACTCATTCCTGAATTTGTGATGCGCTTTGTTGCATGGGTCTTGGCCACTTTGATTTACCGCCTGAAGTTTTCTGGCCGGGAACTCATTCCATCCACCGGCCCAGCCCTGGTTGTTGCCAATCATGTTTCCTTTATTGACTGGTTCATCATCACCGCAGCCTGCCGGCGACCCGTCCGTTTTGTGATGGACCATCACTTTTTCACAACCCCTGGAATTCACATCCTTGCTGGAGCCGCCAAGGCGATTCCAATCGCTCCTGCAAAGGAAGATGCAGCCCTGAAAGAAAGATCGTTTGAATTGATTTCAGCTGCCCTTCGCGATGATCACGTCGTCTGCATTTTCCCGGAAGGAGCCATCACCCGCGACGGAAAACTCGCCACATTCCGGCCTGGAGTGGACCGGATTTTAAAAACGGATCCCGTTCCCGTATACATGCTGGCAATCAACGGACTTTGGGGCAGTTTTTTTTCCCGCATGGGCGGACGCGCCATGAGTCGCCTCCCTCATCCCAGCCGCCGGACCATTTCTGTGGTGATCCAGCGTTTTCAAGGCAGCGCAGAAAAAAAGACCGATGCCATCGCACCGGTCCTGCAAGAAGAAATGGCAAACCTTCTGGAATGATCACAGGGCGATTAAATCGCCCGCCCGTCATTCCTGATTTTATCTTTCAGCCCTCGCTCTCGCCCGGTGCCAGTGGCTGGCTGCGTTGCAAATCTTGCTCACGCGTTTGTTCCGCAGTTATCGGTGCAGTCCTGGCACCAGCCTCGGCATTGACGACCCTCGTGCAGTGAACCTGTGCTTCGGCTGCGATGGTGCGGGTGCTGGCCAAAGTGACCGTCATCACCCCCTGCGCCACCAACATGCCTGCGGCTTCTCCAGCGCCACGCTGCCACTGCAACCCGGAAACCTGGATCTTGGCCTCCTCTCGTTGTTGGGTGGCCCCTCGCACGTCTGTTTCCCTCAGGCCAAACCCAACTGCTACGTAGGTTTCCAGAATCGGCAAAATCCCGCCGACCCCACGGACGCTCGCAGGCACATCGACTTTAAGCTCGTTGAACATCAGTGCCGTCTCGTCAATTCTTCCACGGTCTACCGTATTCTTTCCAATCGAGCCAAAGCCCACCACCCCGCCCCGCTCATCATTAAAGAACCCAAGTTCGACCGTAACCGGCCCTTGGCTAACGGATCTGGACGAACACGCCAAAATGAAAGTTGGATCGATACCAGTGTTTTCCGCGGCCTTCACTGCCCCCAGAGGTTTTTCAGCCCTACAGGACACCACTGCCGTGAGGGCAGCGACAAAGATAACAACTTGCGCCATGCGTGCCGATGGCTCGTTCTTGACTGACTTCATGGAAAGCCTCCTGAAAGGTGGACACCATCTGAAGACGATGCCCGATGACTAAACGACGAACAGGCGACGCTATCGGAAACTCGAGGGTAAAAGTTTACTGACAGGTATTTTCCAGAATTATTCCAGTCTCCTGACTTGTGTAATAAACGCAGCTTATAGACTTTCAATTGTCGCAAAAATTGACATCGCCTGATCCTTGAACGCTCGCCCACCCTTTTCTGAACGCCAACCCCGCGAAAGAACCGGATTCAAAATTTGGCACGAATCTTCCATGGAGAAAAATACATTGCCTTGAATTCGCATACCTCGATTGCATAAGGGTCATCACCATGACCAAAACTCTCGCGCGTCGTCTTATCGTCCCTGCTTTCACCATTTTGATGAATTTCCACTTTGCAGCATGCACGAACACCAGCCCGACCTCGTCTCTGGCCAGTTTGGATAGTGAAGGGCGCGACGGAATTTCCGGAGAAGCCGATGCCAACTTGATTCGCTATGACGGATCGACCTTCCGCATGCCGACCGGAGAAAAAGTACAAATCTTGGACCTGTTGGCGATTCGTACCAATGGTCGCATTGAGCGCGATTCAGCCCCAAATTCCCAGGAAGCTGGGCGGGGAAAATTGATCGGCTACGTTGCTGCCGATGGGTCGACCTCCTGGTGCAGCGACGGCACATGCACCGCCACAGTTCTGATCCCGTCATCGCCATCTGGAAATCCAACACTTTTAATCACAGACGAACTTCAGACCGCGTCGTACCAAAATTCCAAGGAAAATGATTCCGGTGATGAGCCCAAGGCTGGCGATGTGGACTTGACCAAGCATCTGACGCCACGCGGGATCAACCAATATGGCAGCTCTACGTGTTGGTACAACTCATCAGCCACAATCATCGAGTGGTATATCCGCAAATCCATTGATCCGAATGCACAGTTGTCCCGTCCGTTTGTTTTGCTGAAACTGCCCTTTCAACAAAAGGACACCGACGCGCTAAAAGGAATATCCGGGATGCGTCTGTGGCTCGATGACGCCCTGCTGCCAACGCAGCCACTTTATAACCAACGCCTCAGTTATTCGGCGACTAAATCTCAGGCCAGATCCATGGCCGCACGGGTCGCGGACCAGGCCAAGGCAATTCCCGACCTGGACATTGAAACCCTCTTCCGTTACAGCCGCAATTCCGGGCAAGCCTCTCGCCAGAATGTGGCGAGCATTTGTGAGTGGATGCGTACCCGCCAATCACCGGTCCATGTGTTTGTCATGTACGGATCTATCTGGCACGCCGTCGTCGGGATTGCCTGCAAGTCAGACGACTCGCAAATCATGATCGTCGACACCGTTGGCTGCCCATCGAGTGGGCGAGGTTGCAGCAAATGGTTGAGTGCCTCGAAACTTCAATCGATGCTTTATGGCGCGGCCGGAACGTTCTCACCAAATTCCAACCGGACTGCACCTGGGAATTCGCCTGAGGCAGAGGCCGATGAACCAGTTCGAATCCCTGATCCACAGTGAGGATCACAAAGCGCGCAAGGAAGATTCTGATTTCAGGGAATTTCCCAGAGGTTCAGGACAGCCAGAATTCCTGGCGCTGGAACAGCAGGTGGCACAACTGGTGTTGGCGCCGGAACAGCAGGTGGCCCCGTGACCGTCATCTGTGACGTGGCCTCTTGATAGTCAAGGCGACCAATTTGGCCCGACGACGCCTTGACGACATAGTTTCCCGCGACGGCGGTTGGCAACACACGCACGATTCCAGTCTGCGAGTTGATCGAGACCCCAGAGGTCCCAGACGCATTAATTGAGTACACGTAGGTTCCGTTGCCTCCGGTGGCACGGAATTCCGTCTGTGAATCCACGATCGAACTCGCGCTCCCCGGCGACAAGATCAGGGAAGGGAGCAGCGTGATTTCCACGAAGGCAGTTTCTTGCTGTGTTAATGGCGCTACTCCGGACGATGCCTTGATGCGAGCGCTGGTGAAATCCGGTCGCCTAGGATTTGGTGCCGTGAAATTTGCCGTGCGAGAGGAGGACGAGAAAGAAGTGTTATCAGGTGCCTGCCAAGCCACCGGGTCGTGTCCTCCGAGAGCCTGCAGCGTGAGGGTTTTTCCTGGTGCCATTTGAACCGGATCTGGAATATCTATTTTCAATTCATCAGCAACATCGACAGTGGTGTCGGCTTCGATTGGTTGGCCGTATTGGCTCAGCGCCCGAACCCGTAGTCTATAAATGCCGGCAACGGGGGAAACGAACTTCACTTTGCTTCCGTCAGTAGCAACGTTCACGCGTGCCTGACCTGCGCTTGGGTCGGGCTGAATTATTTCTACAACTTTCGGAAGCGCCAAAGTCGCCGTCGGCAGAATATCAAATCCGCCTCGGATATCGATGCTGACAGACTGTGTGGTGAACGTTTTTATACCTGCAGAGGGAGAGAAAGCGAGTGGTTCGTAGGGTTTGATTTCAAATATTTTTTTTTCTGATTGTTGAACAGCGTTTGTGTTCCGGGAGCACGTTGTAAAAATGGATCCAAACGGGATCACTTGCGTTGCGATTTGGTTTTGGCTGTTGGTGGCTGTGAGAAGCTCCACACCAAGGGCGTTTTTTGCACTAACCCGATCCCCCGAAGCCGAGCATGTGAGAGTCAATGAACATTCCACAGTATTGCAAGCTCCGGACGAAATCAGAGGAGGGTCGACTTCTCTGAAGTACAATGAATTGAGGCTAAGAATGTCTGATTTCGAAAAAACCGAATTTGACGAAAAGCGTGGCCCATTTTTGTGCCTCATCGAGACGAGTCCATCAGGCCAGTCGCCATACAAGTCGCGATGCGAAGTTGATGCATAAATCATCAACGAGCTAAAGTCGAACTCGCCAAAGTCCTTTGATGCGACTGCATCGTATGTCCACTGATTCAATAAATTGCAGTTGCTTCCGTCCGACGCGCAACGCCCCATCCGGATAATATTATCACGCATGATTTCAATCGGTCGTGACTCACGAGCGTGTTCGTGGAAGAGTCCAAAAACGTGACCAAATTCGTGGCGTATCGCAGTCTGACCGGCCATCTCTCCCAAGACCATCTGCACATAATTGGTCGATGCCGATAGCCCCACGTTAGTCGCGTAAGACGTCCATGCACTGCTTTCCAGCAATGTGTCCGACGAGCCGTTCAACGGCTCGCCCTTGATGCCGACGAATTTAGTAGTTAAAGAATTGTCAGTCGATTGCATCGGCCGCAGCTTTACCCGCAGGCCCTCCGAGGCGTACAGGCCGTTTATATATTCGATTGCATCTTGAACTCGGCTGCTAAAAACTCGGCCTGCATTCCTTGGGTCAGCGCTCCAATTGGTCAAACTTAGAAGTTTGATCTTTGTCCGCGGAAACGAGGTCGCAGAAACTTCGTAAGTTGCAGCTGTCTGGCCCACCATCCTGAGTGATACGGTCTGGCCCATTTTGATGTTTATTGTCGTCGGCGAAAGATTGTTTCGGTCGAGCACTATCGGAATCGCATCACGAAATGTGGGCGCTATTGATTCGTTCAACGATGCTTGCGAAACGTTGACATTCACTTCAAATGAAACGGGACTTGAACCCGTTGTTGTGATAACTATTTTGTCGGAACCTGTCGACACACCGGCAAACAAAGCTGGCAACTTGTTGCCATATGCAGCGACAGAAACCGGATAGGATCCCGTTGGAGAAATCACATACGGAATCGTGACGCAGGTAACAAGGGCGGCACTTCCAGTCGTTCCGCAGGGCTCGCGGAGCGGCCAACGTAGATCTTGTCCCGACACCACTCGCCGGATTGCCAAAGATTTTTCCTGGATTTCGCTGAGGTTATATTTTTTTATTTCGTCGATCGTCCCCATGATTTGATCGCCACCAACAATCGCCAGACCATTTCGATCCTCATAGCACACAGGTCGGCTTTGTCCGGGAAGTTTGACGCAATTATTTGCCAGATCTTGAGCCTCTCTGACCGATGATTCCTGAGTAAAGCTGCCCGTGGCAACTTTATTCCCAGAATCTGTTTTGTTGCCTGAGCAGGCATGGAGACTCAGAAAGCATAGCAGCGCCACTCTTGAAATTTTCTGCCGCGTCATGGAATTTCCCAGAGGTTCATGGCCGCCTCGACCCCTAACGTGTTGCTGGACGGTGCCCCGGGGGCCTGCTCGGGCGAATTTTCAACAGCACTCTGGGTATATGCGGTTAAGAGCACGCACACTGATTTATTTCCCGCAACGTCTGTTGCCTGGCCATGGATTTGCGACGTGCGCCCACTTGCGACCGAAGCCGTTACGCCGTCGGATCCGAAGGTAGCGCCGCTTGCCAACATGGAAATTGCCAAGCTGCAATTGTCATTGTCGTAGAGAATGACGCTGGCATCGGCCTCTGTGGTTCCTTTAACCTTCGGTGACGGATTGTCGGACGGTGAAGCGGGAGAGATACTGGAAAAGGTAATTGTCGGGTGCTGAGTATCAATGACCAATGTGACGGCAGCACTCGCACTGCTTTCATTCCCTGCGGTGTCTTTTGCCTTGGCCGTGATGGTATGGCGGCCTGCGCCAAGAGCACTCGCGTAGCTCCATGCCCCCGTCGTCGCGTTTGCCGTGACAGACCCCAGGAGCTCGGAGCCAGATTTATAAACTGTCACCGTGGATCCTGATTCTGCCGTCCCGGTGATGACGGGACTGGTGGTGTTTAGCGTGATCGTCGATCCCACAGTAACCTGTTTTGATCCGACCGTTGATATCATCGGGGCGCCGGGGGCCGTGGTGTCGACATTGATCCAAAAATTGTAGGGCGAAGCGTTTGTGGAATTACCTGCCGCGTCAGTCGCTGTCAGGCAAACGTAATAGGTTCCGCTGACAAGAGTTCCGAGTGGTTGCGATGTGTCGTTTAGTAAAGCCGGAGAATTTGTAAATGTTGCGACGACACTGCTCGCGCAGCCGGCTACCGTAGCCACCTTAAGGACGTAGGTAACTGCGCTTGAATCTTCCGCAGCCCCCCAAACTATAATTGGTGCGGCTGGGTTGGCGGGGTTGACGTGCCGGGTGATGGCAAACGCTCCAGGCACAACGTTATCGATCACAATGTCGACGGCAGCACTCGCGCTGCTTTCATTACCTGCGGCGTCTTTTGCCTTGGCCGTGATGGTATGGCGGCCTGCGCCAAGAGCACTCGCGTAGCTCCATGCCCCCGTCGTCGCGTTTTCCGTGACAGACCCCGGGATCTCGGAGCCAGATTTATAGACCGTCACCGTCGATCCTGCTTCTGCCGTTCCGGTGATGACGGGACTGGTGGTGTTTAGCGTGATCGTCGATCCCACAGTAACCAGTTTTGATCCGACCGTTGATATCGCAGGGGCGGCGGGGGCTGTGGTGTCGACATTGATCGTGAAATTGTAGGGCGATGCGTTGGTAGAATTACCCGCCGCGTCAGTCGCTGTAAGGCAAACATGGTAGGTGCCGTTGACAAGGGTGCCAAATGGTCGCGATGTGCCGGTCAGTAATGCCGGCGGATTTGGAAATGTTGCGACGACACTGCTCGCGCAGCCTGCGACTGTGGCCACCTTGAGGACGTAGGTAACTGCGCTTGATTCTACCGGAGCCCCCCAAACGATAATTGGTGCGGCTGGGTTGGCGGGGTTGTCGTGACTGGTGATGGCAAACGCTCCAGGCTCAACGTTATCGATCACAATGTCGACGGCGGCACTCGCACTGCTTTCATTGCCTGCGGCGTCCTTTGCCTTGGCTGTGATGTTGTGGGAGCCTGCGCCAAGAGCACTCGCGTAGCTCCATGCCCCCGTCGTCGCGTTTTCCGTGACAGACCCCGGGAGCTCCGAGCCAGATTTATAGACCGTCACCGTGGATCCTGATTCTGCCGTCCCGGTGATGACGGGAATGGTGGTGTTTAGCGTGATCGTCGATCCCGCAATAACCGGCTTGGATCCGACCGTTGATATCGCAGGGGCGGCGGGGGCCGTGGTGTCGACATTGATCGTGAGCGGAACGCTCGCTATGCTTTGATTACCTGCGGCGTCCTTTGCCACGGCAGTGATCGTGTTTGTTCCCTGACTTAAATCGATACGTGCGGTGGCCCACGTCCCCCGCGAGTCGGCTATGTTTGAAGTCCAAACAGGAGACGCACCGTTGTAAATAGTGACGGTTGACCTAACCTCTGTCGTGCCTTGGAGGACAATATTACGGAAATTATGCGTGACCGTCGATCCCGCAGGAACCATGCTCTGTCGCTGAATATCCTGTCCGAAGTGCGTGATCAACGGGACACTGGGGGCAACAGTGTCGTACGTGTATGTTGCAACCCTCTCCCTAGACGCGTTACCCGCCTTGTCGCATGCAATAACAGCGATTGATGTGCCGGGAGATGTTGCGGGAATATCAATCAAAGCCCCCTCCCTGCCAGTCGAACACGTTGGGGCCTCAGGTGCCGTCAGGCTGTTGGCCGTCACGTAACGGAATTCCTTGAAATGCGGTTCCACCGGGTTTCGGCCCTCGGTCACGACGACTGAGAAGGGGGCATTGAAAGTTACCACATACGGTCCAAGCCAAGGGAAATCAGGGGGCGTGGTGTCTCGCTCGTATATCGCAGTCGTCGCCGGCGAAGCGTTGCCCGCCTTGTCACATGCAATGACGGCGATAGACATAGGATAAATTTCAGACGGGACCGGGATCGAACTTCCGACAAACCCAGTCGAACAAGTTGGGGCATCAGGCGCACTCAGGTTCCGATTCGTCGTGAACCGGAATTCCTTGAAATCGGGTTCCGACGGGGTTGGGTTCTCGGTCACAGAGACTGAGAAGCTAACACCGTTGATGAAACCTGATGCCCGCGACAAAATCGGAGCACCGGGGGCGGTGGCGTCGTACTTGTATGTGGCCGTGGTCGCCAAAGAAGCGTTCCCCGCAGTGTCACACGCGATAACGGCGATTGATGTCCCGGGTGATGTTGCGGGAATATCAATCAAAGCCCCCTCCCTGCCAGTCGAACACGTTGGGGCCTCAGGTGCCGTCAGGCTGTTGGCCGTCACGTAACGGAATTCCTTGAAGTAGGGTTCCGACGGTGTTGCATTTTTGGTCACGGTGACTGTGACGCCAGCATTGATGAAAGTTGATGCTTGCGACAAGTTCGGAGCACCAGGGGCCGTGGTATCGATCACAATGTCGACGGCGGCACTCGCACTGCTTTCATTAACTGCGGCGTCCTTTGCCTTGGCCGTGATGTTGTGGCGGCCTGCGCCAAGAGAACTCGCGTAGCTCCATGCCCCCGTCGTCGCGTTTGCTGCCACGGACCCCAGGATCTCGTTGCCAGATTTATAAACCGTCACCGTGGATCCTGATTCTGCCGTCCCGGTGATGACGGGGCTTGTGGTGTTTAGCGTGATCGTCGATCCCGCAATAACCGGCTTGGATCCGACCGTTGATATCGCTGGGGCGACGGGGGCCGTGATGTCGATCGTAACGGACGCAGAACAGGCGGAGGATTCCCCATAAAAGTTATTTTTTTTCGACTTAGCTTTGAACGAGTAAACACCGTCCAGCAAGTCACTGATGCGATGACGCGAACTGTCGAACGAAATTTGGGTCTCGGTCGCAGACCCGGTGCAATCCCTTGATGAAAACCTCGAGACGACTAAATAATCCGCCCCCGGAGAAACAGTCCAGGTCAATTGCACTTGATTTCGGGGGGCGAGGTCCAAAATAGACACGATTGGAGTGGACGGAACAGGTATAGGTTTGATTTCAAAAACAACCTTCTTCTCTTGGTCCGGGTCAGTTTGACTCGCCGTGATTTGATAAAAACCAGGACTCGTTGGCAGGAAACTATAATCGGTCTGCAACGTGTTCGGCTGCGTTGCATTTGGTTCCAGTGTGATCGGTGGTAATTGACTCCAGTCGGCCGTACCCGCATCGGCTCTCTTTGATGTCACGGTGGTTGTCCTGGTCCGGTCGCCGCCGCCCACCCTAAAATTGATTGTCGGTCCAATGAAAGATGGGGATGCAGAGACCATTGTGATCACTAACGGGGCGATCCAAATGGCCCGGATGGAAGCTCTCTGGGAAAAATAGTCGGAATCCCATGCGCTCGCTGCAGAAGATCCTTGCCCGAATTCAAATGAGCTGCCGCCCCGAAATTTAAATGTCCCCGTGAAAGGACCTGGACCGATTGTGCCTGAAGGTATAACACAATAATCACACCGAAAGCCCCTACCGTAACCGTACAGCCCGCCCTCAGCGTCCCTTCCGGTGTTACCGCCACTGTACGTAAACTGGAACTCTTCGTCCCAGGAACCTTCTAAAACTCTCACCTCGGACGGCGACACTGTCAACTTTGGAAGGTAGGGGAACTCCACGATGAACTTGTCGCTGAGCCGCCCCGAGCTAAACTCGATTTTGCATGGAACGGGCGGGTCTGACTCTGGCTTTCTAAAATTAATCCTATCATTTAGAAGTTGGCACGTTCCCGCCTTGACCGTTCCCACAGTGTCGACCCACTGAGTCCATTCCGAGCTAATTGGAAGGCTCAAAACCGTTGTTCCAACTGGCACTGCTGGGCGAAGAAATCCAGGTATGACTATCGGATCCGGATCGACGGCTTTGTTGGCCTTCGCAACATAACGCATGTATAAATCACTTCTTGACTCAAATCTCATCCGAAGTCGCATTGGAACATTTAAATTATAGGAAGGCGAATTCGTTCCGCCACGGATCTGATAGGTAACCTCTTCTCGGTTGGAATCAAATGGAATCGTAAAGGTGTAGGTCTCGTCCGTGGACTTGACTGGGTAGCCCCCGGACTGCCCCAATGTGACAGGAAGTGATGAACAGCGATCTTCATCAGCAATCCTTCGACTTTTGTTAATACAATCCGCAAGTTCATACCGATCCGTTGATCCGGCCTTGCACTCATCAAGTGTTTTTCCGTCAAACGGTGCATCGGAAATTGACCCGTACTCACGAAAATAACGCCCCCCAGGGCAATTAAAACCTATGCTCCTTTCGATGCTCACAACGGACTTACCGGCTAAAACTTTCAGGATCACTTGCGCGCCGGAATATGCCTGAAAATTCCTGAAATACTCCCCCGCTTGGAGGCTACCGTCGCCAATGACAATATTGACGGGTGCAGGGCTGTCAGCGCCAGAAGCCTTCGGCGAGAAAAACGCCGCGGAAAATAGCATAAGGCAGGCTACAAAGGCCAAATAGCCACTCGTTGATCTGGCGTTGATCGAGTCACCTTGCAGTCCTGAATGATTGACCTTCATAAGTTCTCATCCAATTTCAGGCGGGTGAAAAATGCGCCGCGGTCCCCACTATCGTTGTACGACACGCCGCCGGCCATCATTGCGCGTCCGTCAGAGCCCGGAATCATTATAATCTTGCGAATGAATTCGTGCTGAGCGGTTCGCGGATACTCTGCAAATGCAATTGGGGATTGGGCATCGCTTTGGTCGCCTGCGGATGCAATCACGGGGCGGCATGCGCCACTCACAGTCGAACTCGAGCCGAGCTGAAATGCTGCCATCGCGAATCCTGCATCAGCGCGCCGCAACGAACCCGCAACCAAGATTTTTCCATTCACGTCCAATGCCGCAGAAAACGGAACAAAATTCGCGGTGCCACCCATGGCTGCAAAACACACGGAAACATTCGCTCCGCGATAATTGTCGCGATAATTGTACGGAATGGACCAGGCTGTTGCGGTTTCGCGGGTAATGTTACCCGTGGTCCTCTTCGACATGCCAATGGCAACGACATTGGCCCCGTCGGATGATGCCACCAGTGCCAGCACAGCGCCATTTGAGCTGCCATCAGAATTTATGGCAGCACCATTGGTGCCGAATGATGTGTCCAAGGTTGCATCATCCTTGAACCGGAGAACCATCTGATGGTGGACCCCTGGGTTCGAAGCGATCGTTGGGTCTGGCATTTCCACCGACCCTGCAACATAAATTTTATCGTTTACTTTATCATTTACGAGGAGCGCATCAAATGCGGCGCTTGGTTTTCCGCCGACCAAATGGAAAGTACTCGCAAGTGCGTCGACCGCGCCGTTTCCGGGTGAGAGCACGACTAACCTGACGTGAGGTATTTCCGGTAGTCCAGTCCCCGGGGACTTTAGGCATGTTCCTGCCAGCATGATCTTCGACGATGTCCTTACGAGTCCAGCAACCGATGCGCCCGTCGCGGGGCAAGGCGACGTGACAATTCCATTCGTTCCGAACGTCGACTGTAACGTTCCGTCACCCGAGATCCGAAGCAAAGCAAACCCGGCACCGCCTCCGTATGTACCCGCAACCAAAAAATTTCCGTCTGATTCGAGGGCGATTCGATAACCCCTGCTGTCGGTGGATCCTGTGATCGAATAGGACGAATATCCACGTCGCTCAGTAGACTGCTGAGATCCCCCTGTGACCCGTTCTCCGAAAGACGAATCGAGGGCTCCGTCCTTCGTCAATCGCATCACGATAAATTCGTGGGGATTCGTGTTTAAAGCCGGCGGGAAAGAATAAGGTATGCTTGGTGCGTTTGCCTTTGACCCAACCGCAACAATCCCCCCGTCTTGGAGCACGACAAAATCATTGATCTTGACGTCGATCGAACTTATCGCCTGTCGCGAGGCTCCGGATAAAGCAAACGTTTTGTCGACAAGGGGCAATACCCTGCTTTTTGGCCGCGGTGTATTTGCGTCTGAACCAGTCTGGGAACCGTTGTTTGCCGCAGAGTTGTCGACTGCGTCGCCCGCACTTGAAGAGATCTGCCGCCCGCGCTGATCGACAACATTTTTTTGTCCGCACGCCGCCAGTGCGCAAAACACCGCGGCCTTTGTCACGCTCGTGCGGAAGAAATTTGAAATTTTAAATCCCATGAAATCTCCACGCCTGAAAAAAAAGACAGAGTTGCCTTCGGCTGAATTGGCGGGGAACTTGATGTCATTTCACCTGCTCCCTTAAATTGTGCGTGAAATGTAGAATTTCGCAGTCATTCCGGCTGCTTATTGCTGAAACCGATGCGCCACACTGCCGAAAACCAAAGAAAGGGTAATTCCGCATTATTTTCGGGTAATTGCGCATGCATCACCACCAACCAGTGGGGGCAGTTCAAGCCGAGTGCGAGAAATAGAAGTGAGCGGATCATTGAAGATCCGCTTTATGCCATCATCTTTTCTTATAAGAGCCTAAATCCGCTGCCACAAAGATTTGAATCTTGAAGTTTCGTGATAATTTTCTTGGGTACCCAAAAAAGTTTTTACGAAATTCTGGCAAGGAGGCCAAAATGGTTCTCAAGAATTTACGGTACGCATTTTTGTCAGTGGTGACAATCATCACAGCATGCGGGGTGGTCCCCACAACATCGGAACAGGAACCGTCGCTGGACCAGACAATTTCGCCGATCATCCAGGAATCCGACGCGAAGAACGTCCGCTACGTCAATGGGAATTTCTATCTCAATGACGGAGAACCAATGCAAACTGCACTGCCCCTGATCGTAAACGCCAACGGTGATATCTACTTTCGAGATAGCGAAACGATTGTCGGAAAAGTCGACCAAAAAGATCCTGCTGGAACTATTGCTTGGTGCCAGAACGAAAAGTGCACCGCCACGATTTTGACTTCAAGTGAAACCGCGACAAGAGTTTTGCTGGTGTCCCCTGTCGCCCCTGACGTCTTCAATGGCCAAATAACTGATGGCCCATCCGATGATGATGCAAATAATGTTAAAAGGAAGCGCCCACGGCGCGTGCTGCGGACGTCAACCCTACCCCCTGTCAACCTGTCCGGAGAATGCTGCGACGTTGGTATCAGACAATACGGCACAGCCACCTGCTGGTACAACTCCACTGCATCGCTGATTGAATGGTACCTGAGAAAGTCAGGATTTAAGACGGCCCGTGTCTCCCGTCCCTATGTTTTGGCGAGGCTGCCATTTCAATCTGCGGACACCGACGCCCTCCTTGGCGCATCTGGCGCAAAACTCTGGATCGAAGATTCAAAGTTTCCCTCACAGGCCCACTACAACCGTTACACCTCATTCCGGTCCGCCATGGACAATGCGCGAACCATTTCCACGGATTTGGATGCAGAAGCCAGAGAAGTACCCATGATCGGAATCAAAAAAATATTCCATTATGGAAGGACGGCTGGGAGAAGTTCCCGGGCCGACGTTGCAAAAATTTGCGCTTGGATGAGGATCAACCAATCGCCTCTGCACCTTTTTGCGATGTATGGTTCAATTTGGCATGCCATCGTTGGACTTGGATGCACGCAAGACGACTCAAATGTTTTGATTGCAGACACAGTTGGTTGTTCAAAAAATACCAATCATTGCAACAAGTGGTACACCAGCGGAAACATGGCTTCGATTCTTTACGGGGCTGTTGGCACTCATTTTGACAACGGGATCGATGTCCCCGTTCCGGCTGGAATTGAAAATTTTCAGACGCAGGTTTTTTACGGAAAAATCGCGGATAATGGACAAAAGGAATTTGAATTGCGAATCAGCGGTGATGCCGGTGCCATGAGCCAAGTGCAAT
>CAMBEK010000013.1 GCA_945865565.1 Pseudobacteriovorax antillogorgiicola | reverse complement strand
TAATCCAGCACACTTGTGGATCGTGGATTCCGTACCATTAATGTGAGCTTAAAGTGAGCGGTTTGACCAGGGCTACTCCACTGGAATCATCGTCATTCCAGCGGCCACGTGAAATAATTTCAGCCCAGTATTAGTCTGATAAGATCCCGTCGAAATAAAAAATTCCGACGCATCTTCCAGCCAATAGTCTTTCCAGAAGCGGTAGCGAACGGTGGTGTAAACCTGATCTGAGCCAAGTTTTTTTACGAGGCCGTTGACGGCGCGCGGCGTTTCCGTTTCTTGATACCAACGGTATCCAGGGGCCAAGATCGTGCGTTCGCCGATTTTTTGATGCCACTCCAGTGATGCGGTGGTGGCGGCAATGCTGCCGGTCAAGGTTACCGGTCGGATGGCTCCCCGGTTTTCGAATCGGGCGATGGAGGCATGAATGGCTGCCTTGACTGGTGCGATGAAGTAGCGCCCTTCCAGGGATCCGGAATGGGCATTGGGGCGGTCGTCACTGAGGATGATCGACAGGCTTCCGCGCCACAGAAATTCTGGAGTCGCCAGATGCATCCAGCTGATTCCCGCGCTGGTACCCGCGATGCGTTCCGGTGTGAGGATTCGTTTGCCGTCAACATCAGTGACGTCCAGTGCCTTGGTACTGCTGAAAGTTCTTTGGAGGTTCAGGGTCCAGCGGGTTGTGTCTTCACCGGTCCAAAATGAAACGGCGGTTCCAATCCATCGATTGATCGACTTTATAGAGTCGATTCCTTTCGCCTCCGAACTGAGCCAACCGATTTTTGGTGCCACGGAGTATGTTGCCGTTCCTGACTCGGTCTTCGGCCCGGGAATTTCGCCTGTCAGGGTGACGCCGGTTTCATTTCCAGCCAGGGGCGAATCTGGATCCATTTTTCCAACTGGATGGCGGCGCGAAATCCCGAGGCGCAAGTTGTTCTGGTGTCCTTGTATGGCGAGGGTTTCCAATAGAGCCTTGGAATCCCGCTCGGAATAAACTGCAGCAGCGCCCTCGATACGCATGGACTCAGCCCGGAGAAGGCTTGGCAGATTAAGAAAAACCAGGGCGCCCACAATTGCAAAGCGATTCACAATCAGCCCCCACAGGTTGGGCACGTCGCGCCGCCAACAGAACCACCAGATGGATCGCCATGTTCAATTCGGCGTGTTGGTTCTGTCGTCACTGAATCCAAGAGTGTCTGATCTTTTGCTGGATCGAGTAAAGGATCCAGCAGCATGGATTTTTGAAATTTTACTTTTGGGTGGATGCAGGAAACTGTAACCAGGAGGATCAACAGGAGAATGAGGCGCGAAGGCCTCATCGAACTCATTGAGTTTGTCATGTAATAAATCATGATGGTAAGCCTACACCTAATCAAACCATTTTTCTAATGGCTGACGATGCTGCGTTGCATGGACTTGATTTCAGCCGGTGTCGTGTGGCCAACAATTCGCGCAGCGATTTTTCCGTCGCGGTCAATGAACAGTAGGGTAGGGACGGTCGTTATTTTTAGCGCGGTGGCAATCTCTTGTTTTGTGTCAACCAGGGTGAGGGATTGCAGTTGATCCGAAGATGCCCCGGCGCGTTGCAGGTAATTGCGGGCTGCGGCTGGATCCTCATCCAAACTGACCATCACGAAGGGTATTCCCTGCTCCTTGTTCGATTCCAAAACCATATCCATGTTTTTGCGGCAGCCTACACACCAAGATGCCCAAAATTGGATCAGGGCCGGTCCTTTGGTGGGGACTGGGTTTTTTGCAGTTTGATCAAGCCGGACTGCCCCAGGCTGTGAAAATCGCTCTAACGCATTTTGAGCAAATGCCGTGCTTGAGACACTCGCCAACGCCATCACAAGAATTGCGTGGGTTAATTTCATAGGGCACCCGAGGCCAGGCCCTCGAGGGTGCTAAAAATCAGGTCGTGGCTTGTGGCTTCGTTGAGCGAGAGTCCTTTGCCGTTTTGCCCCAGAACCACCATCACATTGCGGTCCGGCATCGATGGATCTTTTTGCAGGGAGAGCCACAACCGGCCATTGCTGTCTTGGGTTCTGATGGATTGCGGTGCGTATTGGTTCATGAAGGATGCGAAATCGTTTTCCTGAAAGTCTTCAGAAAAATCAGTGAACACTACTATATGAGCTAATTTATTTTTCAACGCACTGCGTTGGATGCGGCTCGTGTATTCTTGGGCGTCCCGTTGACAGGTGACGCAAGTCACACCCGCGAATTGAAAAATCGCGGCGCTTTTTCCAGAGGCGGTCAAGATCTCTGGAAGGCTCATGGATCGTACGTTGTAAACCACTTGCCACGAACTGGCCGGGAGGGCTTGCAATCCCGACGTGCTGCCGAACGGCTGATTGGACACCGGTCGGGTCGCTGCGGGTTGGCTGCTCGCGCAAGCGGTCAGGGTCAAACCCAATAGGATCGTGGACAATAGCTTCATGCAGACCTCGTGTTGATAGAGAGCATGGAGCAAGACCCATGCCGGGCTGAAGTGGTCCGCGGTCTGCTATAATCCGCTGACTGCATTGGCGTTTTTAATTTACTGCCAGCCTGGTGCAGGATGGTCCTCTGTAAAGCCTTTTGACACCGTCAAAATTAGCGACATTCAAAACCCGATCGGTGTCAATAATTTCTTTGATAAGTTGCCGTATTTAATTGTTTTTATCCACAGACCCGCCCGGCATGTTTCTTGAACATCGCTACCTACAAACGAAAGTTGAGGTTGCCCATGCGTCTGTTCGTCAATGCGATTGCGGTTTGTGTGGGAGTTGCGACTGTAGCGTGCACTCCGGTACAGCCAGGTGCGATCGGAGTCGGCAGCGCAGGTCGCGGCGCGGGCCTTACATCCATAGACATGAATATGCCTCGCGCATCAGATTTACAGGGACGCAATCAAGAGATCGATGGTCTGATTCAACGCCGCGCGTTTGGATATCGGCTTCAAGTTGTTCCGGTAGAAAATAATTGTCTGGGAGCAACTCGGATCGACCAGGTTGGCGAATTTGAATCAACGACGCGGTTGGCTTCCAGCATTCGTCAGGGTTGCGATTATAATGTCACTTTGGAACTCGGCGCAGTTTCGGGCTCAGGGCAGGTTCTTGATCGCGTGTTTTTTCGCAACGATCCAGCACTAAGGATCAGCAAGTCGGAGATTTTTGGCAAACCATCCTATCAAGCGGCCTTGGTCCTGCGGGATCTCGGGTCTAGCCTTGACATCAACGTGGTTCCACCCGGCGGCAATCCCAACGGAGTTCAGCCCCAACCGGGTACGCCTTCCGGACCGGCATTGCCGTCTTCAAAAGACTCCGAGGTTACGGACGCTCGCGGTAGCAAAATCATGCTCTCATCGCTCTTTACCGGCCAGTATCTACTGCTCGATTTTTCGGCGCCCGGTTGTGGTGGTTGCCTTTCGATGGCTCGCGAGCTGGCTAACGATCAGAACTTCCTATCAGCTTTCAGTGGTGAGGCAGGGAAGTGTTCCAGTTTCACGATCGTGCGCTCAAGCGAGATGAATGCATGGCTCAGGATTTTTCCAGCATCTGGGTCGACCGGGTCGCATACTATTTCCACTGCAGAGGGTTTTTCAGCGGTTGCAGGAAGACTCGGAAGGTCAATCAGTGCGACACCAACGTTTTTCCTCGTGGATCGTGCAGGCAACGTGGTGGATTCTGCGGAAGGCGAATTGCCGGCAATGGCACTTACGGCCTGCGGTCGCTAACTGCCCAGCAGTGCAGTCGCTTGAAGGACAATGCTGTATCCGGAAAGGCTTCCACGGTCATTGATCGTTTGGCTCTGGACTTGGTCCGATGCCGTCACAAGATCGTATTCAGACGTGTAGTTTGAGATGAATGGCACCTCGGTCCAGAGGGATAGCTTGTAGCCATCGACGCGGGTCTTCAGATCAGATGGTTGGTTCGAAGTGCGTGCCTTGCCCCAGTTGGCATTCCAGGCGATTCCCGCGATTGCCGAAAAACGTGCCGCCCTCAATTTATAATTATCAAGAACCTGGACTGGATCTGCGGCAGCCTCGCTGTTGGCCACAGGTGCCAGGACGAAGTCTCGTTCAAATCCTCCACCGAGGGAGCGTCCGGTCAAATCCAGATACGATACGCCGGCAAGCAGAGCCGCTGAACCAGTTCGAGGATCATTGGATGGCTGAAGGCGGTAATTTCCCATCATGGTAAAGCCACTGCCATTGAAGTCCATGTCAATGCGGCGCAGACGTCCAGGATTTACCGGTGCATAGGGTCCCATGATCAGGTCGAAGCTCGTGGCAATGCTCCATGCCTTGCCGCCGGTATCATGACCGATGCTGATCCGGGCCGATCGCCCCTTGATCGAGTGAATCGATTCCGTTTCTAAATTGTAAGACGCAATGCCTGCACCAAATGTCCAAAAAGATCCGGCGTTAGCGGCATCTCTCGCATCAGGCTCACCGGCCCGCAATTCCCCTGGATTGATGGCAAAGAATGCCAAACTTCCAAAAATTAAAAGCATGGTCGCGATGGTGCCGGTATGCCCGCCTTCTGTTTTCGCCTTGAGCGCACGATTTTTTTCGAGGCGCTGGATGATCAGGATCGACAATTCAAAAAGACCGTACAACGGAACTGCCATCACAAATTGTGAAATCGGGTCGGGTCCTGGAGTCAGGAATGCGGCAATGATCAAGATGACCACGAGCGCAATGCGACGCTGAGAAGTGAGGGTTTTTGAGTCAATGACATCGAGGAGTGACAATAACACCAGAATCAATGGTGTTTCGAAAACCAGTCCGAAACCAGTGAAAAGTAGAATCAAAAGGCCGACGTAATCCGTTACCGTTATGATCGGCACTCCAACTTCAATGCCAATCGTGATCAGGAATCCAAGCGTATACGGCAAGGCTACGAAATAACAAAAGGCAATTCCCGCAAGGAACAGCGCGACTGATCCCCAAATGAAGGGCAGGACATATTTTCGTTCAGCAGCATAAAGGCCTGGCTCAAAAAATTTCCAGAATTCACGCAACCAAAATGGACTCGTCACGATGACGGCCGCCATGAAAGCGACTTTCATTCCTACGAACATCACGTCCATTGGACCGGTGAAGTGCAGGGCCGGTGTTCCTGGAGGCAGGGCGTTGACGAGGGGGACCTTTAGAAAGTTGATCAGCGCCTGTGCTTTGAACATCAACAGCACAAAGGCAATCATGATGACCGAGACGGAACGGGTCAGGCGGGTCCTTAGTTCATCAAGATGTTCCATGAGTTGCATCTGCATCAATGGGCCTCCAGCCAATTGTTACCAGTACCAACTTCAACCTTCAGGGGTACGTCCAGTTCCATGGCGTGTTCCATCGCGTGGCGGATGATGTCAATCACTTGTTTGGCTTCTTCCGGGGGAGATTCAAAAACCAGTTCGTCGTGAACCTGCAACAATAGTTTGGCTTTCATGCCCGCGGTACGTAGTTCGCTTTCAACGCGAATCATCGCAAGTTTGATCAGATCAGCCGCGCTGCCTTGGATCGGTGAATTTACCGCGATGTTTTCAGCGTTGACTTGCGCCAGCCGATCGGTCGAGTGCAGGTCTGGCATTGGGCGGCGGCGGCCGGATATGGTCTCGCTGAATCCCGCAGCCTTGGCTTTGGCAACGGCACCTGCGATGTATTCTTTGATGCGTGGGTAACCCGCGAAATATTTTTCGATAAATTCTTTTGCCTCCGCCATGGAGACGCCTGTCTCACGGGCGAGGCGCTGCGGGCCCATCCCGTAGATGATGCCGAAGTTGATGGCTTTGGCCCGGGACCTCAGGGTCTGGTCCACATCGTTGGGGCTGACCCCGAAAATACGCGATGCAGTTGCATTGTGAATGTCCATTCCGGTGCGAAAGGCTTCGGTCAAGGCTTCTTCTCCGGCCACATGGGCCAGGATCCGAAGTTCGACTTGGGAATAATCTGCAGAAATCAAAACCCAGCTGTCGATTCCTGCTCGGAATGCCCGGCGAATTTCCCGGCCCTGTGTGGTCCGGATCGGAATGTTTTGCAGGTTTGGATCAGAAGAGCTGAGACGGCCGGTGGCTGTGCCGGTTTGGTGAAAGCTGGTGTGGATCCGGTTTGTTCGCGGATTGATCAGTTGTGGCAGTGCATCAACATAGGTGTTTTTGAGTTTGGCAACAGATCGATAGGCAAGGATCGCCTCGGGCAACGGATGTGAACTCAAGGCCTCAAGGACGGAGACATCGGTTGAAAAACCAGATTTGGTTTTTTTCAGGCGTTTCACGCCGACTTGTTCGTGAACCTTCAGCTTTTCAAACAGGATCTTTTGTAGTTGCTTGGTAGAGTTGATGTTGAACTCTTCGCCGGCCAGTTCGTGAATCTTCTTTTCCAGCCGAGCGGCTTCGATGGCCAGATAATCTGAAATTTTTGAAAGTTCTCCGGCATCAATAAAGACGCCTTCTCGTTCCATCGAGGCCAAGATTGGAACAAGTGGCATTTCAATCTCGTATAAAACTTTCTCCAATCCGGCCTTGCGAATCTCTGGCATGAAAAATTCGTAGAGGCGGAAGGTGACTTCAGCGTCTTCAATCGCGTAGTCACTTAGCTTTTCGATGGGAACATCGCTCATTGGAATTTCGCCGCGAAGTCCGATCAAGTCCGACGTCGGGGTTTTTAGAATCCCCAGATGGCGCATGGCACAGGCGTCAAGTCCGTGCTCGCGGCCGATGGAATCCAGCAGCCATGAGCAGAGCATCGTATCGACAAACGGTCCGGCGGGCTCCACGCCGGCGTTGCGCAACATCTGCAAGTCAAACTTCAAGTTGTGTGCGATTTTGATCTGGGCGGGATGTCCAGGGACAGCGGCTTGTTCAAGCCAGGATTTCACGCTGGCAAGGGCGTCTTTTTCCGTGAGGCCGCCTTCCAGATGCTTGTTGATCAAGGGTATGTACCAACCATGTCCGGCAGACGTACTTGCACTGATCCCGATGGGGCGGTCATCAACGACGTTGAGTCCCGTGGTTTCAGTGTCAAAACAAACAAGATTTGCGACGGATAAGGCCTGCAAGGCAGCGCGCAATTTATCGGGAGTGTTTGCCAGAATGTAGCCATCGCGATTCATCAGCGCGGCATCCATTGGGACTGGCGCGGACTTTGGCTGGTTTTCTAGTGCAAGGGAAATAGCTGGTGTGTTTGTGGCTGTTGACACATTTGATGGTGGTGCCGTGCGCGATTCGCGCTGCAAGTCTTTTGCCTCAGTCTGGACCCTTTGTGCCAGGTTGCGAAACTCCATTTCATCGAAGAAATACTGCAAATCCGGATTGGCAATTGCGGTTTTCGGATCGAACTTCATGTCATCAAGAAGGTGGTCCAGTTCCAAGTCTGTTTTGATCCGCAGCAGTTCGCGGGAGAGAAAAGCGGCATCCTTTGAGGAGCGCAGTGATTCCCGCTGCTTTTCGTTTTTGATCTCATCAAGATGCTCGTAGATGCCTTCAAGGCTGCCATAGGCACCAATGAGTTTTGCGGCACCCTTGTCTCCAATACCGTTAACGCCGGGCACGTTGTCGGCGGTGTCTCCAATCATCGCCAGGGCATCCACGACATGCTCCGGTCCGCAGGAGAACTTTTCCCGGACGCCAGCGATGTCTATAATTTGAGCAGGCTCGGCTTTTTTTGGCGTGTAAAGAAAGATATGATTGTTGATCAGCTGCATGAAATCTTTGTCGCCGGACACAATATAGCAGTCTAGGGCGGGTCCGCCGTATTGCTTGACCAGGCTGCCGATGAGGTCATCGGCCTCCATGCCGGGTCGTTTGAGCAGCTTGCAGCCAAAGGATTCAAAGAGGCGAAACAGGTAGGGCAGTTGGCGCGCAAGGTCTTCCGGCATTTCGGATCTGTTCGCTTTATAGAGCGGGTACATTTCGTGCCGGAAGGTTCGTTCCTTGCTGTCGGTTGCAATAACGAGGTAGTCGGGCTTTTCTTCTTCTATGAGCTTCATGAGGAAAACGGCCGAGCCGTAAATCGCAGACGTCGGAATTCCGGACGAGGTGCTCAAGGGGCGCGCGGCAAAGGCATGGTAGCTTCGGAAGGCGAGGGCCATGGCATCCACAACGAACAGGCGAAGTGGACGATCGGGGGTAGTGTTTTCCGTATCGGTTTTGTTCATCTTGATTCCGTGTCTTGATTTGGCCTTCGCGTAAGTTTGCCTTCGAGTTGGTTTGCCTTCGAGGCTCCCTTTCTATACGATATGAAAGGCATTTTTGCAGTCGGAAAACCAATTTGGGCTAGGAGTCAGGTCCCATGAGCGATTTTGCTGAGTTAAATTACGCCGGGAAGACTTATCAGTTGCCAGTGATCACGGGCAGCGAGGGCGAAAAAGGTGTCGATATCACCAAGTTGCGTGATCAGTCTGGACTGATAACGATCGATTCCGGTTATGGCAACACGGGCTCCTGCAAGAGTTCAATCACGTTTATCGACGGTGAAAAAGGAATCTTGCGTTACCGCGGCATTCCAATTGATCAGTTGGCTGAAAAGTCGACTTTCGTTGAGACTTCCTATCTGCTGATCTACGGATACTTGCCGAACAAAACGCAACTGGCAGATTTCAGGCAGATGCTCACGCGGCATTCCTTGATCCATGAAGACATGTTGCACTTTTACGACAGCTATCCGTCGTCGGCACACCCGATGGCGATCCTTTCTTCGATGGTTTGCTCGCTGTCGAGTTATTACCCTGAATGGTTGAATCCCCATGATGAAAACCAGGTCAGTCAACTTGTGCCGCGCGTCCTTTCAAAGGTCCGTACGATCGCTGCGTACTCCTACAAGAAGTCCATCGGCCAGCCGGTGATTTACCCGAAAAACTCCCTCGACTACTGCGCAAACTTTTTGCACATGATGTTCGCCGTTCCGTCGGAGCCGTACGAAGTCGATCCCGAATTAGTCAAGACGCTCAACTTGTTGATGATCCTTCATGCGGATCACGAGCAGAATTGTTCGACCTCGACCGTGCGTATGGTGGGCTCTGCGGACGCCAACCTTTTTGCATCGATTGCTGCCGGCATCTGCGCCCTTTGGGGTCCCAAGCACGGTGGAGCGAATCAGGAAGTCGTTGAGATGCTGGAAGGCATCGTGGCAAAAGGCGGCGATGTCAAAAAAGCCGTGGCTGCTGCGAAAGACAAGAACAGCGGATTCCGTCTTATGGGCTTTGGTCACCGGGTCTACAAAAATTACGATCCACGTGCCAAAGTCATCAAAGCCGCCTGTGACAAGATGCTGGCCAAAAGGGGCATCAACGATCCTTTGCTGGACGTTGCCAAGCAGCTGGAAGAAGCAGCCCTGTCGGATCCATACTTCATTGAGCGCAAGCTTTACCCCAACGTCGATTTCTATAGCGGCGTGATTTACCGCGCGATGGGCATCCCGACAGAAATGTTCACCGTGATGTTCGCCCTTGGCCGTCTGCCGGGATGGATTGCGCAGTGGCTTGAGATGCACCGCGAAGATGGTGGACGTATCAACCGTCCCCGTCAGATTTACACTGGTGAGAACTTGCGCGACTACGTTCCGATGGAAGAGCGCGAAGAAGGCAAGGCGCGCTAGCCGTCAGTAACCCCAGAAAGTTTGTAAGTGAACACATGAAAGTGACCAATCCTTCACGCTTCTGGCTCATGAAAACTGAGCCAGAAGTTTTTTCATTCGATGATTTGATGCGTGCCCCGCGGCAGACGACCTGCTGGGAGGGGGTGCGTAATTATCAGGCCCGCAACATGATGCGGGATGACTTCAAGATTGGTGACGAAGTTCTCGTCTACCATTCCAATGCGGCTCCGCCAGGTGTGGCCGGCATCGCCCGCGTGGTCCGCGAGGCTTATCCGGATCCCGCCGCGATGGATCCCAAAAGTGATTATTTTGACGAAAAATCGGTCGCCGGCGGGCAGTCGCGTTGGGTCATGGTCGATATCCAGGCCGTGGCGCCTGCAAAAAAAATTGTCAGCCTGGATGAAATTCGCAAGACACCCGGGCTGGAGGGGATGCTCCTGGTCAAGCAGGGCCAGCGCCTCTCCATTCAACCCGTGACCCCGGCCGAATGGCAGATCATTCGCCGGCTGTGCGGCCTCGCATGACCCCGCCATCTTGAGCTAAGGAATTTCCAGACTTAGCCCAATGCCAAGCGTCGTTATCCGCCCCAAGAAGTCCCCCGGCCGTGGATGAGAAGGTTCGGGCTTGTCCATGGTTGAATTTGAGGTCAAGCCAAGCCTGGCCCTGGCCCTGGCCCCGGGCGGTCCCTTCGGGGAAAGGTAGGTTTGGTGTTCCCAGGTGGGCGGGGTGCCGGCAGAAAGGGTTTTCAGCTGTCCCGCGGTCAAGGTCAAGGCCAGTCGTTCCGTCAGTTTTATTGGATAGCTCAAGCCGACGCTCCCGATGGTGAGGGCTTGCTGGCGGCTCCTGCCGAAGTCGTCCGGGGAGGAGGCGGTCGCGGTTGCGCCGGCTGATCCAAATTTGATCGATCCTTTGAGGGGGCCTAGTTTGGTGGCGACCCCAGCCAGAATCATCTGAGCTTCGTGGCGTTGGGTGCCGTCTCTGGATTTTGAGGCGACCGTCCATTGGAGGGTTTCAATGGCGATGCCAGGAGGGAGTTCGATCCCAAAACCTGTGCCAATAGCGCCGCCTGACCCGGTGAAGGTCCCGATATTGGCGAGCAGGACCCCTCGGGAGAGCCCCAATTTGATTCTCAATTTCAAAAACTTTAATATCGGAGCTGGCATTAAATTTTGGCCTTCACATTTGGGGGACCTTTACGATAACTGGAAGTCCGTGAGAAGCTTTTTGTGGTGCTTGACACAGCCCCGGAATCTGCGCCTAAATTAGGGCAGGATAATTTTTTTGGAGCAAGAGGATCATCGTGGCCTGGAAGATTTATAATATTCACAGCGGTAAGATTGTAAAAGCCGGATTTGACGACGAAGAGATCGCAAAAGACTGGCTTGAAAATCGAAGAGACCTGGAGCAGGTGGATTTCCTTATCGAGGAAATGGACGACGAGGAAGAAGAAGAATACGCCAGCCGGGAAGACGACGACGAAGAAGTCGGGGCTTCGTTCCAGGCTGATGCCATCGACGATGATGACGACGATGATGACACTGACGATGACGGTGAAGAAGAGGCTTTCGATGACGACGAAGAGTCTCTCGATGACGATGACGATGAAGAATCCGACGACGATGATGACGACGATTAAGTCTGTTTTTTTCGCTCGAACGCATCCAAAACACCTCTGGACTTTCATGAAAGTCAAGAGGTGTTTTTCTTTTATTTTCGCATACTTGAGGCATTTCGCGTGGGAAGATATATTTTTAGCTGCAGAATCATTGGGACGCAGTGCCAGGCACCCTTGTCCTTTGGGAGTTGAAAATATGACATCGGGAAACTCATTGAAGCAACGTAGCGGCTTTTTCTGTTCTACTCTTTTGAGTCTAGCCATCGCGGCTGGAGCCTTCTTTGCCCCGGGCCTGGCCCTGGCCAGGGAAAAGACTGAGGGAGCGCAGCAATCTTCAGGGCAGGTCATGGAAGCCCGTTCCGTGGATTCCGTCTTCGAGTCTGATGCCACTGAGTCACCATCAATTTTTTCGCGCGCGTTTCGGGCTGGTCCGGTGGTTTTTCTCGTTCTGTTTATTCTGGTGAGCCTTTCAATCGTCACTTGGGGTGCTCTTGTATCCAAGTGGTGGCACTTCAAAAAAGTGTCCAAATCGAGCGACGCATTTGTGAAAAGTTTTTGGGACAGCCGGTCTCTTAACGACCTGAACAGTCGCCTTCAAGAATATCCATACAGCCCGGCTCGCGAAATTTTTCGCAGTGGATATGCGGAACTCGTCCGCGGAACTCAATTGCGTGAGCATTCACCATCTGGTGAGATGGCCGTTGGCGCAGCGATAGAAAATTTAAGTCGTGCCTTGAACAAGGCCAAGATGTTCGAACGCAGGCGCATGGAACGCTTTCAGTCTCTGTTGGCAACCAGCGCTTCTGCCAGTCCCTTTATTGGACTGTTTGGAACGGTGTGGGGCATCATGGGCGCTTTCGAGGGCATTGCCCAGACAGGAAGCGCCAGCCTTGCTGCCGTGGCTCCCGGTATCTCCGAGGCACTCATCGCAACCGCATTCGGACTTGCTGCTGCCATTCCAGCGGTGGTCGGCTTTAACTTTTTCAATTCAATGATTCGTTCGCAGCTGATCACTCTTGATGGCTTCTGCGCAGATTTTCTGAACATCGTCGAGCGCTATCTGGTGACCGACAAAAAGTCAGGTCAAGTGCACCACGTCTAAATATTCCGTTTGTGAGGTCGAACCATGGCATTCGGAAGATTGGGCCACGATAAGAATTTTGACTCTGACACGTCAGACATGGCAGAGATCAACATCATCCCTCTAGTGGATGTGATGTTGGTGCTGCTGATCATCTTTATGGTGACAGCACCACTTTCCATTGGAGGCATCAAGGTTGAGTTGCCCCACAGCGCAGCCAAAAGCACAGGAATCGACGAAAAACGGGTGATCTTGAGCATCAATGAACAAGGGGACTTTTATCTGGATCGCGTGCAGGTCAACGCAAGTGCATTGCCTGACCGGTTTAAGACGATGTTTGAAGGGCGTGATAAAAAAGAACTCTATATCCGCGCCGACCGTGCCGTGTCTTATGGTCGTGTGGTTGATGCAATGGGTGCGGCCAAAAGCGCTGGTGTTTTAAAAATCGGAATGCTGACGCAGGCCCAGGCAACTCCGCGATGAGCGACCAAAACAGCACCATGAAACTTTCGAGGCTGATCGCTTACGGCAGGTTGATCCACATCCGGCTGGACAAGAAGAACGAGACGGAATTGTTTCGTCTTTTTTTTCTCATTTCCCTGGGCATTCATTTCGTTTTTTTTCTGGCGCAGGGTATTGAGATTTTCCAAAAGCGTCGTCACTTCGTCGAAGAGTGGGCGATCGATGCAGACCTTTTAGTCGATGCGACTACTGGGGCTCCTGCTGATGCGGCTCTGCCTAATGCAGCAAAGGCCGATGAGGCCAAGGTGAGCGAACGGATGCTGCCGCAGTTGCCCAAGCAGTTCGCTGTGGACGAAGCCAAAAGCCCGCAGGAAAAAACCTTCACGGAACAGGACGTAAAAGCCAAGGCCGAGAAGGAACAGGTAGAAGATAAATCCCCCGGAAAGACCAACGATACACCAGAGGAAAAAAACCGGCTGAAAAAGGATGATGCCCTTCGCCGATTGGCTTTGGAAAAACTTCGGAATGAAAATAAGTTTGCCAAGAAGACGGAAGCCCCTTCGGCAGATGCGGCAAGGCTGAAGGATGATTCAAAGAGCCTTGCTGCTGCAAACACCGGTGCAACGTTTGGAACCGTCAGTGCATCGGAGGCGAATCGCTACAAGGCAAGGATTCAATCGGCCATCCGGCGTAACTATTCCATTCCGGATACATTAAGGTTCCGGACGGTTGAACCTGTGATCTTGGCAATCGAGCTCAATCAGATCGGCAGTTTGGTTTTTTCAAAGATCGACGAATCATCAGGAGACAAGTACTTTGATGAGTTGGCCTATCAAGCATTGAAGGCGTCCACGCCGTTGCCACCCCCACCGGAGGGGCTGGTGAATCAGAGGATTTTGCTGAAATTTTCTCCATGAGGATTTGCATATGCGTTTTATTTTTTCGGTACTTTCAAATCTTGCCCTTGCCACCTTCCTTTGGCTGTCGTCGTCTCAAGTTTGGGCGGTGACTGGTCAGCCTTTGCTGGTCAACATCGATAATCCGAATTTCCGCAAACTTAACGTCGCAATTCCAGATTTTCTGGTTGAGGCATCGGCAGATCGCGAAACCCGCGAGGTTGCCAGGCGTGGTGCGGTTGAACTGACCCGGCTTCTTAACTTTTCAGCCCTGTTTAGCGTCCGCAGCAGCGATGTTTTTGACGATGTCTTGAAATCAAAAAATGTCATCAAGTGGCAAATAGGCCAACAAAACCTTGATGGCGTTGACCTGCCTCAGTGGCGTGCGATCGGGATGGAGTCCCTGACGTTGGGTGAGGTTCAACAGGAACAAGGCACATGGACATTCACCATGCGCACGATTGATCTGGGCAAGGGTGAGTTGCTCCTTGGCAAACGTTACTCCAAAGTTCCAAAGGCCCAAATTACGGCTGTGATGCGCCGGTATGCCGATCAGATCATGAAAGCCTACACGGGTAAGTCCGGGATTTTTTCCAGCCGCCTGGCTTTCGTCGGGCGGCGTGCTAAAAATGCAGCGAAGCAGATTTTTATTTCTGATTTTGACGGGAGCAATGTCCAGCAAATCACGAACGAGAATGCACCTCACCTGAGCCCCGCATGGAGTCGAGACGGCCGTTATGTGACCTACACGTCGTTCCAGGATGGACAGGCTGAGATTTTCAGTCACGACACCAAGACGGGCAAAAAAACCAAGATGACCAATGGGCCTGGACTCAGCAGTGGCAGCAACTGGGGGCCGAGTGACCGGTTGATTGCATTTACGGGTGCACACAACGGCAACTCTGAAATTTATGTCATGACGCCTCGCGGGCGCGATCGCAAGAGCCTGATCACTGGCGACGGACTGGATGTCGATCCTACGTTCTCGCCGGACGGGAAGTGGATGGCTTTCGTATCCGGGCGCTTTGGCAACCCTCATATTTTCCGCGCATCTCTGGAGTGGAGCGAGGACAAGCTGCGCGTGACCGATGACAAACGTCTGACTTACGCAGGCTGGTATAATGCAACCCCGGCCTGGTCCCCGGAATCTGAAAAGCTGGCCTTTGCCGGTTACGACAAGGACATCAACCGCTTTGACATGTTTATGATGAACCCCGATGGGACCCAGATGGAGCGCTTGACACTACGTGCTGGTGACAATGAGCGTCCAACCTGGGCGCCAAACGGGCAGTTGATTATTTTTCAAAGCAGTCGGGGACCAAACCTGGAGGACATCAAGGGAACCCCTCACCTCTACATCATGAACCGTGATGGCAGCGGTCAGCGATTGCTCGACACCGGTATTTTCGAGGCACAGCAGCCGGCCTGGGGTCCTCAGATCGAAGATTAATAGAGTTTGAAAGCAGAGTGAGATTTTTTATTCATGCGTCGTGTTGTGCCACGTGCATTGTTTTTCGGAGCAGGGTGGCTCTTTGTCGTGATCGGCGTCATCGGCATTTTTTTGCCGTTGCTGCCGACAACACCGTTTTTACTGCTTGCTGCATGGTGTTTTTCGAAGAGCAGTGAGCGATTTCATGTCTGGTTGCTTGATCATCCCCAGCTTGGCCCACCGGTGCGCGATTGGCAAGGCCACGGCGTGATCCGGCCATCGGCAAAAATTCTGTCCACAGCCATGATGGGAGCAGCGATCTTGTTTCCGATGGTCTTGGTCAAGGTACCAGTCTGGGCGAAATGGACGACGATGGTGACCACCACGTGCGTCCTGACTTTTATCTGGACGCGGCCTTCGCGCCCATCAGGCCCATCGAATCCAAGACTTTGATCAGTTCCGGGGTTGTCTTATAGGTGATGCCGCGGATTCCGTGGCGATTTGCCGCATCGATGTTTTCCTGGACATCGTCAATGAATATGCATTCGTGGGCTGCACAGCGCGCAACGGAAATCGCGTGGTGGTAGATTTTTTCGTCGGGCTTGCAGGCGCCCACTTTATACGACAGAACCAGCTCATCAAATAGCTTTGGGAATTCATAGCGGGCTTGAATGTAGTCAAAATGGTCCTCGTTCACATTTGAGAGCAGGACCATCCGGTATCCAGATTTTTTGATGGCTGCGGCAAGGTTTTCCATGTCTGGTTTCGCCCAGAATATGTCACATGCGGCATCGATAACCTTCGCGCCGTCCAATTTGCAGTCGAGTCCGGCATCTATTTCTTGCAAAAGTTTGGCGCGGGAAATCTGTCCAGCCTCGTACTGCATTTCCAGTCCGCTTGCGAAAAGAACCTTGAAGACGTCGTCCGTTGAACGTCCTGCGAGAGCAGCGATTTGCCTGCAAGCTTTTTCATGGCTAAAGTTGATCAGGACGTTGCCCATGTCAAAAATGACGGTGCGGATGGCGCCAATTTTAGATTCTGGTTTTGATTCAAGTGTTAATCGAGGGGACATGCGGGTGAAACCTCCAGTTACGAGCACAAGATACCGCGCATCGACTGTGGTTTGCCACCAGGAATGCTTGCTGGGCGTCAAGCTGCGGGATCCGGTATCAGGTCAGGTCCGGGTCTATTTGCCGGGAGGTGGTGTTGAAAAAGGTGAGCTTCCTGCCGCGGCAGCCAAGCGTGAATGCCTTGAAGAGACGGGGTTCCGGGTAATCATCGCCGCAAATAAATCTGCCCCGCACAAAGTGCTTCGTTATCCATTTCTTTGGGCCGGGCGGGTTGTGGATTGCACCACGGAATTTTTTTCCGGCACGCTCAAAGACGCCGTCCGCCTGCCGGATCCGATTGCCGACGATTCACGGATGAATTTGGGTGCGGTCTGGATTCCCTTCAGCGAGATCCGAGATGTTTTTGGTTACCATCAGGGAATACTTGATGTGATTTTGCAGCTTCTCGATCCGGCTATATTACCTCCCGAAAAATCTGTTTTGTGTGCATTCTCTGCCTTCAAGGGAACCATGTCGGCAGTCGAAGCTTGCGCCGCGGCCGCGGGTTCGGTTCGCGCCGCTGGTTGGTCTGCCATAGAACTGCCCCTCGCCGATGGTGGACGCGGTTCGCTGGATTTGTGGGTCATCGGAATGAATCGCAAGTCTGCACCAAATCGCATCATCGATGTCCAAACTAAAGATCCACTAGGTCGCCCCACAATTGCCCGTGTTGGGATCAGCGATCAGGGCAGCCAGGTTTTTATCGAGTCGGCGGATTGCCTTGGAACACATCTTATTGGTTCGCCAAATCCAGCGACAGCCATGGCGGCGTCAAGTCACGGACTCGGACTTTTGCTGCGTGATCTTTCGCGACGTTTGCCTGAAGGGTCAGATATCCATATTGGCCTTGGGGATTCCTCGGTCAGTGATTGTGGGCTTGGAATGCTAATGGCATTCGGTTTCAAAATCCTCGTTCGCGGTGAAGAAAAAATCGAGGTGATGGACGAAGTCGCATTCAACTCTGCACTTCTTGAAAGTGTCGTTGAAATCCAATCCCCTTCAGCGGGCACTGAGGCGCATCGTGATTTTGTCGCCCTAAGAAAATTCAAGTGGACGGTTTTGTGTGACGTGAATCATGCGCTTTCTGGTGTGGGGAAAGGTATTCGTGGTGCAGCCATGGTTTTTGCGCCACAGAAGGGCGCGCTTCCCGTGCAAGTGGATGCGTTGGACAGGGGCTTTAAGAAGGTTGCCAAAATTTTTGACAGATCTGGTTACGCGCCTGGGCCTTGGGGCAAAGTCAGGCATGGCGGCGCCAGTGGTGGTGTGGCTGCGGCTTTGGGTTGTGTGTTTGACGCCCGCCTAATGAGCGGTGCAGAGTGGCTTTTGGATGCCGCGGGATTTGATGAGATGCTGGCAACGCATCGCCTGGTTTTGACAGGCGAAGGGTCATCGGATGCCCAGTCGGTTGCAGGGAAGGCTGCTTTTGTATGCGCTCACCGCGCGATGCTTGCAGGTGTCAGTACGGAGATTATTTCCGGGCGTGTGAACCTGCGCGGTTGGCCCACCTGGATGAAACAGTTTTTGGGCTGCGCTGTTGCGTCCGGCCGCGAGCCAGATCCCGAAGCGGCCTTGGCGGCCACTGTGTCAATCAGGATCAAGTGAAGTCCATGAAAAGCAAAGATGCCTTCTTTCAGGCGCCGAAATCGTAGTACGTGACGGCAACGCGCTTGAGGTCGCGGCTGATCATGAGCGAAACCATGACGTCAACGCTGTAGAAGTCGTCTGTGATGCTCACTTCAGTATAATCCTGGCCGAGCCACAATTCCGGTGCGTTGGCGATCGTCAGGGTGTCTTTTGACAATTGATTGTAATTGGAATCCTCGGGGTCGAGGGTCGTGACGAGGGATTTTGCAAAGGCGCTGTAGCGTTTGTAGCAATGCTTCTTCAAAAGGTACTTTGCGCAGTTGTTGATTCCGTCTGCCGGAAGGCCTTCTCTGGTGTTGCACCAGTACATAAGCGAAACTTCCCGTGTGGGCTCCAATTTGGCAATGAGTCCGCGAATCACATCAAGTTTACTGCGCGCATTTTCGACCGAATAAAATTCAATTCGGGAAACGCCCATGTAGTCCATTTCTTCGCGGGTGACGGCGTAAACGCGGGCCCGGGCCTCTTCGACATTCGCTGAAACCGCGGCCACGGTGAACTCAGCGCCGGCATCGGCGCGTGCGGACTGGGTTCCCGTCAGGGCGCTGGCAATTGGAAAAAGAATGACGAGGGCTGTACGAAGCAGGGGGGCGATCGTGAAGCGTGGCATGGTCTGAATCCTTAAGTAGAACCTAACGTATAATTTTTTGCGTAACCTTTTGGGTAACTTTGGCGGGGGGACCGCTTAGTTGGCCTGCAACCCTTTGGTGGGCAAGCCTTTCAAGGATACCCATACAATCAAGCAGGCAATCAGCGCAAGGGTTCCTCCGGTGCAAAAAGCCACGGCAACCCCGTATGTCTGAAAAAGCCAACCAAAAAGAAGACTTGCGGGCAACGCAGCCATTCCAGTCACGAAATAAAAAAGCCCAAATGCCGTGCCCCGAAGTTCCATGGGAGCCAGACTGGCCACCAAGGCCCGTTCGGCTGGTTCGGCAAAGCCAAAGTGAAGCCCGTAAAGCAAAAACAAGGTGATGATAGCGGCATGATCCGTTGCCAGGCCGTAGGCTGCGAAAATAACGGCATACCAGACCCAACCAACGACCATCATGCGGCTGGCCCCTAACCGGTCAGACATCGGACCGCCCACCCACGTCGCGCCTACTTTGATCACGTGCAGGCCCGCCCAAGCCAGAGCCGAGTACCCGGGAGAAATCCCGGCATCATTCAGGCGCAGGATCAGAAAGGCATCACTGGAATTTCCCAGGGTGAAAACAAAAATCGCAACAAGGAGGATTTTTAGTTCCCGGGGCAAGCGAAACCAGTCGGCTCGCAGGCTTCCAAAGCTGAGCGCCTTGCCATTAGCAAGCTGGCTTTCTTTGCGAGGCACCTCATGGACGAAGAAAAATAGAACGACGAGAGATACGATGGCGGGAATTGCTGCAATTAGAAAAATATCACGGTAGCCAAGGCCGAGGGTCAATAAACAAAAACTTGCTGAGAGAGGACCAATGACGGCCCCCGTATGGTCCAATGCCCGATGAACTCCGTATGCAGCGCCTCGATTTTCTGGCGCGGTGGAGTCAGCCAGCAATGCGTCTCGTGGCGCCGACCGGATGCCCTTGCCAACCCGGTCGGTAAACCTCACGGCAAGCACAAATGGCCATGTCTGGGCAAAGGCGACCAGGGGACGCACGACACCCGCGATGCCGTATCCAACGATCACAAGGGGCTTGCGCCGTGGCATGCGATCGGCAAAGGATCCCGATGCGATTTTGAGCAAGGCCGAGGTGGATTCTGCAATGCCTTCGATGAGCCCGAGGGCTGCTGGTGTTGCGCCGAGAACTTGCGTTAAAAACGCTGGAAGAAGTGGGTAAATCATTTCCGATGATGCGTCGGTCAGCATGCTGACAATGCCAAGGGCGATGACAATCGTTGGAATCTTGGGTCGAATATTTGGTGGTATTGTCCCGGTTTTCATTCCGGGTGCTGCGGCGCCACGAGAAGTTCTTCCAAGGGCAATGCCGCGTGAATGCAGGCGGCCAATGCATTCCATGGCAGATTGCTTTCGCTGTCACTGCTGCGTGCAGAAGGCATGCCTTTATCGCTGTGAATCCGGATTTCTTTGCGCAAGGGAATTCTGGTGAGAAGTTTCAGTTGGCGTACCTTCAGAAAGTCTTGAAATGCTTCGTGGCCGAAGATGTGTTCTTCGTGGCCACAACCGGGACAGGAAAACCAGGCCATGTTTTCCACTGCACCCAAAACCGGAACAGCCAGTTTTTCAAACATCGAGAGGGCCTTGTGTGCATCAATCAGAGCGACGTCTTGCGGAGTTGTGACGATGACGGCGCCCGCCACCGGCAGTCGTTCTGCGAAGGTCATTTGCACGTCGCCTGTTCCTGGTGGCATGTCGACAATGAGGTAGTCCAGTTCACCCCACTCAACGTCATAAAAGAATTGTTCGAGGGCCTTGGAAACCATCGGTCCCCGCCAAATGACCGGTTGAGTTGGATCGGTCAGAAATCCAAAGGAAACGACCTTCACACCGTGACCTTCCAGCGGAATCAGTTTGCTTCCCGAGGTCACCGGCATGCTGCCATTTAAACCTAGCAGGATTTGGGCCGATGGCCCGTAAACGTCCGCATCAAGCAGGCCGACCCGGTGGTCCTTTGCAAGGGCCACGGCCAAATTTGCGCTGACTGTGCTTTTCCCAACGCCGCCTTTGCCGGAGGCAACGAGCACGACGTGCTTCACGCCCGGTATGGGTCGGCGCGCGAACCGGACTCCAAAGGGGCCCGATTTCGGTTTCGTGGAAGGGGTTACGGGACGGTTGATCTCAGACGGATTGCCGGAACGTCGAAAATAAATGACCGGCTGCAGGTCTAGGGGAATGCGGCCCTCCGCGCGGGCCTTGTCCAGAGCCGTCAGGACGAGCCGTTCGATAGCCATTTTTTCATTAAGATCGAGACCTTGCGAGTCAAAGATCGCGCGGACACCGTCCATGCCGTTAAAGCTCGCCGGGCTGCGTCCGGCAGCGGCAAGGGCTTCAGTGATGATTGGAGTCAGTTTTTCTTCCAAAGGCAGCGGTTCCCCGGGTTCTGGATTCCGCTGGAATTTTGCGGAGTCCGTCGGAATTATCAGGACTTTCAGCGCGCTGCAAGGGCGTGACGCTCTTTCCACCAACCAGCTGCAACCTCATGGAGGCGCGCAAAGTTGCCACCGACGGGTGCAAGAACCGCATCCCCGGATGTTCCGAGGTTTGGGGAGAGTCCAGATATCACGCGGCGCAGGGCGTCGGATTCCATATTTTCCAGGGTCATGACCAGATACAAACTCTGCCGGTAGATCGAACCAGCCGCTGCTGCACCGAAGGTCATGTAAGACGCACCAAAATCGGCAGCCGGAGAAAACGGTGCAGGTTTGATCGGAAAGGGAAATGCGCCCCCCAAAGGCATTTCGCCGATCCTTTGGGCCAAGCCCTCCTCAAGCCACGGGGGCAACGCCCGCCCGCCGGTCATGTTTGAATTCAGAGCATGGATCAGCTCGTGGCGCAGGACCTGGGAGATAATTCCGGTACCGCCACCTGCCCGGCTACGGATTGGAATTCGCATGCGCCCGTCAAAAATCCCCTCGGCCCAGTCGGGAACGCCGCCAAGAACCCACGAAAATTTTTCCGTTGGATAGAGGATGACTTCGAGTGGTGTCGCAGGTTCCTTGTAGCCATACTTTTCAACAAACTCATCCAGGCTCCCCTCTAAAATTTGAGCCGCTTCAGCTGCAAGGGCCTCATGCTCGCCTGTTCGATACGAGATGGTGAAGTGGGGAGTGCGCTGGATTTGTTGCAAATCACCTTCGCCCGCACGGCGACGCATCACTTCCAGGCGCTTTGCGACCTCGCCCGATGGCGATCCTTCTTCCAGTGTCTGTACGGCTTCAGAGAAACGGCCGTCGGTCTCATACAAATCGGCCAGCAGGAGGCGTGATTCCTGGTCTCCGGCATTTGCCTTGATGGCCTCGTGCAGATTTTCTTCGGCGCCTCCCGGTTGCCCGGATTTCTTCAAGCAAAATCCAAGGCCGCGGCGGATGTCGGCTTGCATGGGCCCAGGAGCATTCAATTCCTTCGCCATCGAAGCGGCGCGGCGCAGGGACTCAATGGCTTTGTCACAATCCCCCGTTCCGATCGCCGCCCAGCCATCGCTTGCCAGGACAACCGGCAGTTGAAATCCAAGCCAGCTTCTAAACGACGGGGAAATCCCGGGATTCCCGAGGTTTTCTTCGATAAGGGTCAAGGTCTTGCTGTAGGCTGCGGTGGTGAACAAGATGCGAATTTGTTGCGCCGTTTCAAGTTCGCGCGGGTCAGAAAACCCGAAAGCCTGCGCAAGGTTTGAAATGTCTGAGTTGGCATTTGATGCCGGGATTGCAATGAAATCAGAAGTCGATGTCTCATGGGCAGTCTGGGCTGATTTTTGGACGGAAATTTTCTGATTTTGAAAGCCACGCAAGATTGCGGTTCCGCCGGCAGCAGCAAGGAGCACTCCGCTGGCAACCATCATGACCTTATAAAAGTTCATTCATTTTTCCGGAATCATGCAGCGCCTTGAGATCGGTGAACCCTCCGACAAAATGATCACCGATGAAGATCATGGGCACGGTGCGCCAGCCGTTGTTTTCGGAGCTGAGCTTTGCACGAAGTTCCGGATTTTCCTCGAGATTGATCTCCGAGAAGGGAAGGCCAAGGCTGGTCAGAAATTTTTTGGCATTCACGCAGTACGGGCAGTAATTGGTCGTGTAAACCCGGATCTCTTTTTTGTTCGACGGTTTGTCCGATGGCATGAAGTTGACTCCCGTACAGGGGTGGATGGTTTGAAGCTCAGGTGCGACTCGGTCGCAAAGCTCTGGCCATTTCGCGGTTCGCGTCTTTGGCTTTGTCACTTTGGCGCTTGTCGTGGGCTTTTTTTCCCTTGGCCATGGCGATCTCAATCTTCACGAAGCCGTTTTTTAAATAGACTTTGGTGGGAACGACCGTGAGGCCCTTGGTTTCCGTTTGGTGGGCGATCTTGTTGATTTCAACCCGTGAAAGCAGCAACTTGCGCGGCTGTTTTTCCTCGTGGTTCATGACATTGCCGTGGCTGTAGTGGCTGATCTGGACTTCGTGCAGGATGGCTTCGCCCTTGTGGTCGACTTCGACCCAACCGTCAGCGATATTGATGCGGCCGGCACGGATAGACTTGACCTCGGTGCCCTTCAGGACAATTCCTGCCTCATACTTGGCCCCCAGCTCATACTCGTGGCCGGCCTTGCGGTTGGTGACAATGATTTTGATACCTTGAACGACCATAGTGGTGGTAGAGCGTAGCCGAGTCATGGAAACCCGGCAACCGACAAGCATGCAAACCAAACCGGAACATTTTCGCAGCCTCGGACCCACCGTTGAAAATGAGGGACCCGGGGACCGCCTCGACCTTTTTTTGGCCCGAAAATATCCGTTCCTGACCCGTGGAGGGTGGCAACTCCGGATTTTTTCCGGGTGCCTGAGAGTCAATGGGGCTATTGTTTCGCCGGCCTACCGGTTGGAACGGGGCGACCTGCTTACCTTTTTCCATCCACCGGCGGTTGAGCCTGAAGTCGATCGTGGCATCTTTGAGGTTTGGCGGGAGGGCGAGGTCATGGCGGTTTTTAAGCCGGGCAACCTGCCCATGCATGAAAACGGTCCCTACCGGTTCAATACCTTCACCCATTTGGTTTGGGAGGCTTTCGGCCGCGAGTGGTCTGCCGTCCATCGATTGGACCGCGAGACTAGTGGAATTGTTCTCTGCGCTGCGACCCCTGACGCGCGCAAGCGCCTTTCGGCCGATTGGGCTGCGCGCAAGGTTCACAAGGAATACCTGGCGATTGTGAATGGTTTGCCCGATCACGATTCATGGACTGAAAGCGGTCCGATTGGGGACCTGAAGGAATCACAGATCAGGATCAAGAAGTGGGTGGTCCCCGAAGGGCTCGATGCCGAGACGGGTTTTGAAACTTTGGGGCGCGGCGTTGCTCGGAGCCTGCTGCGCGCGACGCCGAAAACTGGACGGACAAACCAAATTCGAATTCACGCAGCATTTGCGGGACACCATCTTGTGGGCGACAAACTTTACCATCCGGATGAAAATGTTTTTCTTGAGTACTTTGAGGATGGCAATACGGCAAACGTACAACAGCGCTGCGGATTTCACCGGTTGTGCCTGCACGCTGGAAAATTACGCTTCACCCACCCGCAATCAAAAAAAACTGTCGACGTGGAAGTTCCAATCCCGCAAGACATGGCAGACCTTTGGGCGAAGTGCACACTCACGGCACAGTAAGCGCGACTTCTTTTGTGGTGCCTTTGGAAAGGTCGACGATCAAGAGTTTGTCGGCAACAGAATGGGCCCCATTCATGTGCACGAGGACGATGGTTTTTGTATTGGATGAAATCCCGACCTCCCCGAAATAGTCGACACCTTTGGTGGTGAATTCACGGATCACACGGCCTTCGCCATAATCTACGAGAAAAACTTTTTGCCAACGCCGGCGGACGTCGTCGGTCCGTCCCTGCACCAATGCAATCTTGCGATCAAAGTTTGGCCAGACGTGGGCTTGGGTCACGCTGTTGGCGACAGGCAGTTTGAAGTTGAATTGACCATCTTTCGTGACGCCGGTCCACGAACGAATCTCGTGGATCGTGATGCTATTTGCCGGTCCTGAAATTTGCAGTGCCCCAAAACGGCCCATGTGCTGCAAAATCTGAAAACCATCTTTCACTTTGATCATCCGGCGGCTGGAGTTTGCTGACGTTGAAATCGTGGTGAGGGTCCTTTTCTTTTCATGCCATTGCGTGGACTTCCCGGCCAAAGGATCAACGTGAATGACATGGCTGCCCGGTTCAACTTTGCTCAGGGCGCGTGATTGCATCGTGTTGGTATCAAGTTGCAGGAGGCTTCGGGTTAACGGTTCAAAAATTACGGGGATCCGGTTGAATGGGACAACGCCGAAAAAACCCTTGCGGCGGACTGGGCCGGATGCGTTGGATACGCCCGAAATCAATTCCATTTCTCCGCGCGCGCAGTTCGCAAATGCAGGTTCCGAAACGACTGCTGCCATTCCGGAAGAAAATCCCATGGGGTCGAGGGTAACCATCAAATCTGCCGCCATCGTATTGCGCAGGCCAAATTGCGGCACGGCCGAAGCAGAGGCCAGTTGGATTTCGTAGGCAACCAGCTTTCGCTCGGGGACCAGGCCGCCCTTCTCTGTCTTGTCCCCGCCAAGATTTCTGGCCACGGGCAAGATGGCGTAGGCCCTTGTGCCATCTAATGAAAAAATCAACTTGCGGCCAAATGGAAGGTGAAAGTCATTGGTGCAGGTGCGCTGGAAATCAGCGGCTTCGGTCTTTGCCGATTTTTCCAGATCTTCTTTTGATGTTGGGGTCGGAATTGCAGATGGGCTTGGCGCATCGGATGGCGGCGCGGACGGCGATACAGATGGTGATGCTGAGGGCGCAGGCGACACCGCGGGCTTCTTGGCGTTCGCGATCGAGTCAATAGCAGCGACCCCCGCAAAGATGGTTGCAACAACAAGGCATGTTTTTTTGGCAGATGATCTCATGCCGGGAGTTCCTCCGATGAGATGTTTTTCATGATCCTGCAAAGTTCTGCTGGCCTTGGTCCGTCAGCATCTGGAGTTCCGGGTCGGACATATTTTGGAAACAGCAGCCTGCCGCTGACTGGGGCAGTTATTTCCTGATCGTTATGACGTGCGACAAGGGTCCCGGCGACTATTGTTTGAAAGTTCTCAAAACCAGGCATTAAAGTCACTTCGCCAGTTTGTGGATAAGGAATCATACCGTGCCAAGTATAGATGGAACTGGTGAATTCCTTTGGGGCCCTTAAAATACCAAATTGCTTTACGTCAGCAGATCCCGTTGCGTGGAGGGCGTGAATCGCACAGGAAAATCCGATATCAATCTGTTCGGGGTCAAAACCACTCTGTCCAAGTTCGATGGTGATGCCCGTACCGCCCTTTGCATTTACGTATTCATCTGAACACATGCCGTCTTGTGAAAAAGATCCGCCCCAGTGAGTGACGATAGGCAATTCTTTGGAGATCATCCGTGCAAAATCAAAAGACCTCCGCGCCCACGGAAATATAAAAAATGGAGTCTGCGAAGGTTCCCTGGTTTGATGGATGTCAAACAGGTAGCGGCTGCGCCGGAGTAGTTCCTGTAATTGCCGGGCACGTTGGCCTTCGCGAGATTCACCGAGGCTGCCCATGCCAAAGCTGCGGTTCAGGTCACGGTCCAGGAAACGCCGCCCGACACGTGCGGCTTCGATATTTCCGAGGGCAATCCCGATCGTGGACTTCAATTGGATCTCGCCCGTCAGGATTTGGTCCAGGAGTCTTGTCACCACGGGCAGGCCACCGACTTCGTTACCATGGACGATCGCCATGAAAGACAAATTGATGGTTCCGCCTGGCGCCGTTGCATTTTGGACGCTCGTCACGTCCGGGCCGATACAAATCGTATCAGGAGCAACCTCGGCGGACGCAAATCGTTTGCGCGTTGCCCTGACGGCATTGCGAAAGTGTTCGATATGCTGGTCGATTTGCTGACCTGTTGTCTGGCTTGGGATTTGCACTAAAAAAAGCTCCGTTCTATCAGCGATATCTGGCATGATTTGGAAAGAGTTCTTGCACCTGTGCCATCCAGGCTATTTTGTCACAAAACGCTTCCCTTGGGGGCCTTGTCGTGGACCAATTATTTTCTCCAGTTTCGATCTGCGGATTTTTCTCCTTTCGCGCTTTGCGCATTGCCTTCGCCGGATTGATTGCGGTGCTGGTGGTGGCCTGTGGAAATTCAGGGTGTGCGATGCGTTCAAAATCGCATCAAAGCCCCTCCCCGAACCCAGGATCGATCCTGGCGCCCAGGATTAAGGCCGAGTGGCAAAAAACCTTTATTGAACAGGCCAAGGAACTCAAGGCGGTCGAGGCCTGGGGCCTTTTTTCGGCTGGAGGCTGGGTCGATGATGGTCAAACAATGATTTTCGTTCTCAAGGATGGGTCAGCCAAAGTGGAGGCCGTGCTCCCGGGAAGCCGAGAACCTGTGACACTAAAGCCAATTTCGCCAGCGGATGTCGTCCTTCTTCGAAAGGATATGGCGGGCCTCGACGGACTTGAAGATCATGTCGAAGCCAGTTTTGATACGATTCAGTATGAGGCGGTGCACCTCGTTCCAGTGGAAAGCGAGACCCGGTTGGATGTGAAGACCAGGATCATGATCGTGCGTGCGACGGAAAAAACAGCACCCAAACACTTCGCCTTTTTACAGACTTTGAAAGCGATCCGTCAGGCGAGGGCGGATCAATGAAGCTCGGGGTATGCACGGGGGGCGGAGATTGCGCCGGCCTCAATGCGATCCTGCGCAGCCTTGTGTTGACGGCTCGTACCCGTGGTGACACGGCAATCGTCGGGATTGTCGAAGGAATCAATGGCCTCGCCTTCAACCCTCCGCAGCATCAGGTCCTCTTCTCGCCGAAAGGCGGCGGCTTGGATGAGTTTACATTGGATTGCCTGCTGACCATGGGCGGCACCTATCTGAGGACTTCCAATGCGGGAAATCCGTTTCGCGATGCCAAGGCCGGCGCAACCTACAAGGCAGATGTGATCCGTGGTTACAAGGCTCTTGGACTGGATGGCCTGATTGTCGTTGGTGGAGACGGAACCCATTGCATTGCAGCAGAACTGGCCAGCGGTGGCGTCAAATTGATCGGGATTCCAAAAACGATCGACAACGATTACGTCGATTCGGAGTTGGCCGTAGGATTCACTTCAGCCGTGAATGTAGCAGCGGAAGCGATCTTGCGGGTCAACACGTCCGGCACTTCCCACGGGAGGGTCATGGTGGTTGAGGTCATGGGACGCCATGCTGGCTACATTGCCCTAAACGCAGGCATTGCAGCTGGTGCTGACGCCATATTGATCCCCGAGCGTCCATTTTCTCGGGAGCGCCTTGCCAAACACCTGAAGGAAAAGGTCCTGAGCCGAAAAAAACACGCGATTGTGGTCTGTGCGGAAGGGGCTCACGCCGAAGGAGAGGAGCTGCAGTACCGTTCCTCAGCAAGCGGCAGCCGTCACCTTGGGGGGGTTGGCGACGCGGTTGCAAGTTTTCTTCATGATGCGCTGGATCGTGATACGCGGTGCACATCTTTGGGGCATACCCAGCGTGGAAGCCAAGCGGACCCGGTGGACCGGATTCTCGCCGCAAGGTTTGCAACCCGTGCGATCCGACTTGCCCATGAGAACCGGTTTGGTTCGATGGTTGTCTTGAGAAAGGGTCAGGTTGAAGTCGCCAGCTACCCCAAAGCCCGAAGTCGGGGTGGGGCTGCGGCAAGATGCCTCATCTCCTCGGATCCAACGATCGTCGCAGCCGAGGACATGGGCATCTATTGTGGGGAAGTCCCCTGATCTATTAGTCTTTTTTAAGACGGCGGCCGTGTGGGCTCTTTGCTTTCCGGCGTTTCACGCGGGCCTTCAGGGCAGCGCGTTTGCGGGCGGTCTTGTTGCGATTGCGGGGCGGACGGTTCTTGCGCATCGGATACTCCATCAAAGCTCAAAAAAACGGGCTCGTGTCTAACAAGCTCCGAGGTCTTTACACCATGCTCTGGACTTGTTGCCAGTGGAATTTACAGTTTCATGCCCAAGCTTAAGAAAACATTATTGAATGGACCAAAGGTCTGGGCAAACAGCTGCATCGTGGTCTTCTCGTTTTTGGTTTCCGTCGTACCCGTGGCAGTGGTTGTTTTTTCAATCGCAAAAAGTGGGGATTCGTAGAACGACGATTCCAATTCAAAAAACAGGCTGTCATCCAGCGCCATGCGAAGTCCCAGGCCTGAACTGTGGAAAAGCCCACTGACGGCAGTTTCCGTGTATCCCGAGGAGTTAAAGGTGGCTTCGGAGTCAGATTTGAAAGAACCACCAGCAAAAGCAAAAGGCACGGCGCTTGGGCTAAAAGGGCTGAAATAATAGCGGACCCCACCGCCAAGGATTAGGTCGACGCTGTTGTCCGGGGCCTTGCCGCTTTTTCCGGACGAGTAGCTGTTGATCCCTATTCCGCCGGTGGCGAACCAGCTCATCGTCTGGCTGAGGGTATCGTGGTAGCGCCCCGTGACGCCAAAGGAGGATTTGGTGCCGGAATCAACCCCGTCCGACTTGGTTTTTTGAGTGCTGAACAGCAGTGTCCCTAGGGTTGCCTCAGTGGCAAAGGCGGATCCGCCGGCAAAGAACAGAAGGCTCATGGTGATGGCCGCGCAGCTAAAGAAGCGCCTGGATAAGTTGCCGAAAAGGCTGATGGATGGTGTGCGAATGGACATCGTGTTCCTCTCAAAATGGCTTGGACTTTCGAGGGATACTACAGGCTAACTGATGGACTTGTCACGACAAAGAATGAGAAGCCGGAGACCTGCTCCTGGCACTTGGCCGTGACTTTTGCCGTAAAAGTTCCGGTGGAATCATAAGCGTTTTCCGGAACAACAAAGGTGTCTTCCGTGCCGTCTATCGCAGCGGAACTGTATACCGGTTTGTTGTTGGCATCAAAGATCGTGACAGACCATTTGTAGTCCGTGATTGTCCCGAATGGATTGCCAACCCGGTTGATGGTGCGGGTGACGGAATCCCACACTGGCGTGCTTAAGGCGCTTAAGGTCAAAGGCGGCGCCGTCACCGGATACTTGGCTCCGGACACAGGGGAAGAGGTTGGCGCAGTTTCAGCGTCACTCCGGCGTGGTTCAAACAGGACTACTTCAAAACTTTTTAATCTCGACGCACTACCAAGAGTGATGCGCCGGCCAAAAATCCGGTCGCCCGCAAGGCTGTCGTCACTGGCTCCATCATCAAGCAGCGTCTGGTCCCATGCCACCGTATTCCCACTCGAGGTTGTTGTGGCACCGTTGATGATGTTGCTGGATCCAATTATTTTTATGTCTTGGGCGATCGAATCCGGTTTTAATTTTGCGCTGAAAATAATCTGCGCGGTCTCCGCACCGGATCTGTTGGTGGATAGTTCGTATTGCAGGGCTGCATACTCCAAGCCTTCGTCAAAGAAGTTCGGGCCGAATCCTTCTGCAGTATCGATCTTCTTGTTCTGATTGATGTCGGTTTCAAAAACATCCAAGACACCATTCGTATTCCGGTCGGGATTGAACGACTCGGGAAGACCCCTGAGATCCAAAGTCGAACCTGAGCCGGTGTCGATCAGCCCGTAGCCATGATCGCCGTAAGCTGCATTGGGAATGCCATCTCCCCGGTCGCTGTTGACGGCCTCATCAACGGGAATGATTCCGTCAAGGGATCCAAATATGACAATCGGCCCACGTTCAACCAGTGGGGGCAGTTGGTCGGGTGTGCCAGTGAAAAACTGGTTGATCACCGTGGTTGATTTGGTTGGAATCGATAAAATCGAGCGCAGCAGATGGTCGGGAGAAAGAAGTATAATCGTATGCTCCCGGTCCTCCCGGACATGTTCTATCGAAAAGGTCCCGCTGATGTTGATAACGGCACTGCGCGCAATCTGGGTCGTTTTTTCCAGTGTGAGCAATGTCCAGTTCACCATGTCGGACTGTCGTCCGGTGGAGCTTTTGATCGAACCGGTGATGTTTTTGAGAGGGATTCTGTTTTCGGTATCGTTGCCACTGGAGCTGCAACGAGCAAGCCCAACAGCACAAACCAGAATTGCGGCGCAGCACATTGAGGTGGCGATTCTGGTGAAGACTAAAATTGTTTCAATCCTTGTTTTCGTAGGCCTTGTTGTCTTTCGCCGGGTCGCGCAGGTTTTTTGGTGGTGTAACGAGAACCTTGTCGACCCGGTGGCCGTCCATGTCCATCACCTCAAATCGCCAGCCTTGCCATAATACCACGTCAGTTTCTCTGGGGATCCGTCCCACCGACATCATGATCATTCCGCCGAGGGTTTGATATCCCCCGTCTTTTTCGTGAGGCATCGTCGATATGTTGAACAGGTCCTTGAGGTCTTGGATTCCGATCATGCCCTCGACCAGCCATGTCCCGTCTTTGCGCTTTACGGCTGATTTTTCGTTTTTTGCCTCATCATCGGGAATATCGCCCACGATGGCCTCAAGCACATCGATCAAGGTGATGATACCCGCCGTCCCACCATACTCGTCGATGACAATCGCAAGATGCTTTCCAGAAGACTTGAACATCTCCAGAACCTTTAGCGATGGTGTGGACTCCATCACAAACAATGGATCAATGACCATTTTGCGCAATTCAGGGCGATTTCCCGTAGCCAGGACCTGCCACAGCTGCTTGACGGAAATCAAGCCAGTGACTTGATCAGGATTGGTTTCATAAACCGGGAAATAGGAGTGCGGGCTGGCCATCATCTTTCGCATGCTGTCTTCAAACGAGTCCGCCAGGTCGAGCATGACAATCTTGAGTCGTGGTGTCATCAATTCGTCAACACGACGGTCGCCCATTCGCAGGGCCCGTTTCATGATCGACTCTTCTTCCTTTTGGAAAACCCCGGATGCAGCTCCCTGTTCGATCATCAACTTGACTTCTTCTTCCGTGACTTCGTTGCGATCCACGGCCGTTACACCAAGAAAGCGCAAGATCCCGTCCGTCGCAAAACTGAGCAGCTGGACTACCGGGTTGGTCACTTTTGCAAGAAAACGCAGTGGATAGGCAAAAGTGATGGCGACGCGCTCGGGGTTATTGAGGCCCATGCGTTTTGGAACGAGTTCGCCGACGACGAGAGAAAGAAATGTGATGGAAACAACAACCAGGCCGAAGGCGAGTGGGTCAGCGTACTGTGCGAACAGTGTTCCTGGACTTGCCTCGGCTTTGATCATGGCAGCCAAATCTTCTGACATGGTGGCCCCACCAAAGGCGCCGGCCAAAACTCCGATCAGGGTGATACCGATCTGGACGCTGGCCAGAAAGGACGTCGGCGTGCTGGCAAGTTCCAGCGCCAGCCTGGCTCTGGCATTTCCCTGTTGAGACATTTGATTAAGGCGTGTTTTCCGGGCTGAAATGACCGCAATCTCAGCCATGGTCAGGACACCATTGCAAGCGGTGAGAAGCAGAACGATCAAGGCTCCAAAGATTAGGGAAGCCAATACAACTCCGGGGTTTTTTGTTCACGAAATCACTGGGCTGATCATAGAACCGCTGGTGCTTCGGGATCAACCCTTCAAATCCAATTGTCAATCTGCGGAGGGCGAGGCTGCATGCAAAATCAAGTCAGGGTCAGGGGCCAGGGTCTTGGTTTCAAGGAAGTCGCCGTGGAAAAGTTCCCAACGGACAGGATGTTGTTTCGATTCCCACAGCCTTTTGCGCCAGACCGTATGAGGTCCGGCATGACGGGTGTGCGGAAACAGCCATGGATGACCCAATGCCAGTTCCAGTGCGGCAGGATCCTCTGAAAAACTGCTGATGTGCAGGGGCCGTAATTTTTCCCCGCGGGCTGCTGCGGCCTCGTAAGCAGTGACGATGGCCATGGCGTTGAAGCCAGCTCCCATGCCGACATCCCAAACAACGACAGGTTGATTCAAATCGCCGGTCTGGACATTCAAAAGATCCAGAACTTTTGATTCCTCAACATAACGGCGATGGGCTTCTTCGTCTGGGGCGTGAACAGCATGCGTGAACTTCCCAGAGACCGTGTCACGAATGGCAGTGCCAAAAATACCTGGTTCAGAGGTTGCGATATTTTGGACGATTTCAAAGCGACCGATTTGCAGTGGAGCAGGCCGGCTCTTTTTATGTGCTGGTTTGCGTTTTGGTGGTTCGCCGCCGTCGCCCTGCCCCAGATTTTCGCGGTGGGTGCGGTAAAAGTCCAGGAACGTATCGTTCTGGATAGCTTCGCGCATTCCTGCCATCAGCTTCATGTAGAAAGTCAGGTTGTGGGTCGCCAGAAGTTGCCAGGCCAGTGGTTCCTTGACCTTTTGAAGGTGGTGCAAATAGGCGAGGCTGTACTTGCTGCACACGTTGCAGGCGCAGCTTGGATCCAGCGAACCTTCGTCAAGGCGGTAACGTCCGCGACGCAAGTCGATTTTGCCGTTCCAAGTGAATGCCACCCCTTGCTGGGCCAAGGCCGTGGGCAAAATACAATCGAACATGTCGACGCCGCGGTGGACCGCTTCCAGGAGATCGCGCGGAGTTCCGACGCCCATCAGGTAACGCGGCAGATCGTGGGGCAGGAGTTCCGTGACTAATTCGGTTGAATCTTCGCGCTCGGCAGAGGTTTCTCCGACGGCGAGGCCCCCGATGGCAAATCCGTCGAAGGGCATTTCCCTTAAGATTCGGGCGCTTTCGCGTCGCAAATCGGGATAACAGGCGCCCTGAACAATGGCAAACATGGACTGGGGTGATTCGCCGCGAGCGGCCAGCGAACGGGCTGCCCAACGGTGGGTGCGTTCCATGGCGGCGCGGGCCATGTCGTGGGGTGAGGTGCTCGGAATGCATTCATCAAGCACCATCATGATGTCGCTGCCGATGGTTTTTTGCATCCCAATGCTGAGTTCCGGGGTCAGCAGAATTTCACGCTTGTCGGTGTATGCCCTGAAGCGGGCTCCTTCTTCAGTCATGTTCCGGGCATTAGGCAGGCTGAAGATCTGAAACCCCCCCGAATCCGTCAGAACGGATTTAGGCCAGCCCATGAAACGGTGGATGTCTCCAAACTTCTGAAACAGTTCAGGGCCCGGCCTGAGCATCAGGTGAAAAGTGTTCGCAAGGAGCACTTGGGCCCCGATTTCTTCAACTACATCAAGTGGTTGTGTGCGAACAGTCGCAAAAGTCCCGACTGGCATAAAGATCGGGGTCGTGACCTCGTTGTGCAAGGTCTTGAACCGGGTCAGCCGGGCGCGGGATCCAGAGGCCACCCGCAGGAGCTCAAAATTAAGTCGTTTTGACGTCGCCATGTCGCCGGGAGTAACACAAAGTTAGCCCTTGAGCCAGCCCCTCCAGCGAAACAGCATGAGCAGCACAATCACAATCAAACCCATGAGCCCCAAGGCAAACGGGTAGCCGTAATACCAGGCAAGTTCCGGCATGTTCCACGGCGACTTGTCCGTGTGAAAGTTCATCCCGTAAATTCCCGCGATTAGATTTAGCGGCATAAAGAGGGTCGAGATCACGGTCAAAGTCCGCATGATGTCATTCAGGCGGTAACTGACACTGGACAGGTAGATTTCCATCATGCTCGAGACCAGGTCGCGGTAGGACTCAAGGGCATCGATGATCTGTACGGTGTGATCATAGCAGTCGCGAAAATAAAATCTGGTGTTGGCCTCAACCAAAGTTGATTGATCGCGGTACATGATGGCAAGGGCGTCTCGTAGCGGCCAAATGGCCCGGCGGATCAACAAAAGCTCTTGTCGCATGGCATAGATTTTTTGAACCGTGTCTTTTTGGCCCCGGGTCATGATGTCCGTCTCAAGGGTTTCCAGGCGGTCCGCGATGTGCTCAATGTGCGGAAAAAAATCGTCGATCACCGCGTCAAGGATGGCAGAGGCCAGATAATCGGCCCCGTGTTCGTACAAGGATGTCTTGCCCCCGCGAACTCGCGCCCGGATCGGATCAAAGCAGTCGCCTTTGTGCTCCTGGATTCCGATCACAAAACCCTTGCCGAAGAACAGGCTGAATTGCTCCAGTTCAGTTTCCTTGCGCTGCACATCAGCCATGCGGGTGGCGATGTAATAGTAGTGGGTGTAGTCCTCAATTTTTGGGCGCTGATAAAGATTGGTCGCATCTTCAAGGGCCAAGGCATGCAGGTTGAAAATTTTTCCGATGCGTTTTAGGCGATCAACATCAGTCAATCCGATGATGTTGATCCAGACCACCTTGTACTGGCTCATCAACTCTAGAATTTTTGATTCGTCAGGATCCCGCAGTTCGACATGACCAGATGGACCATAGGCCAATACATCGATGGTCGTGGCCGTTGGTGTCTGCACACCACGGATCGTTCCGGCTGGTGTTCCCCGTGGGGGGCGCTGGCGTTTAGAGCGTAAGCGGCGGATGGCACTGGTCAAATTCATTGTAATGGTTCCCCGGGGCCGTTTTTTGATTCTTTAAATTCTTGCAAATACCCGTAAGGACTGCTTTTTATAATACCAAATACCTATTGAGTTGTCGCAACAGGAGCCTTTTTTTTCTAAAGCCTGCGCAAACTTGACCGAAAACTCTTGTGTGGATTTTAGAGGAAACGATTTGTGATGCGTTCAAATTTACATTCATCCCGGATTGCGAATCATGCCCAGCGGCTGAGGCCGGTAAGCTGTTTGCTCTTTTGCTTGCTTGTGCAAGCGTGCGGTGTTGCAATTCCCGAGGAAGAAATTCTGGAGCACACCTCGTCTGCAGACCTGCAGGTGGATCCTGGTGCTTTTGTGGACGATGCTGCAGTCCAGTCTGACCTGCAATTGACCATGGCCAGAATCGCGCCTTTTTCATCACAATCAGCTCAGGATTTGGACCCGCGACTCTTGCTCGGTCTGGCGGATTGTAATTGCGCCCAGGAAAAATTTGCCAGCAAGTACATGGCGCAACTGGTAACTCGCGGCGGACCAATGCCCCAACTTTTGATGCCAATGGTGCGCGAGGGTGTCGCTGCAGACCCCAAGGTTCAGAGACTCCTTCAAATGCCGCCCGCATACCGGTCGGTCCTGGACGGCCTGGTCAGTGTCGACAACGTGATCAAAAAACAAGTGAAGGCAACCGTGGCCGGAAAGGTTTCGGCGGCATTGACCGGCGGATCAACCATCGCAGATCGCTACGACTTCCGGTTTGACGGCTTCGCGGGCGCTGGCCTTGGCCCGTTGACGGCGCCTCAGACCTTTTCGATCGGTGATCAGGCAACGCGCTGGAATTACATTCTTGGCATGGATGCAATGTGGTCAGGAAAGCCGGCCCTGGACGGCGTGGATCATGGCCTGCAACTCTTGAACACAGCCCTTGTCCTTTCGGAGTGGAGCTACCTATACGGGTTGGACGTTGCTTCAAAAGACGGAACGCCCTACGGCGGTCTGACCTTTCAGACTGATAAAAATAGTCCTTCCAACCTTTATGGGTTGGCAATGGCACCTTTTGATCCGCGCAAGGATACGGCGGGTATGCGTTTTGTCACGGGTGCCTACACGATCGAGTATCCAGCAGTGGATTCGTTGGAAATGGCAACCGAAGTTCAGGAAACCTGGCGGCGTGCTGCCGGGGCGGTGACTTTGGATGAGCAGGCTCTGGTATGGCGTGCCGCAGCGCGGGCGATGGCGCGGTTGCGGCCAGCGGCTCGCACCACAACGGCTGGGCTTTACGCGAAGGGCACCGGAATTTTTCCGGCAGATGCCCACACGGCATCACTGCTGTTTCTGCCTGGAATGGACCTGCTGCTCGATGGACCGTTTTTCAGTACGGCGGCGCAATCGGTTCGTGATGAAGCTAACTTCGCGCGGCGCGACGACGGCACTTTTGATCCAGGCGGGTATCCTGATATTGCAAAACCGGTTTTTAATGAGGCCCGTGTTTTAGGATTGGCTCGCATTTCCTCTGCGCTTTCCGAATGGGTTGGTCAGGTTGCCAGCCTGGATGATTTGCAAATTGACGAGACAACAGCCAGCCGTCTGCAGGTTGCCCATAAACGCCTGCGGGATCCTGTGCGTTTGGCCATTGTGGTGATGTTGCGGGAACTTCCTGCGGATCTTGGCGGTGTTGGTGAGGCTGGAAAATTATCTGGCCGGACAGGCATGTCGGTTGGTGCGGCTGGAGAGATCCTTTTTCACGTTGTGCGAACGTTAACAGTCGGACTTGACAGTGCGTTTCTCCGGAGTCGTGCGTTTGCGATGATGGATCATTTTGCAGTGAACTATCTGATTCCCGTTTGGCGTGACCCTGCGCGTCGAGCAGGGATTTCTTCCACCGACATCGTTTGGATCCACAATGCTCTGGCGGTCATCGAAACCGTCGAAGGTAGCGCGGAACGATATCCGTGGCTGCCGAAGGTGCGTTCAGTGTTTGCAAAAGCGATCGAGGACTGGAACAATAGGCTCTAATGAGCCATTTAAAAATTCGCCCTAAATCAGCTTTTTTTGCGCTGACGCCCCCCGTGTGCTTGGGCGTTTTCCTTTGGTTTTTTTTCAGCGCAGCCGGCCTGGCGCAGATTGGACTCCTGCCCAAAGGGGTCGGGATCGTCAACTACACCACGCGCGGTTATTATTCCCAGACCAACCAATACGGCGACACGATGAATTCGCGGATTGGCCTTGGGCACAACTTTGATGCGCGATTTACTGGTGAGACAATGATGGCTGGGCTTAATGGTCCCGAATTGAAACTTTTGGCAGAGACTTTGCAACGATACGATCAAACATCTTCTGCAGGCGGTCCCGCATTGCTGGATGCAATCGACCTTGGCACCATGCATGGCGATGTTACAGCAAACGTAAAGGCCGAAATTTTTTCTCTCGCATACGGTGTTGCGCCTTGGCTCACGGTTTTTGCCGCAGTCCCACGTGTGACTTTGCAAACCAAAACCACGCTTCGCTTTGTTCGTGATCCTGGTGGCAGTGCGGATGCCATTCGAACTGTCCTGGGCGATTTTGCATATCAAGATTTGCAGGACGGATTGCAGCGGGCCGCAAACATGGGTATTGCCGATGTGCAGCAGAATTTTGAAAGTCTTAAATACGATCCAGTGGATCGTTGGTCCAATCGCGCCATGGGCGACTTACGGGTTGGCGCGCAGACTGCATCTGGTGCAGCGGGGCCAGAAGAATTCGGTGGCGCTGCTTTCTACCGGGCACTTGTCATGTTGCCAATGGGACGTCAGGACGATCCGGACGCATTCACCGATATTCCCACCAGTAACGGCTATCGCGGGGTCAACTTCAATACCCAGCAAGTATTCAAGCACAAGAGCCGGATTTACGCCGGCGGCAGTCTGGAATACCAATACAATCTGGACGCAAAGGTCCGTCGCCGGATTCCTGTTGGTGATGAACGTGCGATAGATCCCGAGCGCACGCGCGATGTAAAAATCAATCCGGGCGATGACGTTGAAGTGGCCATGATGGCTGGATATGCCGGCGATCTGGTGAACGCGTCAGTTCGAGTCGCGGACAAACGGCATTACAACGACAAGTATTCCGGGAGCCTTGAGGGTAATTATATCCAGCTCGGGGAAGAGAGCGACGCGCGCATTGGGTACGCTCAGTGGGGCCTTGGGTTTACCACAACGAATTTATTCAAACGTGGGAAATTTATTTACCCGATGATGATCGATGTTGGATACAACCACCCGCTATATGGAATTCATGCAACCGACGAGCGGTTTTATTCCGTGGCGATCACGGGGTTTTTTGGCAGTGCCGGAAGTGAGGGTGGAAAGCACTCCGCGGTTCCTGGTTCCAATCCCGTCAGTAATGAAACGAAAGCTTCTTCTCCGGTCCGTCCCCTGAAACGCTGATCTTCACGGATCCACCTTTGGCCAGTTTGCCGAACAAGACTTCCTCAGCCAATGGCTTTGCGATCTCGTTTTGAATCAATCGTGCGAGCGGTCTTGCGCCGAAGGATGGATCAAAACCCTTGTCGGCCAAATATTGGCGAGCCAAATCATCAATCGTGACATCGACTTTCTTGGCAGCCAGTTTGGTCACCACATCCTTCGTGAACTTATCGACGACCGACAAGATGACTGGACGAGGCAGCGACTGGAAGTAAATCACGACGTCAAGGCGGTTTCTGAATTCCGGGGCGAAGGCACTCTTGATCGCCTCAAGGTCACCCTTTTCATTTGGGGACATCCCCGGTGTTCTGGTGAACCCAATCGAACCATGCATCATTTCCCGCGCACCAGCATTGGTTGTCATGATGATGATGGTGTTGCGGAAATCAGTTTGACGGCCGTTGTTGTCAGTCAGCGTGCCGTGGTCCATGACCTGGAGCAAAATATTTTGCAGGTCTCCGTGGGCCTTTTCAATCTCGTCAAAGAGAAGAACGGCGTGTGGGTTCTTGTTCACGGCGTCTGTCAACAGTCCGCCCTGATCAAATCCGACATATCCAGGAGGTGCGCCAATCAAGCGGGAAACAGTGTGGCGTTCCATGTATTCGCTCATGTCAAAGCGAATGAATTCAATGCCCATGATCGATGCCAGCTGTTTGGCAACTTCTGTTTTTCCAACTCCAGTAGGACCTGCGAACAGAAAGCTGCCGATAGGTTTTTCTTCAGAGCCCAGTCCCGAGCGTGAAAGTTTTATAGCGGAAGCCAGCGCGTCAATCGCTGCATCCTGACCAAACACCACTGATTTGAGGCGGTGATCCAGATCTTTCAGCGCAGTCTTGTCAGAGCTGGATACTTTTTGGGGTGGAATGCGGGCCATTTTTGCGACCACGGTCTGGACATCGTCGAGGGTGATGGTGCGGATCTTGGTGGATTTCAAAGGATCCCGCGCCAACGATGCAGCCGATCCAACTTCATCAATGACGTCGATGGCCTTGTCAGGCAATTTCTTGTCTCGCAGGTATCGCGCCGAAAGTTCAACGGCGCCGCGCAGCGCATCAGGCGAGTACTTCACCTTGTGGTGTTCCTCGTAGCGCGACTTGAGGCCCTTTAAAATGGAAATGGTGTCTTCAATCGACGGCTCGTCGATGTCAATTTTCTGAAACCGGCGGACGAGGGCGTGGTCCGTTTCAAAATGGCTGCGAAATTCTTTGAAGGTCGTTGAGCCGATGCACCTCAGGGTGCCGTTTGCCAGAGAGGGCTTCAATAGATTCGAGGCGTCGAGGGTACCACCGCTGACAGAACCGGCGCCGATGACGGTATGAATCTCGTCGATAAACAGAATGGCGTTCTTTTTTTTCTTGATTGATGCGAGCAGGCCTTTGAGTCGTTGTTCAAAATCGCCGCGGAATCGCGATCCAGCGAGCAATGAGCCCATGTCCAGGGAGTAAATCGTGGCGCCCTTGAGGGGCGTCGGAATTTTGTTCTCCGTAATCCGAAGGGCCAATCCTTCGGCAATGGCTGTTTTCCCGACGCCGGCATCGCCGACCAGAAGGGGGTTGTTCTTGCGGCGCCGGCAGAGAACCTGGACCGTGCGCTCAATTTCTAAATCGCGGCCAATCAGCGGGTCGATGAGTCCCTCGCGAGCACGTGCGCACAGGTCAACCGCATAGAGCGCCAAGGGGTCGCGCCCATTTTGCCGTTCTGCCGGACCAGTCTCTGAGTCATCGTCATCTTCGCGCGGTTGCGGATCGGATTTTTCGCCCTCGCCTATCCTGCCAATCGGCTGTTCTGGTCCGGAGCCGCCCGGGGATTCGCTTCCCGGTTCGGAGGCTTCGCCTGGCTTGGCGATTCCGTGGGAAATGTAATTGATCACGTCAAACCGGCTGATGTGCTGTTGTTGCAGGAAGTAGACAGCAAACGAATCGCGTTCTGAGAAGAGGGCAACTAGCAGGTTTTCCCCTTTGATTTTATCTTTTCCAGCTGCACGAACGTGTTGGGCGGCGCGTTGTATCACGCGCTGAAAACCAATTGTCGGTTGCGGCATCTGGCCTGGACGCAAAGTGCCTGCTGGAATGTGCTCATCAAAAAATTCTTCTAGTTTTTGGCGTGTGTAGTCCACTGATCCGCCGCAGGCACGCAGGGCTTTGATGGCAGTGTCGTTTTGCAACAGGGCAAAAAGGACATGTTCCACAGTCACGTATTCGTGACCGCGTCGTGCCGCCTCGCTTACTGCAAGGTTCAGGCTGACTTCGAGTTCGTGGCTGATCATAAGCCCTCCTGTCCAGTCCTCTGTTGCCAGACTTCGTTCTCAATGCAAACGTCACGCCGTAACTTCAAAACCTGTCCAGTGAACCCTTCCGCTCAGACTCGCTCCATGGTGCATTGGAGAGGATGTTCGTTCTCTCGCGCGCATTCCATGACCAGCGCGACCTTGGTTTCAGCAATCTCGTATGGATAAACACCACAAACACCGACACCCTTGGAGTGCACGCTGATCATAATTTCGGTCGCGACCGCCCGTTCCTTGTTAAAAAATGTTTCAAGGACCATCACGACAAACTCCATCGGGGTGTAGTCGTCGTTGTGCAGGAGGACCCGGTACAGATTTGGTGCGCGCGTCTGAACCTTGCGTTCCGTGATCACAGAGGTGCCAGATCCCTGGTCATCGCTGCGCCCGGTATCTTTTATGATAGGCAGGTTTTGGCTCATGAAACCGTCTCCAAACGAAAATTCCTGACCTTTCAACATTGGGTCTGAAACATAGTATGTCAATCCCTCAGACTTATCGGCAAAAAACATGATTTTTTGCAGTCCGTTGACGGATATTAAGTGGCAGTGATAAGTTCCCGAGAAGAATGATCATTTAGTCTACATCTTGCTTTTTCAGAGGCTGAAATGACCGATCCGGTATCGACTCAGAGGTTTCCTGAATCGGCTGCCTTGTTCCAATTTTGCCGGGCGGTCCTCGGAATTCGTCGTGGAAGTGCCCGCGTCATGGATCAGGATGTCGGTGGTTTACTAGATCTCGATCCAGCCGATTGCAGTCATTGGAAAAATGGCAAGAAGCAGATTCATTCGATTTACGCTCTGCAGTCGATTGCATTGCAATTGCAATGCGACGATGCGCTTGTGGCCGCTGTAGCCACGGGTTTGTTGGACGATGTTGAGGCTGTGTGTGAGGCGAGAGGCTATGGTGCTTTCGTGATCGATCCGGTGGTATTGGAACACACCTTCACTGAAATGCGCCGCGTTCATGCCGGTCAATGGAGCCGGGAGCGCGAGGGTGCAATCAGATCAGGTTGTTTGATCGACCGGACAGCCATTGAAAAAATCGTTGCTGGGGTTCATGAAAAAATAGGGTGTTCAGAGGTACCGGTTTTTTTGCCGGAAATTGTGAGGGCTTTTTCGGGGATTGAATTCAAAAATATCCCCGCCGGGCGAGAATCGCGTCCACATTACCGGTTTGAAATGGCCAGGCAGGCAGGATCGGTCTTGCTCGCGCAACCAGCCGGGTACCGTCCTCAGGGGCGCACCAGTTTACCATCCCATTTACATCAGCTCGTCCGTGAGGTTGAGCAGAACTGGTTTGCCCTGGAGTTGCTCGCGCCGTTGAGGCTTGTACGCGCAGAGGTTGCGCGTGCCGGCGTTGCTCGCGACTTGGTCAATCATTTATCGGAAGTGTTTTGGCTGTCTCGTCAGATCATGAACCGGCGGATTAAAGACGTGATCTCATCCCCCGTGGGGTAGTGGTTTGTATTGAACCGCTTTGCGTTTCTGCCCTTCGCTTTCAGTTTTTATCGGCTTGCCGTCCGGCAGGGAATTCCATTGCTCTGCGGTGAGTACCTTGGGATTCAGTGACGGGTTTTTAAGTGTCGCAAGCTCAGGATCGAGCTCTCTTTTACGACATTTCTCAATTTTGTAGAGTTTGGAATAAAACGAGACCGTTTTACCCTCCAGGCCGCGACAGGCCTCATCGATTGGAATGATATCGACCACCTTGCTGCGGTCATACTGCCGGATAAACTCTAAATCGACGGCAGATGGAATTTCGGGGCCGATTTGAAGCAGATCGAATTCAGCCTCGGAAAGTGGGATGACCTCTGCACCAATTCCGGACTTACGCCCCATTTTTTTTTGCCATGCAATAAATGTTTCCCAGTCGGGGAAAGCCCTCTTTTTGCACTTCTGGATGAAATAAATGTCGACGTAGGAAAAGGTTACGAATTTACCCTCAAGTTGTTTGCAGCCACGCCTTTTTTTCGCGCCTTGATCTGCGATCAATTCACCGGCAGAGAGCGCAGCGATGATATCGGACTCAACTTCCGTGACCTGGAATGAGCCACGCATGATTTGCGTCAAAGTGGATGGGTCCTGAACAAGGCGCCTTTTGCATTTTTCCACGTGATAAATTTCGCTGTAGTAGCTGATGTATTTTCCGTCGAATCTGGCGCAGGCATTTTTTCGTTCTGCGGCAGTTATTGGGCGTAATTTTGCTGGTTGTGGGTGTGGCACCCGGATGATGCTGTCATCTGTTTCATCGACTGTGCCTTGCGCTGCCCCTGATTCGCCCCCCGATCCGTTGCCTTTGCCCGGCAGCGACTTTGAGGGTGCTGAACGCGATGCCGGGAAGTCACCAGGTGCTGGTGGTTGGTATTCGGGTTCGGGTTGTTCAGGCGTTGGCGCCGGTTCGGCTGGTGGCTCTGGGGGCGGCCCGTCTTGGGCCAGTGCCAGAGGTGACATCAGCATCAAAATTGACATCAGGACGTGGCTTATCGAACCCACGGCAAGGCGCAGAGGCGATTTAAAAATGTAAAAGCCCGTTTCCACAAACATTATTGTCGCGGAAACGGGCTGCTTTGACAACGACTGGCTTCAGTGGGCGTGGCGCAACTTTTTGCGTTTGTGCTTCGAAGCGGTGTGCTTTGAATGGTTTTGCTTTTTGGATTTCGTGATTTTGCACGAGGTGCCCGCTTTAACCCGGCGGCTCTTTACTGATTTTGACTGCCCTGAAACGCTAGAGCTGCGTGCCATATGGGTATTTGTGCTTGTTTTTTGATCAGTGCGGGTGACTTCGGCAGCCTGGGCTACCTCGCTGCCCTTCATTGCACTCCAAGTCACGTAACCGGCGCCGCCAATACCCAAGGCAGCCAGTGATCCAATCACTGCGGTTAGAACCATCTTTCGGGATTTTGTTGCTGATTTCTTTCTGGTCGCCATGGAATCTCCTGCTTTCTGCTTGAACCACCGCTTTTTCAACTCAACATCAACTCTTTTGGAAACGCCCACGATCAGAAACTCCTTTTCCGGGGACCTTGTCCCAGGGGTAGCTGAAGGTTAGAGCATCGGGCGGGACTTCTCCCGCCCACTTGGACATTGAGCAAGCCTCGGGCCAACGGCCTGATGGGGTGCCAGACAAGGTTAGAAGGGGGAGTTTGATTTTGTGTTTAATCTAATATTTACGGTGGTTTATTTGGTTTTTTGGCGCATCGCCAACGACCCTGGTGGGTGTGGTTCTCGGGCCATGATAACGGGCGATCTGCCGTAATTGCATTGCCTCTGTCGAATCCATTGACAGTTTGATTGACCGGTTGCGGTTGGCGATAGGAACGGCTTGGTTTATTACCTTCTTCGACGAAGTTTGTCGCGCCCATGAAACGCCATCATTGATCCGGGTACTTTATGACTGCAGCCTCTCACTTCACCAACCTGCGTTCTTTTTTGGATGCCCTTCGTGTCCGGGGTGATCTGGTAGAAATTGACGCGGAAGTCGACCCCAAGCTCGAAATTTCTGAAATCCACCGGCGCGTGATTGCTGCGGGTGGGCCTGCGTTGCTCTTCAAAAACGTCAAAGGAAAAAAATTTCCTCTGGTCTGCAATATGTTCGGCACGCGCGATCGCGTCGATCTTGCCTTTGGCGAAGAGGCAAAAGATTTCGTGCGCCGGATTGCGGCCCTCCCAGAAGAACTGTTGCCTCCATCCATTCGTAAACTTTGGGGACTGCGTGACCTTGGCCTGCGTGCTGCAAAAATAGGTTTCAAGAACACGAGCCGGGCTCCTGTCCTGGCGCATCAAATTCCAGGAGCGGATTTAACCCAACTTCCGGCGACGACAAGTTGGGAGAAGGACGGCGGTCCTTTTTTAACTTTGCCTCTGGTTCACACGCGGGTTCCAGTTGGGGCTGAAAAACCGGGTGGTAAGCCCGAGAACCTGGGAATGTACCGCGTTCAAATTTTTGAACCGGGCGAGGCCGGGATGCATTTTCAGATCGGCAAAGGCGCCGGATTTCATTTGCACGAAGCCGAGTGTGCCGGCAAAGCATTGCCCGTTAATATTTACCTGGGCGGACCGCCGGCGATGATGCTTTCTGCCATTGCCCCACTTCCGGAAAATGTTCCAGAATTGCTGCTGGCGTCTCTGCTGCAAAATTCAAGGCTAAAGCGTTGCAAGGTTCCAGTGCAACCAGACCTGCCGGCCATCGCCGAGGCGGAGTTTTGTTTGGCGGGATACGTTCCTCCTGGCGTGCGGCGCCCCGAGGGGCCATTCGGAGATCATTACGGCTACTATTCGCTGGTCCATGATTTTCCTGTGTTTCGTTCGAAGGCGATTTATCACCGCGAGGGTGCGATTTTTCCGTGTACCGTGGTCGGCAAACCGCGCCAGGAAGATTTTTACTTGGGCGATTATTTGACGGAATTGCTGTCTCCGCTGTTTCCGGTTGTGATGCCGGCGGTGCGTGACCTGTGGAGTTATGGCGAGGGCGGTTATCATGCCCTGGCTGCTGCGGTTATCCGTGAGCGCTATGGTCGCGAATCTCTTTCATCCGTTTTCCGTATTCTTGGTGAAGGCCAGTTGGCTTTGACTAAATTCCTGTTTGCCATCGACAAGCCAATTCCGCTGCGGGATTTTTCAAAAGTCCTCGTCCATGTCCTTGAGCGTGTCGACTGGCGAAGGGATCTTTTGATTTTCTCTGAAACATCGATGGATACGCTGGATTACGCCGGGCCAGAATTGAACAAGGGCAGCAAGGGCGTAATCCTTGGGCTGGGCGACGCAATCCGGAAATTGCCTGGTGAGTGGCACGGCACAGTATCCGACAACCGCATTCGTGATGTCCGTGTCTTTTGTCCCGGGTGCCTGGTGGTTGAGGTGCCTGATTATAAAAATGCCCCGGATATCGGAGCCGCAATATCTGCGTTACCAGAGTTTAAAGGCTGGCCGTTGATTGTTGCCGTGGACAATGCGGCGCGCGCGACTCGGAACGAACCCAGCTTTATCTGGACGGCGTTCACCCGATTTAATCCACAAACTGATTTATACGCGGCCAAGACCAGTCTGGGACGCAATCGCGTAGAGTATGAGGGGCCAGTCCTGTTGGATGCCCGGATGAAGCCTTGGTACCCGGATGAACTTTTTTGCGATGAAAAAACCTCGAAAACGGTTGATCGCCGATGGTCCGAGTATTTCCCGGGCGGCAAAGTAGTCATGGGTGACAGCACGGAAGCCGACTTGGCGAAGTGGTAGCCGCTATATTGCGCCATTGGCCAATCACGTCAAAAAATGAAGTTGGACAAAGTACCGGAATCAAAGGACTTAATGGCCATACCTCAATCGTCACATCCTGCTCGCCGATAA
>CAMBEK010000012.1 GCA_945865565.1 Pseudobacteriovorax antillogorgiicola | reverse complement strand
GCCAACTGGGTCCGCATCAGGAGGGCGTCGATTCCCGCGATGACCATGAACAGCAAGGCAGAAACAGCATAAAGGATGCCGATCCGTTTGTGATCCACGGTGGTGATCCAGCTCCAGATTCCGGTTTTTGAATAGCCCGCGCTATGTGTGCTTGCTGACATGATTCATCTTCCTTCGCGAAGCTTAGTAATTCTTGTAAGTCGATTGGCGCAAGTATGACGTCAGGGACTTGATTTCTGGTTCCGTCAAACCAAGGTTCGGCATCAGCGCGCCAGGCTTCAAGTCAGCCGGGTTACGCAACCAGATCGCCAAATTTTCTTCGTTGTTCTTGCGAATACCGGCTGCAAGGTGAGAGCGCGATCCAAAGCTCGAAAGGTTTGGACCGATCTTGTCTCCGGGGATCGCAGCGCTCGGCGTGCCTTCAATGGCATGGCACGCAATACAGCGACCGAAAAGCTGCTCACCCTCACGCTGGGAAGCGGTTTCAACCTTTGGCGCCTGATTGTGGGCCTTGACCCACCGCTCGAAACCTTCTTTTGTGTGGACGACCCCGACGTGACGCATCAGAGCATGGGAAGACCCGCAGAGTTCTGCACACTGGCCCTGATAGTAATCGCCACCAGCCACTTCCGGCATGTTCGCAAGAGGGGTCACCCAGGACAGACGGTTGATGTTTCCGTTGATGGCAGAAGTTTTACCGCCGAATTTTGGAATCCAGAATGCATGTGACACGTCCGCAGATGTGATCGAAAGATCGACTGGCGTGTTTTCCGGTAAATGAAGTTCAAAGGCCGTCTTGATTCCGTAATCCGGGTACTGAAATTCCCACCACCACTGATGGCCGATCACGTGGACCTTGACCGCATCGGGACGCGCAGCCAAACCATCGTGTTTAAAAATCGTTTTCCATGTTGGAATCGCAATGAAAATCAACAAAACAACTGGGATTACCGTCCACATGAATTCGAGGATGGCGTTGCCATGAAACTGCTTGGGTGGGGTATCATCACCCTCTTTTGCCCGGAAGCGATATAGGGTGTAAATCAACGGAATTGCGACAGCAAAAAAGACGCCAACCACAATGATGGTCGTGGTCAAGTAAAGGTGGTTGATATCGCGTGACAACTCGGTGATGCCTGAGATCGTTGTCATGGGATTGTCAAAACCACCATCCAACTTGTACGGCATGTTGTCGAAAGACTTTTGAGCCCAAGCTGCGCCTGATGCAAGCCACGAAGCGGCACCAATGCCCCACATGCGCATCATGAACAGCAGGCTCATCAACGGCGAAGGTGCGATTCCGGTTTTTCTTCTCATGTTCACTTCCCTGAAACGGTTGCTTGAACGCTCGTCACTCATTTAATCTCGACTGGAACCTTGACTGGAACGATGACTTGAACCGCGCCCGAAACTTTTGGTGCCTTGTCTAAAACCTTGAACTCAAGGACCCACTTGCCGGGCATGTGTAATTTCACCCCACCAACGGTAAACTCAGCACCTGATTTTTTTTGAATGACTGCTTTGGTTAGCATGCCATGATTGTGTTCCGGCATGAGGGCCTCGAACCCATTGAGTTCGAATTCTAAGGGAGCGGCTTTGCCATCCTTGTCGATCAATTTCACGGACAGTTCCTGGACCCGGTCTGGATTGAAGGAATCAGCGCCCTTGATCGTATAGGTCAAAAAAACAGGAGTGCCCGCCACTGGATGGCTCGGGAGCACTTGCGCAGCGAACCCGATCGCGCTAGACGCAACTAGGAACATTAAAAGTGTTAGAAGCTTTCTCAACGACTGAAGTCTCCGCATGAAACGACAAAAGGAAATTCAGCTAAGCCGTGGAAACGCCTGACAAGAGTACCATGAAAGAGATAAACTCCCTGAAGCCTTTTCGCAAGAAAAAGTCCAAGGAGAGGTCTAGGAATAAGCCTCTGACTGGCGCGATGTTGCGACTCATTCTCGCTTCGGGAGTCGTTGCTGCTTTTTTCATCACTCGCCAGGGAGTCCTTGATCCCAAGCCATCCACGCGGAAAGCGTTGGGAGACAGCGAACTCAGGGCGGCTCTTTTATCGATGGTTCTAACCGACCCCGTTGCACCCATACCCGGATCCAGAGAAGAGCGGCTCGCGTCCTTTGGAAAAAAATTATTTTTTGACACGCGACTGTCGTCGAACGGCAAGGTCGCCTGCGCAACCTGTCACCAGTCGGATAAATTTTTTACCGATAGCCTCCCGACCGCACGAGGCACGGGAACCACAAACCGGAATACCCCCACGATTCTGAATAGCGGCATGGCGCACTGGTTTTTTTGGGATGGGCGCGCCGATTCCTTGGCCGCACAGGCGGTCGGTCCTCTCGAAACCCAAAGCGAACACGGCCTTACCAGAAGTTCCCTTGCGGCACTCATTGAGCTGCATTATCGGGATGAATACGCTCAATTGTTTGGAAATCTGAAAAAGATTCATCCGACACAGGCGGGAGTCGAGACCGGGCCAACGAATGCGAGTCCGAAGAAACTTGCGGCTTATACTCTGGCTTCCATTGGGCCTTATCAGCGACTGACTGGCGTTCTTAAGCTTGCAAGCGACAAAGGCCTGCAACCTTCGTCCCTGATTGCAGAATTTTTGTTTCGAGGCCAGCAAGTAGACTCAGATGTCAGGGCGACTGAAGTCGCCGCCAATGTTGGAACTGCCTTGGCAACATGGGAGCGACTACAGATCGCTAATCAATCGGCGTTCGACGGGTACCTAAAAAGGGTCGCCGAAAATCCCAAAAGCTCGCTCCAATCCCTGACCAACGAAAGCGACTTCAGCGGCATGGCCTTGGCAGGCCTGCGGATTTTTACAGGCAGGGGCAACTGCAGCCTGTGCCATCGGGGCGCCCTGCTTTCAGACCAACAATTTCATAATATCGGGCTGGGAGATACCCCGCGCCAGAGGGATTTGCCAATCCAGTCATGGGTGGAGGACGTCGCCGGGCGGGCCAAGGGTCAGTTTGATGTCGGTCAATCCGAGTTCAACTGCCAAAGTCGCGTCTGGCAGAACGCCGGCGACCTCAATGCCACAAGACAATCCGAGTCCTGCCGCGAGCAGGAATTTCTTGATCTGGAAAGTTTTGAAAGTGTCGGAGCCTTTAAAACACCGCCCCTGCGCAATGTCGCCATGACCGCGCCGTATTTTCACGATGGCCGCGCTGCGACCATAGACGAAGTTCTGCAGCATTATGACCAGCTGAAGGCCGAGCCCGTCATCGGACATCGCGAAGAAAGCCTGCGTCCACTTGATTTGTCTGCTGAAGAAAAAGCCGCCCTCAAGGCCTTCCTTGAATCACTCACCTCGCCCGCGCGCGATCTCAGCAGGCAATAGCCTCGAGCCCTTTTTCACACTTCTTGCTTTCTGGCTTATCGGGCCCAGACGGCCAGAAGGAGATCATCATGCGCATTGTCCTTGGGGTCAGCTCGCCAGAAAATCATGTGCATGCCATGCAACTCTTGGCTGCTCTTCGATTTCCGAAATCGGAAATCCACGCAGTCCATGCAATCGACCGGCTGACTGGCCCGGAATATTTTGGCCTGCCTCCCGGATCAGGCGATGTCGCGGCGCGGATTGAAGCCATGGAGCAAGAAGGGGCTGAAACTGAATTGCGCGACGCCGCAGCTCGACTGGAAAACCTGGGAATGCGAGCGCTCCGCAGGGAAGTCTTGGGAGGATTTCCTGGCTCTGCCATTTGCACCTACTCCGACTCGGTCAAGGCTGATTTGATTGCGCTCGGCTGGGAAAAACACGGTCCGGTCGAGGGACTTCTTGCGGGAAGCGTGGCAAGAAGCGTCGTCGTCCATGCGAAGCAAAGCATTCTACTGGCCAAGCATTCACATGAAGACAAGCCAGTAAGTTGTGTGCTGGCAACAGATCATTCCCCATACATGAACGAATGCATTCAACGATTTATTAGCTGGCACCCCGCAGGGATAGGCAGCCTTACGATCTTGTCAGCCTTTCCACACAGGCTGGCCAGCACCCTCGGGCAGCTAATGCCCGATATGGCGGTCAACATCAGACCCTGGGTTGAACAGCAATTGATTGAAAAAAATGAATCGCTGATGCGAAAAATCGCAGATCTGGGCCCAGTGGTCACCGATTCGATTGTGACCCATGAGCCGGTGCACAAGGCCATTGCCAACACCATGCGTGAGCACAATGCCGATCTGCTGATCCTTGGCGCGCACGGACACGGTTTCTTTGGCCGGGCGATGCTAGGAAGTGTGAGTTATCCGCAGGCGATCAACGGGCCCCATTCTGTGTTGATCTTGAGGGGCAATGAGGCTTCCCAGCCCCAGACAACGAAAAGATAAAAAAAGCCAGCGATCCCAATCAAGGAATCGCTGGCTTTGTATCTGCCGGAGTCCGACAGAGCTAAAACTTACGCGAGGATGGTGCCAGATGCTTTGGCAAAACGGACCTTCTTGCCGTCTTCAATTTTGTAACCGATGCGCGTGGCTTTTTTGGTCTTTGGGTCAACCAAGGCAACCTTGCTGACATGCAGCGGAGAAGCCTTGTCCACGATCCCGCCTTCTTGGTCTGATACAGACGGCTTGGTGTGGCGCTTCACTAAGTTGACGCCCGCAACGAAAACCTTGTCGTGTTTCCGGTCGATGCGGTCAATTTTGCCCTTTTGGCCGGCGCAACGCCCCGAAAGGACTACAACTTCGTCGCCCTTCTTCAGGCGGCACTTCACTTCGTGTTTGGTCAAATCGGTCATGGTTAAACTTCCGGTACGTTCATAAATGGAACCGGGTATTTATGCGAAAGACATCCCTGCGTCAAGCACGTTCATTACTTCGTGACGGCAGTTCGCGGAATCTGCTAGGGTCTCTCCAACTCGCTATTTTCTTTGGAGAATGGATCGGATGAAATCCCTGCTGATCGCCCTCTCGAGCTTGATCCCCCTTTATACCCTTATTGGGACCCCTGCAATTGCATCCGGTCCAGCCGCTTTAACCGTAGCCCCCCACGAAGTGGTCCATTGGACTTCGGCCGGCGCCACGACCGTTGACGGAAACACAGTTGAAGTCTCTTTGCGCCTATCCACAGACAGAGGCTTCGCCCTGTACGAGGATCGAATTAAATTCGCGCCCCCCTTTGGCTTCAGCGAAAGCGCAAAATCCGCACCGGCGGGCACACTCAAGCCCGACCCGATTTCAGGGCAACCAACCCAACTCATCGACGGCGGAGAATTCATCATCCGGTTCTCAGGCCCCGTTGCCACTTTGGGGAGTAACATCCCGGTTTCGGTGACTTACACCGCCTGCGCCGAAGGCGTTTGCCTGTTTCCCTTCACCGAGAAACTTAGCGTCGCATTGGTCGATGCACGACTTGATATTCAACCAGCGGGCGACGTCCCGGCTCTTACGGCCGCAGCCTCAACTCAGGGCAAAGCTGGAGCACCAAAAGAGCAAGTGGATTTTGAATCCGGATTGGCCCGTAAACTCGAATCCGGGACGCTGTCCATTTGGGCGCTGTTACTAGTCGTCTTTATTGGCGGGCTCCTGACCAACCTCACTCCATGTGTTGCCCCGATGATTCCGATAACGATTCGGGTTCTGAGTGGGCGTGGAGGCCACGGTTTGCGCAATGCGAGCCTCTATGCTGCTGGAATTTTGGTGACGTACACCATTGCCGGCGTCGCGGCCGGACTGAGCGGCGGCCTGTTCGGCAGCATCCTTGCCAACTCAAAGTTCAATCTATTTTTTGCCGCCGTGATGGCTTTGCTTGGCCTGACCATGCTCGGGTACGGCAATTTTTCCTCACTACAAAACCTCGGCATGAAGTTCGGATCTGGAAAACCATCGATCCTCAACGTTTTTCTGATGGGCGCGGGTGCCGGCCTCGTCGCGTCCCCTTGCACCGGCCCCATTCTGGCCGCCTTGTTGGCGTATAGTGCCAAATCAGCTTCTTTTGCTGAGTCCGTTGCACTGATTGCAACTTACAGCCTGGGATTTTCACTCCCCTATGTCTTTCTTGGTGGAGCCGCAGCGAAGGTCAGCAAAATCAAAGTCAACTACCGGGTGCAAATCGCAACGAAACTCGTCTTTGCATCCATCATGTTTGCCCTTGCCCTTTACTACCTTCGTGTTCCCGCTTACGGATTGCTACAACAACTGAAACCCCACTTCAGCATACTGTCGGGAATATTCGCACCGCTCGGGTTGGCAATGCTTCTCGTTTGGATCGCAGTTCCGTTCCTGCACAACAGCAAGGCGATGAGTTTGGCACCAGCCTTGGTTCTGGCCGTCGGAATATTTTCCAGCAGCCAACTTTATTTTTCCCCGTCGAGCAGAGCCGACTACAACGCTGAAAACGGTACGACAATGCCAGAATCCCTTCCTTGGATGAAAGATGAAGCCGCGGCCTACGCCGCAGCCAAGGCCGCAAATAAGCCTATCCTGATCGACGCCTGGGCCGAATGGTGCGATGCATGCAAAAAAATGGACGTCACAACTTTTGAGGATCCGCGCGTGATCGCGGAGTTGAATAAAAATTGGATACTCCTGAAACTGGATTTGACCGAGGGATCTGATGCCAACGATGCCTTGCAAGATAAATACAATCTGCAAAGCCTGCCGACGCTGACCATGATCCCGTCCTCTGGAGACCTGGCTGGAAAAGACGCTGTTATGGGCTACACACCAGCCGACACCTTGCTGGGTCGGATGAGCGAATTTTCGAAAAATTCCGGGGGCACAGGGAAAAACCAGTGAAATATTTCCTGCTGTATGTCGGAACGGCTCCCCAGGTTGAAGCCGTCAAGAAGTCCCTAAGCCGGCTGGATGCGACGCAGGTCGAGTCGGCTTTTTCCCGGGCACCGACTTGGGAAATCGACCATCCGATGCTGCAAGGGCGCCTGCTGGAAGTTACGTTGCTCACAGACCTTGACGGCGTAACACCACACCTCAGGCACTTTCCAGTCGACCTCTTGATCTACGATGAACGCCCCGTCGGCGATGAGCCAGCGATCGAAGCTCGAGCTGCCATCGGAAAAATCAGGGATGATGTGGCGATGTTCGCAGAACTGTGGGGTCCGGACTTCCTTTTTCCCATGAGCCGGGTTGTGGCCATCCTCCGCAGCAACAACAAGTCCGATGTGGCGCGAAGCCTGGAATTAGGCCGCGTCCAGGTGCGTGATGTCATCATTGATCCTCCCGCCACAGCCCAACTCCTGCGCTGGATATTTCGCGTCATTGAATCGCGTCGTACTGACATTCAAGGCAAAGCTAAATTAAACGAAAAACCACGGACCGGAATCGCCTTTAGCGGCGGCGGATTAGAAGGCTTTTTGTTTCAGATTGGTTGCGTCTATGCTTTAGAGCGTGCGCTGGATGGCAAAAACGGTCGCGAACTGTGTGACGCTGGCGTCTATTCTGGAGTCAGCAGTGGCTCCATCATGGCAGCCATGACCGCAGGCGGCGTTCCCATCGCGGAAGTCATCAAGGCACTGTATGGAAAATCCGACAAGCTGCCGCCATTGAGCAGCAAAATCTTGTTTGACGTCGCGGGCGTGGACATCGCAAAGAGGATCGGTTTTGAATCACTGTCCTGGTCAGGACTTGATCCGCAAAAGTGGGTAAACAAGATATTCCGCGCGTTCCCTACCGGATTTTTCAAGGGCGAGGCTTTAAAAAAATATTTCAAGGCTGCCATTGAGGCTTTTGACTTCAAGGACTCTTTCCTTGCGAACGAAAATCTTGAACTCTACATCGGTGCAACGGACCAAGACTCGTTTGAGCATGTCACCTTCGGAAAACCACCGTGGGATGATGTCAGTATCTCAGACGCGCTAAGGGCATCGTGCGCCCTTCCGCCATTCTTCATGCCGACAAAACTAAAAAATCGCTGGTTTGTCGACGGCCAGATAACCAAATCATGCAACGTCGAATTATTGATTGAACGGGGCTGCAAACTCGTTTTTATCGTGGATCCCCTGAAGCCATATGGAACCCTTGTGCCAGGATCCGTAGATAAATTGGGAGGAATCTACTCGACCATCCAGGCAATCAAAGCATTGGTATCGACCCGCTTTCATGTCACGCTGATGCATCTGACCGAGCGCTATCCGGATGTAGATTTTATCGTGTTTCAGCCTGACGAAGAATGCGCTGAACTGATGTCGGGTTCCCCAATGCGTTACCGGATCCGGACCAAATTGGTCAAACTTGCCTACGAACATACAATGCGCCAGCTTCGGGAACGCCATCAGGTTTACGAGGCCAAACTTGCAAAATACGGATTTAAGCTATTGCCGGTGATGAAGCTGCTTGAATTGGAGCGGGACGATGCCAAGTTTTTCAAGTCCCTTGATTAAGGGGCGACTCATCCGCAGGTACAAGCGCTTTTTTGCGGATGTTGAATTGATCGACAGTCATCCTGGCGTGCCAAATTCCGCCATCGATGCAGAACCCCCGGTTGTCGTAGCCCACTGCGCAAATACTGGCACCATGAAGACCTGCGGAGATCCGGGCAGCATTGTCTATCTATCATGGAATCCCGACCCAAAGAGGAAACTTCACTTCACATGGGAGCTGACTGAATCCCCTGACGGTGGTCTTATCGGGGTCAACACGGCCCGGCCCAACGCAATCGTGGCCGAGGCGATTTCATCCGGACAAATTCCATCCCTCAAAGGCTATTCCAGTCTAAAGCGCGAAGTTCCGATTAGCAGCGAATCACGCTGCGATATTGGGCTGGACCGGGATGGCAGCGGCAAAGACATCTGTGTCATCGAAGTCAAAAATGCCACCATGAAGTTGGAACACGCAATCGCATTTCCTGACGCGGTCACTTCACGGGGCCTCAAGCATCTCCATGAGCTCTCGCGGCTAGCCTCAGAAGGCGTGCGATGTGTCATGTTTTTTCTTGTGAACCGTCCGGATGGCGAAATATTTCGAGCGGCTCACGAAATTGATCCAAAATATGCGAAGGCTTTACGTGAGGCTGCTGCTTGCGGCGTCGAATTGATGGCGTGGCGCACCCTGAACACACTGACGCACGCTGGTATCGGTTCTGAATTAAATGTCCAACTGGACTGATGGGAGCATGGGATGACACAAACCAATGATGCGAATAAATCCATGACGCTCTATCACTATTGGCGTTCATCGAGTTCGTGGCGTGTTCGTTGGGCCATGAAAATCAAAGGCATTTCTTATCATGACGTCCCCGTCAACCTGTTGGCCGATGCTCAAAAATCCCCGGACTACTTGAAGGTCAACCCTGTTGGTTTTGTCCCCGCCATTGAAATCGCCGGAAGGTGCTTTGGAGAGTCATTGGCGATTTTGGAATGGCTGGAAGAAACCAACCCCACTCCGGCACTGTTGCCAAAAGATCCTCTGGATCGCCTATATGTAAGGCAATTGATGCTTCAGATCGCATGCAACACGCAACCCATCCAGAACCTTTCCGTCATGCGCATGCACAGCCAGGACAAGGCTGAACAAGCAAAATGGGCACACCATTGGATCAGCGCGGGATTGGCCGGATATGAAAAGCTGCTGCAGCATGGGAAACCAGGGAAATTCAGTTTTGGCGATTCGATCACGATGGCAGATCTATGTTTGATACCCCAGATCTACAATGCCTTGCGCTTTAACGTTGATTCTCGTCAATGGCCGTTACTTCACGGCATTGGCGAGAGGGGCCTTGCTCTGCCGGAATGCAAAGCTGCCCATCCGGACAGACAGCCTGGAGCACAACTTTTGGCGTGAGCGTTTCCGAAGTTTATTTTTTTTCGACCTTGCTGAGCAGGTATTCCAGATGGGGCATTTGCGGCTGCCCCCCAACATACCACCGCTTGTAATAGAAATAATTACGCATGATCAGTTTCACGTAACTTCGCGTTTCCTGATAAGGAATCCGTTCGACTCCGATCAACGGATCATCAAATGAAATCTGACGTGACCATTTTTCGGCTGCCGTGGGACTCGCGTTGTACGCGGCCAACATGAAAACCGGGCTTTTGTATATCGAGAGCAATCGAAAAACATGATGGATTCCGAGGGCAACGTTAAGCTCGGGGTCCAACAGGTTTGACCGGTCTTGCATGGCACGGCTGAATTTCGCTCGTTTTTCGCTGCCAATATAGCCTTTGGACAGCTTTGAAAATTCAACACGGGCGGTCGCCGGCATCAATTGCATCAGCCCGGATGCGCCAACTGGTGATTGGGCCTTCGGATTGAAAACGCTCTCCTGGCGGATCAGGGCAAAAATGAAATCGGGATCCAAGCCTAATCTCTTTGCATAGTCAAAAACAAGATTTTCATGCTCCCGCGGAAAGAAGATCCGTTCAAACCCGAGGGGCAGTGAGTTGCGATACGCTCGAGGCAACGAGTCCATTAAACGAATCGCATCCAACCATTCCTTTCCGGCATATAGAGCCAGTGAACGGGCAGCGACCTGATCTCTGTCAGATGTGTCCTGAGTCACCTCACGCAACTCACATGTGGCGTCTGCAGGCATGCCCAATCGGAACAAGGCCGAAACACGGGCCATGCCGGACTGGTCATCGCCGGAATATGGTGCAGTTAAAAAATCCGGGGAGAAACGAGGAACTCTGGATGGCTCCAGAACAATTTTCTTGCCCGTGGCCTTCTCATAGAGGACATGCCCCAATACTCCGTAATACGTCGAGTAATATTCCGTGGCAAGACGACGCCACGAGTTTATCGCCAGGTCCTGGCGTTTGGTCGCAGCGTGTACCCTTCCCTGCCAGAACAATGCAAAGCTACTAATCGCAGAAGATCTTTTTTCCGGCGCCTGTTTGTCTTGGTAAGCAATAGCTGCACCAAGGGATTCAAGTGCAGGTGTATATTCGCGATCCTCAAACTGACTTAGAACAAGATTGGTTAATGCAACTTCAAAGTTCTCGTCGCCTGGATTGCGGGCGACGAAATCAGCGAAGAGTTCTTTTGCCTCCTTGCGTTCCTTGTTATCGTCCAGAATTCGCGCAAGAAGAAACTCTGCCCGCAATATGATGTCATCTGCCTTGGCCGCCTTTGCCTCAACGAGCATTTGGCGAGCAAACACCTTGGCGCCTTCGATCTGATCCGCGTTCCAGAGCAATGATGCCATCCGGTTCAAGACAGCAGCTTTGCCGGGAAAACCGAAAACATTCTCAAACCTTGGCATGACCCCCGTCCAAAAGGAAAGAGCCTGACCAACGCCTCTCCGGCGCAGGCAGCGGCCTACCATGTTGCCGGTCAAAATCATGTCATCGAGCATCGCCCCAGATTTTTTGCCACCAAAGAGCCCACCCTCAACGTCCAAGCCTTCAATCAAGAATTTTTCTGCGTCCTTGCAATTTCCAGACTTGCTCTCTTCTCTTGATCTCGAAAGAGGCTTCAGGGATTTTCCGCCAGCGACTCCATCGAGAAGACCTGCGATCCAGGAATGCTTGCCAACCAGTCCTTCAATATCGGGGACGATTGAGGTCACTGGTGTTTTAAGAAGGGATCGGCGGTTCACCGAAAGATTTGAAAAAAAGATATCGTACGATTGCTTGCGGAATGGCTGCGACCGGTAATCCTTGATAGAACCAAACAATTCAACAAGGGCATCGTCGGGAATCCGTTCAAGACGATCCTTTGAAATTGACTTGAGAAAAACCTTGCGCGCCGGGCAACTACGCGGAGCGACTTTCAGCATCGATTCCTCGATGTCTGCCGCCTCAACATCAGCCAAGCCACCACGACTTAAGATTGCTTGCATCATGTAAGGCGTCAACGGATGGGGCGAACGAGACTCTTTCTTTGCAAGGCTGATTTCTGAGTTCAAGGCCTCAGTCAATTCTTTCAATTTGTCACCGCGCAGTAACGGCATACCGCGCAAGGACTCAATATATACCCTGGTAAAACGATCAGAACCGTGGAGCAGCTTCTGGTACTTTTGATCTTCAAGTACGGCGATTGGCAATTGATCGACATGCTCGGCAAACCAACGCTTCAAATCCGGATCGACCTGGGGTCCAAGTCGCGCATCTTGCTGAGGCGGATAATGCTCGGGAAGGACGGCTCCGACCGAGGTCAGCGACGTTGTGATGCACAATAGGGCGGCCGCCGGCCAAAGGGCCGTTTTGACTTGCACGAATCCACTCCCGGTCAACGATAAGGATCAGCACGCTTTATGGGCGTGACGTCGCCCATCGTACCATATCCGCCCGAACAAATCGGTAGGGAGAGCTGGGGTTGGATGCCAAGGACTCTGATCTGAAGGGTCTCTGATTCCATCAGCAAATCCTTCAAGAGAGGCTCAAACCTGTTCAACATGACCTTGGCACACGCTTTCCAGTCTGACTGGCTGCGGGCCATACTGAAACTGCTGAGGCTTTGTTCAAGCAATCGCCCGATGCCGGCCACTGGCGCCGGGTCCACCAATTTCGCCGCCGTGGCTGACTGCAACAGGCCTTGGGCGTGTCCGATCAAATCGACAATCAGCGTTATGTCATTATGTAACGAATACAAATCTGGAATTTTTTCCGATGCCTTCGATTGCCAGGCATGAACGGCAATACCCTTCAGCGTGCCGAGGATGGCAGAGCACAGGGAGTGAACGGTATCGAGGGTCTGCGTAGCCAGAGTAGCGGGTGAGTCCATCTGAATCTCGAGCCGGGACTTCTCAGTCAACTCAATCTGGCCCTTCTTTGGCGCAAGTGCTGCGTTATCATAATCGATCACGTCGCGATCCAGCACCACCCGGGTAACCAAACTGCCGCCCGGAACCAAATTGGCCTCGACCCAGGCCAAAGCTTGAGACAGGGTCCGTACCGGCACAGGAACCGGCACAAGGCGGTTGTTGAGCAAGATTTTTTTTAACATCGAACGCCGACCTACTTCCGCGTGAAATTGACCGCGCGAGATTTTACTTCACCAACATGCTGCCCGGCTTCGATATTTGTCACTTCAGCAGCCAGGGCAATAGCCCGTTCATCCTGAGGATTGACTAGCAGAATTCTGCGCAGAGCCTCCATTGCCTGCTTTGACTTCCCGCCTTTGAAGTAAGCGCCAGCCAGTGCAAATAGCATATTCAGATCCAGAGGATGTAGTTCCAAATACCGGTTAAGAGCGGCTTCAACCTGAACGAATTCATTTCGTTCGTATGAAACTTTGATCAGGGAGAAGATCGCCGCGGTGTTATCCGGATTGAGCTCGAGGGCCTTCACCATCCAATTGGAGGCTTCCTTCAACTCACCCATGCCATGAAACGCAAGTCCGAGCCCAAGATTTGGCATCTCGTCGTCTGGCGACAAACTGACTGCCTTCTGGAAATTGATGACCGCCAAATCGTAGCTGTTTTTGAGCAAGGCGACCGTTCCAAGGCCAATAAAGCCTTTGGCGCAGAATGGATCAAGCATCGTGGCCTTGATGTAAGCTGCCTTGCCGGACTCACCATCACCGAGCTTGGTAAAGGAATCCCCGATCAGGCGATGGAGTGTCGCTTCATGATGGGTCGGAACGTCTTGCTTCCGCAACATTTCTTCGATCAATCCGATGGCAACCAGATACTGCTTGGACTGAACCTTCGTTTCGATCTCTTCGACTTGCGAATCGATTGAATCTTTCCGGACCACCCGCGAAATATTCGTGATGTCTTTAAACACCCTGGTCATCTCATCGGTCACCTTGTCGATGCCGTGAATTCTATTCGCAACATCCTGGTTCTTTTTCACGATGTCATTGGTGATGGCACGGGCGGACGACGACTTCTGGATCGCCTCAGCCAGACTGAAGGGCGAGCCTGAGCAAAAGTCGATGCGGTGCTTGCCAACATACTCTTCAACCATCGGAGACCGGCTCGCAATGACCGGAATTCCGAGCGTCATGGCCGTCATAAGCCGGTACGGATCACCTTCAAGGCGATCCCTGTTGGAAATTGTAGAGATGAAAAGAGCATCGGCCGCCTGAAGCACAGTGCTGATGGTGTCGCGTTCCGGAGCGACATATATGGCCCGTTGATCGATACCCAATTGAACCATGCGATGGCGCAATTCCGTAGCGAAACTGCCGATACCGCAAAACACAAGGCGCAGGCGCCGGGCCAGACTTGGATCAACGTCAATTGCGATGCGCACAGCATGCGCCAGATCATAAAGACCTTCTTCCCACTCGACCTGTCCAAGATGGGCGATTATATATTCACTTTCCGCCAATCCGAGGCGGCTGAGGGCTTCAGCGCGAGCTTTCGGTGAACGCTCAATGTGCGCCTCAACCCAGGGACGCATCGAGAAGATTCGCGCGTCTTCGACGCCTTCGAGCAACAATGCCTGCCTTGCAGCGGCCGTTTGCACTATGAAAGCATCGGCAACACTAACCACTTCGTGGCGAATGGCGCGAATCTGGTGCACATCAGCACCCGGGAATGGAACCAGGTTATCCACCCAAGCAACAAGGTGGAAGCGCTTGCGTAATTTGGCTTTTACTGCCTGGAAAGCATAAAGACCAAGACGCTCCTTGATGACCACAACGTCAAAATTGACCAACACATTTTCGAGTCCCGGAAGGTATCCCGGATTATCGTCGTAGTCCTTGAGCGCAATGCATTCAAGATCCTGAAACCAACTCGTCTGCGTCAAGTATCCACAAATGGATTCTGATGCGACGACCTTTATATCAAACTGGTCACGGAGGAGCCTGAACTGGTCAATTTCCTCGACTGTTGGCAGGTTACCGTACACCAATGCTAATTTCGGACGACTGCTGTTCTGGGAATTCATGCCTGGGTCTCCTTCAAATGGCAGAAACCATTCTTTTCTCGACTCAAACGACCGCGTTCAAATTCCATGCTCGACGACAGGACGGTCTGGTTGCCCCGACCTGTATTTAGCTATTTTCTTCCGACTCGCCACATCGTTCATGGAAACACAAAGGATGGCATGCTCTCGCATCAAGGCATCATGGACCGCACCGTCAATCGAAATGGCAGCCATTCCAAGGCGCTCGACCTGTGCGAGACCTTCTGCGGAATAGCCCTGGCGCAGCATCCGGGCATCGAGAACCCGGAAGTTATGGAGGACCGCCTTACGACGCTCCAATACTGCTGTAGCCTCATCAAACAGACCATTACCGAGCATCTCAATCGCCTTGTCGCCAAGACTGACGTATACCGAGAGCGCATGCAGAGCTGCCTCGGCAAGCGGACTGGATGATTGATCCGTGTAATCTTCCGGCTTCATATCTTATGATTTTACGCACCTGCGGCCGGTCGTGTCAAAATTCTGGGAAAAGACTCTCCCAGTTTGCTTTTGAGAAATCAAATTGGTTGGGTCGATGGTTGAGAAAGGGGTCCTTTGACCTGCAGGCGCAACTCACCATTTTGCGCTGCTCCGCCAGAAAATGCATCCAAAAGAAATCCAAACTTTTCGGCCAGTGATTTTTGCAGTTTTACCAAAATTTCTAGCTGAAGTTGACTCCCGGAGAGCGGCGACTTGACGGCCACTGAGCCACCGGCCGACAGTGTCAATTCATCAGACTCAAAACCCGCCCCCTTGTCGATGACCAACACCCCATTGTTGAGCGCTGCTTGAATCCCAGCCTTCGAAAACTGCTGGTCTGGAAGGCCAAGGGAAGGATCGCTCAGCTTTAAAACTGCATCCTTGAATTTGATTTTGATGGTTCCGGCGGATTGCTGTGGTGCAGAGGTATCGATTGAAAGATCGATGGCACCATCAAGTTTTCCAGAGAAGCCGATCCCCTGGAGCACTGGACCAAGCAACGGATTTACGTCACTACCAGACGCCATTGCCGATAAGGCAAAAGCGGCGAGGTCGTCGACACGAAAATTTTGTGAATCAAGCTCAATCCGACTGGGAATGATGTTTCCACCACCCAACACCGCGCTCAAGGGAATTACAATAAAAACGCCCATGGCCGATTGGTCGGGATTCTCGATGTAGACCTTCACTGCCAATTTTCCGGCCAGAACATACAGGGGATTGATACGCGCAGAGAGCCGATTGAGCTTTATTGTCTTCGCCTTCTGCCCTTGGCTGGAGACCGACAATCCGCTTGCCTGCATCCCGATCGGCAGCTTGGCCCCGAAATCATCCATCGTGATCGAAAGTCCAGTCACCCTGGAAAGCCCATTTGAAATCGATTCCTTGAGGATCTCATAGGGAAAAGTGACCATAAGAAAAAAAACAAAACTCACAGCAAAAATGACGCCAACGCCGGTCCTGCCATTGAGTTTGGTGAGCCAGTCCGTCATTTCAACCGCCGACCATATAACCGCGAGCGGTCAGTTTCGTATCAAAGTACAGGCGGGTTCCGAACCGCCCACGAATCTCTATATCTTGGACCCGGATATAATTATTCGCCTTCTCTATTTCGATCAAAAAGTTGAGAACCTTGGGAATCGAGGTGTTGTTGATTCGCAGATCCTTGACCTTAACCTCCTGCATTTTTGAACCAAGTGGATTATCGGCGTCCAGGGGATTTTTTTGAACGTTGAGGCCTTCAATCTGCACCAGAGTGTCACGCGCGATCTTCTCAAAAAAAGGCTTTACCTGAAGATCTCCCGTTTTCTTTTGAACCTGCTCGATGACCCTTTGAAAGCGGGCATCTTCAATAGAATAATCAGCCTTTAATTCCTGAAGTTCATGCAAGGCTGCAAAGGCATCGTTCAATTCAGCCTTCAAACGGTTGACCTGGGAAAAATAAATCCCAAAGGCAACAATGATGACAAAGCCAATGCCGCCCGCAACCCCAGCAAGAACCCCAACCCGCTCTTTTGGTTCCAGCTTATAAAAGCTGTCCATCAAGAAATCGAGGCGTTCATTATTGGCACCGAATGCGCGGATCCGAATCTGATCCAACAGTTGGTTCAGACGCTCCCTCAGTTGCTCAAGAAACTGCCGAAGTTCATTCATAGTGGCTTGTCCTGAGGGCTTGATGGTTTCGGCGAGCCGGAAGAACCTGGCGTTTTTTGGTCCTTGCTTGCCGTCTGCGACGAGGCACCTTCTCCTGAATAATTTAGCCCAATCATGAATTCGATCACTTTCCCATCGGTACCCGGCTTTGGTCCGCTTTGCTTTTCCTCGATATCCCGAAAGGCCGGAACGGTCTTGAGCGACTCAATGACGGTTGCCACAGATGCATAACCATCGGTTTCGCCCTTGAGCCTCAGTTTCCCACCACCGTCTGGGCTGAGCACAAAGTCAAAGGTGGTTACATCGACCTTCACGCTCTTTGGAATCCTCTCGCTCAACAACCTGAGGACCATCAGAGCAGGCGTTGTCGAGTTCTCCCGAACAAAAGAATCGACGGCGTTGCGGCGGGCCAAAGTTTCTTTCTTGGCAAGATTTTTAAAATCCGTCCGCACCTTTGAAAATAAAACACCTTCAGTCTTCAACTTCCTTTTGAGATCCGGAAACTGGGCCGCGATCTCTTTGGTATAAAGTTGCTGCAACTGGCTGATCTGGCGGTTGTAGAAAACCGATTTTATGCCGAAACTGCCGAGCAAAAGCAGCACCGCAAAGGCGACTGCCTTGCTGGCAAGCCCTGCAGCTTTGATCAACGACTCGTAGTTTTGGACGTACGCGAACTCGCCGCGCCGCAAATTGATCGTACTCAGCTTCTTGGAAGTCCCGACAGAACGCAAACCTATGGCCACAGCCTGGGGAATGATTGCAGCGTGACTCTGCAGGTTTGGATTCATCCGAAGGGTTGTGGCACCGAGATCAAGCCGGGAAACATCCATCTCGAGCCTGTTGGCGAGATATTTATCCAGATTGCTGATTCTGGATGTGCCACCGGAGATCATCAGCCGCGCAACCGGCGACTTTTCGTAAGTCTTGAATGCGTATAGGGTACGCCCAAGTTCCTTGACGAGCGAATTGATTCCCAGCGTCATGCGCTCTGCTGCACGCCGCTCAAGACCAGTCAGGCCGGTCGCAGGGTCAGCTTCAAAATCAAGACGCCCGGTTGCATGTTTGAGGTCTTGAGCCTGCACATAGGGAATCTCAAGATCTCGCGCGAGGAATTCTGTCAGGAACTTGCCACCCATGTTGATCGAACGGAACATCCGCAAGACGTCGCCTTGGATCAAGCACACACTGGTTTTTTCGTGTCCAATATCGACCAGCCCAACCACCTCATTTGGATCCAGCTTTAAATGTGGACCAAGGTTATAGAAGGAAAGGCTGTCCACATCGACCAACTTTGGATCAATGTGAATTTTCTGAAGATGCTCCAAAAATGTTTTGAGGAAAATCTTTTTGGTCAGGACAATCAGCGCCAGCGTTTTTGAATCTGCGGTGCCAAGGATCTGATGGTCAATGATCATTTCATCGAGATTAAACGGGACAACATCTTCTACTTCTGAAAAGACGGCCGCCTGAATTTTGCGAGGATCCGAAAAATTGAACGACAAAATACGGCTTGATATGTACTGCCCCGGCATTGCGGTAATGATGCGATCGGCATCAAGAGCATTTTCGCGGAACAACTGCTCCATGCAAGATGGAACAACAATGTCGGGATCGACATCTTCACGAATGGGAATGATGGTCTCGTAAAAGTTGGCAATCTCGTACGACTTGAAGGTGTTGATGATCTCAACGGCCTTGATGGAATAGCTGCCAATGTCGAGCCCGATTATCTTTTGCATCAACAAATATCCCGAAAAGGCTATCCCGGCGAAATTGCAGTCAGATTCTATTGTCGCTCGCCGGGTTTTCCCGTGTCAATGATCAGAGGAACCGCCAGTAGAGAATACGGTACGCCGCCCGGCTCGAAAGGTTGGCACCAGCGGCCGTCCCGTCGGGGACCACCCTTTCAACCACCGCGTCCAGGGTTCGAACTGTGTCCCCCGACGTAGCCTTGATGGAAATTCGATAGGTTTGGGACATTTTACCAAACCACGACGATTTATTGGTTGGATCCGCCTGGTTGGCCGATCCGGCGTCGTTTTTGTTGTATCCAAACAGGTCCGCGATCACTTGATCCATGGGTTTGTCTTTTCCGGCAATGTCTTTGAAATCTGTTTCGCGCAATCGGAGCATCTGCGCGAGCTTTCTAAACCGGTCTGGACCCGCGTCCTGGAACAAGCACTGCAGCAATTCACGAGGCGCAGAATTCAGATTGATCCGGGCCCGATCTTCGCGCTTTTTCCAGATCGGATACGCCGTGAGATAAGGAGCAAAAACCGTATGGACCTCTTCATCCCACCCCTCAATCATTTTGAGTTCATCAATGGAATCAAGCGGCCCGTTTTTGGATTTGAATGGTTTTTTACGTTTCTGGTAAGGGTCTGATTCGTCTGAAAATCCTGATTCAGATTCCGTCCGCGAATCGGGATCCACCCAATCCTGAATGCGCGCCGAAAGCTCCATTGGGGTCAGGCGTTTTTTTGCCAAAAAAGCCTTTTCTGCCGGACAACTGAACAGTGCTGTAAGCATTGCACGAACAGCCGCACAAGGTTCCCTGGCCCCGCTAGAGCAGTAGTTCACGTCGATTTTTTGCTGCTCGTCAGAAACCTTGATCTCGAACGATCCCTCGATGGCTTTGAGCTGATCCAGAACAGATGAGTCCAGCACACTATTTAACCCAAAGCTCTGCGCCAAAATCTGGATCATCTCTGAATCGGCTCCACCGATCGGCGGCAATTGATTCAGCAGGTCCCACAAACGAATATTGGTGTCGCCAAGGCCGAGTTTCTGCAGGCCAGGAGTTGAACCGATGGTCAGGTCTTTTGCCAGATCTGCTGAAAGTAGAAAAGTCGCCAGATTGAAACCGGACTTGGCCGCAAATTCAGCACGAATCCGGTCCCTGTGTGTCACAGCGAGCTGCAAGTCGACCTGCGATGTAACGATTGAATCCGCAGCGAAAAGCATCATCAATGCGATCAGCATGACCGCCATCAGAAGTGCCACACCCCGCGACTTCCGTTCACCATTTGTGTGCTGCGGAGCTACAGGAAAACCCCACTCAACTGCGGGTAACGTAAATCGTAATTTAATGGAATTCCAACTCACGTTCAGTACCACCTGATACTGCTGACAGGCTGTTTGAGCTCTGCCATCCCTGAGGAAAGGGCGGGGACGACGATTGTTTTCAATTCAAACGTAGCGGCCTTCTGAGTGGAATCACTTCCACTGCCTTGATCGACGGGAATACCAAAAGGGGTGCCAGCGGTATCAACAAAGGCTGCGATTTCGATTCGAACCATTTTGGGAAGCTTGTTGCGGGTGTCGCTGCGGCTTGAATCCCAGCGGTCGCGCAACCAGTCGTCTCCTCGCCAGGCAATAACCTTAAATGATTTCACGTTTTGTAAAATCATGTTCGACGTTGGGTCCTCGCGAAAATTTGCGGTTGCCATGCTAGCCGTGGCACGGTGTAAGTCTTTCTCGCCGGGTCGCCCCTCAGCATCCTTTAATTCGTAGACGACGTAGCCCTGATCACCCTCCATCAGGTTGGCAACGACGGGCTGGTTGGCCATCGTGGTCAAGGACAATTTGTCACTATCACCCGCCGGATCAACCCGGAAGATTGTCTTGAAATTTCGCTCGATGGGCATGCGGATCTGATCTGTGGTGCTGAGGACAAATGCATGTTCAATGTCACGAGAAATCATTTCCATTGCGTAGTTGAGCTGCCGAACAGATCGCGACTGGATCGATAAGGCCTGCCGGACATCGATACTTGAGCGCATCATCACGACGACTGCCACAGTGAGCGACAATAAGATGCTGATCGAGATCATTATTTCGATGAGCGTAAAACCCGCTCGCCCGTTACGATCGTGGAATTTACTCATGGTGCCGCACCTCCGCCTGGCGTTGGGGGCGTTTGGGGTGCTACCGGAGGCGCAACTGGAGGAGCTCCGGGCTGATTTGATCCGGGATTGGACCCGGGAGCCGCAGATTCTTGTTTTTGTAATGTATCCCAGGCACCTTTCAATCCAGCAAGCGAACTATCCATTTTCTCTTGATTGGTAAGAATCATGCCAAGGCTGGTGCTGTTTCTTGTCGCACCCTCAGGCCATGACACAGTCACTTTCGCCATCTTGAAGGAATCATCACCGATTGCCTGCTCCAAGGCAATTTTGACGATTTCACCCATGCCGGCTGCAGCCGAGGGCTCTCCATCTGCACCCTTCCGGGCAGAGAGAATTCCCGCAAGGATGCTCGAAAGGTTTAACTTCCAATCCTGAATTTCCAGGTCGTAAGAATAGTCTGGAGCATCTTCAAACTTCTGGTCCTTGATCGAAGTCGTCAGTTCCTTGAACGGCCTGAAGGATGATTGATACTCGACCTCACCCATGATGCGTTTTGCAAGCCAAGAGGCTTCCGTTACCCGCCGGCCGTATTCCGCAAAAGAGATCGCATTGCCCTGGACTCCGCCCATTTCGACAATGAGAAATGCAATCAAACTCAATGCTATGACGGTCTCGACCAAGGTAAAACTGCGCTCACCGGAAAGTCGCCTCAAAGGCGGCCCGACGTGCGTCTGCTTGGCCTGTTGATCTACGTCAATCAAATGTCACCGTGCTTTCCTCGCCCGTACCAATCGTCTCAAGCGTTCCGGAATAAGGATTAGTTTTCATCGTGTAAGGGGTAATAGAATCGTCTGGCTGACGCTCGTCTTTTTTATAAGACACAATCATCCATGCCTTTTCAACGTAGCCACCGGGCAAAAAATACAAAAAGGCCCGACCATTCTCTGACAGGTCCATCACAGACTGTTTTGTTGCGTGGTGCTCTGCTTGCATCTCCTTGATCATCAGGTAAGGTCCAATCGTCCTTTCCCGCCATTCAAGGTTCGAAACCCGGGTCCATTTGGGACGCATCAGCTTGGATTTCGCAAGAACCACAGGGGATACCGGCTTGAATTCGGTCCGGGTGTCGGGGTCGATAATCGGCTCACCTGCGAGAGATTCGTATTCCAAGAATGCGGATTCGGTGGCGCTGTCTAAATCGCGCTCTTCCTCCTCAGTGGGATCGCTCTGGGCCTTCTGGTCACCGAGAAGAAATTCCGGGCGGTCGGTCGTCTCCAACCAATAACGGCCGCCATTGAGTTCAAAAACAAGGCGGTAGGGCTTGCCCGTCAGCACAGATAAATCAAATGCACTGCGGACGTCTTCAGCGAGACGTCCGACCTTGGTGGCCGCCTCGGCCCCTGACTTTAAACTGAACTGCGGTATCGCAATGGAATAAACGAAAGCAACCAACGCGATGACCACAACAACTTCGAAAAGTGTGAAGCCACGGTTAGCCGACGGCATACTCACCCCTTAAACTAAGGAGTCGTTCCGCCGCCTGCAGGTTGCTCAGGATACACAATGTCATCAGCATTGCCGACGGAACCATCCGGACCTCCGCTGATGATCTTGAAGTTGCGACCATCAGATTCAAACTGGAACTTATTGCCCCAAGGATCATTCAGCTTGTTATTTTCGGTGTAGGGTCCACGCCAGGTTTTGACATCGGACGGAGCCGCGATCATTGCATCCAATCCCTGCTCGGTGCTTGGATAACGTGAATTATGGACACGGTACAACTGAAGGCTTTGTTCCAGCACTCCCATACCCAGTCTCGTCTGATCCTTCTTCGCCTCTTCCTGCTGACCGACAAGGTTCCGGACAAGATAGGCCATCAGGGTTCCCATCAGAGCGACCACAATGATGATCTCAATCAGCGTCATGCCTGACTTCGCTGCCTTGGAGAACGGCTTCTTCAACATCACACTGATTCTGCGCAACAAACTCATCATCTGCTCCTTGATATGCAATGGCGTCGGCTCAGCGCCCGACACGGATAATATCGTACTTTAAAACTTCCCAAAAATCACCGCAGTCGATTCATCACACTCAGCATTGGGATCATCAAAGCCGCCAAAATGCCCCCGGCACCCCCCGACATCAAAATAACCATCGCCGGCTCGATCAGCGAGATCATTGCGCTGACCTTCCGCTCGACTTCTGCATCATACGCTGTGGCGACATGCCCGAGCATTTCTTCAAGCTTTCCCGTTTTCTCGCCAGTCATAATCATGTGGACCACAAGAGGCGGAAATTCACCACTCTTGTCAATCGTGCTGCTGAGGCTTTTGCCCTCCTGGACAGCAACCTTGGCCTCGTCTAGAACGCTCGCCAGAACCGAGTTCGGGATCACATTCCTGGTAATCTCGAGGGCCTGGATGATCGGAACCCCGGAATTGAGGAGCGTTGAAAGAGTGCGCGTGAAGCGGGACACGTTCAGCCGCAAGATAATCGGTCCGAACACCGGAAGTTTCAGGGCGATCTCATCAAACTTACGCCGACCGGCATCCGTTGATACCCAGTACTTTGCGGCAAACCAGGCAAATACGCCAAACGCACCAACCAGCCACCAATAGTTTTGCAGAAATTCCGAAATCTTGATCAGCAATTCCGTGTACCAGGGCAGTTGAACTTTTAGACTGACAAATACCTTTTGGAGTTTGGGGACGACGCTGACAAAGAGAAAAACAACAATACTTGAACTAGCCAAGATCATCACTGCAGGGTAGGTCATTGCAGTGACAATCTGACCCCTGATTTTTACCTGATACTCAATGAAATCAGCCAAACGCTCAAGAACCTGGGCCATATTTCCCGATGATTCGCCGGCGCGAACCATGTTGACATACAAACGATCAAAGACGCCGGGGAATGAACCCATCGCCTCTGCCAGGGATTTACCCTCGGAAATCTGATCCTTGACCGAACCCAGAGCGTTCTTCAAAACATGGTTTTCGACCTGTTGAGTCAGTGCACGCAGGGACTCATCAAGGGGCACCGACGCTGTCTGCAAGGTCGCAAACTGCCTGGTCATGATCGCAACGTCCTGCGGTGAAACCCTTGATGCAGAAAATCGGGACTTTGTCTTGGCCTGAGCCGTCGCAGCTTCTTCGCTAATTTCAGATACCATGATTCCGTCGCGCTGGCGCAACTTCTGCCGCGCAGCTTTCACCGACTCGGCTTCAACCTTGCCTTTTTTATGGGCACCCGTTGCTGCATCAAGTCCTTTGTAGGAATACTGTGGCAATTCAATCTCCCCAAGGCCAGTTCAACGGTGGCCTGGCATCATAGTCCCAAATCAAGATCATCGGTCTGCGTTTTCTGTACCGCTTCATCAATCGAGGTCAGGCCATCCACTACCTTCGACATCGCTGATTCACGCAATGTCTTCATGCCACGTTCAATAGCAACACGTTTGATGGCCTTGGCGTCCGGGGACTTGATGATCGTTTCACGAATATGATCATCAAAGACCATCAGCTCATAAATACCAACACGGCCCGTGTATGCCTGATTCTGACACCGGTCGCACCCTTGGCCGGCCCGGTAGATCTTCTTACCCGCCAATTTCTCTCGCGTGATTCCCACGATCTGGAGCTCACGATCACTGGGATCATAGGCTTCACGGCACGTCTGACACAATTTGCGAACCAACCGGACCGCTGCGACCCCAAGAACGGCGGAAGAAATCTGAAACGACTGAATATTGAAGTCCATCAAACGCGTGACCGTCGCGGCAGAGTCATTGGTATGTAACGTTGAGAATACCAAGTGCCCTGTCATGGAAGACTGCATCGCAATGGTCGCCGTTGTAGCATCACGGATTTCACCGATCATGATGACGTCTGGATCCTGACGAAGGATTGAACGCAATCCCTCCGCAAAACCCATTCCGATCTTGTCTTTGACTTCGATCTGCCCAACCCCGGGCAACTGGTACTCAACTGGATCTTCAATCGTCAGGATGTTGATGTCCGTGGAGTTGATGTGCATCAGCGATGCGTAAAGCATACTGGACTTACCCGAGCCCGTTGGTCCGGTCACCAGAACCATACCGTGTTTTTGTTCGATTAAATTTGTCCAAACCTTAAAGAGGTCTTCTTCCATGCCCATTTGATCGAGACGCTTCGCGCCGGACGTTTTATCTAAAAGTCGCATAACGATACGCTCGCCGTGTGCCGTCGGCAAAACCGACAAGCGAACGTCAATGTCGCGGCCAGCCACCTTGATATTGATCCGGCCGTCCTGTGGCACGCGCTTTTCAGCGATATTCAATTTACCCAGGATCTTGACACGGGAAGCGAGAGAGTTCCCGTGGCGTTTCGGAATCTGCATCTTGTCATGCAGGGCGCCGTCAATTCGAAACCGCACGACGATTTCTGCATCGTACGGCTCGATATGAATATCAGATGCCTTTTCCTTTACAGCGCGGGTCAGCAGGCCATTAACCAGGCGAATGATCGGCTTTTCATCGTCGGTCGACTCAAGGAGATCCCGAGTTTCCTCAAGGTCTTCATCCATGCCAATTTCAGGGACATTGAGTTCGTCGATGACCTTCTTCGAATTGTCATTTGACCGTTCAAAGACGCGGTTGATGCTGGCTTCGATAATGGATGGAGGACTGACCACGATATTGATGTTGGTCGAAAGAATCAGACGCAAATCGTCCAATGGAAAAATATTAAGTGGATCCGCAACAGCGACCGTTACATTAAAATCATCGCGCGCAACGGGAAGCAACTTGTTGTCACGACAAAAAGCGATCGGAATATTCTCAACCAGCGCAGGGTCGATGTCATTAATTGGAAGTCGGGTGTAATAGGGCAAATCGAGCTGAGCCGCCAAGGCCCGCAGCATGTCCTCTTCACTGATCAAATTCTTTTCAAGCAGAATTTGACCTAATTTCTGCCCCTTACCGGCAGCCTGCTGCGCCTGAAGTGCCTCGTCCAGCTGCGCACGACTGATCACCGACGTCTCGACCAAAATCTCCCCAAGGGATTTTTTTCGCTTCCGCGCACCTGGAATCCCAGCATCCGCAACGGGAAGATTAGCCCACTTTGGACCATCCGCTCCCGCGCCGCCCTCTGTCCCCGACGACTCAGAATCGGGCAAGGGACGAACGCCGTCGCCGGTGCCATCACCATAAGCGTCCGAACCAGGGAAATCGAAATTTTCTATGTCGTCAATCATTGAACACTCCCATTGGATCCCAAATCACTCCATTGGCGGAGGCGGCTCGACAGGCGGAGGCGCATCGAAGGATCCGCCGTCACCACCAAAGCCACCCTGAGGCGCCGGCGGCGGGGGCGGCGGGGGAAGAGGAGATCCACCCGCGCCTTCGCCACCACCAGAACTGGACCCACCGCCGATAAACGGCACAGGAACTGTTTCCGATTCCAGCGTTTCGTTGCCATCCCCAGCGTCATTGGCATTTTCACTTGAGTTTTGATTTTCATTGGCCGAAAGCGGCTCGCGCATCGACTGCTCACGCAGTTGCTTCTCTTGAATCTCTGATTCATTGGGCTTGTGCTCGCCGTCCGCAGCCTTAGGCAGCAGTGCATAAAAATCATCCTTCTTGAAACGCGAGCCGTATACCTGCTGCATGAAGTCATCACGTTCCTTGATTTTCGCCTGATAAACCGCCGCAAGATCGTCAGCACCATGAATGATATGCGGGGTCAGGAAGATCACGAGATTGTTTCTAACGCTTCCGGTTGTAGAGTTGCGGAACAGCCATCCGATGATGGGAATGTCACCGAGCAGTGGAATCTTCTGGAACGTTTCATACTCGGTCGACTGTACCAGACCTGAAACCACTACCGTCTGCTGGTTCTTGACAGTCAACGTTTGTGACGTCTTTCGCTTGTTGATTTTTGGCAGGCCGGTCTGGGAATCAACCTGTGGTGTACTTGATTCAAGATCAACTTTCATCGTCACAAAGTTCGCATTACTGATGTTGGGCTTGAGGCTCAGAGTCAAATCGACGTCTTCCTTTTCAATCTTTGGAATCGCAACCCCGGTCTGGGCGTTGAATTCAGCCGACTTGAAGAAAATCTTCTCACCCACGGTTATCTTGGCTTCTTCATTGTTGGCAGTGAGAATGTGAGGCGAGGATAAGACGCGCGTATTGGAGTCGGTTTTGATCAGCTTGATCAATGCTCCGGGAGTAAATTTGCCAAGCCCCGGCACCTCCACAGAGTTTCCAGCAAGAATACCGATCGTCATGTCCTCGGCAAACGCTCCCGCAACCTTTTCCACAGCGGCCGCTGAGCTTGCGGTTGTTCCGGCTGCTTGCGCGGCAACCAGTGGAGCGATCTTACTTGCCTCCCATGTCGTGATGATATTGGAATTCCCTTGCCCTCCGCGCCCCCCGAAGATGCTGGTGCCGAACTTGAATCTGTTATCTACGTTAATATCAAGAATGTCGGCTTCGACAAAAACCTGACTGCGACGGATATCGAGCTTGCGCACAATGGCATTGATGGCGTTGTAGGCCGCGCGGCTTCCGGTGATCAATAGCGAGTTGGACTGCTCATCGGCAGTAATTTTAGTCCCCTCATCGAGCTCCGCAACGACCGCCTCGCCGCCCGGAATCATCTGCCCATTTGGACCCGCCGAAGGGCGAAGCGGCGTCATGCGACGACCTCCTCCCCCACCGGAACCTTTGCCCTGGGCCAGATTTGAGAGGGTCGAAGACAGTTTTTTTGCATCCGCATAGTCCAACGGACGGACATGGATAGTGGCCTGCTTGGTTGGATCGTCAAGCGCCGTGTCAAATTTTTTCACCAGAGCCTTGACATCAGAAATCGTCCGCGGAGGTCCAAAAATGATGACCGCATTTGAACGCTCATCTGTAAGTAATTTATACGCTGGGGTTCCGCGTCCGGCGCCAGCCTTCATCAGTTCGTTAATCTTTTCAACAATGCCCTTCGCGTCCGCATAGCGAATCGGGACAATCGAGACCTGCGGCTGCTGCCCCTGCACATCGAGTAATTCCAGAATGTCCAAAATTCGACGAACCTTGTAACCACTGTCACTGATGATCAGTGTGTTGGTTTTTTCGTAGGCGATCATCGAGTTCGACGAAACAATGCGTGAAAGGGTGTTCTGAATTTCCTTCGCCTCGATGTACTTCAAAGGAACGATCTGAGTGATGATTTCATCCGTTAAAAGAGTCCATTTTGAACCAAGAAAGGTTTTGAGATTATCTTTTACGGCAGTGCGGACCGGCATGATCTTGATGACTTTTCCAGTCTCTACCGTGGTCATCCCCAGCAAGTTCAGGGCGGACAAGAACGCCTGGTAGGCTTCTTCCTTGGTCACCTTGCGGGGCGAGATGATTTGGACTTTGCCACTGACGTTACGATCAAGAATAACGTTCTTGTTCGTCCACAAGGCAACCGCCTTGATGATGTCCTTGATTTCAGTCGGCTCCGGAAAATCGATATTGATAAGTTCCTGGCCTGACGGGATCGTTGATGAACCTCTTTTGCCTTCACTCTTGTTGGCTTGAACCTCGACCTTTGCAGCCGCCTCCGGTGATTCGGCTGGCATGCCTGAACTGGCAGAATCAGTCGGTTCACCCGCCGGGATGAAAGGCTCTGTCTTGGCCCTGTCCTTGAACGACTTTCCGCCTGGGGTTTTCCTTGCCGGTTTTGATTTCACTGGCTTTCCCGGCTGCCCTTCCACGGGAGCCGCGGGTTGGGGCGTGCTGACGACAGCCGGCGCGTCAGGAGTGAGCGGCGCAGGTGTTGGTTGCGGCGCCACTGCAGCATCAACGGTGGCAGGAGGCACAGCAGCAGGTGCTGGCGCATCGGCGGGTGGCAGAACCGCAACTGGTGGTTCTGCTGGCGCAGCAGAATCAACCGCAGGGGGCGGCGGTGGTGGCAGGGTCGGAGTGCCCTGGGCCAAAATCTGCCCACCATGGATTCCAAAAAGGAGCCCAAACAAGGCTCCAGCTTGCACCATCATTTTTTTGACTTGTCTTGCCTGCACCTTGGTCATTTGAGGCTCCATCTTGCCCGGGCGTTACTTGATCCGGACCGTGATCATCTGAGGCGTGGTTCCATTGCGCAAAACACTGATTCGTACTTCACGTTCGTTACGAAAAGACTCATACAAGGCAAACCCCTGATCAGGGTTCTTTAAACTCGCATCGTTGACCTGCGTGATGACATCACCATTCTGTAAACCGACTTTTGCAAAAAGACTGCTGGGATCAATCGCGAAAATTTTGAATCCGTTGATCTGGTTATCAACTGTATTTGGGACCAGCCTTGCCGCATTGATGATTTTACCAAATCCTGCGCCAAGTTCAGACTCGACATAAGAACCATCGACTAAAACTGGCGGCAACTGGTCCCCCGACCCTGCTCCAGCCGAAATGCCCCCACCAAGATCCCCGGCAGCTAGCTGCTTCTCCAGATCAGAGACAAGGCTCAGACATTCCTTGACTCCCTTGTTGTTTATTATGACCTCATTTCGATCCACACCGGCAACCAACGCCTCCTCGTTGCCAATGATCCCCTCACCAACCCTGTAAATATCGGCGTCTGCCTGACCCTTTTCGCGTACCGAAGCAAAGGATTTATCGCGGTTGCCGAGGTAAATGGTCCCAATCAATTCCAGGTTCAGTGTCCCTGGCTGGCATGGTGCATTGATGTCAAAAACGGGCTGACCATCGCCCCCACCACGGCGTTCCAACTCTTCTTTTGGATACTCCCCGGATGAATTGAAAAGATTACGATCCGTGATGGACTTCTTGAAGTCCCTATAATTGACCGATGCAATGCCCAGTCCTGCCCCACCGCCACTGACCTTTGGCCTGTTCAGCAAGCCGGTGGCCAGATCAACCAAAGGACCCACGGCAACGATGGTCAAAAACGTGGTGGCAATAATATAAGCTGCAAAAACCGCCATTGATGCCCGAAGCGCAAGGCGCACGGCATCCGGCCACCACTTTCGCTGTGGCAGTTGCTGGAGCTCTTCCAGCAGGACATCGCGGCTGGGCAAATACAATCTCAACTCACTTCACTTTCATGTTCAGGTTCTGTTTGGCACCGCTTCGCGAAAATCTGACTTCGATGTCACCCTCGTTGCGCAATGATTGCAGCAACTTGATTGCCTGGGATGTGTCTGTCAGTGGAATCCCGTTGATCTCCTCCACCACATCACCGTTCTGCAATCCTGCCTTCTGATAAATTGAATCGCTCCGGATCCGGTCTAATTTAAAGCCTTTCAACTCACCATCGACCACGTTGGGTGATGCCTTTGCATCCTGTAAAACCTGAGCGAAATCTGTCGATAGAAGCTTGTTTTTATAATCCACCGACATCTCGATATTTCCACCCTTGCGATCAAATCCTGGCTCCTTGAATGACTCTCCAGGTGCCTCGGTCGCAAAGCCACGTTCTCCGCCTGCCTCGCCCTTGGCGCGAATCCTGCCTTTTTTTCGAGAGGACCGGATAATATCCTGACGATCCAAAACCGCGATTTCCTTGCGTCCGTCTGCACGCAAAAGAATGATCCGGTCAATTTCAATCCTGTCGAGTGTCGCATCCGATTCGACTTGATCACCCACCAAGAAACTGTTCGCACTCTTCTTGGTTGTATTCTCAACCAACGCGATTCCAGTGTATGGATCGCCTCCGTAGATGATCCCGATGACATGAATCGGCAGGTCAGTTAATGCCAAATCCTCACCCGTTTTCGCGCGACCTTTTTCGTCATCCAGCTTGCCCTCGGAATTGAAAATATTGCGTTTAAGAATTTCATCAACCACAGCCTGGGCCAATGTCACTGATGGCTCCGGCACTGTCACAGAGGCCTGCTGGTTTTCCGCACCAAGGAGCTTCTTCGGGTCAGTCGGAGCGAGAACATAAGCCACAATTGTCGACACCACCGTTGCACCAAGAAAAGACGCACCCAATGCAATGGCTATTTTCCGCCAAGGCAAGGGAGCAAGCCTTTTTGCTATGGTCTCGATATCCATCAAGACTCCAACAGGGCAAACTGCGCTGCGATATTTCGCGCGGTTGTCTCAGGCAATTCAAACTCAGGCTCCACAACAATCGACGCCTGACGGTAACGCTCAAGACGCTGACCCAGCAAAGCCTTGATCCTGTCTGCGAGACGCTTGCGTTTCTCTTCCATGAATTGCTGAAGGGCGGGTCCTTTGGTCCCCGGCGGTAAACCCGATATGTCGGCGAGATCATCCAAGAACGGGCGCCTTATCAGCCCCTGCAGGGCCTTTGGCCCGGGGGCCATCCTGCGAACAATTTCGTCCACCGGCGGATTCAACCAAACGACAAGGCCGTGCTTCGTCAGCTCTTGCCAAGAACCTTCATCGCCCACTGCTCCACCACCAGTCGCAATCACATGGCGGCGCGCATTTGCCACCCGCGCAACAACCTTACGTTCAAGATCACGAAAACCGGCTTCACCTTGCTCCATGAAAATCCGGGCAACCGGTTTTCTGGTCATGCGCTCCACTTCAGCATCCGTGTCGAGAAAACCGAACCCAAGCATGTGCGCCAAAAGAGGTCCAACAGCGGATTTTCCACTGCCCATCACGCCGACAAGGATGATGTTTGCGTATGACTTTTCTTGAGGCAATTCCAAGACCTAACCTCTCGATCTATTTGGTCATTTCATTCTAGCCCAGATTGCATAAAAAGAGCAGGATGGGACCACGATTGGAGCCGCCCCTGATCTCGGCCCATTTTATATTCGGATAAAAAATGGGATCATCCGGAGTCTTCACGGGCCGTTAAGGGAGAATGTGATGTCATTCGTGCAGGTATCGGAATCAGGGCGCGTTGAGACTTGGACCATAAATCGTCCAGAACGTTTTAATGCTCTGGGCACAACCTTGGCCCGCGAATTGAACGAATGTGTTGATGACCTGCACCGGCGTCTCGTGGATTGGCAGGCTGCGCCTGCATCCAACGTGTTACCAGTCCGCGCCCTCGTGCTCCACGCGGAACCTTCACGTCGGGGCCGATCGCCAGTCTGGATTGCGGGCGGGGACATGAAAGAATTAGCGACACTGACTGGCGAAGGCCAGGGCCGCAATTATGCTGCGATGCTCAATCGTTTTTGCCGGTGCCTTGAGGAACTGCCGATTCCAGTAATTGCCTCGATCCACGGAGCAGCCATCGGGGGCGGAGCAGAACTGGCACTGGCGGCAGACCTGCGATTTGGTACCAAGATGACACGATTTGAATTTCGCCAACTCCGCGTCGGACTTGCCACAGGATACGGTGGAACAAAAAGGCTGGTCGACTTGATTGGAAAAGCCAATGCGCAGCGTTTGATTTATCTTGGCGGTGATATTTTGGCAGACGAATGCTTGCGACTCGGACTGCTGCACAATGTTGTTGCCGACGAAAAACAGCTTGCAGATTTGATAGCCCAGACCACGCGCGAAATCATCAATTTGGAGCCACGGGCCATTGCAGCACAGAAAGAGATGTTCCGGATTGCAACGGATGCGCATCCCGGGGCTGCGTATAGCGCAGAACTCGAGTTGTTCGGAAAAATATGGATGAACCCGTCACATAAGAATTTTCTGGCTACATTTTAATAAACTGCTCTACATGGCTGCGCCTGACATCAAAAGCCACTTCAAGCCACGCCCCCCGCGCATTCACAGTGCCCTCCATAAAGGAGGTGCACATGCGCTGCCCACGTTGCGAGACATCACTTTCAGTCATCAAAAAGGGATATTTTCAGCGAAAAAATACGCCTACTGAAAAGCGTCAGAGGTTCCTCTGCAAGTCCTGTAAGTCCCAGTTTTCCCAGACATCTGGCTCCCTCGACGAGGGCCAAAAACGGCCTGATTTACACCATCCAATTTTCATGCTTCTGATTTCGGGAGTTTCCCAGCGCCGCGCTGCAAAACTGTGTTCGACGACGCAAATCACCGTGGCACGCAAGCTGGTGCGCATGGCGAAATTCTCGCAGGCGGCCCACGCCGCGCGCCTGGCCGGGATGAGAAAATCTGTAAAAGCTGCTGTTTTTGACGAAATGGAGGCTTTTGAACACAGCAAGTGCAAGCCCGTTGCCATCGCCGTGGCCGTCGAAGAGGGCAGCCGCATCATCTTGTCGGCCACTGCGGCCAGCATGCCCGCCAAGGGGCGCCGTGCCGCCATCTCGCGGCGTCGCTATGGCAAACGAGTTGATCGCCGGAAACATGCTCTGGGTATGGCTTTGGCGACGATCTCGCACGTGGCCTCTGCGGACCTCCTTGTGAAGTCCGATCAATGTCCGCGCTATCCCAAACTTGTGCGAAAACACCTGCCCGGCGCAGAACACAAGACCTTCAAGGGGCGCAGAGGGTGCGTCGTCGGCCAAGGCGAGCTGAAAGCCGGCGGTCGGGATCCGCTGTTTTCCCTGAACCACACCTGCGCCATGGTGCGTGACAACGTGAAATGCCTGTCGCGCCGGACGTGGTGCACGACCAAACGTGTGGACCGGCTGCAGTGCCGCCTGGATCTTTACGTCGGCGCGCATAATGCGATGATTGATTTGAAGCACCAAGGTCGAGGGGCGCAGAAGGTCTGGCCGCTTGGTGTGCTGGCGGTGGCCCCACCAGGCGCAGCGATGTAGAGCAGTTTCTAAACGTTGAAACGGAAATCCATCACGTCGCCATCCTTGACCACGTATTCCTTGCCCTCAATTCGCATCAGCCCCATCTCCTTGAGCTTGGGCCGGGATCCGACTTTGACCAAATCATCAACGGAATATACTTCAGCACAAATGAACCCGCGTTCGAAGTCGGAGTGAATACAACCAGCTGCGCGCGGGGCCTTGTCTCCTAAATGGATCGTCCAGGCATGGACTTCCTTCTCGCCGGCGGTAAAATAGGTTTGCAGGCTCAACGTCTCATAACCCGCACGGATCATACGGTTCAAGCCTGGCTCTTTCATCCCCAGAGACTCAATCAGTTCCTTGCGCGAATCCGCATCAAGTTGGCCCAACTCTTCTTCAATCTTGCCGCAGATGATGACAACCTGTGCGCCTTCTTTTTTCGCGTACTCTTTAACTTCAAGGGTGAGATTGTTGTCCGCATCACCGGCGGCCATGTCTTCATCCACATTGCACACGTAGAGAACACGCTTTGAAGTCAAAAGATGCAGTTCATTGAACGCATCGCGCACTTCCAAAATGTCGCCCACAAACGGCTCGACACTGAAGGTCCTGGCTGGATGAAGCAGCTGCAAGTGCGCATTCAGTGCCTCCAGCATGCTCAAAATGGCAGTGATCTTCTTTTGACCACTCTTCGCAAGGCGACGGTATCTTTCCAAACCCGCCTCAACAGTGCTTACGTCGGCATAGACAAGTTCCGTCTGAATGGTCTCAATGTCACGGGTCGGGCCGACAGAGCCTTCGACATGAATGATATCTGTTGACTCAAAGCAGCGCACAACATGGGCAATGGCATCGGTTGCGCGGATGTGACCGAGGAACTGGTTCCCAAGACCCTCGCCCCTGGAAGCCCCGCGAACAAGACCGGCGATGTCCACAAACTCCATGCTGGTCGGAATGAGCACCTTAGTTTTAACCAAATCAGCAATAACTTGAAGGCGTGGATCAGGAACATCCACCCGGCCCACATTTGGTTCAATCGTACAAAATGGATAATTCGCCGATGCGGCACCGGCAGCAGTGAGCGCGTTGAAGATGGTGGATTTGCCGACGTTAGGAAGTCCGACGATCCCGCAATTGAAACCCATGTGTGATACCCGTCTGAAAAAAAGTAAATTAGCTACGCATGTTGATGAATTGCAGGGGGAACTTGAGTTCCTTGCCCCGGAGCATGGCAATGGCACCCTGAAGTTCATCAATGCTCTTTGCCGTGACGCGGACCTGCTCGCCCTGAATCTCTACCTGAACCTTCAATTTCGAATCTTTTATAGCCTTGGTGACTTCCTTGGCCTCTTCTTTTTCCATTCCCGCCTTGATGTCGAGCGTCTGCCGGATGGCGTTGCCTGTTGCTGCTTCTTCCTTGCCGTACTTCAAGGCCCGCAGGTCCAGGTCACGTTTTGCCATTTTGGCCGATATGATTTGGTGGATCGACCGAAGTTTCAGCTCATCGTCCGCGATGATCTTGATCTTCTTGCCAGCCTTGTCCAGTTCAATGGAGCTTTTCCCGCCACGGAAGTCAAACCGCTGTGCGATCTCCTTCTGGGCCTGGTTGATGGCATTTTCCACTTCCATCATGTCGATTTCGCTGACGATGTCAAAAGAAGGCATTTTACTCTCCCCAGATTCCCACAAAGACAGGATCACTGATTCAAAACTTTGAAATTACCCGCGGTTACCTTAAATTGGATACATGAATACTTTGCACCCGAATATCGCCCGAGCCGTCCTGACCGCCGCCGCTATTGCGGCGTTGTGCACCGTCAGCCCTCTTAACGCCCTGGCTGCGCCCATCGCGGGACTGAACCCTGCCGCGGTAAAGCGTATCAAAACCGCCAATGCCAATTACAAGGAATGTCAGCAGGCAGCAATCACTGCCTTGAATTCCAAGCTGATCAATCAGGTAAAATTCTCTGCCGCCGTCGAGGCCTGCCGCGAACGCTTTCCGGCCATCAGCCTCTACAGCCAGTGCAAGCGCCAGGCAATCGAAGCCGCGGCGACCACAAGAAAAGACCCTTCCGGCGCCCTGGTTGCCTGCAAAAAACTTCTGGTGGCAGCATCTTTTGACCGTGAGCAACCCGTACCGTTTTTTGTGAGCGACAATCAACTTTTTTTCGGCGGCATCGGAATGAACAAGATGCAGTCGGCAGCCACTCTAGACCCACCCAACTTCGACTGCGATCGCCTTAATAAGGCCATTCTCAACCCCCTTGAGTCCCAGTACATCTTGTTTGGGAACCACCCCAAGGTCTTCAAGACCCTCAGCCCACTTTCTGCACAGGATCTTGGCAAAGCCCTTCAGATGGAAGATGTGACCAAGGCGGATAGCAAAAAAGGCGTTGGAACCCCTCGATTTGGCAGGATTTTTGGCGGGCTAGACGGGTCAAAGGCAACGGTGTTCTTTCCAGCTGCAGCTTGCGACTTCGACGGACAGCTTGGAAAAGCATTTTCGGGTCTGAGTGCCTTCTATCTGATCGACAAAGCGAGCGCCGAAGTTACCCCATACTTTGGGATCGCCCATTTCCGACCCAACTTTAAAGACCTGACCACCAAGGATCTGGTCACAAAATTAATCGACACATTGAACGCCGGCGGCAGCGGATACCATGCGATCATCAAGAACGACACCACGGCTTTTGTCGCGAACACCGACTTCGTCGAATTCGACGATGAGAAGGATCCCCGTAACGTCTGCAAGGATCCCCGCCCCAATTCTTTGGTAGGAATCGTCCAGGCGGCGAAGGACAATCCAGCAAAGCCCCGATATTTAGTTGTAGCGAACGTCAAAAATTTGTGCGAATACGGAGATCGCCTTGCTGTCAGACTAACGGCTGAAAAGTAGCGGCGAGACTGATCTTGTTTCTTTTTTAGGGAGTTGCAATGCCAGGCATTCGCCTCAGAGACGGAGAAGCTTTCGAGGGCGCCATGCGCCGCTTCAAGAAGCAATGTGAAAAATCGGGTGTTCTTTCTGATGTTCGCAAACGTGAGCACTACGAAAAGCCTTCGGTTCGTCGCAAGAAAAAAGCCATCGCCGCCCGCAAACGTGTTCTGAAGAAGCTTCGCAAGATGGTTTGAGACCATCTTTGACCGGGCCTTTAAACATGCAAGCTGGATCCGGCTCTATTGATGATCTAAAAAAGCGGATCCTTACAAGGGCATCACTTGAGAGCCTCGCTGGTGAATTCATGGCGCTGCAAAAGCGCTCTGGTCGCCACGTGGGGCTTTGTCCGTTCCACGCTGAAAAAACTCCAAGTTTCCATGTTTTTGCCGACCGCTATTACTGTTTCGGATGCAAAGCCAAAGGCGACATCATTGATTTCGTCCGCCAGACCAAAGGCATGGCGTTTATCGAAGCACTTAAATACCTGACCACAAAATACGGCATTGAAGCCCCGGAACTTGAATCTTCGCGCCTGAACTCCGCCGACCGCCAGGAAGAAGCAACTCAGATCAAGCTCCTGATGGCTGCCGCAGATGAATTCCGGGCTAATTTGAAGTCCGCCGCCGGAGAACCGGCCCGTGCTTACCTCGCCGCTCGCGGTTTCACACCAGAACAAATCGAGGATTTTGGATTCGGCCTGACTCCAACTGAACCCTGGGGCCTTGTCAGCAAGCTGAGAAGCCTCGGATTCCATGAGCGCGACATCAAGGCATGCTCCCTTGGCACGACATCCGAAAAGACCGGAAGACTCTACGATTTTTTCCGCGACAACAGGGTAATGATTCCGATCCGAGACAGCCAAGGCCGACTCGTGGGGTTCGGTGGACGGACCCTCGGAGACCATCCGGCCAAATACATCAACAGCAGGGAAACCAAACTGTTTGACAAGTCCTCGCTTTTATTTGGCTTTGACAGGGCCCGCCAGACGATTCGCCTGAAGCAAAGGGCCTTTATCGTCGAAGGCTACATGGACGTCCTGCAACTCTGGACCAAGGGATTTACCGAAACAGCAGCATGCATGGGCACTGCATTGACCGTGCGCCACCTGAACCTGCTCAAGGCCGCGTCGCCCACTGCCTATTTACTCTTTGACGGAGACTCGGCGGGACAGAAGGCATCCCTCGTTGCGCTGGAAGCAAACCTCCAAGTCCCAGAGATGAAACTAAAAGTTATCACCCTTCCCGATGGGAAAGATCCCGACGATTTCATCCAGGAAAAAGGCCCGGAAGGCCTTGAAAACCTTGTCTCCCAAGCTAAAGACCTTCTCGATTTCGCTATTTCCGCTCGCCTCAAAGGGGCTGGACAAGCCCAAATCCCCTCGCTTGTCTCTCAAGAGTTCATCCCCTGGCTTGCGCGCATCGGCGACCGCATCCAAAAGGGATTCATCCTATCGCGCATCGCGCAGATCAGCGGCCTGCCCCAGGAGATGATTGAGTCTGAATTGCGAACACATATGCGAAACGCCGCCATTGGACGAGGGGGCAATACCGTGTTGCCCAACCGGCCTCAAATACAAAAAGCCAATGCGTCAGTCGCCCCGAAGGCACCGGCAGCGCCACTGGACCAAATTGATTTTGAACTGCTCAGGCATCTTTATTTTGCAACGCCGGGAGAATCCGACTGGACTGAACTGCGCCGGTATATTCTGCAGGAAGCCCAGTGGGACAACATTTGGACGGAACTGGCACAGGCCATTTTCAATAGCCTTGATGCCGGCGAAAAACCGTCCAGTTTGCCTGCTGAAACCTTTCTCGCACAATCACATGAAGTGTCTGTTTTCATAGAGAAATCAAGAAAAATACCCAACGCATTTGCCGTCCCTGACCGCCGCATTGCGGTTGCGAAAATATTAGGCGACATACGAATCAGAAGCCTCCGAAAAACCATCCAATCCCTGCGCATGCAGGTTGCAACAGCAGCACGAAGCACAGACTCTGCTGAGGAATGTCGGGAATTACTGGGATCCATTGCCGACCTCACCATTGAATTAAAGCGCCTTGAAGCCCCATCAATCCCTTGATCTGTCGGGCTTTTTCGGATTAGATTTGGCTTCTTTTTTGAAACAGGAATTCCGCGTATCGCGGGAAGCTTATTGAGGGTCACGTTTCATGGCTAAAGCAAAGAAAACCGTTCGCGATGTCAGCAGGGCCACCAAGCCAAAGGCCACCAAGCCCAAGGCAAGCAAGCCCACATCGCTCGCATCAGGTCGTCCGACCAAACCGGCATCCAAGGCTGGCGGCACGATCAACCTGCGTAAAACGGTCGCCGCTCCGAAAGCTGTGACCAAGGGCACCAAGCCGGAACCCAGGAAGCTTCCCGTTCCCAAGAAAATTCCGGAACGGATCGCGGACATGCAACCAAAAGCAGTACGGCCAGCAAAACCTGCCGTGACCAAGGCTCCAACCCGGACCATCGTCGGGAAAGCGCCGTCGAAACCCGTGACAAAGGCTCCTGCATCAAAGGTTGCTGTCGGAAAAACAACGATCAAGCCGGGACAAAAACCAGTTAAGACCCCGGACATTAAAATCGCCGCACAGAAAGAAACCTCGTTAAAGGCCCCTGAGACAAAACCCGCAAAAGCAGAAAAAGCCGGGAAAGCAGAAAAAGCTTTAAAGGCAAAAGGAAACGAGACCTTTGAGATTTACCGGGTTGTCGACGGGCTAGTGAAACTTTCCAAAAAGCACGGATCACTCAGCTACAAAGACATCGACGCAGCGGTCCCAAAGGCCAATGCAAATCCGGAAACCATAGATGAAATCATCATGGCACTCAATGACAAGGGCATTGAACTGGTAGACGCCAGCCCCACACGCGGCCGTACTGGAAAAGATGGCAAAAACAGCAGTAATTCCGATGACGAGTTCATGTCTGACGATGAGGAAGGCGGCGGAGACTCCGAGAATGAGTCTTCCGATACCGAGTCGGCTGATGGTGATGCTGATGGCCCAACAGAGCGCGTGAAGCCACAGGCCGACACGAGTGATGCGTCCCTCGGCAAATCAAACGACCCGGTTCGCATCTACCTTCGGAAAATGGGCAGCGTTGCCCTTTTGTCCCGCGAAGGCGAAGTCGTCATCGCAAAAAAAATCGAAAACGAAGAAAACCGCATCCTCGAACGACTCTTGCGGCTTGATATGGGAATGCACAACATCATCAGCACCGCCCGGAAGTTCGTTGCGAACGAAATCCGGATGAAAGGCTTCATCAAAGGTTTCGACGATGACGAAGCATCCAACAACGAGCAAGTTCACGCGGACAAACTGAGAGAAGTCACTGCCAAGTTTCTCCTCGTCTATGACGAATACGCTCTAGTCCGCCAAAAGATTCCGGCAACCGCCAAGTCAAAAGAAAAGGACAAGGCGGACGCGCTGCTCGTCAAAATGTTTGAGCAGCTAAAAGAGCTGAACATCAACCGCAAGCTCCTCGCCAATACGATTGCCGAACTTGCAAACCATGCCAATGCGATCCGCGAGGCGCGTCAAGACGTCGAATATTACGCCCGTCGCCTCGGCACAAACCCAGCTGACCTTGAGCAAATAGTCTCCAGGGCAGCAACTCAAGCTCCGTTCCCGAGCATGACAGACCGCGAATGGCAACGAGTCCTGCGCAACCTGACCGCGGCTCAGGATGTCATCCAGCAGGCTAGTGCAGCCTGTAATTTAGCCCCTGAAGTGCTTGTCGCAACCTACGCAGAACTTGCAGAAATGCAGCGTCGCGCAGAACTGGCAAAGCGCGAACTGGTTGAAGCCAACTTGCGCCTCGTCGTTTCCATCGCCAAGAAATACACGAACCGCGGCCTGCAGTTTCTTGACCTGATTCAAGAAGGCAATATTGGCCTGATGAAGGCCGTTGAGAAATTCGAATACCGTCGCGGTTATAAATTCTCGACCTACGCTACATGGTGGATCCGCCAGGCCATCACTCGTGCGATCGCTGACCAGGCGCGCACGATCCGGATTCCTGTGCACATGATCGAAACCATCAACAAGCTGATTCGAACAAGCCGTTACCTTGTACAGGAAATGGGGCGCGAGCCGACTCCGGAAGAAATTGCGGCCCGCATGGACCTGTCGATTGACAAGGTTCGCAAGGTTCTGAAAATTGCCGTCGAGCCGATCTCCCTCGAAACACCGATTGGTGAAGAGGAAGACAATCATATTGGTGATTTCCTGGAAGACAAGTCGCAGATGTCACCCTCAGAATCGGTAACGGCAGGCGCATTGTCCGAGCAGACCAAAAAAGCTCTGGCGACCCTGACCCCGCGCGAGGAGAAAGTTCTCCGCATGCGCTTTGGAATTGGCGAGCGCAGCGACCATACATTAGAGGAAGTCGGCCAGAATTTTGATGTGACCCGCGAACGGATCCGTCAGATCGAGGCAAAAGCCCTTCGCAAGTTGCGTCACCCGTCACGCAGCAAGAAGCTCCGTGCGTTCATTGAATCTTGAGGGTTGAATCAAATAAGAAACTCTCTAGCGGCGAAAACTGTGGGGCCATAGCTCAGTCGGTTAGAGCAGCCGGCTCATAACCGGTAGGTCCCTGGTTCAAGTCCAGGTGGCCCCACTCCCCTCGCTGCTTCTCGCATGGGTTCTTTTCTAAAATGAGTTTTCGCCGCACACCAATAACCCTGACCCACCGCCTGATCTGGCTATTCAAGAGACCACTCTTCTGGTGGCTGACAATCTTTGTTCATACTGTCGTCATTTCAGGCGCAACATTTTTTTATCTCGTCGAGCATAACGTCAACCCAAAACCAATCAGCTTTACCGACGCGGTATATTGGGCCATCGCGACAGCCACAACCGTTGGTTATGGCGATGTGACGACTTCGACAACGACGGGAAAATGGTTATCCATGGGCATGATGATCCTGGGATCACTCTTCTCTGCCCTGTACACGGCCATTTTTGCATCAGCCTTGATTGCAGAGGATCTTGAAACATTGGAAACGGATCTATTGCAAAAATAAGGGATAATCATGGGGTCCCTGAGTACTTCTTCACCCACCAGTCATTGTTCCCCGACCCAGAAACAGCTCCGTAACCCCATCCAACAGCATAAACATTGTCAGTATCGTTTGTGCCAGATGAAATACTGATCGACTGAATCCGGTCAGCACCGTTGCCACTTCCATTGACTACCTTGCTCCAGCTTGACGTATCCTCTGCGCATGATGATGAAAACTTCCGTAACCACCAGTTTTCATTCGCGGCTGTTTTATATCCGCCGACATAAATGTTATCGAGACTGTCCACTGCAACGGCCAATGCCTGAGATACAGCCAGAACATCCGGACGAATCTCGCAAACACTTGCAAACGACGTATTCATGACCGAAATCCATGGGTCAGGTGACGTTCCAATAAACTCAGAGGTTTTACCTGCCACAATAAGTTGCCCTGTTGAGTCCATCGCAATGCTATAGGCCTCGTCACTGGCACCGCGACTAATCACCGTGCTGTTGGAGAGGCTGCAGTTGGCAAGATCAAACTCCCCGATCCCCCATCCCCGGGATGAACCAAGGGAATCGGAATATCCGGCAACATAGATGCGCGACGTGGCATTTCGGATTACAAGACTTCGAATCCTATCATCCGATAACCCGCTGCTGACATCGACATCCTGAGAACATGTCAGAGACCCGTCGGAAGCAAACCTGGCAATCCGCCAATCATCCCCCGAGTTGGTGGCCAGCCCCCGTCTCGAATACCCCCCAACCACAACACTGCCATCCGTCGCGGTGGCGATGGCATATGCCACATCATCATCCCCGCGAGATCCGTTGTAGGTTTTATTCCAGGCCGATGTATCTTCGACGCCGCTTGATGAATACTTCTTCACAAACCAGTCATTGTTAGATCCGTTGTATCTTGAGCCAACCACGAAAATGCTGTCCGAACTTCCAATAGCAACCGCATAGGCAACAACGTTATTCGAATTGTCTCCTATCGTGATGTCAATGGCCGCGTCTTCCACACCGTGCCTCGTATACCGCTTGACCCTTCCGCGCGTAGCCCCATTGGTGTCAAAACCAACCACAACCAGGCGTCCTTGGCTGTCAACAGCGCTCGCCAACGCCTGGGCGGCATTTGACCCATCAAACGTCACATTCTTATTCCACAGGTCACTCCCTTCGGAGGCCGACCATGAGAAAGATCCACTTGAAACACTATTTTGCTCGTTACCCGCAAGATCCAACGCCTTAACACTTACGCTGTAGGATGCTCCCTTGAGGAACATCGAATCCTCAACAGCGAGACTCCATGTTGCTGAGCCAGCACTGCCATTCAACCAATTTGGACACGAGGCATTGAATGCAGTTTTTGAATTATTCAGACAACTGCCAATTGGGTCCTGAAGAGAAACCGACACGGAACTAATCCCAGAAGATGGAGATGAATCAGAGACAGCCCCCTCTAATATCGTCGCCGAACCACTGGTCGATGAAGTCGACAGTGTGCCTGACGAGGTAAATGTCGATGATGGCAAAGACGTATCCACTGTAAATGACGCAGATGACCCATACCCTGGCGTATTCCCAGCGTTGTCCGTCACCTTCACGCAGACTTTCCATACACCATCTGAGGTAACCGATGCTGAGTTACCTGCCGGCTTTACCCCTGCACCACCAAACGTTGCCGTCGCATTGCAAGTTGCCGCAGAAGTGACCACTGAATAATAATTTGCGTCGGAGCCACTCGAACTTGCATCACCAACCAGTGCAAGTCCACTGAGCCGATCCGCCACAGAGAGATAAGAATCCACTGCGATGTTCGCCAGAGCCACCGAGTTGAAGCTTGCGCTAACCGTATCAACTATAAACGTGGAACTAGTCCCGTAACTCACGTTGCCTGCTGCATCCATCAGCCTGACACAAACTTTGTAGGTTCCGTCTGCCGCAAATGCGCCGTCATTTGCAAGCTGGATGCTGGACGAATATCCCAAACTTGAATTACAGACCGTCACCGACGAAACAGACGAATACGTCGCTGCCGCTCCAACCTCTGCATCAAGAGTATCGGCCACGGCCGTCGCCAAAGTTCTATCTGTCGCGTTCAAATATCCGTCCGCCGCAGCATTGGCCAAAGCAATTGACACAAATGTGGGACCGGATGTGTCACGTGTGATCGTCGGACTGCTAAAATAAGAGGTATTACCCGCTGCATCCTCAGCCCTCACACATACTTTGTATGTGCCGTCGACATTGAACGGCCAGGCTGAAAACGAACTTGCCAAAGGAATTGCGGAATTCCAACCAGACCCAGATGAGCACACACTTGATGATATCGCCAAAATATAAGTCGCAGTCGAGGACTCGTTAAAACTTGGCGATGCCATGACTGCCGCCGTGTTGGAAATTTCGTTCGACCCAACATTTCCGTCAGAGGCAACCCCGGCTAACGATAATGAAGAAGATAGCGATGGAGAAGTTATATCAACGACGAATTGAGCAGAAGCGCCATAAGTAGTATTTCCTGCTGTATCAGATAACAGAACACAAACCTTCCACGTATTGTCTGAAGAAAAACCCGAATCATCAGCCAAAGGCGGAGACACGCTCCAACCTGTCAACGAAGAACACGATACAGAGGCCAACGCAACTTTATACGTAGTGGAATCCTGACCTGATGCAATCAGCGTCCCAGTAATCCCCGTAGCAGCTGACCGATCCGACGCATTCAGATAACCATCCAATGCAGTGTTAGACAAAGCCAGTGAAGTGAATGATGGAGCCACGGTATCTAAGATGAATAAACTGGTTGCTCCAAAACTCATATTTCCGGCCGAATCCACCAATCTTGCACAAACCTTGTAAGATCCATCACCACTAAAATCCGAACTATCTGATTTTGGCATCACGCCAAATATCAACGGCGATCCGCAAGTGGTCGAAGCTGAAACAACCTTATAATCGACGGTCACGTAACCGCTCGCCACGAGCGAGTCGGCGAGATCTGTCGAACCCGCAATCTCAATCGCAGTTATATACCCGTTTGATGCCGCATTAGCCAAACCAAGTGAAGTGAACGAAGGGCCAGAAGTATCAACCGAAAATTCACTCGAATTGCCATATGCAAAATTTCCAGCACTGTCCGTCATCTTTACGCAGACCTTCCAAGACCCGTCTCCGGTAATTCCGTTCGTATTGGCTACAGGGACAGACGCACCATAGCCTGACGCTGAAGAACAAGACCCAGAGGAAACCGTATATTCAACAGATCCGCTCTCATTAATCGTCGCGGCAGACACCAACGGATTAGAGGAAATCCGGTCGTATGAATTCAAGTATGCGTCAGCAGCAGGAACTTGAAGCGCCAATCCCCCTGCCAAAACTGGAGTAACAACGTCCCGAACAACCACCGGAGAGGCGCTAAATGCAGTGTTTCCAGCATTATCTGAAAGCCTGACGCACACCTTCCATGACCCGTCCGACGTCATTGCAGCATCGTTAGATTTCGGAATCGTAGAGCCATAACCAGATGCGGATGAGCATGTCGCTGAGTTTGCAACCACAAGATAATTTGTTGCAGTCGCGCCAACTGACGACACAGCCGAAATCAAATTATTTACAGCATCTTTTTCGGAGATGTTGATGTAACCATCAGACGCATCGTTTGCGAGAGCGACGGACACAGAGAATGTCGGTGCCGTCGTATCCAGCGAAATCGTTGCCGAAACGGAATAGCCGACGTTGCCTGCAGAATCAGTAACCTTCATGCAAATCTTGTAATTGCCATCAGATCCAAAATCGGCGCTGTTTGCCGCAGGAATCGCGGATGCAAAAACAGCCGATGCCCCACACGTTTCGCTTAACAACATCAGCTTATAAACAGATGCAGAAAGAGTCTCACTGCCTGTGGCCGCTGCGGCCATCGCAAGAGCATTAGACGCGAGTTCAGATCCACTTATCACCGAGTCCGAAGCCGCATTTATCAAACTTGTGGTGGCCGTGGGCGAAGTCGTATCAACCTGAACCGCAGAAGAGTCTGAATAACCCTTGTTTCCAGCCGAATCCGTTAATTCAACGCAGACCTTGTAACTGCTATCCGCAGTAAACCCGGCGTTATTTCCAAACGGAATTCCGGAAGCGTACCCCGTTGCGGATGAGCATGAAGCAGAGGTGGAAACAACAACGTAACGATAGGTAGATGCTTCGTTGGGCACAGCAGTCGTAACCAAGGCAGAGGTCCCGCTCCGCTCTGCACTATTAAGGTAGGCGTCGGTGGCATCGCCCGTGAGAGAAAGACCGGAGCTCAACGTCGGGGAAACTGTATCTCGAATAAACGTAAGTGAAGACCCATAGCCGATGTTTCCGGACGCGTCGACCATTTTCACGCAGATCATGTAGGTGCCATCAGACGATAGTCCGCTATCGCTCGTCGCTGGAATCCCTGAAGCGTACCCAGAAACGCTACTACACGTCGCACTGGATGCTGCAAGGGCGTAGGTGACGGTCGAAGACTCCGAGGTCGTCGCTGCAGATATCAGAGCTCCGGTCCCGGTTTTTTCGGAGTCGTTGATAAATTCATTGGCAGCTTCGTTTGCCAGGCCTGCTGCAGTAAGAGTAGGAGATGCGACGTCTAGCGTTATGCTGCCCGATGATGCGAAAGCAATATTGCCAGCTGTGTCCACAAGACGCATGCAAATCGAATACGTGCCGTCTGCCGTAAAGTCAGAGCTATTGGCTGCGGGAATTGACGCGCCAAATACCAGCGCCCCGGCACAGCTTGTCCCAGACGGAATCAATTTATAGGTGGATGATGCCAAGTCTGCGCTGCCCGAGGGCGCAGCACCCATGGCGCTGGTGTTTGAAGCACGCTCCGATGCGTTGATCAGGCCGTCGGACGCTGCATTAATCAGGCTCATGGTCGCCGACGGAGCGATGATGTCCCGGGTCACATTCGAAGCTCCAGCGACGTAGGCAATATTTCCGGCAGTATCCAACATTTTCACGCAGGCTTTGTAATCACCGTCGGCGCTAAAGGCAGCATGGCTGGCGGTCGGCAGCGATCCGCCGTAGGTAAGGCTTACGTCGCAAGCTCCGGCGGCAGCAACCACGGAATATGTTTTTGTCGTCGTCTCACTCGATACGGAATCTGTCAGCAGCGCTGTCGCTCCTGTTTTTTCCGAATCCTTGATAAACAGATCTGCTGCATCACCGGTCCAAGCAAAGCCACTGGCGACACTTGGGAATGTAGTGTCTCGAATAAATATCGACGAAGCCC
>CAMBEK010000011.1 GCA_945865565.1 Pseudobacteriovorax antillogorgiicola | reverse complement strand
CGAGCAACAGCGGTGGTTCAGGCATGACATCGCTCAGCATCGCGGTCAACGATGTCACCCCGCGCATCGCCTTCGCTTCGAGTCCCTATACGCTGATAAAAAATAGTGCGACCTCGATCTCACCAACCTTATCAGGTGGGGCGATCGTCTCGTGCGCCTTGAGTGCAACTCCGCCATCAACGACCACTCCGTCGTTGCCGACGGGACTTTCCCTTAGCAGTTCAACTTGCGCGATCTCGGGCAACCCGACCGCCGTGAGCGGAGCGACGACTTACACCGTTGTCGCGACCAACACGGGTGGATCGGCCAGCAGCGCCGTGACGATCACGGTCAACGATACCCCACCGACGGTCGCGTATCCGGGCACAAATTACACATTCACTGTCAACTCAGCGACCACCACGATCACCCCGACCATCGGTGGCGGGTCCATCACAGGGTGCGCATCAAATCCGGCATTGCCTTCAGGACTTTCGATCAACAACACGACCTGTGCGATCTCAGGAGCACCGACGGTGCCCTCCGCCAATGCCGGGTACTACATCACAGCTAGCAACAGTCAGTACTCCACCGGCGTCGGCCCCCTCTACATCACCGTCAAAGACATCGCCCCGACACTCTCGTATCCGGGCACCACGTACACATTCACCGTCAACTCGGCGATCCCAACGATCACTCCGACCATCGGCGGCGGGAGCATCACATCATGCGCACCGAGTCCCGCGCTCCCCGCCGGCTTGTCGATCAACAACACGACCTGTGCGATCTCCGGAACACCGACGGCAATCACGACGAGCGCAAACTACTCCATTGAGGCGCGCAACACTGGTGGCTCCAGTACCGCGTCGCTGACCCTGCAAGTCAATGACGCAAAGCCAACGATCACGTTGTCTCCGACCAGTTACGCATTAACACTAGGCGCCGCGATCACACCAATCACACCAGTCCTCGGTGGCGGAGCCGTAACGTCCTGCCGGGTTTCACCAGGTTTGCCGAACGGCCTGAATCTGGACCAGAGAACTTGCGTCATTTCCGGCACGCCCACGGCGGTAAGCAGCAATGCGAGCTACATGATTACCCCGTCGAACAGCGGGGGTGACGCGCTCAACCCAGCTACCTTCACCATGTCCGTCCTTGGCTTGACGCTTCGAGTCAGCTCCATTTCCGGGGGCGTCGTCACGGGCAGTTTGGTTATTGGCGGCACGACCAATACGATCAATTGCGGGACCGGCACGTTCAACGAGTCCTATTCGTCATGTTCGATTGCCAACATCCCGTCTGGAGCGCAAATAACGCTGACCGCCAACGCGAATTTTGGCAAATTTTTCACGGGTTGGTCAGGATGCACAACCACAACCGGGTCAACATGCGTTGTGAGCTTCTCAACGAGCATGGCGACAGTCACGGCTTCTCTCACAGATGCAGGTGGTTTCGGACTCACCCCCCTCTTGACCCAGGCTCCGGCATCGACTGGCAACTTTGTGGTACGGAATGGAGGTAGACTCCTTTTTGGCGGCCAAAACGTGTCTGGCGTCAAAGTCTGGGTACAGGACGGCGGCATCCTTTATCTCAGAGGATCCAATTTTGGAATGAGCCCCGGGGACTCGGTGTACGTTGCGCCCGGAGGAATAGTTGTAAATTGGGGAGGCGGTGTCTCCACCACGATTTACCATCAAGCCTCTCAACCAAAACTCCGGGGAATCGGCTCCTCTACCCCCCACGCGTCCCTTGCGAGTTCCTATGACGTAGGAAATTGCGGTGGATCCTGTCCGGCAGGCACGCTGTATTTCGATGGCAACTCCGCCGCCGCCAGCGGCACACAGGGCGCTCTTACGGTCGCCCAGACCGAGTCTCTGATCAAGAAGACGGACGGGACGGCCTGCGGCCATGAGTGCAGGCTGGTACTCGCACAAGGCACGGAATTCACTGTCACATCCAGCGACCTCTACACAGGAGACTGGGACTATTGCGCGACGAATCCCTGCAAAGTGGTTAGATCCGGGTTCGAAATACCGAACGTGACGTATCTTGTCCGCCACCAGGTCACATTGACGCAACCTCCTGCCGGATCAGGTGCTGCATCCGCCTCCGTAACGAACCCTAATACGTCAATAACCTACTGTACCGGTGCAGCACTCAGCGCGGTTCCTGCAGGCTGCGATGTTACAGTGAGTATGTCTGGAATCCCGGCAGGCTACACGGCCTACTGGGGTGGCGGTGTACCGTGCACGGGGACGGCGACCACGTGCTCGTTCCGGGTATCCGGTCCCTCAACCGTGCGTCTCTATTCTGGACGCCAGTGCGGAAATCCAGGCAACGACTGCTACACGCTCGCTGCCACCTATCCGACGATCACCTCAGCTGTCCTGCCCAAAGCTGGCGGCGAAGGTCAGGTGGACTATGTCACGACAACCAGTGGATTCAAAATCTGGAAGGAGAATGGCGGCACCGGCCGAATCCTGAATGCGACCGGTTTATGGTATAGCGCGTCGGACTGGCAGCAAACCCTCACCCGCCGGGGACACCAATACTCCGGGTCCTACCTCACAAACGCCACGCATATCGGCACAATCGCCGGACGGGCTTGTCCATCCCACGTTTTCAAGAATGGCAACTATACGGCGGGTTCGCAGTGTCTGTATTACGACACGGCAAGGTACATTGCGTCGTTGAACCAGGCCACGGGAGTTGAGGGAGACGATTACTTGACTTACTGGAACACACCCCCGACAGGCGCCGGTAACGCCCCCTCGTGGTATGAGGGGAACATAAAAGTATGCGCGGACAAGGGGATGCGATTGCCGACATTGTACGAGACACAAGCCAATAAACCCACTTACTGGGTTCCAAGTGATGCTAACCCGACGTTTGGCGGGACTCGGGTGCCAAGCTCCGCGAGCGCGTGGACGATCACGGCGACGGCAAATTCATACAACGCGATTGGATACTGGAGTTGGCTCGGTTCAAATAACGGGAACGGATATCGCGCATTTAACATAGCCAGTGATGTCCGCTGTGTCTTGCCGTGACGCGGGCGTTCTACGATGACGGAATCCCTGAAAAAAAAATTGACTCTTCTCAAGAGGACAACCACTGCCTCGTGGTCGAAAAGCCGGCGGGGATCCTTGTCGAGCATGACGAGAATCATCCGGCGCAGCGCGGCCTCGAATCGGCCCTTGGCGTCGCGAAAGCGATGCTGAAAGAGACGCGCAACAAGCCTGGCAATGTTTTCTTGCAGCCCGTCAACCGCATCGACCAGCCCGTCAGTGGCGTGGTGGTGTTCGCCACGACGTCCAAAACGGCGAGCCGCCTGGTGGAGGCATTTCGTGAGAGAACGGTCGAGAAGTTTTACCTGACGATGATTGAGGGACGCATGACAGCCGCACGCGGCCAGTTGGTCGATCATATCGCGGAGAGCGCCACCAAGGGCGTTATGCTGTCAGCTCACAAAAAAATCATGAACTGCTCTACATGGCTGCGCCTGGCGCCGCAATCACCAGCACCCCGAGGGCCTAGGCTTTCTGGACCTCTTGCCTTTATCCCTTGAATCGCGCCCTGGCTGCGGCTTTCCCTTTCTCGCGGCCTGGCGCCGGGAAACCCCCGAGATTAGAAACATGAAAATCGAATGGTGCTAATCGGGGCGTTTTTGGCCCAATTTAAGAAAGGCTGATGGCAGGCGCAGCCATGTAGAGCAGTTTAAAACGGACTCCACTGAGGCGCTTCGCATGTCTGTCGCCCTGCCCATTCCCTTCAATCCAAAAAAAAAGATCTTACAATCTAACGCCAGCGCCGTTAGATTGTAATTACTATGTATTATCATAGACTTATACAAACTAAATTGCTTAAACTGGCTCAAATGTATCCGGTAGTCCTTGTCACCGGACCACGACAGACAGGGAAGACAGAACTCCTAAAGACCGCGTTCCCTGACCATCGTTGGGTACTCCTCGACAGCCCGCAATTGATATCGCAGGCAAAGGAAGATCCCGAACTTTTCCTGATCAACCGCCCGCCACCGGTTTTTCTGGATGAGATTCAGCGAACTAAGGAGTTATTCCTTCAAATCAAGTCCAACGTTGATATTAATAAATCAAAATCTGGGTCTTATCTTTTGAGCGGATCGCAGCCATTCAAGTTAATGGCGAATGTCAGCGAGTCGCTTGCGGGACGAATTGGAATTCTAGAACTACTTCCATTTACTCCTTCGGAGATCACTCAAAGAAGCGAGTGCGTGACAGATCTGGACACCTTGTTCCAAGCACCGCCGATCGGATCCAAGGCATCGTTACCTTACCCACCCAATGAATCTATGTTACGCGGAGGCTTTCCCGCGATGGCTTTGCGAGACATCAGCGAAACCGAAACCGCAGCCTCACAAAGACTTCGCGACTATGTATTAACGTTCGTTACCAAGGACGTCCGAGACATTTCAACCATCAAAGATCTTGGTAGCCTTGAAAAGTTTCTACGAACTCTCGCCATCTATTCTTCAAAAACATTTAATTTGTCAGAAATTGGCCGCAATATAGGACTGAGACAAAGCACCCTAAGCGAATGGCAATCTGTATTGGAAGCAAGCTATCTAATGTGGAAAATTCCAGGCTACTCAAGAAAAATGGGTAAACGCGAATCTAAATTACCAAAAGTGGTCCTTATCGATTGCGGCCTCCAGGCTAGCCTGTTGGGTTACGAACAATCCAGGCAAATTGACGTCAGTCCCCTAAAAGGTGCGCTTTTCGAGACCGCAGTATTAAACGCAATTCGATCGACCATTGGTCGCGATAAAAATATTTTTTATTGGCGGCAAAATGAAGACTGCGAAGTCGACTGCGTGATTGAGAATACCTTTGACGATCCCATCCCAGTCGAAATAAAACATACATCAAAGCCTAATGGCGATGATCTTACCGGTATTCGTGCATTTATTGAGGCCTATCCGCAAACGAGATTTGGCATTCTCATATCGCTTTCAGAAGAATGTTTTTGGATGGATAAAAATATACTGCACCTACCATTCGGGATGCTGTAACCGCTGACCATTAACCATGCCGCAAGAAGTCCTCCCAGTAGAGGTGCTCAATGCCACTGGGATACTTCATCGGAGTCCTGTCGCGTGACACCACGATCATGCGTTGCCAGTCGACGGCCTCTTCCGACAAGGCGCGCAAACCCTTGTGGTCGCGATCCGAAACCTTTTTTGCGGCCTTGACCTCGATGGCGACTTTGCCATCCAAATTGTTCCGTGCCCTCATCGACATGGGTGATGTTGTTGAGGGCGTTGGTCACTCCGCAGTCGAAAGGAAACGCGAAGTTTTTTAGTAATTCCGATATGTTAAGCTGTCTTTTTATTTTTCCGCACCACTCTCGTGAAATGTCGCGAGAAAACGCGAAACTACTCCGGATTAGATAGATCAAAGTTTTAATCACAGAGGTGAAGGCGAACGTCAGCTACCGTATGCGCGACTTTCTGAGTGGCATAAAAATTGTAATCACGCAGGTTTGTCAGTTGTGTTCTCAACGGTTCTTAACCAGAACAAGGAGAAAGCATGAAATACCTGCGCAAGTATTTGGCTGTGGCCGCGATTGGTGGATTTAGTGGTGGTGACTGTCCACCAGAATTGGAATCACGAGGAACTGTGATCGTGCGTGTGCCTTTTGACGATCAAGGGCAAGCACAATCCCAACAGGCAGAGATTCGTGTTTTGGAATCCGCCGTGCAGATTGAAATCGTCGATGTTGTGTCTGCAGAGCAGGCGTGGAATCAAGCCCAAGTCCCCGAAGGATTGCGGGCTGTCGAAGTCGGCCAAGAGTCGGATCAGCAGATGGGAAAACAATCTGACCAGCAAATGGGAAAACAATCGGAAAAACCTCAGATGGCACCGCAGGCTCTGATGGAAAGTCTGCAGCCACCCCGCAGTGGGGGCCCAGGCTCTTACGGTTGGAACCGTGGATATCCACCGTCATACAATCGCGGGGGATACGCTTGGGGATACGGCAATCCAGGTTTTTATTTCGGTTGGGGTGGCCGCAGCGGATTTAGCTTTGGCTACGGACCCGGCCCTGGCTACGCAGGTGGCTATAATGGCTGGTATGGCCCACCACTAGGCCCTGGCTACAATCAGCCTTATCCGGGTTGGTATCGCCCAGGATACGGTTACTACCACTACCCGCGCGGTGGAGGAAATTGGACGCGGCGCTAAGTGGAGTTGTCGTCCTGAGCTGTTCACCGTCATCCTGAGCGCTAGCGAAGGATCCTTTCTAAAACCAAAGGAAAAGAAAGGATTCTTCGGCCTATGGCCCCAGAATGACGGTGAATTTCGTGAAGCAATCTCGCACTTGTATAACTTTTTTTTCAATTATATACTTTGAAAAATAGGGACATTTTCAAAGTATACTCTCGTAATAAGTTCATCGCAGGCATCTCATCACCATGGCAAAAACCCACCAAAGAATTCTTAATCTTCGAGAATTACTGGAAAAAAAATCGTTTTTTCTATTTGGCCCCCGGGCGACGGGTAAGAGCACGCTGATCCGGAGGCAATTGCAGGCCGACTCCACAGTTATCATCGATTTGTTAGGGTTGAGGACGTATCGGGAGTTCTTGGCGCACCCGGAAGGCCTTGAGGATTTTGTTCTCGCCCATGCGAAGATTGAGAAACCAACGGTTGTTATCGATGAAATTCAGAAAATTCCAGAATTATTAAACGAAGTTCATCGGCTTATCGAGGCTAGGGGTTGGCGGTTTTTATTGACCGGTAGTAGCGCCCGGTCTCTGAAAGCCAAGGGGGTAAATTTCTTGGCAGGGCGCGCTTGGACTGCCGAGTTGTTCCCCCTTTGTCATCCAGAAATTGGTGACCTTGATCTGGACAAAAGGCTGAGGTTTGGAACATTGCCTGCTGTCTATAATTCCAACTATCCGGACGAGGATCTGGACGCTTATGTTTCAACTTACTTGAAGGAGGAAATCCTTTCAGAAGGACTGGCACGCAATCTCGTCGCATTTTCCGATTTTTTGAAGGTCGCCGGACTTTCCCAGTCAAAAGTAATGAACATGAACAAACTCGCCAGGGATCTTGGAATCTCTCAGCCGACGGTTCGTTCCTATTATCAAATCCTGCAGGATACTTTTATAGGCACCATGCTTCCCCCGTTGGATCTGTCTAAAAAGAGAAAAGCGATCACTCATGCTAAGTTTTTCATGTTCGACATGGGTGTTGTTCATGCCATGACTGAGACGCGATCCCTGGACCGAAATTCGACCCTGTATGGCGACGCCTTCGAGAGTTATCTAATCTCGGAGGTGAAGGCGTACGTCAGCTACCGAAGGACAAAGGATCAACTCTATTTTTGGCGCACGACCTCTGGTGACGAAGTTGATCTGGTGGTGGGTAAAAAAGCCGCGTTTGAATTTAAGGCAACGACTAAAATTCAAACAAGCGATGTTGATGGATTGCGGCGCCTTGGCGAAGAACAAATCATTCCTTTTTTGGCGGTGGTGTCTCAAGACAAGTTTGAGACCGTGAACCACGGCATCCGAAGAATGCACTGGCAAACTTTTTTGGCAGATCTGTGGGCAGACAAGCTGATTTGATCGGCCCGGAATGACGACGTGGAGTGACTGATCTTTCACTAATCTCTCACTGATCAGCAAATCACACCGCGCAATCCATCGTTCCACGAAATCACTTCGACACCGTCGACCAGGCGCCTCACTTTATCTTGCGACCACAACTGGAATCTCGCATCAGGAAAATCCTTTCGGATAATTCTCATGCTTTTTATAGAGCTCTCGTCCACCTGGGACGACGACTTTATTTCGACAAACATCACCGGCTCACCCGGCTTTTCGATCACTAAATCCACCTCTATGTCACTTTCGTCTTTGTAATATGACACCTTGGCTTCCGGACATGCGTATTTTAGCCCATGAATCGCTTGGGTCATCACAAACTGCTCAAAAGTCTGACCATAAATAGATGTACCGGGAACAAGTCGGACTGAAAGAATTCTGGCAGCCGCACGCGAGACGCCAGTATCAAAAAAATAGAACTTTGGTGATTTGATTAATTTTTTGCGAAACGAAAATGAAAATGGCATGACGATATGCCCCAGCAAAGTATCCTCTAGAATTGAGTAATACGACGCGACCGTTTTCGGATCGACGCCAATTCCCCGGGCGATATTTGAATGGTTGATGATTTTTCCGTTGTATTGGGCAGCGACCTCTAGAAAACGGCGGAAAGGATCCAAATTGCGAACAATCTGTTCACGCTGAATTTCCTCGCTCAGATACGTCCGGACATAACTTGAGAGGTAATCATTTTTTTCTTCGACGTCTTCTGTTGAAAATATATAGGGCAGGGTTCCCCAACTGAGAGCGTCATTCAAATCAAAAGCAGAGCCAAGCTCTGAAATCACCAGTGGAAACAACTCACGGACAAAGGCACGCCCCGCAAGAAGATTGGCGCCATCGCGTTTCAGTTTTCTTCCGCTTGACCCCGTCAGGATGAATCTCCATGGCCTCGACTCGTTCTCAAGAACGAAGTGCACAACATCCAAAAGTTTTGGCACTTTTTGAATCTCATCGAGAACGACAGTGGTCACACGCTTTGGAAGCCCGTTGATTTCACCAACAAGTGACTCCGGGTCGCGTGCGAGCCGCTCCTCAACCGACGGAAGAAGTAAATCAAGCCGGTATGTGCTCTGTTCAGAAAATGTTTCCTTCAGCAGCGTACTTTTTCCAGTCCCACGGGCACCAAAAAGGAAAAAGCTTTTTACTTTCGGGAATTTAGCGACTCTCTTAAACACGGAGTTCACTCCTAAAAAAATACCTTAATTAGGAGTATACTCCCAATTTAAGGAATTCGTCCAGCGGACGCATTAGACCCCGCAGCAAAAAAATCGTAACATTGCTCGTGACTTATGTGCTGTCCGAGCTCAGACCTTGTTACGAGGATCCCGCTGAATGCTCAAACATGTGAAGCGCGCATCAATTCTCCTCTTTGTTGGCGTGTCTGCCTGGCCTGCCTACGGCGACGGAATCATCGAAGTCAACGACAGCGATTGGCCCCCCTACTTTTTCGCGGGAGACAAGTCGAAGCCAGAGGGTTTTGGCAAGGAACTCCTCAAGCATTGCTTTCAAAAAACCGGAGTCCGCGCATCGTTTCGCCACGTCGGCATCAAAAGGGCGATCAAGGAACTTGAAGACGGGACGCTGGACCTCAACGTGTATTCGCACGATGCGCGCCGCGAAGGGTTTTTAATCTTTGGTGATGCGCCCCTTTTCAAGGCCGACTACCGCCCTTTTGTTCGCGCAGATTCCAAAGCTAAGATCACCAAACTCAAAGACTTCGATTCTATGAAATTGGGGAACCTGGCGGGGCTCGGTTATACACCGGAGTTTTCGGCGTACCTGGCTGCCAGAGAGAAGACCGGCGGGGTCGCCACGGTCAACGATCAGGAATTAAATATCCGGATGCTCGTGTCGGAAAAAATTGACACCTTTGTGAATACCGTACCAACGGTTTTGTGGCAGGCGAAGGAACTTGGTTTCGATGGAAAAATCAAAGCCTTGGACTTCGTCATAAAGGCCCGTTCCTATCATGTCGCAATCGCCCGGAAATCACTGAGGATCAACAACCCCAAGGTTTTTATTGAGACCCTTGACCGTTGCCTCAACGCAACCACCGAAACCTCGTTTTACAAGGCCATCACTGAAAAATACCTGGGGACGTAAAGTCTCGGATTTTAAGCTCGCTGCGAATCTGCCGAAAAGGTGTTAGTGTTTATAATGCAAGTACAAGAAGCTTGAGGAAAAGGCCGGATGGCTTTGAGGTCACTAAAGTCCTTGAAATGGATCAGACAAGCGCTGGTGGTTGCGGGACTTGTCCTCATCGGACATCAGAGCGCCCTTATTCCCCACGCCCTTTGCCAATCCCTTGAGGAGGCTAACGGCGAATCCGTCGAAGTCGCCACAGACACAAGCCGGGATTCCCAAGAAGACCACAACGCCCACTGCGATCATGTTGCAGGCTTGGCCGCCACGGACCACAATCACCACCACGACCACTGCGAGCATCAACTCCCCGACTCACGTCAGTCAGACCCATCAAAAATTTTAATCGCCTCGACACCGGCCTATTGGACGGTGCCAATGGCTGCAACGGTTCGTGAGCCGGCGATCACCCTTGCCAGCACGAGCCGTAATCGCACTTTTGTTTCGGCGACGGAGCAATTCGTCCAGCACGTCCGCATCCTGTCATAAGCCAAAAAGAGCCTTCCCCGTCGCCGTCCTGACCACAAAAAGGCAGGAACTGCAGCCTAATTTTTAGTTTCAAATATGTTTTACAGTGAATTTCACTTTATTTTTTTTGGAGAAGATCCCATGAAACTCGTTAAAAGTGCTGTTATATCCATCGTCGGTGTTGTTGCTGGTGCTTCCATGGCTTTCGGCGCCAGTGCCGTTGAGCACAAGAAGCATGAGCACAAGCACGCAGCCGGTTGTGGCCACGTGGAAGTCACGCACGAAGGCCACAAGGACTTCTTGCATGACGGCCACCTCCATGCGGTCGTCAAGGGCAAAGCCGTCGAGCACAAGCTCGCCGTCAATGACAAGATGCCCGCTGCTGAAAACCCGGTGAAGCACGCTGACGCACACAAGCACGCTGCTGGCTGCGGCCACGACGCCATTCCCCATGGTGATCACACTGATTACATGGTTGACGGCACGTTGCACCATGCCCACGGCGATCATTGCGACCAGCACGGTAGCCTGAACTAAAGAAAAGAAGAGGCCTTCCTCTACCAAGAGGAAGGCCTCTTTTCTATTCCAGCCTTCCATGCCATGCTTTTCGAATCATCGTTTCAAATTACGACGCACGGTGGAGATGGAAATCCATGAAACCACAACAACTTCGTTTCACGGGATTTTTTTTAATCCTTAGTGCGCTCCTCGTCTCGTGTAAGACAACCTCTCGCATTCCTGCAACATCTGAAACCAAAGGTTCCTACAACGACTGTGGCGTGGACGGTATGGCGCAAAGGCGCGCCGATACATTTGAACGAAGCAAGAGTTGCGCCGTGGACGCCATCGGAATAGGCATGGCTAATGCAGTTCATGCGGTAGCCATGGCTGCCGGAGAGGCCAAAGCCATCTCTTCGACGATCAAGGCATTCAATAATGTTACCCGAAACAACAAATTCAGCATTAATATTGCAAAGGGCACCCTGTGCGCTAAAACCCTTTTTGGTGAATATACGCTGACCGCAATTTCTAAATTCGTGGCCGACCAGGAGGTTACAATGGCCACTCAAAGAATTTCGCCAGATGAAGACTACGAAAAGCTAAAAGGTTTGATTTTAAACACTGGTACCCTTGGCACCTTCGAGGTTTTTACCACCTTCGGAACTTTTGTAAATAACCCCACCGTTGAGAATGCCGTCGGTTTTGGCAATAAATCAGCCGGCAACACGGGAGATATATTTCAAGTCATCACTGCATGTTCTGGGGTATTCAGCTCGGTTTTAAGCGCCACCGCACCTTCGACCATTCACCTCGCAAATCTTTCGAATGTGCTTGGAAAAATCGGAATCGTGGGCGGTATCCTCAACTGCTCTGCAGCGGGACTGTTCAATGCGATTGACGTGGGCACAGAAGTCAACTGCCTCGTTCAGGACTTGCGTTACCTAGAAGAACAAAACAAAAAAATCCTCGCCAGTGAACGCAACCTTTGCGAAGAGCTCGCCGACATAGCGGCCCTGCCCACATCACGTCCTGCGATCTTGGGAATACGCAACGACATCGATCCAGAAAACGGTAAATGGGATGCCGCGACAGAGAATCGTGCACGCCTCTGCTATCAAGTCATTAGCCGCTGGGGGCGCTGCCTGGCGAGCCATCCCGTCGCATTGCGCAGTGAAGGTTACTGCGACAAACTTTGCACCAGAGCGAGCATCAGCACGACCGAGGATATGCACCGTATTGCCGCGACAACGGGATACCCAGAGCCCCGCGAAATTATCGGCCTAATCGACAACGCCGTAGGACACTGCACGAGCGCTGGCAATCCTACCGAACTGATTAAAGATGGCAATAAACCTTGCGTGAATCTTTGCATGCAAGGCACTGGCGGCCTGAACAGCGATACCGCACCGGATTATCCTGCAGGTTTTTAATCAGAATGAACTAGAGCGTTCCGACCATCGCACGGCATGCAGATTCGCCCGCCAGAACGCCGCCGCGGCCGACGGCCGCAGAGATTTTTTCAAACAGATAACCTGCGCTGAGCCCACCAAAACCCGAGACACGATTTAAATCTTCGGGCAGGGGGCAAGATAATTTGCAGCTGACGACATCGAAACTCGCAGATCCAATCCCCGTGATGCTTTCGATTGCATTTCCAATAAACGTACCGCTCCGCCCCTGAACGGCTTCGCATCCGCCTTGGTAACCGCCGCACAGCGCCCGCCAAAAATTCATGAAGCCGCCGTAACCTTGATCACTGGCAGCCGCACACGATGCCGCCTGCGATACAAAATGGCAAAACCCAACCGAACGGATGGATCCAGTTGCAGAATGGGACCCCAAAACACCCGTCCACGACGACCCAAGCCCTGCACCAAAGCAGCGCAGTGATGTTTCGGAAAGATTACAAAACCCGGCACTGCTGTTGCACGGCGTGTGGCTACCGATGATTCCGTCGTAGGGTCCGCCCGATCCATCAATGATTTGCTTGCATGTGTGACAGGCATTGTCCGCGTTGAACGCCACGGAAGATTTTTGAAGGCAGTGACGCATGCTCTCCATGTAGGACGTGAATTCACTGTTGCCGGCACAGCCTTCCACAAATTTATAGTCACCAGACGCGAGCCCCGTGACTCCCATGCAAGTCTGATAGTATCCCAGCAAGCGGTTTTTCTGCGACTCATCGCAATCCGCCAGGCACAACCGCAAGCGCAGGTAATAGCCACACTCATGCTCCTTGACGCCTGCTGTGGCCGAAAACGAATCGTCTGCTGGCGGATGGGCCGTAACCTTGAAGAGATTACTGCAAGACGCCGCCAGCCCGGGTCCTTGATTGATGTTGGGACAGGCTGGCGCGGACACCGTTTGAAGATTGGCGTCGTGGTTATTTTGTGGAAAGGATGTGGTCCTGCAACCACCTGCAAGGATCGATATGCCAATGAATATTGTAAAAAAACGCATTTTATCCAGCGAGTTTAGTTGCCTAAAGAATCCGCGTCCAGACTGCCTTCAGGTAACGCCCTTCCGCAACATGAGAAGCCCACGGGTGATCTGGCCCAGCGCCGGTGATCTTCAAAATCTGCGCCGTGCGCTGCGACTGCCATGCGGCAATGCGGATCGAATTGAGAAATTCTGATTCGCTGGCAAGTCCCGTGCATGAACAGGTCAGCAAGATCCCGCCCGGCTTCACCACCTGCATCGCCAGACGATTCATGTCCGTGTATTTGCGCATGGCCTTTTCAAGTTCTTCTTTCGTCCGGGTCTGTTTCGACGGATCCAAAATCACGACATCGTATTTCAACCCGCGTTCGATGGCCTCACGCAGCCAATGGAACAAATCGACTTGAATAAATTTAACTTTGGCCTTGTTGATGCGCGCATTTTCTTCGGCCAATTCCAGAACGGTCTCGTCCAAGTCCAGGGCCAAAACCTCGCTCGCCCCACCAAGAGCCTTCGCATAAACAGCGAAGCCGCCCGAGTTGCAGCAGATGTCCAAAACAGACACTTCTCTTTTACCGCCATCGGGGCCGACGGAGAGGTCCTTGCACATCTGTGCCAACAGCATGCGATTTTCGCGCTGGTCGACAAAAAAACCGGTTTTGTGTTTGCTGCCTGGTCCGACTTTGAACTTCAGGCCATGCTCTTCAATCAAAAATGGTTCCGGCAATGCAGGCGGGCGAATGTCCATCGACTCTTGTTTTTGAACGTGTTCCTCGGCGAACCAGTAAAAGCGGCTGCCGGGAAGGATCTCGCCCAACAGGCTCAGGATCGTCTCGCGAAAGCGGTACATACCTGACGAGAAAAATTCGACGACGACCATTTCGCCAAACTTGTCGATCACGAGACCCGAGAGTCCGTCGCCTTCACTGTGAACAAGACGGTACGAATCACTGACCTTGTCGATCTTCAAGACATCGCGACGAAGGCTGATCGCCTGGCGCAGCATCTTGTCGAAAAATTTGCGGTTGATGCCCTCGTCCGGGTTCGTGGTCAAAACGCGCAGGGCGATCCGGGAATGTCCGTTGTAAAGACCACGTCCAACCCAGGCCCCGGTCCGGTCAATGATGTCGACGACGCAGCCGTTTTTAGGTTTGGTCTCCGGCTTCTCGACCATTTTCTGAAAGATCCACGGGTGGGATGACTTGCGTTCCGTTTTCAGGGTCACAACGGGAAGGTCGCTTGGCGTAAAAGTCGAAGTCATTCGGGGGTCTCTTATGGGTTTCTCGTCGCTTTCAGCGACAGGTTATGGTTAGAATGCGTCATGGAACAGAAGCCTATATCTAAAGCCGACCGGAAAGCAGAGCAGAAAATCTGCGGATTTCACGCCTGCATGGCCGTCTTTCACAATCGTCCCCAGGATATCGTCCGCGCCTACGTCACCGAAGGCACGCGCAAGGCATTCGGCCCCATGCTGAAATTCTGCGCCCAAAACCGCCTCGCCTACCACCTGGTCGAACCAGCCGATTTGGCTAAAGTGGCTGAATCCGACCATACCGAAGGCGTTTGCATCCTGGCAAAAATTCCTAAGCATCCGGATTTTAACACATTTTTAAAGAATTCTAACCAAGCCCCGACGGACGCCCCACCCCGCGTTGTCTTGTGGCTGGTCGGCGTTGAGAACCCCCACAACGTCGGCGCCATCTTGCGCACCGCAGCCCACTTCGGGATTGCGGCCGTGCTGGTGACCCCCGCCGCCTCTGCCAACTCCGCCGCAACAAGGCCTGATGGCTGGTCCCTGTCCGGGGCTGCCATCCGCATCGCCGAAGGCGGCGCGGAGCATGTGCCGGTCATCGTTGCCGACGGTTCAATTATCGACACGGCGCGGGACCTCAAACGCAAGGGCGGCTTTATGCTCTATGCCACCTCGGGGCACGCCAAAGGGCACGACTTGTGGACGACCGAAATCAAATATCCGTGCGTGATCGCCCTTGGGGCCGAAGGCTTGGGCCTGCCCGAGTCCGTCCTTAAGTCGGCCGACGCGACCCTGCGCCTGGCTGGTACCGGCAAAGTCGAAAGCTTGAATGTTTCCGTCGCCGCCGGAGTCATTGCCGCTGCAGCGACCCGGACCATCCACGCACCGGAATAATTCACAGGGAAGCCAAGGCACCTTGCAAGGCCGAAATAAAATTTCCCTGAGAAAATTTTTCCCGCACTGTCGCGCGAGCAGCAGAACCCAAGCGATCAACTTCGGCAGGATGACTCAAAAGAAACTGGCAATGCGTCAGCATTTCCTCTGGATTTCTGGCAACGAGACCATTCTCTCCGTGGATAATCGGACTTGAAGGGTTGTCGACCGTAACCACGGCCATACCCATCTGCATCGCTTCCAACATAGCCGTATTATAACCGTCACCAAATGGCTGACGGATCGTATAAAGATAAATCCTGCCTGAGGAGAATAGATCCCGAAACTCGCAGTAGTCTTTCGGTTGGATGGCACCTTCGGCCCCAGGATTACGGCCAATGATCCGCAAAGGAATTTTTTTTCCGATCGCCATCAAATCTTTCGCGCCGAGCTCCTCCTGACGCGTCATCAAATCATTGCAAACGACAGTAACAGAGTCGTATCCCTTGCCGTCCGACAATTCACCGACCTGCTGAGGTGCCAAGACGGCCACATGACCCCGGGTTTTCCATGATTTGCGCTTAAACTCACTCACAGCAACAAAGACCGTTGGGTGCGACCACCTGAAAGCCTTGAATAAGGCCAATTTCACGGCCGATTTGAGCCAAAGCGGCAGCGTGTAACGAAAGAGCGGAATGTGTGCGATAAAAATAAATTTATTGTCACGCCATCGCCAAAGCCAAAGTAAGTTCTTCAACGTGTGGCAAATTACCGAATCGTATTCCCCGGCATCCAATTTGCGGCGAACTGCGTCATCAAATTCTACCAATCGAAAATTAGTTGGAACTGGGCGAGAAGCGACGTTCCATGCGAGGTCTAATTTTTTGTAGCGCACAACAACATCAAATTGCCACCCAGTGTCTGCCAGGGAGCAAAGAAAAGATTCGTGATGATTAAAGGTCAAAATCCGAGGTGGGCGCGACGGCATATTGAAGGAAACCAAAATTAGAGAAATGGCGAACCCGGCAGGACTTGAACCTGCGACCACCGGATTAGAAATCCGGTGCTCTATCCAGCTGAGCTACGGGTCCCGAACAGGGTCAAAAACCTAAAACAAAAACTCTTTGCCGGAAGTATCAGACACTTACCAAAAATTCAATCCAGCAGTTTTTGCCATAATTCTAAGTCGAGATGTGAAAATACCGATAATGATTGAGGTTTTTCAATTTAGCCTCAACCCCGGGAGCATTCGCTAAAATGAAATGGATCCGGATACAAATTGCTGCCGCCACATCCATTCTGGCATTGGCCGGCGCCTGTAAACCAGCTTCCATGGAAAGCCGCCGGTCCGCAGTCACCGGCGGCGATGCGACAGTGACGCCTCCCGGCCCCCTTTCCAGCGAGCGCACCGAGGCAGAACTGCGCGCAGCCTTTGCTGAACTTGTCGAAAAGTACCGGAGCACCGCCCAATCTTCCTACGCAACCACCGCCACCGCTCGTTCCCTGCAATCGAAACGCAAACTAAGGACCCTGAACATCAAGATGCGAGATCCCCTCGCCTTGATCGCCAAGACCGCCAAGTCGATCGGTTCGGCAAACGTCGGCGCGCCAATTCGCGCTGCGGGTGGCACCATCAGAAAACAACTCGATGATTCGAATATTTTGAACGTTGAGTTTCCCGATGCGACAGACGAAAGGTATCTGGCCGCAGTCATCGACTTTCTAAAAGGCGACGCGCGCATTGAAATTGTTGAACCCGATTTTCTGGTCAAAGCAAACGCAGTCCCTAATGACCCTCGATTTTCTGAAACTTGGGGCCTTTCGAATCCTTCCAATAGCGTTGACATCAAAGCTGTCTCCGCATGGGATCTGACGACCGGGAGCCGGTCTGTGATTGTCGGCATTATCGACTCAGGAATTGACTGCACCCATACGGATTTGGTCGCGAATTGCTGGGTAAATCCCGGCGAGTCCGGCACAGACAGCCAGGGTCGGCCGAAAAAATCAAATGGTGTCGACGACGACAGCAATGGCTATATCGACGACTGGCAGGGTTGGAACTTCGTTTCCAACAACAACAAACCTGCCGATGACAATCATCATGGCACCCACGTTGCCGGAACCCTCGGAGCCATCGGAAATAACGCCACCGGAGTTACCGGGGTGAACTGGCAAGTATCTCTCGTTCCGTTGAAGTTTTTGGACTCCACTGGTTCCGGTTACATCAGCGATGCCATCGCCGCGATTGACTACGCAACAAGATTAAAATTCTTTGCCACGAACAACAGTTGGGGTGGTGGCGGATACTCCACCCTGATGGCACAAGCCATCCAGCGTGCCAACACGGCAAATAGTGTTTTCGTCGCTGCCGCGGGCAATGAACAAAACGACAATGACGCCGCCGCCTCTTATCCGGCTGCATACAGCTTTCCAAACGTGATCTCCGTAGCCGCCATCGACAGCAACGGGAATCTCGGCTGGTTCTCAAATTATGGTGCACGAACCGTTACCGTGGCCGCCCCTGGGGTAGACATCCTTTCGACCTTGCCTGCGAACAATTACGGAAAGCTGAGCGGAACATCCATGGCTGCTCCCCACGTCACAGGAGCCTTGGCGCTATTGAAAAGCCGGTATCCGCAGGACACTCCAGCCATCGTGATCTCACGCCTCGTCGAGAGCATCACACCCCGTCAAAGTCTGACCGGAAGGGTCAAGACCGGGGGCTCAATCAATGCGTATGCAGCGATGAATGCCGGCCCAGACGTTACTCCGCCGTCGGTGCCAGGCAGCATTCGTGTGAGCAATCGAACCATGACGTCTGCCGCCATGGAATGGACTCCATCTGGAGACGACGGCTCCGCAGGCACGGCGTCGAGCTATAAAGTGAGAATTTCGACGAGTCCGATTTCCAGTGAATCTGACTGGAGCAAGGCCTTGGATGTCAGCGCCGTCGTCACTGTCACCGCAGCGAAAGTCACAGCGCAATTGCAAAAGATGCCGGTGGGGTTCATTGGTTGGGTGTCGGTCCGCGCATTCGACGAGGCCAACAACGCCAGCGCCATTCCACCATCTGTTGAAATGAAACTGATCCCCCTGCGCAGCCTGCAGATGTATGACGGGACTTCACTAAATGATCTCCCCGCCAACACCCAGTGGACCGTGGAGGAAGATCCAATAAGAGGCAAGGTATACAGCGATGGTGTCGGACCTTATCTGCCCAACTTAAAAAAAAGAATGACGTTGCGGGACATACCAATCAAGGGTGCGCAGAAGCTCGTGCTGCAATATTGGACCAGCCAGTCCCTTGAGGACGGTTATGATCGGGGCGACGTTTTTGCCAGTTACCAGGGAATGCCAGAATCAAACTGGCGCAATGTCGATTACGTCACAGGAAAAAGCGGATGGCAATTACGCACGATTGACCTGACACAACATGCTTTCGACGCAGCAGCCCATGGCGTCGATGCCATTCAGGTTCACTTCGAAATGAGCAGCGATGCCTACGTCCAGTATGACGGCTGGCTCATCGATGATATTTCAATCCTGATCAACGACTCGGCTGTTGTTTTGACCGGAATTCCAGTAAGCACGTCGAACAGTCCAAATTTGAATATTGGTGTTACGGCGACCCTCTACACCTCAAAGTTTCTGCAGGGCACGACGGCCTTTGCAGATTGCAGTCTAGACGCTACCTACGCCAGCCCTGTCCCCAACACGCCGCCCACTCAGCCCCTGAACTTGATCCAGGATGCGACGCCGAAAAAGTTTTTATGCGTGCGCGCCAGCATTGTCGGGTTTGATGGATATTTCAATTCGTGGAGTTCATGGTCCCTGGTCAGCGCAGATCCAGTGGTGGCTGCAACGGGATTTCCCACGGGAATTTCGAGTTCAAAAAGCTTTACCATTCAAGTCTCAAAGATTGCGCCAGGACTCGCTACCACTTACAGCACGGCCTTGATTAAAACCGACCCGGGATCAATGGCGTCAGCCTGCAAGGGCGCCTCATTGTCATGGTCTTCATGGACGCCACTGGCGCAACAATCCACCATCAACGTCGAATCCACCACGCAAGGCGTGGATGGTTTTGTGGCACTGTGTCTGCGCGGCAAGGACGACAGCGGCACAATCCAGTCAAATCCATCGGCCTATGGTTGGACCGCAGACTTTCGTGGGCCGGAGGTGACCATCGGTTCCCAACCGGCCATCCTGAACACCCTGACGAGTTTTGATCTGAGCATTTCCGGATCTCCTGACCTGGCTTCTTGCGCTGCGACCGTACAGGCTGGGACCGTCACCTGCCCAACCGCTTGGACCAGCTACGGAACATGCTCCATTGCGCCTGCCAAGCATCGCGTATCGACAACCAACGACGGGACATTCACGATTTGCATATTGGGCAAGGATGTTGCCGGAAACCTGTCATTAACGCCAAAAAGTTTTGTCTGGACCCGCGACACCATTCCACCCCGCGCGGTTTTGACCGGAGCGCCCCCGGTTTCAACAAAATTACCAGCAGCGACCATCCAAATCAGTGGCACCGGCGTGAGCACTTACCGGTATGCGACAGGAATATCGGACTCCACGTGCACCACATTTTCGCAGTCGATACCCACAACATCACCGTTAAACTTGAGTCTAATTCCGGGGGGCGACGGCCCGCGCGTATTGTGCGTTCTTGGTAAAGATGAAGCCGGCAATGAACAAACACCGCCCACCATCATGCGCTGGAACCAGGACACGACTGCCAATTCCCTTCGTTTCACTGGCCTTCCCGCATTGCAATCAAATACGGCGAGTCTGAACGTTACTGTAAATGCCGACGAGGCCGGGACATATCGTTACGCTGTCGTTAGCGGAACTTCGTGTGGGGCCGCTGATTTAAGCAACGCATTGCGTCGCCCCACGACGGACAAAATCGCCTACAACATGCCACTTTCGGACGGAAATTATACGCTGTGCGCGACCTTCACGGACAATGCCGGCAACGATCAGGCTATGCCTAGCACTTATACCTGGGCGAAGGACACGGTGGCACCCGTTGCGATACTTACAAACATGCCACCAAAGGAAACCACGGACCCAAGCGTCAGGGCGATTATCTCTGGCACGGGAATGGCGGATTATCAGTGGAGTTTGCGAAGCGGAACAACGTCCTGCAATGCGGCAGTCTATGGGGCATTCGCGCCTGTTTCATCAGTGCTGTCCATCAATGCCGGATTGCCTGGAATTAAAATCCTGTGCATCAAAGGCCGCGACCTGGCCGCAAACGTCCAGTCGTCGCCGACCTTTTATCAGTGGACCGTCAAGGCCCCACCGCCACCGGTTGCGACGATCATCAGCGGCAAGCCTTTTTCCCCGACTGGAAATACGACCTGGAATATTGTGGTTGGTGGATCCCGCGTTGTGTCGTGGCAGTCTGCCTTGCTTTTTTCGCAAACAGCGGATTGCAAGACAGCAGTCAAATATGGCGCATTCAACGGTGTCGCGACAGCCCTTCGCCTGAGCGACACTGCGACGGATGGCTTTCGCACATTGTGCATTCGGGCGCGGGATGACCTTGGCACCGTGCAAACCGAACCAACGATTGTCCGCTGGCTTAAATTGAGAGGCGCTACTTTGGCGGACACAGGGGGAATATATGGACAAGTTTCGAGGGGGGCACCGACGGGCAGCACTGAAAACTTCGTCCTCCAAAAAACAATCTTACAGAATCTGGCAGAAAATCTTAGTGTGCGGATGTGTCAAATCACAGTGTCAAATGGACGTCTGGCGAACTGCAAAACGGCCACCGTAACGGTCCCCGTGAACACCGCGAGCAAAAACTTCAGTTTTGCGGGTGTCACATCGGGCCAATGGGTAATCATTGCCATTCCCCCGCCAGGCAGAGGCCGGGTTGAGCCTCTTGCGATCACGAAGTAGAATGGAAATGTCATCATCAGGGGAATAACGACCTCATGAAAATGGATCAGGGCCTGGCATGGATGCTTGCTTTTCTGATCGCCGGTACCGGCGGTTCTGCGTTTTATTGGTGGGCCAGCTACATTTCGGGCGAAAAGCATGCCATCATGATCGCGGCTGGCACAGAGCCCACGCCTTCTCCTTCTCCGTCCACGTCTCCGTCTCCGTCTGACTCTCCGTCTCCCTCCGCATCCGGCGATGCCCATCAATCCTTTGAAAAAATCAATGCAGCAATGCCAGCAGCATGGGGTTACCTTGGCTCACAAGGCCCACGGTATTGGAACCGGCTTGATCCTGCCTATCGGGAATGCGGCGCAGTCCGGGGGCAGTCCCCGATCGACCTGGACAACACGAAAATGGACCCTAAACTGAAACCAATTGCTTTCAACTACCGCGACAGCAATCTGGTGACGACCCTTCGCGGTCAGGAAATTTTGGCCACCGTTTCCGGCGATAATTTTGTCGAAATCGAAGGCGACCGCTACAACCTGCATTCGATCTCAATTCATACACCGAGCGAGCATCAATTACAGAGCGTCCCGTATGAACTTGAACTGCAACTCAATCACCGCTCGCCCTCCGGTGAGCTGGCCGTGATTGCAATGTTTGTCGCTGCGGGAAGTCGCAATGAAGATTTGGAACTGATGCTTGCGTCTCTGCCAAAAGGAGACGGCGATGAAAGGGAATTGGCCGGATTCCCTCTGATGAAACTGATTCCAAAAAAACGGACCTACTTCCATTACAAGGGTTCGTTGACGACGCCGCCATGCACGGGCAATGTTGCGTGGTATGTTTTCACCACATCGATCGAAGCCCCCACCCGCGATATAGAGCGGGCGGTCCGCCTTGTGGTCAACAATTCACGGCCGCTGCAGAAAACGTCTGGCCGACACATCACCCGCAGCAACCGTTGAGCGAAAGTATCTTCCGCGGCAAGAAGGAAATTAAATGACGAACATCGTCGATTTGAAAAAAGTACGTGCAGCCCGCAAAAAGGCAGATGCTTCTGCTGCGGCAAAGGCACACCGGAGATTTGTTCCCGGGCGTAGTTCAGTATTTTATGGTCCCATACGGCAACGCTTGGGTGCTGCCGTTCAGATTCTGATTTTCTTTGGTCTGTTTTCCTGGTTCCTGCGTTCGTGTTCCCAGTGAACCGCTCCCGTTAACGGGAGCCTCACTCCGTCATCCTGAGCCTCACTCCGTCATCCTGACCCGCGCCCCGTCATCCTGAGCCTCACTCCGTCATCCTGAGCGGCAGCGAAGGATCCTTTCTTAACCCGTCATTCTGAGCCTCAACCCGTCATCCTGAGCGGCAGCGAAGGATCCTTTCTTAACCCGTCATTCTGAGGCCGTAGGCCGAAGAATCCTTTCTTCTCCCGCCTACTTCACTACGATTTCTTTCATGAAAAATATGGCGGTCGTTTTTTTTAAAAAAATTTTGAAGAAAGGATCCTTCGCTAACGCTCAGGATGACGGAGTGAGGGTCAGGATGACGAATTTCGTCAGAACGAAGGATTCATTCCCCGACAGGCTGGACCAGTTTAGGGGTCTAAAAAGGAGTGATCCCGTTTTGCCGTATTGCAAGCCTTGCAACTTGCCACAACATTGCCTTTGGTCGAGCACCCGCCGCGGCTGACGGGAAGGATGTGGTCCATGGTCGCCGTTTTTGCGTTCAGTTGAACGCCGCAATAATGGCACTTCGCATTTTGGATGAGATTTTTCCACCAACGGGATTGACGAAGTTCACGGGCCGCATCGCGCTCGCGGCGAACGTGGGCATCGCCTCCTGCATCCAGATTTTGTTCGTCTCGCCGCCCCATTTAAAAAGCCTGCCTTAGATTGAGGAGTTCAAGCCAAAACATCCCGGCGTCTGAAAAAAATACAGGACACCGTCATGATGATTAAAATCAGCAAAATCCCGTAAACACCGCGCACTTGAAGTTCCCCTGGGCCGATCTTCTCAACTCCGGTGGCGAACCCTGAAAGATTGAACTGCCGCAGGTCCCAAAACCGCGCTAATCCCTTAACTACATCGACGGCCCAACCATCGGCCCCGTATGGAAGATTCTGAGCAACCGGCAAGGAAACCAGTCCAGCCATCCAGGTGCTGATCGTTGCAAAAAGGGCAATGGTCACGCCGGCAAATGTTGAATAGAAAAGTGCAACAGCGCCGACCAGGGACCATTCCAGCAACTGGAAAACAAAGAACATAAATTGCGGTTGGGTCATCCCGCCGAAGTCATTTGCGAACATGATCCCCTGCCAGAAAACAAGAACCAACAGCCAAAAGAAAATCAAGGCCAGCACGAGGCCAAGGTATTTGCCGACCAACCACGAAACTCGACCAATCGGCGCCGCCAGCTGAATTTCAAGGGAGCCATCGGCCCTGGCCTCGCTGACGGTCTTCGTGCCCCAAAATATTGCTACAAGGCATCCTGTCAGGTGAAAACCCAAAGCCCCGACGTCAAAAAGAATTTTACGAAATTCCTCGATGCCCCACTCTGAAGCAATGTTTGCAAAGATCGTAATCATGACACCGGCCGCAACGGCTGGAAGAAAAATCTTGTCGCGCCTTAGCAGAAGAAAACTTTCACGCATCACCATAAAAACAGAAATCATATTTTTGACTCCTTAAGACTCAAGTTCTTTACCGAAAAACTTGAGCAAGACACGCTCGTCAATCATCGGTGCGGGTCCAAAATCCGTCACAACCACACCACTCTGCAACGCAGCCTGCATCCACTCTGCTGCCGATGCGTAGTCAGCAAAAACCAAATGTGCCGTAAACCCCTCTTGATGTCCACGCACCCAAGCCTTGAGACCCGCACTATCCCGCAGGGCTACCACGGCCTTCTCGTCAAGCCCTGACAGACTCAATCGATAGGCACCCGATGCAGTGCGTTCTTCGTGACCTGAACTGTACACGAGGCTGCCTTTGCGCAGGATGCTGACGTCGTCGCACAGTTCTCCGACCGTGGCCAACTCGTGCGAGCAAAGAACAATGGTCTTTCCGGCTGCGCGAAAGTCAGAAATCCAACCGCGCATCGCCAGCCGCCCCGTCGGATCAAGGCCAGACATCGGCTCATCCAAAATCAAAACCGATGGATCATGGATCGTGGCCTGAGCCCAAGCCAACCGGCGCGCCATGCCCTTGGAAAGTTTTCCGACTCGTTTTTTCCGGTGTTCCCACAGTTCGACCCGCCGCAGGGCCTCTTCGATGGCTGCCTTCCGAGACTTTGCATCCCGCAGCGTTGGCGGGTTGTAGGTTGCCACGTGAAACTCAAGAACTTCTGTGGGGGTAAGAACCAGCGGAATCCGGTTCACCTCGGGCATGTAGCCAATCATCCGGCGCTGCTCGACACCGACCGGCTGGCCATCGATTGAGACTTGCCCGCGGGTTGGCCGGACAAGACCCAGTATCAATTTAATCGTCGTGGTCTTTCCCGCACCATTGTGCCCAAGCAGGGCGGACGATCTGCCGGGGCTAAAAGTCACCGACAGGTCACTGACGATGGTTTGCCGCCCCTTGGTCACATCGCTGTAGACCACCTTGGTGACGTTCTCAACTTTGATCCCAGGAGCCACACTCATTTCTGGTCTCCCCCGGTCGAATAAAATTTACGAACCATGTCTTCTCCAAAACTTGTACCAAGCGTCTGAATCAAGGCTTCCAGCTCCACAGGATCCGGTTTTGCGCGGTTGCGCAATTTTATCGCGAGAGATTTGGCAAAAGCCGGAGCATCGGGCTTCTGGGCTGCAATCTCATAAAAAATGGCAGCCTTGGCATCGTCTTTCATGGTGTGAAACAGAATGGTCCCAAGGGTGACCGGCAATCGCCAGCCATCCGGAAAAAGGTTGATGCCATCAGTGATCAATGGCTCGCACGCTTCGGGATGTTTCATTTCCAGTGCCAAAACAAGGCACCCAAACATGTATATTGTCTCGATCTTTGGATGCAACCTGGTGGTTGCCTTCAGTGCCATCTGAACTTCCGCTGGATCTGCTCCGCGCAATCGCGAGTCCATCAAATAATTTAGCGTGTAAAACAGCAGCATGTCGTCAATGACACCCTTGTGCCCTATGGACACCGCGTCAACGAATGCAGGACTTAGTTCAGAGAACGGCGGCTTTTCGACCAGCTTGTAGAGCTTCAGTGCCGCGTCCTGACTGCGCGCGCTGACGTTGATCAAACTGCCAGCCAGAACCAGCAACCAGATGGACAAGGCCAACCATGTCAGGAATATCTTCATGAAGCTACATCACCGGACCGCGCATCAGGAGCCATGCCACGACCGTCTTCTGGATGAAAACGATCGCCAGCAGAACAATGAAAGGCGCCCAATCAAACGGCCCCGGAATGTTCCGCGTAAACTGACGCAAAGGCCGGTATACCGGCTCCGTTGCCCGTTCAACAAAAGACACGATTGGATTGGAAGGGTCGGCACCAAGCAAGCTGATGAATACCGAAACAAACACCAGCATCTGCAAGACATTGAGGATCATGTTCAGCACGTGACCCAATCCAGACAACACCAACTCGCTCATCGCGGGATTCCTTTATTTTTGTCGTTCACCAAACAGGGATCGCCCAATCCGAACACAATCACTACCGGCGGCGATGGCCGTCCGGTAATCAGAACTCATTCCCAACGACAGTTTACCCATCCCCACCGTGTCTGCAAGTCGCCTCATGGATCGGAACAACTCGGGCGGTTCCTTTTGAACCAGCAAGAAATCCTCGTCCGTGATCTCCACTGGCGGGATGGCCATGATCCCTTGAAGGCGGATGCCGGTCATCCCGTCGCCCACCGCAACCTTAGCAACCAGTTCAGGAACCCCGTCCGCCGTGACGCCGGCCTTTGAAGCCTCGCCACCGGCGTTGACTTCAATGAATACGGGAAACCCATGCTTTCCCGCCTCGCGCGCGTAGCGATCAATATAACGCAGGTGTTTTTCGCTGGCCGCCGTCTGGATTTCACTGGCCACGGCGACAATCCGCTGGATCTTGTTGGATTGAAGCTGACCGATAAAAATCCAACGCAGGTCCGGCAGATCCGCCAAGGCGGCCGCTTTGAGTTCCAACTCCTGCAAATAATTTTCGCCGAATTCGCGCTGCCCACGCTGGTATAAATCTCGGATTTTTTCCGGGGACTGCCCCTTGCTTACGGCAATGAGGCGACAGCCTGGCCGGATCCTTTGGATCTCGGTCCGGATGGCATCGTAGGCATCGGTTAAAGTCATAGGTTCGGCGTAATCATTCAGGGTGTTTTTGGCGCTGACGGCGTGCCCGACGAAGGAGGCGTTGCCTCCAAAACAGGCGGCATTGATTCGGGACCGGTTTTGCCGGCACCGATGTTGGAACTAGCGAATGAACCACCGCCCTGGTCGTTATTCTTGTCGCTATTCTTTTCGCTGCCTTTAGCCGTTGCAGTCGCCGGAGCAAGCGCAGCGGCCGAAGCCGGCGTGACAGGAGAGACAGGTGCTACCGCTAGCTCAGGACTTCCCGAGTTTTGCGATGCCTGAGGCGGCGTTGCAACCCTGCTAAGGGGAGTAAAAAAATCCTCTTCCGTCACCTGGTAGTGTGGGGCCGAGATGAAGATGTCGCCCTTTTCGTTGATCCGGACCTGGACGTTGCGCAGCTCTTGGCTGCGTGAGCTTGAAACATCAACGCCGTTCAGAAAAACATTGCGCGCAAAGGCCACAGGTGCTGATGCAGCAGCCGCGAACACGCCGATCGCAAGGTGTTGCCAGAATTGTTTCTTGCCAAAGTATCCTGCAGCCATGGTCCGATCCTCCGGCACGTGTTCTTGATTCGTTTCGTTGGAATTATTTTAGCATATTTTTCGTTGCCGTTGCCCGATCATTTTAGCTAAAACTTATGCTAAACTGCGAATCAAGGAAAAAAAATTCCCGTTGGTCCACCTGTATCTTCCCTGGAGGAATCGTTGATGAAAGCGCGCATTGTTACCTTCATGCCAATCTTTGGCATCACATTGATCACCGGGCTTTCGACTGCATCTTGCACATCCACAAAGGCCGAATACACGGATCCCGACAAGGCCGAAATCCTGGACGACCGGTGGAGTGAAACCGATTTAAAGAAAACCGCGTCGTTCCTGGTTGACCAGGTTCTCGCGCGCCCATGGCTTCAAGAATACAAGGGCAAGCATGGCGGCAAGGCTCCCGTCGTACTGGTCGACCAGATTGAAAACCGCACCGAAGAAGTCATCGACAGCAAGGCCCTCACCGATTACGTGCAGGACGAGCTGATCAACTCCCGCAAGGTCCGTTTTGTCAGCGACGTGTCCGTCCGCAAACGCATCCTGGATGAACTGAAGTACCAGAATAGCGGTGCCGTTGCAGAAGCCTCTGCCAAGAAAACAGGCAAGCAAACCGGGGCTGACTTCATCCTCGAAGGTTCCATCGCATCGTCCAACCACTCGAAGGACGGCGGCGGCGAGAAGACGGTCTTCTACATGACCACCATGCGCCTGACCAACATTGAGACTGGCGAAATCGAATGGACCGGTAAAAAAGAGATCAAAAAAGCCTTCAAAAAGTCGAGCTTCGGCCTGTGAATGGCGTTCCAGCAGCGGCCCGCAGCTTTTATGCTGCGTGGGCCGTTGCTGCCATTTCGGCCACCGCCGTTTCGGGGTGCGCATCCTACACCGAAGAAACCCGGGCGCTTCGCTCTGAATTCGTGCAGGGTGACTACACAGCAGCCCTCGGAAGCATCGATCAATCGTCACTGAAAACCAGTTCCAGCAGCAGGCTCTTGTATCACCTGGAACGGTCGATGATTTTGGACCGCATGGGTGACGCCGACAGGAGCCGCAAAGAGCTCCTGAAGTCCGACCGGATTTCGGACGACCTTTACACGGTAAGCATCAGCAAATCGGCGGCGAGTTTCGTGGTCAGTGATGATGTCGCTGATTATTCTGGTGAAGATTACGAACGCGTTGCTATCCAAACGATGCTGGCTCTCTCGTTCATCGGGGATGGAAATCTTGCCGACGCGCAGGTTGCGGCACGCCGGATCAACTCAAAATTGGCCGAGATCAACGGGATCTTTAAAAACGAAAAGCCAAACGCTTACAGCGAAGATGCCTTCGCGCGATACTTGGCCGGAATGATTCATGAGGCACGCGGCGATGACGACAATGCCATCGTTGAATATGGCAAGGCATTGGCCCTCTATGATTCGGACTTTAAAACATTCAGCGACAGATCCACGCCTGGCGGCTTGATCGAAGCTTACTACCGCCTACTCCTGGAACGGCGCCGCAACGACCGGATTCCGGCCCTGAAAAAATCCCATCCCGCAGAGACGGCCGCCGCAGATGCGAGCATCGCAAAATCCAGCGCAAAATCTGGCGCGCAAAATAGCAAAGTCGCACAAGTCGCAGTGATCCATGAGGTTGGCCAAATTTCGCCAAAAGAATCCGTGAGCACCATTGTGGGCACAGGCAGGCAAGTCGTGCGTTTGTCATTTCCCGTCATTCGTTATCGTAACCGCAGCCTTGTCCCAACCGGTATCGAGTTTGCAAATCAATGGCACCCGGCGAGCACCGGTGCTGACATGGATGCCATCGGTTCTCAATGTCTGGACGATAAAAAAGCCAGGATCGTTGCCAAAGGAGTCACCAGGGCCTTCATCAAAGGCGCGCTGGTCGAAGAAACACGAAAGAATTTTGGTGAAGGCGCTGCGCTTCTTGCCAACATCGTCACGGCCGCGACGGAAACCGCCGATACCCGCGGCTGGACGTTGCTCCCGGGACGTTTTTTGACCAGCCGGATTTGGCTGCCACCAGGCAAACACCGGATCACGGTCAAGACCGCCGGTCGCGAAACTCCGATGGAAATAGAACTTCGCCCGGGCGAGCTCAAGCTCATCCGGGCGACTGATTCGATCAAAATTAACTCTCGCAAACTTACTTCTGGACTGAAATCCTAGATCTTTGCCCACGGCTGATTGGTGATGGTGTTGCGAAGTCCCGCAACGCCACGCACTGAACTTATCCGGCGCTCGGCATACAAATCCGAAGCCTTGCCAGTCGGGATGCCGCGCTTTTCAGCATCGGCAAAAACCGAAGCCAGCGTATGATAAATGTTGCCGGCTTGCTTGCGGGCCACTTCACCGTTGTATCCGATGAGTTCATTGTAAACGTTGATGAGGCCACCGGCATTGATCACATAATCTGGCGCGTAAAGGATCCCGCGTTCGACAAGTGCTACGCCGTGACGGTCTTCTTTCAACTGATTGTTTGCGCCACCGGCAACAACCTTTGCCTTCAGCATCGGGATTGTTTCATCGTTCAAGATGGCGCCCAAGGCACACGGAGCAAAAACATCGACGTCAGCACTGTAAATATCGGTGTCACGCACAGCCACTGCGCCAAATTCTTTCACGGCATAATCAATGCGTGATTGATCGACATCCGTGACCACCAGTTTCACGCCGTCTTTGGCCAAGTAACCGCACAGGTACTTGCCAACAGCACCGATACCCTGCACCGAGACTTTCAGCCCGGTCAGACTGTCCTTGCCCAAGCGATGCTTCACCGCAGCCCGCAGGCCGGAGTAAACGCCCCAAGCCGTCACCGGCGATGGATCGCCCGATCCGCCCGGACGCGATGAAATCCCGGTCACAAATTTAGTTTCAGCAGCGACCTGTTCCATGTCGTTGACGTTGATATTCATGTCCTCAGCGGTGATGTAACGCCCGCCCAAAGAGTTCACAAAACGGCCAAAGGCACGAAACAAGGCTTCGGATTTGATCTTTTTTGCGTCACCAATGATGACGGCCTTGCCGCCACCCAAGTTCAAGCCAGCACAGGCAGCCTTGTACGTCATTCCGTGCGAAAGGCGCAGAACATCGACCAGTGCATCCTCGTCGCTTGCGTAATCCCACAGCCTAGTGCCACCCAGGGCAGGCCCCAGCGTCGTGTCATGAATACCAATGATCGCCTTGAGGCCAGTCGCCTTGTCGTGGCAGAAAACGACCTGCTCATGACCCATCGACTCGACTCGATCAAAAATCCCGAAATTGCGCGTACCCACCATGATAGGCCTCTCTGCTCCGAATTGCGGATGATTAGAAGACTTTAAGGACCGGAAGGTACCGCGATCACGGGACTTTTTCAACCAAATCGATGACCGTCGATTGTATTTAAATCCCTTATCAAAGGCATGACATGATGGTGATTTTAAGGGCTGACTAAGGACTCCTTGATTCGGCGAATAAAGTCCGATAAAACGCCCCCACCATGACTGCCTTTTCCTCTGAAAAATTCGACGTGATCATTGCCGGCGGAGGCCATGCCGGCTGCGAGGCGGCTCTTGCTGCGGCGCGCCTTGGCGTGCGCACCCTGTTGATCACCCAGAGCGTCGAACGCATTGCCGCCATGAGCTGCAACCCCGCCGTTGGCGGCACCGCAAAGGGCCATCTCGTTAAAGAAATCGACGCCCTCGGCGGCGAAATGGGCAAGGCCATCGACGCCACGGGAATTCAGTTTCGCGTGCTGAATCGCAAAAAAGGACCCGCCATCTGGTCGTCCCGGGCCCAAGCCGACATGGATCTGTACCGGCGCCACATGAAGCACGTTTTGGAAAACACGCCGAACTTGTCGATCCGCCAGGACTCTGTTGAAGGACTCCTGGTCGAGACAGCAGGCGTTGAAAATGGCGTTGAAAATGGCATCGACAATGAAAAAAATCTTGCGATGCGCGTCACCGGCGTTGAAACCAAAACGTTCGGACGCTTCCTGGCGCCATCGGTCATCATCACCACGGGAACATTCCTTAACGGACTGATCCACATCGGCAAAAGCAAAATCCCGGCGGGACGCGCCGGCGACGCGCCAGCCATTGGACTGGCTAAATTCCTGCGCGATGCCGGTTTCCGGGTCGGCCGCCTGAAAACGGGGACAACCCCACGGCTCGACGCCAGAACCATCGACTGGTCGGGCCTCGTCGCCCAACATTCCGACGACGACATCATTCCGTTCAGCTTCAGCAACGAGCGCATCACCCAACGGCTGATGCCTTGCCACATGACCCACACCAACGAAAAAACCAATGCGGTCATTCAAAAATTTCTGGGCGAATCACCACTTTATAGCGGCGAAATCACCGGCATCGGACCGCGCTATTGCCCAAGCATCGAAGACAAGGTGGTCAAGTTCCGCGACCGCACCTCGCACCATGTTTTTCTTGAGCCCCAAGGCTATGACACCTGCGAGGTTTACCCAAACGGCTTGTCGACCTCGATGCCCCTGCCCGTCCAACTTGAATTTGTTCGCACCGTTCCGGGCCTGGAACGCGTCGAAATCATCCGGCCTGGGTATGCGATTGAATACGATTTCGTTGACCCGACCGAATTATTCTCTTCACTTGAAACAAAAAAATGCGCGGGCTTGTTCCTGGCGGGCCAAATCAATGGCACCACCGGGTACGAAGAAGCCGCCGCCCAAGGCCTAATGGCCGGTATCAACGCAACCCGCAAAATGCGCGGCGAGGCAGCTTTTGTACTGGGGCGTACTGAGGCCTACATCGGCGTCATGATCGACGATCTGGTCACCAAAGGCACGGCGGAACCCTACCGTGTGTTCACCTCGCGCGCGGAACACCGCCTGCACCTGCGGGAAGACAACGCCGACAGCCGTTTGACCGACCATGGGCGCCAGGTTGGCCTTGTAAACCAGGGCGACTACACGAAATTCACCGAGCGCCAGCGCGAATTGCGAGACGCCCTGCAGTTCATGCGAAACGCCAACTTCGGCGACTGCGGGATCAACGAAACCCTTTACGACGGCAAAGACAATCGGGGCACCAAACTGGAATGCCTCCTCAAACGCCCCGAGATCACGGTGGACGACGTTTTGGCATCGGTTCCCGTTCTGGAGAAATTCTCCAGGTCCATCCGGCGCCGGGCAACCATCGAAATCAAATACGAAGGCTACATCGCCCGTGAAGGGCGCTTCATGCAAGACACCGAAGGCCTTGACCGGGCAAAGATCCCGCGGGATCTGGACTACCGGAGCCTGCCCGGCCTCAGCCGCGAGGTCGTCGAAAAACTGATCCGGGTTCAACCCGAGACCTTGGGCCAGGCCTCGCGCATCAGCGGCGTGACGGCGGCCGCCATCCAGACCCTCCATTATCACTTGCGCGCCTGAGGCCCCATCCCCCATATTGATCTCAAATGTCGGGGGGGCCCAAACATGCATTCCAATATCCAGTCAGACAAAAATGCCGTCGCAAAACGAATCGATGTCGATGATGGTTACATTGAACTCGTCGACTACATGGGCGCCGGTGATTTGGCCGTGGTCAACGCCGCGCGTGTTTCCTTTGGCAAACGCAAAACTGAATTAGACGACGCCGACGTCAAATTGATCCGGTATCTGGCACAACACAAGCACATGAGCCCGTTTCGACACCTGCAACTGACGTTTGTCATTCACACGTCAGAGGTTGTCTGCCGCCAACTGTACAAGCATCAAGTCGGCTGCGCTTTCTCCAGCGGTGAATTCCGCGAGGCGGCAACGGTCTGGAATGAAATCTCCGGGCGCTACGTTGAGTTTCCCAACGAGTTCCATCAGATCAGCAAATTCCGCAAGCAACACAAGTCAAACAAGCAGGCATCCCAGGCCGATTCCCTGGTGGACGACAATCAAAAGGCCCGAGAGGTCTATGACCGGACCATACGCGAATCCTTCAAGGCCTATGAGGAGCTCCTGGCCCTGGGCGTTTGCAAGGAACAGGCTCGCTTTGTCTTGCCCGTTGGTTTCATGAACACCTTGACCTGGACGGCATCCCTTGAAGCCGTGGTGAATTTCATCAAATTGCGCGACCACGATGGGGCGCAGTTGGAAATTCGCAAACTAGCCCAGGCCATGCACACGTTGGTCAAACCTTTGGCACCTGCGTCCGTCGCCGCACTTTTGGGAGATGTTGTGGCATAATTGGGGCTAGAGGTGCCCTGACCGTGGCTCATCATGTAACCCTTGCCAGAGTTATTGCTTACGACACGTTCGTGAGGGTCATGAATTTTCGTGACCCCAAGGCGACCAATCCACACAATCCAAAAGAACGTCCTGAAGATCTTTTAGAGGCTGCGTTTGCCCCCGGCGGACTTGGCGAAGGGATGCGGCGCCTTGATCGCAATCTGGTCAAGGAACTCCTTTACGGCAGCCTTAGATGGTATTCAAAAATCTATTGGATCCTGCAAAACATTTCGTCGCGCAATCTGGATCAAACAAGTCCGGAAGTTCGCGCTGCCCTCGTCATCGGAACGTATCAGATTTTTTACATGGACCGCGTTCCCGAGCGGGCCGCCGTGAACGAGAGTGTGGAGTACGTCCGGTCCAAGGGGCAGGCCAATGCCGTGCCTTTTGTGAACGGCATCCTGCGGCAGATTGCGCGACGCGCCGAGTATTTTGCCAAGCCCGACAAAACGCGCCAGCCCATTGATTATCTGGCCCTGCAGTTTGCCTTTCCGCGCTGGATGATCGAACGGTGGATGAAACAATTCCGCCTTGAACGTCTGGAAACCATGCTGCCGGCAATGAACCTGCCGCCGCCATACACAATCCGGATCAACACGATCAAGACGCCCGTGAGCGAAGCGCATCTTTTTCAGACGGAACTTCTTCGGCAGGAAAAAACCCATTCTGACCGTTGCAACTTGCGTGGCGCGTTGCACTGCAAGGAAGCCCCCGACACCGATCCGGACAGCCTGTTTGCGGCGGGCTGGTACACCATTCAGGACGAGGCGTCTCAACTCATCGCCCACCTCGTGGATCCAAAACCAAACGAAGTGATCATCGACGCGGCCTTTGGTCCAGGCGGAAAATTCTCGCATCTTTTTGAATTAAGTGGCGGCGCTGCGCGGCTGATTGGCGTTGAAAAAAACGAATCCCAGTTGCGTCGCGCCCAGCAAACCATGGAACGACTGGGACACACGGCACTGCCCGATGCGAAGGTTGAATACCATCACGCCGATTTTCTTGAATGGACGTCACCAGTTCCGGCGGACAAGGTCCTGTTGGATTCGCCGTGTTCTGGACTAGGCGTCATCAAACGCCATCCCGAGAGCAAATGGCAAAAAAACGAACGCATCATTCCCGCCATGGCGGAACTACAAAGGCGCTTGATCACCCACGCCCTGCGTCAACTGCGCGTCGGCGGTGAATTGATTTTCTCGGTCTGCTCTTTTGAACCGGAAGAGACTTCCGGCCAGCTGGAGTGGGCCTTGAAGGAATTTGGCAGCAGCGTCGAACTGGTTTCGCCCGTCGTTCGCTTGCCCGACTATTTCAAACGTTATGTCACGCGCGACAACGTCTTGCTGATTTATGGCGGCAATCCAGACCAGACCGATGGCTTCGGATCCTTCATCCTAAAACTCCGCGCGCCACTACCGGAGAAAACCACGTGAAGCTCATGCATCTCGCCTTGTCTGCGGCCGTCATGCACACAATCGTGATTGCTCACGCGACGACTGCCCGTGCCGATGTTGGCAGTCCCGACCCGGGATCTGGCGAAGCAACCCCCTTCGTCAATTTCAGTGAACTCAAAAACACCGTCGTAAGCAAAATCTCTGCGGCCAGCGGAAGGGTCTGGTTGAGCACTGACTTTCTGACCGACGGAGACGTGGTCGGCGCCCTGCACCTGGCCAAGTACCGCCGCGTCGATGTGCAAGTGCTGCTGGGCCGAAGCAAGGCCAACGCCTACATGTCGCGATTGGGATTTTTGAAAAACCAGGAAATTCCGACCTGGATCAAACCTAAAAACTTTATGCCGTCCGTACAAAGTGCCATCTTGAGTGACAATCAGCTGTTCTTGATCGACGGCGACTTAGACTTTATGACCAACCGCCGTAATTTTGTTCTGCGAATTGCCACGCCGGCACAGGCCCAAGAATTCGGATCGGCATTTCAATCTGCGGTGGCCGAGGGATTGGATGTCAAGCCGTCACCGGTGCCGGCCGTTGGCCGCAAGGGTTCGTCCTCCGGACGGGGTGGCCGGGCGTATGTGCCACCAACAGCCACCGACGCGCCTTCAACCCCCAAAACACCTGCAAAAAATACCAATACCGCCACAAATTCACCGGATCAGACGTACAATTATGGACGGGAAAAGCATTCCAGGCCGCAGGGTATTCCACAAAAGCTGCCTAAGGCCTTAAAATGGAAAGAAATCGATAAGATTCGGAAAAGCCAGACTGCACCGGATGGGGGTTGATGATGGGTTTCAAGACGATGACGCGCCTTGCCGCAATGTGCCTTGCACTCGCAGGTTGCACCAAGTTCTGTGGCATGACCCACAAGGACATGACTCCGGATCAGGTGGTGGAAACCTACCTGAACGTGGCATTTAACATGAAGGATGCCAGCGAGCGCGAAAGGCTTGCCTCGCTGACAACCGGGAAGTTGCGCCAGGCGATTGATTCCGCGCCAGAGGATGTCATCACGGCGGCATACGTTGACCGGCGTTACGCGATCAAGAGTTATTCGGTGATTGAACGCCGAGACCGAACGCCACGCGAAACCGAGATCACATTCCGCCTGGTATATTCTGACATGGGTTCAGCGTCTGCGCCGTTGGCGGCAGAATCTGCACCCCTCGTCACCACTGACAACACAGTCAACGTGATCCGGGACAAGGGCACCTGGTACATCCAAGATGTTGTCGGCAGCAAAACTGCAATCGACTTCCCGCTTTCTGCAGAAGGCCGGATCGAGGCCAAGCCAGGCGTGATCGGACCGGATCCAACTTTGGAAACAGAGCCAACCCCCGAAGTCAAAAACTAGCTGGCAACCTGCGCCAGGAATGACACCTGAGACACCGTGCCCATCTCTCCGGTGCGGGCCAAGGCAGGCTTGCGACCGCGTTTGGCATTTTTCAGCATGACCAGATCAGCAGTATCCAGATTTTTCGATGCCGCATGCATCAACTTCTGGATCATCTCGCGAAACTGGAGCCGAAGGCCCCGGTCTGACTCAAGCTCGCTCATCACTGCAACAAACGTTGGCTCACTCTTCAAATTCCCTAGGGCTATGACAAGATCGCGCCCAAGTTCTTTGGAATTAACTTCAGAAACGACGCGAAACAAGGCCGAGAATTGTAACAACAGCGCGCGATTCGCGAGACGATACTGTTCAGGATCCAAACCATGGACGCGTTCCGCAAGGGCGATAAAAAACAAGCCAAAGCGATCGGGATTTTTGAGCGCATAAAATTTGCAGGATTCATGGATGATTAATTGAGTATGGTGATCGGCCTCGAGGATAAACGGCATGTTCTCCAGGAGATATTGCAGGGCAACCGCCTCGACTTTCTTGCGAAATAACATGGCAAACAAATGATCAAGCACCGTATGACCGAAGCGGCTCATCACGCGGTTGAAAAAAGGTTTGTCCACCAGTCCCTGTTCTGTTTCTCCGAAGTAATGGATCAAACTCAACCGGACGGAGTCGCTATTGGAATTGCTAGCACTAAGCAAATAGGTAGCCACACGGTCCAGAAGTTGACGTCCTGCCTTTAACTGCCCCGGAAACTGTTGGTTGTAGGCTTGAAGGGCGAAGCCCAGTTCACAAACAAGAACGACACTTAAATTATAGATGTCGCCCGCATGCCCCTTGTCGGCATACTCTGCCGAGAACACGACTTCCAAAATAGTTTTGCACGCTGTTTCGCAACGCGGATTTGAAAAGAGTTCCTCGAGCATCACGATGATTAGGGCTTCACTGGCGGCATTGGCCAACAAAACCAGCAGGGACTCAACGATAATTTCCTGCGACAGGCGGATTTCGGTCCGTTCGCACAGCCTGACGACAAGATGGCGGACGATTGCCGATTGATCCTCTTCGGACATGCTGCCAGTCAATTGGCGCGCGTCCTTCCAGCCCAAAATGACCCCCACATCAATCAGATGGACGGCATGCTCGACTGTTTTGCAATGACGCCACGTAGGCGCACCACCCGCACGTTTTGACATAACGATTCGTCTCCCCTAAAGCGCTCTACCCGATCCACTTGTTAGTCACTATCTTTGCGTTCGCCTCGTCGACGAGCCGCTGAATACTGGCCTTTGCCCGATCCGACATGACTTCAAAGCGAAGTCCGTAGCCCACCGGAAAGCGTTTGTCCGAATTGTAGCGAACCACTTGGGCCACGGCGTTGAAGGGCTGGTCCATACCTTCGACCTTCACCGACAGCTTGAGCTTTTCGCCCACCGAAAAAATCGGCTCGTTTGTTTCAACAAAAATTCCAGTCGCCGAGATGTTCACACCGGCACCAATGGTGAGGTTTCCGTTGTTGTGGATCACCACACGGCCCCCGACCGACGCCCTGGGTGCGATGGCACGACGTTCCTCTAAGCCCGCCGCAGTTGTCGCAAGGCCAGCTGGCTTTGGTATGCCCAGTTCCTCGCAGCATTCTTCGACGGGACGCCAGTCCTTCCAACCAACGCGGAAGACAAAGGAATCCGGTGCCACGGCCTTTCGGACCACCAGTTGTCCGGCCTGTTCAGTAGTGAATGGTCCCAGCTGCACGCCGCCGGCGTACATGAACCAAACTGCCTCGTTACTAGATGTCTGACTTGACTCGATCATGGCGCAAGTCCCTCCATTGCATCATTGCGCTTGCAGACTCCATTTCGGAGGCGACCAAAAAACCTTTAATAAAAACTTTAGTATTCGCGAAAATAGATTGTCCTTACGGGGATTTACGTGGAGCAATGGTTAAAACCCGTCATCCTGAGCGCACCCCGTCATCCTGAGCGCAGCGAAGGATCCTCTCCTATGAACCGTCATCCTGAGCGCAGCGAAGGATCCTCTCCTATGAACCGTCATCCTGAGCGCAGCGAAGGATCCTTTCTTCCGCCTTGGGGAAAGGATTCTTCGGCCTTCAGCCTCAGAATGACGAGGGAACCGACAGGCTGGGCGTTGCGGTGTCCGTGCTATCATGAAAATGCGGATCATAACGGCAGGTAGGGATATCCAAGCATGAAGATTAAATTCCCCTTTTTATTATCTGTTCTGACGATTTCGGCCATGGCGTCTCACATCCTGCAGGCCGCGGTACCTCCGATCCCCTACCCGTCAAAAGCCAATTCCGAAGTGCCCCCGTCCCTCCTAGATCCGCGCAAACCCCCAGGCAAGATTGAATGGTCGCGCTTCATGGATTTATCGCGCCAGGAGGCCGAGGCCCTTTGGGATGATCAAAGCCACAAGGGCACACGACTTGCCGACTGGGACTGGAAATGGCGCCTTGGCTGGGTGAAACTCTGTTCCTCTAAAAATCCCGGCCAACCGGGCTTCTGCAACACGGTGCTTGAAGACGGCTTGGACGACAAGGCCCTGGTGGTACGCGCCGAATCGGCATCCGCCCTCGGGCAATCCAAAGATGGCACGATGGATCCCGTGGCCTCCCGCAAATTGCTGGCCATGCTCGAAGACCCGCGCAACCGTCGCGGCAAAACGCCGGTCATGGTTCAAAAACGTGCGCTGTACTCTCTTTTGAAAATCGGTCACGCCGAATTCGCCCGCAAGGCTGGGGCGATTGCTGAAAAGGACCCGGCCCTGAAGGCCTATTGGTCAAAAATCACTGCGGTTAGCGGCGGCTGAACCAGCCCGGCTCGTTGCCCGGCTTCCATTTTATGTTGCAACCGATGGACGGTTTTTGCGCCGCATCAACCGCCTCATTTGCCAGAACCTTTCCCACTGCCGCGCGCAAATCGCGCCCCGTCACCGGCTGATTATTTCCCGGACGGCTGTCATCCATCTGACCGCGGTACACGAGCTTGTGCGCGCCATCAAAAAGAAAGAAATCCGGCGTGCAAGCCGCATGATAGGCCTTCGCAACGTCCTGAGACTCGTCATACAAATACGGAAAATCCCAGCCCGCATCCTGTTTTTCAACCTTCATCATTTCAGGACGGTCATCAGGGTATTGGGCTGCGTTGTTGGACATGATCCCCACCACCGCGACACCCTGATTTGCGAAATCACGGGCCATCACTGCCAGTCCGTCGCGGATGTGTTTTACATAGGGACAATGATTGCAAATGAACATGACTAGGAAGGCAGTAGCCGCAGCAAAATCAGAATCCCGGACGATCGTCCCGTCGGTGGCCGGCAATGCAAATGACGGAACCTTGGTGCCAAGTGGTAGCATGGTCGATGGAGTAAGAGCCATTTTGTTTCCTGCGCGGTTGACCGGTTAAACGACTTCAAGGGATATTAATGCCATCAGGAGATCTTGTGAACCATCTTGAACACAGCACCGAAATCCTTGCCACAGTGCTGTTCGCCTGCGCCCTTGTCCATACTTTTATGAGCAGCTGGTTCAACCGCTTGGCCGCCAAATACCCGGAAGGCAGCCTCCGCGAAAATACCCTGCATTTTCTGGGCGAAGTCGAAATCGTCTTCGGACTTTGGGCAGCAATTTTTTTAGTCGCCTTTGGCGCCATGCACGGATTTGCCCGTGCAACCGCCTTTCTCGACAGCTTGTCTTTTACGGAACCGGCCTTCGTGTTCGCCATCATGGTCATTGCCGCGACGCGCCCCGTCCTGACCTTCTCGGCTCAGGCCATGTCCAAGGTTTCACAAAAACTTGCGCACATCCTGCCGCTCCCCGGCGCGACATCAACTTTTCTGGTCCTTCTCGTCGCCGGCCCACTGGCAGGCAGCCTGATCACAGAACCGGGCGCCATGACCCTGACGGCACTGCTGCTGCATGAACGGATCCTGAAACACAAATGTTCTGAAGTGTTTAAATACGCAACCCTTGGCCTTCTTTTCGTCAATATTTCGATTGGCGGCGTGCTGACGCCTTTCGCGGCGCCACCCGTCGTGATGGTGGCCAGCAAGTGGGAATGGGACCTTTCCCACATGCTCACCCACTTTGGATGGCGCGCCACCCTGGCCGTCGTCATCAATGCCGTACTTGTCTGCGCCGTTTTCTGGAAAGAGCTTTCAAGAATGCCCGCAAAAACGTCCACCAGATCACGTTCATCAACAACAAAATCTGACGCACCATTGTGGCTGGTGGTGATCCACCTCGCATTTCTCCTGGGTGTCGTCGCGTCGGCGCACCACATGACAGTCTTTTGCGGCCTGTTGCTCATGTTTCTTGGCGTCACCGAGATCACGCGTGAATTTCAGGACCCGCTGCGCCTGCGCGAAAGCCTGCTCGTGGCATTTTTTCTGGCGGGTTTGGTGGTCCTGGGCAAAGAACAAGAATGGTGGCTTCGCCCACTTCTGAGCGGCGCCAGTGACCAAGCCATGTTTTGGGGCGCGACCAGCTTGACTGCCATCACAGACAATGCGGCGCTGACTTACCTCGCATCACAGGTTCCAGATCTGTCTGAGTCGGCAAAATATGCCATCGTTGCTGGTGCTGTGACCGGCGGCGGACTTACCGTGATCGCCAATGCGCCTAACCCCGCCGGTTATGCCATCCTCAAGGACCGCTACGGCACCGGTGGAATCAATCCGTTTAAACTATTTGCCGCGGCTGTGATCCCGACCCTGATTGCGGCCGCCTGTTTCAGCCTGCCCTCCTAAGACCACTTTTAAAGCACCTTGGCCCGTGGAATTAAATGCCGCCCTAGCGCGATATTTTTTTGTATGGCTATGATTTTATTGCATTTAATAGCAATTTCACAGTGACTTACCATTAACCCCTCATGTTCCCCCACCAGCCGCCGAACGAGGTAAGTGGGGGAAAACCCAGTGAACTTTGGATTTTTTCAGATCCATCGACTTAAAGCGATCGCGCACGGCGTTGTCGCGTCTGCTGCCATTGCTCTGTTTGGTTTCGCGTCAGCGGCCCAGGCTCAGTCGTTCGCTCCGCCCACCGTGTCCGAGTCGAATAAAACCTTCAAAGACCCGTTCACACTGATCGTTTCTCAAAATGAAATGGGTTCGAACCTTAGAGATTTTCGTTACAGCAAAGGTGCCACCACATCGGTTGTCACTGAACCCGCTGACTGCACAAAAGGCACACCACTTTTGGCAACGGGTAGCCCAGCCGCCTATAAATTACCGATCACTGCAACAACCTCTTTGGCGATCATGGCATGCAGCAAAAGTGGCGTTAAATCCGCCGTCACCTACCGGGTTTTCACTCTCGACAAGACCGCGCCGACTCTCGTCGTGACGGGCCCGTTCGCCAGCGACGGCACAACAGCACTTCTCTCGGCAAACAATGCATCAACGATCAAATACAAACTGACTTTCGCAGGCGCAGACAACATTCCCAACAACAGCGATCTCACCTCGAAGATCACTCTGTCTCCTCTGGGAGTCACGGGAACGATTGTCGTCGCAGGTTCTGGAACCACTGAAAGAACCGTGACGCTCACCAATGTCACTGGCAATGGCGCGGTCAAAATCGCGGTTGCAAACGGGACGGCATCTGACTCCGCCGGCAATCAAGCCATTGCAAACAGCACCGTCAAAACCTTTTTGCTTGATTACACGGCGCCAACTAAGACTGGCATTTCCATCAACAAAACCGCTGCTCAAACCAATTCCACCGCAGTGACCCTAACACTAGCCGCCACAGGCGCATCCGAGATGTATATCTCCAACACCGCCGGCTGCGCCAGCGGCGAATCCTACGAAACCTATGCCACATCGAAATCATGGACCTTGGGCCAGACCAACGCCACCGCAACCGTGTATGTCAAGTTCAAGGACGCGGCGGGTAACGAAAGCGAATGTATCAATGACACCATCATCCACGACAACATCCCTCCATCCTCGTTCGCGATCACCGGCCCTTCGAATCTGACCAGAAACAACAAACCAACAGTAACTTGGGGTGCCGCGACCGCCACAACCTCAGTGAAGTACGCTGTTAAAGCTGCCATAACATCAGACTGTGCGGAGCCTACAAAAACCTACACCAATCTCAGCGCAACCTCTCAGGCATTCACATCCGGGCTCAGCGAGGGTACATGGTACGCCTGCGTCACCGCGACTGACACTGCTGGCAACGACACTAATGCAACCAACACTGGGTATACTTTCGTGGTCGACACAGGCGCCCCAACCTCGACTACCTTTTCCATAAATAACGCGCCCGCCGACTCCACTACGGGCACGCTGACTCTTGGCGCCACTGGCGCATCCCAGATGTACATCACCACCGCCGCCGGCTGCGCCAGCGGTGGAACTTACGAACCCTATGCCACATCGAAATCGTGGACCTGGGGACAAACCAACGGCACGGCAACCGTCCATGCCAAATTCAGAGACGCAGCCGGCAACGAAAGCGCGTGCATCAAAGCCACCACCATTAGCGACAACACTGCACCTGCTGCTCCAATTTTGCCTTCGTCAAAAACTTTCAATAAAGCCTTCAGCGCAACACTCGAAAACAGCAATAAATCTGACAAATCTTTCAAAGAACTCCGCTACGAAACAGCATTCGGCACATCCGTCACGGCCCCCGCCGACTGTTCTTCCGGATCAGGATCAAGGCTCGTTTCTGGCGGAACGATCGCGATCCCTGCCGCCACCACATCGGTAGCCGTGATTGCTTGCGACCAGGCGGGTAATAAATCTGCGGCGACCACGGCAACCTACACATTCGACAATGTGGCCCCAACAATCTCTGTCAGCGCACCGTCTGTGACGGAAGCCACATCAGCGACAGCATCGGTCACTTACACTGTCACCTACTCAGGGGCCGACAAGATCACTCTGAATAGCACCCACATCACCCGTGTTCAAACCGGAGCCGCATGGGCTGGACTCGCACCCACTGTTTCAAGGGACACCGCCGTCCCGCCCGACCCAATGAAAAGGATCGTCAGGCTTCGTGGGTTTATCTTGCGTTGCCCCAAAACCTCACCGATCAATTGTACGCTCACTGGCACCCTTGGCATTTCGATTTCTGCCGGCACCGCCTCCGACAATGCAGGAAACCTGGCACCAGCTGCATCCCCGCGCGTCAGCGCGACCTTCACCGTCTCACCGACGACCAGTGGCACAGGCGGATCTTCCAGCACACCTGCCACAATCAATGGTATGTCCTTGGCCTTTCCAACTGGCACAACGATTGCCGGCACCGTTTTGACTTTTACTGTGACCACATCCAAGGCGATTACGGTCGGCTCGCTGCCCAAGCTGCCATTTAAAATCGGCACCACCGCAAAAGCCGCCGTCTACGCAAGCGGCAGCGGAACCAGCACACTTATTTTCAATTACATGCCGGCACCGGGAGACAACGGACTTGTCACTTGGGCCGCTGGCAGTTTGGTGGATGGCTCGTTGACCAACACTGCAGTGGAAATGACGCGTACGTTTACAGCAGGTACAACATCAAGGACAATCGACACAACGCCTCCTGCGGCGCCGTCGGTGACGGCCAGCCAGAATTTTACCAGCGGTCTGACGGCAACCATCGGCGAGGGCACCGTCGTTGATGACGCAAAAGAATTTCGATACGCACTCGATCAAGGTTCTGCGCTGAATTGCACCACGACTGCACCAGCCGTTAAAATCAGCGCGATTCCGAATCCTTTACCATCACGCTCAAACCCGGCATCGTTGACGGTATCAATTCCAGGATCATCCTCGCCACTGCGCGCTATCATTTGTGATAACTCTGGAAACGCGTCGCTCATCACAAGCCGGACCTATACCTATGTCGCACCGACACCAACTCCAACGGCGACGATTTCAACCACGCCGCCTGCTGCACCAAGCGTCACTGGCACCACGCCCACCAACAACACCAAGCCGAAATGGACTTGGACAACTGGCGGGGGCGGAATTGGCAATTACCGCTATAAACTCGACAGCTCAGATTTTTCAACTGGTGCTGCGACCGCGACATCGACTATTTACGAGCCGGGCGTTGCACTGAGCGCTGGGCTTTATACATTATACGTTCAAGAGACAAACAGTTTAGGAAACTGGTCCGCCAGCGGAAGTTTCGCAATCACCATTGACACTGCGATTCCAGTCGCACCGAGCATCACCAGCGTGGCGGGTAACGCCAATGTCGGCAGTACGATTTACTACAATGGACTCATGCCTGCGATTGCCGGAACGGCTGAAAATAATTCGACGGTGACGGTTTACAACGGCGTATCGGTTCTTGGCACCGCAACCGCAGATGGTTCGGGCGCCTGGCTATTTACGCCTTCTGTTACAGCCGGCACGTATACCCTTACGGCAAAGGCCACCGATGCTGCGTTAAACCAGAGCGCTGCCAGCAATTCAGTCACGACAATCATCGATACAACAGCGCCCTCGGCACCAAGCATCACGAGTGTGGTGGGCAACACCGCTGTCGGCAGCACCATTTACACCAACGTTTTGAGGCCTTCAATCTCTGGGGCAGCAGAAGCAAATTCAAATGTAACGGTTTACAACAACTCAACGATACTTGGGACGGCAAGTGCAAATGGATCGGGTGCCTGGACCTACACACACCCAAGCAATCTTGCCAGCGGAACTTACACGTTCACTGCCAAGGCAACGGATGCTGCCCTGAATCAGAGCCTCGCAAGCGCCCCCGTCACAACTATTATCGACACAACGCCGCCCAATGTGCCGGTGATTTCTTCCATCGGTACAAAATCTGGCGCTACCGTGGCAGTGAATGCCGCCAATCCAACCATCGTCGGCACGGCCGAGGCCAACTCCACCGTAACGGTTTATTCTAGTGCGGTATCACTTGGCACAGCCGTCGCCAATGGATCAGGGGCTTGGACATTCACGAGTGCTCTTGCCGTCGGATCCTATACGATCACAGCGAAGGCAACAAACGGCGTCGGAACGCAGAGTGCCGGAAGCACAGCAGTCGCTCTCACAATCGATACGACGGCACCTGCTGCCTTCTCCATCACAGGCCCAGCGACACCGACCAACAACCAGACTCCGACGGTAACTTGGGGTGCCGCGACCGACACCAATACCGTTACGTATGTCATGAAGGTGGCGACTTCTTCTAGTTGCTCCACAGGAGTGGCTCAGACTTATCCTGTCCCGCCTTCGGTCCTCAGTTCGACATCGCAGGCGCTGACGAGCCTTGCCGCCGGAACGTGGTATGTTTGTGTGACTGCCACCGACAACGCGGGCAATTCCACTAACGCTGCGAACAATGGATATAGTTTTGTTATCGACTTGACGCCGCCCAATGCGCCGGTGATTTCTTCAATCGGTACAAAATCTGGCGCTACCGTGGCAGTGAATGCCGCCAATCCAACCATCGTCGGCACGGCCGAGGCCAACTCCACCGTCACGGTTTATTCTAGCGCGGCGTCAATTGGCACAGCCGTCGCCAATGGATCAGGGGCTTGGACCTTCACGAGTGCTCTTGCCGTCGGATCCTACACGATCACTGCGAAGGCAACTGACACCGCCGGTAACCAGGGCGCTGCCAGCACTGCAGTCGCACTCACAATCGATACGACGGCCCCTGCGGCTCCTGTCATCAGCACCATCGGAAGCAAGTCTGGCGCTACCGTGGCAGTGAATGCCGCAAATCCAACCATCGTTGGCACGGCCGAGGCCAACTCCACCGTCACGGTTTATTCTAGCGCGGCGTCAATTGGCACAGCCGTCGCCAATGGATCAGGGGCTTGGACCTTCACGAGTGCTCTTGCCGTCGGATCCTACACGATCACTGCGAAGGCAACTGACGCTGCCGGTAACCAGGGCGCTGCCAGCACCGCAGTGGCCCTTACGATTGACACGACACCGCCAACCTCGACCAGTATTTCCATCAACAGCGGGGCCGCAACGACAACATCCACCGGCGCGACGCTGACTTTGGCTGCCACGGGCGCCTCCAACATGTACATCACCAACACTGCCGGCTGCGCCAGCGATGGCACATATGAAACCTATGCCATTTCGAAAGCATGGACCCTCGGACAGACGATCGGAACAGCCACTGTTTACGTAAAATTCAAAGATGCAGCCGGCAACGAGACGACATGCATCAACGACACCATTAGCGTTGGGTCCGCATACGCGGCTCCAGCCACCGCATCGACTTCTGTCGGGACGTTCGATGGCTACAACACCAATTACCCGGTCACCCTGACTTGGGATTCAACCGCTGCGACATCAGGCTTTCAATATTATCAGTTGGAATACAAGGTATCGTCCGCATCGACTTGGACGGCCGCCGAAACTTGCTACTATTACTGCTATCCAACACAGTTCTCTGATTATTCACGGACATTCACTGTGAATCTGCCGCCAAGCACTGCCTATTCATTCCGCGTGAAGTCGGTCTATGATTGGAGCGGGACACCGGCATCTTCGTGGACCTACACAACCACCCTCAACGTCCCGGCCATTCCAGCAAATGCCTATCCGGCTCCAGCCACCGTATCGGCTTCTGCCGGAACGTTCGATGGCTACGCCACGAATTACCCGGTCACCCTCACCTGGGATTCAACCGCTGCGACATCAGGCTTTCAATATTATCAGGTGGAATACAAGGCATCGTCCGCATCGACTTGGACGGCCGCCGAAACTTGCTACTATTACTGCTACCCAACACAGTTCTCTGATTATTCACGGACATTTACCGTGAG
>CAMBEK010000010.1 GCA_945865565.1 Pseudobacteriovorax antillogorgiicola | reverse complement strand
GGGAGACTTTGAGCCCTTGGCGCTAGCTGCGGAGGAGTCGCCGTTGAAATACCACCCTGTAGATTTGGAAATTCTAACCTCGAACCCTCATCGGGTTCAGGGACAGTGTCTGGTGGGCAGTTTGACTGGGGCGGTCGCCTCCCAAAGAGTAACGGAGGCGCGCAATGGTTACCTCAGCCTGGATAGAAACCAGGCGTCGAGCGCAAGAGCAGAAGGTAGCCTCACTGAGAGACCGACAGGTCGAACAGACACGAAAGTGGGTTCTAGTGATCCGGTGGTTCCGCATGGAAGGGCCATCGCTCAACGGATAAAAGGTACTCCGGGGATAACAGGCTGATACCGTCCAAGAGTTCACATCGACGACGGTGTTTGGCACCTCGATGTCGGCTCATCACATCCTGGGGCTGAAGTAGGTCCCAAGGGTTTGGCTGTTCGCCAATTAAAGTGGTACGCGAGCTGGGTTCAGAACGTCGTGAGACAGTTCGGTCCCTATCTGCTGTGGGCGCAAGAAACTTGAGAGGCTCTGACCTTAGTACGAGAGGACCGGGTTGGACGTACCTCTAGTGCACCAGTTGTCACGCCAGTGGCACCGCTGGGTAGCTAAGTACGGATGAGATAACCGCTGAAAGCATCTAAGTGGGAAGCTCACCTCAAGATTAGGTTTCTCTGGCGCAAGCCCTAAAGATCCGTTCTAGACTAGGACGTTGATAGGCTGGAGGTGGAAGCGCGGTAACGCGTGTAGCTGACCAGTACTAACCGATCGTGAGGCTTATTTTTTAACGCCTGACAACTCTTCACTTGGGAGATTCGTCAGGCAGCAGAGTTGACTGGATAAGTTCCAGTGAGAATCAAACGGCTCGGTTGCGTGATATTATTTATTGCTTGTATTCGTTGTTGAAAGTGAAACCTAACAGGTGTAAACTTGTGGTGATTTGGCTGTGTTTATAGCGGCGAGGAAACACCCGTTCCCATCTCGAACACGGAAGTTAAGCTCGCCAGCGGTGATGGTACTGCACTTTTAAGTGTGGGAGAGTAGCACGACGCAGCCTTAATATTGAAAGCCCCGGTGGAAACACCGGGGCTTTTTTTTGTCCTGTTAAAAGAGTCAAAAGGAACTTTGGCGCATGACTTCAACTTTCGTGGCTTTATTTTGTGTTGCGGCCTCCTGGTTGGGTGTTGCGGCGCAAAGTTTTGCAATGTTTCTGTTGTTGCTTTGGCTCTTCACTTTTTTTCGTTCTGAAAATTCAGGCGTTTTGCTTGAATCTTATCGTTCCTTGTTTTTATCGCAGATCGCCCTGATTCTTGGTCTGGCTTGGATCGGTTTGGCCCTATTGTCTTCTGCTATGAATCCTTGGACTTCAGCGGTATTCCCTGAGTTTATTGCGGGATACCTGTGGTGGGCGCTAGGTCCATTTACGTTGGCTGCGCTGGGGGGATCCCTGAGGGCTTTGGATCCTGTTAGTTCTCGCCAGTTCGTAACAAATTTTAAAAAGCTAGTTTGGATTCTGCTTGTTTTCGGCTGTTTGATTGCCGCGAGCCAGTATTTTTTCGGCTGGAAGCTTCAAGGAATTTATCCAATTCGGTCAGAGTATCGGGCTCGTATTTTATTCTCTCATCCATTGAGTCTGGCTTACATCTTACTCCTTTATGTCCCGCTTTCGGCTGCCCTTCTCATCCGATACCCGAAATCAAGGTTAGTTCTGGCGGTCGCTGGAGCTCTGCTTTTTCTGATTTTTGTTTCATCGAGTAGAACAGTGCAAACGGTAGTGGCGTTACTCGCTGGAACGTTTATTCTATTTGGTCTCCAGGGCCACTTCAGGGCCATCGCAATTGGGACCTTTTTGTGTTTTGCGTTGTTGCTTGCAACAACTTCGAATCCCATTCGAGGGCGATTTATTTCAACTATTGAGCAGCGCGAGGACCGCCAGCAAGCTCTTTATGCTGATGATCGCATCGCTTTTTGGGCTGTTCACTGGGATATGTTCAAAGAAAAGCCGCTGTTTGGGCATGGACTTTCCTACCATCAAGACTATTTGGATCACTATTATAATGCCCACGGTTTGACCGGACTCATCAAAAAATATCCGGCTCATAACATGTTTCTTCAGGTCATGGTCAATACGGGTGTCGCAGGACTTTTGCTCTGGTTTGCAAGAATTGCAGTCGACGTGGCAGCTTGTGTAGCTTTGCTTCGCGGCAGTGATGGGGCTAAGAAAAATTTATCTCAGTTGCCTGGAAGCTCTCGTGTTAGGTCGAAGAATTGGGTTGGATGGGTAGGCTTAGCCACAATTGCAGGAATGATGCTCGCAGGTATAACTCAGAATGCCTTTCAGGATAGTGCGGTACGCTTTCACTGGACCATTCTTGAAGGTCTGCTGCTTTGGTTGAGCGGCCGACGAGCGACTGCAAACGAACAAACCTGAGAATCCAAGCTAGTGTAAGACGATCTGGCGCTTAACCCGGTAAGACTTATCGGGCAACCAACCCAAAATCATTCGTCGAGTTTGAGGATTGCCATGAAGGCCTCCTGCGGGATCTCCACGTTTCCGAGTTGTTTCATTCTCTTTTTGCCTTCTTTTTGCTTTTCCAGAAGCTTTCTTTTTCTAGAAATATCGCCGCCATAGCACTTTGCAGTCACGTCTTTACGCATCGCTGAAAGTGTTTCCCGAGCGACAACTTTACTCCCAATGGCAGCCTGAAGGGCGATTTGAAACATCTGGCGCGGCACAAGTTCCTTTAGTTTTTTGCAAAGCATTCGCCCCCGGTTTGGAGCAGTGCTCCGGTGGACGATGCAAGATAAGGCATCGATTGCATCGGTATTTACCAGGACGTCGAGTTTGACCAGGTCACCTTCACGATAGTCGATAAGTTCATAGTCCATGGAAGCGTATCCACGGGAGATACTCTTAAGTTTGTCATGAAAGTCGAAAATCATTTCGTTCATTGGGATTTCATAAATGATTTTTACACGTTTGCTGGTCGTATACTCCAAAGCGACCTGGGTGCCACGTCGTTCCGTGAGCAGTTTTAGCAGACCACCGATGTATTCTTCTGGGGTGTGTATCGTCATCAGTACGTAAGGCTCTTCGATCTTTTCAATTCGGGTAACATCCGGCATATGGGCTGGATTCTCGATTTCAATCATCCCTGCGCCGCCAGTTTGGAACACATGGTATACGACGGTCGGAGCAGTGAAGATCAGGTCCAGATTATATTCACGCTCCAAGCGTTCCTGAACAATATCCATATGGAGCAGGCCCAGAAAACCGCATCGGAAACCGAAGCCGAGGGCATTGGAGCTTTCGGGTTCGTAAGTAAGAGAGGAATCGTTGAGATTAAGTTTCTCCAGTGAATCCTTTAGATTTTGGAAATCAGAAGAATCGACCGGAAAGATTCCCCCGAAAACCATTTGTTTTGCGTCTTGAAATCCGTCGACGGGACTACTTGCAGGATTGTCTGGGTTGGTGATGGTATCGCCGACGCGGGTGTCAGCCACCGCCTTGATGGATCCAGAAACGAAACCCACTTCCCCCGCAGAAAGTTCTACGGCATCGACTGGCTTTGGTGTCAGTTTTCCAAGTTTTAGTACCTCGAAAACCTTTCCAGACGACATCATCTGCATCTTTTGGTGCAGCTTAATCGAACCAGCCATGACACGAAGCAGTGAGACAGCGCCGAGGTAAGGATCAAACCAGCTGTCAAAAATCAGGGCCTGAAGAGGGTCTTGACGGCGATCGGGCGGAGGCGGGATTCTTTTTACGATCTCTTCAAGTAGTTCCGAAATACCAACTCCGGTTTTGGCGCTCACCAGGATGGCTTCTGTCGCGTCAATCGCAAGTTCTTCTTCAATCTCAACCATCACCCGTTCTGGGTCTGCAGATGGCAAATCAATTTTGTTGATGACGGGGATTAGGGCCAGATTGTGCCGCATGGCGAGCTGAACGTTGGCGACCGTCTGCGCTTCGACCCCTTGGCTGGCATCCACAATGACGAGCGCACCCTCGCAAGCGGCCAAGCTTCGAGAAACTTCATAGCTGAAATCCACATGACCCGGGGTGTCGATGAGATTGAAGAGGTAGCGTTTGCCGTCATTTGCCGTGTAGTACATTGAGGCTGTCTGCGCCTTGATAGTTATGCCGCGTTCTCGCTCGATATCCATGCTATCGAGAACTTGAGAGCGCATCTCGCGCGAACTCAACGCACCCGTCTCTTCAATCAAACGATCGGCGAGTGTCGACTTGCCGTGGTCAATGTGAGCCACGATACAAAAATTTCTAATGATTACTGGATCTTCCATTATAGATTTTCTTTGACTTTTAGGGTGCTGATGATTGGATTCTGGCCTTGAGTTTTTTGGCGGCCAGAACGGCTGTCCGGGTTATAGAGGGCGCGAAAGCCCCTGTCAAAAGAACTGTGAGGATCACATGCGGCTCAAGGTCGCTTTGAGGCTGTGCTTGGCTTGAATCGATTTCAACATCGACCTGGCCAGGATCTCGGTGTCAAAAACCCCGTAACGGACCCTGTATATGACACGTCCGTCCTTCAGTAAGGGGGTGTAGTAGGCGTCCAGGCCCTTTTGGGCCAAGTTCTTGATCAATGCTTCGGCCTGCTCCCGAGTGCCTAATTTAGCGATTTCAATAGTGAACTTCGCCTCGCTGAGGTGTGATTGGGCGTCCTCTGCCACAACTCCACCTTGCTCCTCAGGCCGGGAATCTCCGATCGTTGCATAGAATAGGGGCGCTGGTTGATCTGTATCAACACCAGTAGCCTTACCGCCTTGCAACCAGCCTGCGGGTAATTTTTTGAAGGCGAGTGCCCCGAACAACCCTGCTCCAATTCCCACCATCAGGATGGCAGAGGCAGATAGAATTATTTTTTTAGATCCAATGGAAGACATTTTGTGCTCCTCATTTGCGTCTGCATAGGCAATTCCGCTATTGTCCCCCCCTGCGCTGGTCTAGGCAAGGCCGGTTTTTGAGGTTTTTTCGGGCCCCGGATCTGAGTCAGGACTGAAGAGCATGACAATTCAAAATCATGAAACCGATGCTATTGAGTTGGTTGGTGTTAGCACACACAATTTGAAATCCATTGATGTTGATTTCCCCCTTGGAAAATTAACGGTAGTCACGGGCGTTTCCGGTTCCGGAAAGAGTTCGTTGGTATTTGACACGCTATATAGCGAATCTTACCGGCGCTACGTTGAAAGTCTTTCAAGCTTTGCCCGCCAATATCTGAAGGCTTTGCCAAAACCAAAAGTGGATTCCGTGAGAAATCTGCCTGCAGCAATTGCTGTAAAGCAGTCGAGATCTGGCGCAACATCGCGCAGCACTGTTGGCACGCTCACGGAGATCAACGATCTGCTTCGCGTGCTGTTTGTGCATTTGTCACGTATTACGTGCCGCACTTGTGCTCGTGTGGTTGAGCCTGAGTCGGCTGCTGTTGTGGTTCGTAAGTGCCGCGAAGAAATCGGCGTTGGGCAGACGGTCTTATTGTCAGCGCCGCTGGGGCGCTGGGAGAAGGTCAACGCAAAAGAGCTACGAGCACAACTTGAGGCCCAGGGATTTACCAAGTTCGTTGATTTGGATTCTGGCGAAATCACTCGAATCGATGAATTCAAGGAGACGAAGGTAAAGGGATTAAGCCGGATGGCTATTGTTGTCGACCGGTTGGAGGTCAAGGCAGATGCTTCCGATCCAAGGTTGTACGACGCCGCTCGGATGGCCTTGAGGGTTGGACGTGGCAGTGCGTGTGCGATTTTTGATCGGACCGCTGAATCTGGCGGGCCAAAAAATCCCAGTAAGCAAAGCTTTAAAAAAATGGATTTTTCCGACGGTTTGGATTGCTGTGGAACGACCTATTCCCAGCCAACTCTGGCCCTGCTGTCATTCAACCATCCCCTGGGTGCGTGTGGTAAATGCCAGGGTTTCGGGTTTGCGGGCGAACTGGATTGGACAAAAATCTTCCCTGATATGAGCCTCTCACTCTCGGAACGGGGAGTTGCATGCTGGAACTTTGGACAGCATGACAACTGCTATGACGGGGCGATGCGAAGCGCAAAACTGGCAAAGTTAAACGTGACTAAAAAACCTTTGGCTAGCTACAGCGCAGAGGAAATGGACTGGCTTAAATGCGGGAAGATGCCTTCCAATTATGTTGGAAAGGGTTCTGATTTTGATGGGATTGAGGGTTATTTTCGGTGGTTGGACAGCAAGCGCTACAAACCGCATTACCGGATCCACGCGGCTCGATATCGCAAGTATGTGGTTTGTCCTGAGTGCGCTGGTGCGCGTTTGAAGTCCGATGGCCTGGCATGTCGCATCGACGGGAAAAATATCGCAGAGGTTCAGGCGTTGCCAGTTGATACCTTTGTTGAATGGTTGAGTTTATTGCGCCGGAGTGCAGAAAATCAGGGTTTTCTTGATCCAAAGCAACGCAGCCGCATTGAGCGGGGAATGACGGGCTTGGTTGAGGCGTTTGATGAGGCTGAGGCACGACTGGGATATTTGCAACGGATCGGAGTCGGCTATCTGACTTTCGATCGCGCATCGCGGACATTGTCTGGCGGGGAGTTGCAGAGGATCAACATGGCTAGATGTCTGGGGAGTGCCTTAACGGAGACCCTGTTTTGTCTGGATGAACCGTCGGTGGGTTTGCATGCCCGCGACTCGCAGAGGTTACTGGAAATCATGCGTGAAATGCGTGATCAAGGAAACACCGTTGTGGTTGTCGAGCATGAACGGACCGTGATCGAGGGTGCCGACCAGTTGATTGAAATCGGACCAAAAGCGGGCCACGAGGGGGGGATGGTTGTCTATTCCGGGTCAGCTGCGTCAGCCAAGGCCCGAAAAACGGGCGGGGCAGGGGACATATCTACGTGGAAGCCCGTCGGAGCTCAATTTATTGAGTTGTCTGGGGCCCGAACGAACAATTTGAAGGGCATTGATGTCCGCATTCCCGTTGGAGCTTTGACTGCAGTTTGCGGAGTCAGCGGCAGTGGCAAAACCAGCCTGATTCAACATACTTTTTATCCAATGGTGGCGAATGCGCTCGGGCAGGACCTCGCAACATCCAGCGGCGAACGTTGCGAGGCAAAATCAGTAAAGCCTTCGGCTCTGATAAAAGCGCATTCGGAAGTCATGTTGATGAGCCAGGCGGCACTGGGGAGGAGCAGTCGTTCCAATATTGCGACTTACCTTGGGATTTTTGATGAAATCCGCAAACTCATGGCATCGGAACCGCTGGCGAAGAAGTTGGATCTGACCCCCGGATCGTTCAGTTTTAACGTTCCGGGAGGTCGCTGTGAAACTTGCCGCGGACTTGGCACCGTATCCGAGGATTTGTCGTTTCTTGGTGACATGGAAGTGACTTGTCCAGAGTGCCAGGGACGCCGGTTTGGAGACGCCGTAATGAGCGTGTCATGGCGGGGCAAAAACCTTTCGGATATTTTGGCCTTGAGTGTTGCCGAGGCACGAACTTTCTTTCACGACCGCCCCGCAATCGCAACGACCCTGGATCATGTGATCGCGATGGGGTTGGGTTATGTGGGGTTGGGGCAGCATACAAGTTCTTTTTCAGGTGGAGAGGCGCAGCGGCTCAAATTGTCAGAATTATTGCGGGAAATGGGTGTCGGAAAGCCGAAGATCTTGATTTTTGACGAACCTACCACCGGACTAAGTGATGCCGACGTTGAGCGTTTAATGGTGCAGTTTCGCGCGTTGACAAAGAATGGGCATACCGTGATTGTGGTGGAGCATCATCTGCACGTTCTTAAGTCTGCGGATTGGCTGATTGAAATCGGTCCAGAGGCAGCGGCTGGCGGTGGTGATTTGGTTTATGAGGGAGTCCCCGGTGGGTTGTCCGGGGTTGAACGGTCGCTCACGCGTCCGTTTTTTGGGGGGTAGACATGAGCCGTTACGCAATACGTGATTCGATCACAACAGCACAACTTCTGAAACGCAAGCAGGCTGGCGAAAAAATTTCGGTCGTGACTTGCTATGATTCCGCGTTTGGTCGAATTATTGAACAATCGCCAGTTGATGTCGTGCTGGTCGGTGACAGCCTTGGCAACGTGATGTTGGGGTTTGACAGCACTTTGCCTGTGACCGTCGAGCACATGATCCATCACGCAAGTGCGGTGACCAGGGTCGTGCGCAGGCCTCTCGTTGTCGTTGACATGCCATTCATGTCGTATCAAGTCTCCGTTGAGGATGCGTTGCGTAACTGTGGGCGTGTTATCAAGGAGACATTTGCGCAGGCGGTGAAGCTTGAAGGCGGAAGGCGTATTGTGCCGCAGGTGAAAGCTCTGGTAGATGCAGGGATCCCGGTCATGGGCCATTTGGGGTTAACCCCTCAAAGTGTGCATACACTCGGTGGATACAAGGTACAAGGCAAGGGTGCCGACGCCCAAAAGGCGATGATTGAAGATGCATTGATGTTGAGTGAGGCTGGGATTTTTGCTTTGGTCCTGGAGATGGTCCCAGCAGAACTCGCTGTTGAGATCACAAAAAAAATTCCGGTGCCAACGATTGGTATTGGTGCAGGTTCCGGTTGCGATGGACAGGTTTTGGTCCTGCACGACCTGCTCGGTTTTGATCAGGAATTCAACCCAAAGTTTTTGAAGAAATATGCCAATCTGGGCGAAGTGATCGGCGGGGCGCTGTCGGAATACGACAAAGAGGTCAAGTCGGGAAATTTTCCGGCCGCGAAAAATGAATTCTAATCGTATCGTGATGATGCGAATAAAATGCAAGAACAGGGTCCTATCATGACCGGCAAACGTGATTACTACGAAATTTTAGGCGTCGAAAAATCGGCTTCTGACTCGGAAATCAAATCGGCTTATCGCAGTTCGGCGATGAAATTTCATCCGGATCGCAATCCCGATAACAGCGAAGCCGAGGAAAAGTTCAAGGATGCCTCTGAAGCCTACGAAGTCCTTTCCAACCCTGAGAAACGCGCAACTTATGATCGGTTCGGTCATCAAGGTCTTGGTGCCGGGGCTGGATTTAATGATGTGAATGATATTTTTCAAAGCTTCGGTTCGATTTTTGAGGAATTTTTTGGATTCGGTGGCGGATTTGGCGGCGGTGGAAGAACCAGGGCGCGTCGCGGAGCCGATTTGCGATATGACTTGGCGCTGGAATTCAATGAAGCTGTTTTTGGTGTGGAAAAAGAAATTGAATTTGAACGAATTGCCAACTGCACAGGTTGCAGCGGCAGCGGTGCCAAACCAGGAACGTCGCGGGCTCGCTGCAAAACATGCCAGGGAGTCGGTCAGATTCGCAGGACCCAAGGGTTTTTTAGCGTGGCAACGCCATGTCCATCATGTGGAGGCGAGGGCGAAACCATTGAGCATCCCTGCCCCTCTTGCAAGGGGCGTGGGCGCAAAAAGGTTGAGCGTAAGATGTCGGTCAAAGTCCCTGGAGGCGTGGACACGGGATTGCGGCTTAGGGTTTCCCAGGAAGGTGAGGCCGGATCCAACGGCGGCCCTGCTGGAGATTTATATGTTGTCCTTCACGTGAAGGACAGCGACCGCTTTGTGCGTGATGGCAACGACTTGATATTGAGCCAGCAGATCAGCATGGTGCAAGCAGCTCTGGGTGCCAAAATAAAAATTAGTGGGATCGATTCTGAGCATAATTTGGAGATCCCGGCCGGAACTCAATATGGGCACCGCATCACCGTTCCAGGCGCGGGTGTGCCGAGCCTTAAAGGCGTCGGACGCGGTGATTTGCATGTTGAATTTGCTGTGGTGATTCCGCGCAAGTTGACCCGCGAGCAGCGGGATCTTTTGCAAAAGTTTGCGGAGATTAGTGGAGACGAAGCCAATCCAGGTCAAAGCGGTTTTTTTCAAAGATTGTTTGATTGAGGGAGAGGATCCTTCCCCTTCCCCTTCCCCTTCGCTACGCTCAGGGTCGGGATGACGGATGAGCTCAGGATGACGGGCCAGCGGGACCTTCTGTTAAGCCTTTGATGCCATATGTGGGTGGAACTCGGCTGGCGAGCCATGCCGGGTAGAGACCGGCCACGAGAGAAACCAGCAGGGCACCACCACCAACCCACGCATAAGTGTGCCAGTTATAGTCCATTGGCAAGGTCGCCAGCAGATACAAGTCTGGCAGGTCAATGAACTGAAACTTTTCGAGTAATTTACTGATGCCGAATGCCAAGGCGCTGCCAGCCACCGTTCCAATCACCCCGACCCAGGCTCCTTGAAACAGAAATAGAATCAGAATTTCCGTGTTGGTGGCCCCCAAGGCCTTCAGGATCGAAATACTGCGTTGTTTTTGAGTCACGGAAATGAACAAGGTAGTCAAGATATTGAAACTGGCCACGCCACTGACCAAAAAGACAATGGCGGCGATCACCGCCCGTTCAATCTGCATGGCTTCGAACAGAGAGCGATTGAAGGATTGCCATTCCTTGATTTGAATTGTGTATTTTTCGCTCATTGCCGCGGCGATTTCCGGGCTGCGGTCCGGTCGTTTCAGTCCGATTTCGAGTCCTGTCACCCGCTGTCCCATCCCAAAAAAAGCCTGGGCCGTCGGCAGGGAAACTATGCCAAGTTTATTGTCGTAGTGCTTAAGTCCAGAGTCGTAGACACCGGCGACTCGAAACGACTGCATTTCTCCGACGCGGTCTGCGTCAGGGGCAATTAGCTGAACGATGTCGCCTGGTTTAGCGTCCAACACTGACATCAGGCCGCGTCCAAGGATTATTGGTGATGGATGATCGGACGATTTCCGGGCTGTTTTCGTTGCGGAAAGTGATTCAATTTCAGCCTGTAGCTCATCAAGTGCGGTGACCGGTTTTACCAGGGGGCGAAGATCTTGCACCAACTGGCGTTGTCTGGGTTCAATGCCGCGGATCAGGGTGGAATGAAGGATCGAATTTTTGCGGGCCATCGTCTCGTAATGAACAAAGCGGGACATTCCGGTCAGATTCACACCAAAATCACGTTGAATTTTCTCAGCCCAGAGATCGGGTTTATCCAAGCCACCTGGGAAATTGAAGGCCAGAATATGCGCGTTCGCTGCAAGGAAACGATTTCTTAGCTCTGTTTCAAAACCGTTGATCACCGAGAGGACGACCGTCATGGCGGCCACGCCAATGGCGACGCCTGCAATGGAAAGTATTGTGATCCAAGAGAAAAAGCGGTTTTCCCGGTTTGACCGTAGGTATCTCGTGGCGACGAAGATGGCTGTTCTCATGGCAAAGGAGACTATCTGGAAGTGGGGCAACGGTCAAAGGGAGCGGAGGGTTTCCGTGGGGAAGAAGAAAGGATCCTTCGCTGCGCTCAGGATGACGGGGGGGAGGAGCTCAGGATGACGGGGGGGGGAACTCAGGATGACGGTTGGAAGGAGTTCAGGATGACGGGGGGGGAGGAGCTCAGGATGACGGGGGAGCTTGGTTGTGGTATCAAAACCGGCCAACGCGGAGAGGTGATTTTTGCCCATGAACCGACTGATTTTGTGTCTTGTTTGGATCCTTCTGGCAGGGACAGCCTTTGGCGCAAAGTCGGGTAAACGGCCGCTGTTGCTGGTGAGCGTCTATCCGATCCATGCGATGGTTCAGGAGATTGCGGCTGATGCCTTTGAAGTGAAGCCAGCTCTACCCTACGGACGCAGTGAGCACGACTACGAGGCGTCTGCCAAAGATATTCGGGTTTTGCGCTCTGCCAATCTTCTCTTGATCGTGGATCAGACAACCGACGGGTGGATGGCCCGAGCCACCGGAAATAAAGTTCCTGTTTTTGAAATTTTACCTCACGTCGAAGCGCTGACTTATGCAGACACAGTTGGGGTGGCTGCTTTGGGAAGTTCAGCGGCGAGGGTGATGGGGCGACTGCCAGATCCGCACTTTTGGGTGGATCCCGTCCGGATGGGGAAGGCTGCCATGGCTGTGGCAGGTCGCCTGGCAGAGATGACTGAAGGGGATGAGGCCACAAGAAATGCACTCATTGAGAGGGCAAAAGTTTTTACAGCTCGGATGAGCCGGCTGTCTGACTCCATCGTCGTCCAGGCAAAATCTTTGCCCCAGGTAAGCCTGATTCTGGCTCACGGCTCGCTTGGCTATTACAGCCGCCTGACCGGCCTAAAGATCATTGGGATACTTGAACCTTTACCTCATGTTGAGCCAACACCACGGCACTTGGGTATTCTCATTCAATTGGCCAAGGCAAACAGGCCGTCTGTGGTGCTCGCGGAAGAACAAATTGATGCCGCGGTAGCAGCATCTTTGGCCCGTGAAGCTGGTGTGGCGGTGGCGCGAATCAATCCTCTCGGATATCCCGATTCTGCAACAGCGGTTTCGATTGGAGCCTACGATCGTTATCTGACGCGCTTCACTAAAGAAGTGGCGAAGGGGCTGACTGGAAAATGACTGCAGACGCACACATGAATACCAAAAGCGCAGCAATGGCGGCTTCTCCCGCAATTGAAGTTCGGGGAATGTCCCTGGCCATCGAGGGCCGTTCGATCTTGCATGATGTTACTTTCTCTTTGGATCGCGGGGAATTTCTGTGCATTTGTGGACCCAATGGTGCAGGCAAGACCATGCTTCTTAAAGCAATTCTTGGTTTGGGGAAACCAACTCTAGGCTCTGTAACTTTATTCGGTGCAAACCCCGGTGAAGGCCGAAAAAAAATTGGATATGTCCCCCAGCGCAAGAATTTTGACCGGATGTTTCCAGCGCGTGTGGTCGAAGTCATCGCCGCGCATCTGTCTGGAGCGTGGCCTTTGATGGTCACGTCAGCAGCACGGGACAAGGCGGCTGCGGCACTCCGGATCGTTGGCGGCGAACATTTACTGGACAAAGAGCTGCGCGACCTTAGTGGTGGAGAGCTGCAACGTGCGTTTTTGGCGCGGGCTCTGGTCGCGGATCCCGAAATGCTGGTTTTGGATGAGCCGATGGCCGGGGTCGATGCCAAAGGTATCGTAGATATCACCTCATTGCTGGATGGTTTGACCAAACAGCGTCGCATGACAGTTGTCATGATTACCCATAGCCTTTCTGTCGTTGAACATTGCGCCACCAAGGTGCTTTTTATGGAAAATGGCACGGTCATGGCCTGGGGTAACCCGGCTCAAATACTGCACGATCCGCGAATCAGAGAAACCGCTTTTACTGGTCATGACCATGAGCATGCCGTCACCAGCGGTAAGGGGGAATACTGATCATGATGGAATTCCTCAGCGAAATTCTTGCGCAGGATTTCATGGTTCGAGCTTTGACAGGCGGTGCCTTGGTGGCGATCGCCTGTGCCATGCTTGGCGTGTTGGTTTTTCAGCGCGGGATCACATTTGTGGGCGACGGTCTGGCTCATTCCATGTTCGGTGCTGCTGGCATCATGGCGCTTTTGAATGCAATGATCGGTACCACGACTGGGTCGCCAGCCGATTCAAGCTCCGGAACCTACGGGGCGTTTTTTATATGGGCGGCTTTGCCACTGAATGTCTTGGTTGGCTTTGCGATGGCATGGGTACGCCGCACGGGTAAATTGCGTGGCGACGCCGCCATTGGAATTTTGTTTCCGATTATGTTCGCAGCTGGGGTGTTGGCCCTGGCTCTGCGTCGAAATTCCGGAGCGCCGCCGTTGAATATGGAGGCGTTGTTATTTGGCAGTGTACTCGGGATGACCCAGGCTGATTTACTGATCACAGCTGGGGGGGCGGTATTGATTGCGGTGATTGCCCTGACGTGGGGACGCAGGATTGCCTATGCTGCATTTGATCCAGATTTGGCGGCTATGTCCGGAGTGCGCGTGGCATTGGCCGAATACGCGTTGTTTGGTTTGTGTGCTGCAGTGGTGGCATTCTCGATGCGCCTAGCTGGTGTGGTCCTGGTGAGTTCGCTGCTCGCAATTCCTGCTGGAGCAGCGTCTTTGTGGCGAGGCAGTTATGGCTGGCAGTTATTGTTTGCGTCCGTGTTTGCTGCGACTTCTGTGAAGGTGGGACTAGTTCTGGCGTATTGGATCGACGTGCCGTCGGGAGCCATGATCGTCTTGACGATGGGTGTGCTGTTTTTCCTGGCCATGGTGACCCGGGCTTTGTTGGTGCCAGATGCAAGGCGATAATCAGCGGTTATCTGATTCATTGAGCAATCTGCGAGACCTCGCTGCGTCAGGCCCTCTGACTCTCGGCCGGTTTTTGGATGCGCTAAATGCACGGGGGCACGCTTTCGTCTGCCTGATTCTTGGATTTCCGTTTTTAACTCCGATACCTCTTCCCGGCGTTTCCATTCCATTCGGCGTCATGATCGTTGTCGTGGCCTTTTGCATGGCTGCCGGTTTGCCTCCGTGGATGCCTGCATCCTGGAGGGATAAAAAGTTGCCCGCGGAATTAGTTGTTAAGGCGCTTGAATTTGCATTGAAAGTCCTGAGGAAGATCGAATTTCTGATAAAACCACGCGGCCAAATTTTCATGAAGTTCCCAGGCGTGACACGGATTTCGGGCTTAGCTATGGCTTTTTGTGGTGGAATTTTGGCCATGCCACTGCCCCCGGGGACAAACTTTCCGCCCGCTCTTGGAGTGGTTTTGATCGCTATGGGCGTCCTGGAGTGCGACTCAGTCATCCTCGGGATCGGATATCTCGTGGCGGCAATCAATGCGACGGTCATCGGTTCTATTGGTCTTTTTGGTTTCGAATACGTTGCGCGTTTGTGGCATAGTTGACGCTAACCATTGCGGGGATAATTAATTGAAACCTGTTTCTGGAATCACTGATGCTAAAAGCCATCGCCTTAATGGCTCTGCCTCTGACCGGTTGCTGGCGTACGCTGCACTTGGTGTGGTTTTTGGTGATATCGGAACTTCTCCCCTCTACGCAGTCAAAGAGTGTTTTTCAGAAGCTTTTGGTTTGGCGCCGGTGCCATCCAATGTCATGGGGATTATTTCACTCTTTTTTTGGTCACTGTTAACGGTCGTGGTCATCAAGTATGTGTCTTTTGTCATGCGTGCCGACAACCGCGGAGAGGGTGGAATCTTGTCTTTGATGGCCTTGGTTTCCCCTGGTGCCAAGGAAAAAACTCGCTCGCGCCTTGGCAAGGTTGTCATGTACAGCGGCGTGATTGGCGCATCTTTATTGGCTGCGGACGGAACCATCACGCCTGCGATCTCAGTTTTGTCGGCGATGGAAGGCCTTGAAATCGCCACCCCACATTTGCAGCCACTGGTAATCCCAGGAACCATAGCAATCCTTGTGTCCTTGTTTATGGTGCAGCGTCGAGGCACGGCGCGTGTCGCCAAGATTTTTGCGCCGGCAATGGCGTTATGGTTTGCAGTCCTTGCGATTATGGCTTTGCCTGCGATTTTTGCGGAGCCAAAAATCCTTGGTGCCCTGAACCCGTATCATGGGATCAAGTTATTATTGACCCATGGATGGCAAGGGTTTCTGGTTCTTGGTGCGGTGGTGTTGTGTCTGACCGGGGCTGAAGCGTTATATGCCGACATGGGTCATTTCGGGCGCAAGCCAATCAAGATGGCTTGCCTTTGGGTGGCTCTGCCATGTTTGATGATCAATTACCTTGGGCAAGGCGCGGTTTTGTTGATGCGCGGACACGAGGTTTCCGCGAATCCTTTTTACGGACTTGTCCCGCAATGGGGGATTTATCCGATGGTGGTGCTGTCGACCCTGGCGACAGTAATCGCATCGCAGGCATTGATCTCTGGATCTTTCTCGCTGGCCCAGCAAGCGGTTCAATTGGGTTATTCTCCAAGATTGACAATCATTCACACGTCTGAGGACACCAAGGGTCAGATTTACATTCCGGAAGTAAATTTCCTTTTGATGGTTGCGTGTGTCGCGCTTGTTTTTGTGTTCAAGACTTCATCGGCTTTGGCGGCGGCTTACGGAATTTCAGTGGTGGGCACCATGTCAATCACTTCGTTTTTAATGTACTTCGTCGCAGTCAGGCGATGGAAATGGAAGACTTCTTCAGCCGTTTTTATGGTCGCAATATTTTTAGGTATCGATCTGACTTTTCTGGCAGCCAACCTGCATAAAATCATGGAGGGTGGCTGGTTTACGATCGTAATCAGCGGTGTCGTTCTGACCGTTATGTTGACCTGGAAGCGTGGGCGAGGTGCACTTGCAAAACGCATGGAATCCCAGTTTGCTCCGGTAATGAGCTTCGTCGAGGGAATTCAGCAGGACCGCCCCCACCGGGTTCCTGGAACCGCTGTCTTCATGACGGGAAATGCACGAATGGTGCCCCCTGCCCTGCGGCATCATTTTGAGCACAATCAGATCCTGCACCGACAGGTGATCCTGCTTTCGATTCTCACAGAGGAAGTTCCCTTTGTGCCGCTCAAGGAGGCGGTGGAAGTTTTTCCTCGCGGAGAGGGCTTTTATGAAGTGATCGCCCGGTTTGGCTATATGCAGAGTCCAAAGGTTGAAAAGATTTTCCGACTTGCCCGGTTGCAGGCCGGACTTGAAGTGGAAGAGGCCAGAACCACTTATTTCCTTGGCCGCGACATCCTGTTGACCGATGGACCTGAGCGAATGCTTCGCTGGAGGAAAACCCTTTTCTCCTTCCTTGCTAGAAATTCATTGCCAGCCACGGCCTATTTTGGAATTCCCCCGAACCGAGTCATTGAAATCGGGATGCAGGTCGTTTTGTGATTCGGCGGCTTGGTCCCGGCATCCTTGCTGCGGGCGTCGTTGCCGTGGTGGGTGCGTTTGCTGCGGATCACTTGAGTGTTCTTATTGCTGGTGTTTCTGGGATCGATCCATCCGACAAAAATGCCCATCACTTGGTTAGTGGAATAAGTCTTGCCGTAATCATTGGGTTATTGGTGCGCAATACACTCGGCGTTTCGGCAGTGTTGCATCCGGGAATTGCCTGGATCCTGAAGACAGGGCTAAGAGTGGGGATCGTCCTGCTCGGGTTCAAGTTGGCTCTGGGGACGACCGGGACAATTACTGGCAAGGCATTGCCGATCGTTATTGCATGCATTGGCACGGCTCTGGTCGTAGTTACCATATTCAATAACTGGTTGCGGCTACCGCCGAAGTTGGGTGCCCTGATCGCGGTTGGGACGAGCGTTTGCGGTGTCACGGCGATTGTTGCAACGGGACCGGCCATCGATGCCGATGAAAATGAGACCAGCTATGCCGTAGCTTGCGTGACCATCTTCGGACTGCTGGCCTTGTTCACTTATCCATGGCTGGCACACCATTTTTTTAGCCTCGATCCGTTGTTGGCGGGAATCTTTCTTGGGACCTCGATCCATGACACATCCCAAGTCGCTGGAGCCGGTATGATCTATCAAGAGGCTTTTGGAGAGCCTTTAGCATTGCAGGCTGCGACCGTGACCAAGTTGATCCGGAATATGAGTATGGCCGTTTTGATTCCATTAATTGCGACGAAATTTGGAAATGGCGGCAACGGCTCAGGAAGAGTTTCATTCCGTCAGATCAAAGACGCCGTTCCTGGATTTATTTTTCTTTTCTTGTTGGCGATCGCCTTGCGATCGTTGGGCGATTTTGCTTTTGACGCGGATTCAACTAAGACCGAGTTTTGGGTCAAATTCCTGGATGGGGCGGGATGGGTATCCAAGTGGGCACTGGCCGGAGCTTTGGCCGGAATTGGCTTGAACACCGATTTGGTAAAGCTAAAGGGCTTGGGAATCAAACCCCTTCTTGTTGGTTTTGTGGCAGCCGCAGTGGTCGGATTGATGAGCTTCGGTGCGTTATCCCTTCTTTATATGCGCTGAACTGTTTGATTCAGGTTTGCTTGGTGCGGGTTTGATCACGACAGAGGCCAAGATTGAAGCTGTCAAAGTTGTGACAATGACGCCTAGAGACACCGTCACCGGTATGTGGACGTGATGGGTCAGCATAATTTTTGTCCCGATGAATACCAAGACGACTGAAAGTCCAGACTTCAGATACCTGAAGAGGTCGACGACCCGTGCCAGTGCAAAATAAATTGAGCGCAGGCCGAGGATCGCAAACACGTTGGACGTGTAAACCAGAAATGGATCTGTTGTGATCGCCAAGACAGCCGGGATTGAGTCCACGGCAAAAATCAGGTCCGAGACTTCGACGACCAACAGCGTGAGAAATAATGGTGTTGCGACCCAACGCATGCCGCCCTTGGGGCTCTTCTCGCGGATAAAAAAATGCTCACCGTGAAATTGATCTGTTAAAGGTATGATTTTACGAAAGAATTTCACGACGATTCCTTTGCTGGGATCGAAATCGCCGTCTTTTTCCAAGGCAGCTTTGATGCCTCCGTATATTAAAATCAGTCCAAAAATGTAGGTCAACCATGAAAAGCGTTGAAGGGCGGCAACTCCAGCTCCAATGCAAACGGCCCGCATGAGGAGGGCCCCCAGAATGCCCCAGAACAGAACCCGATGTTGAAGCCTGGGTGCCACTCGAAAGGCAGAGAAAATAAGCAGGAATACAAAGAGGTTGTCGACGCTGAGCGAGAGTTCGACGATATAGGCGGTGAGGAAGGTAAGCGCGGCATCTCGTCCAAGATTGAGCAAAATCAGGCTGTTGAACACCAAAGCAAGGCCGGTCCAGAAGGAGCTCCAGATGAGGGCTTCACGGAATTTTATTTCCCGATCGCGTTTGTGGAACAACCCTAGATCGAGGGCTAACAGTCCCAACACGACAACTCCGAACAGTCCAAAAAGCCACGTTTGATTCAAGGCAGACTCCTGTAAAGGGAAGCAGGTTATTACACCAGCACCGTCGGTTTCGCCGAGGGAAAATTGGGGTTTGCGCTGAGGGGCTGTTTTTGATCTTATGCGAAGTCGGCCCTGCGAGGTCGGCTCGGCGAAGCCAAATCAGGTCAGGTTGCCGGTTTGCCAGGGGAATCACGAATGAACAAATCCTACACAGTGAACGCCCGGATCCTATGGTGGCGCTTCCTACTAATGGCCTCCGGACGAAACCTTAAAAGATCTTTAAGGAGAACCGCAATCAGCTTGCTTGCGATCTCTAGCGCCGTGGCTGCGATGGTCGTTTTTCAATCCTTTGTGAATGGGGTCAAATCGACCTTTCGCCACAATGTAATCACGTCGAACTACGGTCACTACCAGATTACGAGGCATGGCTTTCGAAAAAATGAGAGCGATGAACCATTCGCATATCAGATCACGGATGCAGCAAAGCTGCGTGAACGCATCGAAAAGGAGGTTGGCCCCCTTTCGTTTTTCGCCCAACGGCAGATTTTTTACGGACTTCTGAACTCCAATGACCGCTCCGTAGGGGGTGTCGGTTTCGGGATCGAGGCAGATGAAGAACGTCGTTTTTTGACCCTGGTTCAGGTTGAAGAGGGAAAACATTTGGCCGAGGGCGGAGACCTATCCGTCTTTGTTGGCTATAAGTTGGCAGAAAGGCTGCGGCTTAAGCCAGGTGACAATGTGACGGCTCTCGTCACCACCAAAACTGGTTCCATGAATGCCTTGGACTTGGAAATGGTCGGAACCTTCAAGACAGGGATTACCCAGTTGGACGAAGGTTCTTACTTTATTCATCACAGGATGGCGGAGCAACTTCTGAAGGTCGAGGGGGCGCCAATTTTCATGCTTGGGTTCAATGATGACGATGAGCTCAAGTATCAAAAGAAATTAAACAAAGTCGTCGCGGACCACGATTCAACCCTTGAGGTGGCTCATTGGCGCCAACTTGCTGAGTTTTTTGACAATACAATGGGATGGGTCGAAAATCAGGTCTTCGTTTTCAGAATCATCATTTTGATTATCGCAACGATCAGCATTGTAACGGTGTTTATGATGGGTCTGATGGAGCGGATGGGCGAATTTGGCACCATGCGTGCGATTGGAACTCACCGGCAGTCCATAGCCATAATGATCTTTTTTGAATCAATATTGCAGTCCACTCTGGGAAGCTTGATCGGGATCGGGACGGGAATGCTGATCATCAAAGGGTTACTTGCAAAGGGGATTACCATGCCACCGCCCCCCTTGATGTCGGTTCCCTTTCATGTGACGTTTTTAATTCCGTGGGCAAACATTCCAGTAACGCTCGCACTTTGTGTTCTTGTCGCAGGAGGGGCGGGAGTCTTGCCCGCTTGGCGTATGGCCAGAATCAGAATTGTGGAGGCGCTGGGTCGCAATGTCTGAGATCTACCAACTTGCTAATGTGTCAAAGACTTACATGGTCGGGAAAGTCCCGGTTGATGCTTTGAATGGTCTAACTTTATCCATCCGGAAGGGTGAATTTGCAGCCTTGCAAGGACCTTCGGGAAGCGGCAAGTCAACTCTGCTGAATGTCGTCGGACTGATTGAAAAGCCGACGGGTGGAACGATTCGATTTCGTGATCAGGATGTGACCAATGCCAGTGAGGGTCTGCTGACGGATCTGAGGCAGGAATGCATCGGATTCATTTTTCAAAGTTTTAATTTGATCCCGGTTCTCTCGGCCCTGGAGAATGTGGAATACGCACTTTATTTGGAGCAAAAATTCTCCCGCCAAGAAGTGCACGCACGGGCTATGAAAGCGATTCAGAGTGTTGGTTTGGAAAGATTTGCAATGCATCGCCCGGCAGAATTGAGTGGGGGGCAGCGGCAGCGCGTGGCAATCGCAAGGGCGCTGGTCAAGGAGCCCCAGATCATTATCGCTGATGAACCAACGGCAAATCTGGATTCCAAGACAGCAGCACAAATCCTTGATCTGATGAAGCGGCTCAAGGATGAACTACACACGACGATTTTTGTTGCCACTCACGACAAGGCTATTGCCGACATGGCTGAGAGGATCATTAAGATCAAGGATGGGAAAATTGATGAGGAATGATCAAATGAAATGGCACAAAAAATTACTGGGCTTCGCGTTTATGATGGGCCTTTGTGTCAATATACCAGCAATGGCGGCTGAAAAAGTCGAAGCTTCTGTGGTGCTTGAGAAGGCAGAAGTCATTCGAAATCCTGGTGATAATTATTCCGTGGAAGTCGACTTGAGCGACACAAAGGATAGCAAGACAGACCTTCGCCGTTACGAAACCTTTGTCAAAGGTCGGGACAAGGCTTTGGTTAAGTTTGTGGAGCCTGCTTCGGAATCAGGAACCAGAGTTCTCATGACTGGTCCAGACATGTACGTCTTTGTACCTACTTCGGCAAAGCCTGTGCGAATTTCGGCAAATCAAAAACTAACAGGAAATGCAGCTTACGGTGATGTAGCAAGGCTGTCATTCATTGGTAATTACTCTGCAAAGCACAAGTCGGTAGAGAAGGTGGATGGGAGGGATACCTATGTATTGGAACTGACATCCATTCCTGAGCGCCCGGTGACTTACGACAAGATAGAGTACTGGGTCGATGTGAAAACATTCAAGCCGGTCAAGGCGGTGTACATGACCCAGAGCGGAAAAGCGATTCGCGAAGGAACTTTTGAGGATTTTGGCGAGGTTTTTGGAGTTCAGCGGCCACGCACCTTTGTTTTGTAAAACCTGCTCAGGGCGGGTCATGTGACACGACTTAAATTTAAAAACCCAAAGCAGAAATCCTTTCCTGATTTGATGTTCGAAAAGCAAAATCTTGGACGGAATTAAATCCCGGAATCAGGAGCGTCCGTGCCAGTTCCTCAAACAAGATTTCTGACCGCAATTGGGATACTGTTTGCCGGTATTCTGCTCCCATCAGTGATCGGGTTCGATGGTGCTTGGGCAAAAGTCGACTTTCGCGGGCGCGCATCACAAACAGCCCGATATTTTCTCGAAGATCAGCGCCTTCGTCATCAGATAACGGAAGTCAGCTTGCGTCAGGTCGCTGACATCCGCGAGGGCATGACAACCGTCGTCGAGGGGCGATTTCTTTATGATTCGGCCCTCTTTCCAACGCCATCCATTCAATTTCGGCACTATTCGAAAGAAGTCCGCAACGATGAAGGTTTCGAAGCCGAAGCCCGTCAAATATACGTGGATTGGCTTTCGGAAAAGTGGGCAATCAAGGTTGGACGCATCCAATTTGACTGGATGGACTCCTTGTCTCCAAGGACCAGCGACGCCGTCACGGCGCTGGATTTGCGTCATGGTGGATTTGATAATCCGTCCCAGATCATTGAACCCGTCGAGGCGATTTCCGCAAACACTTCCGTTGGTTTTGGTAGCGCAGAATTTATGATCGTGCCAAGGGGCAAGCACCACCGCTTGCCAAAGGGCGAGAATGGTTACGGCTATGTTGAGCGGGTCAATGGGTTGCTTGGAGGAGTGCAACAGGCACTGGTTGCTTCAGGAGTCCGTCGAGTCATAAACCCTGCTCTGATCTCTCGTCAAATTCCTATTGATACCACCCATGCTGAATACGGTGGCCGGTATTTGATGAGTGCAAGCGGTATCGATTTTTCTGCTTTTGCTTGGCGGGGACATCAGCGGACGCCGTCTTTGGAATTGACCTTTGATGAGGCTGAGGGTTCGTCGTTTGATACTGAAATTTGGGATCTTAAGGCGACGGAAAAATATCCTCAGATGAGCAGCTATGGCGTATTTGCCTCTCTTGGCGGTGAAGCCTCAGTTTTTAGATTATTTAGCCTTTACGAGCCGGGCCGCACACCATCAGTTTTGCTGCAGGATGAGTTGGCTAAGTATTTGTCGCCGGCCTTGGGGAACTCGCCGAGTTTTTTGGGAGATCGGGTCTATCGTTCCGGCTCAATTGAGGACCGCCTGCGTGGTGGCCTTGGTTTTGACTATGTTTTTTCAAAGCATTTAAAAATTTATTCTGAGGGCTACGTCACGGTTTCGCAGGTTAAGGGAAGAACTCCCGCGGGCGACAGTGTGGAGGAAACCCTTAGGGATCATACGGCGACCATGAGGCTGACCAATGAATCTTTCGATGATTTGTTTATCAGCTGTGACACGACGATCACTGGCCCAAAGCGCTCATGGCTGATCAGTCCCGATGTTACTTTCGAATGGCGTGATAAACAGCCTTCCGCAAATACATGGAAACTTTCCGTCGGCGGTTGGCTTGTCCAATCCGAGTCCGAACAGTCAGCGTTGCAAATCTTGCGCGGTGCGCGTCAAGTCTACATGCGACTCGGGGCATGGTTTTAATTTTAGCTTGCTCATGCTGGTGAACGATGAAGGTTCCGTTAACAGTACTCGATCATTTGCGCAGGGCCGAACAGGTTTATGGCAATCGGATTGGTGTTGTTGATGAAGCTGAACAACCTGCGCGTTCATGGGGTAATTTGACTTATTCTCAAGTAGCGCTTCGGGCCCGCGCCCAAGCCGCCGGATTGGATGCATTGGGCGTCCCTGCTGGTGGTCGCGTTGCGATCGTAAGTCAGAATTCTGCTCGATTGTTCACCAGTTTTTTTGGCGTGAGTGGATCCGGGCGCATTCTTGTGCCGATTAATTTTAGATTGTTGGCGGATGAAGTTTCCTACATCGTGAAACACTCTGGCGCCGATGTTTTGATGATTGATCCGCAGCTCGAAGATGCACTTGCCAAAGTGACGGCAAAGCACCGCTTTATTATCGGTGCCCAGTCTGATGAGCAGCTGTACAAATTTAACACCGAACCACTGCCTTGGTCTCCAAACGAAGACGCGACAGCGACTATCAATTATACCAGCGGTACGACGGACCGGCCGAAGGGAGTGCAGCTCACCCATCGCACTTTGTGGCTCAATGCTGCCGTGTTTGGTTGGCACATGGGTGTGTCTGATCGTGATGTCTATTTGCATACATTGCCTCAGTTTCATTGCAACAGTTGGGGGATGGTCTATGCAGTCACGGGCATGGGTGGTCAACATATCATCTTGCGCAAGGTGGATGGCGCAGAGATCCTCAGGCGGATTGAGGCGCATGGGGTCACAATTTTGTGTGGGGCTCCTGCTGTTGCCAACATCATTCTTGATGCCGCAGCTGCCTGGCAGGGTGAGATACCTGGCCGGGGGCGCGTCAGGATGGTGGTTGCCGGTGCTCCGCCGCCGACTCGCACCATTGAACGAATTGAGAGAGAGTTGGGATGGGAGTTCAATCAAATTTATGGCCTGACAGAAACCGCGCCAGTTCTGACCATTAATCGCCCTCGTGCTGAATTTGATCATTTATCCAGCGCCGAGCGCGCAACGAAACTCGCTGCCGCCGGTTCACCTGCGTTGGGGGTTGAAGTGAAATCTGACCGAGGTGGTCAGATACTTGCTCGCGGCAATGTGGTGATGGGCGGGTATTGGAATCAACCCGAAGAGACCGCCAAGGCAATTGTCGACGGGTGGTTTCACACTGGTGATGGCGGCGTGATCAGCGATGAAAATTTCGTGATGATCAGCGATCGGAAAAAGGATGTCATTGTCTCTGGTGGTGAAAATGTCAGTTCGATTGAAGTCGAAGATGCGGTCTTTTCACATCCTGAGGTAGCCGAAGTCGCTGTCATAGGGATTCCGGATGAGAGGTGGGGTGAGGTGGTCCTTGCGCTTGTGGTACGTGCCCCCGGTTCGGTTCTCACTGAAGTTGAGGTGATTGCGTATACCAAAGCCAAGTTGGCTGGCTACAAGTGCCCCAAAAAAGTCGAGTTCCGGACTGAGTTGCCCAGGACGACCACAGGAAAATTGCAAAAATTTAAATTGCGTGAACCCTATTGGAATGGGCGTAGTCGTCAGGTGAATTAGTTCAGGCGGGGTAACGAATCGCCATATTTCGTGATGTCGATGGCGTAAACCAATGCTGAAAACTAAAGTACAGGATGCCGGCAACGCCAAATCCGACAAACCAAGCGTAGTGGTATAAATTGTTCAAATAAGCTGGCGCCGCATCAGGGCGGATTGTTTTGATGGCAACCAAAAAACCAGGGACGCTTGGAGCGATGCCTGCAATCAGAGCCACGATTGCCCGCCAGTTAATTCCCCCCGTATACCAATATGCCCCATGGTTTGAGTACAAAGCGTCAACGTCGAGTTTGCAACGGCGCACCAGATAATAGTCAACAATAAGAATGCCGCCGATAGGCCCAAGTAATGCTGAATAGGCAATCAGCCAGGTAAAGATATAACCAGTGGGATCATTGACCAATCTCCAGGGCATTATCGCGATTCCAATGACGCCGGTGATATAGCCTCCGGTCCGAAAAGATATCCATCGAGGGGCAAGATTTGCGAAATCGTTGGCAGGACTGACAATGTTGGCCGCGATGTTGGTCGCCAAGGTTGAAACGATAATCGCAAGCATGGCGCATGTCACAAGAAGTGGTGATGTGAATTTTGCTGAGAGTGCCACAGGATCCCAAATCATTTCACCGTAGATCAATGCAGTTGCGCTGGTGACAACGATCCCGACAAAAGCAAACGCCGTCATTGAAGTGGGTAATCCGATTGCCTGCCCTAAAATGTGAGCCCGCTGGGAGGACGCGTAGCGCGTAAAATCTGGGATATTCAGTGAGATCGTTGCCCAAAATCCGACCACGCCCGTCAAGGCTGGAAAGAAAAAAGCCCAAAATTCTGATCGATTTTGAAAGAGAGCCGGCCTTGCCAGAATCGGTCCGAGGCCATCGGTGGCGGAAATTGCCCACACTAGAAGGGCTAAAGAGATTACTGGAAGGACGATTGCTTTGATCGAAAGAAGCCGGCGAATGCTATCAATTCCCATATAAATGACAAACATGTTCAGGGCCCAAAACGAAAAAAATGCGAGGCCAAGTCCAGTCTCCATGCCAAATGACGAAGGGAAAATGGGCGGTAGATTCCCGATGTCTGGTGCCCAGACTGCGATGAGGCGATAAAGTGCCGCGCCTCCAATCCAAGACTGAATTCCAAACCAGCCGCATGCGACAATTGCCCTGAGCATTGCCGGGATATTGGCACCCAGAATTCCAAAACTTGCCCGAGCCAACACAGGAAACGGAATTCCGTATTGTGCACCGGCATGTCCGTTCAAAATCATTGGAACAAGGACAATTATGTTGCCGAGAAAAACGGTTGCAAGGGCTTGCCACCAGTTCATCCCACCCTCGATCATGGAACTGGCAAGCATATACGTTGGTATACACATGCTCATTCCAATCCAAAGAGCCGCATAATTTGCGGTGGTCCATGTCCTCTGTGTCTCGGGTACCACGGCGAGGTCGTCGTTTTTATAAGTCATAGTGACCGGGATGCGGCGCGTTTAAGTCGATCGTTGATCGCAAAAGCGAGGCCCATGTTATCCGGACATGATTCTGCGAGGATGCAAGAAATGTGGGAGTCGTCATCAAGAGACCTCATTGCCCCGAAAAGATTGCGCGCAGCCTCTACCATGTCGCCTTTTGGGCTCAAGGATTTAACCGTCACAGGAATGCCAAGGGCGCTCTCGACGGATTTTTGATGCAATTCGGGGCTTCCAGTGGGCACGAGGTACCCTATCCTCAATGCGCCCGCGCATTGCCGGGATACCGTGTCCTTGATCATTTGGATTGCCGCATCGTCTCTTCGAGCCAGACGCACGCTTGTTCCTGGTTGCATCAGGAACATCCCTTTGCGGGGGGCATAATGTGAAGCCATCATCCCCGGAGCCTGAACCGAAATAGATTCACCTGTCGTGGCAGGAAAGTTTATCGCGATCATGCTGGAATGGAGTTCGAAGGTGAGGGCGTGGCGCAGGGATTCGATGGTCACGCCGCCTGGGCGTAGTATCGTCAAGGATCCGTCCTGCCCAACGGCGACGATGGTTGACTCGACGCCAACATCACAAGGACCACCATCCAACACGGCTGCAATACGTCCATCTAGTTCGTCGATCACATGATCTGCCGTGGTGGGGCTGATGCGTCCAAAGCGGTTGGCGCTCGGTGCAGCGAGGGGCTGGCCAAGACGCTGGAGTAGGACTTGCGCCACCGGGTGATCGGGCATTCGCGCGCCGACTGTAGGTAGTCCGCTGGTGACTACGTCCGGAATCTTTTCTGATTTTGGGGCAACAATGGTCAATGGGCCGGGCCAAAACGCTCGGATCAGCGCATCAATGACAGTTTTTTGCTTGAGTCCCATTTTGGTGGCAGAGAAAATGTTTGCTGCAATCAAATCTGCAGATGATTGCCATGCCCGAGGCACATGAACGATCAATGGGTCGAATGATGGCCGCTCCTTTGCGGCAAAGATTCCAGCTGCAGCATTTGCATTCAACGCCACAGCCGCAAGTCCGTAAACAGTTTCGGTCGGGATGGCGACGAGCTCACCGGCATTCAGCAGGGCAATCGCCTTGTCCAGGCCATAGGCATCTGGGAAAAGTTTTTCAGTCTTGCGGGTCATTTTACTGCACGGCTAATGGTTATATGGATGTCCTTGGATCCAAGGCGAACGTCCGTGGTTTCGCCGGTCAGGTCGCCGGGCTGATCCATGCCACCGGAACCGTCAGAATCGAGGCGGGCCTTGATCGTGAACGTCTCCGGCATTCCGCTTGCAGCAGCACCAGGCATCATTGTCATGGTTTCGGGGGTTAGAACAAAGTCCTGAAATTTTCCCTGGGCATCGGCTGAGACACTGAAGCGTGCCGCACCAAGGGGCATCCGGCCGCCCCCTGCAGGCAAAGCAACAATATACAGAGTCCTGAATCCTCTAGCCGAGGCTTCAAGATCCGGTGCGATGGAAATCGAGCCTGATGCGTAGAGTGGTGAGCGCTGACCAGTCATAAAGGCCGCTGAAATTGCAATTAGAATGACTGCAGCGGCGCCGGCTAGCACGAAGGGCATTTTGGATTTTTTTGGCATTTTTGACCTGGCTGGGCTTTCGAAAAAAGAAAGTGATCGTCAGTGTTTACACCCAAAGCCACATGCGTGGGCGGGTTTTGCCGGGGCTACTGATTCAGGTGCGCGTTCGCGCGGGCCCTTGGCTCCCCCCGCTGCAATTGCAATCGAAACCGGGCTCATGATCTTTTGCAGTGTGCACTGGCTACTGGTGCAATCCTCGCCTCGGGTTGGGGCAGGATCTGACATGCGCGCATGGATTTCGAACTGTTTGTCGCAAGTCCCACATTTATATGCATAAATTGGCATTTAGGCTCCCGTTCCGGGCGCATATTACATGAATCAGATTCCAGACGGAAGCCCCCTAAATTTCTGCTGAATGGGGTACCATTACAGGCAAAGACCAACGGAATTGATTCCAGGAGGATTTATGAGGGGATTCATGCGAGCTCAATTTTCCAATGCTTTGTTGTCCGTGGCAATTGCTGTCGTGGCAACTTCTTCAAACGCTTACGCTTCGCCAGTTGGCGACCGGGCCCATTACGATCTCGACCGTAATGCTTCCCGCACGACCAGCATGATCCTGAGCGGCAAGGTCGATGTCAGCGTTGATGCTTATGTTCCTGACCACAAGAGTGGTGCAGCATACGAATCAAGCATGACTTACGACTTTAATGTGCAAATGGTTGGACGCAAAACGGGTACTGAAAAGGTGATGGTTCCCGCCGATTATTTTTCTCCCGAGTTCATGGCAAACCTGCGTGCCAATGGGAGCTATGTTGGTCCTGACTTCAAAGTGCGGCATGAAGGGTACGTAGACGCCCGCAATATGGACGGTAACTTCTACCCACATTGCGACAAGATTTTGATCTACGACGTGAAGACCTACGGGATCGACAACGAGCTTTCCGGATTGTTTAAAATTGCGCGTGACCTTGTTTCCATGGCCGCGCAGTCTCAGTTTGGCACCCGTTCTGATGATGTTGAGGACCTTAAGGTTCGCGCGGCTATTTTTGCCGGTGTGCCGGTGCTTGGTGCGGTGAAGCTTGATGTCAGTGGAATCGTCAGTGGTATGAATGTAAAGGCTGGTGGCGATTTCAAGGCTGGAGCCGACGAGTAACCAGACGCCAGGCTTTGACATCAAGGTTGGAAATCAATTCGTTTTCGACTACCCCGGCTGGTACCCAGTCGGGGCTTTCTTTTGTCCAGGCTGAAATCTTGCACGATTTTTTCGTTGCCGGTTTCATTTCAAGGATTTGAACGTCTGCTGTGATTTTGTGTTTCGTGATGGAGTGGCGGAATGAGCCCACATTTTCAGTCCCACTCGGGAGATCCCTGGTCTCGCCGTACCAGAATCCGCGACTGCCCTTCAGAAACTTGCTTTTGGATCCACGACGGAACAGGGCGACTTCCCGTTTTCCATCGAGACCGCGTCGCAATCCAATAATCATTTGCAGCCGGACTTCCTCGTAAGCGGGGCGAATTTTTGGGGCTGGGGCCAGGTGCTGACTTTTGGCTTTGCGGGACGCGCACTTTGCTGAAATGGGGCAGGCACCGCAGTCAGGGCTTTTCGGTGTGCAGATCCGTTGCCCGAGTTCCATCATGGCTTGATTGAAATCTCCCGGACGGGCGGTGGCGATTGGATTCCCCAGCATCTTGGTAATCATCTGGCGATACCGTGGCTTTAGCTCTGGAAGATTGGGTGCCTGGCGTATGTCGGCCAGGCGGCAAAGGACACGTTCAACGTTTCCGTCAATCACCGGCACCGGGATTCCAAATGCGATGCTGCCAATGGCTGCAGAAGTATATTCGCCAATCCCGGGCAGTACCTTCCAGGCGTCCTGATTTTCTGGCCATAAAGGTTTTCCCGGCGGTGATACGCCGGCAATGATTTTTGCAGCCCGCTGCAGCATCCCAAACCGCCGGTAATATCCGAGGCCTTTGACGAGTGGACGCAGCTCGTCTTCCGTCGCAAGGGACAGGGCAAAAACGTCGGGAAATTTTTTGAGGAATCTTTGGTAAGCCGGAATCACAACTGGAATCAGAGTCTGCTGAAGCATGACCTCGCTGACCCAAGTCCGGTAGGGATCGCGCAAACTTGCCTGGTCCAACCGCCAAGGCAAAGGGCGCTTGTTTTGGTCGTACCAGGCAAGAAGTTGCATCGATTTAGTTTGCCGCGGGCTCATGTGCCGATGCAGACGTCTTTGTCCGGCGGGTAGCAGTAGCCTTGCGGGCTGGTGCTTTCCGAACGCTAGCTTTAGCGCTTTTTGATGTGACTTTTTTCTTCGGCTTGCTTTTTACGCCGAGGCGCGCGCGGACGTTCTTTTCAATCGCGTCAACGTTGATGCCGGCTTTCTTGGCGTTTTTGCGCAGGTCAGCAACAACGCGGTTCACTTGCGGCTCGAACTTCTTGAGGCGACTTTCCACCATCTTTTCCAGATGCTTTCCAGTGGCCTTCAGATTCTTCTTGTTGGTGGCGGTGCGAAGTTTTTTGACGAGATCGTCGCCTTCCTGCTTGAGTGTTTTTTGCAGGTGAGCCAAGTCCTTTTGCAATTTAATAACGAAATCTTTCATGGGTTCCCCTTCAGGGTTAAAGAACGTTGCCGTCGTATCAAACTAAAGTCGATCGCTTCCATCGTCAAGGTTGTGCACGCTTCGAATTAAAATCAGGTGCCCGTTTTTCAAGGAATGCTGACATTCCCTCGCTGGCTTGACCAACGGACCAGCAATCCATAAAGGAAGTGGCCTCTGAGCGCAAACCGCTGGGCAAATCCACGTTCAGGCTTTCCCGGATAAGGCGCTTGCAGGTCCGAACAGCTTCTGGCCCGGCGGCCAAAATTGATTCCACCAAAGTGTGTGCCTCTGCGTCCATTTTTTCCGAATCAATCACCCGCGACACCAATCCTGCATTCAGCGCCTCATCGGCCTTCATGGTTCGTCCCCGGCCCGAACAAATCATGTCCAATGCAACAGGCAGGCCAACGCGTCGGGCAAGGCGCTGAGTTCCGCCGAATCCAGGAATCAGTCCGAGGTTCACTTCAGGTTGGCCGAATTTCGCCGTATTCGTCGCCAGCAAAATGTCGCATGCCATTGCCAATTCGCAGCCCCCGCCCAACGCGAATCCGCGAATCTTGGCAATTACGATTTGCGGCATGGATTCGATTAGGGTCGTGACTTCTTGGCCCAAAAGTGCGAATTGGCGCGCCCCTGCGGCATCGAGTTCGCGCATTTGAGCGATGTCAGCCCCTGCAACAAACGCCTTTTCCCCAGCGCCTTCAAGGGTCACGACGCGGATTTCCGGCGTTTCACTGATGTGGGTCAGCGAGGTTCTCAATTCTTCGAGGATTTTTCGGTTCAAGGCGTTTAGTGAGGATGGGCGATTGATAACAACCTTTGCGGCTTTTCCGCCGTGGATTGAATCCACGATGATTGTCTCGAAAGGTCCTTTGAAAGTTTCTCGCATAAATTTCTGCCCTTTCACCAGTTAGTAGGAATAGACACCACGTTTGGATTTACGGCCTAGCCAGCCAGCCTCAACGTGTTTAACGAGAAGTGGAGATGGGCGGTAGCGGGGATCTCCGAGTCCATCGTGCAGGACGCGCATGATGGCGAGGCACGTATCGAGCCCTATAAAATCAGCAAGGGTCAACGGGCCCATCGGCTGATTGGTGCCAAGCTTCATTCCTTTGTCGATGTCCTCTGCTGAAGCTACGCCTTCCATCAGGGCATTGAAGGCCTCGTTGATCATCGGCATCAAAATCCGGTTCACCACAAACCCGGGATAATCCGCGCTGCGCGAGGTTTCCTTGCCCAGTGCGTGGGCAAGGTCAAGGATTCTCCTCGTCGTCTCTTCCGACGTTGTCATCCCCGGAATGATTTCTACCAGTTTCATGAGTGGCACTGGATTCATGAAGTGCATGCCGATGAATTGGCCCGGGCGGCTGGTGGCAGCTGCAAGGCGCGTGATCGGTATGGAGGATGTGTTGCTGGCAAAAATGGTTGTGGCCGGAGTGATTTTGTCGATTTTTTGAAAGACCTCGACCTTCACCCTTTCATTTTCGGTGATGGCTTCGACGATCAGGTCGCATCCAGCAAGGGCCTGCATATCGTTCTTGAAGGTCAGGGCCTTCAGGGCGCGTTCCCGGCTGGCAGAATCAATGACGTTTTTTCCGGCAAGCTTCTCCAGGGAAGCCTCGATTCCAGATTTGGCCTTCTGCAGCTGGTTGTCGCTGACATCAACCAGGACCGTTTGAAGCCCATGGGTTGCACAGACTTGGGCTATTCCTGCCCCCATTTGACCGCCGCCAACCACACCAATTGCTTTAAATCCTGCGATTTCAATTCCCATCTCGATCCACCTCATGCAAAAATCTTCGGGAATCTTAGATGAACAGGCCTTAAATGCAACACATTCACCAGAATCCTTCGTTGTACGAAATCCAGACCAGAACTTTGGATCCCGGGTCGATCTTGGGCCGTCATGGACTGAAAGGCTCGGTTTCGGAGTTGCTGCAATGGCTGGTCCTTGGTGCTGAACAGGTTGGCGACAGCATTTACCTCGGAGGACGCGGTTCCCCCGTTTTGCTGGGATTGGGGCGCTTGGCTCTGGATTGGGACGAGGTTCTGACCGCGCAATTTGCTCATGATGCTGTTTCCTCACGATGGCCGCAGGCCGCATGTGGTCTTGTTGGAATTCTGTCTTACGACGACCTGGCCTGTTTGTCGTACCGCGAATCCGTCGAGGTTCAGCGGGAATTCAAGCCGGGCCTTTCGAGAGTCTGGGCCATTACGGCTGGGTTACAGGTCGACGCCGGCCGGCAAGTGGTCGATGGAGTATGGCCGGCACATCTGCGTGCCGCTTCGCTGGCACGGATTGATGACCTCATGGAACGTGCCACTGCTCGTGCTGTCAGAGATTCAGGCGGTAAAAATCTGCCCCAGGAATGGGCAGACTGGGAGCCAGCATGTAGGGCCGAGGTCACGGACGACGCCTATCTTGAGCGAGCAGCCAAAGTCATTGACCTCATTCGGGACGGACGTTTTTATCAACTCAACCTATTGCGATTTTTTGAGCTGTCTGGAGGCGCCCCTCAAGGGTGGCCGGCCAACCGGATTGAAAAGGTGGGTGGTTCATGGTCTGCCATGATCGATATCGACGACGGGGTCAGGGTCACGTCATTGAGTCCCGAGCAATTTATTTCAATTTCTGGCGAGCGCATTGAAACCTTTCCGGTCAAGGGAACCATAGCGCGGGATGCTGATCCGCACCGGGATGCAGCGAATGCGCGCAAGCTTCTTGAAAGTCCAAAAGATTTGGCGGAGCTTCATATGATCGTTGACTTGATGAGAAACGATTTTCACCGTATTTGTCAGCGCGGCTCGGTTTCCGTGCCTGTTGCCCAAGACGTGCGGTCCCATGCCAACGTTCATCATTTACATGCGCATGTGACAGGGAAGCTCAATCCGGGGATTGACCTGGCTGGATTGATTGGCGCGGTTTGCCCGGCGGGATCGATCACAGGAGTACCCAAACTCGAAGTCATCAAATCGATTAGTGGGCTTGAGGGGCGTGCGCGCGGATATCATATGGGGCATGCATTTCACTGGCGGTTCGATGGAACCTTTGATTCCTCTGTTTTGATCCGTACGATGGTCAGTAAATCCAATGGCACGTTTGAATTGGCTGTGGGAAGCGGTATCGTAGTGCACAGCGATCCTGCGGCGGAAATGGCAGAAATCACAGCCAAGGCGCGGGTGGCAACGTCTCCGGTTAAGAGGCTCAACTGATGGCTCCAGGTAATTTCAAACGACATTCACTTGCAATGACCCTTGGTCGCCGCGTGCGCAACGTCGGGCGCATGGCGCAAATCATCAACGTCTTTGCGCGGCATGGCTTTTGGGGATTTATTCGCGAATCACGGCTTGACCGCTGGCTGACTCCCGACCAGTTCCGGACGGCGGAAGCCCAGTCGTCTGCGGAAAAACGAGGTGATCGTGATTTGTCGTTGCCCGAAAGGCTCCGCATTTCATTTGAGGAGCTTGGCCCTGCTTTCGTAAAACTCGGCCAAGTGCTGGCAGTTCGTGAGGATTTGCTTTCAGAAGATTATTTATCTGAATTGCGCAAACTGCACACTCAGGTTGAGCCCCTGCCGTATGCGGTGATCCGGCAGCGCCTCGAGGAAGAGCTTGGACCTGAACGCCTGGCTGATTTCGTTGAGATCAGTGAACAACCCCTGGCTGCCGGTTCAATCGCGCAAGTGCATACTGCGAAATTGGCCACGGGCGAAGATGTAGTCATCAAGGTCCAGCGCCCAAATATCCGCAAGCAGATCGAGACCGATTTGCAGCTGATTGGAACTCTGGCAACACTCCTTGAAAAATACGTTCCAGAGTTGCGCTCTATTCGACTTTCGACCATGGCGGATGAACTCAGCCGCGCGATGTCGAGTGAATTGGATTTTATTCGCGAGGCCGGCAGTACTACCAAATTCGCCGCGAATTTCAGAAATGTCCCTTACGTCGTGATTCCCGAAGTTTATTGGGCCTTCACAACGCAGCACGTGTTGACGCTGACCTACTTGCGCGGGACATCCCCTTGGGACAAGGCAGAGATCCAGCGTCTCGGCTTGAATCCGGTTTTGCTCGTCGAGCAGGGGCTCGAGATGTTTCTGAAAATGGTTTTCGTGGACGGGCTGTACCATGGCGACCTTCATCCGGGTAATCTCCTGGTTTTGCCTGAAAATCGCGTGGGTGTTCTGGATTTCGGCCTCGTCGTTCGCATTTCAAAGTTCACCCGGGAACATTTGGCTGGGCTTCTTGTTGCCCTCGTGGCCGAAGATTTTGAACGTATGGTCCAGCATTTCGTTGAATTGTCTGAGCCATCGCCCGACTTTGACCTGGAACGATTCCAGCACGACATCGCAAATTCTGTGGCGCCTTTTGTTGGTTTGCGCCTGAAGGCCATTCGTTCCGGGGGGCTGCTTTTTGATTTGGCAAAGATTGCAGCGCAGCACGGTGTGCCAATGCCGCAAGAACTCATCATGTTTATCAAAACGCTGGTTCAGTTTGAAAGCATTGGCCTGCATCTGAACCCGGACTTTGACATCATTTCGACTTGCGAGAAATTCACGGCGCAAATTGTCAAGGATCTGTATTCCCCTGAAAATCTTCGAGATCAGGCCATCGTGATCGGACGGGATGCTGCGGCGCTCTTGCGTCATGCCCCCTTACAGATGCGACGATTGCTCAAGGCTGCTTTGGACGGGGATTTGCGGGTTCAAGTCGACAGTGAAAGCGTGGATGCCCTGGGAGATGTTTTTGACCGGTCTTCAGCACGGTTGGCTTTGAGCCTGCTGGCAGCAGGTCTTTTCATTGCGGGGGCGATTTTGGCTCGCGATACAGACGGCCGCGCCATGTTGGGCGTTCCCGTTCCGGCTTTGGTTGCACTGTTAACCGCCGCCGGTGCGAGTTTTTTGGTTCTGGTTTCGATTCTGAGAAAACGTTCGCTGTTTTGAATTATGGATTGATCGATTCGTGCGACCCTTCGCGATCGACGTTCAAGATCAAGACCTGATCAATCTGTGAGCGCATGCCGCGAACGGTCGCTTCGACAGTGACAAAGACCGGTGCGTATTCCATGGAGCAGATGCGACCTGCTTCATTGCGGCTTTTCTTGATCTCAGCGAACACAATGAGGTCTTCTCCGACCTGTTTGGTTGCAATATTGACCTTGCGACCCGAGGCATCGCAGTTGTTGGTGCCGATTTCAACGCGGCCTTTGACGATATAAGCGAAGTAGTCTGGATTGATTCCGCCCTGGGTTCTGTTGACTTCGAGTTCAGAGATCACTGCGGCTTTTGCAGAGATTTTCGCGATGGCTGGGCTTTCGTAGACTCCGCCGGCCATTGCGTGACTGGAGATTGCCAGGGTGCTCAAGAGGGCGATAATGTTGCTGGCGGCGAATTGAACGACGATTTTTTTTGCAGAGCCCAATGTGTCAAACATGTTGGTGTTCCTTTTGAGGGATGTTTTAAAAGTGATTTCTTAAACACAAGCACCTTCTAACGTAGTTTCTAATCAAAGCGTTAGACTTGGCCGGCCAGTTAAGTATCAATTTAAAATAAATATAATCTCTCGAAAATTTATGAACTGCTCTACTTGAATGCGCCTGGGATCGGATCTCGCTAACGTCCGTCGAAACGATCTCTCAGAGTTCTTCATGCTCTATCGATCGAAGGTTTCATTGGGTCGGCGCTTGCCAATGGTGCCCCCCGCAGTCGCCGCATGAGCGCGGCGCGGACTTCTTTTTGGACCGATGGCAGTGGGGCGCCATGCCGGCTCTGCGGGGCCTCCCATCGTCGGCTGCCCCAAGGGAACCTTCGCCAAAACCTCAAAATTCATTGGGTTTCCAATGACTTTCGGTCGGCGCGGGTCGAGGCGCATTGTCTAAAAAAATATATGAAATCGTTAACTTGCGTGTTGTCTGCACAGGGTCCGTTGGGTCAGCCGACCCAATGGACCCTGCCGATTGGTGGAATCATGCGCATTCACAATGATCGTTTCAACCGATTCAAGTGACAGCCGATTTCAGGCGCACTCAAGTAGAGCAGTTTAAGAAATTTGCGGCGCGATTGAAGCCGAAGGCGTCCGCCGGGTTAGTTGAAACCAGACAATGATCAGCCAAATTGCAACGGCAATGAGGCCGGTTGCGAGTCCGATCCACAAGCCGAGGATGTTCATGCCCCGGGCAAAGCAGAGCCAAAGTCCAATGGGCAGGCCCAACAGGTAGTAGCCAAGAAGGTTGGCCTGCATTGAGGCCGACGTATTGCCGAATCCGCGCAAGGCTCCAGTGGCGGCGACTTGGATCCCGTCAAAGATTTGAAAAATCCCCATGTATAGCAGGCAGGACACGCCAAGGTTAAAAACACCGGGATCTGTGGTGAAGCTGCCGTAGATGATTTCCGGGAAAAGGAGCATGGCGATGCTGCTGATGGCCATGATCCCGGCGCCAAGGTAAATGCCAGACCAGCCCGCGCGACGCGCTCCATGAACATCACCTTCACCAAGGCGGTGGCCGACCATAACGGATGTGGCCTGAGAGATGCCTAGTGGAAACATGAAAGTGAATGAGGCGATGCGCAGGAGCACCTGGTGAGCGGCCGTGGCCTGTGCGCCGAGGCGTGTGATCACAATGGTCGACAGTGAAAATGCACCGACTTCGGCGGCGGCTTGGGCAGCCGATGGCATGCCGAGTTTTAGAATGTGGCGAAATGTTTCCAGATGGGGAGACCACGCCAGACGAAATGTTTTGATCAACTGCCCACCATAAGACCAGTTGGAATAGGCAAGGATTGCCAGCACCATGAAAATCCGGGCGATCAGGGTTGCCAGCGCGGCCCCGCGGGCCCCAAGCGGTTCAAACCCGTAATGTCCAAGGACAAGGGCTATGTTGGCAAAGTAGTTGACGAAGTTGGCGGCAACAATGATCACGGCCATGGCAATCGGGCGTTTTCGGGCCTGCCAGAATGAATTCATAATGTTGATGGTGATAACCAGAGGAAAACTCAGCAGGATCGTTTGCAGAAACGCTTTTGCCGGATCCAGCATTTCGGCACCAATTCCGATTTCTGGAAGGAAGTGGCTGGTGACCCAAAGGATCCCAACGCCAAAGGCGGAGAGAGCCATTCCAATGATCAGCCCGTGAAGGAGCAGGTTGTGGGCATCTTTGGTGTGACCCGCTCCAAGTTTGCGGGAAAACATCGCGTCCAGCGGCAAGACGACTGCGGAAACTGTCACTGTCACAAACCAAAATAAGGCGCCGCCCGTGCCAACTCCAGCCAGGGCGGCAGCTCCAACTTGGCCAATGATCAGAGTGTCCACGATTTCCATGGCGTAAAGCCCAACACGGCTCATGACAATGGGAACGGCCAGACGCGTCAACAGGGCCAGCTGATGGAGGCGAGAGTTTGTTCGGGATTTTTTGCGGGAATCATTCATAACATTGTAGTGAAACAGTCCGTAGCGGCCATGGCAAGCCCACTGTGGTATAAAATAAGGTCCGGAGGGAGTCAGCATGCTCACTGAATTTGATATTTCAAGCCACATGAGTTTTCAAGTCATGGAAGAAGGCGAGGCCCTGCCACCTAGGCCGAAATTTCAAGAAGGAATCAGGCGGGCGCCGATGCGGCCGTTACGCCTTGACCGGCAGGATGTCGAACTCGCCCTGAAAAATGCGCTGCGCTATATTCCACAACGGCATCATGCTGAGTTGGCCCCAGAGTTTCTGGAAGAGTTGGTCACCAGAGGGCGGATTTACGGATACCGCTTCCGCCCGCAGGGTGAGATCAAGGCCAATCCTGTCAGCAGCTACAGGGGAAAATGCCTCGAAGGTCGCGCCCTACAATTGATGATCGACAACAACCTCGATTTTGAAATTGCACTTTATCCATATGAACTCGTCACCTACGGCGAGACGGGCCAGGTGTGTCAGAACTGGATGCAGTACCGGCTGATCAAAAAGTATCTGGAAAATATCACTCACGAATTAACCTTGGCGATATACTCGGGCCATCCAGTCGGTGTGTTCAAGAGCCACGCGATGGCACCGCGCGTGATCACTACGAACGCATTGATGGTCGGCATGTATGACAACCCCGAGGCGTGGCACCGTGCTGCGGCTATTGGTGTAGCGAATTACGGGCAAATGACAGCCGGTGGCTGGATGTACATTGGTCCGCAGGGGATCGTCCACGGAACCTACAACACGATCATGCTGGCGGGACGTCTCAAGCTCGGTTTGAAGGAATCCCAAAATCTGGCTGGCAGACTGTTTGTGACCAGCGGCCTTGGAGGCATGAGTGGAGCCCAGGGCAAAGCGGTGGAAATCGCCGGCGGAGTCGGAATCATCGCAGAAGTTGATCCGTCTCGCATTGAAACCAGGCGTAGTCAGGGGTGGGTGAGTGAAGTTGCTTTGACTCCGGCCGAGGCATTTGCAGCGGCGGACAAGGCCTTGGCGGCGAAGGCACCATGGGCGATTGCTTTTCAAGGCAACATCGTGGACCTGTTGGAGTTTGCCGTTGAAAAGAAAATTCACATTGATCTGCTTTCGGACCAGACGAGCTGTCATGCCGTCTACGAAGGTGGTTACTGTCCGCAGGGAATCAGTTTTGAAGAACGAACGAGGCTTCTTACAGAGGATCCGCTGACGCTTCGCAAGCGGATCGATCAGACATTGCAGCATCACTTTGCTGCAGTAAAGGCGCTGGTCACGCGTGGTACTTATTTCTTCGATTACGGCAATGCCTTCATGAAGGCAGTATTCGATGCCGGAGTGATTGAAATCGTCAAAAATGGTCGTGATGAACGCGATGGGTTTATTTTCCCAAGTTACATTGAAGACATCCTTGGGCCTGAACTTTTTGATTACGGATACGGACCCTTTCGGTGGGTGTGCCTGAGTGGAAAACCTGAAGATCTTGTCAAGACCGATCGGGCCGCTGCGGACGTGATCAAATCAATCCGGTCTGAATTGCGTTATCAGGATCGTGATAATCTAGATTGGGTGCAGGATGCCGGGAAAAACAAGCTGGTGGTGGGGTCGCAGGCCCGAATCCTTTATCAAGATGCCGGCGGGCGCAGGGCGATTGCCCTGCGTTTTAACGAAATGGTGAGGCTTGGTGAGGTGGGGCCAATCATGTTGGGGCGCGATCATCATGATACGGGCGGCACTGATTCCCCCTTTCGGGAGACATCCAATATCAAGGATGGGTCGAACATCATGGCCGATATGGCCACGCAGATTTTTGCCGGGAACGCGGCCCGCGGCATGACCCTCGTGGCCTTGAACAATGGCGGTGGCGTAGGCATTGGCAAGTCCATCAACGGTGGATTTGGAATGGTTTTGGATGGCAGCGAACGGGCCACCAAAGTGGTCGACATGGCAATGCCATGGGACGTCATGGGTGGCGTTGCGCGCCGTAGCTGGGCGCGGAATCAAAACTCAATCAGGACATGCATGGAATTTAATAGCGAGCATGCCGGTGAGCAGCAGATCACGCTGCCTTATGAGGTTGATTCGAAATTGATTGATGGATTGGTCGGCAAGCACTTCAACGTGTGAGGGGCAGCAGTTTTGGTTCCAACGACAACATCCAGGGATCCGCTTGACCTGTTGGGATGTCAGCCTCGACGGATTGTCATCGTGGATGATGAAAAAGCGGTGTTGTTGGCGCTTGAACGGGCGTTTCTGGATGCCGGCGTCAAGGATGTCATGACCTTCGAGGATGGCACGTCGGCTGCCCGTATCATCGCAAGCGGTGCCGCCGTGGATGCTTTTGTGGTTGATTGGCGTTTGCCTGATCTTGGCGGAATTGCCCTGATCAATCGAATTCGTGCGCAAGTTGCATTCGACCGGACGCCTGTTTTGGTGCTTTCCGGATTTTTGGACAAAAGGGATTTTCGGCTTGCCGCGGAATTCCCATTACTTGCGTTGGTTGAAAAGCCCTCGCATGCCAACTTTGTTTTCAAAAAACTTGGTGAGCTTTTTCGTGAACGAGACTTTTTTGATGCTGAATCCCAGACCATTGCCTCGGAAATCCAGAGCCTGGTTCCCCGCGCTAATTTTATCGATAAAGGTTGGGAGGCACTTAGATCGAAACTGCGGCAGGCTCCACGCCCCGCGCCAGTTTATTTCATTGCGATGCGGCTGCTGCGTGCCCGCGGCATGGAAAACATGTCCGAAATTCTGTTACACGATTTGCTCAACCTCGATCCTGATTGCGCACCTGCGTTGATTGAGATGGGGCGCAAGAAAATCGCCGCGGGCAACCTGCCGGCGGCGACAAAGCTCTTGCAGCGTGCAGAGGCCTTGGCACCCCGAAATCTGCAGCGTTTGTGTCTTTTGGGAGATGCCCAGATCCGGTCCTTGAGCAGTTCAGAGGCGCGGGAAACCTTCACCGAAGCCACGGCCATCGACCCCAAGGATGACAGGGTGATCAGCGGTCTCCAAATTGCGACCAACATGGAACGCCATCAGGGGGTACTCGACACTTCAAAAATGCAGGGATCCCTTGCGTCGATGTTGAACGCAATTGGCGTGATCATGGTGCGCGAAGGCAAGATCGAAGACGGCGTTCACCATTATCAGTCAGCCATTCGATACGCAGAAAATGATGTGGATTGGATCAAGCTTGGATTCAACCTTGGGCTGGCGTACATGCGATGGCATAAGCCCCTCGATGCTTCTGTCTGGTTCAAGCGGGCGTGGGATAGGTCCAAAGGCAGCTTTTTCAAGGCGAAGAGGTACTTTGATCAATCGTTGGTTGAAGTTCAACGATTGGGTTTGAAGGTTGAGGCTCACCCGGAACTGCGGCGGGGATTCGATGAAAGGATTTCTGGAGACGGTGCTCTTTATTTGACGGATGACGATAAAGTGAATCTTGCAAAATCGTCCGAAAGTGCGGTGAAGAACGAGTCAGTTCTTGGGGGTGAGGGTGAGGGTGAGGGCGACAGGCAGCTGCCGCCCCCGGAGTTTCCTCCAGATCTTTACGCGTGGGAAAAGATTCGCAAGGTGCTTCGCACAGTTCAAATTCCCGATCCTGCTTTATTTGAAAAGGCAGGTGCGTCAGCGTTCATGGTGGACCATCAGGCCTATGGCGGGCTGATCGGAGAGCTGAGCGTTTGCATCCTTATACCGAAATCTGTTGCTGCCAGCCAGGTGTCGCACATGGATGAATCAGAGGCCCGGGCTGCCGGTGTAAAGGCATTGCGCCGCATTCGCAAGGTTTGGGCCCTGATGTGGCCTGTCGGCGATTAAAACTGACGGATTATTTTTTTGGCCTGGACTTGCGATTCGTTATCAGGAACTTCAGGCTTGAGCGCGCAGCGCGCTCAGAGTAACCGAATCTTTTTTCCAGTTGGGAAAATCCAGTGCGGGCCAGATCCCGTTCCTGATCTGCCAGACTTTTTTCAGAGTCGGTCCCTAGGGCAAGCATGGCTTTTTGCGCGGAATCGATGACCTTGGCTTTTTCCTCGTAATAATGCTCGTGGGCCTTGCGAAGGTAGTCAGGAAAGATTCCAGAGATATCGATTTTTGCCGATGGATTTTCGATCTTCCACGCTGCGACGCGGCCAAGCACACTTTCGCGATGTTTTTCGATGTTGCCCGTGATTCCTATCACTTTTTCAAGATCTCTCATCAGGCTCTGATTGGCAGGCTCAAACGAGGATGTTTTTTGGTTGAAGATCTTCTCCTTCTTGATTTCTGCCACAATATTTTCGACGTAACGTTGAAGAAGTTGTTCGTATTGCTCCTCTTCGACCAGGGTCAATGAGGATAGAAGTTCCGTCTCGAATGTGTCAGCAAATTCGTCTTGGAGCATTTTTACGAACAAGGGGGCGTCGTGATATTTCCCGCGGGGCTCAAACTGTAGAAAATCGTAGACCGAGCGATCTTTTATAAGAATCTCGAGTTCCCTGAAAATTTCGAGTGGACCGAGCATGCCGTTCTGGGAGGCCTGCCCGGCACGGTAAAGAACCTGCCTGATTTCGCGGGGTGAGGCTCCGAAGCGCCCTTCATAGACGACAGAACCGATCGATTCAGAAATAATCTGGTTCTTGAGTTCTTCGATTTGATGAATTTCAGACGATTTCAGTCCACGCAGTTCTTGTCCCTCATAAAGGCGAATCTTGTTGCGCGGGTCAAGCTTGACGACGGCACCGCGCATGGGTGCGTCATAGGCCTCAGGGTCTGGCTGTTTCAGACGGGTCATCACGGCCCACAGGCTCAGAAGTTCAAGTGTGTGAGGTAGAATTTCGTGCGACTTTGCTAAAGCTGCTCGATCGGTTTCGTAAATTTTGATCTCAAGAGACGGACGCAGCAAATACGGAACCTTGATGAATTCAAATCGCCCGCGGAACGAGCTGAAGTCAGGAATGGTTTTGAATGCGTCCAGATGTTTCTCGTTGCTTGTGGCCAGAAAAACAACATCGATCAGGGAGGTGGCAGATGGAAGCGAGACCATCCCCCGTTCGATCGTTGAAAGGAGGTATTTGAAGGTTTCGACCGGGCGTTTGAGAAGGTCAGAAAACTCAAGGATCCCGCGGTTGGCTTCAACCAATTCGCCTTGGGCCTCGTAAAACCTGATGTTTTGGAGGACGGTTGGCAAGTTGGCGAGGTTTTTGTCCATCGTGAGCTGTTTTTCCTGGGCATCGATCGACATCTGGGGCTCGACGGTCGACATTCCAACACGGTATTGACGCGAGTAAAAGAATCGTTCGATCTGGACATGGCGGAGGACTTTTCCTGCGTCGCCATCAAAGGCATTAACCAGGTTCTCGTAGATTTGCTGGTTTTTTTTCGACAATCCGCCCAAAAGAATATTCGGAGGCAACTCAACGTCATCCGGCGAGCAGGCTTCCTGTTGGGCGATCCAATTGCGAAGCCATATCTCCCGCGTGGGCATTGGAATGAGATAAATCGGATTTTCCTTGAACTCGGAGACGATCTTCGAGGCGATTTCCGATTCGTCAAGAAGTGCGTAGGACGATGGGCCGGACTCTTGGGCTGAGGATTTTCCAAAACCGATTGGACCCGATTCGCCTCTGATTTTTGAGGTTGTCGACTTGTCGGTTGGGAAGACCCAATTGAAACGGTAAAGGGCCCCTGCATCCTGCTCGCTGTAAAGCTGCATGGCGTGGGCAATGGCTTCGATCGTTGAGGTTTTTGCAGAGCCGTTCGGTCCGTGCAACATGATCAATTTATTGGAAACGCCCTGACGTACGAATGCCTGAATGATGTTATAAAACTCTTTCTGAACGGACTCCCCCCCAATGATGGGGATTTGGCGTTCTGTTCCAATATCGAAGATTTTGAATCGTTCGAGGCCTTGAAGGTGCGCGGAGCCACTTCTGCCGCCATCGACTTTGGAGTCAGACCTGCCAAAGTGGTCGAAAACATCCCTCAGGTAGCTCGAACTGTTCCGGATCATCGACCGCGGGTTCTTCTGGACGATCGTCAAGAAGTCCGCAAAGCTCAGCAGGGTTTTGCGTTGCTTGAAGAGGAACTTGCTCGCGTCGGTAAATCCCGTCAGCAGGGTTTCAACTGCGGCATTTGAGCCCGAAGTGTATGGATCCGTAGGCCTGTCATCATTAGGTGCCATTTTGCGACCCTCCCCCACTATAAAGATATCGGAACGGGGGGGCGGTGTCATTACAACGGCCCGAGTCACGATTGCATCAGGCTGCCATGACAGGGATCGGTGATCTGTGTTACCTTTTTACCAAGTCAGCCCTCTTACCCAAGGCGAGGTTTATGAAAAAAGTTTTTATCCTTGATACGAACATTCTTCTGAACAACCCCGACAGTATTTTTAAGTTCGATGACAACGATGTGATCATTCCGATTTCGGTCATTGAGGAAGTTGATACTTTCAAAAAAGATCTGAGTGAAACGGGTCGCAATGCCCGGGAGGTTTCACGGATTCTGGACCGTTTGCGGGAAAAAGGCACGCTGTCGTCGGGGATTCGCCTGTTCGATGACAAGGAGGAATCAGGCAGCCTCTTTGTGTACCTTGGTCATAACATGAACGTTCTCCCTGATGTTTTAGCCGACAACACGGACAACCATATTTTGTCGATCGCGCTAACATTGCAAAAGCAATTTGGCGACGGTCGCAAGGTCAGCATTATCACGAAGGACTCAAACCTTCGGATCAAGGCAGATGCATTTGGAATCGCGGCAGAGGATTTTGAGGCAGACAAGGTCGATATTTCGCATCTCTATTCTGGCTACCGGAACGTCAAGGCCTCCTCGCAGGCGATTAATGAGTTGTACAACCGGCGTGAAATGAAAGCTCCCGTTGCCGACCTCTATCCGAATGAGTTCATTATTTTAGAAGATCAGGATGATTCCAATCAGTTTGTCTACGGGATGTACGATCCCCAAGGCGAAGTGGTCAGAATGTTGGAGCCCCATTCGGAGGGGGTGTGGGGAATTTATCCCAGAAACCTGGAACAGACTTTCGCGCTCGAGGCGCTTCTTGATGACAATATTAAACTGGTTACCCTCAGCGGTGGTGCTGGAACCGGTAAGACACTAATGGCGATCGCTGCGGGCCTGGCCAAGACCACCGACGAAGACGAGTACCATAAGCTTCTCGTTGCGAGACCAATCTTTCCTTTGGGTAAAGACCTTGGTTTCCTTCCGGGGGACTTGGACGAGAAATTGAACCCCTGGATGCAGCCGATTTTTGACAACCTTGAATTGTTGCTCAGTGGCGGCGCAGGCGGCAGGCACAAGCGCTTTGGCAAGGGCTACCAAGAGTTGATCAATCAAGGGATGCTTGCCGTTGAACCGTTGACCTATATCCGCGGGCGTTCATTGCCAAATCAGTATTTCATTGTGGATGAGGCGCAAAACCTGACGCCCCATGAAATCAAAACGATTCTGACCCGCGCAGGCGAAGGGACCAAGATCGTTTTGACAGGCGACCCGTACCAGATTGACAATCCCTACATAGATTCAGAGAACAATGGTCTGACCTATGTGATTGAACGATTCCGTAGTGCCAAGATCGCAGCCCACATCACCCTGAAGCGCGGTGAAAGAAGTGAGTTGGCAACCCTGGCGGCTTCGTTGCTGTAGTTCTGCTATAGCTGGTCGATGGCTGCCAGGACTTCGTCCGTGTGGCCATCGACCTTGACCTTTGGCCATGCGGCGGCAATTTTTCCCGATTTGTTGATCAGGAATGTTGCGCGTTGGATACCCATATACGTCCGGCCGTACATGCTTTTTTCGACCCAGACTCCGTATTGCTTGGCGACAGTGTTCTGTTCATCCGAGGCCAATGGAAACTGCAGGCTGTATTTCTCAATGAAGCGATCATGCTTTTTTACCGGGTCTGGGCTGATGCCGATGACTATCGTACCGGTTTTTAAAATTCGGTCGTAATGGTCACGGAAGGAGCAAGCTTCCGTCGTGCAGCCCGGAGTGTCGTCCTTCGGGTAAAAATACAAGACGACGTTTTTTTTTCCGCGGTAGGAAGCCAGATCGATTTCTCCCTGCATAGATGCAGGGAGAATAAATTCCGGCGCTAAAGCGCCGGAATTCAGGATGCCCGCAACCGAGGATGCTTTTTTAACCGGAGTCGAATCTTTCGCAGGTTTTTTAGCAGATTTCTTCGTTGTCTTTTTAGTGATTTTCTTTGCGGCCGTTTTTTTTACGACTTTTTTTTTCACCATTTTTTCCTGCTCCTGCTCCAGATTTTGGTCCTAGTCGATAAACAAACAGATTTAGTGAGCGGGCTTCTTTTCTGCTGGCTGCTGCAGCTCAAGTTCAATTTCAATTTTAACGTCTTCACCGACGACAACTCCCCCAGTCTCCAGGGCCTTGTTCCAGGTAAGGCCGAAGTCCTTGCGGTTGATCTTGGTGGATGCGCTCAATCCGCGCTTGATGTTGCCCCATGGATCCTTGAATCCTGCGGTAGGTCCGGTGACATCCAGGGTCACTGGCTTCGAGATGTCGCGAATCGTCAGGTCACCAGAGACTTTCAATTGATCCTTGCCGACTTTAGCAATTTTTTTAGACACAAACTTGATCGTGGGGAACTTGGTTGTGTCAAAAAAATCAGGACTGCGGAGGTGTTCATCACGTTTTGCGTTGTTGGTGTTGATTGTCTTGAGGTCGAGTGTGGCTTCAACGGTCGACTTGGTGATGTCCTTTTCGTTCAAGTCAATCTTGGCATCAACGCCAGTGATATCGCCGGTGACGTTGCTGATCATCATGTGCTTGATTTTGAAATGCGCGGACGAGTGGGCCTGATCCGTCACCCAAACGGCAGAGAAAGCTGGTGTTGCCGATGCCGCAAACGTGATGATTACGACGGCGACGAAAGCGTTGGTCTTGGCGCAAGCCTTGGAGAAGTTCTTAAAAATCATGTCGGACTCCCGTTTTATGTTTTTTCCCGACCACGGATCCCGGATCGAGAGGTGCTTGAAAAGCTTACGGCAGGAGCCGCCATCAGCGCAAAGATTTCGTTAAAACTTTTTTGCCTGTCCATTCAGAGAGAAATTGTGACGGAGTTTGTTTGGTGATTTCGCTAAGGCGCTCCAGAAGAGCGTCATTTATCTTGCGCTTTCTGCTGAACCACAACAGGGCCATGGCCTGGTCAGCCGGAATGTACTCCCTCCACTCGTAATCGTGGGAGTTGCGACGGGCGCGAAATTCAACCATGTGAGAGCAGTTGCTGAATGCTTTTCCTTCATCGTCCTCTTTTGGGTTGGCCAGGATTTTCGCCCGGGGGCTAAAGGAAAGGGAACCCGCGGGAAGGGCCCAGAGGTTTTTGTGCAGCGCCTTTAAACCCCGCCAAATATCGCGGGGCGGCGACGTGTCGCCGCTCTCAAAATATTCCGCATCAATTTCGGAGCGGTATTTTTTTGGAACAATCCGGACGGAAGCGCGGTCAAATTGATGGGCCTCCAGAATGTCGATGGTGTTGGCGATTTTCCAAAGTTCGTCGCGATGTTTTCGAACGAGATCTCCGCAGGCAGTTAGAAGTTCTAATTCCCGGCCGTAGAACTTGCCCCACACAACTTTCAGGGCCGCTGGTGTCCATGCTCCGGTTTCCGGGTCTGAAACTTTCTCGATTTTCTTGGCAAGCGAGTTGAGGCGTTTCATATAGGCTTTAACATCAAAGCCCAATTGATTCAGGGCCCATTGCCCGAGGGCCATTTCCACCTGTTGGGCGACGGTTTGCATGCTGGACCAGAACCGGTCGCCCTTGTCGCCGTGGTCGTGTTGGCAAAAGAAAGTAGAACAAACCGAATTGCGGAATGCGTAAAGATTGCAGAGTCCCGATTTTTGTTCGAGAAAAGGGCAAAGCACTTTCTCGCTGCGGCCAAAACGATCTTCACCGGTATCTGTTAAATAGTGTGCCCATTGGTTTGGCGAAGAGATCATGCCCTCGGGCAAAAGAAATCCTTCGTGGACGAGACGCTTTATAATTTTTTCTGATGCCGGTTCGCTTAGGGCAAGGCCCAGGAGAAAATTAGGCACTCGTGGATGGTAAGTGCAGCAACGGTAATCGGGGCGCCAGCCCTCGAATCTGGCTCGTGGGCAATTTAGGCAGGTGGCCCGTCGTTCTTGGGGTAGAGTCATTTCAGTCAAGGCCACGGGCATCATGTAGCGCCAGATCCCCGGAACCCAATGGTCTCCTATTTTAAAGGCTTCTTCGATTGGATCTCGGGTTGGTCGGGTGGTCGGTGACATTTGTAACCATCTGTAATTATTTGTTTATCTTGGTTTTAGGGGTTTGGCCCTGAGGGGATCTTTATTCAAGGCCTCAATCTTGCTGGAAAATTCTGCTAATTTGTATAAGAAAGTGATGGCGATCGGAAAACCCGAGATCGTCACGTGCCCGCTTTAAAACCTGTCGAAAGGACAAACCGCTTTTGGAAGTCATAAATCGCACCAACTCCCGTCAGTACCCTCAAGTCCGCCTGGTTGGCGAAGAAGTTAACGAAATCGTTCCCGTAACGGAAGCCTTGCGGCGTGCTGAGGAAGAGGGTCTGGACCTTTGCCTCGTCAGCGACAAGTCGACTCCACCGGTCGTTCGTCTACAAGACTTCAAGAAGCTGCTTTACGAGCAGAAAAAAGCAAAGTCGAAGCAGCAGAAAAGCTCGGAGCTGAAGGAAATTCAGCTCAAGATCAATATCAGTGATCACGATTTGCAAACCAAAATTGGCAATATCACCAAGTTTCTGGAACGTGGGGACAAGGTGAAAGTCATTGTCCGCCTTCGGGGCCGTGAACGCGAGTCACCAGAACGGGCCCGTGTCCTTCTTGAGCGCGTCACTAGTGTGGTGAAGTGCAAGGTTTCCATGGTTCCTGGCCCCATAACGATCGCCCTTTTGGAACCTGTCAAGGTCTGAGCGCCTTGACCGGTCCCAAAAAATCGTTTCTAATTGAATACAGCCATTCCCTAACAGTTGAAAAAACAGGCTTTTAGCGCGGCATGAGGCCGCGTTTCTTTGGTGCCCATATGGTTCTGTAGAATGCGGATCCAGTGGGCGTTGGCGCATGACACGGAGGTTAGCCGATATGAAAAAGACGGAAGAGAACCGTTACCCGCATTCCGCCACTTTGTTCCGCTTCTGCAAGGAAGCCCTTGAGATTCGCTACGAAGGCAACGTCAAGGTCATTGACCAGGATGTCGGCGCGATCCTTGGATACGACCCTGCCGATTGCAGCCATTGGAAGAAGGGAAAGAAGAATATTCGCTCCCTGTCCACCCTGCGCGGTCTGGCCGATCATCTGAACGTTGACGAGCGCCTGGTGATCGACATTGCTGCAGGTGCAGTTGGGTTGGATGAAGCCGTGTTTGAGTACCGTGGATACGGTGCATTCTCGATCTCCGGGCGCCATCAGGAGAACCTTAAAAAGGAATTCTTCAAGAACCCAAGCCGCTGGCAGGCTGAAGGCGCTCCGATTTCTTTCGAGACACTTTTCGATGTGAACCGCGCGGCAGTGCTCAAGACGGTCAAGGCGATCATTGAGCAGGGACGCTTCACAGAAGCCCCAGTTTACATCCCTGAAGTGCTCCAAATGTTCCCGGCAATTTCAATTGTGGCAGAGGCCACCCTGGCGAAGCCATTCGTTGCTGAATACACCGGTGAAGGCTCTGAGACAAAGCTCGTCATTCGCCACCGCGCCAGCGATTCACGTTCCTTCATTCGATTCTTGATCGCCAAGGAAGTTTTCAATTGGCTGGTTCGCTCTGGTCACGCTCTGGGCGCGGCATTTGCAGGCGCTCCGGCAGAGGCTCTCGAAGTTCAGGGCAATGCCTTCGCAGGATTGCTCCTGGTTCCGGGTGATTTCATGCGTCGTGAAGTTGAACGGATCGACAGCAGTCTGGATATTGTGCAGCAGCTTGCATCGACCTTCTGGGTTTCCAAGGCGCTGATGAACCAACGCCTGCGGGACTACATGGAAAATCTGAGCTGATTTATCGGAGCTGATTGAGCTGATTGAGCTTGATTGACAGATCCATGTTTTGTTTTTAGGAAAGAAATAAGCGTTTTTTGTCTGCTTCTGGGCCCTTAGGCGGAGACTTCCGTTCCTGAGGGCCTGTTTTTTTATCCTCAGAATCAAGTGACTTAGATTCCCCACCGATTCCACCTGCATGGGACGATCGTAATCGCGTGATGAGCCCAGGTATATGATGAGCCCATTCAGATGGAGCAATTATGGGTACGCCATTTAAATTGAAAAACGGTTCTGTTGCCCTGATGGCCGAAGTCCCAGGGGGCCTTTATAACTCCGCGCACTTGAAAAAACTGGCCGCAATCTCCGAGCAACATTCTGTCATCATGAAGGCAACAGAAGATCAGCGGATTGTCATGTTTGTCGTGCCAGAACAGGTGGAATCGATTTCCCGGGATCTGATATCCGGCGGCCTCGCGGTGCGTGATTATCAAGAGGGAATACATCAGCCTGTGGCCTGTGTTGGTGCCTTGTGTCCGGAAAGCAAGCAGGATGCCTTGAAGGCTTCCCTCGACATAACAGAAGCGTTGGCGGGATTAGAGGCGGTTGCGGCACTAAAGATCGGGATCAATGGCTGTGCCGCATGCTGCGTGCCATGCCATACATTGGACATTGCGATTATCGGACAAGAGGAAGGCTACCGGATTTCTCTTGGAGGCAAGCAGATGATCGTTCCGGAGTTGGCTTCCTTTGTAGCCGAGGGAGTTCCTGCCGCTGAATTGGTGGATAAAGTGAGGGCCGTCGTTGATGCCTGGAAAGAGCATGGGCAGCCAGGTGAGAGGATGCAAGCCGTTATCGAGCGCGTTGGAATGGCTCCTTTCATCAAGGCTCTTGCTCCATATAGCCGTGATGCCGCTGGAAATGTTGACCAGCTTTTGGATGCAGCTCCAGTCCCAATGGAGCCTCTTGCGCCGACAAGCCTGGAACAGCCTGTATCAGTTTCCGAGGTTTTGCCCGAGTCCATTACAGAAGATGCCCTTGAAAGTACGATGGCTGCCTCTATGGAGGCCGAGGCTGCAGTGCCTGTACCTGAGGACGAAAATGAATCTGCGAGGAACGAAATTCTGGAT
>CAMBEK010000009.1 GCA_945865565.1 Pseudobacteriovorax antillogorgiicola | reverse complement strand
GCTGACGCAGCCTCGCCAACCTGCGTACCCGTGTTTCCGACGGCAGCTTTGATCGCATTGATGCCGGCCTTGGTCTGAACAGAAGTCACCGGAACAAAACCTTCGCGTCCATCGGAAAGCTTTACTTTCCAATAGCTGCCCTTGCGATCCGTCGCCGTCAGGTTTTCGCCTTTTTTCAAGGTCGCAATCACTTCAGCTTTGTTGTCTGGATCCTTGCGGACCTCAACACCATCAGCAACCGTTTTCACTGCCGTGGGCTTTGCTCCGGCTTTGGGAGCCGCAAGGCTCGACGAAGAAAAAAGAATAGCGACGGCTGCAATGAGGCTTTTGGAGAAAAACTGTGTGCGCATGGAGGCTCCTCGATGAGGGGTTGGACTCCTACAAAAATACCACAGTCTTATTTGATTTCGATGTCGACCTTGAGAGCATGCTTCCGGCCGCCAGTTTCAGCAGCCTCCATGGCAAAATGGATAGGCTTGGCGAAATCAGACCCGGCAATTTTTTCCGCCTTGAAATCACTGGTCCCAAAAATCCACTTGGACTTTGTATCCTGAGACTGAAGCAACTGACGCATCGTCAACGTTTCCCGGGCCCCAGAATCGTTGCTCACAGAGGCATCGACATTCCCTGCATCCAGACTCACAGGAACGGTCAGAAGTTGCACGGCACTTTCCGCCAATTGGCTGGCCTGGGACACAATCCGAACCCGCGAAGCGTCATTGGTTAATTGGGACAGATACACTGCCGGATCGTATGGCAGGGCCACTGCTGCAGATTGCAACAACATGGCATTGAACACCATCGCAGGAAATTGACTGCGCAGTGAAGCCGCCGCATCCACGCCAGCTCTGAAGTGAACATCTTGATTCATTGCAGCCGCTTGATTCATGGCGTTGATGGTTGCATAGGGATCAAATGGATTGATAAACACTGGAGTCGTCATGACACCCCCGGCGGTCGGCAAACCATCAGAGATGAAATACATGATCTTGGCGGTCTTTGTTGACGCGGCCAGTTTCTGTGCCGCCAATTCAAAGGCAGCCCTGTAATTCGTTGAGCCAGAATTGCTGCGGCAGAGGGCCTCGGCGCTTGGCTTGAATTGGGCCAGGTCAACCTCACCCGAGACTTCCGACGCCGTCGTGCCGAAGCCAACGATGGATGCAGAAACCTTGTCGTCCTTGCCACGTGAGGCTGTCATTTTTTCAATGATCGCGGAAACGGCTTTGGATCTGCCGCAGCTCGCAGCAGCGCCAACGCCCACGGTGGGATCGTTGGTCCTCATGGAATCAGAAAAATCCAAGACAAAGAGAATGTGAACACTGCTGGAAGAAACCGGACAAAGTTCGCCGGAAAGTTGAAGCCGGCCGCCCGCCGCCGCAAGTAATTTTTTGTCGACCTGAATCTTTGTATCGCCACACTTGATTTGAACGGACATGGCGTTGGCGCCAGCCACACCAGCGCGAGACCCAGACGCTTTGAATGAAGGACTCTGAGCGCATGACCAAGTGAAGGCGATCGACAGCGTGGCCAGAAAGATCCCCGACTGTGCCCTCAATTTCAAAAGCCTAGCGACTTGACTTGCCATGGTTTGAAGACTCCGGGTTGATGGGCTCAACATGCAAATTTCAGTCCCGACCGCACCCGTCCCCAAGGCCCCGATTCCACTACCAATATTTTTCGCAAATTACCGAAATTGCTAATACTTTCGACAAAACGATCAAACCATTTTCACCCATCCTTAGGAACCACTGGCCTGCTCCTTGCAAACCACTCCTTCAGAAATCGGCCAGCGATCTGGTCCACCAACCCTGCAGGAGGTCCCGCCACATGAACCCCATCCTTCGTCTTTCAACCCCCGTCATCACTTTGAGTTTTATTGCGTGCTCCACCATTCCAAAGGACGCTCCCGCTGAATTTTCTCGCGCCGAAAAAGAAATCAGCTCGGCTAAAAAAGAGAACGTCGATGATATCCTGCCAAAGACCGTGAGATCGGCTGAAAAAAAATTGGCTCAGGCGTCTGATGACTGGCGCAAAGCAGACGCACCAAAAGCCAAAGAAGCAGCAACCGGGAAGGCCTGGGCCGCAGCGAAAATCGCCGAAGACGCGCGCAATGCCAACGCAAAAATCCGAGGCTGGGATGAGAACATTGAATCCTTTGTCGAAGATACTGCAGGTAAGGCAGCCGCTTCAACCGCAGCAACCGAGGCACCGGTGGGTGCCAGGCTCGATGAGCTATCGTTCAATAAGCCCGTAGCCTACTTCAACACAGCCAGTTCACGCCTGAGCACCGAAGGTAAAAAATCCGTCGATGATCTGGCTAAAATCATGCTCAAAGAGCCAAAAATGATCGTGACGGTCATTGGCCGGGCGGACCCGATGGGACCTGCCGCGATAAACGAGCACCTGTGCCTGGCACGCGCTGAAGTCGTTGCCAAAGAGTTGCGCGCCCGGGGTATCGATCCAACCCGGGTGAAGATCCAGACTGCCTACATGGGACGTCACCGGGGCGGGCGCGGTGCCATGATGGGACCAGGTCACATGCAACTGCAACGCCGGGTCGATGTTGAAATCAAAACCGAAGTGGCCCACTGAACGTCATTCGAGAACCACATGCAGGCCCGTGTCGTCCATATACACGATGGGGATGACACGGGCCTGAATGTTATGCAAAACTCCGGAGGCAACCCATTCCAACGGAGAAGAAGACGATGCTGATTAAAATACTGCTGCCTTTACTGACGATCGGTATGTATGTCGCGCCTTTAAGCACCGCAACCGCAGCCGACACGAGTTTGAAATCGGGGGACAAGGCCCCGGAATTCACCCTTCCGGATCAAGACGGCCAGGCATTCAAACTTTCCGACCGTAAGGGCAAAGGTTGGACGGTTCTTTATTTCTATCCAAAGGCAGACACCCCCGGATGCACAAAACAGGCATGCGCTTTTCGCGACTCAATCAAAGCGATTCAGGCAAAAAACGCAGAGATTTACGGGATCTCAGTCGATTCGCAAACCGACCAGAAAAAGTTTCACACCAAGCACAAGATCAATTTCGGCCTGCTGTGCGACGAGAAGGCAGAAGTTGCAGGAAAATTCGGCGTAAAAATGCCGGTGATTGGAATTGCCAAAAGATGGACATTCGTGATCGATCCGGAACTCAACATCCGCAATATCGAAAAAGATGTTGATCCGGCCTTGGACGCGAAAAAAACCGCGAAGCTTCTGGAAGACCTGCAAAAAAAATCAAAGTGAGGCTTGCATCAAGTCCGCAATCTTTTTGACCTGCGCAGTGCCCTCTTTCCCTTCCTTGAATCCACGTTCAATGTGCAAGATCTTGCCATCTTTCCCGATGACCACCGTCATTGGGAAAGAGTCGGCTTCCAGCTTTTCGGCGAGTTCAAAGCCAGCGTCGGAATAGAGGTTTTCGATCATTGCATCCGTCGCTTTGGTGTTCTGCTTGAACCACTCACGAGCCTTGGAAGGTTCCTTGTCGAGTGAAACAAACATCAGGTTTGGCTTGCTGCCATTCGGACCAGTGATCGACAGCAAACTTTTTTCCATCTCGGCCAGTTCGACTTTGCATGCCTCGCACCACGTTGCCCAAAGGTTCACCATGGTGACTGAACCAGGTTTAATCGTCTGGATTTTTTTTCCACTGCTAATGTGTGTCACTTCCATCGCGGGGAAGTCCGACCCTGCTGCAGGTGCCCCGGCAAATGCCGTGAGTGAATGCATCCCGATTGCGCTGAACGCCATAAAGGGAACTATAACTCGTGACCATTTTTTACCTGAACTCATTGCAATGCCCCTTTCCGGCTGCGCAACCGCAGCAAAAATTCCTCAACATGATCGACCTTTGTCCCCTCGGGCGGCGTTGCCTTGAAAACACCGAGGATCTTGCCCTCCCGGTCGCTGACAATTGTCCTGAAATCAAATCCAAACTCAGGATTCTTTGCGCTCAAATATCCGTCAAAGAAGCGCTTCAAATAACCCCGACCGCTGTCATTCTCGGGAGAATACGGATCCAGCATGATGATTGGCGCAGAAACTCCGCGGGCATTTAAAGCCTCGCTGATCCGCCCCAAATAGGTATCCATTTCCTTGATGTCGACCGGCCCTGGAGCAACATAGGCAGAATCTGGAAGACCGTTTTCGACGGTCCCGACGATGCAGAAATCTGGATTCTTGTTGCACAGGTCGAACATGCCGTCAGGACGGGACCAATGCTTGAGTTCTGCCATGCAGCTGCTGCAACTCTCGCCAAAAACGTTGATGACGCTATAGGTCGCATGATTGCGCCACTCGCTAAAATCAACTAGGCCCCCTTGGGTCTGTCCCTGGGGCAGGCCATGGAAATTCCAGGCTGGCCCGCGCGCGAAGGCCGGCGCCTGTTTCCCGGTCCCGGGTATCCAGATGCTTCTTAGAAAACCGTCCAGGCGCGCCTCATCAATCGCACCCTCTGCCGAGAACAAAAGTTTTCCATCGCGGCTGAATGCCAGTGTGATGGCAGGGGCCAACGGCGCCACGGAAAGGGCCCCGCCATTTGTTTCGACGATCTCATGACTCCAGTCAAAGTGGGTTGCAAAGGCATCAAAGAATTCTGCGCCCCCCGCCAATGACTGAATCCGGGATTTCTCGTTTTCATCCGGTTTGATTTTGAGGCAGTCCACTGGAGCTTGTCCGGCGTAAAGAAATCCTGCCCCAACGTCTCCCGTCAAGAACGACTCCACCTTACGTTGCAAGATGGCGCGGTTGTTGCGGCAAATTTCCCCGCAAGCCTCACGTTCCACATGAAAGAAAGTCGCGACGTAACTTAGTGGCTGCACGACATCAAGGCGTTGCTGGACTCCCCGGTTGACACCGCACGTGGAGACCATCACGTCCCGCATCCTGTCCGCCCCTTCGAATGCCAATGCCGGCGGCAAGGCCACGGGATTTGGTTCGTGTGGATCATCGTCGTCGCCATCATCACCGTCATCATCACCGTCATCAGGGTCGTGCACCGACGCGTCGCCTTCAACCGTTGCGCGTGCCCGCGCCATGATTTCAGCCACAGTCGCGGTGGAGTCATTGGTATAGGCCCACAAGATTCCCTGGCGGCTCACCATGACGGTCAAGGGAACGCCGTAGCTGCGCCCCCCCGGCATAAACCACTGCAGCATCTTTGATCCGCGCGGATCGGACCAGCGGATGAAATCAAAGCCTTCGCTTCGAATAAAACGCTGGGTCAAGTTGAGGGAGTCAGAATCGGTGTTAACCCCGACAATGGCCAGACGGGATTCCATTCCAGAAAGAAAATTTTTGTCAGTCGACAGGTAATTATCACGGATCAATCGCGCTTTCTTATTGCACGCAGAGCATGCACGCGATCCGAACGTCAGCAGCATGAAGCTGGTCTTTTGCTGGTCCATCCAGGCCCCGGCATTAACCGTTGCACCGGTTTCGATATCAGTGAAGTCAATCAGGTTCAGGTCAATCCGGGTTGCGTCCTGAGAGCCATCTGCGACGGGACGCTTGATGTTGATTTCACTGGGCAGGCGCGACCCACAGCCGGCAAGCACCAAGGCCGCAGTCGATGTGATGATCAGATTCCGCAAGTTGGACATGAGGACCCTCCACCGCCTTGCGCCGTGCCTGCTGCCAACTTTTCAAACTGCGCTGCTGTGGATTTTGCGTATGCCGGTTCAAGGGACCCGATCCGGGCATCGTCCATCGATGGTTTCAAGAGATGTTCTTTCTCATATGGACGCAGAGTCCGGCATGCCTCCAACGCCATCGTCGCCACGGCAAGCAGGCCGGTCACGATCATCCGTGTCAACCAGGTCAATCGAGATTTCATCATTGAAGTGACCTCAAAATTTTCCTGATACGCCAAAGTTTGCCGTCGTTGCCATCAAGTCTTTGTTGCTCAAGTACCTTGCGATTCCTGCTTCAACCGTTACTCCGTTGCCTGCAATGAGTTCAGGTTTCACATCGTGCACAATGCCCACCGAAAAAAGATCTGAACCAAACTGGGTTTCATCTCTGTAGGCACGCCCCGTTTCGCGCTCTTGATAGACGCGCCATCCGGCACGAACCTGCGTTGCCCGGCTGAATTCTTGGATCCATGCCAGGTCTGTCGCCCAAGAATTAACCTCGCCGTAAAGCGTTTTGGTCGACAGGCTGCCCTGGTTTAACCCGCGGTAAACCGATCCATGAATCGAACCGCCAACGGCCGGAACATATTGCCGGACGCCTGCCTGATAGACACGTGCCAGAGGCCGGTCCGAACTCTGATTGATCGAGGCAGATGCCAAAGTCATCATGGTTGGTGTAGAAAGATGCCTGGCCGTGACGGTTGCGCCACTTGAACTGACCATGGACGGAGCGGTCAAGACGGTCGCATCGAAATCAAGAATTTCATACTCAGGCCTGTCGATGATGGAGCGTGACAAGTCAAGGCCGGCTTGGAAGGTCTCGTGGATCATCCAGTGCGAAACTCCAAAACCAAAATTCTGTGACTTGATCACTCCGTCAGAAGATCCGCCGGCGGCGAGCCGCGTGTCGGTCAGTTTATCGAAGGTTCTGGTCGCCCCAAGAGACCAACTGTCGTTAAGGCGAATGCCTTCTCCGTACACGGCCTGCAGATACTTGTTGTCGCGCCATTTGGCATCAGCCACGCGTTCGCGCGAAATCCCGAAGGCAAATGGTCCACTGGCAACATCGAAGCCAGCCTTCGCACGGGACTGACCAGCGTTGTCGGCGTATCCGCCAAGAGTTTGTTTCACATCAACTTGCGACGAGTTCGCAGCCAAGCCATTGCCGGCAAAAGAAAATGCTGCTGCAATGGCAGCCACATTGGCCACTACAAATTTTGTAGCCGCCTTATTTTGGATCGCCACTTTGGGGCTTGCAAGTAGCACCGGCACCTCAACTTTGAAAACAGGAGATCTCTCCTATTTTCGCACCGTTGATGTGCCTAAACAATGCGCAGAGGGCCAAAAATTAGATTAGGAATTTTAATAAGTCTGCAAATTGCTCAAGGCTATAGGTCGGTTGCGGAGCATCCGGTGCGCCGTCTGCAAAGCTAGCATTTTTGTGCACATTGGCTACCGGGCTGAATTCATGAAGCAAGCGGTACAACTCTTGATCCATCAAGACTCCGTATTTTGCCCATGCCGTCCGAACACCGAGGCGCTCACCAAGCCCGACATCCTTGCGCAGGTTGTCGCCAACCCACATCACCGTTCCGCGATGCGCAGGATCTTCATCAAGGTTGTGATCCATCAGCACTGTTTTTAATCCGCGCGTTCCTGGTTTTTCATATTCATCCGGCAAAATCCTGATGCGTCCTTTGAAACCAAAATTCGACTGTTGCAAATGCTTCAGCAGGATTTCAGGATCGACCTTCACACGGCCATTGCGTTCGGATGTCGGAATGCGTGGATCCGCAAGTCCATAAACGGACGTGAAGTATGGCAGGAGTCCGAGCTTGTTTAGTTTCCACATCGCGACATAACGAGGCGCGTCCGTCAAAGCAACCAATGGCACATCCGGAAACCGCCTGCGAATTTCTTCCAGCGTCTCGCGAACGCCCTTGTAAGGCACAAGCAACGATTCCGCTGTCTTTAGAAAAACCTTTCGCCCGCGATCAACGGCTTCGGCAAGCATGCGGTCAAAGTCATCCGCATAATGACGGTCAACACTGGGCAGCTCTTGAATCAAGAAGGGATATTCAATCGAGCCATGCCGCGTGAAGGCATCGCGAGATTCGCTGGCCAACTGTGCGTATGGAATTCCAGTGATGGATTCCACTTCATTGAGCAAAGCATGAAAAGACCGGACGTAATAAGTCACCCAGTCAAAGACTGTGTTGTCGATGTCGGTGACAATCAGTTTTACAGCCATTATTTTCTGGTCACTTCCATCGCCGGCGCATCCAGCAATACTGTCTCAAAATTAGCCCCAGTGGGCATTCAAAAACTCTTTCGGCAGGTTAAGCCCCCGCGCGTAGTCAAGGTCAAGTCCAATCAAACGTACGCCGAGAAAATGACGAACCCATTCGCTGCCGTGCAGAATCAAGTCCCGCCACGGTCCGTCGGCGATAACCACTCCCTCGTTCATTAAAATAACCCGGTCTGCGAAGCGGATGGCAATTTCGACGTTTGATGTGGCCACCAAAAGAGTCCGAGGATTGCCCGCCTGACTTGCCCCAAGTTCGTGAATCATGTTCAGGATGATCGTCGAAGTCACAGGATCCAGCCCGGCCGTTGGCTCATCAAAGATGGCAATACTGGGACTTGTGGCCAGAGCCCGGGCGATCCCGACCCGGCGCTGCATCCCCCCGGACAATTCATAAGGAAACATGCTTTCCGTATGCCCCAACTTGACCCCTGTCAGCAGCCCCTTCAGGACCCCTTCCATTTCGGCAGGAGACATGGTCGTCATGTTCTCCATGGCAAAGAGCAAATTCTCCCGGACGGTCATAAAATCAAACAGGGCCCCCTGCTGAAAGGCCATTCCCACCTGGCGCAGGACGCGGGCCCGGTCCGCCGCCGCGCCGTGAAACATGTCGATATTTCCGAGGGTTACGCTCCCCCTGGGGATTTCGCCGTCGTCTAATTTATCAGGCGGCAGCAGGCCCACAGCGATCTTCAAAACCGTCGATTTGCCGCACCCGCCGGGCCCAAGCAGGCTGACCCGCTCCCCTGGATGGAGCTCAAAGGAGATCCCCCTGAGGACCTCCATCCCTCCGGCACCGCCAGAAGCCAGTCCGGAGGCCGATCCAGGGAATGTTTTTTTAACCGATTTTAAAGAAATCAATGTTGACTCCTGCCCTACTCCATTCATATTGACACCACTGATATTAACGGACAAGGGAGCCCCGTCTACCGATGCCCGAACTGGTACCCCAAAAGGGACCCAACTTGATCGCCGTAACCCCGCGCCTGGCAGTCAAAGTTTCGCGCAAAGGTGACCTTGCGTCTTCTGCCTCGACCACAAAAAAAACCGACTTCAGCGAGTTTCACGCTTGGGCTGTTCTGGCGGGTTCAGGGTTGTTGGTGCTCGAGACCAACGCCGAGACCGACAACGGGATCAACGCCGAGTCCGGCGCCATGATGGCGATCCCCCAAGGGACCCTCTGCTCACTCACCGGTGCCGGCTTTCAATTTGATGCCGAAATCATTGCAACACCTGCTTCCGCCACCGTCCAAAACCCTGTCACGATAAAACTTTCGTCAACGGCCCAAGGCCCGGCGCTGGATGCCCTGATTGGAAGCCAGCGCAAGGTTCATCACATCGAAATTTGCGAAAATCGCGACGTTGAATCCAGCGATCGTGACCAAGGACTTCGGGAATACTCATTCATGCCCTGCGCCTTGCCGGAATTGGCGTGGGATGACCTCGACACGAAGACAAAATTTCTTGGTCGTGAATTTGAAGCGCCTATTTTGATCACCGGCATGACGGGCGGCGTCGAACGCGGTCGCCACATCAACCACAATCTGGCCCGGGCGGCGGCGGCGGCCGGGATTCCCATGGGCGTCGGATCGCAGCGCCTTGCCCTGGACGACGAACGCTTCGCTGGCATCTTCAACGTTAAAAAAGAAGTCCCCGGCGTTTTCCTGATCGGCAACATCGGGGCCGCTCAATTGGTCGGCAGCCGCAGTCACGAGAAAGCTCGCGAAATTTGCCTTCGTGCGATTAACATGATTTCTGCCGATGCCATGGCGATTCACGTCAACGTCCTGCAAGAAATGATTCAAACCGAAGGCGACCGTGATTTTCGTGGTGTCCTCGATTGCATTGCCTTCATCGCGCGGGATTTTCCAGTTCCCTTGATGATCAAGGAAGTCGGGGCTGGAATGGATCCTCGTACCGCAACGCGTCTCGCCTCTCGTCTTGGAACGGCGGTGCATGCCATCGATGTCGGTGGACGCGGCGGAACTTCTTGGGGTTGGATAGAAGGCCTGCGTGCAACAGACCCCATGACCTTTGAATTGGCCAAGGGTTTTCGCGACTGGGGACTCACCACCGGCATGGCCCTGACCACGGCCCGGCAAGCGATACCGATGGAAACCCAGTGCCAGCTTGTGGCTACGGGCGGAATCCGCAGCGGCGTCGATGTCGCAAAGGTTGTTGCTCTCGGCGCAACGATGGCCGGCGTCGGACTGCCTTTATTTCGCGCGGCGCTCAAGGACACTAACGAAGTTGATGCTGTCCTGGGCAACTTCATCAAAGGTCTAAAAACCGTGATGATTTGCACCGGTGCCCGTCAACTGTCTGACCTTGCCGGGGCGGTGATCAAAACGGGTCCCAGCCATAATCCAACAAGGGGGACGCTGCCATGAAGTCACGACTGCCCGGATTTTACGAACTGCCTCACTCTGAACGCCTCGGCGTGGCCAGCCGGTTTGCTGGACTCAGCGAAAGTGAGGCCAGCCCACTAGGTCAATTTGGAGTGTTGTCTCCCGAATTGACTGACGTCTTTATTGAAAATGCAGTTGGCACTTTCAGCCTGCCGCTTGGAGTTGCCACAAATTTTTTGATCAACGAAAAAGACATCTTGATCCCGATGGCGGTGGAAGAAACCTCCGTCTTGGCTGCTGCCAGCCACGGAGCAAAACTAGCCCGCGCTGCCGGCGGATTCACGTGCACGGCAACCGATCCAGTGATGACCGGCCAAATTCAACTCTTTGTTGACGAATACACAGCCGAAGATCGCGCCATATTAGAAGCCAATCGTGAAAAACTCATCGCCTACGCAAACCGCGGACACGACTCGCTGATTGCGCGAGGCGGTGGTGCCCGTGACATTGAATGGCGGTGGATCCCCGAAATTAAAAGCATCATCGTCCATCTGCACATTGATACGCGCGACGCCATGGGTGCCAACATCGTCAACACGATGTGCGAGAAACTTGCCTCGATGCTGGCTGGCCTCTTGTGCTGCCAGACCGGCCTTCGCATTTTGACCAACTTGAACGAAAGGCGCCTTGCGAAAGCAGAATGCCTGATCTTGAAAGAAGAATTTGATTCCCGCGAATACCGTGGCGTTGATGTCGTTGAGCGAATCGTCAAGGCATGGGAATTCGCCTGGTTTGACGTCTACCGCGCCACAACCAACAACAAGGGAATCATGAACGGTATCGATCCGGTTCTCATCGCCACAGGAAATGACTGGCGCGCGATCGAAGCCGGTGCTCATGCCTGGACCTGCCGTGACGGAACCTATCGCCCCATGGCAAAATGGTCGCAGGACGGCAACGGCAACCTCGCCGGATCGTTGGAGCTGCCAATGGCCGTTGGCACCGTTGGTGGCGTGACTAAACTTCATCCGACTGCAAAAGCTGCTCTGCGCCTCATGGGGCTTCCCGACGCGCGCCAACTTGCCGGCATCTGCTGCGCCGTGGGCCTGGCTCAAAACCTTTCAGCCCTGCGTGCTTTGGCTTCGGAAGGCATTCAACGCGGTCACATGGGCCTGCACAAAAAAAACTTGGAACTGATGGCCACAGACCGCCCGCTCACAGGAGCGACAAGAATCTGATGCAATCTGAATTCACCATGACAGGCCACGCCTCTGCCCCCGGCAAACTGATGCTCGCAGGTGAGTACTCTGTTCTCGATGGCGGCCGCGCCTTGGCTGTTGCCCTGGACGGCGAATTGCAAGTGCGCTGCGATGCCTTTCACGAAACTGGGGCCTCGGGATCGGCGACAACAGTTTTGGAACTTCACAGCAACCTTTGGCCTGAGCCAAAAACGATTATTATTGACCATGATGAAGAAATCTCGTCGGAAGATCCTTATGTCGACGCCGCAATCAGCGCGCTTTCGGCATGGGCCAGCAAACCGGCAAAGGTTATTTTTCAAGTCAGCGCAAACCTCGACCCAACCCACGGCGCGGGATCTTCTTCGGCCTTGCGCCTTGCCGTCCTTGCTTCGGCCAAACACATTGCTGCGGGATCCCTGATCAACCTCGCTGAATTGGCTGATTCGGCCCTTGAACTTCAACGACGCGGACAACCGGCGGCCTCGGGCTACGACATTGCCGTTCAAAGCCGGGGCGGATTGATCGAATTTCGCCGAGGTGCCTCTAGGTCGCTCTCACTTCGTTCGGAAGACCACCTGGACAAACTGGCAAGTTGCGTAACGCTCATGGTCGGCGGCATCGGCGCCCCAACCGGTCCAACGATGAAGATTTTCATGGAATGGCTCGTGGTCCGGGCGTCCCAAACCGAACTGATGCAGCTCTCCGAATCGATGGTTGATGCGTGGCAGGAATTTCTCAGCGCGTCAGAAAACACTGCCCTGCCCGCACTGATAAAGGCAGTGGCAGAGCATCGCGCATTCATGGCCGAGTCCCCGGTGTTCCCTCAACGGGTTGCCACTGCACTGGAAAATATTCCCGGTTTGGACGTGTCGTGGACATGGAAAACCACGGGTGCCGGTGGCGAGGATGCAGTTCTCTTAATTGGAGCTGCGGCGGCCCTCATAGAACCGCGCCTGGCTCTGGCCCGGATTGGCTGGCACCAATCGCCATTTAAGTTCACGCAGCAAGGACTCACCACATGGTGAACCAACCCACTGGCAAAAAAGCAATACAAACGACACTGCACGTGACGGCCACCGCACCGAGCAACATTGCGTTGATTAAATACTGGGGAAAATCAGACGCCAGTCTGAATTGGCCAGCCAACGATTCTTTATCGATGACGTTGAGCCAGGCCAAGACAACCACCACCGCGAACGTGCAGCCTGACGCCAAGACTCCAGACGCCCATCGCATGGCATTCAAAACGACTGGGGCGGGGACCATTCCCGTGCGCGACTTGGGGAAGACCACGCGCTATCTGGAATGGTTGCGAAATGAAGTCAGACCCTTCGGATCCGCCGAGGGTGCCTTGGACATCCTGACCCACAATAGTTTCCCGTCAAGCTGCGGTATCGCCAGCAGCGCCAGCGGATTTGCGGCACTTACCATTGCTGCCGCCGCAGCCTGGACTGGAACGAAAAATCTTGATGAGCTTCACAGGCTGGGAATAACGCAGGACATTTTATCGGCGTGGGCGCGCCGCGGTTCGGGAAGCGCCTGCCGCAGCATCCACGGTGGTTTTGTCCACTGGGTTCGTGGCGAGGCTCCAACTGCGCAGAAAGTCAGTGCCGTTTTTTCGCCAGATCATTGGCCGCTTGCCGACTTGATTGTCTTGATCGACCGCGGGGCAAAGTCCATAAGCTCGACTGAAGGTCACGCGCGCGCCTTCACCAGCCCGCTGATGAATGTGCGCATGGCGGGATTGGGCGAACGCCTCAAGGACGCCGCTCAAGCCATCGAAATGCGCGACTTGGAACGCCTTGGAACCATCATCGAATCCGAAGCCATTGAAATGCACTCTGTGATGATGACCTCGCACCCGCGCACGGATTATTTTAGCGCGCCCACCATTGCATTCATACGGTGGCTGCGCGAATCCCGCGCCGCAGGAAATCTGGCCGCGTGGTTCACCCTTGATGCAGGACCCAATCCACACGTAATCTGCCGCCCGCAGGATGCCGCGGCCATCAATGCTATGATTCTGGACAAATTTCCGGGGTCCACCACTATCCATGACCAAACTGGATTTGGTGCCACCCTTCAAACCTCTCAAGAAACTAGCACCAGACATCAAGGCGACTCCGATGGTTATTGAGCGCCGTTATACAGCCTGCGCCAAAACCATCCTCGTTGGCGAGCATGCCGTTGTCTATGGCGCCGATGCTGTGGCCATGCCACTTCACGACATGCGCCTTGAGCTTTCTGTCCGCCAGGAATCTCACGACAACAATCGCCCGCTTTTGCACATCGAGCTGGGCGGACAACCTGTGTCACCTCAACTGGTGGAAGTCGCACGGGAGGCTGCACGACTCCTCGACATTCCCAACCCGGGGCTCAAGATCGCCGGCAACTCGAGCATCTTGACTGGTGCCGGTCTGGGATCTTCGGCAGCCCTATGCGTGGCCTTACTGCGGGCCATGGCTGGCGTTTATGGGCGCGAAATTTCCAATGAAGACCTGGCCCGTCTGGCCAACCAGCTGGAGCAGGCGTTTCATGGAACACCTTCGGGGCTTGATACCAACGTTGTCGCCCACGAACGCGTCATTGGGTTTACAAGGCAAGGCGGCTCGCGCCCAGTTTCGGTCCGGGGCAACTGGCAATTTGCGTTAATCGACAGTGGCGAGCGCTGCGCGACCAACATCATGATTGAGCGCGTCGCACCTTGGTTTCGTAATCCAGAAACTTCGCAGAGGCGGATCGACCGTTTCAACGGCCTGGCGGCGTCGGCAATCAACGCCCTTGAGTCCGCGAATCATGACGAACTTGCCAAAGCGATGAACGATGCGTCCCATCTGCTTTCCGAAGCCGGCGCCATGACACCGGTCTTGCACGAGTTGCGTGACGCGGCGATGGCCAGCGGTGCCTTGGCCACCAAGCTCACCGGTGCGGGCGGCGGAGGCTGTTTGCTGGCTCTGCTGCCAGCGCAAGATCCCGAAGGCGCAAAAAAATTTTTGAACCGGCTGGACAATCACCTTGGGGCACGTCCGCTGATTCCCGTTACGTTGAAGGGAACTCCGTATCCATGACAAAAATCAGTTTAGCATTCAGCCCAGATACGGATGACCAATTCATGGTGCAGGCCCTGCGCGATGGCCGCATTGACTGTGCTAATTATGAATTTGAGTTTATTGTTGGCGACATTCAGGAATTAAACGACGCTGCAAAGTCTGGCAAATACGACATCACCGCCATCAGCATGGCTGCCTATCCCGATTTGATTAACGAGTATTTGTTGATGCCCGTCGGAAGTAGCATTGGCGATGGTTTTGGCCCCGCCGTCGTCACGCGCAAAGACCGGCGAATTCCCCTTGGGACAAAATCGCTGGCAGGACTTCGCGTTGCAATTCCAGGCCTGCGTACATCAGCATTTCTATCGGCACGGACTCTGCTTGGCGACTTTGAACCAGTTCCGATGTACTTCATGGACATCGCCCATGCCGTGGAAGAAGGCGAAGTTGACGCCGGAATTTTAATTCACGAAATGCAAATCGATTGCGAAAATCACGGACTGGCAAAATGCTTTGACCTTGGCGCCTTGTGGCTGGAACGCTTTGCCATGCCGCTCCCGCTCGGGGGCAACGCCATCCGCAGAAGCCTTGGCACCCAAACGATCAGTGAATTGACCAGAATATTCAAGGCCAGCATCGAGGCTGGTTTGGCGGGACGACAAGAAACCCTGAAAGGCGCCATCTCGACCGCCATGGCCAAATTGGATGAGAATCTTGGGGATCGTTACATCTCGATGTACGTCAACCACCGCAGCCTCGAATTGCATGACGACGTTTTGAATTCACTGGATCAACTGCTTGGCGAAGGATCCCGCCTGGGACTTTACCCGGCAATTGAAATCAGAAACCACGTTGTGGCATTGTGACATTGTGATGCCCCGGCAGAGAGGAAACAGGCCCATGAACCAAATGCGCGAAATAGAAAAAAAGATTGAATCGGGAATTCGCCTGAATGATGCCGATGCGCTTTTTTTGTTTGAATCGCCTGACCTGTTGCGGATTGGGGCTTTGGCCGACCGCGTCAATCGCGAGAAAAATCAAGACCGCATCTTTTACAACATCAACCGTCACATCAACCCAACGAACATTTGTGCGCTTTCTTGCAAATTCTGCGCGTTCTCGCGCAAACCCGGCGAGGAAGGTGCTTACGCCTACGAAATCGATGAGATGGTGGAAAAGGCACGCACCGCCGTTAATCAAGGCGCGACTGAACTTCACATGGTCGGTGGCCTGCACCCCCGCTGGCCGTTTAAACGCTATCTGGACATGATCTCGACGATGCACCAGGAATTTCCTGCAGTGCATTTGAAGGCTTTCACCGCCGTTGAACTGGATTGGATGGCGCGCCGGGAACGCCGGACTTTAGGCGAGATTCTGCAGGATTTGAAAAATGCTGGCCTTGGATCTCTTCCGGGGGGCGGCGCTGAAATTTTCCATCCGGAAATACGCGATGTGATTTGTGACACGAAAGTCAGCGCAGAGCAGTGGATCGACACGCATCGTCTGGCGCACTCTATGGGACTGCGTTCAAATTGCACCATGCTGTATGGGCACATCGAGCGCTACGAGCACCGTGTGGACCACATGCGTCGTCTGCGTGAACTTCAAGACGAGACCGGCGGCTTCAACGTATTCATTCCGCTGGCTTTCCAGCCTTATCAAAATGACATGGGCATTGGTCGTTACACCTTTGGATTTGACGACCTGAAGACGATCGCCGTGGCGCGGTTGTATCTGGACAACTTTACCAACATCAAATCCTACTGGGTCATGCTCGGTCAGGATATTGCCCAGCTCGGTCTGAGCTTTGGTGCCAATGATTTTGATGGAACGGTCACCGAAGAAAAAATCTCGCGGATGGCCGGCGGGCGTGCCGGCATGGTCATGAGCCGTAGCGACTTGGAGCACTTGATCCTGCGGGCTGGGCGCACCCCGGTGGAACGCGACACCCTTTACCGTCCGATAGATCTTGAAAAATCTCTGGCCAGGGCCGCTGAAATGCGCGCCAGCGCAGGTGATGCGTCGCCCCTTATGTTGCCGGTTGCGCGTGCCCGCAAATTATCGTTTGCGACGACATCGAACACCGTTCAACTGAATGTCGACGACCCGGCAAATATTGACTGGAAACATTTGCTGACGACGTGCGAGCAGATGGCAGCCATGCCCTGTCCTGATGGTCCGCGCCAAATCATCCTCGCCGGGCTGACGGCAACATCCAGACTCATGGAATCAGCTTCAATACCAATTGAAAATGGGTTTGCGGATCTTGCCAAGGCCGGAGTGCGTCGCTTGATCGAAACCGCTGCTGATGATGCAACAGACCCGAGCCTGCACTTGATTCATAAAGCAGCCCATCGTGCCGACATGCCAACCAGCGGACGCGTCGAGCTACGCGCTTTCACCAATCAGGCACACGCAGGCGAGCCTGCCGCCAGCCGTATTGATTGGAATGCGTTTCAAAAGCAGCTCAACCGGGTCAGCCAGGCCATGCGCCCACTGGGCATGACGGCGATCAGTCTGGAGGCCTCGCGAGATGGCGTGATCTCTGCTGGTGAATATCTTGATGCGATCCAAAGGCTGCGTTCTGCTGCGGGCGAACAGGCCGAGATTGTGACTTCGATTCTTTCCCATGTACCAACATTGGCCCCTGCAATGGGCCTTGGGAATGACGGTTCACAGCATCCTGTCCAAAAATTGGTTCCTCTCCTGGCGGACTTTGGCGCCGACGACCTCGGCCTGATTGACCCAGCTATGATAAAAGTCAACCGCCTCGTTGAAGATATTCGCAGTGCTGGCATCGCGGCTGCGGGAGGCTGGCCGTCAGATCACTCCGACGCCAATCCCAGCTTGGATTTGCGTCATAAACCTGACGACAGGAATTGACCCAAAAGCGGCGATCAAATTAGATCGCCAACTTGATTTTGCCCGTCGCCCAAGTCATCATGCTGATTGGTGACTTTCAACCGGTTCATGCAGTTCAGGGTGGCCCATGGAACAGGACAATCCCTTCTCGGCAGATTCAAAACGCATCAAGCGCTTTGACTTCATCGATGGCAACGTGGAATTGGCTCAGGCAGCCAGCCGCATGGCGATCCTGGCAGCCGTGGTTGGTTTTTTCGGCGGCATCCTCATCACTTCATTGATTCTTTCTGGAATCGTCGATATCGATAGGTCGACAATCAAAGCAATACTGGCGGTTTTCCGGTCGTCCAACGGCCATTCTTGAGCTGACCCATTCAATCGACCCGCAGGTAACGACTGATGCAGACAATGTTAGAGCTCCTTGATTTTCTGATGCCCTACGGCACTCACAGCTTGATGTTGATTTTTGGGATCCTGCTGGCCTGCGGTTTTGGTTTGCCCATGCCCGAAGACATCATCTTACTCAGTGCTGGGATTTTGGCCTCCCACGGCATCGTCCACCTCCATCACGCTCACTTGGTCTGTTTTGCTGGTGTCATTATCGGGGATGGGATCATCTACACCCTGGGCTTGAAACTTGGCCCGCAACTTAAAAGCCGCGCTCCATTCAAGAAAATTTTGACCCCTGAACGCGACGCCAAGGTCACAGAAGTCTTCCGTAAATATGGGACCAAAGTCATTTTCATGGCGCGTTTCATGCCGGGCCTGCGGATGCCAATCTTTTTGACCGCTGGAATGTTTCATGTAAAGTGGTGGGTTTTCATCGGTTTAGACGGATTTGCGGCCCTCATCTCTGTGCCAGTCTGGGTCTATCTTGGCTTTTTCTTCGGCGCAAATCTTGAGCAGTTAGAAAAAACCACCCGTCGCTTTCAAATTGGGATCTACTCGATTTTGGCGACGGTCATCGTGGTTTTGATCACCATCTACTTCATCCGCCTCCGTCGTCGTCGTCCTGCCGTCTGACGAACGACGAACGACGAACGACGAACGACGAACGACGATCCTTCGTGATCCTCCGCGTCCCGTCATCCTGAGTACCACCCCGTCATCCTGAGCCGCTCCGTCATCCTGAGCGTTAGCGAAGGATCCTTTCTTAACCCGTCATCCTGAGCCGCTCCGTCATCCTGAGCGTTAGCGAAGGATCCTTTCTTCTCCGCCGCGGGACAGGATTTTTCGACTTCGTCTCAGAAGCACTGATGCTCGACTTTCCGCGGAAAGTCCCAGGCCTCCCCGTGGTCAGCCTCGCCCAAAATGCGCTTCGATAAATTCTTTTCCCATCGCGTCTTTCGCCGCCAAATTATTATGGGCGCGACAAAGCAGCCGCAAATTCCCCAAGGTATTTTGTCCCCCAAACGCCCGCGGCGTCACGTGATCAAATTCAAGGCGGTGGATGGCTTCACAGCGCTTCGCTTCAGAATTTCCATTCGCAATTTCTCCCGCGCCATTTACGTTGGCATCGTTGAATTCAACGCCGTCAACGCCTTCAATAGAGGTAACGTGAGGAACATAGCTGCAGCGGTATTCATCACGCTGCGCCACTGCCCGGCGCAACGCCGTGGGAATATAGCGACTGGCCTTCGATGGCTCTGCGAATTTTTCAGCTACGCGTTTTTTTGCTCCCAATTTTATGAGAGTGTTTTTGGTGGTAGCTTTTTTTTCAAACAACTTTTTTTTGCGTTCCAATACTTCACGATCTGACGTCTCAAACTCAGGTTTTTTGTCCTTTGCCACCTTCTTGAGATTCATGGGAATCCGACGCGCCGCATCACGATGCCTGCGGAGTTCACAAACGGCCAAAGATAAAATTTCGGACGCCGATCTTCCGGGCATCGCCCCCGCAAGAAACTCCAGAGCCTCCGCCGCTTCGGCATTGAGGGTGGCATGCACGCGAACCCCCAGCGTCGCCTGCGGCGCCGCACCTTCCAATGCAAAAAACCCCAAGTGCGACTCGCCGGCACCACCATCAAAACTTTCGCTAGCTTGGTCGCTGGAATTTTCGTCGGTATCACGCCGATCGTCACTGCGGTTATCAAATCGCGCCGTATCGCCAACTCGCAGAGCAAAGGTGCTGCGCTGCGACGTGCAGACCACCGGACGCAGGATGTCGCGTTTTGCAACCACAGGAAATTCAACAGCCAACGCCTTTTCAAGTCCCCGCTGGGTTTCCGTTTGCGCCAGGCCAATCAAACGCGCCGCATTTTCGCGCGTCAGATGGCGTGAGATCAGCGAAATATTTGAAAGGTGCAGGCCGCCAGATTGAATCAGCGGCAATATCTCCGGGAAATCGCGAACGGCACGGATTGCAGCGCAGCGTTTCGATGCCGACGATTCCGACATCTTCAACTCGCGTGTCAGGTAGACAAAAAGCGACGACGCGCCCATCCGGGTGTGCAGATCACGCGCCGTGATTTCAATCAGGCATGCGATGGACGTCGCAATGTTATTGCGCTCTGCGGCGATGGCTTTTTTCAACGTCGTGGTCAGATCGGCATCGGAAAGCTTTTTTGTCGCACCGATTTCTATCAATTCCATATTCGACCTCGTCTGTTTTATCGTTCCATCCGCCATTGCCGTCATTTTACTAGATTCCCACCCGTCATCCTGCTGCATTCCCACCCGTCATCCTGCTGCATTCCCACCCGTCATCCTGCTGCATTCCCACCCGTCATCCTGAGCGTTAGCGAAGGATCCTTTCTTCGCATGCGTCGCATAAAACTCTTACCACGGGTTTTTTTGGATCGCGCAAAGCGGTCTGCCGTCGCCGGTTCGCAGTGCGGACCTGCACCGTCGGCTAAAATTATTTCCCGTCGATCTACGCCTTAATTTGGACGTCTGCCATAGCGAAAACGCTAGCCAGCAAGGACGCAAATCGTTTGCGAAAAATGGCCTCTATTTTCCTGTCAAGAAAAATCGGATACATCAGAAATGATAATCGCATCGCCTAGCATCGGATAGCCCGCGACTTTCCGCGGAAAGTATTCCCGGTCGCGTATCCGTGACTTTCGTATTCGAAGGCACAATGCTGCCTCCGGCGAAGGATCCATTGGGGCAGCCGGCCATGGGAGGCCCCGCAGAGCGGTCATGCGCGGCACGGAATTTGGTGTTAAAAGTTGAGGAGCACTTTGCGCATGACGCGACTGCGGGGGGCACCATGGGCGAGCGCCGGCCCAATGAAGCATTCGCTGGCGGCGTTGAAGAAAGGATCCTTCGCTAACGCTCAGGATGACGGGTGAACGCTCAGGATGACGCAAAGCGCAGCTCAGGATGACGCAGGGCCCTACGGATTGCGGATTTCTTCTTCCTTGTGGCGGCTCGCACCCTTGTAGACATCGCTTGCCAGGAACGCCCGCTCTTCTTCCAACTCGTCTTCCAGCAAGGTCTTGGCCCAAACCCGCGCATCGGGATTCCATCGGTATCCATGCTCACGCAGGACATCCTTGGTTTCAAACGCAGCCCCCGTTGCACTCACCAAATATTCCCGCAGGTAACTCCGCCGGATCAGTTCTTCGAAATAAGGCGTAACGACACGAAAGGTCGTCGCACAATCGAACAAGGCGCGATGGGCAAAAGGATTCACGAATCCTTGATCGGCTGCCAGATAGTTCAGCGCCCTCGTACGGAAACCGTGTTTTCTCCAATTGATATGCTTCACCGAACAAGCCCAATGAGCGGCAAGACCCTCGAGCTCCGGACGGCGCTCCAAAAACCCACGATCAAAAGCCGCGTTATGAGCGATGATGACACTGGCCCGCGACAACATCTGGCGCACCAAAGTCCAATCGACAGAACGGCCCACCAGTAGTTCGTCCGACAAACCGGTCAGCTTGACGATTTCCGGCGGCAAGGGACGCCCCGGATCCTGCAGGGCCGAATAGCTCCCGATCATGTCTGCACGCAAACCGCCCGCGGGAGCCGACGACACTGCAAATTCCACGATACCAACCTCAACCACCTGATCCACCTTGGGATCAACGCCGGTTGTTTCCAAATCGACAATAACTCCGACTTCCATTTTCACTCCAAAATCAGCGACTTGTAGCCGACGAAACCTTAACTCGAAATTGGCAAAAAGGTATCATTAAAGAACACCCAGACAACTCCTGAAGGTACCCCATGGCCGCCGAAACGCACCCTCTCGAAAGCATCGCGCAAGTTATCGCGTTCACGGCCCAAGATGAAGCCCTGAAGGGCTTCACCGTCGCTTTAAGCGCCTTGGACGAGAGTGGGTTCATCCATATCAAAAACGAGTCCCTGCACATCCTCGCGCTACCCCCAGAAATTTGGACCAAGCCAAATCTGCTCAAAAAAGTAACAAATCCCGGTCCATCCACCGGAACTGTGGTTTTGATGCTGACCAACAAGACGTCCACCATGAACAACCTCAATGATGTTTTGGCCACCCCGGGCGCAATCCCCCAATGGATGGCTGAGGCGCCTGTCCAGACCGCGACCCTGCCGACAACAGGCGCCGTCTGGCGCTCCACGATCAACAATATCCTGCAACTTCACAAATTTTTTCTGAAGTCTGACAAGATCGGCGACGACCTGCGCAGCGATTCTGAAAACATCAAATCGGTGATGTCGATATCCCGCGAACTCAACGGCGAAAGAGACATCCCAAAACTGCTCAACCTGATTTTGCTCAAGGCCCGCGAAGTCTGCCGCGCGGATGCTGGATCCATTTACACGATTGAATCCTCCGTTGAAACCAACGGCATCACTGCCCATCACAAACCGGACGATGAGATTTTGCATTTCCGGTTCACTCAGAATCATTCCGTAAAACAAAACCTCAGCGAATTCAAATTACCCATCAACCGCAATTCCATTGTCGGCAATGCCGTTTTGAATCGCGATACCATCAACATTCCGGACCTGTATGCGCTGGACTCAGACCCGGAAAAAAACCCCTTTAAAATCCGTCACGATCGCAGCTGGGATGAGCGCATCGCCTACCAATCGCGTTCCATGCTGACCCTGCCGATGTTTGATATTTCCCATCAGGTTATCGGCGTCATTCAGCTGATCAATTGCAAAAAAAATGCAGCGAAACGCCTGTTGACGCCTGCCGACTTCGCCAGTGAAGTTTGCCCGTTCGATGCAAAATCTGTTTCCTATGTGGAAATTGTCGCCCAACAGGCAGGCATCGCCCTTGAAAACGCCCGGATGACCGAAGAAATTCAGAAGCTTTTCGACGGTCTAGTGGACGCCTCGGTCACCGCCATCGAACAGCGAGATCCCACAACGAGCGGACATTCACACCGCGTGTCAGCCCTTACCGTCGAACTGGCCCGCGTGGTGGACCAGACCGACACTGGAAAATACGGAAAGGTCTCCTTCAACGAAGACGAAATGCGCGAAATTCGTTACGCGTCTCTGCTCCACGACTTCGGCAAACTGGGCGTACGTGAGGCCGTCCTGGTCAAGGCAAACAAGCTTTACCCGGAAGACCTGGCCCTGATTCAAGAACGCTTCAACCTGGTCCGGGCAAGTTATGAGATCGACTACCTCAAAACCCAGCTCAACATCATGCAGAGGCCTGACATGATGGCCTTGGGGATGAACCCCGAACAGCTCCAGGCCGAACGCGACCAGCGCAATCGCATGCTCGACGAATTCATGACTTTCATTCAGCGGGCCAATCAGCCGACGGTTCTTGAGCAGGGCGGATTTGACCGCCTGAAAGACATTGCCAACATTCACTTCCACGACATCAACAACGAAGAACGGCGCCTGCTTCAAGACCACGAAGTGAAGGCCCTGTCGGTATCACGCGGATCATTGACGGCAGAGGAATTCGCCGAAATTCAAAGTCACGTTGTCCACACTTACGAGTTTCTGCGTAAAATTCCGTGGGGCAAAAAACTCGCCAACGTTCCACAAATTGCTGCGAAGCATCACGAAAAACTGGACGGCAGCGGATATCCAACCAGTGCCGTTGCCGAACAGATCCCCGTCCAATCCAGGATGATGACGATTTCTGATATCTATGACGCCCTTTCCGCAGCCGATCGTCCGTACAAGAAATCACTTCCGCCCGAAAAATCCCTGGAGATCCTTGAAATGGAGGTCAAGGCGGGAAAAATCGACGCCGATCTCTTCCAACTTTTTGTGGAGTCAAAGGCCTACATGGTGGTGCACCAGGGCGCGAATAAAACGGGCCAGAAAAAAGCCTCCTGACGGATAACGAAAGCCGGTCCATGTCCAACAGGTCGCCATTGTCGCCCCAGCTCCTCGTTTACGCCTATTCCAATGGCTATTTTCCAATGCCAGACGCAGGGACAGGCCAGATAGGCTGGTTCCGCCCCGATCCCCGCGCCATCATCCCTGTCGATGGCTTTCATGCATCCAGATCCCTGCGCCGCACTCTGAAGCGCGTTCCATTTCGCGTCACTTTCGACCATGCCTTTGCCGACATAATAAAAGCCTGTGCGGACCGCGAGGGCACATGGATCAATGAAGAGTTTATTGGCGCCTACTGTGAACTGCACCGGCGCGGCTACGCTCATTCCGTCGAGGTCTGGCTTCAAGAGGAACTCGTCGGCGGCCTTTACGGTGTTGCCCTGAGCGGCGGTTTTTTTGCCGAAAGCATGTACCACAAGGCCACAGACGCATCCAAAGTCGCCCTATTTCACCTGATCACCCGCATGCAGAAAAACGCGATGACTTTGCTCGAGGTCCAGTTCCTGACCCCACATTTGAAATCACTGGGCGCAATCGAGATATCGGACGAAAGTTATATTAAGATGTTGCAGGATGCGATGGCATCACCGGCTCGTTTCTAAAAAAAAGAGGGCACGACATGAATTCAGAGATTGATTCACCCAAGCCATTTTCCATCGCGCCCTGGAAGGCGACGGCTTTCATCCGGCTCTTTGGAATCTTCAAGGTTCCGCTGATATGGTACGTCCGGCCAAAAGTCATTGAGCTCAATGAGCAACGTGTCGTGATTAAGATCCGGCTGCGCCACCGCACAAAAAATCACTTGAACTCGATGTATTTCGGCACGCTCGCGATCGGTGCGGATATTGCCGGTGGGATGCTTGCCATCATGATGCTGCGAGAAATGGGAGCCAACGTCTCGTTTGTCTTCAAAGATATCAAGGGCGAGTTTTTAAAACGTCCAGAAGGCGACGTTCTATTCACCTGCAGCGATGGCCCCGCCGTTCGCGAACTGGTCAATCGCACGGTCCAGTCAAAAGACCGGCAGAACTTGCCAGTCACCATCACGGCGACTTGTCCGGACAAATCCGGCGATCAGCCAGTTGCCCGGTTTGTCTTGACCCTGTCGTTGAAAAAAAACGCCACCTGACTACGGCTAAATCAGCCCCTTGAGGCAGGCGTCACCGAAAACTTGAGGCTATCCGATCCGCGCAAGATCTCAATTTCAACCGGCTCACCAATTTTCAAGACACCGAGCACGGCGGTGTAGTCATAAATATTTTCAATCTTCTGCCCTCCAAGGGACACGATGATGTCACCGCCCTTCAGGCCTGCCATCTCTGCAGGACTGTCAGCCTTCACGCCAGACAGCAGCACGCCCTTGACGACGGTATTGCCGTAATCAGGAACGGTACCCAAATACGCCTTGAAACCACTGCCAACGCCGCCGCCGGAATTTGGGTCCTTCACACGATTGAAAGGTGGTGCACCGGAATCCTGCGCAACATCAAGGAGAACATCCCCCATCACTCCGGCAATGCGACGCATGCCATCGTAGTTTAGTTTTTCCCAGGTATCGCGAGGTGTGTGGTAGTCGTCGTGGGATCCCGTGAAGGCATTTAAAGTGGGAACACCTTGCACGTAGAACGACGTCGAGTCGGTCGGCAAATAAGGATCTGCCTGAACAACGACTCGCAGATCGTGGCGCATGCTGGTCTGTTCGATCAGGCCCGGCCACCGGGAACTTGCAGCAACCGACTGCATGGTGACCGCGTCACGAAGGCGGCCAACCATATCGAGGTTTAAGGCTGCCGATAAAGCAGGATAAATCGTCCCGCCGCTGCGCGCTGCCAAGTCTTTGGTGAAATGCGACGAACCAATCAAACCAAGCTCTTCTCCGGACCAAAGCGCAAAAATAATATCGCGTCCGAGTTCGCCGCGTTGCGCCTGATCCATCGTCACGACATTTTGTGCGATCTCCAAAACCGATGCGACACCAGAGGCATTGTCGTCGGCCCCTGAAAAGATTCCCATGCCGGCTTCGCTGCCCAAGTGGTCCACGTGAGCACCGATTAAAACACTGCCCGTCACCGGGGCACGGCATGGATAATTGGCGGCCCTCAGGCGTGCCAAAACATTGCGTCCCGTGCGCTTTTCTTGCAGCACTTGCGTTTTTCCGCTGATCTTCACGGGCAAGTCAAACCCTTGACTGAGCTCGCCCCCATCAAGGGCATCCTGCAAGGACTTCAGATTCTTATCCGACCCAGCAAAAAGACCCTGGGCCGCATCATCCGTCAACGAGATCCCGCCCAAGCTCATTGCCGCGGCCGAAGCGTCCATCCGCAGGTTGATCAGTTGATCGGTAACGCCAGAATTCGGCCCGTGAACAAAGATGATGCCCTTTGCGCCGCGGTCCCTGGCATACATGGCCTTTTGGCGCATGCTGGCAAACTGGTTCAAGTACTGCTTGCGAGGGACGCTCAAATTTTCTGGCACAAAGCGAAAGGCAATGACCCATTTGTCTTTGACATCCAGATGAACAAACGAATCATACGCCTCACCATTCGGATCGCTGAGGTTGCCATTTCCAGACGCCGCAGCCGGAGCCACGATTCCGTAACCAGCAAAAACCACCGTTTCATTTTCCAGCGTCGCATCCGAAGAAAATGCAAGCGGACGCCAGTCCCGATTCATCTCAAGGGCTGTTGCACCGGCTGACAAGCGGTTCTCAGCACCGGCCTTCACCCCTGCTGTAAATTCAAAACTTTGAAAGTAGGTTCCATGGTCACCAGCCGGTTCAAGTCCCAGGCGCGCAAAAACTTCTGCACCGTATTCCGTGGCAAGCGTCTCACCCGGTGTTCCAGTCAGGCGGCCATCGAGGGCAGGAGAACTCAAATACTTCACGTGGGCGCGCAAGTCTGCTTCGGTTATCTCTTTGCTGAACCCGGCCAGCTTTGGTTTGCGCACGGGCAAGTTCAACGCGGCCCGGGCTGCTGCATCGTTCCATTCCGAGATAAAGATCTGAGAAACTTTTTCTGCCGTCCGGTTGGACGTCCATGAAACGTGTTCGCCATCTGGAGTGAATACCGGCAAGCCATCAAAACCGTCGGTCCACGTCACGCGGACTGGCTCGTGTTGGCCGGCCGCATCGACCACATAAAGTTCAAAGTTGCGGTGGCCTTCCAAGTTGGAAGCAAAAATCAAATAATCGCCGGTCGGGTGAAAGTATGGTGCCCACGACATTTTCCCAAGGCGCGACAACTGGCGTTTGTCCGTGCCGTCCACATTCATCGTCCAAATTTCAGCCGTCGAACCGTCTTCACTGAAATGACGCCACGTGATTTTCTGGCCATCACTGGAAAAAAATGGGCCGCCGTCGTAACCGGCTTCGCTGGTCAAACGCACAACACCGGTGCCATCGGCGTTCATGATGTATATGTCCATCCAGCCCGACGGATTTTTTTCAAATGCCGCGCGCTGCTCATCCGTCAGGTCGTCCGTAAATCCAGTGCGATTGCTGGCAAAGGCAATTTTCTGGCCGTCCGGGGACCAACTGGCTTCGGCATCGTAACCCGGCTCTGTCGTCAATTGACGCATATTGCTTCCGTTCGTGTCGGTTTCGAAAATGTCGTATTGGTCGTCAAAATCCCAAGCGTAGCTGCCCTGTCCACCGGTCCGGCGCCGTTCAAATTCCTGCTCCTGCTTGGCTTTGGCCTCGGGGTCAAGATGGCTCGACGCAAACAGGACTTTCGTTTTCGAAGGATGAATCCACGCGCAAGTTGTCCGCCCGGTTCCGGGCGACATCCGCTTGCTATTCCCGGTGGCCAAGTCCAGCAGGTAAATCTGGTAAAACGGATTCTCGGCTTCCCGTTCGCTCTGGAAAATCATCATTGAACCGTCTTGGCTGAAGTAGCCTTCGCCGGATCTGGCACCAGCAAAAGTCAGCTGGCGGGTCCCAGTCAGGAAAGTTGTTTCAGCACCCGCCTTCACCGTTGCCGGCGCATCATGAATGGCAGATGTGGCGGCAGGCTGGGAGGCGTCAGATGCCACGGCAGGCGATTCTTCGGCGTGGAACGGGTGGATTTTTCCGCGCCATGCAGGCCCGGCACCCAGGGTGGGCGATGCTGACAAAACAAGGAAAACACTTGTCCCAATTGCAACGATACGACCCGGTTGATTCAAAGCCACGGTAGCGCCCCCATTCTTGAAGATTTCAAGAGTTTGCAGGAGATTAGCTGCACGCTAAAGGCTGGTGCAACCCAATTTTTAATCGAGCTTTGCCAGACCAAAGACTTCTTGATGACAAATGTTGAGCCAATTAGTAAACAACAGCCCAACCAGGAGACGAGCGGAAGCCCGTGAACATCACATCCAAAAGTCGTTATGCCCTTAAAATCATGATGGATTTAGCCCATTACAGCCCGCTTCCAGGCCCGCTTCCAAGCCCGCTTCCAGGCCCGCTTCCAGGCCTTTTGGCAACGACGCTTGAAAACGGTTCTGCCACGGGAAAAACACCTGGGTCCGCCATCATCCGCAGAAATGACATCGCCCGGCGTCAGGGCATCCCGACCGAGTATCTGGACCAGATCATGATGCGCCTGCGTGGGGCCAACCTGGTGGACAGCGTTCGCGGGCGGGCCGGTGGGTACCGCCTGGGTCGCAACGCCGAGTCCATCACCTTATGGGACGTATTTGCCTCCGTTGAAGACAGCATATTTCCCGTCGAATGCGTCGCCCACGGCGACCGGTGCGGTTTTGAAAACTCCTGCATCACCCGCGGGCCCTGGACCGAGATCTTCGAATCAATGCAGGCGCCGCTGATTAAAATGACATTGGCAGATGCGACCTTCCGGTGGGCGGACGAACACCGGATGTGTCCCGCTGGCGGTATCCGCGAATGCCGGGGAGGCTAAGACCCATGACTGAAACGAATCAGAAACCCACGCCAAAGCCCCCAAAACCAGAACTGACATCCAAGGATGTCCAGCTGACGGACCGTGAATATAAATACGGATTCGTGACCGACGTGGAAGTCGAGGAATTTCCCAAGGGGTTGGACGAAGGTATTGTCCGTCGCCTTTCAGCCGTTAAAAACGAACCAGACTTTGTACTGGAGTTTCGCCTCAAGGCCTTCCGCCATTGGCAAACTATGACGGAACCCAAATGGGCTCATGTCGCCTACAGCGAAATTGACTACCAAAACCTGCGTTACTACTCCGCGCCAAAAAAACGCGGCGAAGGTCCCAAGAGCCTCGACGAAATCGACAAGGAAATCCTTGATACCTTCAATCGCCTTGGCATTCCCCTCACGGAACAAAAACGCCTGACCGGCGTTGCCGTCGATGCCGTATTTGACAGCGTCTCTGTGGGCACCACCCATCAGGATGTCCTGAAAGAGCACGGCGTGATGTTTTGCTCCATTTCCGAAGCGATTCGAGAACACCCCGAACTTGTCAAAAAATACATGGGTTCCGTTATCCCATACAAAGACAACTACTTTGCGGCATTGAATTCGGCTGTCTTCACCGATGGCTCGTTTGTTTACATTCCAAAAGGAGTCCGCTGCCCCTTGGAACTGTCCACCTACTTCCGGATCAATGCTGCGGAAACGGGACAGTTTGAACGCACGCTCATCATCGCCGAAGAGGGCAGCCACGTCAGTTATCTTGAAGGCTGCACGGCCCCAATGCGCGATGAAAACCAACTCCATGCTGCCGTGGTGGAACTCGTGGCGCTAGACAATGCCGAGATCAAATACTCAACCGTGCAAAACTGGTACGCCGGCGACAAAGAGGGCAAGGGCGGCATCTACAACTTCGTGACCAAACGGGGCATTTGCGCGGGACACCATTCCAAAATCTCCTGGACCCAAGTAGAAACTGGGTCGGCCATCACTTGGAAATACCCGAGCGTGATCCTCAAGGGCGATCATTCGATTGGTGAATTTTACTCGGTCGCCCTGACCAATAATAAAATGCAGGCCGATACGGGAACAAAGATGGTTCACATCGGCCGCAATACCCGCAGCCGGATCGTTTCAAAGGGTATTTCTGCCGACCAGTCGATCAACAGCTACCGCGGCCAAGTCAAGATCATGCCTTCGGCGGAAGGGGCGCGAAACCATTCCCAGTGCGATTCCCTGCTCGTCGGCGATCGCTGCTCGGCCAACACTTTTCCGTACATTGAAGTCAAAAACAAGACGGCCACGGTGGAGCATGAAGCCACCACATCGAAAATCAGTTCAGAACAAATTTTTTATTTAAAGTCCCGCGGGATCAATGAGGAGGGCGCCATCAGCCTTCTTCTCAATGGTTTCTGCAAGGAAGTCTTCAAAGAATTGCCATTGGAATTTTCCGTGGAGGCCGTACGCCTCCTTGAAATGAAACTCGAAGGAAGTGTGGGCTGAAGCAATGCAAACCTCGACGATAAAAAACTCGACGCCGCAAAACTCGAATGTGGATACAATCCTGACGGTCAAAGGCCTCAAGGCCCAAGTGGCTGACTCAGACAAGCAGATCATCCGAGGGCTTGACCTGACGATCAACGCCGGTGAAGTCCACGCCATCATGGGACCAAACGGCTCAGGCAAAAGTACACTTAGCAAAATCCTGGCCGGTCATCCTGATTATGAAGTCACGGCCGGAACGGTCGATCTGGAAGTAAATTTCCGCCAGAAAAACCTGCTCGACATGTTGCCCGAAGAACGAGCCCGCAACGGCGTTTTCCTGGCCTATCAATATCCCGTCGAGATTCCCGGCGTTTCCAACGCTGAATTTCTGCGCGCGGCCTTCAATGAAATTTGCAAGCATCAAGGCGCCGATGAAATGGACCCCCTTGAGTTTGACGATTTTCTGAAGATGAAATTGAAACTCCTCGGCATGAGCGAGGCGTTCATCTCGCGCGCCGTCAACGTGGATTTTTCTGGCGGCGAAAAGAAACGCAACGAGATTTTGCAGATGGCCATCTTGTCACCGCGCCTGGCCATCCTCGATGAAACAGATTCAGGTCTGGATGTCGACAGCCTGCGCATCGTATCCGACGGCGTTAATAAACTTCGAACGAAAAACAACGCCGTGGTTTTGATCACCCACTACCAGCGCATCCTCAATTATATTGTCCCGGATCGGGTTCATGTCCTTTACAAGGGCCAGATCATCAAGTCAGGCGACAAGTCCCTGGCGCTGCAAATTGAAGAACAGGGCTACGACGCGCTGATCAAAGATTACCAGACGTCCCAGGAAACTCCTGCCGGCGGGGGTTTACAGGGATGACAACGGCTGCTTCTTTTCTGGATTCCCTGAAGAACCGCCGCGCGGAACCACCACGCGTGGCTGCACCGGCGTGGCTGAAGGCCATTCAAGAAGACGCCTGGCAAAAAGCGGTCACGGCAGGACTTCCGACGACGCGCCATGAATCGTATCGCTATACCAGCCTGCGCCCCTTGGCAGGACTGACCGCAACTTTTGCGCCGGAATCCCCGTGGGAATTTCTTTCCGACGAGGCTGGCAATCGCCTTCGTGAATTGCTTGACCCGGCCGGGCTCAATCTCGTTTTTGTGGACGGGACTTTCGTTCATGAGCTTTCGGGAGCCGGTCCAGAAGTCGACCTGAATGGCGAGAAAAACTGGTCCCTTTATGACGCGGTTCATGTCGAAGACCTGAGCGAAGCCCTTCGCGGCCCATCTGCAGAGGTGGTCCAATCAATCCTTCAAGACATCGCCGCGGCCCGCAGTAAATTACCCGTGCCCCTAGCCCACGTTGCCCCACAGGAAACGACGTTGGAGCACCTCGGCAGCGCTTTCATGAATGACGGCGTCGTGATTCACATTAGCGATAATTGCGTCGTACCGGTACCCATCCGCCTGGCTCACGTGCAATCGGGACGGGCCACCGTTGGGTTCACGCGGCACTTGATCCTTGGCGGCGCCGCATCGAGTTCCCGGATCAGCGAAACTTATCTGAGCCTTGGCCATCTGAATAACACCAAAGTCACGCCGGCTCTGCCTGACGACACAACACCGCGCGCTTGTTTCAGCGAGACGTCCGTCATCCTGGGCCCTAATAGCACGCTCCGGCACGACCGGATTTTGGCGTCCGGCGCCAGCCTGCACTTTGGGAGCACAAATGTGACCCTTGCCGCCGGCGCAAAATATCACGCCCTGGCCCTCAACCTGAACAGCCGCATTGGCCGCCACGACATCACGGCGATGATCGAGGGCGAGGGTGCTGACGTCATCCTCAACGGCTTGACCACAGCCCAGGGCGAACAGGTTTTGGACACCCATTCGGTGATCGATCACCGGGTCCCCAACACCACGAGCCGGCAGCTTTACAAAAGTATTTTAAAGGACAAATCGCGCGTCGTATTCTCTGGCAAGATTTTTGTCCGCCGTGACGCTCAAAAAACGGTCGCGCATCAGCAATCAAAATCGTTGCTGCTCAGCAGCGATGCCGAAATCGATACCAAGCCACAGCTTGAAATCGAAGCCGACGACGTCCGCTGTGCCCATGGCGCAACCGTTGCACAACTTAATCAAGACGAGATGTTTTACCTGCGCAGCCGCGGAATTCCCCACTCCAAGGCCGAGGCCATGCTTTGCGACGCTTTTGCCGCAGAAATCTGGCAGTCGGCAGAGGATCCATGGCTGGAATCCCTGACGAAGAATGAATTGGCGGGATTTTTTAAATGAACCAACACACTTTAAATTCGACCCCTTCCACCATGGACCTTGATGCCATCCGGCGTGATTTTCCAATTTTATCGCGCCAGGTCCGCGACGGGAAAAATCTGATCTATCTGGACAATGCTGCGACCACACTCAAGCCACGCCAGGTTCTGGACGTCGTTTACGACCACTATGCCTACGGCGCATCGAACATCCACCGCGGCGTCCATTTTCTGAGTGAAGAGGCTACGAAATTGTATGAGGGCGCACGGGAAACCGTCCGCCGGTTTATCAATGCCCGGGAAACGGCAGAAGTCATTTTCACGTCAGGGACGACTTCTGCGATCAATCTGGTCGCCAAAAGCTGGGGCCGGAAAAACGTTTCTGCCGGCGATGAAATCATCATCACCCACATGGAACATCACGCAAATATTGTTCCATGGCAGATGCTCCGCGAGGAAACTGGCTGCGTTCTTAAAATCGCGCCCATCAACGACCGCGGCGAACTTGACATGGCTGCGTTTGAATCCTTGATCACGCCACGCACTAAAATGGTGGCCGTGGTGTACACGTCAAACTCCCTTGGGACCATCAACCCCGTGCGCGACATCATCCGACTAGCCAAGGTTCATGGCGCGGCAGTACTTCTTGATGCGGCCCAAACCGTTGCCCACACGAAAGTTGATGTCCAGAGCCTCGACTGTGATTTCCTCGTGTTTTCCGGACACAAACTTTTTGCCACATCGGGTGTTGGTGTTCTTTACGGAAAGCGCGCCGTCCTGGAAGCCATGCCGCCTTTAATGGGCGGCGGCGACATGATCAAAAGCGTGACGTTTGAGAAGACGACCTATGCGGGCCTGCCCGCACGCCTGGAGGCGGGAACCCCGGCCATTGGCGGCGCCATCGGACTTGGGGCTGCGATCGACTACATCCAAAAAATCGGATTCGCAGCGATTGCCGATCAGGAAAAAGATCTGCTCGCCTATGCGACCGGCTTGCTGTCTGAACTTCCTGGAATTCGCATCATTGGCACTGCAGCGGAAAAGACTGCCATTATCTCTTTTGTTGTCGACGGCATTCATCCTCACGACATGGGTACGTTGCTGGATGCAGAAGGCGTCGCCGTGCGCGCTGGCCACCATTGCACTCAGCCAGTCATGGCGCGTTTTAAAATCCCGGCCACAACAAGAGCTTCCTTTTCCTTTTATAACACCCGGGCTGATGCCGATGCCTTGGTCCACGCCATCAAAAAAGCCATCGAGGTGTTCGCATGACCACCCAGGACCTTTATCAGCAGGTGATCATCGACCATCACAAAAAACCGCGTAACTTTCGCAAGATCGAAAAGCCCTCCCACCAGGCCGAGGGATTCAATCCACTGTGCGGCGATCATTTGTGGGTCTATATCAATGTCAATGCCGCTGGCACGATTGAAGACATCAGCTTTGAAGGCGATGGTTGCGCAATCAGCAAAGCCTCAGCATCGATGATGACGCAAAATTTAAAAGGCAAGACCGTTGCCGAATCCACAGCAATTTTCAACGACTTTCACAAAATGGTTTTGGGTCAGTTGGACCCCGAGAAAGATGCCCATGTGTTGGGCCGCCTCGCGATCTTTTCCGGTATCTGGAAATACCCTGCCCGCGTCAAGTGCGCTGCCTTGGCGTGGCATACCATGAACGGCGCACTGAGCAACGAAGCCACCATTTCTACGGAATGAATTCCCATGACGACTGCACACTATAAAGTCATTACCCAAGGCACGCCAAATCCCAACGCCTTGAAGTTCATCACGGCAAAAGACGTGAAGGCTAAAGGCAAGGTTTCGTACGGCCATCCTGCGGAATGCCTGAACGTGCCTCTCGCAGCTGGACTTTTGGGTGTACCACACATCACCCAGGTGCATTTTTTTGAAAACGTCATCACCGTCACCCAAGACGGAATCGGTGACTGGCCTGCGATCGAAGAGGCCGTGATCCACACCATCCAGGAACTTCTACCCGCCCACAATCCCGACTTTGCGGTGGACGAGGTCAAGTCCCGCGCCCACATGACGCCGGAAATGGTCCAAATCGAGGAGATCCTAGACCGTACGATCAGGCCTGGACTCCAGGCAGACGGCGGCGACATCGAAGTGTTGGAATTCACCAATAATCTGCTTATCGTTCGTTACGAAGGCGCATGCGGCAGCTGCCCGAGCGCCCAGACGGCTACCCTGGACGGCATCACCGGCATCTTGCGCCACGAATACCATCCAGACATCCGCATTGAGGCGGTTTAAGCCTGCCTGCAACTTCGCCCTGCGGTGGCCTTCGTGGCATTCGTGAGTCCCTACGCCTTTGGAAGAGACGCACTGTCCTGTGGAAAAGCGCAAACAACGCTGAATCCTGCTCCTTCAACATTCCGGGTGCGAATCGTCCCACCAATGCGTTGGAGCAAATCACGGACAATGGAAAGGCCATAGCCGCTTACCTCGGTATCCATCTCAACCCCACCATGCACCGTAAAAAATTTCTCGAAAATATTTTTCAAAGAAGTGTTGCCAACACCTGTGCCGTGGTCCGTCACGGTGAGCTCCACAAAACCCGGCAGGCTCGACCAACAAATATCTATGACAGGATTAAGTCCAGAGTGAAGCAATGCGTTTCTAACCAAGTTCGACAGAACTATCTCAACCAATTGTTCATCGATAAACAGCGATGAAACCAGAAAATGGTTCGAAATTTTCGCCTGCCTTTCCACGATCAATGCGGAGAGGTTTTCCAGAACCGTCGCATTGATTTCCTCCAATGAAACCCATCGGGATTTCGAAGAACTTATCTTGGGATCATTCGAAGCCCTCAAAATACTTTGAATCGCAAAACTCATACGATCCACATTTCTAACAATTGCCTCAAGAAAACCCTTTTCCTCTGCACCCAGATTAGCGCCCCGATTCATCAAAGTTTCCGCGAATCCACGTATTGACGTCAGCGGAGTTTTTAACTCGTGAGAAATTGACACAATCGTGCCCAACCTGCGTTTCTCCACGTCGCCTACGTCGGATTTTTCCTGAAAAAGAAAAATCACACCGACAGCCTCACCAGTTCTCCTGGCAAGAGGCAAAACAAACACGGAGTAGTCGACCTTGACTCCATCCTTTTTATTCAGACTGATGTCGAAAGACGTCGAAACCTGAGACTTCAGAGCCCCACTAAAAGCGTCCAGCAGCTCTTGGTTCTTAAAAAACCGTGACGCCGATCGATCGACACCTTTAACAACGTCCGGGAACATATTGAGAAAATGTTGATTGTACCAGGCAACGTTACCTTCCCGATCGTACCCGACAACCGCGTCCGATAACCGGGCAAAGAGCAATGCCTGATCGGTATCACGTGCCACAAGCTCATTTTTCGCATCAACTACACCTTGCTGCATGGCGTCAAATGCGGAGAAAAGATCTTTCCACTCACCGAACCCAGTGACATCTGATGTCGCTTTCGTTGACGCACTTTTTACTGCAGGAAGCTTGATACTTTTTGTTTTATCCAACAATTCGCGCATCGGCCGAAGCTGTAAATATATGCCGCTGACCAGAAAAAAAACCCAGACCATCCCGACAACAAAAATCACCGTGAACACCAACCTGTCAAATTCCCACAGGGCCTGTTTGAGCGCACTCATCGAGACGGCAATACGCAGAATAAAGCCATCTTCCGGAGCCACCAGCGCCGTATACAAAAACTCTTCTTTTCTTGTGTCACTGAAACGTTGCGATTCGCCAAAGCCATTTTCTTTTATGGCCTGTATAACTTCAGGCCGATTCAGGTGGTTATCCATCTTCGCTGGGTCAGCGTTGGAGTCACATGACACCCGCCCATCCATCCCGATCAATGTTATCCGGGCATCGGTTAAAGAACGGAACTCCGAACACGCATCCCGTTTTGCTGTGTTGGGCGGACGCAACGCCACTCGAATTAAATTCAGATTTATTCTGGACTGAGCCCTGACACCTGAAATCAATTCTTCGTAAAAGTGCTGGTGACTCCACAGCGCCGCTGCAACGCCAACCGAAGTCGTCAAAAAAACGTTAAGGGCAAAAATCAACAAAAAGACGCGTCGCGGAAAAGTTGATTTCTTTTCCATTATTTTGAACTCAATCGAAAATGATACCCAAAACCGCGGGTAGTCTCGACGCGATTGAATTTACCGAGTTTTTTACGCAACGTGTAAACGTGGGTGTCTATGGTTCGAAGAGAAACATTCACTCCCGAACCGCGACAGAGAATTATCAAATCTTCTCTACTCAACACATTGCCAGCAGTCTGAGCCAGTTCAGCCAGGATGGAAAATTCTGTTTTCGTCAATGAGACCGCTTTTCCTTTACACTTGACAATCCTGCGCAGCAGAAAAATTTCAAGCTCATCAAACTCCAGTATTTCTGGCCCATCCTTTTGCATTTTGCTGATTGCAGTCAGCTTCAAAATATTTTCAACCCGCGAGATGAGCACTGAAATGGAAAATGGTTTAGAGATGAAATCAACGACCCCCAACTGAAATGCCGTCAGTTCGTCTTCGACAGTGTCTTTTGCAGTCATCATAATCGCGGGGATTTTATTTGGATTTTTCGATAGCAGGTCTATCCCAGACAGACCCTCTGGCAACATCCAATCCAGAACCATGAGATCGAAGGTTTGTGTTTTAAGTATTTCGTGTGCCGCATCAAAATCATGGACGTCGACCACAACGTGCCCAGCCACCGTCAGGTTGTGGCTGACAAGGCGCGCGATATCCAAGTCATCTTCGACCACTAAAATCGTAGACACAACAAATGACCTCCCTGCCTGAAGCCAACAAGACGCCACACCGACACGAACCAAGAACTAAAATACCATAAATCATCATAAAATCGGTGGATTGACCCTTGGATAAACTTGAACAGATCTTGACTTAACAAGTCTATGATTTGACCGCTCTTACACTTTAGAGAAAACAGAGGCGGAAGTTTCAAAGGATGCCACGATGACCCATGTGACCAAAAAATTCAGGTTCTCCGCGGATGCCTTAAGCATCATGGGTACGATTGTTGCTGCTTATACCTTGTCGGTCTTTGGGCTCGTTTCAGCGGCGCAGGCTGCACCACTGCCCGGTCCAAACTTCTCAGATGGCTTTACGACCTTTTCAGCACCTTTCGAGTTCATCGTAGTCCCAGGCTCGGGCGCTCCGGACTTGAAAGAGTTTCGCTACATGATCACGGAGAATGCGAAGGAGCCAGCCGGGGTGCTGACATGCCAGAATGGCACGGTACTGGCGAACCAGAACGATCCCAACGGTTTCGGCCGTCTCATGTTTCCGCCAATCATAACCCCACGCACGACACGGAACATGGTGACTTCAACCATTTCCGTCATTTCCTGCAGCACGATTCCGGGAAACGATTCGCCAGTGGCGTGGGTTTGGTTTGAATATCAGGTGGGTCAACTGACCGCTCCGACTATTTTACCGGCTTCAAAGTCCTTCAACGCGACCCTCACCCCCGTCGTGACCCAGGGAGCGGGCTCCGTTACCTCCGAATTCAAGGAATTTCGTTACACGAAAAATTCTACAACGACTCCACCAGCTGCACCAGCAAACTGCACGTCAGGGACCGCCGTGCCTTCCAACGGGCAAATCTCGATTAAGGAGACAACCTCCGTTTCCGTGATTGCATGCGGAAAAACGACAGGAAATAAATCGTCAGCCACCACTGCGACCTACACCCTCGATAAGACCGCGCCAACGGTGGGTGTGACAGGCCCGTTTGCAAGCGATGGCACGACACCTCTGGCTTTGGCAAACAACGTATCGACGATCACCTACAAAATGACTTTCGTGGGTGCAGACACCATCCCCTCCAACAGCGTTCTTGCCTCAAAGATCACGCTTAAGGGATCCAGTGTGGCCAGCATTGCCGTCACTGGTTCCGGAGACACTGAAAGAATTCTGACGCTGAACAATGTCACCGGCGACGGCTCTGCAACCGTCATCGTCGTCGCAAGCGGCGCGGCCTCTGACTCCGCCGGCAATAGTTCATCCGTCACAGGAAAAACCTTTGTGCTCGATAACACCGCGCCTTCGGCTACCAGCATTTCCATCAACAAAGCCGCTGCTTACACCAATTCCACCGCAGCCACGTTGACCTTGGCCGCCACAGGCGCATCCAAGATGTACATCACCAACACCGCCGGCTGCAGCAGCAACGGATCGTACGAAGACTATGCCACGGCGAAATCATGGACACTGGGCCAAACCAACGGCACCGCAACCGTCTACGTCAAGTTCAAAGATGCTGCGGGCAACGAGAGCGACTGTATCAACGACACCATCATCCATGACAACACCTTACCCACGTTCACCGTCAGCGGACCGTCGCAAGCTTACGCAAACCCATCTTCCATCGTAACCTACACTGTGACCTACACCGGAGCCACGAGGGCCATCACACTTGCCCCGACAGACATCACACTCAACTCTAGTAACCACGCTCAGGGAAAATTCGCCTCTGCCGCTATCAAAGTCACACCGGATCCAGGAGTTGGCTGCAATCCTGGGCCATGCACGGTAGTTCCAGATCCAATGAAGAAGCTTGTGACCCTCTCGGGTTTCAAAAATAACGGGACCCTTGGCATATCCATCGCTGCCAAATCTGCGTCAGATTGGGCGGGAAATTTTGCGGCTGCAGGCACACAAGACAGCGCAACTGTTATCGTCGACACGGGTATCCCAACGATCACTGTCGGCAATCCATCCCTCGCCACCGCCAGAGACGCCTCCACGGTGACTTATACGATAACTTATAACGGTGTGACGGCTGTCACTCTGGACAATTCACACGTCACGTTGAAAAAAACAGGAACGGCCAACGCGATTTTCGATGTCTCGGGCACCGGCACGAGCGGAACCGTGACTCGTACCGTGACCCTTTCTAGTTTCACGGGCAAGGGCGATATCACGATCCAGATCTTGAAAGATACGGCCAGTGATGACGCGGGAAACAAGGCCCCCGCGCCCCGAGCCGTCAAAGCCTTCAAGGTTGACGCCGCCATCCCAACCATCTTCGTCGGTAACCCATCCATTGCCGATGCCAAGGCCGATTCTACGGTGACTTACGACGTAAGTTATACCCGGGTTAGCAATGTCACCCTTGCCAATTCAGATGTCCTATTGATTAAAACCGGGACGGCCAATGCGACCTACAATGTGACATCTGAACAGGGTTCCGGCTCAGGCACAACTCGTACCGAAATTAGAAGGGTGACCCTGTCTGGTTTCACCGGCGACGGCACCATTAAGATCAAAATTCTGAGAGGCACGGCATCGGATCATGTAGGCGTCTTTGCAACCGAAACGACTGCCGAGAAAACCTTTACGGTCGATAACACCGCACCTAGCGCCCCGATTTTGACTGCTTCAAAAGATTTTAATAAAGCCTTCATCGCAAAAATCAGTAAAGCCACAGCGGCTGACGCATCGTTCAAAGAAATTCGATATGTGACGGCCCTTGGCACGTCCGCAACGGCGCCTGATAACTGCGCCTCTGGGACGATGTTGGCTTCCGGCGGAAGTGTCGCGATCACTGCGGCCACGACGACCGTCGCAGCGATTGCTTGCGACCGTGCCGGCAACAAATCTCTGCCAACCACGGCAACCTATACATTAGATCTCACGCCACCGACGATCGCCGTCAGCGCACCGTCGGTCACGGAAGCCACGCCTGCGACGGTTGCCGTCACCTATACCGTTACCTACTCAGGGGCTGATAAAATAACCCTGAGCAGTGCCAACATCAAACGGGAATACACCGGAAGCGCATGGACTAACCTCGCACCCACTGTTTCGATGGATACGGCCCTCCCCCCTGATCCGATGAAAAGGATCGTTACCCTAAAGTCGTTCAGGGGAACTGGCACCCTCGGGATTTCGATTGCGCCAGGCACTGCGGTGGACAATGTAGGAAACAAGGCATCGCAACTATCCCCGAGCGTCAGCCCGACGTTCATTGTCTCCTCCACCACAAGTGGTACGGGTCCTGCCACAATCACCGCGATTTCTTTGGCATTGCCCACTGGTACAGGTCGGTCGGGTGCCGAAACCGTTCTGAGTTTTACCGTGACCACATCCAAGGCGATTACGTCCGGCCTGACAGCTCAGACTAAGCTGCCATTTAAAATCGGTACCACTGAAAAACTAGCCGTCTACGCGAGCGGCAGCGGAACCAGCAGCCTGACTTTCAATTACACGACGGCATCCGGAGACAACGGACTTGTGGCTTGGGCCGCAGGACAATTGCGGGGCGGATCGCTTGGGGCCGGCACCGGAGTGGAATTGAATCCGACGTTCACGTTGGGAACAACTTCGAGGACCATCGACACGACGCCACCAGCGGATCCAACAGTTACAGCCAACCAGACTTTTACGAGCGGTATAAAGGCAACCATCAGTGAGAGCACGATCGCTTCTGATGCAAAAGAATTTCGATACGCACTCGATCAAATTTCTACGTTGAATTGCTCGGCGACTGCAGAGGCTGTTAACATCAGCGCGATTCCTTCACCACCACCAACACGCTCGAAACCGGCAGAGTTGGAGATACCAATTTCAGGATCGTTCTCTCCACTGCGCGCCATAATTTGTGATACTACCGGAAACGCTTCGGGCATTGTAAGCAGGAGTTACACTTATGTTGTCCCAACGCCAACGGTAACTTCTATTTTACCAAATACTGGCACCACGGCGGGCGGCACGACCGTTACCCTCACAGGCACGAACTTGACTGGAGCTACGGCGGTCACCATTGGTGGGATTGCCGCGACCAATGTCATCGTGGTGAACGCAACCACAATCACTGCGATCACATCTGCTGGCGGTACCGCAGGTGCTGCGAGTGTTTTAGTCACCACCCCTGGTGGAACCAACCCCGCAAACACGCTGTTTCTCAGGACGATACCAACGCCAACGGTAACTTCTATTTTACCAAACACTGGCACCACGGCGGGCGGCACGACCGTTACCCTCACAGGGACTAACTTGACTGGAGCAACGGCGGTCACCATTGGTGGCATTGCGGCGACCAATGTCACCGTGGTTAGCGCAACCACAATCACTGCGATCACTGCTGCTGGCGGTACCGCAGGTGCTGCTAGTGTTTTAGTCACCACCCCTGGTGGAACCAACGCCGCAAACACGCTGTTTACCTGGACAACACCAACGCCAACGTCGACTGGAGCAAACTTAGTTTATTTGCAAAGATCATACAGTTGGTACTCCGATTTCGGAAACCTATCCCTTCAATCTGGTGACGGCACAGAGGCCTTGCCCATCACGGGTCACGTCGGTAAAGGCAACTTTCTTGATTTTTTAGTCACTGAATCTGGAACACTAAACTACAGGCTTACTGCGTCAATGAGTTCGAATGATCTTGGTGTTTTAACGAGGCTTAGGCCGCAAACTTCAACGTCTATCACCGTCACGCAATCCACACAAATAGCCACCTCAAATTGGCAACCAACAGCGAATGTCACTGGAACAACTCCGGTTGAGGTTGGAGATATCATACGCATATATCAGGGGTTTGATTATTATGGCGATGGCAGTCAAGGTGGCAACCTGGATCGGTTCATCATTAACAGTCTGTATGTTTCCGCAACAGCGACAAAAAATAAATTTATAGAGTTTTATTCATTAAACTCGGGTTACCAAACACCAAGTTCTGCCCGGTCTGGGCTAGGAACACTCGCATCACCAATATCTGGTTATGCAGGATTGCAGAACGCACTGAGGTTCATGATTACGGAGACGGGAACGTTACATTATGATTTAACCGCTTCGATGGGTGGTTGGGATATTGGATACTTAAAGAAAGTCGTGCTGTCGACAAACACGACCACACCAATAGCGGGCGCGCCTGGACCAACAACGAATGTGACCGGCACAACATCTGTTGTTGAGGGAGATGTAATAGAAGTTAGCCACTATTTTGATAACGATGGAAATGGTGGCGGTTCGAACAGATTCAACATCAACAGCATGTATGTGACACCTTCAACCACTGCTACCTCTAGTAGCAGTTCGACCGGGGGTTCGAGCGGCAGTTCAAGCGGCGGTTACGACATGGGAAGTAGTTCAAGCGGCAGCAGTTCGGGTGGCATGGGTTCGAGCAGCAGTTCGAGCAGCAGTTCGAGCACCAGCACGGGTGGCAGTTCGAGCAGCAGTTCGACCGGGGGTACGAGCAGTACTGCCGCTCCGTCAAATTTTGTGGTTACGACAACTTCAACGGATGTATGCCAAGACGACTGTTGGATAAGAAACCACACTTTTTCATGGACCGCACCGTCCGGAAATAACTCGACCTTACTACATTATGAAGTTTCGACTCCGGTGGCGCCACTAAATTGGTTTATTCGATACAATTACCGAACCGGTTACTACGAATTTAACATGTCGCCGGAGGATCACTTGTATCTCCGTGTACTTCCCCCGTCACAAACGACCCACTTTAATTCCTCGACGACGAGTACTTCTAATTTTAGATTAAGAGCGGTTTATGGATACCGGATCGAAGACCCCGACTGCGATGGCCTTTGCCGTGAAGTCCCCACAAGCTATTCTGATTACGTTTACCCCACCAGTCCAAGCGGTAGCAGTCTTTTTATCGACACGACGCCCGCAGCCATAAAAAGCTTCGGGGGATTGATGTGGTCGAACAAGCGACCTAACGCAACCTTGCAGGGTGCGAAAGATCACTGCAATACTTTGAATTACGGTGGGGTAACGGGATGGCGTTTGCCGACGGTAGATGAACTGATAGCGGCATACGGCAATGGGATCTATGGCACAGCAAATGTGAATTGGATGACGACCAGCCAGATGAATGATTATTTTTGGTCGCCTCGCGCAAACAACATTTATGGCTACGCGTTTCTCGTGAACTTAGCGAACGGTGTCAGCACCAGCTTGTTTGAGCTAATCCCCAACGCGGTTGTTTGTGTTAAGTAGTTAGAGTGTGGTTCCCCGTCATCCGTTTTATTGCATTTTGCTTTCGAGTCGGTTGGTGGTTTTCACTTTGGTCGCTCATTAATTGACGGTTGGCGACGGGGGTTCCCCTCGTCGCTGGATGTGCGGGCGACCTCGTAATTCTGAGCCAGGATGACGGAGTCCATTCAGGACTCGGCCTTTACTGCAGAAACAGATCCAGTCCCTGGCGTAAGATGATTTCCGCGTCCCCCGGCTGGCATCGTGAATGCAGGCTTGCAGCTCTCGCGGTCACTGGCACCGATCTTTATGTGGGGGGCGTTCACCACAATCGGTGGGGTGTCAATCTGGGGTGTCATGCGCCACGAATACCATCCAGACATCCGCATTGAGGCGCTTTAAGAATTTATGTCACTTTTGATCGATCCACCACTTGAACCGTCAGCCGGCTGATGCAACTCAACTTCCCCGTCGCTTCATCATGCAACCGGATATCCCACACGTGGGTTGTCCGGCCTTTATGAATGGGGCGGCAAACGGCAACAACCGCACCATCGCGGACCGGGCGCAGGTGATTCGCATTGATTTCAAGGCCCAATGCGACGAATTTCTCGGGATCAATGGACATCCAACTGGCGATGGATCCAATGCTCTCTGCAAGCACGCAATTGGCCCCACCGTGCACGATGCCCAGGGGCTGCCGCACGCGCTCCGAGACTGGCATTCTGGCTTTAAGAAAATCAGTACCCACTTCGATAACTTCAATTCCCAGGATGCTGTCCATATTGGCCTGACCGGGAGATCTCGATGATGCTTTTAAATCTTCGACACGGTATTCCTTGAACCAGATGGACTTTGTCGGTTCTGCCATCGCCGGCCTCCCGTTGATTGATGGCATCATGCTAACACATAAAAAAACCCCGCCCTCGTGAGAGAGCGGGGTTTTGTTTTTTGGAAAAGTTACCTGATGCCGCTGGTGCCAGTTCCAGCCACAGGCGGTGTCGTTGACGGGATACCGAAACCACCCTGCAGGATCTGTTGCCAGGTCATGCCGTTGGTGCTGAATCCGTTGCCGATGAACGTGTATGCCATGCGCCCTGCGCCAGCCATGACCTGATTGCCCACCGCATCAAACACGGCGCCACCGATGGTAGACCCACCGTTCGTGCCAGGGACCACTTGATTGCCTGGTACAACTGCGTTGTTGCTGGCTTGCAGAACGCGGCTGTCGCCGGTAAACCGCAAGAGGTAACGCGTCGAAAGTTTATCGTAAGGCTGCACTGGCGATCCGGAACTAATCTGACCATCAACCAAAGAACAGGTGGCACGGTTGCCCGTGGCGGCTTCACAGCGCTTCATGTCACGAATCACAAATTGAACGTAGGCTTGCGGCTGACTAATTGATGGCGTCCACAAGAGCACTGGCTGAAGGGTGGCACGCGATTCAATCATGGTATTCGCGGGGCGTTCAACCATCGCAAGGGCTATCGTGGATGGGTCGCTCACACCAGAAATCTTGAACTGAATTCGAGCCGGAAAAGATGACCCGGCAACTTGGATTTCCGATCCAGTCACCCCAACCGGAGCAATTGAAATGCCCTGGTTCGGATCCGACTGGTTTGCATTGTTGTTCTTTTTCCCAGCGGGCTTGCAACCAGTGGCGGCAAGGGCGGCGAAACTCGAAACGACGACTGTGAGATATACTGGCAACTTTTTCATGGGACAACATCCTCCAACTTGGGCCCCTTATCGGCATTTTCACAAAAAACTTTAGTTTTATTTACAAAAACCGAGGTCTAAATCGACCGCCGTAACATCCCATGAAGACTGATCATTTTGAAAAGGGTGTGAGACAATTGAATTTGGGTCTTGGAAAATTCCGTTTTTTTGGGGGTTGAGAGATGAAGAAAGGATCCTTCGCTACGCTCAGGATGACGGGGTTAAGGCTCAGGATGATGGGGATGGCCATGATCGTCCTGCTCTCGGGCTGTAAATCGCGAGTCTCCAGCGACCTGCGCAACCTTTCCGCCACGGCCGACTTTCTGGACGCAGTCATCCCCGACGCTGTCATTCAGATTGAAGCATCTGATGCCACGGACAATGACGCCGTGATGGATCAGATCCGCATGCAGTTGAAGTATTTTTTTGTCGGCCAACTTAAAGGTCGATCGGCTGGATCTGATTTCAATCGCGCACAAATTACTATCATCAGCCGAACCGGGTCCGACTTAGACGCACCGGTGTCTGGCAGAAATCTCGTGGAAGTCCACTACAGCGTTCGATTCACCATGGCTTGGCCAAAGGGCACGGAGTTTCCAAAAATATTTTCCGTCATCATGCCGGGCACCGTGAAGGGGACAGGGTTCACGAAATTCACTGAAACATTTAGCGAAAACTGCAACGACGGCGAAGAAACGGACATTTCAAATCCATGGCATTACCGGCCAGAGGAAAGCAAGTGTCCACTGGCACCATTGGCCTCTGGCCCAGGAACGGCCTATGGCATCCTGAACATGAGCACAATCCCGGTATCGAGATCACGCATTGCAGCAGTCCTTCAACCCGCAAAACCCGATAAAAACCCTGAATACGATCGCGTGTGGGAGGACGGTCAAATGAACGCCCTCTTGATCTATGCGAAGGATGCACCCGGATCCAACAGTCCAGACGATGTGGGCAGCGCTGAATTCAACCGGGCCTACGCCAATCTGATGAATGCATTTGGCAAGAGCACAAACGGCGCAAAAATATACGGCGATGGAAAAGGTCCGTTTCCAGAAAAAAATAGTGCTGAATTAATTTTTGGAAACATCGGCACTGATGGAACCAAAACCATGAAAGTTAAAATGCTTTTGGTGGATTCCATTGAAGGCATGGCGAATCCCGAAGTTATCGGCGCAGCATCGCGAGATGCAGAGTTCATTTATTACGGTGGTCATTCCGGTTATGGACGCAACATTCGCGGACTGTTTGACTTCCTGGAATATCCAGCAGGATTGTATCGCTTGTATTTTTTCGACGGATGCAATTCTTTTGACTACATGAACGCCGCCCTGAACGAAAAAGTGAAGGCGGCCAATCCGGGATCGCCGGCGTCAAAATATGCCGATGTCATGAGCAATGCACTACCGGCACCCTTTGACGATGCGCCGCCTTCGGTAAAGATTTTGTCGGCATTTGCCGGATCAAATACATCCTATCGCCAAATCCTGGCAGACGTGGACGCAGACACTTTGAGCGTCGTCGAAGGTGAGGAAGACAACGGCGCACGGTTTCCCTGAAATTTCAGAAGGCTCAGAAATCAATTCACCCGCAGGCGCTCGGCTTGGGCGTAAAGCCCTTCGAGCTGTTCGCCCCAAAACCGGTCGGTCCCGACCGTCGGAAAGGCAAGGCGAATGGCACCGTCTTCGCGGCGGCGGATCAGCCAGCCTGCAAAGTGAATCATTCGCAAAGAACGAAGGGCCTCGATGATCGCGAGGGAATCTTCGTTGAAATCCATGATCTCCTCATAGCCCTTGAGCATATGGGTACGCTTTGTTGATTCCTCTTCGGGATCACCACCCGTCAGCATCCAGATGTCCTGCACGGGCGGGGCATAAAGAATATCGTCAAAATCGATAAAAACTGGCTCGTCACCGTTCCACAAAACATTGCCCTGATGGCAGTCGCCGTGGACCAGTTGCGCGGCAAATGGCTTGATGATGCGGTCGCAAACATCAATGATGCGGCTAGCGATGGGTTCGTAGCGCGGAATGATGTCGCGCGGCATGGCTCCCGATTCGATCATAAAAGCCAGCGGTCCACGACCGAACGTGTCAGCATCCAGACGCTGGCGCGGTTGCGCGGGCATCCCCGCACCCACTTGATGCAGGCGGGCCAGATAACGTCCCAGACGTTCCAACTGCGTTTTGTTCAAATCGCTTTCCAGCCGACCGCGCATTTTGGGAAATGCCGCGCAAAAAATCCCGTCATCTTCAAACAGGGTCTCACCCTGATCGTTTGCGATGGGCTGCACCACGGGGACTTCTGCCTCGGCACAAGCCCGCAGAAAACGGTGTTCCGATTCGATGGATGCGCGAGACCACCTGCCCGGCCGGTAGAACTTCACAATGCGCTTTTCCATGCGGCCGGACTCTTCGCCGCCGTCATCGTATTCCATCTCAACTTCGTAAACCCGATTCTCAAGGGCGTTGAGTCCCAAAAAGCGTCCCGTGGCAACCCCGCCAAACCGTTCGGCAAAGGTGAAAATACGCTCTGGCAGGAGTTCTGTAAAACCGGTCAAATTCGGCGATATTGAGGTTAAATCCGTCAAAAAAATTACTCCGTTGTGCAGACAAAACCGGAACTTTGGACTATCTTGTCGCCGCTGGGCTGTCGCCCGTCAAGGAAAGGCTATCATGTCCGCCACACCGTCGATTTCATCGTCAACACTGACATCAATCGCAAGAAAAAGCATCTTGGCCGAGGCGCGCCGCATCCTGCCCGTGGAAAAGGCCGAGACTCTGCCCGCTTCATGGTACACCGACCCCGAATTTGACGCCCTGGACCGCGAACTTATTTTTGGCCGGACCTGGCAATATGTCGGATACGAGGCCAAAGCCCCAAACCCTGGCGACTGGTTTTTGGCTGAGGTCGCCGGTAAACCCCTGATCATCGTCCGCGGCAACGACCAGAAACTGCGCGCTTTTTTTAACGTCTGCCGCCACCGGGGTGGCCCCCTTGCCACCTCCGATGGTTCGGGGCGGGTGTTGCAATGCCGCTATCACGGCTGGTCCTATTCACTGGACGGCCGCCTTGCCGGGACGCCCCACTTTGACAACGTCGCCGACTTTGACCGGAAAAACTGCAAGCTGGCCGAGGTCAACCTGACCACGTGGGAGACCTTGGTTTTCGTCAACCTCGCCAAAAATCCATCTCACACCATTGAAGAGGTCTTTGCCGGGGCACGGGAACGGACCAAGGACTGCCCGGTCCACACAAAAAGGTTTCACCGCCGGATTGTTTATCAGGCAGCGTGCAACTGGAAGGTCTACATGGACAATTACCTCGAGGGGTATCACGTCCCTTTTGTTCATCCGGGTCTGACCAGCGTCCTGCAATTTGACAACTACATCACGGATATCCATCCGCATTACATCTTGCAAACAAGCCCCTTCAGCAAAGGCGGAACGAATCCTTATGCCGCGGACGGATCTGTGTCCCAGGATGATCCGCAAGGAAAAGGAAAAGAAAAAGAAAAAGAAAAAGAAATGGTCTACTACTGCGTCTATCCCAATTTCATGCTGAACCTGACGGGAAGTCGCCTTCAGGTCAACTTGATCGTCCCTCGCAGTGCCGACCGCACCGACATTATTTTCGATTATTTTTACGACGACATCGAAACCCCAGGGGCGTCGAATCAGATGGCGCGCGACATTGAATTCAGCGACCTCGTACAGGCCGAAGACATTGCCATCTGCGAGCACGTGCAGCGTGGCCTTGGATCTGGATCTTACGACCGTGGTCGCATCTGCGTGACCTACGAGCACGGCATGCATCATTTTCAGAATTTGATCCGGAAAGCCTACGACTGCCCGGAGATTTCAGGCTAGGGCTGAATCACTTGCAGGATCTGATGGCACATGTCGCCCCATGCCACATCGGTGAGGGACGACGGATGGCAAATCAGATGACGGGCCACCGTCCAAGAGCGATGAACATCCCGCATGTATCGAACTTCGTAGGAATCAAAGCCATTGCCAAACTCGGGGTCCACCAACCGGCCGGCATGGACCAGTTCATCCCGCGGATGAATCAAGACCAGACATTTTGGCCTCTTCAAATCCGCTGCTGACACGGTTGACTCCGCCGGCCCCTTTGCCTTGCGAACCAGGTGTGCATGAGACCGCATGAGGCGGCCAATGGCAAGGTAAGCACTGTGGGGGCAAAACGCCCACCGCCGGAAGCGCCTCGGGGTGAAACTGAAATAAGGCAGCCAACGGGGCAACACTCCAACGGGAAATCCCGTGGCCAGGCGCGGCATAAATGCCGGAGCCAGCAGCGCCAGCCCATGCCATGACTCGTGGGCGGCGTGCTTGCGCGCATGATGAGAAAGAAGAAGTCCCCCCAAAGAAAAACCGACACCGGAAAGAGGCGCCTCGCGCACATCAACTTCCAACCGGTTCAAGGCCGCAACAGCCAGGGCCACGTCGTGTTGCCAGGCCTCATGGCTGATCCGGACCAAATCCATGAAGCGATCCCGATGGCCTGACAAGGCCGCGCGGGCTACCACAAAACCCTGAGCCGCAAGCCACTGTGCCAGAGGATCCATCGTCGCCGGGGCCAAGTTAAGCCCATGCACCAACACGACACGGCCTTTGACCGGGCGCGGCGAACCGGGTGGCGGACGAAAGATCCGTCCGTTAAAATCCGGAAACAGAACGGCCTCTTCAATCGCCGCTGGCGTGTTCGGGGAAGTTTGCGACAATTCCGCATCAGTGGTGTTATTGTTCTGATTCATGGCTTCCATGATGTAAGGGACTGACTGGAGTATCAAGATGAAAAATTTTGGTGAATTCTGGACCTTCTACGTCCACGAGCATCGCAATCCGTTGAATCGCAAAATCCACTTCACGGGCACCTTTCTTGCTATGGTTTGCGTTGGGTGGGGTGTCGCCACGATGAATCCCCTCTGTTTTGCCTTGGCGCCAGTATTTGGTTACGGATTTGCGTGGTTCGGTCACTTCGCGGTTGAGAAAAACCGTCCTGCTGCCTTCAAACACCCGTTTTGGTCATTGATTGCCGATTTAAAAATGTTTGGTTTGATCGTCACCGGAAGAATGGACGCCGAGGTCAAAAAAATCGCTTCGTAAAACTGCCGATTCCAATTAAGGCGAATTTCTTAAATGTGCTATTCGCCAGAAATCAGCACGTTTACTGGTGCCAACCTTCTTTTGGCAGGCGTCTACTGCACGACGAAGGCCGTCAAAAATAACCACCGCTATATCCCTTTGTCCTTCATTCCAGGCGCGTTCGGAATCCAACAATTGTGCGAAGGCCTTGTTTGGCTCGGAATCCATGAAAACAATCCCAACCTTTCCCTTGCGGGCGCTTTTGGATTTCTCTTTTTCGCACTCTTTTTTTGGCTGTGGTGGATCCCGCTCAGCATCGCCCTCATTGAAAAAAGGAAAGCCCTGAAGCGGGCATTCGCCGTCATGGCAATGTTGGGTTTGATTTTTGGTCTGATGCTTTATTTACCGGTCGTCGATCCAGCGGAGGGGCAACTGACCACGACCGTCGCCCGTCATTCGATTCAGTACCATTTCAACTACCTACCCTTGATTTCGACTTTACCGGCACCAGCCTGGCACATATTTTACGCGACGATTATTCTCGTTCCGTTGATCGCCAGCACTAGCAAAGAACTAAAAGCATTTGGCGTTTGCACCACGGTCGCTGGAATCATCAGTTACACGGTATCGTATTATGCTTTTATCTCAATTTGGTGCATCAGTGCCGCGGTGATGTCCGTCATGCTCTGCGTGTTTTTTCATCGATTGAAAAAAGAATGATTCAGAAGAAGAAGAAGAAGAAGAAGAAGAAGAAGAGGAAAAAGAAGAAGTGTTTGGTGCCACCTCCGAGAATCGAACTCGGACGAGGGTTAACCCCACTGGATTTTGAATCCAGCGCGTCTACCAGTTCCGCCAAGGTGGCCAAACGTCACTGGTGTTAACAGAGCCCGCCAAAAGTGTCAAAGCTGGATCCGCCCAACCTCGCAAAAACCTGATTCTTTTGACGTTTTTAGTCGTATCCCTAAAAACACCTCAACTTTCCCTTGAATATAACGATGAAGATGAGGGTTCTTAACCGGGAGGGGAGTCATGGCCGGAGTGATGTCGCGCAGTCCAAAAGCACGCCGAAAGACACGGCGCAAAGGTGTGCGCACGGAAGTTGGCATCCATGAAGTCAAAGGCGTCCTGACCCGGGCCACAGACCGGGCTCACGCGCCATTCCTGATCTGGGACATCTCAGAAGACGGCGTTGGCATCTGGTTGCCCCTGGAGCTGAAACAAGGCGAGGAAATCACCCTGACCCTTGGCAAACCGAAACCGATGGTCATCAAGGGTCACGTGATGTGGTGCCAAATGCGCCCAGGAAAACTGGGCTACCACGTCGGCGTCATGGTTGATGAAGGCAAAAACCGCCTGATTTCCGTGTATCGCCACCTGTTGGATATTGAGGCGTTCGCCTTTGAACAGAAAATGGCCAGTGCCCTGAAAGAATTCAAACCAAAAAAATAACAGATCCTTCGCTGACGAAATTCGTCATCCTGAGCCGCAGGCGAAGGATCCTTTCTTACTCCGTCATCCTGAGCGTTAGCGAAGGATCCTTTCTTACTCCGTCATCCTGAGCCGCAGGCGAAGGATCCTTTCTTTAAATTTTTTTTTGACAGAAATAGGAAAGCAGTAGGCGGCGACGATGACCCCCGAAGCCGCATCGATTGCAGTCTGACAATGGGACTTTCCGCGGAAAGTCGAGAATCAGTCCTACTGAGACGAAACCAAAAAATCCTGTCGCGCGGCGAAGAAGAAAGGATTCTTCGGCCTACGGCCTCAGAATGACGGGTTAAGAAAGGATCCTTCGCTAACGCTCAGGATGACGGAGTGAGGCTCAGGATGACGCCTCAGCTCAGATCGCCGGCGGCGCCAGGATCGTCCGAGCCAGCATTGCCTGCCCCTTGGCCGACAAGTGGAAACAATCCCCTGCAATGTCGTCAGCCGTCAGCTCGATCTTCCCTGGTGACTCGATCAGCTTAAAGGAAATCCGATCGGCCAGTCCGGCACGTGCTGCCTCTTTGCGCGCATCCGCCACGGCACCCGACAGTGCATCGCGCAAGGCCCGCAGCCGGTTTCCGATTTTCGAAAAACGGTCTCCCCCACCCTCTGCGACCCGTCCAAACAGGGTGGCGCACATCAGGGCTGGATTGGGCGGCAGAAACTGCGAAATCAACGCCACCTGCCGGGCGTCCGGAGCCTCTCCCAAATCCATCGCCTTTTTGGGCAAAAACATCCGCCCCTGCAGGTCCTTGCAAGTCGTCTCCTCGCCATAGGCCATCACTTTTTTGTTCAAGACCAGATCACTGGCAATCAATTGCACCATGGGCAGCGGCTGCACCACCATGATTTCCAAATTGGTGCTGCGGTCCTTTTGATGTGCCATAAAAATCCGCATGGCGTCCAACGCCGACGCCTTGAACTGCGCCGGCTCTGTCATCGACTCGTATGCCGGCGCGCAAATATCATTGCCGCCAAAAAGCATCATGACCCGCGCAAGACTTCCTTCTCCGACACCTTTGCCTTTCACGTGATCGCCCACGTGATTGACCACGCGCCAGGCTTGCGCCGGAGCGTCTTCCATCCTGGCGCCGTCCTCTGCCGCCAATAAAATCTGATCCGGTGCCTCGCCAAATTTCCGGGCTAACAAATAGCCCCAAGCATACTGGGCAGTCCCCAAAAATGCCGTCACACCCGACTGAATCAAGGCGCTAAAAACATTGCTCGTAGAACCCCGGTATTCAGAAACCCCCGCCAACAGGGAAACCGGTGCCGCTGGATTTTGCTCCTTGATATTCCACTCCGTGGCCGATGGAATATCGCTGACTTTTGCCGTCAACGAAATGCTGCCATTCATGATGCGCCAGATATTTTGCGGGTCGTAAGAAAGCTGGGGATGGGTCGCGCCGCCCGTGGCAAGGCTGTCACCCAAAATCGCCGTTGCAGCATTAAGGTCTGGGACTAGGGGGCCCAGAGCCATCGCCGACATCCCAACACCCGCCACCAGAATTTTACTGAATTGCTTCATCAAAGACGGCAATTTTCCGGCCAGTCTGAACCAATCGCGAAGGCTTGGACGTGCCACGCGCAGCAGCACCGGCGTCGCCGCATAGGCCAGCTTGATGTCCGGATCAATGCCGCGGGCCAAACCCTCAATGGTCACCAGGGTCTTTGCCATCATCAAAAGCCCCGACGGCACAGGAATGCCAAGGCGATCGGCTGCCCGCAGGCATTGATCCAACATCTTGTGCAGGGACTGGGATTTTTCGGCCTTCGGCGCCGAAGCATCAGATGTTTGCGTGTCTTTGGACGTCTCTTTGTCCGCCTCTTTGGACGTCTCTTTGCTAGTCTTTTTGGCCTTAAGGCTGCTGGTGAACCCACGCAATTCGCGGGCAATTTCCTTGCGATCCACCTCGCGCCCGGATTCCTCGGCAATTCCAGCCAGGGCATCCACCAGGCCATCCAAATCAACGCTAATCAGAGCGCGCAAAACGGACGCAATGTGCCGCCGGTCGGACGGCAAAAGTTCACCACTGAGTCCCCAATCAAACAGCCCGACCGTTCCATCGTCCATCATGATCAAATTGCCGGCATGGGGATCCGCATGAAACAGGCCCAACTCAAAAACCTGGACTAGCAAATCCTGCAAAACCTTTCGGGCAAGCATCGAGCGGCGCGACGGGTCAATCGTGGCACGTCCACTGACCACGTCAGAAAATAAAACCCCGCGAAAACGCTCGACCAAAAGAACACGGTCCGAAGAGCATTCCTCGAACACGCGGGGAACCCGCAAAAGTTTTTGTTTGCGCCCGTCATTCATTGCCGACCGCACCCGCTGGATGGTGTCCAGTTCGCGTCGCAAAGAAAGCTCGCCACGATAGGATTCACAGAGTTCCCGAGCCTCGCCCACGGCCTTTTTCGAGGCCCGCGTCACGGTCAACGGTTCCAGGACAGCCAAAATCTGCTCCATGGCATCGACCGTTTCGGAAAGGCGCTTGTGGGCCTCGGGCTTTATGACTTTGACGACCCACTCCTTGCCCTCGTGATCCGTTGCCGCATGAACCTGACTGATGGAGGCTATACCGAGGGGCATTGTTTCGATCCGCTTCAGGTATTTGCGCCATTCGGGAACGTCACGGTCCATGATTTCAAGGACCTCGTCGATTCCCAGGGCCGGCCATTGGCCATAAAGCCGGTCGAGCTGCAGTTTGGCTGCCAGTTCCTGGCGCTCCGGATCAAGGCGGCTCAGGAGGATCTGACCAGCTTTGCCGTAAATCGGACCAAGGTCGTTGATGTAATCGAGGAGGGCGGAACCCAATACTTCCAGAGTCCGGGTGGGATTTCCGGCGCCGTCGATGGCCGGATCTGACCATAACGACTTGCCAACTGCCAACGGAATGCGCAGGGCCGTGAGCCGTGTCGTTGCCCGCGTGACCGCAACAATTTCCTTCAGCAGGGCCAGGGGATTTCCCCTGCGCTCTGCGTTTACCGCTGCACGAAGGGATCTTTTTTGCATCAACTTCGTTCGAAGGTTAGCCGTCACAAGGAACCTCGTCGCCTAAGATCGTTGCCCAACATCAATGACCGCATTGAAATATCTGATATCGTGATACTATATGTCGAAAGTTCTCAGACTTCCACAATACGGAAGGGAATCCATGCACGATAAAGACGTAATCGTAAAAAACTGGCTGCCTCGCTACACCGGAACCCCACTCGAGGAATTTGGCAAGTACATCCTCTTGACCAACTTTCACAACTATGTGGAAAAATTCGCCAAGCGGTTTGATGTGCCCATGCGCGGCAAGGACCGCCCCATGCAGACGGCCACAAATCGCGACGGCCTGACCATCATCAACTTCGGAATCGGATCTGCCAATGCGGCGACCATCATGGATTTGCTGACGGCCGTAAAGCCGGAAGGCGTTCTTTTCCTTGGCAAATGCGGCGGCGTAAAGAAATCAACGGAAATCGGACATTTCATCCTTCCCATGGCTGCCATTCGTGGCGAGGGCACGTCGAACGACTACGTTCCGCCGGAAGTCCCTGCCATGCCGTCCTTCAAACTGCATAAATTTGTCTCAGAAAAAATTGTCGACGCGGGCCTCGAGTACCGGACGGGAGTCATTTACACGACCAACCGCCGGGTCTGGGAACACGATTCCGTGTTCCGTGAAAGGCTCAAGGAATTGCGGGTCATCGGCATCGACATGGAAACGGCGACCCTTTTCTCGGTCGGCCTCGTCAACGAGATCGCCCGGGGTGCCTTGCTGCTGGTGTCCGACGTGCCAATGACCCCCGAAGGCGTCAAGACCGAGGACAGCGACCGCAGTGTCACGGCCAATTACGTGGACTTGCACCTTGAAATTGGCATCCAAGCCATGACAGAAATAGGGGTCCAAGGGGAAACCATCAAGCATTTCAGATATTGAGATTAAGTCCCTGAAATCCCCTCCTCCATGGGAGTACTTTTAGCATGATCACACCGATTTCCTTGTTGGCGTTTACCTGCACCGGACTTGTTGGAATTTTGGCCTTTTACATGTGGCGCAAGGCCACGGCGAATTACACGTTGCTGGTCGAAACAGCCACAACCTTTGACAACATTCGCCGGGAAAACCTGCGCCTCAGCGAAACGGCTCGCAACCAGTTTGAGGAGTTAAAGCAATTGCGCACGGGTGCGGCAACGGCCCGCAGCGATGCCGATACTGCCAGGCGCGATTTGGCTGAGATTCTTGAGAAGATGCAGATCCTGGAAACAGAATCACGTCGCAGCAAAGAGCGACTGTCCCAGGAGCGCCATCAGTTCATCACGCAATTGGAAACGTCCAATGCGCAAATTGAATCCCTTAAAAATCGTGCCACCGATGCCCAAGCCGTGGCCGACCTCGGTTTAACCAGCGAACTGAAAGCCGCTCAGGAACGGGCGTCGTCTTTGGCGCAAAATCTGGCCCGCACCCAGGCAGAACTGACAGCCGTCAAGGCTGCCGTCGCCAATGAACTCGAAACCATGCACAAGACCAGGCGCCGCAACACCCAGTTGGAGCGCCTGTACCAGAGCATGCGCAGCCTGAAGATCATGGCCGAAGAGCGCAGCACCAACTGGGAACATGCCCTAAAAGACTTGTCCACGTGGACTTTGAACCACCAAGCCATCCTGCCCGCCGAGCACATCAAAAAGATGTCCCTTGGGGAGCTCGTCGGTGGTGCCCTCGCCTCCATTGGAAAGTCGCTGGTCGAAGTCGATCACGAGCAATTTCCATCGAGTCCAGAGCGGACTGAGCAACATGAAAACGTCACCGCCGGATCCGAGGCTTAATCCATGACCGCTGAGTACCCGGAAGACGCCTGGGAACTGCTCTCCCCGTCCATGACCGAGTCGCGGCGTGCGCGCCTCGTCCGCGCGGCTGAAAACCGCACGGGCCAAATCCGGCTCGTGGTCCAGGACATCCATCATCCGCACAACATATCGGCGTGTTTGCGATCGGCAGAAGCCTTTGGTGTGGCGCGTGTCGACGTGGTTTGCCTGAAGGAAAAATTTGAGCCGTCCACCGTCGCAAAAGGCGTCGCCGAATGGTTGCAAATTCAAAAGCACGACACCATTGCGGGATGTGTTGCGGACTTGCGCAATCAGGGTTTTGTCCTGGCCGCTGGATATCCAGACGCAAAAATATCGATGTTTGACCTGCCCGTCGATCGTCCCATTGCCGTTGTATTTGGCAACGAACACGAAGGGGTCGCAAAAGAATGGCGCGAGCACATCGACATTCCGTTTTCGATTCCCATGGTCGGACTGGTCGAGAGCCTGAATATTTCAGTGTCTGCCGCCGTCACCTTGAGCCAGTTGACGCGCAAGGCCCGCCTTGAACTGGGCGACGAGCGTTACCTGTTGCCCGAGCGTCAGCGCATTGCGCTGTTGTCATCGTGGGCGTGTCAGCAACTGCGTTCCTGGGAAGGCCAACTGGAACACCTTCGCCACCAAAGAAATCAGCGGAAAAATCAGTGAGCGCACTTCGCAACATTCGAGCTGCATTGCTAGTCGCCCTGGCTCTATTGCCTCTACTGCCTGTAGCATCCTGCATCCCGCTCTATCAAAAAACCTCTGAGGGCCTACAGCAGGAATTTGCCAGCCACATCCCGGCCCGAACCGCGGTCTTGCCCTGCCAAACCTGGCGCTACGTCGAACTCACTCCCGCCGATCGCAAAATCTTATGCGATAGGATGGACGAATCGGTGATGGATGGATTTCGCGCGCAACCCTACATGCGCGGATTTTCCCCAAAGGTCGTCGACAAACTTCTCGACCAGGCCAAATGGCCGACGGCGATTTCCGAAGGATTCGGAATCGTTTTGGACGCGACTTCAAAGCCTCGTTGCATCACCAGGGATAAACCAATGTGCTCCGGAGTGGCGGACCTTTATGCCGACGCACTTCAGGGCAACGCCGCCTGGCAAATGTGGCTTGCCCGGTTCAGCGACGTGCAAAAGCACGCCGACGCAGTCTTGATTCCGATTCTGGTCGCTGCTGCCGACAATCGCGGCAACGACCGCGGATTGATCGCCCTGTCTCGATCGGTCCATTTTTCAATGTGGCTCGTTGATACGTCCACGGGAAAATTAATTTGGGCACGCAGCAAAAGCGGGATCGAAACGGCAAGGGCCTTACCGGAGAAATCTGCCAATTTGAAAGCCCCCGACTGGAATGAACCAATAAAACGGGCTTTGACTCAAGACTTCTGGCGCGACTACCCGGGCCGATTGGTGCTCGACTGATCCTCTTGTTTCTTGTGCTCTACATATAGGGATACAGCCCATGGCAAACGAAACGATGTCGAAAGCAAAAGGCAATCCGGATCTCCCGAAAGATCACAATAAGCTCGACCCACGCGCAAGACTCCTTTCCATGCGCGAAGAATCACGCATGGGCGGCGGCCCGGAACGTCTGGCAGCCCATCGCAGCAAGGGCAAGTTGACCGCACGCGAAAGGATTGAAGTCCTGCTCGATGCCGGCAGCTTTGTTGAACTCGACGCCTTTGCCACTCACGATTGCCAGGATTTTGGCATGGACGAAAAAAAGATCCTTGGGGACGGCGTCGTCACTGGCCACGGCACCGTCCAGGGCCGGGTGATTTACGTTTTCTCCCAGGACTTCACCGTCTTTGGCGGCAGCCTGTCGGCCACCGTGTCGCGCAAGGTTTGCAAGATCATGGACCTCGCCGTCAAGAACGGCGCTCCTGTGATCGGCATCAACGACTCGGGTGGCGCCAGGATCCAAGAAGGCGTCGCAAGCCTGGGCGGATACGCTGAAATATTCCTGCGCAACGTAAAATCGTCGGGCGTCATTCCGCAGATCTCGGTCATCATGGGCCCCTGTGCCGGTGGTGCCGTTTACTCACCCGCCATGACCGACTTTGTTTTCATGGTGGATCAAACCAGCCACATGTTTATCACTGGCCCGGACGTCATCAAGACCGTCACCGGCGAACAGATCTCGTTTGATGATCTTGGCGGCGCCCACACGCACACGGCGCTAAGTGGCGTGGCCGATGGGCAGTATTCAAATGACGCCGAGGCACTGGAAGGAATTCGTCATTTCCTGGCCTATTTGCCGTCAAACAATCTGGATGGCTCGCCCGTGACCGCGACACCGTCACCATCAGAAAATCCAGAATGGCACAGCCAGATCGAGGCCAACGCAAAGAAACTTGCCAGCGTGATCCCTGCAAACCCGAATCAACCTTACTCGATGCTGGAAGTGATTCACGGAATCGTCGATCCGGAATCTTTCACTGAAATAAAAAAGAATTTCGCGCCGCATATCATTACGGGCTTCGGACGATTTGAAGGTCAAGTGGTTGGCATCGTCGCCAACAACCCCGCCCATCTGGCCGGCGTGCTGGACATCAACAGTTCGGTGAAGGGCGCGCGGTTTGTCCGGTTTTGCGACGCCTTCAACATCCCCGTTGTGACGCTGGTCGATGTCCCTGGATTTCTTCCGGGCAGCGACCAGGAGAAAAATGGAATCATCCGCCACGGCGCGAAACTTCTTTACGCGTACTGCGAGGCCACCGTTCCGAAGTTGACGGTGATCACCCGCAAGGCTTACGGCGGCGCCTACGACGTCATGAGCAGCAAGCACATTGGCGCCGATGTTAATCTAGCTTGGCCGACCGCTGAAATTGCCGTGATGGGCGCCCAAGGGGCCTGCAACATCATCTTCCGTGGCGAGATCACTGCAGCAAAAAATCCCGACGCGCGCCGCCAGGAACTTGCGCAGGAATACGCGGAAAAATTTGCCAACCCTTATATTGCAGCCGCCAAAGGCTACATCGACGCCGTGATTCTGCCCGAAGAAACCCGCGGGCAAATCATCGCAGGCTTGCGGGCCTGTCGCGGCAAACGTGAACGGGGACCGGAGCGCAAGCATGGCAACATCCCGCTTTAAACGCGTCCTGATCGCGAACCGCGGCGAAATTGCGGTTCGCGTCATCCGCGCCTTAAAAGAACTCGGCATTCAAAGCGTCGCCGTATATTCCGACGCCGATGAAAGCAGCATGCATGTTCGTCTGGCCGACATGGCCATTCGTTTGCCGGGACGCCTGTCCACCGATACCTACTTGAACGTGCCAGCACTGGTTGCGGCCATCAAAACGTCGGGCGCCGACGCGGTCCACCCTGGCTATGGTTTTCTGTCTGAAAATGCTGAATTTGCAGAAGCCGTCGCCGCCGCGGGGGCGAAGTTCATTGGTCCATCGCCAGCCGCCATGCGCCTCATGGGCGACAAGATTGCCGCAAAAACCCTGATGAAGAAAACCGGAGTTCCGGTAGTTCCCGGGTCGGATCAACCACTTGAGTCGCCCGAAGAAATCAAATCCATTGCCGGCCAGATTGGCTACCCACTAATTTTAAAGGCGGCTGCCGGCGGCGGTGGCCGTGGAATGCGCGTCGTCCGCCGCGATGACGAAATCGCACCAGCTTTGACCGCTTGCCAGCGCGAGGCTCTGGCCTGGTTTGGCAACCCGGCTGTTTTTTGTGAGCGCTACATAGAACGCCCGCGCCACATTGAAATTCAAGTCTTGTTTGACGAACATGGCAACGGCGTTCACTTGTTCGAGCGCGATTGTTCCATCCAACGCCGCCATCAAAAACTGGTCGAAGAGGCCCCCAGTCCCTTTTTAAATCAGGCCCAACGTGACACCCTTGGCGCCACTGCCGTGAAGGCCGCAAAGGCGGCGGGCTACAGCAATGCCGGCACCATTGAATTTATCTGTGATTCTCCTGAAAAAATTTACTTCATGGAGATGAACACGCGCATTCAAGTCGAACACCCGGTAACGGAAAGCATCACCGGCGTGGACTTGATCCGTCAGCAGATTTTGGTCGCCTGCGGCGAAAAATTGCCTTTCACCCAAAAAGACATTGTCCTTCGCGGTTGCGCCATGGAACTGCGCATCAACGCAGAAGATCCGGCGAAGGGATTTGCTCCGGCCCCGGGCCGCGTGGCACAACTGGTATTTCCCGCTGGCCCAAACGTCCGGATCGACAGCCACATGTATCCTGGCTACACCATCCCGTCCGAGTATGACTCGATGGTTGCGAAAATGATTGTGACGGGTGCGACGCGAGAGGAAGTCATGGCGCGCGCTCAACGCTGCCTCGCGGAACTTCAGGTATCGGGCGTGCCCACCACTGCGAAGTTTCATGAGGCCTTGCTCCAACACCCGGCCTTTATCAAAGGCGACGTGACGACGAAATTTCTCGAGGAAGAACAGTCCTGGTTTGACGCTTTTTTTGAGAGAAATTCAGCCAGCAACCTTGGCAGTGACGCGGCTGCCATCTTGGCCGCCATCGGATTCATGATGACGTCCGACGCAACGCCATCGCAAAAGGAAAAAGCATCCAAAGAGGTTGGCAGCCGTTGGGCGGACGCGGCGCGCTTTGCCGCTCTGCGAAATTTCAGAAGCTAGAATTCTGCGCGACCCTTGAGGGCGTCGCCATAAGACATCAGGAGACACCGTGAAAATTCAAATCCAGCTGGATCAAAAAGGTACCGAGCCCCTCGTGGTCGAGATGCCTGATCATCTGGCCGACGGTCAGCCTTTTCATGTCACGGTTGATGGTCGTGGATATATGGCCCGCTGGAGCCGTGTGAATTCCGTTTTAAGCTTGTCGGCACTGGATCCGTCAAAAATCGAACATACCATGATCGAACATTCCATGGTCGAACATTCTATTCCGGTCCGCACGATGCGCGTCACAAGGTTCGCAGGCGAGGCAGAGGCCACATGCGACATCGAATGTTTTTTACCAGCGGTTAGTGGAGAGAAATCATCGAGCAGCACGTCGAGCAGCATCAAGGCTGCGGCAGCTAAATTCATTCCTGGAATGGGCGCAGCATCTGGATCCGCAGAAAATGGTGGGAGTAAGAACAAGCGCAAGGACAAGGGGCTTCGAAGTCCCGTCTTGCGCTCTCAAATCACAGGCAAAGTTTTAAGCATCAGCGCCACTGAAGGCACGGTCGTCGAAGAAGGCACCCTGCTGCTTGTGATCGAGGCCATGAAAATGGAAAACCGCATCCTGGCCCCTGCTCGTGTGAAAATCACATCCGTCACCGTGAAGGTCGGAGCGAGCGTCTCCTCGGGCGATGAACTCCTGCGCCTTGAGGCCTCCCCGCCCGCCTGATCTCCTCGCCGTCATCCTGAGCGCAGCGAAGGATCCTCTCTTCCCCAGTCATCCTGAACCACACCCCGTCATCCTGAGCGCAGCGAAGAATCCTTTCCTAATCCGTCATTCTGAGGCCAAAGGCCGAAGAATCCTTTCTTCTCCGCCGCGGAACAGGATTTTTCGGCTTCGTCTCAGTAGGACTGATTCTCGACTTTCCGCGGAAAGTCCCCCTACCCATCCCAACGAGCACTCTGCGCCATCTTTCGTTCCTTAACCGATGGTCCTCCGCGATCCTGCGCGGTCATTCGATCCTCATCAGGCGGCCCCCCACTAGACGGCCTTTTGCCGAAGTATCCACAGGGGTCAGCCTCGCGCAAACTGCGATTCGATAAATTCTTTTCCCATCGCGTCTTTCGCCGCCAAATTATTATGGGCGCGACACAGAAGGCGCAAATTCCCCAAGGTGTTTTGTCCTCCAAACGCCCGCGGCGTAACGTGATCAAACTCAAGGCGGTGGATGGCCTCACAGCGCTTCGCCTCAGAATTTCCAATCAGCATTTTTCCCGCGCCATTTACGTTGGCATCGTTGAATTCAACGCCGTCAACGCCGTCAACGCCGTCAACGCCGTCAACGCCGTCAATGGAGGTAACAAGAGGAACATAGCTGCATCGGTATCCATCCCGCTGCGCTACAGCCCGGCGCAACGCTGCGGGAATATAGCGACTGGCCTTCGATGGTTCTGCGCATTTTTCATCTAC
>CAMBEK010000008.1 GCA_945865565.1 Pseudobacteriovorax antillogorgiicola | reverse complement strand
GGAGGGTTCGTGGGCCCAAAGCGTCGTATAAAAAACATTATGTTGCTTACGAGGCTGTCGAGATTTGTGGGCTTGATGAGTCCCGTGAGCCTCCTGATTGCGATTGGCTGTACGGGTGCCAATTTCAAAGGCGAAGGCAAACAAGCCAGCTTGCCTCCACCAAAATGTCCGGGAGGCGTGGAAGAGGTTTCGGTCAGTTTGCCTGCTGATCTGGCGAATTGTTGGAGCAGCGGGCGCTTGATTGATACGAAGGGCATCAAATGCTCGAACATTCAGATGATCAAAACTGGTTGCGAATCTTTGGCGGCTGCGACGGCTTTGGCGCAGTCCAAAGGGTATGCAGAGCCAGATGAAACGATTCAGCAGAAAATAAACGAAGGGGGCATCATCATCGGGTGTGGCGAGTGGAAAGGATTGGGTGTGTTTTATATCCAGATGGACACGCAGCCGCTCATCGAAAATGAATGCAAAAAAACCATCGGAAAGAAACTTTTTAGCTACTGTATTTATTCCGCCGACTCAAGTTACACTGGCGATACAAGCAGGTGTACCTGGCCCGATTCAGCGGCTGGCAATTAGCGGAGATTTCAATGCAAAAAGATGATGGCAACGTCACTGGCACAAGCCGGCGTGAGATGCTTTTGGGGACGATCAAAGCCGTTGCGGGATTGACCTTGTTTGGGCCAGGCGTTGTGGCAGAAGCAGCAAATGCCGCACCTCGTGCACAAACGAAAAAATCCAACGTCGCATTGAAGGCAGACCTTCGCTGCGGCACGCAGCAGGGTCCAACGACCCCGGCCATGCTTGATTTTTTCAAGCGGCATGGTGTGACTGATATTTGTGGCTCGCCAGATGATGAAGGAGACAAGGGCTACTATTCAGAAAGTGACCTGGCCAAATGCCGGGACCTTTGCGTGCGTCACGGGATCAACCTGGCGATGATCCCACTGCAGTTTTTAACCTCCAGCCATGTTGACCACGAGAGCAGGCCGGGGATCATGCTGGCGAAAAGTCCCGATCGTGAGCGAGACATCGCAGACGCCTGCAAAACCATTGAGGCCTGCGGCAAGGTCGGTATTCCGGCAGTTAAATACAACATGAGCCTGCTCGGGGTCATGCGCACGGGTGAAAGCCCGGGGCGCGGCGGCAGCACGTACAGCACTTGGCGCGAGGCCGATGTTTCGGCGGCCAAGAGGGCGCAAATGACCGTGGCCGGGCGGGTGACGGAGGCCGAATTTTGGAAGCGAATCGAATACTTTGTGAATGCCATCATGCCGACCTGTGAGTCTGCCAAAGTCCGGGCCGCCTGCCATCCCCAGGACCCGGGAACGCCGCCTGGAGGCCTTTTCGGGATCGACAATGTCCTCGGCACCGTTGATGGCCTGAAGCGTTTCGTCGGGATCAGTCCAAGTCCCTACCATGGGCTGAACTTCTGTGTGGGTACGGTTTCCGAAATGCTGAAGGATCCGGGCCGTGAAATCCTGGACGTGGTCGATTGGTTTGCCAGCCGGGAGCGGATTTTCAACATTCATTACCGGAATATTCGGGGGCATCGCGGCGATTTCATGGAGGTTTTTCCGGACGAGGGGGACGTGGACATGGTGGCTGTGGCCCGCGTCTTGAAGGCCCGGGGGTATCGTGGAATGCTGATGCCGGACCATGTGCCTCATCACAAAGATGATTTGAAAGGGCTCCAGGCCTTTGCCTATGCCCAGGGCTACATCAAGGGGATCATTCAAGCGTTGGGCTAGGGAGGGGGCTCCTCAGGTAATCCTGTTGTTGCCTTCGAGCCGGATGCGGTGGTAATACCTGACCCCTGTTTTTGTATTCAGTTTGTTATCTGTCCAGGGGATTACCATGGCCCGCTCAAGAGCACGTGACATCATCAAGCTCGTTTCCACCGCTGAAACTGGCTACTTCTACACGACCACCAAGAAGAAGGGTAAGGACAAGCTTGAACTGAAAAAGTTTGATCCAGTCGTGCGCAAGCATGTCGTGTTCAAAGAAGCCAAAATCAAGTAATTGACGTTGGCTCCGCAACACTCCGATTTATACCTAAAGCAGCTCTTGCTTGGGCCGATGGAGAACTTTGTCTACCTCATTGGTAGCAAGGCCTCCCGGGAATGTTTTGTCATCGATCCCGCCTGGGACATCCAGGCGATCGAAGACGCAGCCTCCGCAGACGGGATGAACATCTCGGGCTGCCTCATCACTCATTACCATCCAGATCATTGCGGCGGGCACCTTTGGGGTCACGACATCGAAGGTGTCGCGGAACTCGTCGGTCGCAAGCCTGTTCCGGTGTACGTTCAGGCGGACGAACTGGAAGGTGTCCAGAAGATCACAGGGCTCAGCCGCTCTGACTTCAAGCCCTGCCGCAGCGGGGACGTGGTTCAAATCGGAGATCGCAAGATCACCATGATCCACACTCCTGGTCACACTCCGGGGAGCCAGTGTTTTTTGTGTGATGGTGCCCTCGTGTCGGGCGACACCCTGTTTCTTTCGGGATGCGGCCGTGTCGATTTGCCGGGAGGGAATTCCGAGCAATTGTTTGACAGCCTGTCGACCAAGCTCGCCAAACTTCCGCCGGAAACCATTGTTTATCCCGGGCATCATTACGATCCCAAAAACTCTGCGCCGGTCGGCGAACTTCTAAAAACAAACCCATATTTAAATGCAAAATCGATTGCAGAATGGCGAACACTGTTTCGCAGATAGGGATATCTCATGATCGTTGAAACCTTTGCCCAGTTTTCGAAAATGCTGACAAACCTTTCCAATATTTTGGACAAGGCTCAAAAGTTTGCGGATCAAAAGAAGTTTGATTCTGTGAATTTGATGAATGCCAGGCTTGCGCCAGATCAATTCAATTTCACTCGTCAGGTTCAGGTTGCCTGTGACACAGCAAAATTTGGCGCGGCTCGCCTGACGGGCATTGATGCCCCGAAGTTTGAAGACACTGAAACAACGTTGGCCGAGTTGCAGCAGCGGATTCGCAACACTCTGGAATTTCTTTCCACCGTCAAGCCAGAGGCTTTCAAAGGTTGGGAATCAAAAAAGACCCTCAATCCAAGGCGTGAAGGAAAGTATCTGCCGGGGGACGAGTTTCTCATGCAGCACGCGATTCCCAATTTCTATTTCCACGTGGCCACGGCCTATTCGATCCTGCGTCACAGTGGCGTTGAAGTCGGGAAGATGGATTACCTGGGCACAATCACTTACCGCGACCTTTGATCCATTGGTGATCATGTGGCTGTGAAAGCACCGGGTTGATCGTGCAGTGTGCGATACAAACCGCCCGCTGCCATCAACTCGTCATGATTTCCCCGCTCTGCCACCTGACCATTCTTGATAACCAGTATCTGGCTGCATCGCTCCACCGTTGAAAGGCGGTGGGCGATCACGATGACCGTGCGGTTGTGCATCATGGCGTCGATGGCCCCTTGCACCCGACGTTCTGATTCCGGATCGATGCTCGATGTGGCCTCGTCCAGAATGATCAGTGATGGATTTGTGGCAAGGGCTCTCGCAAAAACAATCAATTGCCGTTGGCCGTGAGACAGATTGGCGCCCTGCTCCCGAATGTTGAAATCGAGTCCACCCGGAAGGTTCATGATGAAATCAGCGGCGGATACGGCATCCAGGGCTTGCATGATGGCGGCCTCGGTGATGCCACTGCGGTCCAGGGAAATATTGAAGCGCAAGGTCCCGTCAAAGAGCGCAATGTCCTGCGGGACGATGGCTACGTTTCGGCGCAGGGCGGTTGGACTGATTCCTGAAATTTCAACCCCATCGATCGTGATGCTGCCGCGGTAGCCTTCGTAGAGTCGCGCTAAAAGCTTGACGATGGTCGACTTGCCGGAGCCCGTCGGTCCAACGAGTGCCATACTTTTTCCGGCCGGCAGTTCAAAACTAACATTGTGAAGGACGTCCCTTTTTCCATAAGAAAAGGCCACGTTTTTGAAGGACACGTTACCTTTGCGCAATTCGAAGGTGGAATCACCACCAATGATTTCTTTGGTTTCAAGCAACCCAAAAATGCGGTCGATGGAAGTGAAGGCGCCTTGCAGCATTGCCATTTTGTTGCCCAATTGTTTCAGCGGTTCAAACATCTGCTGGACGTATTGGACGAAGGCAACCAGCACACCTGCTGAGAGCGCAGCCGAGGCTCCGGTTGCAACCGTGGAATCCGGGGCCAGATGGCGGATGGCTAGCCATAAAACCAGACCTGTGGTCATTGCGGAAAACCCATCCAGAACGGCGAACATCACGGCGTCCAGGACAACACTGCGCATCTGGGCATTGCGATAGGTTTCACTGAGGTTTTCATAACGCTTGGTCGCATCCGGAGCGGCGTTGAGAAGTTTGACGGTTGCCGCGCCATACAGACATTCTTGCGTGTAGGCATTCAAGGCCGCCAGATGTTTGCGAGCCGAGAGCATGGCCTCGCGCAGGCCACTCGAAAATCCACGCACGACCAAAATCAAAACGGGAAGCATGAGAAAGGCAGTCAAGGCAAGGCGCCAATCCAGGATCAACATCCCTGCCATGCACCCCGTCAAGACTGCCAGGTCAACAATGGAAGTCAACACTCCCTGGTTGAGCGATTCACTGAGGTTCTCGAATTCGCTCGTTGCCCGCGTGACGAGCGCTCCTGACATGGACCGGTCGTGAAAGCTGGCAGAAAGTCCGAGCACATGGCGGATCACAGACTCTCGCATTGCGCGAATCATCCGGTGCACGGCCCATGCGGCTGTCAGGGTTTGTCCCGTGCGCGCTGCGTATTCAAAGAACACTGCTGTGAGGTAGGCAACTCCCATCCAGGCAAGGTAGTGCGTATCTCCCGGAATGATCCCGTGATCGATCGTTGCCCGCAGGATCAGGGGTAGGGACGCTTGCATGGCCGAAATAAATGGGACTAAAACGACGGCAAGGATCACCAGGCGCCGGTATTCACGCAGCCACGGCCACAATTTTCCAAGATCACGGATCATGCTGGGTCCGCCTGGTCTGTTGGTTCAGTTGTATCAGCTGAGGCGGTCGAGCCGAGGACTAGCAGGCAGACGTCGTCTTTGACGCTGCCACCCCTTGTGTGTTTGCGAAAGGCAGAAATGATTTCACTGGTGATCGTCGCGCTGTTGATTTCAGGTTCGATTTTTGAAATTTGCCGGATGAATTGGCGGTGAAATGTTTTGCCTGCACTTGAGCGTGCATCAACCAGGCCGTCGGTGAACAGGACAAGACGAGAGCCGGCAGGAAATGGAAATACGGCATCTTTGGCGGGCATTGGCCTGCGCCCGGAAAAAGTTAAATTCATGCCAAGGATCGGAAGCAGGCCACCGGTCAGGGCGCGGACTTTCAATCGATTAGATTTTGCTGGCTCTAGGAGGATCGGAAACTGATGCCCGGCATTGGCGACGGTGACGGTGTGATTGCGGAAATCAAGTTTGACCGCGACGCAGGTCATTTGCATGTTGCTGTCACCGCCGACCTTATCAACGATGCGAGAGATCAATTGCAGGATATCAGATGGTTTCTGGCCAGTATTAGCGCCACCCATCGCCATCAGCCCTTGCAAACTTTCAAGGGCACCACTCACCGCCGCCGTGATCATGCTCTGGGCAATTCCATGCCCTGTAACGTCTCCCATGAGAACGTAGAGCGCCTTTTCGTCCGTGTGTTCGATGATATTGGTCCAGTCTCCTCCAACCCGAAGAACGGGTTCATAATGGAAGCCGACGTCGGCCCGCAGGCGCGAAAGTTTTTGACCAGGCAAGGTAGCCCGCTGGACGCTTTCGGCGACCTTGAGTTCTGCCGTCATGAAAGCGGATTCGCGGATAAACGACTGTCGGATCAACGCAACTGTTGCAAGGGATGTCAGGGATTTCATGAGGGCGTGGACTTGCGGCTCCAAGGGCGCATCGAAACCGAGCAGGAAATCGCCGACATGCCGGTGTCGGGATTTAAGTGGGAATCGGTGGACGCACGACTTGGGTAGTTCAGAGAAGTTTTGCTCAATCGCCGTGAGGGCCAGTGCAGGTTGCAGATCGATCATGTGACCGTTGGCGAGAAGGCGTGGATGGGGGGTTTCCGCCGGATCATCCGCAGGAACGAAGGCTGCGGATTGAGCGTTGGTGAGCCTCATGGTGCTGCGCAGCGCCTGATCAATGAGGCTTTGGGTATCGTGGCCCGAGAAGATTTCCATGATGGCCGAATTCAGGATCTCAAGTCGTTGCCGGTTATCCTGAAGGGCTGTTTCCCGTGCCGACAATTCACGTGCCATAGAATTGACGCTTTTGTTGATGCGGTGGACCTCTTCCTGCGTCGCATCGGGGAGTTGGAAGCGGTAATCACCACCGGCAATCACGTCGAGTCCGCGGATGAGGCGGTCCAGAGGATCACGCAAGTACCGCTGCATCAGCCTGCGGGTACCCAGGTTGACCGCGGTGATGGCCAAGGCAAGTGCGATGCCAAGAAAGGCAATGGTGCCTGCTTGCTTGTCCCGGATGGCGGCGTCAGTGAACAGAAGGGTCAATTGTCCGATGACGGCCCCGTTGCGTTCAACCGGCCTGGTCAAGGTGATTCGTGGGGTCTCATGGCTTTTCCACCGTTCCAGCATGACCTGACCGCGTTCATCGAGAAGTTTTGCGGCGGTAATGATATCGGACTGTAGAAAGACTCCGATGATGCGTTGGATCTCGCGGTCGTCGATGTTCCAAACCGGGCTGGCCAAAACTTCGGTAGCACTTTGGATCAGTTCACCGGCCTTGCCGTCCAGGTTTTGAAGGTCACGGTTGTAGGAATAGAAGAAATTCACGGTGCCCAGGACCAGAAAAGCAACCGTCACCAGCACCGAAAGGCCGAAACCAAGATCACCCGCAACGGTTCTTTCGGGGCGTCCAAATTTTGCAAGGAGCGTGACTCGTGCGATGAGTTGTTGAATCACGACCCACTCTCCGGGGATTCCTTTGGAACATTAGATTCGGAGGCTCCAGTGAGGTGGCCAATTTCGCTCCACGTTCCAGCCGCTTTGATTCTGCCAGATTCGAGGACGATGATTTGGTCGCAGGCCTTCAGGACCGAAGGACGATGGCTGGCGACGATGATGGCGCACCCCTTTTTTTCCAAAGTCTTGATGAGGTGGACCTCAGTCAACTGATCCACTGCGGACAGCACATCATCAAGGATCATCACGTCGAAATTGCGAAGAAACAGCCGGGCCAGGGCCAGACGCTGCTTTTGACCGCCGGACAGGCGGATTCCCTTTTCGCCAATTTCAGTCTGAAATCCTTGCGGTAGCCTTTCGATTTCATCAAGGATCATCGCCTCGGCGGCAGCGCGACGGATATCATCTTGCGAAACCGGGCGGTCGATTCCAAAACGCAGGTTGTTCTCGACGGTGTCTGAAAACAGGTGAACGGTCTGGGAGGCCATGCCGCAGGTGCGGCGGAGTTCAAATGGATCGAGGCTCAGGATGTCGCGGCCGCGCAGGAAGATCGTTCCCGCAGCAGGGTCATAGAGGCGGACGAGGAGCTGCAGCAAAGTCGTCTTACCGCTGCCCACGGGGCCTGCAATGCCGAGTCGGGCGCGGGGTGGCAGGTCAAATGTAATTCCATTCAGGGAGAACCGGCTCGGACCATCCGGGGCTCCAAGGTTTTGGTAGGTGAAGTTGAGGTTTCGAACAGACAAGATGGCCTGCGGACCAGATCCCGCCGGGTGCGTGACGGGAGCGTCTGAAAGCAGGGAAGATTCGCCAGCATGATTTTCAATTTCGCCAAGTCTGGTGACGGCGGTCTTGGCGCGTTCGTACATGGAAACGATCATGCCGACGGCAGTCAGCGGGAAACTTAGAAACCCGATGTAGACGTTGAAGGCAAGGATGTCTCCGACGGAAAGGCGGTGATGGATGGCCTCGTAACCGCCATAAAAAATCACCGTCATTTGGCCAATGGAAGCGAGGCAGCTCATCAAGGGGAACACGGCATTTCGGATGAAAACAAGGCGCATGTTTGATTCATAAACGGCCTCGTTTTCCGAGCGAGTGCGGTCCAGAAAGGATTCTTCGGCGCCGCTCTGCTGGACGACGTGGACATTGACAAAGGCTTCGGTGACCTTGTTGGTCAGGCGCCCGGTGGCTTCTTGATTCTGTCGCGAAAATTCCTGCATTTTTGGCATGGCATAACGGGTGATGACGAGCATCAATGAAAGTGGTGCGATGCATGCAATCGTCAATCCGACGTGGATCGTGAGCATGCGGCTGATGATGAAGGCCGACAGAAAGCAAAGGTTGAGCACTTGCAACAGGCCGAAAGCGAAAAAAACACGTAGCTGCCCGATGTCATTCGCAAGGCGCGAGATCAGATCCCCCATGCCAAAGTGCAAGAGTGCTTGTTGCGGCAATCTCAACAGATGGTTGAAGGAGTCGGTCCGTGAATTGGCTTCAATGGACCGGCCCGGCCAGAAAATAAGAATTCGTGAAAGCGAGCGGATCAAGATCTGAAGCAGACCGAGACCCATGATCAAAATTGCAATCCGCGCAAGTTCTGGGTCAATCCGCTGTTGGCCCGCGGCGTTGCTGATGGAATTGATGACGGCCTTCGCCAGCTGTGGAATTTCAAGGGTGATCAAGTTGGTGGCGGCAAGGGCAACAAAACCCCACGCATACCAGGGCCATAGAGGCTTGGCATAGCGTCGTGCGAACCTGGCCAGGGCAATGCCATTGCCATTGCTCATGGCGCGGCACCCGCGTGTAAAAATGCCGATGGCGGCGGGGCAACCCCGGCGAATTTTTGCTCGAGAAATTCCTCGCGCGCGGATTTTGATTCGGGCCAAGGAATCAAGGTGCCCGTTCCGTTGTGAACAAAATAACCTGCCGTTCCCAGTTCAGCAGCGAACGATGCGATATGGGTTGCGAAAATAGTGATATCCCCTGCGGCCGAGCGACGCTGGATTTCCTGGCGCAGGGCCGCAATATGCCCAAGGTCCAGGGCCTCGAATGGTTCATCGAGAACGAGAAGGCGGGGATTGTGCAGGGTTGCGATGGCCAAACCGACGCGTTTTCGCATCCCTGAGGACAGCATGCCAATGGGGCGGTGTGAAAATTCAAGGCAATCCCAGTAGGCGAGTGCATTGTTGGCTGCACCGGGGCTGCTGGCCAGCATTCCCGCGCTGTAACGGCAAAGTTCATCCGGTGTTGCCCAGAGGGGGAGCAGGTTGTGTTGCGGCAAATAACCGATCGATTTTCTGGATTCTGAAATCAAGTGACCAGAGAGCATGACCTTGCCGGCTGTCGCATTAAGATTGCCGGTCAGAATTTGAAACAACGTGCTCTTGCCGCTGCCGTTTGGTCCGACGACGGCGAGGCTTGTTCCACCTTGCAGTTCAAGGTCGATAGGGCCCAATTTGAAGGCGGAGGCACCGTCAGGAAATGACTTTTCAACGGCCGCTGCAATCAATTGATTTGTTACCAGCATCACGTGTAGGGCCCCGATCGTTCGCCACTGGCAATCGCATGAAGGCGCTTGCCTTGTTCCTGTGCCAAGAAGACTAACACCGCTGGCCAGAGCAAAAAAGCTGCCTTTGTCGCGATGATTGCGGTTGCAACAAACAGACTGGCCATCAGGCAGGTCAGCATTTGAATGAGGGGGCGACGAACATCGATCTGCCACAACAGGAATGGAATCATCGATGGTGCCATCGCCGCTGAAGCCATGGTTGTGGGAATCATCTCTGTCCTGTTGGTCAAAATGCAAACGAGAGCCGCAATGAAAGCCGAAAGCGCTGCAATCATGAAGCTGGTGCCGGCGTGGCTCCGTGCAATCTGGCGCGGCGTGATTCCCAGGGCGTATTCAAAATGAATCGAGGTTGTTTCGGATGCTGCTTGGAAGGCAATTGAAACGGCCATGAACCATCCCGCGAGCCAGGCGAAGGCAGAGACAAATGGGACAGGGATTTTTAATGCTGAGGCAGCAGCCATCGCCCCGGTTGCCAGAAGGGCAGCTCCCCAGAATGCCCAAGTTGCCGGTTGGCGCATCAGCAAACCGCCGCGCCAACGAATCATGATAGCGATGGGTGAAGTCCGGGTGCCGGTCCAAGTTCGAGAGACCAGATCAAAGGTAACAAAGCCTAGAAAGGCTCGAATGCCGCGAGTGCCTGTGAAATAGCGGGGAGCCGTGATTGCTGCGACCAGGCTGCATCCAGTTGTTGCCGCCATGATCCAGATTTGAGGAACCTTTAGGGCGCCCTGACCAACGAGGATCACCAGACCTCCCGTGAGGATTCCGGCGCAGATGGCCAGAGCTGCGCGAAAAAAAATATCAGTGATTCCTGCCTGATTGGGTGCCAGTCCGGACAGCAGGGAAAAATTCCGCCACCCTAAAGTCACGTCGTTTTGACAAACCCGGCGCATCAAAAGGCATGTGGTCGCAAGAACCACCAGGCATGCCACTGAAACGGATCCACGAACCGTATTCGGAGCAAGGGCCGCGATGTCCGGTGAAAAAATGTCGCGGAAAACGTGAATGAAGAGGCTGCCGAAAACCCCTATGGCCACTAAGGCAATTATGGCTTCCCCGAGGCCTTGCTTGGTCCGCCGCAGCCAGGACATGGCAATGCCGCGGCAGGGTAAATTTTGGAGCAGGTTCTGAGTCCAGAACAGCCTGTCCGCATTGCTTTTTGAGGGTAGTCGTGCCATGAAGGTGGTCGTCTTATAGCCCGGGTTATTAAAAAATGATCGACGTTCAAGGATCAACGATAACGCGTTCTCACGCCATCCAAAATGTTGGGGTGTCGGGATTGGATTATCCCATCACCGTTGATTTGGGAGGGGATGTTTTCAGGGCCGGCGGAAAGTGGACTCTTGGGGTCAGCCTTCCTGCAGATCAGCGGGGGGCTCACATGTCTCGCTTTCTGGAAACGGTAGAGTCCCTTGGTGATCGTCCTGTTTCAATTGTGGGCATGGTTGAATTTGTCCATCTCATCCGGCGCCAATTGGAATCCAGCAGGGCCAGGTGCGGAGTGGAGTTCACCTGGTTTCGCAGGGTCTATGCGCCGGTCTCGCGCAAATCCGCTTTGAATCCACATCAAGTGACCTGGCAGGTCGACTGTGATGGAGCGCCGGAAGACGGCACGTCCAAGGTCGTTCTAACTTTGAAAATGCCGGTTAAATCACTTTGTCCTTGTTCCAAGGCGATCTCTGACCGTGGTGCACATAACCAGCGTTCAACCGTGACGGTGTCGTTACGCGCGAGCGGGGAGTCTGCAAGTCTGATGCCCGCGGTGGAAAAGTTGGTCGAGGTCGTGGAGTCTCATGCCAGCTCACCGGTTTATCCGATTTTAAAGCGAGCCGATGAAAAATTTGTCACGGAACACGCCTACGATAATCCAGGATTCGTTGAGGATCTTGTCCGAGGCATTGCCGGATCGTTGGCCAATTTGACCGGGATTGAAGCCTTCAAGGTTCACGTTCTGAACCAGGAATCGATCCATGCTCATGACTGTTTTGCCGAGCTTGCCTCGGAATTTTGGTAAAAAAAAGCCCTACCCGTCGCCAGGCAGGGCAGCAACCCGGACCGAGGTCCAGATTACTTCTTCTTGGCGACTTTTTTCTTCGCCGGCTTCTTAGCCTTCTTGGTGGCCTTTTTAGCGGCCTTCTTCTTGGTCTTAGCAGCCTTCTTTTTCGCGGTCTTCTTCTTCGCAGCCATCGATTTCTCCTTCGTTTAAATGCGGTTGTTCGTCAATGAAATACGGATGCATTCCCATCGCGTTCAACCAATCTAAAGGTGACCCATAGGAATATTATTACAGAATTTTTTAAGGATGATCAATTGTTTGAGGTCAGAATGTGAATATTTTATTCGTTAAAGAATCTATTTGAGACATCCAGTGGCCAAAAAAATGTCTTCAAGGTTTAGTTTTGTATCAAGACATTCCAATCCATAACGATACAAATCCCGCTTTCCAAAGTCCTCTTTGCTCCATGCCACACGCATTTTAACGATATGTCGTTTCTCCACGGCGAGTCCTATTTCTGTACCATCGGGAAGCTTTTCCCCCATCAAGATACCAAGTCCATGAACACTCACGTCGAGTGGCCGTGCGGACAGGGTCCGATCTGAAGAAATCAAAAACAGCCGTCCCGGCATCAGACCGGTCAAGGTCATACGTTCCTCGGAACGGCGCTCTTTAAAAGCTAGTTTTAGTTTCGCCATCTACCACTCCCGCGATTCCACGAAGCTCACTCAGGATCCAGTGTCTGTAAAACACTCTCAGGAAGATCTTTCGGCCATTAACAGCATTCTCATGAGAGGTAAGGTGTAAATATCCGTAATGAATAGAAAAAAAGGCAAAAAACGTGCGACAAGAAAACCCTGAAATTGGTTTTGCGCGATTTGTGAAGTTACCTCTGCAGTCGCGAAACAAGATGGATCGCGTGGAATCGGGTAGAATATAAAGTAACGATTCATGGACGTGCGACTCGGTGTTCTTCGAAGGCACCGGTGGGGGAATGAAATGATCGCCATCTTTCCGCAACTTGCTGCCTGTGCCGCGGCCAAGGACACAGAAAAACTTGCTGTCCTGGTGCGCACTCAATTTGGATTTACAAGTCCCAAGATCGACATCAGTGAATTATTGAATTCCATCGGTGTTGAATCGGAAGCCCTGGACCTTGATTGCTCTGGCAACTTGCTTGTTCGTGATGAAAAGGGCCAGTTTTCAGTCATCGCGCTGGTTCCGGCTGGATTGATGAAAGATGTCCGTCAATTTCGGTTGGCTCATTTGCTTGGCCATTTTCTTTTGCATGTCCAAAGCGGAATCGCCGCCGGGACATACAAGGATCACGGCTTTCGTGAATTGGTTTGTCCATACGCCCGCTATGTGTCGGGTACTTCAGCGGCAGGGATCAAGGTCAGTTCCAGGCAAGAGGCGGCAGCCGAGGACCTTGCTGACGAATTTGCAGCAGCGGTCCTCTTGCCAAAAAGCCTGATGGAGGCCGCAGCGGCCAAGGGCGCAAAAGTAGCTGAATTGGCCGATTTTTTTGGATGTTCCCCAGATCTTGTTGCATGCCGGCTTGCCCGTCTCGGTCTGGTGAAGCAGGATGTCGGAGCGGGTAAAAAATCCACGCAGGCCAATGGCAATGGCGTGAGTGGAATGGCTCGCATCCGCGAGATTGCGTCCCGTTTGGAAGGTTCCGCCGGGACAGCACCGCGCAAATAAGAAAGAGCCTGTCACCCGTGGCTTCATCCCCCCCAATCCCGGCGTTATCGGCGGCGCCACCAATTTCCAACATGCATGCGTTTGCGGCGTTTGCCAGCGAACGCAGTGGCCTTGATTTGAACTCGTGGCCGCCCCTTTATGAATGGTCCGTCAATTCTCCCGGAGATTTCTGGGGTGCGATTTCAGATTTTACCAAAATCCTATGGCTGACTCCGCCCTCGCCTGTCATTTACCAGGAACCGCCGGCTGGCAAGATGCGCGGCGCAAAATGGTTTCCTGGTGCCCGCCTGAACTTTGCGCAAAATCTTTTGCCCCGCCCTGGTTTGCAGGAGACGATCGTGTCTCATGCAGAGGGGAGCCGCAGGCGTTTTCTCTATGCATCCGAGTTGCGTGAACAAGTTGCTGCGTGCCAGGCTTCCCTGAAGGCTGCTGGAGTCGTGAAGGGCGATCGCGTGTGCGGTGTCCTTTCCAATACGCCCGAAGCCATTGTTGCCATGCTGGCTACGGCTTCTCTTGGTGCCGTCTGGGCTTCGTGCTCTCCCGATTTTGGGGGGCAGGCGATCCTCGATCGTTTTGGGCAGATTGAGCCCAAGGTGATGTTTGCCACGAAGCGTTATGTATATGGTGGCAAGGCTTTTGATTGTGCGGTGAAAATCCGGGCGTGTGCGGAGCAACTTCGAGCAGGCAAAACCCTTCGTAGCGTTGTCTGGGTGGACCATCTGGCAGGGTCCGGCAAGGAACAACTCGAGGTTGCGGGTGAATCGTGGTGGAGCGATTGGATCAATCCAGCAAACATGTGTGGACAGCCAGATGCATTGACCTTTGAGCCTTGCGCCTTCGAAGATCCCCTCTACATCCTCTTCTCTTCGGGAACCACGGGTGTTCCAAAATGCATTGTGCACAGCGTTGGTGGAACCCTTCTGCAGCACAAAAAGGAAATCCTGCTGCATGGCAACATCGGTCGGCCGGGAGTGGCTGAGTTTGATCCTGCGTCGCGGCTGCTGTTTTTTACGACCTGCGGATGGATGATGTGGAACTGGATGGCGTCGGCTCTGGCCTGCGGCGCCGGGCTGGTTTTGTATGACGGTTCACCGGTTGCGCCGGATGCCAATGCACTGTGGCGCATGGTCGAGTCCGAGGGCGTGACGGCGTTTGGACTCAGCCCGAAGTATATTGCGACTTGCAAGGCTGCCGGCGTGCATCCGCAGAGGGACTTCGGATTATCCCGCCTGAAATGGATCCTTTCCACTGGGGCGCCACTGCTGCCGGATCAGTTCGAATGGCTTTATGCTGAAGCCGGCCAAGATCTGCACGTGGCGTCCATCTCTGGTGGAACAGATATCATTTCGTGTTTCATGCTCGGCAATCCGATGATCCCCGTGCATCCCGGCGAAATACAGGGGCCGGGCCTTGGAATGGCCATTGCCTGCTGGGATGCCGACGGAAATTCAGTTCGTGAAGGGCGGGGCGAGCTCGTCTGCACGAAGCCTTTTGTCGCGATGCCAGTCGGATTTTGGAATGATCCGTCAGGTGCAAAATACGGCAAGGCTTATTTCGACCATTTTCACGACGGATCCCTTGGCGCATCTGAAGTGTGGCGCCACGGTGACTATGTCGAGTTCACCAGTCATGGTGGAATTGTCGTTCACGGCAGGTCCGATGCGACCCTGAATCCGGCGGGAGTGCGCATTGGCACGGCAGAGATCTACCGCGTGGTGGAACGTCAGGATGGGGTTCTCGACTCGGTGGCGGTGGGCATCGACCGGGGCGATGGCGAGGAGGTGGTTCTGCTCGTCAAAGTGACCACTGAAAAGATTTGGAACAAGGACTTTGAAGACCAGTTGCGTCAAGTGATACGCAAGGAACTGAGTCCGCGACATGTGCCGGCAATGATCCTGCCGGTTTTGGAAATACCGTACACGCGTAGTGGTAAAAAAATGGAGCTCGCAGTAGGACAAATCCTGCGCGGCGAAGTTGTAGCGAACTTGTCTTCCATCGCGAACCCGGAATCGGTTGACGCGACGGCGACGGCCCGAGAAAAGATTTTTGGAAAGATTTCTGCGAGGAAACCATGAGCAAGTTGAACGATTCACGGACAGACTTAAATGAGGAAACAACGTATCAGGCCAATACGGAAGGTGTGCCGACCAAAGAATTAATGAAGGCCGCCCGCAAGCGTGATTATGAAAAGGCCAAGGCCGCCCGCAAGGCAGACAAGGTTGCAGAAAAGGCCCGCCAGGCCGACGTCAGGGAATCGGCCCGAACCGAACGTGACAAGGCCCTGTGGTCTGCCCTGAAACGTGGCTCGGATGTGGACAGCAAAGAGTAAATGGAATGAACTTGCCGGCAAATCAATTTCTTCGGCGCTATATCATGCAGCACAAATGGCTGTATGCCGGAGGCCTTGTCAGCCTTCTCTTGACCAGTGTGACGGAAGTATTAACCCCAAAATTTGCCCAGTGGACGATCGATTACCTTTCGTTGGACAGCCAGCTCAGAGAAAGTTCTGGCGGCTTGAGCGACCGATTGACCTGGCTGGCCTTGAGTTTTTTCTTGGTTGGTTTTGCGGGTTTTGTGGGTCGCCTCGGATGGCGTCAGACCCTGGCCCGCTCCACCCACGAATCAGGGCGGATGCTGCGAATCCAGTTTTGGAATCAGATCACCACCATGCCTCTGCAATTCTTTCGTGAGGGCAGCCTTGGCGAATTGATGAGCCGCTTCAGTGCCGACATCAATCAAGCCCGGATGCTTTTCGGTTTCACTTTGGTTCTCTGGCTTGATTGCATCTTTTTTACCGTTTTCGCTTTTGCTTCAATGTTCTGGATCAGTTGGCGTGCGGGACTCGCTTGTTTGATCGTGATTGTCGCGGTACCGGCCCTGGTTCGGAGCCTGGCGCGCCTTGAGTACGTCCAGCACGAAAAGGCTCAAGCCACCCTTGCAGCATTCTCTGGGCGCATGGCACAAAACCTTTCGGCCAAAAGGATTCAACGTGCCGGCGGGACCGAACGATTTTGGAGTGAGGTTCTTGAAACCGGCGCACGGATTTATGCGCGGGATCGGTTGCGTGTACTGAAAACCGGGCTTCGGATTTTTCCCGTAACCTCTGGCGCGAGTTTGGTTTGCGTTGCGGCCGTCATGGTTGCCGGGTGGTCGGACCTTCACGCCGGTCGCATGGGGGCAGGCGGCATGTTTGCCCTTTTTGCTTATGCGACCATGTTGCAGACACCGCTTTTTGAACTTGCAGATCTTGTCTCGGAATTACAGCGGGGACGGGCCAGCCTGGAGCGCGTCCTGCAGGTGACCATGAATGGGCCTGAGGCCGCGGATTCCGCTGGAGTTGCCAGATTGTCCATCGACCCGGGGGCGGCTCTTGCCGTTCGTGTGACGGGGTTGAAGATCCGGTCCAGCGAAAGTCACATCGCGGAATTCGCCGGGCAACATTTCTCTGCTGGTCCAATCACTTTCGAGGTTGCGCGGGGAGAATGGCTCGGCCTGCGTGGTCGCATCGGATGCGGGAAATCAATGCTGCTGTCGACTTTGGCGGGAATCCATGAAGATGCCTCGGGAACGATCGAATCCCAGACGGTGACGTTGCAACCCCAGCGTCCATTTGTCTTCTCGGGAACCATCAGGGAGAACCTTGAACTCGGTTGCGCCGCATCAGACGCCGATTTGTGGCAAGCCCTTCAAACGGTCGAGCTGGATGACGAAGTGCGCGCCATGCGCGGCGGATTGGATGCCTATCTGCAAGAGGGCGGCATCAATCTCTCTGGCGGCCAACGTCAAAGGTTGACCGTTGCCCGGGCATTGCTGCGCGAATCACCGGTCATGCTCATGGATGCACCGTTGTCGGCCCTGGACGAATTAACAGAGCAGAAAATTCTAAGTAATTTGCGTCGGAGACTGATTGGCTGTGCGGTGATCCTGGTTTCGCATCGACCGGGAGTTCTCGAGGCGTGCGATCGCATCTATGAAATGGGAATAGAAAATGACGTCCATGCACAACCCCTGCATTCCTGAGGCCGGCAAGGCTTCAGAGACACCCAAGGCCCTTGCACTTCAGGGCCCCCCTGGGATTCGTGCGTTGTGGGAACTCGCTGGAAAGTCCAAACCAGGTATGCTTCAGGCGGCAAGCGTCTTGTTTGTGGCCGCCGTATTTGCAACGGCTGCGTCTTGGGTGATGGGAAGTGGAATTGACGCCATGGTTTCCCGTCAATGGGAGGACGCGCTGGTCAATTGTCTGGTCTTCCTGGCGTTTGAGGCTCTTGCAGTGGCCTTGCAATATCTTGGTCGCCGGCGCCTGGCCGTGGTTACCACCGAAGTGGCGCTGGATGCCCGCATGGCCCTGATTGGCAAGCAGGCTGCGTTACCAATGTCGTATTTCGACCAGCAGCCGATTGGCCGTATCCTGACGCGCCTCACGAACGATGTTGAAGGCATCGAAGGTTTCTTTGGTGGAACCTTGGCGCGGATGCTGATTGCGGTGATCCAGATGATCACGGTATTTGCCGGCTTGTTGCTCGTTGACCTGCGTTTTGGCGGGATCACCATCCTTGCGGCTCTGCCCGCACTGGTGTTGGTTTTCACGCTCAATGCTCCGGTGCGGCATTGGTTGCGAATATTCAAGCGCCGATCGGCACACGTGAACAGCCTCTTTGCAGAACTGGTGAGCGGTATTGCGGTTTTGCGGACGTACGGCCTTCACGACTGGGCTCATGGCCGGTTATCTTCCGCTGTGCGGGATCAATTCAATGCAGGAATGAAGGTATTGCACTGGAACAGTATAGTTCGACCAGCGGCTGTTTTCTTCAGTGCTGTACCGATGGGGTGGGTGATCTTCGGCGGCGGCAGCCAAGTTGCTGCAGGAAGTATGACCATTGGTACGCTGGCAGTTTTTTTGCGCCTGGCGGAACGCTACGGCACACCCGTGCGCACGATCACTCAAGAAATTCAGGTGATTCAGGAGGCATTGTCTTCCGGTGAGCGCGTTCATGAAATGCTTTCGGTGGGAAATGTTGAGCCAGCATCAATTTCAAATTCTGATCATGAAGATGATCCGTCCTGCGAAAACCCCGAAGGACATCACGTTAAATTGCGAGCGGGAATCAATGGCGCAGTTTCATTCCGGGAAGTTCACCTGAGTTATGGCAGCGGAAAACCAGTCCTGAAAAATATTTCGTTTGATGTTCGTCCAGGTGAGCGGCTTGGGATCGTGGGGCGAACGGGAAGCGGTAAAACATCACTAGTAAGTCTGATTCCAGGTCTTTATGAGCCAGAATCTGGACAGGTTGTGATCGATGGTGTGCCCCTTGCCCAGTGGGACAAGGAATACCTGCGTCGGCAGATCAGTTTTTCGACTCAGGATGCAATATTGTTCCGTGGCACCTTACGGGAGAACCTGTTGGGATTTCCATTTCCCAATACAGGTACAGGCGGTGATTTTGAAGATTGGAAAGGCGTCAATTCAGCCTGTCAGGAAAGTGGCCTTGCAGAACTGATGCGCGTCGATCGATCGGGCCGGTTTCGCCTGGGATTGGATTCCGTCGTACTGGCAGATGGCGAAAATTTCAGCTCGGGCGAGAAACAAATCATTGCCCTGACGCGTGCCCTGGTGACGCGCCCGCGGATTTTGATTCTTGATGAGGCGACGGCCAGCGTTGATCGCAAACTTGAAGATCAGGCCATGGAATCCATTCGACGTTTGTTGGTCGATTGCACGTGTTTCATCATTGCACACAAATACCAGACTTTAGCGGCCTGTGACCGCATCCTGGTCATCGATGCTGGCCGCATTGTGGCAGACATGCCCTCGGGTTCAGAAAACGAGATTCGCCAGCGGTTGCAGGCGATTCGGGAACCGGCTTCGGAGCTCATTTAACAGGGTTTTTTCACTGACTGGATGCGTCCAATCGGGTGCAACATCCGTTGCCGGGCACAGGACAAAATCCCGTTCCAACATCCTTGGGTGCGGAATTGTCAGAGCTTTTGAATTCTGCTGAATGGGCTGGCCATCAGATTCTTTTGCCAGGATGATATCCAGATCGATGCTCCGGTTACCCCAGTGGACTTCGCGGGTCCGGCCAAGAGAAACCTCAATATCCAAAAGTTTTTTTAGCAGGGATTCAGGATTCAAAGTGGATTCAAGTGAGAAGGCTGCGTTCAGAAACTCTTGGTCCGCCGCGCCAACTGGTTCTGTGGCGTACAAGTGCGAGCGGGCCGCAATTGTTCCGCATTGCACCTGAACAAGACTGGCGGCCTGCCGGATGAAGTCCAGCCGGTCGCCCATGTTCGATCCAATGGCAATCAAATACGTTTTCACGGAATGTATGTTTTAACCTTGAGGTCAATTTCCAGGAGTTTTCCTGAGTCGGCCTGAGCCGTATCACTCACGGTGACTTTCCAGTCTCCAATTGCCTCGCGCTTGCGCAGCTGGCGGAGTGCTTTCACAGGCACGCCGTCCAAACCGAAGGTTCGTTCAGCAATAACCGGTGGGCGACTTGCCGGAATGTCCGCCGGTTTTGGATTATCCTTGTAGACGCCTAATGTCCCGAGATCGATCACCGTTCCATCGGGGTGGCGGAGGCTGACGCGGATATCAGCCGGAAAACTGTGTTCAACCTTTACGCGGACACCAACGGCAGCGATCTCCGCTGATTTATTGAAATTCAGGGTTTGCGTCACTCCCGCTGAATTGTCATCTGGAATCGCGGTGTCGAGGCCGTCCACGGTCACGGTCTCAGTCTCTGTCGGGCGATCATCCACTTCAAGATACTCGGCAAACACGGGGGATCTCGTGACATCTTCACCACGGCAGGCGTCCTGCTCACAAACGTTACTCTTGTAGCACCCGTTGATAAATTGAAAATCCATGTCGCCGCGGACGAGAATGCCCTCAACTTCTTCTGTGTCTTCGTTGAAGACGGCAGATCCTGAATTGCCACCAAAGGTGTCAAGGTTGGCCACAAAAAATGGTTTTGTAGTGTTTGATGTCCTTACGCTGGAATCGCCCGCGACTTTTGTCGGCAGGCCACTTGGATGACCAATCACAACCAGTTTCGTGCCTTCGGCAACGAGGCCGTTCTTTTTGTATTTCAGCGGAGCCCGGTTCGTGACGGGGCGGTCGAGTTTGACGATCGCGAAGTCAGACTTGGTATCAGAATCAAGTTCTTGCGCCACGATTGATTGGCACCGGTACACGTTGCTGGATGGAACAGATGACAGGTCTGTCATGGGGTCGATGTAGCCATAGTCAAACACGAATGAAGTCATGTCGCAGCGGGATTGAGAATCCATGCAGTGGCCGGCAGTAACTAGAATGTCTGGACCCACTAAAAACCCAGAGCAGAATCCGGCCGAAGGCTGTTCGCGGAAGGGCTCACTGGGGCAAAGCTCCATGGCATCGCCGAAGTTTTCAGAATGGATATTGAGGTAGCCTGAGCGGGAACTGTTTGGGGTCAGGTCCGATGACTTCATCAGGACGGCGGTCGACCGGGCGAGTTTGCGCAAGTTGTCTGGAACCTTGGCATCAAAGAGGTCCAGGCGGTTGTCTTCGCCATAGATGACTTCGGGGCGGGGATTGCTGCCCTGCGCTGTTGACGGGATGGCGAACCCTGAACTCACAACCAAGATCGTGGCAACAAATCCAACGGTACGATTTGTGCGCTCCGCAAACAGCATCCTTGCTGGCATTGGAAACCTCTGATTTTACAATTTGTTTCTGACGTTTTTTTAAGAGTAGCCAAGGTTGGCCGGTGAGTCAAATTTCCTGGAAAAAAATATCGAAGGGTTCAAAACGACGAAGGCCGTGCATTCAGGATGACGCGGGCTAAATCGTCTGGTGAGATTTGCTTCCAGAGCAAGTGGGCGCGCACTGCAGCATTAAGGCGGGACTCCATTTCAAAATCGCGAAATTCTTTTGGTGTGCCGTCGCTGAAAAATGCGGACGAAGGATCGCGATCGACTCCAAATCCCGGGAGTTCGCGGATGAACTCAGGTTTACTTCCAAGGGCAAGAAATGCCAATACATCCGCGAATGGCTCATCGTCGTCGGCATTTCGAAATTCCGGGATCTGTTTCATCATTCTGAAACTGTCGATTGTATGGTGGGCCAATTCGTGCGCATGAATAAATGGTGCCGCCCAAAGGTGCACTTTGCCTTGTTGGTCGTTTGATGACGGAAAAAGCGTGATCCGCGATCTTGCGGGGTCGTAGGACGCGTTGTCCGTAACGAATCGCGTTTCTCCTGAGCTTGAGTCCTCATAGATTGGAAAGAGATCGATGATCACTTCCGGCAGAGGCTGTCCAGTAAGGGTTTGGAATGCCTTCGACAGGGTGGCATGTCTGGCGGCAAGGCTGTCGATCGTCGACTGGATCGACGGCATCAAAGTTTGAACGGTTTTATTTTTCTGATTGCGCGCCTCACAAATGTGAATCTGTTGAGGCGCTGTTTTGATCGTCCACAAATTTGCGTGACGCGTTGCGATGAAGTGACTTCCCGAACGAACCTCCTTGATTCCTTGTGGCAGGTAGTCAAGGCAAGGTGTTGCGGCTAGTGGCCGGTACCATGTGGCGCTTTGGGCCTTGGGCGGGTGCGCTTGGGTCAGGTCATGCAGCAGGGGCGTTGTGCCGCCCCGCTCCAATGGCCCGCATCCAGACAGGGAGGTCAAGAGGGCTAAAATGTAGGTCAGCCGTTGGAGCAATGTTTACATTCCGCGAATTGCCGTTGCAGATTTGACTGCAGCGGATCCAAAAGGTTTCACCCGGCGGAAAAGGCCGAGGTTTTCCCGGTCGATTGCGATCAGCGCGCCCAATGCGATGCAGACACTCAGGTAGGCTGAACCTCCGTAACTGAATAGAGGCAGTGGAATTCCGACGACCGGGAACATTCCCAGAACCATCGAGGCGTTAATCACGAATTCAAGAAATAAAAACGCAGTCAGCCCAACGGCAAGCAGGCTGGTGAATGAATCTTTGGCCTGACGGGCGATCTCCAGGGCAACGTAGTTCAAGACGCCGAAAAGGACGAAAGTGATCAGTGCCCCGGCAAACCCGTGCTCTTCCGCGAAAACTGAAAAGATGAAGTCGGTGTGTCGCTCGGGCAGGAACTGAAGCTGGGTTTGAGTGCCTTGCATGAAGCCCTTGCCCATGATTCGTCCACTGCCTACCGCGACCAGGGATTGCAAAGAGTGATAACCACTGCCGCCTGGATCCATCCCCGGATTGAACAAGTTCACGATGCGAAGTTTTTGGTAGTCGTGAAGGAGACCAAACCAGGCGACGATTAGCAGGACGAGGCCTGTGGTTGCTACAATAATCAGGCTTTTGCGATCCACCTGCACAAAGGCGATCTGGCAAGCAGCGATCAAGACACAAATCCCCGCAGTACCAAGGTCTGGCTGGGGAAAGATCAGGACAAAGATCAGCCCAATCATGCCCGCGAGCAGCCACAAGTCACTCAGTTTGTAGGCAGATCGAAGTTTGTTGGTGTAAAAAAATCGCGCCGTAACCAGAGCAGCGGTCACTTTTGCAAGTTCCGAAGGTTGCCCCCGGAATCCACCGATTTCAATCCAGCGTTGCGATCCACCAGCGACGTCGCCGAGAATCAAGACAAAGGCTAGCAATGCGCAAACAAAACCAAAGATCCAGTAGGCATATGTGTTGAGGGCACGGGGCGGAATGAACCAGCCAAAAGCGAAAAAGAGTGTGATGCCAAGGGTCGCGTTGCGAAGTTGTGAGTAGAAGAACGCTTTGCCATCTGTGGCGCTGTAAAGGTTGATAAGACCAAGAATGACAAGCAACGCAAAAGTTGTGCAGAGGATCCGGGAGTAATGCTGGTTGGATTCCCGGATGTCGCTGCCAAGGCTGAGGGCTGTGCCGTCAAAGTCGCTTTTTGTTTTCCGTGACTTCAGCATTCTTGCTGTCCTTCATGTCAAGCATATCAGGCATGTCAAGTTTCGCCTTGGTGGCATCAGCCGCAAGGGTTTCTCTTTGCTTTTTCAGTTGCCAGTAGGCGTTGAGGATTTTCCCTGCAACCGGTGCAGCGGATGCGCCACCACCACCGACACTGTCGTTTTCGCTGACGACGGCAACCACAATCTCGGCATTTTCCGCCGGTGCAAAGGCCGCAAACAGGGCGTGTTCTTTCCACTTCATGCTGACATCACGCTGGTTGTGGTTCTTTTTTAAACTGACGACTTGGACGGAACCGGTCTTACCAGCCACGCGGATACCTTCAACTCGTGCCTTTTTACCGGTTCCGTGCTCGTCCATGACAACGGCTTCCAACCCTTCACGAACGGCGGCGTAAGTTTCAGGCGAGATGTATGGAACCGTGCGGATCAGCTGGGGTGATTCCTCAAGGATTTTTTTGCCGACGTGACTTACCACGCGATCTACGATTTGTGGCTTCCAGATATTTCCGCCATTCGCGATGGTTGCATAGAGCGATGCCATTTGCACGGGAGTCAGCAAATTGTAACCCTGGCCGATGGCGATGGGTGGCGTTTCTCCGGGGGCCCAGGGCAAGCGGTGCGTCAGTTTTTTCCACGCCGTGGTCGGAACCAGTCCCGGACGTTCCATGTTGAGAGTCAAACCGAGGCGCTGACCAAGTCCCAGCGCCCGTGCATACTTCGCAATCCGGTCCACCCCAAGTTCAACGCCAACGTGATAGAAGAACACGTCGCAAGATCGCATCAGGGCTTCGCGCAGGTTGACCAGGCCGTGGCCCTCGCGAACGTGGCAGTGGAACACTTGATTTCCGATGGTGAAGTGACCTGGGCAAAAAAACCGCGAATTCGGATCGATGATTTTTTCTTCCAGGCCCGCCATGGCGACGACGGCCTTGTAGGTTGATCCTGGCGGAAATTCTCCGCCGGTCGTCTTGTCCAGAAAGGGGTGGAAGGGGTCGCTCAGGAGTGCGCGCCATTCTTCTCCGCTGAGGCCCATCTGGTAAATTGCGGGATCAAATCCAGGCTCACTCACCATGGCCAGGAGTTGACCGTTTTTCGGATTCATGACCACTACGGCTCCGTATTTTCCGCGGAACGCGTCAGCCGTGACTTTTTGAAGTTCTGCATCGATGGTCAAGATGATGTCGTCGCCGGGAACTGCTGGGACTTCGGGCAAGTTCCACTTGTCGCGATCAAACAAGTGCGACTGGCGACCGAAGGCATCAACCTGGATCATGCGGTAACCACGCTTGCCGCGGAGATGCTGCTCCCACCTCGCCTCGATGCCCTGTTTACCAACCAGGTCCCCCATCATGTAGGGGTTGTCCTTGTTGTGGCGGTTCAATTCTTCCAGTTTGGCCTTATTGATTTCGCCAAGGTAGCCCAGCAAGTGCGCCGGTGTGTCGGGCTGATAGTCGCGGCGGGGAGCAACACTGGTATCAATTCCAGGCAGGAAGACCCTGTTGGATTGAATGGTAGATACTTCGTGGATGGAGAGGTTCCGTTTCAGGTTGATCGGCAGGAATTTCGGCTGGCCGGAGGAAAGCTGAAGGCGTTTTTCAAATGTCGCCACCGGCACATGCAGCAAACGTGACAGGAGTTTGAACGTGGTCTCCTTGTCTTTGACATATTGCGGGATGAAGGCGAGGTCAAAGAATGGACGGTTCCCGAGCAAAACCTGTCCATTCCGGTCGAGGATGATGCCGCGGGGTGCGGGGATTTCGATTTTTCGAATCCGGTTGTTCTCTGAAATCCGGCGGTAATATTCACCGCGGTAGACCTGTACAAACCACAGCCGCAAAATCAAGATCGCCGTCATTCCTACGAGAACCACCGAGGCCCAGAAGAAACGATTTTCGACGACGACGGATTCGCGGCGAAATATTTTTTTCATCCGACCTGGTCCTCAGGTGGAAGTCTGTTTTTTGCGGTCCGTGCAAAGAAAACACCAATCGCGATTGCAATGAGAATCCGGAAAATCTGGCTGAATCCATACTTCCAGCCCAGGCGGCCTGGATCCTGTGTCACAGCAATCACAAGGGTCTCAAAAGAGATGACCCATGCCATGCAGGATGCCAGCATGACATTCCAGGGACCGACATGGCGCCAGGATAGCGTATGACGAATAAAATGCAGCGTGACGGCGGCACTCCAGTAGGCTGACATGTACATGCCGGCTGGCGCGGTGGAGCGTGTTTCCTGAATGAGGCCGGCAAGGATTGCCAGTGGTAGCGATTTGCGCAATGGGGCAAATACGAAAAAAACGAAGAGCCACGGAGTGAGAATGTCAATTCTGAACACACCAAGCATCTGGTGAGGAATCATCGACTGTTCGATGGCCGCCAGCAGAAACACGTGGAAAACGTCCAACAGGAAATTGCCCGAATCGGGCTGCGGCCACAATGCGGCAAGGACCTTTTGCAGCCGGTTTGTCCCGGAGGCTTCCAGAATTCTTTCCATGGTGACCTCCCTTAACCGTTTCCGCTTTTCAGCGTGCGTTCAAGCCATTCGCGCCCTGCGGTTTCCACTATTTTTTGCAATTCGGGGTCCAATTGGTGCAGCACCATGACTTCCTCGAGGCGCCGGTAGTCCACCCAAGGCTCTGCAGTGATGATCTGGGAAACGTTGTCGGATTCGTAGGTGATGCGCATCACGCGGCCCACTGGCAGACCTTTGGGAAAGCCACCGACAATTCCAGAGGTAATGATGGTGTCGCCAATTCTGATGTCCGCACCCTTTTGCAAATTCAGGCGGCAGAGGTCGTTGGAAAATCCGTTGAGCACGCCGCGGACTCTGGTCCTCTGCAAAAGAACATCGAGGTTGAAGTCGAAATCAACGAGAAGCTGAACATCAGATTCTTTCAGTCCGGTGCGGATGACCCGCCCGACGATGCCTTCCGGTGCGATGACTGGCATTCCGGCTTTTACGCCGTCGAGGCTTCCCCGGCTGATTCGCAAAGCCTTGAACAGGTTGTTGACCCGGGTACCAATGACTTCCGCCACCAGCATCTTTTCCGGCTGCAATTCCGACAGGCCCAATAATTGGCGGAGGCGCGCGGTTTGCCTGACCTGTTCTTCGTAATCCATGAGTTTGGTTTGAAGGATAGCCACTTTCTCCTTCAACTGGTGATTTTCCTCGGCCGCACCGGAAAGCGCGATGTAGGACTGCCAGACGCTTGCAAGGTAGGTGGCCATGCCATGCCAGGTGGACATCGCGGGATGGATGACTTCCTGGCCAACGATGGAGTTGACCCGGTCACCGCGCCAAGGCTTCATGGTCGAGGATAAAAAGAAAAAGGGAGCGATCACCGCGCTGGCAATCAAAGCAACTTTTTGAAGGTGGCTCTGACGCGTCGTCATGGCCGGATTGCTCCCGGTTCAGGTCTTCTGTTGATGGATTTCTACTGCAGGGTCACGCTGCTCAAGATATCGATCTGGTCGAGCGCTTTCCCGCTTCCCAAAACCACAGCGCACAGCGGGTCTTCCGCAATCATGACCGGCAATCCGGTTTCTTCGCGAAGGAGGATGTCCAAATTGCGAATCAAGGCACCGCCACCAGCAAGAACAATGCCCTTGTCCACAATGTCGGCAGCCAATTCGGGCGGCGTTTTTTCAAGTGCCACGCGGACGGCTTCAACGATGGTGTTGATCGGCTCCATGATGGCTTCGCGGATTTCTTCAGAAGAAACTTCAATTGTTTTTGGAATGCCGGCCACAAGGTCGCGTCCCTTGACTGCCATGGTCTGGATATTTTCGTCCGGGTAGGCAGTGCCGATCGTAATTTTGATTTGTTCGGCGGTGCGCTCGCCGATGAGCAGGTTATACTTCCGCTTCAGGTAGTTCACGATGGCTTCGTCCATTTTGTCTCCGCCGACGCGGACTGACTTGGAGTAAACGATGCCGGCCAGGGAGATCACCGCGACTTCAGTGGTGCCGCCGCCGATGTCGACAATCATGCTCCCACTTGGTTCGGTAATGGGAAGGCCAGCGCCAATCGCAGCAGCCATTGGTTCTTCAATCAAATGGACTTCACGGGCGCCTGCGGACTCAGCTGATTCCTTGACGGCGCGTTTTTCCACTTCAGTAATGCCATAAGGGACGCAGATGATGATCCGTGGTTTTACCATGGTGCGGCGGTTGTGCGCGCGCTCGATGAAGTAGCGGAGCATGGCTTCCGTGATTTCAAAGTCGGCGATGACGCCATCTTTCATCGGGCGGATCGCCATGATGGAGCCGGGTGTGCGGCCTAGCATCTCTTTTGCTTCCTTGCCGACGGCCAGGATTTTCTTGCCGCCACGGGCGTCGCGCTGGACAGCCACAACAGACGGTTCGTTGGTCACGATGCCCACGCCCTTAACATAGACGAGGGTATTGGCGGTGCCAAGGTCGATGGCTAGATCGTTGGAAAACATGCCGGCAAGCCAATCAAAAATCATCGTTTCCTCCAGAAACATTTCAAATTACGTGGGTCTGACTATTGCGGATAGACCAGTGCAGTCGTAATAATCTATTTTAATCGTCGTTAACACGCTCGTTCATTTTGTGCTACAGATTATGATTACTTATTTCCCATCTGAGCAGAAATGACAAGAAAGGACTCTCTCAATGCTGCGCTGGAAGAATACGGGGCTCTCGAGGCTCAAGGACCTGAGCGGGAAAAAACTTCTGAGGAACTCTGGTGCCTATACGACCCTCCTTGTGGCAGTCCTCGCCATGAGCTTTTTCGGGGTCTGTGACCACAACGGAGGCATGCGCGCACCGTCTGGATCTGCTGCAAAAGTGGGCAGTGATTCCATCACGGGCAATGAATTCCGGCGGGCATATCAGGCGTCATATCAGCGACTTCAGGCCCAGTTCAAGGATGGATTCGATCCGGCAACCTTCCGCCTTGCCCAGGGGGTTTTGGGACAGCTTATCGATGAGCGGATCATGTTTGCCGAAGCCGTCACAGCGGGAATGCTGGTCAGTGACGACGAGATTGCCCGCCTTTTGACCGATGCCCAGGCCTTCAAGGACGAGAAGGGCGCCTTTTCTCCAGAGGCCTTCAAAAACTACCTTCGCTCCAACCGCCATACAGAGGCCAGTTTTCAGGACGAAATCCGGCGCTCCCTGACGGTTCAGCGCTTTAAGGATTTTGTTGGTCAGTCTCATTTTGTCAGTGATGCCGGGCTGGTACAGCAGTTCGCTCTTTCTGAGAGCAAAATGGATATCGACTATCTGAAGCTTTCCGCGGCCGACATCAAGTTAAGTGTGCCCGAAGGCGACGTTGCCAAGTTTGAAGCATCCGATGAAGGCAAAAAGAAGATCAAAGACTACTTCGAGGGCCATTCTTCGGAGTTCAAGTCCGAGGCTCAGGTTCGGGCCCGCCATATTCTAGTCGGATTCGAGGGCTCTCGTAGTGCTTCGGCGGACGCGGCAAAGCGCGGCAAGGAAGTCGCTCGCAAACGCGCCGCGGAAGTTATTGCCAAAGTTCGGGCTGCCGGGGCGGATTTCGCCAAAGTCGCCAGGGAATTTACGGATGAGGCCGCCGGCAAAAGCAAGGGCGGCGATCTCGGTTTCTTTTCCCGTGAGATGATGGTCAAGGAATTTGCCGATGCGGCCTTCGCCATGAAGCCAGGCCAGATCAGCGAACCAGTTGAATCACCCTTTGGCTTTCATGTGATCAAGGTCGAGGAAATCAAGGCCGCGCGCAATGAGACGCTGGCCCAAGCATCTGGGGGCATTGCCCGGAAGTTGTTGGCCGACGAAGGTCGTCCGGCATTGGTCAAGGCCGAGGTCGATAAGCTGGCCGTTGCAGTCGCCAAAGGTGGCGATGAATTGGAGCGCGTTCGCAAGGAACTGGGATTGACCTGGAAATCCACTGGTGAATTTGCATTAACGGCAAAGGTGATACCAGAAATAGGCAGTGATAACAGCGTATTGTCTTCCATTTCATCCCTCAGGCAGGCTGGCCAGACGGCGCAGCAGCTGGTTGAGAGTCGGGGGGCGCATTACGTCCTGCGCCTCAAGAAGAAGGTCGATGCCGACATGGCCAAGTTGACGGTCGATAAAAAGAACGAACTGCGCCGCTCAGAATCGGGATCCTTTGGTTCTTCCTACCTGAGTTCGATGGAAAAAAGCCTGCGTGAAGATCTGAAGAAACGCGGCAGGATTTGGGAAAACCCAGACTACATCAAAATTGACGACCGCAAGGAAGTTGCAGATGCCGGTGATGCTGCCCCCGTTGACGTAGGCGGCTGAGCGCTGGTGACCCCTGCAATGAAAATTCTGTTGGTTCGAAAAACCACCAACCTCGAGTGGCATGGCAGTGTCATCAGGCGACAAGTTGCCGCCGGCCGCATGCCCCTCGAGGATCTAGGCAGGTTGCAGCGCGCCCATGACGAGCACTATCAAACGTTGGACGGGCTGCGGGCCAGACTCGTTAATGCGCAAATAGGCTTTGTCGAGATCACCCGCGAAACCGATTGGCCGCAATCCGAACAATTTGATGCCGTGGTCACCGTCGGTGGCGATGGCACTTTACTGTCAGCCAGTCACAAGGTTTTGGATGACACACTGACGATCGGGGTTCGTTCTTCCCGTTCCAGCGTCGGATATCTTTGCGCTTATGATGGAGCCACACTGGATCGTTTCGTTTCCGACTTACAGGGTAGACACTGTCAGACTTTGCGGGTGGCCCGGATTTTGGCTCAGGTGCGACGTGCTGGGGAATCAAACGTGGTACAAACGGAGCCGGTGCTGAATGATTTCCTGTATAGCAACTTGAGTCCTGCCGCGACCACACGCTATTGCCTGCGGATCAATGATGGGATCGAAGAACAGAAGTCGTCGGGCATTTGGATTTCCACAGCGGTGGGAAGTTCCGCCGCGATATCTGCTGCAGGTGGGCAAGTGATGCCCTGGACCGACAGCAGGACTCAATTTCGAGTCCGCGAGGTTTTTTCTGGCGGAAAAGTTAAGCCAGTCGTCAAAAGTGGATTTTTTGATCCCGAAAAAGATACGTTTGAGATTGAAAATCGTAGTGAACGGGCATTTTTAGCCCTTGATGGTCAGCATGGCGAAGTCCCTTTGAGCCTTGGGGATATCATTCGTTTTTGTCCTGCGCCAAAACTGCGTCTGGCACAAACTCCTGCCTCCGTCCCGGCTGCCTGAATTAAGCAATTCCGAAGCGACGCCGAAAACTTCAGAAGAATCCATGACGGACTTATCCCGTGACCTTTGATTCTGGAGAAAAATTACCATGCGTTATATGAGCACGAATGTTTTTTTAGTATTTGCGGCATCCTTATTCGGTTGCGCTTTTTCTACATCAAGTGTCGTAGCAGCAGAAATCAATCGTCGGTTTATCACGGAAATTGATCCTGTTGCTCCGTCATCGGCGCTTTATGAACAACGTGCCAGCGGCATCTCCACGAGCAAATTTGGTGCCTCTGTGGACTTCAACGTCGGAGAAAATTTCTCGGTTGGTCCAGAAATCTGGAGCGGAACATTCCTTGCGAAAGGTGACAGTCTGAGAAGTGAAGTGCTGCGCCGCGAGGATATGTTTCCCGGTGAGCGTCACAAGATTGACGCCATGCGCTTGCGTTGGAATATGAGTTTCTGGGAGATCCCTTCGTCAATGCGCGGTTGGTACACACGGTTGAGTTACGACTATGTCAAAGTCAATTCACGGGCGAACCGGTATACGGAGCAGGTCGATTCAGCCAACGCACTTCCGGTCGATTTTTCCGGTGATGTTCCGCTGGACGAGACCGACTTGATCACTGATTCGCGACATGGCCTGTCTCTTGGAATTGGCAATCGTTGGTTGATCGGCAATCAAAAGATTTCAGTCTCGGTTGGTGCTGGAATTTCTCACTACCTTCGTCGCAGCGTGACGGTCGACAGCAATGATCCTCAGGCGGTATCTGACTATGAAGACATGATCAACACGCTGCCAGACACGCGGCTGGCCTTGCGGCCTATTCCAGAGTTGAGCATGGGGCTTGGTTACGCGTTCTGAACGCCTCCCGTTAACTGGCAGTTAACGGGATATTTATCACTGATGTCCTTGAAGGAACTGCAGCCTGGCCTTTGCTGCAGCGATGTCGGCTTCTGCCATTTCAAAGTATCCGCGCAGTTGGCTTGCTTCTTCCTTGTCCAAGGCGATTTCCTTGCGCAATTCCACGACTCTTATTTCTGGAACCGATCCCGTTATCCCCTCTAGCCTCGCCAGATATTCGATATTGAATTTTGATTCGATCATTTGCCGGTTAAGATCCCCCTGAACCACCCTCAGCTTAGCCTCAAACCAACGGACCATGGCCGCAGCTTCGTTCTTCTTTGCGGACAGCTCCTGCTCGCTCAGACCAACGACGGTGGTTGTGTCCAAGACCCTTCGGTCCAGTGGATCAGAGAATCCATCGGGTATGTTCCGGTCTGCCATCAAGAACGGAAGCAGGCCAAGCATGATCAAGAGCAGGTTTCGCATCCAACACCTCCGAATGTCCGGCTGCATAAAATGAGCCCAAGGTTCAACCCTCGGGTGTAAACGGAAAACATTCAATCAATCCGGCCCGTTCTGGGCGATAAAATAAGTTCCTCATGGGTTATACCGGTTCACCGAATGATGAATCAGGCGATTGTTGAGGTACCTAGTTTGAATGGTTTCGTTAAATATTTTTGTGGAGGGGGAACACACCATGACAAAACGTCCGAATCCCAACGAAAAAGGGTCTGTCCTTCAGTTTAAATCAAGATATGAGAATTTTATCGGTGGCGAATGGATCGCGCCCAAGTCGGGAAAATACTTTGAAAATGTGACGCCAGTGACCGGCAAGGTGTTCTGTGAAATTCCCCGGTCGGATCACCATGACATCGAGTTGGCGCTCGATGCAGCCCATGCGGCGAAGGCAGCCTGGGGCAAGACATCAACCACCGAGCGCAGCAACATTCTGTTAAAGGTTGCTGACCGGATGGAGCAAAATCTGGAAAAGCTCGCCACGGCGGAGACGTGGGATAATGGGAAGCCGATTCGCGAAACGATGGCTGCGGACCTTCCGTTGGCGATTGATCATTTTCGCTATTTTGCGGGTTGTATCAGGGCGCAGGAAGGCTCAATTGGTGAGATTGATCACGACACGATTTCGTACCAGTTTCACGAACCTCTTGGAGTCGTCGGCCAGATCATTCCATGGAATTTTCCGATCCTCATGGCGGCGTGGAAGCTGGCTCCAGCGCTCGCCGCTGGGAACTGCGTTATTTTAAAACCAGCGGAGCAAACCCCTGCCGGGATTCTGCTTTGGGCCGAGCTTGTTGGTGATTTGTTTCCCCCTGGTGTCTTGAATATCGTCAACGGTTTTGGCCTGGAAGCCGGAAAACCGTTGGCCAGCAGCAAGCGAATCGCGAAAATCGCGTTCACGGGCGAAACCACAACGGGTCGCTTGATCATGCAATATGCATCGCAGAATCTCATTCCCGTCACCTTGGAGTTGGGCGGGAAATCACCGAACATCTTTTTTGCCGATGTGATGGCAAAAGATGACGATTTTTTTGACAAGGCACTGGAAGGCTTCACCATGTTTGCCCTGAATCAGGGCGAAGTTTGCACGTGTCCGTCGCGGGCTTTGATTCACGAGTCGATTTACGAGGATTTCATGCACCGTGCGCTTGAACGGGTTAAAAAGGTCAAGCAGGGCCACCCCATGGATGACTCCACCATGATTGGTGCGCAAGCCTCCATGGAGCAAGTTGAAAAAATCATGAGCTATATGGATATCGGGCGTCAGGAAGGTGCGGAGTGCTTGACCGGCGGCAATCGGGCGAAATTGAGTGGTGAGTTGGCGGATGGGTTCTATGTCGAGCCGACGGTGTTCAAAGGTCACAACAAGATGCGCGTGTTCCAGGAAGAAATTTTTGGTCCGGTGGTATCCGTGACGACATTCAAAAATGACGAGGAGGCCTTGGCCATTGCTAACGACACGTTGTACGGGCTCGGCGCTGGTGTCTGGACTCGCGATGTGACCACTGCCTATCGCTTTGGGCGCGAAATCCAGGCCGGACGTGTCTGGACCAACTGCTATCATGCTTATCCTGCGCACGCGACATTTGGTGGTTACAAGCAGTCCGGAATCGGTCGAGAGACCCACAAGATGATGTTGGATCACTACCAACAGGTGAAAAATATGCTGGTGAATTACAGCCCGAAGAAATTAGGGTTCTTCTAGAATGCAGGTTGGAAACATCAAGCGAGTCCTTGCGACGCAGGCTGCTCTGGAGCTGATTGACCGCATGAGGGAGAAGCATGGCCCGGTGATGTTTCATCAATCGGGGGGCTGCTGCGACGGCAGTTCCCCAATGTGTTACCCGGTGGGGGAATTCTACCTCGGCTCGTCCGATGTCCGCTTGGGAGAAATCGGTGGCGCTGAATTTTTCATGAGTGAGTCCCAGTTTGATTATTGGAAGCACACGCAATTGATCATCGATGTGGTGGCGGGTCGAGGCGGAATGTTCTCTTTGGAAAATCCAGAAGGGGTCAGGTTTTTAACTAGATCACGGCTTTTTGATGACTCGGAACTTGACCACTTGGAACCTGCAAAACCATGTGGTTAGAGTCTATGGACAATCAGTTTTCATTGGCCGCGCTGCCTCCAAAACTTTTCCGGTGGCAAGGTTCACGTAGGCAATTCCACCTTCTCCACAGGACTGGCCGTAAATCAGGGCCCAAGGATTCGCTTTCATCAGGGGATCTGCCGGATTCATGACGGATACTCCAAGCAGAACTTCAAACTTGGGATTCACGGCCTTCAGCTGTTTTACCGCTTCTGAAATCGAGATCTTGATTCCATATGAAGTGTTGACTCCACCAAACCCGCCCAAGGATTTTTCCATGTTTTCTGTTCCGTTGACGCTCGACGCGACATCGGTCTCCCATTTTGGGCCAGCGCTTATTGAATTGGTGCATGTGGTCGGACTGGCGGGCGAGGGGTCGATTGTATACATGGCGTACGGGCGCTTTTCTCTGGTTTGTTCGTCCGGATTGGCGAAAACAACACGCACGCCAATTGCACCCGCGCATGGCCCGGATTCCACTGAATTATCAAACATCAGCAAGTGGAAAAGTGCTCTGCCACCAAAAATCGCAATGGCATCCTTGCGCGCGACCGCGACGATCCTCGTTATCATCGCAGGAGTGAGTTTCTCCAGGGAGAGGACTGGAATGTCGTCCTGATTGGAGAGAGCGCTATCGGCCTTGGTTGCACTATTGTTATTTGATCCTGTCGTTTTGCAGCCGGCAGCAAGAAGCGCGGTCACGAACGTGCAGGCGAAGGCGCAACGCGTAAGGTTTGGCTTTATCATCGATGGCTCCTCTTTTGGTTTCTCTAATCTGTTTTTCTTTATCTTACATTTTTTTTTTTTTTTACTCAACCACCAGTGACCGAGATCCCATCGACGAGAAGCCAGGGCGACGTAAATGAACCGCCGACGGCTTCAGTTTCCAGGGACGCGGCTTCGATCTTTTTTGCAAACTCAAAGAAATTTCCAGCAATCATGGTTTCCGTGACAGCACCAGAATCCTTGCCGTCGACGTAAAGCCGGCTCGATTTGGCCACGCCGCTGAAATCGCCCTTGATGGCGTCGGTGTTGCCAGAGAAACGGTCGACAAGAAGGATTTCTCGACGGGAACGCAACAGATCTGCAAGCAAAGATCCTCCCGGTGCCAGGGACATTCCAAACGGACCGCCCGACATGTGATTGGATGTTGTTTTGCAGCGTTTCGCCGAATAGCAGTCGTGAAGGTGCATGCATAATTTACCGCTGTCGAATAGCACGTGATCACGCGTCGGCATTCCGTCGCCGTCAAACGTTGTGACTCCGGCGAAGGCCGGATTGTGGGGCTGGTCCCTCAGGGTAATCACGGGACTTACCACAGCCTTTCCGACTTCATCCTGCCAACGGCTTTTTCCGTCCATTACGGCAGATCCGGACGCATGGTAAAGCATAAAGCCAGTTAGCAATTCTTCCACGGCACGGGGGCTAAATACGACGAGTCCCTTGTAAGAATTGGCCTTGCGCGGATGCAGGTTGGCAGTGACCTTCGCAGCGAAACTTTCGGCCGTTTCCATCAGGCGTGCGGCCGTGTCGCCGGTCTTCCAGGCAAAGCCCGAGTCGTAGTCAAAACCAGAGACGGCATCGCCGTCGACGCCCATTCCGAAAAACGACCAGCCGATCATGGTCTGCAATTCTGATTGGGCAACGCCAAGTGAATTGTACAGGGCATGAAAACTGGTCGAAACGCTCATTTCAAATTTGTCGATTGCGACCCGCTTGTCTTTGGTGGCCCGCGCCAAAGCTTGACCCATCAATTCCTGAATTTCAGCCAGCGTTGTGTCTGCCGTCCGTTCGTCAAACATGAAATCAAGTGCTACGGCCTTTGGGGCGACTGATGAATCTGGCATGTTGAGGGCCGGGTCGGCGACGGAAAAGGAGGCCAACGCCAAGGCATCTTCTACGCCCTTTCGAATCGATTCAGCACGGACGATATTCGTGGTGGCGCTGCCCTTTTTTTGGTCCTTGTGAACGAGAAGGCTGAATTTCTGGTCTTCAAGGCTGTTTGCCAGGGAAACCTCCTTGTTTTCAACCACGAGCCGGCGTGTGATGCTGCCTGAAGTTCCAACCTTGATGCGGTCTGCGCCCTTCTTGATTCCGTGTTCCAGGATCTCGTGGGCAAGAGTCTGCATTTCGCCGGCCGTCTTGCGCAGGGCTGCTGCGGTGTCGCCGGTTTGTTGATTGGTTGGTCCGGCCTTATTCCCGGATTTCATTCCAAATTTCGTATCAGACTTCATCCTTGGCGTCCTCCTACGTTCATTTTGCAGCGAATGTATGGTCCGCCTGCGTCGACTTTTGCGGGCTGACCCTTGCCACAGTATCCTGTGCCTAGGTCCCAACGGAATTCACTGCTGACGGCGTCAACTGTCTGAAGAACATCAAAGGCGATTCCGGATAAAGTCGCTTCGCGGAGGAGTTCCGTTTTTTTGCCGTCCTTGATTTGCCAAACGTAACCAGTTCCAAACATGAATTCGCCGTTGCTGTCTGCCTGTCCGCTGCCAGCGCCTTCTACCAGATAGCCGTCGTCGATTTCGCTGATCATGTCTGTGAGCTTTGACGTTCCCGGTTGCAGAAATGTATTGCGCATGCGGATCAGGGGTTCGTCATTGAAGAGCCAGGCGCGCGCGTTGCCGGTTGGTGCGACGCCAAACTCGGCGGCAGATTCGCGATTGTGCAGGTAAGACACAAGTACACCGTCCTTGATGATGGTGGTGGTCTCTGTTTCGACGCCCTCATCGTCAAACGGGATGTTGCCGACAGCATAACCTGCAATGGTCTCACAGCCCGTGTCGGCCATCGTAACCAGTTTCGACGCAACGCTCGTTCCGATTTTGCCTTGGGCGACGGAGCCCGTTTTGACAAAGTCGGCTTCCACAGTGTGGCCAATGGCCTCGTGGCAAAGGAGTCCCACGACCGCAGGAGCCAGGATGACTGTTTTTTTGCCACCCTCTGGGTGTTTGGCTGACAACAAGTCAACGGCAGTGCGGGCGGTCTCCTCGACCATGTTGTCCAACGCTGGATGATTGTAAAGGCAAGTCCAGCCACCCGAAACGCCGGCACCGCGAGAACTCGTTGCGCGCTCGCCGTCTTTTTCAGCGATGGCTGACATCGAAAATTCAGGCAGGGCGATTCGGGCACTGGCGGCAGCGCCATCACTGGTGACAATGATTTTTTCTTCGAGGAGTTCATTGTAACGGCAGCGTGCCGTATGCAACGCCTTCGAAGATTTTGCCAGCTGCCGTTCAAAGTTGATCACGGCGCCAAGTTTATCGGCAATGGGCATGGCCAGTAATTCTGCGAATCCGGGGCCTGTCCAGTCCACCACTGCCATTTTTCCTTTTTGCAGGTGCGCAACTTTCTTGCCGCGGCCCGCAACAATGGTAAGCGCATTGTGCCGCGCCTGTTCGATGGCACGAAGGATTGAGGTTTCATCAACGCGAGCCGTTGCAGCAAATCCCCAAGCACCGTCGATCATCGCACGGACGCCGACCCCTTCGACCAGGGAATGATTCGCAACATCAACGCGGCCCCTCTGCGCCATGAAGGAATTGGATTGGCGTTTGTGGTAACGCAGTTCGATGTAGGAGTTGTCCTGGGCGCTATTTTGCGCGACCAGTTTTTTAAGCATTTCTTTCACGAAGTCTCCCAAGGCTTTTTTGGGTTCATTTGGTTCAATGTTGCCAGATCTTTATTATGGCACGCTGCCGCCGCCCGTGCGCCGGGCATTTTGTTCCATCTGGTCGCGCACGGTATTATTGCCAAGGCCAATCACGTTTGTCGCAGCGGCCTTCAGCCAAAGGGCCTGGGCAACGAGATTCACGCCGGCGGGGGCTTCCTTCTCAGCAAGTTCTGCCAGGCTGCGATACCATTCAAAGGCAAAGGCGGGCTCCCGTTTTGTCAAGGCTTCGTCTATTTTTTTATCAATAAATACAGGTGCTTGTCGGGGAACCTCCTTTGACGAGGGGCTTCGGAGTCGATTTTTCAGGCGCAAATATTCAAGGACCCATGGTTCGTCCTCGGGGGATTCCTTGCCATCGCCGGGGGCCGTTGGAAGGGCCGACCAGCCTGCCAGATACCATCGCCACGGCGCGGCTGCTTCGGGTGGCAAAATTTGCCCGAGGCGGTCACGAATCAGAATTTGCCGGGCCAAATGTATGGGCAATGGGTGGGAATCATGAAAACTAGCAAGGTCGGCCAAGTCGGGGCTGGTGTGAATTTTTGACTCACCAAAAGCCATGAGATCAAGTGCAAGGATCCTCATTTCAATGTCCTCTTCATTTCGCGGCGGCCAGGTGGGTTCCCCGTCACGGGGGTGATCCATTTCATTGATGATTTCTTCTCCCAGGGTTGCTGCCGCAGTGCGATCTTTCGCAATAAACGTGTCGTGAGCTTTTCTTCGTATGACCATGAGGTGATAGGTCGGGTCGCCAGTAATTTCCCCCATCCGCTCCAGTTCATGTGCGTCGGGATTTGCTGCCATTCGATCGGCAAAGGAGTGGGGGCACGAGTTCAGTGCGATTCCGCTGGAGCGAAAGATTGTGCTCGCCCGGATTTTTTTTCTAAGATCATTTTTTGCATTGCTTGAATTCTGTGCGATTTCTTGCTGCCACTCCGCGATCAGGTTCCCTGCATTAGCCCCCGTGGCTTCTTTCCAATTTTTTCCAGCATAAAGTTCAGTCACGGTTTTGATGCCGGCAAAGCGCGGGGACTTTGCCAACCATCCGATCAGTGACCCGGCTACGGTGTAGGCCCTTGGACCTGATTCCAGCCAGAACGTCCAGGGACTGAAAAGACTTTCTGGATTTTTAATTCGCCCGGATGACAGAAGTTCAGCCGCGGATTCGTCCAGTGACATCACACTAAAAATGTTTGCGTCTGGAGCAAAGGCCACGGCGAGGCCCTCCGTGATCGCCATGTTTGGATGGAATCCCAGTCCATGAAAGGCAATGCGCGACATCAGCGCGTGAACAAGTTCGTGCCTTAATGTTGGGTGAGGCAGGGGAAACTGGTGAGCCTGGCTTGCATAAGAAAGTTCATGGCTGGCGCGACGTCTTCCCCCGGCCGTGATGTGAACCCCCGGCGTGACCACATCCGTGACATCAGTGGCACCGCCTCCAAACCATAGTTTTTTTGAATGGGCATCGGGATAGGCGTAGATGTCGACTGTTGGATATTCAATTGGCCCAAATATTTTCTTTAGGTCCCGGATGTGAAATTCAGCTTCTTCAGCAAGGCGCGAGGCGTCCTGTTGGTCCATGTCGTGAAAAAGCTTAAACCCTGTGCCTTCGATGCGACCTGAGAACTGCCCTTGCAACAACTGGCTGCCGTGTCCTGTGACGGGAGATCCCCAGATCATGATCGTGATGATAACCCAACCGCTGGCGAGGCTGCCGATCACTGTCCTGCGTGCAATATTCGGATACCGTTTCGTCGATTTTTTCCATGCGCATGCGGCGAGGCCAGTGGCTGCGAAAAGAAAAGCATGTCCCGCCCGCGCCAGGATGATGTCGCGATGGAGCCAGATTCGTTCGTCGTAAATCGGGCCGTGCAAGAACCCGAGGAGGATGTGCACCGTGCGCTTTTGCGGCATGAACCATAACGTTGCGGCGAGGGTCGTCATCGACACGGCGACCACGGCGAGCCATAGCAACGAGGGTCGCCAATGGAACCGCCCTGTGCTGGATGATTTTGTTGTGAAATACCGGCTGGCGATGATCGCCATATTTCCAGCCGTAGCACTGAAAATGCAGGAGGGGAGGGCTTGCACCATCAGCCACTGACCATAACCAATCTCGCTGCACGGGCAGATTTTCAACGCAAACATCACAAGTCCGGGCAGGGCGAGTCCGCTAAATAACGCAGCAACGGTCAGGAGCCATTGAGTCGGGGATCCAATTCGATGGGAACGGTGAAGGGCACCAAGCGGCCAGCAAACACTGACGATTGCTGCTGCAAAAGTCACATGCTCGTATTCAAGGTTGCGACCCGATGGGATCAGCAAGGCCGTTGCAGCCGCTGCAATTCCGGTAAAGAAAGCTAGATGGATCATGTCGACGTGTCAGAGAGACTGCAGGAACGACCATGATCGCGAACCCTGCCGGCTCATGGCGAGCAAGTCGCGGCGGTGACGCGTGATCGTCGTGGAAATCCTGCGGGTTTGGTTGGAGTCGTTTCCTTCGGAGCCGTGTGCACGGGCCTCTGCGCGCATGCTTTCGATAACTTTGCTTGCGTCAAACAGCAGGCGCATGACCCGCATGGTCACAAGGCACTCCCCGGACTGAACGGCCTCTTCGTGATGATTGCCTGGATTGGCGGCAGGGCGTGAATGGCTCTCGGTGGCGCGATAATCGCTCACGCATTCGGCGAGAGCGTCGTCCTTTAGAATCCGGCTTATGAAGGCCAAATTATCAACGCGGCGTTGGATGGTGCTGATCGCTTCGCTTTTATAGACGCTCGCACGGTAGTACGCCGTCTGCTGGCGGATGTCGTCCAGGATATCTGTAGCAAGGTCCGCAATTTCGACCATGAAGTCGCCATAGCGCAGACGTGACATGCAGTCCTCCTGCCTGGAATTACCAGGTCATTGTTACATCAGCATCCGGATTCGTGAATTGAACCTGCATTTGATTGCCTGCCGCCATCTCCGGACTGTCTGTAGAGCGTGACGGGATATCGAAAACCACCATGTATTCGGCCGACCAGCGATTGACCCCTGGAAAGAAATTTTTCCAGCGATCCTTGTCCGCAAGGCGACGAACGAATGCGGGGCGCAAGGGCTTGTCTGCCGAGGTCAGTTGGATGGTCCAATGATCCTGGTCGGCGAGGTCATCGACTCTGGAGTCTGGTGAGAACAAGCTGACAAAAAAGGCACTTTTGCCCGAGGATTCTTCAAGGAAATGCATCTTGTTTTTGGTAAAGCGTTCGGCGCGTCGTGCAAATGCTGATCGGAATTCCGGCGACAGGTAGGTGGCTTCAATGGTGTATTTGGTCTCAAAATCCCGGCTGACTGATGTAGAGCGTGACGCTTTGCGCAAGGCATTCTCGTAGTCTTCATCCTGTTCGATGGTCGGCAGCATTTCGACCTTGGTTTTCGCTGCAGATCCAGTAACGCATCCTGCGCCAAGCAGGGGAATGAATGCGACACAGAGGGTGAACATGATGCGTCGTGAATTTGAATTCTGTTTCATTAGTCCCTCTTTCATAAATTCTCCTGCCTCAAGTGGCAGAGGTAACCCGGTTGCGTCCACCTTGTTTTGACTGGTAGAGCCTCTGGTCAGCGATCTCAAGAAAATCAGTGGCCAGGTTGTGACTGGCGGCAAGTTCCGCAACGCCCAAGGACAGGGTTTGGTGGTGTTGCAGCTGTTGGCCCTTTTCGTCGGTCACCATGAATGGATGAGAATCGACGGCGGCGCGAATTCTCTCGGCGAGTTCAGTCGCCTTTTTGACTGGCGTGTTGGGCAGGATGATCAGGAATTCCTCGCCTCCGAAGCGTCCAAAGATGTCGTCCTTGCGGACAACATTTTTAACGACATTGGCGGTCTCTCGCAAAATATGATCGCCGGCATTGTGCCCGTAAGTGTCATTCACCTTTTTGAAGAAATCCAAATCGAATGAAATGAGGGAAAGGGTGCGTGTGCTGCTGCGGCTGAACTTGATTTCAGCGTCCAGGTTGTCCAGCAAATAGCGCTTGTTGAAAATTTGCGTTCCTGCATCAACAACCGAGCGGCTCCAACCTTCGTCCTCGCAGATGGTTTCGAGATCCTCGTAGGCGTTGAAGCGCATCAAAACGTTGCCAAAGCGGACATGGTCCCGGTGCTTGATGGCCAATGGTCCGGATAATTTCTGGTCATTTACGAAAGTGCCGTTAGAACTGCCAAGGTCTTCGACTTCCGCCAATTCTCCGCTGATGAGGATTCTTGCGTGTTTACGGGAAACGCTTGGCTCTTGGATGACGACCGTGCAATCGGTTGCGCGCCCGATGGTGGATTCAGCCGGGGTCAGGGGATGGCGCTTGAAGACATCGCCGTGCAAGCGCGTCAGGCTTGCGCTATTGCGCTTGGGCGAACTGAATAGGTTCATCGAACCTGGGGTTGCGATGATTGTTTTATCGTTAGTCATGGTGCGCCTTCAGGCATTCATGTGGCCTTGATTGTCGCTTCAATCGTCCGGAACTCTCTGATTTCTAAATGATATCACCGGACGGGGCGGGTCTGGATAGCCTGCCTCTGAACCTTCTTGGGCCAGCACGCCCGTGGCAACCTCCAAGTCCCTGAAAACTGCCGAAAAGTGCTTTCTTTTTGCTGGTTGCCTGAATACCATCGCTGGATTCGTTACCTCTGGAGAAGTCCAATGAAATTGACTGTGGTTGGTTCTGGATACGTTGGTCTTGTTACTGGCGTCTGTTTTGCCGAGGTTGGGCATGACGTGATTTGTGTCGACACCGACGCCTCGAAGATTGCGATGCTGCGTGACAATGTCCCACCAATTTACGAGCCGGGCCTCGATGAATTGTTGAAACGCAATGCCGGCCATGAACGTTTGCAATTTACGACCAAGCTTTCGGAAGCCCTCACTGGTTCTTCCGCAGTATTCATCGCAGTGGGAACACCGGAAGGTGAAGACGGTTCTTCAGACCTGCGTTACGTCAAGGCCGTTGCCACTGAAATCGGTAAATTGGTTGATGGGCCGCTTTTGGTTGTGGTGAAGTCCACAGTTCCCGTTGGCACTTGCGACATGGTTGCAGCCACAATCGACGCGGAGCTTTTGAAGCGTTTTCCTGCCGGGTCGCATGGTTCCGCCAATGTGAAGCCTTGGGTGCGGGTTGCTTCCAATCCTGAGTTTTTGAAAGAAGGCACGGCCATTGAGGACTTCATGAAGCCGGACCGCATTGTCACCGGTGTTACGGATCATGAGTCGGCTGCAATTTTTCATGAAATGTATGCCCCCTTCATTCAAGACGACCCATCTCGGCTGCAAGTGATGGAGCTGCGTTCCAGTGAAATGACCAAATATGCTGCAAACGCGATGCTCGCGACGCGGATCAGCTTCATGAACGAGCTTTCCCGCCTTTGCGAATTGGTTGGGTCAAATATTGATGATGTCCGTCGCGGGATTGGATCGGACCCGCGCATTGGCAAAAAGTTTCTTTATGCGGGACCCGGGTACGGTGGTTCATGCTTTCCAAAAGATGTTGAGGCTCTCCTCAGCACCGCGCGCCAAAATGATTGCGAACTCACAGTTCTCAAAGCCGTGAGCCATACGAATAAGCTTCAGAAGATGCATGTGGCACGCAAGATCCACAGTCATTTCGGTGGCGATCTGAAGGGGCGCAAGATTGCAATTTGGGGGCTCGCCTTCAAGCCTGGAACGGACGATGTGCGTGAGGCTCCTGCGTTGACAATTCTTTCGGCTCTGGTCAATTGGGGAGCCGAAGTCGTTGCCCACGATCCGGTCGCCAGTAAAACCTTCGGTCGTGCTTGGGTGCAGGCCGGCATGAAGGAATCGCAGATATCTTATGTCGATGAGGCATACGAGGCACTTGACGGTGCCGATGCTCTGGTTCTGTTGACGGAGTGGCCCGAGTATAAGCGCCCTTCTTGGTCGCGCATTCGCGGTTTGCTGCGCACACCAGTCGTCTTTGACCTGCGTAATCAATATCCCTTTAAGTCTTTGGCCGAGGCTGGTTTTCATTACGAGTGCGTTGGGCGTCCTGATTCCCAGAGTAATTCTCGCAACGCGGGTGCCAAGTGATGCTTGAGCACATTCGGGTGACCATGGACGAGGCGGCGCGTGCACTCGATGCTTTGCGCCGAAACGATGAGGCCTTGTCGGCAGTCGCAAAGGCGGCTGAGTTGATGGTGTCGTCGTTGCGTCAGGGTGGATGCCTTTATAGCTGTGGTAATGGCGGCTCCATGTGCGATGCCATGCATTTTGCAGAGGAGTTGACAGGACGATATCGTAAGGACCGTCCTGCGGTGCGGGCCATTAGCATCAGCGATGCCAGCCATATTTCTTGTGTTGGCAATGACTACGGATACGAGTTTATTTTTTCACGTTACATCGAGGCCCACGGTCGCCCGGGTGACGTTCTTCTTGCCATCAGCACGAGTGGCTCGAGCAAAAACGTCAAACGCGCGGTCGATGCGGCGCGGGAACGCGGCATGAAGGTCATTGCTTTGACGGGCCATCCTGGCAGCGTTATCGGCTCACTGGCCGATGTTGATGTCTGCACGCCAGGTGGTCCATACGCGGACCGGGTGCAGGAGCTTCATATCAAGGTGATCCATACTTTTATGGAACTCATCGAGCGAAATTTATTTCCAGAGCTGTACTAGGATCGGGCCAGGTCGCGATGATGCTCCTGCATTTCTAGGGTGAGTAAATATCCCCGCTGTTGTGATACAGGGACCCTTCGGCACCGCCCCAGAAATACGCCTGTTTGTTGATTGAGTCCCAGACACCAGTCGCCCAATCGCGCGCCGAACTTCCATTGCCCCATCCAATGGGGGACCATCGGTCCGTCGATGGGTTATAGGCGGATCCACTTTCCGTATATGTCGATTCGGCCCCACCGCCGTAGACGAGCATCTCGGTGCCGGTCCAAACCGTTGATTGCCCGGTGCGCGCCTCAGGCGCATCAGCATCGGAAATAGCGGTCCAAATGCCCGTGCTCAAATTGTATTTTCTGCCGTCGGTGTAGTAATCATTGCTTCCGGCACCGTAACGGCCCCCCCAGACGATAAAGTCCGTGCCGGTCCAAACGGCACTGGCCAGGTAACGTCCGGAGGGAGGCGAACCCCCCATCGAGGTCCATGATCCAGAGGACCCAGCCGCCGGATCATATATGGCTCCATCATTGAAATATTCATACGTCGAGGAATCCGGGTTGTAGCCATACCCGCCCCAGACGATTAATTTGCTGCCCGTCCAAACGTAAGACGCGCCCTCGCGCCCATTAAAATTTGCCGGTGGGGCCGTCATGGCAGTCCAACTATCCAGCGCCGGGTCGTAAAGGCCTCCGTCCGACAAATAGGCATAGGAATTTGTTCCCAAATCCAAACCATACCCGCCCCAAACGATGACCTTGCTGCCCGTCCAAACTGAAATATGATCCCGTCGAACAGAAGGCGCATTCATATCAGACATTGCGGACCAGGTGTCCGTTGTTGAAAGGTAGCGACTCCCGTTGGCGAAATAGGTGGGCGACGCGGCGTAGTCCCATCCGCCAAACACAACCATCTGGCTACCGGTCCAGACCGCCGTATGATTGATGCGAGCCGATGGCACGTGGGTGCCGGTCGATGTTGGCGACCAAGTTCCCGTCGCAAAATTGTAACGCCCCCCAGTTTGCAAGACTCCGTCTCCCGAGCCTGCAGGCCCGAACCCACCCCACACGATCATTTCGGTAGAAGTTGCTATCGCCGTATGCTTATGGCGTCCGCCCGGCGCAGAGTCTGTGGTTGTCGAGGCGTAAGACAGGTTTACAACCCTCGGTGTTACACTGCTGTTCATGGTTCCATCGCCCAAGATTCCTGTCCCATTGTTGCCCCAACATCGAACGGAATTGCTCAAACCGGCGCAGTTAACTAGATAGGAAGACATGCTGCTACTGATGGCGACGCTTTGAACCCCGGAGTTGGCACCGAAGACTTCGACGGGATTTGTTGTCGGCGGATTACTTTCGATGACTCCCGGGTTGTTGCCCCAGCACTTAAGTCCGCCGGAAACAATGGCACATGTGGTGGCAACATTTTGCGAGATACCATAAAGGGCTGTGGCCTGAACTGAGGTAACGCCCGACGAAGCCGCAATGGCATCCACTGGCGCATTTCGATCGGTCGTAGTGCCATCCCCGAGGTTGCCGGAGGAATTTGATCCCCAACATTTCACGCCGCCGCTGACCACAGCACAGGAATAATCAGGCCCAAGGGACAGACCGGTCGCGCCACTGGTAATCGATGTTGCTGTTGGCGAATCAAAAAGTGCCGTGGAAGAGCTGTTTCCGACTTGTCCACGGCTATTGTCACCCCAACACTTCACCGCCCCGCTAACGATGGCGCACGTATGAAGGTCGCCCAATGCAAAAGCGCTCACTCCAGAACTGATCACCGTGACGGGAGACGCCACATGGGCCAGATCGCCATTGGTGTCTCTGAAATTTCCGATCTGGCCAAAGTCGTTGCGACCCCAGCATTTCAATTCTCCGCCAAGCAGGGCGCAGACGGATTCCAGGCTGACGGCCAAGTCTGTGACGCCGCTGCCCGATGCAATCGCCGTAACTGGTGTATCAACCCAAGCGACCATCGGGACGCTCGTCCCGGTTTTTCCGAAGCCGGCCTGCCCGTACCAGTTATCGCCCCAGCACTGGACCCCACCGTCGACGACGGCGCAACTAAAATACACAGAAAGCACGACCTTGGTGACGCCGCTGTTTTCGGGGATGGTTTGGTAGGGGGTAGTCCTGCCAGTCTGTTCGTGGTAAGTGTCCAGAAAGTTGGCTCCGCTGTCCCCGACTTCATGGTGTAAATCCCAACCCCAGCATTTAAGCCCGCCGTTCGCAACCGCGCAGGCGTGGTTTTGGCTAAGGGCAAGGTCCGTAACGCCGCTATTCGCTGCGATGGCCGTGACCGGGATGGTCGAACGCGTAAAGCCTCCTGCACCACCCCCTAGGGCTATGTCATAATTTCCGTTGCCAAGTGGCCCCTCGCCCCAGCATTTGACGCCGCCGTTGACTATGGCGCACATGTGCCCTGGATTTGCTGAGGAGATCCTGGCGAGGCTTAACGACGTGATTGAGCTTCCGCTGCCACTGCCACCGCCACCGCCGCCACTGAGTCCACTCCAAGTCAACGTCAGGTCATCGGATGCAGAATTTCCCGCGGCATCAGATGCCGTAAGGCGCAGTGTGTACGTTCCATTCGTATCTGGCAGCACGGTATTGGCGAGAGAGCTGCCAGAGCTGAATGTGATGGCTCCCACACTCGTGCTTTGATTGCTCCATAACAAACTGGAGTATCCTGAGGCTGACGCACCGTTGTTGGTCGCCGCCGATGCAGACGAGATACTAAGGTTTCCCCCTGCATCAACGGTTGGGGCGACAATGTCTCGCTGAAAGGAACTGGTAAAACCATAGGTGGTATTGCCCGCGTCATCACGAAGCCTAACGCAAACTTTATAAGTGCCATCGCTGGATAACGACGACGCCGCAGGAACAACTGACGCAAATGTCATGCTGGAACAGGCCACGATTGATAGTCCGGCCACATAATCAGTCGATGTGTTGCCGGATGCCACTAGGGTATTTGCCAGCGCCGACGACGCCGTTTTTTCTGCATTATTAATGTAGCCGTCGGACGCCACATCGTCCAGGGCCAAGGATGTAAAGACGGGGGGGGTGTCATCATGCTCGAAAGAGATTGGTGTGGCCATACAGGACGACGTATTTCCGGCCAAGTCGGTGGCCGACGCATAAATATTGGTGGTTCCATTCAAATTCACATCGGAGGTGACGGCGATGCCTGGTGACGCGAGGGCCGCGTTTGCTGCGCCTGTTCCGTTCAAGTCAAGCGAGATTGCCGTAAGGCATCCCAAATCGTTATAGAGCGTCACGGTCGACACGGAATCTACGGAGCCAAGGATCCTTGGTCGTCGTGTGCTCGCCGGTGACGCCGGAAATGTTGATGTAAGGGTCACGACCGGGGCCAGCGTGTCGCGGACCATTGCGGCAGATCCGTAGGTGGTATTGCCCGCGGCGTCTTGAAGTTTCACGCAGATTTTATAATTGCCATCGCTGGCGGGCAAACTGGCAGCGGTTGGGGGTACCGGTCCGAAGGACATGGCGGAACACGCGATGGAAGATAATCCGACGCCGTACTGGATCAAAGTCTGGCCGGAGGCCACGGGAAATCCAACCAGAGAGGATGTTCCGTCTTTTTCAGCGAAATTGATGTAACCATCCAGCGCGTCGGCACTTAATGGAAGAGACGTGAAAACCGGTGGATCGGTATCGGTTTTTGTGAAGGTTCCGCTGTTCGCTGCAGGCGTTTCGTTCCCCGCAGAGTCAATCTTTGTGACGGTGACGGTGTACGTTGTATCGACGGTCAAGGAGGCCACCGAGATACTTGAGGTCGTCGATTCGATCGGACCAACGACTGCACCGCCGCCAACGGGAGTCATGGTAAAACGATAAAGTGCCGCTTCATCGCTGACCTGACTGACAGGGTCCGCCGAAAAACTGATCATGTGATTTTCTTCATAAAAATTAGAGGGAATCGAAAAGGTCGGCGGTGGAACAATATCCTTGACGATCGTCCGCTGCAGTATGTAGATCGGCGCAGTGCTGACAAGGTTGTTGAGATATTCAATGGACATGGTCACTGGACCGTCTGGTATATCGGTCAAATTAACGGTCGTGGAAAACTCGTCTGTAATTTTATTACACATGAGCCTGATCGAAATGCTTGCCGCGATGACTTCGATTCTTGTGGCGACGGAATCTGTGATGCATGTGCCACTCACGTTCACGACTGCTGAAGAATTTCCGTTTACCCAAGAATTCTCCGCAGGCATAAGGGCTGCAACACGGTCGATGTCCTCTGGAGAGACCAATGCCCCGAGTGGAGCTCCTCTAATAATTATTGGCTTCACTGAGGCTGGGCCCGCCAGCTCGCAACCCGAAAAAAAGCTTGCCATCGCGGCGCAAAATACGCAGCCAAACGAACCTTTACGAATCGTGGATTCAACTAACCTCATAATCTAGACATCGGATTTTTCTGATTAAAATTGAGGAGTTAAAGGATTTAAAGGTGGGTTTTGGTTGGTTTCCATAAATTCACAATGATATCATTGGCTTAAATTGCTCAAGGTGCCTTTACCTGCTTAACGGCGTATCCATCAGAAACTGCCCCCTTTAAGTGGACGCACCTCTGACTGAAGCCAAAGATCTTACTGTGAATTTACGCGCCTTCTCGCATTTGGTTCGCCGAAGGCACTCATGACAACAGATGTCCCTCGATGATACGCCCTCGAAAAAGCTATTTCTTGGGTCATGAAGCGTCGTCTGCAATGTCCAAATTGTTGCACCACAGCAGCCACATCGATGGCCGCCCGGCATGTCGTTTCAAGAGGAAGCTACCGAAGAAAATTTGACGGCAGAAAAATCCGCAGGTTTTATTGCCGGATTTGCAAAAAATCATTTTCAGGGATGACGGGTTCTCCGACATGGCGTCAGCATAAACCGGCCGTCAATGATCTGCTGGCTATCGGACTTTGCGCCGGAGTATCTCAGCGGCGCCTTGCGCGGCAGCTGAATATCAATCAGAAGACGGTTGCGCGAAAACTAATTTTCCTAGGACAACAAGCCCGTCGCTTTCACGAGGTGCATCTGGCGCGGCGAGGGCTGGTCCTCGAGGCCCAATTTGATGACATGGAGTCGTCGGTCCATTCCAAAATGAAGCCCGTCTCAATTCCAATTGCAGTCGAGAAAAACACGCGTGAAATTATTGCGTTAGGTGTTACAGAGATGCCGGCAAAGGGTCTTCTGGCGGCGAGGAGCAGGAAAAAATATGGCCCCCGAAAAGACGCACGTCCACAAGAACGCGCCGCGGTTTTAGCGACCCTTGGGAGGCTGGCCGGCCTGGACATCGTCATCACATCCGACAAATGCCCGCAGTATCCTGCTCTCGTTTCAAAAATAATTCCGTCCGCCCGCCACATCGTGGTGCACGAGCAAACGCCAGGACAGGCTCAAGGATCATCTTGATTTGTACGTTTGGTATCACAACCATTACTTGATCAAAAATCCGGCCAGAAAAAATCCGGTGGGACCGATGCCGTCGATCATGACGCACAGCCGTGGTGCTGGCGCGGCCAGTTTGGCAAAATGCACACTAAAAGGGAGCAGTTAATCAGAGGTTCAATGAAAGCGGCTCGCGCAGAAGTTCCTTGCGCAGCGCAATCGCGAATGGCGAGACGCCGGTGATGCCTGCTTGACCGAGGGACTGCATGTAAGTTGCAGACCGGAAGAGCACGTTCATGATGTCGCCGGCACCGAATCCTTCGGTTGCGATTTCTTTCACCAGTTCGTCCCACCGGACGCCAGATATCCAGCGATGAACAATATAAGCACCAGCCGGGTTTATGTCCCTTATTGGCGCGGATTCCCAGTTGGGTTCTTCGCGACGTTTTGGAGCCCCACCCTTTGATTTGCCATTGCTTGAGCCACGTCCTCGCCGTCCCGGGGACAGGTCGTACAGGTCTTCAAAAAGCTCCAGCGGATAAAGCTCTCGCAATTCAGAATCGATGTCAGGAATTTTGAATGGAAAACGGTAGCTGTCACTGACTCGTGGTTCCTTGAACCGGGCCAATGAGAAAGCTCCCATGAGCTCGGCAAAGCGACCCAGGTTTTCGCTCTGCAGGACGCCGTCTGCTATCCGCCGCGCAATGTACATGCCGCCGGCTTGAGGGAAATACCTGGCGACCGAGCCAAAGGCCGTCAGCTTTTCGGTTTCATCCAATGCACCGACGGCATGCAGGTGGACGTGCATGTGGGCCAAGCCGCTTGATGCCGTGCGGTCTTCGATGTAGGTGTGGCATTTGCGGCGATGCTTGCAACCATGGCATAGCGCGGCGGCGTCATTATCCTTGGATTTTTTTTCCTTTGGGTCAGCGTCCTCTTCGCGCCAAAATTTGACGATTTCAGAGACTGGAGACCTGCATGGTAGTTTGTGATCGCCCAAGTGATCTTGCACATCGCCAGATTGCACAATGGACAAGTCGGCCTTCCGGTCTCTGAAGGCAAGGAAACTTTTTTCATAAAAGGCCTCGATCGCGCGCAGGCTGAAACCGCGTCCAATCAAACCGAGGAACGTGGTCGGATCCTTGCGAAGTCTCGATTCGCAGGTTTCCCGGGACGTAGCGCCCATCCTGCCAAAATAGTCGGGTGCCGGCCACAGGCTATAGCCGATGGCGTCACGGCCGCGGCGACCTGCTCGGCCCAACATTTGTAAAACTTCAGACGGTGAATAAGGTGTAAATCCCTGGTCTCCGGGCCGGTCATAATCAGAAATCATGGTTGAACGGACCGAAAAGTTGATGCCCAGGCTGAGCCCCATCGTAGCAGTGCAGAAGCGCAGAAGCCCGTTTTTCAGTAATTGTTCGATCGCCATTCGCACGGGTGCCGCAAGGCCCGAATGATGCCATGCTACGCCGTAGGTTTGAATCGCACGGCGCAGGTCGGGGCCCATGAAAGACAGGGCCCGGACTTCACTGTGGATCTGCTGCAAGGCGACGCCGATTTTTTGGCTCTCCTCAAGGGGGAGCGGCGACATCTGACGTGCCACGGAGATGGCCAGGCGTTCGCACGCGATGCGGCGTCCCGCATACATGATGCAAGGGGTCAGTTCTTTTTCCAGAATCGATTTCGCCAGCAATGCAATTTCTTCTGGTTGCGGTGCCCGGTCTTGGCGCCCGCCAGTGTCTGGTTTTTCAAACAGCTTGCCAGGAAGTTGATCCGCTAGAATCCACTCGTCTTGATAGTGAACCAGACCTGCGAGCGGCACAGGCCGATGGGTTGTCCGAACGAGTTCGCAAGGTCGGCCCCTGATATTGGTCAGCCACGTGCAAATGTCTTCGGCGTTTGCCACCGAAGCCGAAAGCATCAGGAGCTGGCACGAGGCCGGGGTCAGGATAAGGGCTTCTTCCCATGCGCTGCCGCGACCAGAATCTTGCAGATAATGGTATTCGTCAAAGACGACCAGGGTTCGTCCCAAGTCAGGTTCTGTTCCAAGCAGAGAATTGCGATAGGATTCGAGTGTCGCCACAACGATGGGTGCGTTGAGGTTTTCTTTGATGTCGCCCGTCGCGATACCGACGTTTTCTGCGCCGAACAGGGCTCGGAGTTCGCGAACTTTATCGTTGGACAGACTTTTAACCGGGGTTGTATAGGCAGCGCGAAACCCAGGTTTATGAATATGAGCGGCGAAGAACGATTCGACGACGCGGGTTTTTCCAGCTGACGTTGGCGCGTCAACGACGACACTGCCCCCGCCGTGCAGGATGTTACAGGCTTGTTCCTGCCAGGGGTCAAGTCCGGGGCGCGGGGTCTTCGGAAGCAGGGCCTCGGCGCGCCATTGCTGCATTTTATTTTTGGTGGCCTCAATCGCATCTTTAACGTCGAAATTCGTTTTTGATGCGGCAGGTGCCTCGCGGATAGGATTCACATATCTAGCGGGCCGCGTGGGTGTTTCCTCGCGGCCTCGGCCAGATTTAGCGGGCTTTTTGTGATGCTTGGACGGTTTAGACGGATTGGACGTCTTGTTTCCGTTTTTGGAATGTTTTTTTCGAGCCATTACCTACAGAATGTATAGGAGTTCCCTGTATTTAGGAAGTGACCAAAGCGAATCATCCACCAGAAGTTCAAGTTCGTCAGATACCTTCCGGACCTTTTCCATCATCGCCATCCCGTCGCCCGCCAGTTTTGCGGCCAATTTTTCCTCATCATGAATCGAGGAAGTCGTTCCCAACAGGGCTTGCAGTTGGCCGGTTTCTTCCACCAGGTTTCCGTACAAGTTCACCAGGCCTTCAAGTCGGGAAGCCACTGCCTTTGGTGTTTTCGCCAAAATCCTGGTGCAGGCTTCTACGGCCGCTGATTGTTGTGAAATCTGACTTTCGACTGCTGGCAGAACCTGAGTGCTTACCATTTCCAGCAGCGTTTCAAGTTCGATCAGGCGGATCTTGTTGTAGCGCTCCACAAAAACATTGTAGCGGGCAGAAGACTCTTCCTTGCCGAGAATCCCGAGGCGCTCCAGCATGTCTTGCGTGCTTTTTTGATTCAGGACTTTTAGAGCTTCAGGTGTGGTGCGCAGATTGGGCAGTCCGCGCGATTCAGCCTCCTGATGCCACTCATTGGAATAGCCGTTGCCCTCAAAACGGATTTTTTTGGTCGCTTTCACGGTTTCCTGAATCAGCGCCAAAATATGCTCGGCGGATGGCCGGTCTCCGCCGCGACGGCGAAGTTCTGCATTCATCACCTCCAAGGCATCAGCCGCCGCCGCATTGAGGAAAGTCAATGACGGGCTGATGCTTGCCGAGGATCCAACAGCACGGAATTCAAACTTGTTTCCCGTGAAGGCGAATGGAGATGTCCGGTTCCGGTCCGTGTTATCGCGTGAGATCACTGGCACGCGGGCCAGATCGAGGTTGATTTCACGCTGACGCTCCGTCAGGGCGCCCCCTCTGCCATCCGTCAGTTTGTTGAGTACTTCGTCCAGGGTTTCGCCAAGGAAAACGCTCATGATCGCCGGTGGTGCCTCATTCGCACCCAGACGGAAGTCGTTTCCGGCAGATGCAATCGCCATCCGCATCATTGCGCCGTGATCATGGATTGCCTTGATTGTGGCCGCTAGAAAATAAAGAAACCGGATATTGTCGGATGGGTTATCGCCTGGTTCGAGCATGTTATGGCCATTGCTGTCCGCGATCGCCCAGTTGACGTGTTTTCCCGATCCGTTGATGCCAGCAAATGGCTTCTCGTGGAACAAGACCGTCAGGTGATGGCGCTTGCCAACCGATTTCAGAACCTCCATCACAAGCTGATTGTGATCGGCAGCAACGTTTGCAAATTCAAAGATCGGGGCAATCTCACACTGGTTTGGTGCGACTTCGTTGTGGCGTGTCTTACACGGAACGCCAAGTTTGTAGAGTTCTTGTTCGCATTCCATCATGAAGCTCAGGACGCGTGGCTTGATCGAACCAAAGTAATGGTCTTCCAGCTGCTGGCCGCGCGGCGGATTACGCCCAAGCAGCGTGCGTCCTGCTAAAACGAGATCGGGACGCAGCGCGCCCAGGGAGTCATCAACGACAAAGTATTCTTGCTCGGGGCCGGCGGTGGCGACGCAATATTTTACGTCATCATGCCCAAGCAGGTGCAGGGCTTCGCAAGCGCGGCGATTGAGTGCCGACAGCGATTTGAGGAGTGGGGTTTTCTGATCCAGAGCCTCACCGCTGTATGAAATGAAAAGGGATGGAATGCACAGGGTCATGCCCTGTTCGGTTTGCATCAAGAACATTGGTGATGATGCGTCCCATACTGTGTATCCACGGGCTTCGAAAGTTGAACGGCGCCCGCCCGAGGGAAAGCTGGACGCGTCAGGCTCGGATTGAATCAGTTCCTTGCCCGTGAACCTTTCGACCGCGCCCCCCTTGCTGTCAAAAGAGAAGAAGGAGTCGTGTTTTTCTGCTGTGGCTCCCGTCTGTGGCTGAAACCAGTGGCAGTAATGGGTGGCACCTTTGGAAACGGCCCATTCCTTCACAGCATTTGCGACCAGGTCTGCAAGATCCCGGGGCAATGACTCTCCGCTGGTTGCGTATTCTTTCAGTCTGGAAACCTCGACGGCCCTGAGTTTCTTTTCCATCAGGTCAAAGCTGAACGTGTTGCAGCCAAAATATTCGGAAATCTTTAATGGGTCGTTGTCGGATCCAAGGGGACGCTGAAATCCCCGGCTGCGGCGTGCTGCGGCAATTGCTGCTGCGTGCATGCGCTCTGACGAACGGTTCGAACTGCTGGGGGCGGACAAGGCGTTGGTGGTAACGGATGCGGACATGGGCGGGATCCTCCTCGGTGGGGTGAAAAGGCACACCCGAAGATTAGGTTTCCAGCCGCTTCACTGCAAGGGTTTTTCTTGTTCAAATGCTTTCTGCAGAAGGGTTACGCACCTTTCAACGGACTCATCCACGGCCTTCAGCGTCCCGCTGGTATCGATCACGCGATTTGCCAGACTTGCTTTAGCGGACGCGTCCATTTGACCCGCAAGGATTTTCTCTGCAAGTCTATGCGGGACGCCACGTTGAAGCTGAAGGCGCTCCAGTTGCATGGCCCGCGGGCATTCTGTGACCCACACTTCCCGAAAGTCTTTCGGTGTCTTGGTTTCAAAGATCAATGCAGCCTCGTAAAAGAAAATCTGTGGCCGCCGGTCCAGACCTTTTTTTTGCAATTCCTCATGAAGGGCGTTCCGGATCGCGGGGTGCATGATCCCTTCGAGTTTGGCGCGGGCTGCCGCATCCGAAAAAACGATGGAACGCAGTTTTTCGCGGTCAAGATTTCCCGAGGCATCGACGATGCCGCCGCCAAAAGCCTGCACAATCGATGACAGCACCGGGCTATCCGGGGCAGCAACGACTTGCCGCGCCAATATGTCGGCATCGATGACGATGAAACCTTTTTGCCGCAGGATCCCTGCCACGGTGGACTTGCCGGTGGCGATGCCCCCTGTCAGGGCGATTCCCCAATGCTTGAGGAGGTGTTCAAAAGTTGTAGGAGAGTTGTGCTTCAATTCCATCCCCATGCAAACCGGTTTCAAAGGCCAGACCACGGCGACGCCCGCGGGGTTTTTTGCGTGACTTGCCGGAGGGGGCGTTGATGGCAGCCTCAATGCTGCTGGCTGCCCATGCTGCGCCAAATCCAAGCAGACAAAGGGTTGCGTTATCGCTACTCGACTTGGCGTAGGCAGCTTGAGCGGAGGCCTGCTGATCATAATAGTCGATATCGTCTTGAGTGGCACCCGGTGTGTCTCGCGCTGCAATGGCCTTACCGGCTTCTGTTGTTGCCGTCGCCGCGCTCGAGGAGTTCATAAAATAAAGGATCAACGCCCCGCCTTGTGCTGCGGTAAAGGCTCCACCCAGCAAATAATTGCCGTTTTGATATTGCCCTGCACCGAAGGGGAGAAACTTGATCAGTGGATTGGATTTCCGGGAGGCACTACTTTTTGTGCTTGAAACCCGTGGGACTAGTTCGTCCGTCGGCGGTGTTCCGGATTGGGATGGGGCTTCCGCAACGGAAGGCAAAGGCGCTTCTGCTGCCGATTGAGGCGGTATCATGTCCATCGGTGGAGGGATGGGTGCTGACATCTGCGGTGGCGCGGCCTGTTGCGGATAGTAATAGTAGGGTGACGGATTCTGGTAGGCCGGGGCTCCGTAACCTTGGCCTGGATACACGGGGGAATAACCCGGATTAGGAGCATATCCCGGTGGTGCCTGGTATGACGGGTAAGTCGGATATTGAGGATAGCCCGGACTGTAGCCAGGGAGCATTGGAGCCTGTTGATACGGCTGCTGCTGATAACCGGGTTGAACATAGTTTTGTTGGGGTGTTGGAATCTGTCCGGGACCGTATCCAGGTTGATAGGTCGGTGCCTGCTGGCGTGGTTGCGCTGCTTGTTGACGTGGTTGTACTGCCTGTTGACGCGGCTGCGGTGTCGTCACAACGGGTGGTGGTCCCCCAAAGGTGCCGGCAAAATCATCTCCGAATAATTCCTGCCGTTTTTTTTGTGGCGCAATTTTTTTACCACTGGCTGCAGGAACTCTTGCCTGCTGTTGGATTTTGACTGGTGCTGTAGGTTTGGCAACCGGCGCGATCTTTCGCGGTGTCTTTACCAGAAGAACATTGATGCGGTTGGAAAAGTTTGTTTTTGCGACCGTCTTGATCCTTTGGCTCTGATAGCCGGGCGCGGACACTTCAATGACCAGCGAACCGGGGTCAACCTCAAATGTGTTCCCGGCATTGCCGAGGATGATGCCATCTTGTGTCACAGTGGCTTTGGCGACGTTGCAGGAAACGGTCAACGTCGTTTGCTTCGCGATTTTTTTCGGCTGTTGAAGGCGGCCAGAATTTCTTACTGGTACAGGCTGCTTGGTCGTTTTTCCCGCGGCAAAGTTTTCAGACAAGACGGCGCTTGCAATAAGAAGATGGATGGCCAGGCGTGTGAACTTCATGGTTCACGCCCCCCGGTTTTCGGAGTGCCAATGGTTCCTTGCGGCCTGCTGAATTCAACATTGTACGTTATGCCGGTCGAGGAGACGCTGGTGTCAATCCGACGTTCCTTGATCTCGCCGTCAGACTCAACCCTGACGGTGTAACGTCCTGGGGCAAGTTTTATGGATTTCGATGATTGCTCCATCCGGAATTTTTGGGCTGCGCTATTGTTGTCGGCCGCCGGGATGATGGAGATATTTGCCGGCCAACGGTTGCTGGAAATCGTCAGGGTTCTTGTCTGAACGTTGCGGTTTTCCCCGGCGACCGAAGATTTTGGATCAGCACGGTCTAGTGTAATGGTGCCAAGGGTGATGCGGTCGCCCTTTGCCACGGAAATCTTTTTTACATACTCCCGATAACCAGTGCGCCGTAAAGTGACTGTTAATAAACCCGAGGTGACAGGCAGCCATCCGCTGCCTTCGCCGTTCGCGCTGTCGAGGGTGGTTCCAACGCGCTTGTTATTGATGAAAATTTCTGCGGCCGGCTGCGATGCGATCGACAAACGTGCAGTTCCTGGAACCGGCGGAGAAATTGCCGGAGAAACGGATGGAGAAACCGGCGATGAAACTGGCGATGAAACTGGCGGAGAAACCGGCGATGAAACTGGCGGACTTGGGTACACCTGCGGTGCGCGGTTTGCCTTTCGAGGTTCTTTTTTTGACGGTTTTACAGGAGCCGCAGGAGCTGCTGTCGGTGCGGGCGGAGGCAGAGTCGGTTGAATCAAAACCGGTGGCGTTGATACCGGTTGTGCGACGGGACTGGTTGTTGGTCGAGTCGGGGTCGGTTCTGGTCTAGTTTGAGGACGAGGCTGGACAACCATTGCGGTCTGGTTTTGCATCGAATTCTTGATGCTTTTTAAAGTCCGGAAATCCGTCAGCCACAAGAATGCCATTATGATAGCGACGATGATGGCTATCACGACTGGGGTTTGGCTGCCCGCGTTCCGAATGAAAGTTTGCCTGATCTGGATCGGACGTGGTGGCCGGCGCATACTTGGTTGTTGGCGACGCTGTGGCGCGCTGGCTTTTGATTCTTGGCTTTGAGCTGGTCGGATCAACCTCGGTTGCGCGGTCCTGACTTTTGTTTTTTTGCTGGATTGCGCCCGATCTGTGTATGGTGTCGCGGGATCCCCGTTAAGTACATTTTCTAGTTCCTGCGCATTGGAAATCTCCTGTGGTGGTTGCGTCGAACCGCGCAGAATGTGGGATTCAAGTTCCATTGCGCTGGAAAAAACTTTTTTTGAAGTAAGCCAGGCGTCGATGGCGATCCCCAATTCACCCACACTTTGAAACCGCGACTCCGGATTTTTCTGCATGCAACGAACGACCATGCGGTCGATTTCCATGCTGAGCCCGTGGGTCCTGAACCTGGGGTAAACAAATTCACCTTTTGAAATTTTTTCCACGACATCTGCGCTGCTGGCCCCCTCGAACGGCAGCCGTCCGGTCAACAGTTCATAGAACAGGACACCGAGGCTGTAGATGTCGCTTCGCCCATCGACATTGCGCCCCTTCACTTGTTCCTGGGACATGTAACTTGGTGAGCCCATGAACATGCCGGTAACTGTCTTCTTGTGTTTCTGCGTGTCCTTGGCAATCCCAAAGTCCATCAGTTTCAGGCGTCCGTCATCGGTCACCATGACGTTTTCCGGTTTGATGTCCCGGTGCACGATTCCCGACCGGTGTGCATGCTCAAGGGCTCGGGCAATTTCGCGGACGATACAAGTAGCAACGATCTCGGGCAGGTGGCGATTGGGTCTGGCCTGCTGCATGGAAGCCAAAGTGGTTCCGTTGATGATTTCAGCGACGAGCCAGAGCTGTTCCAAGTCTGGTCCCGAGAAGTCGTAGATACGCATGATGTTCGGGTGATCCAGCGTCGAAACGGCCTGAGCCTCTTGCTGGAATCGCGATCGGATATCAGGATTGCGGCGAAGGTGATCGTGTAAAATTTTTATCGCAACGTAGCGCCCAAGTTTTTCGTCCAGTGCGCGATAAACGTTGGCCATGCCGCCTTCACCAAGGCGGTCCAAAATGCGGTAGCGCTGTCCCAAGACAGAGTTTCTCATGTCGGGAGGATCGGTATAAGTTGCCGATCACTTTAGGTTTTTCAGGGCGGTAGCAGGGGATCGTTTCAGACTTCGTGCGGTAAAATATCGTGATATGACGTAAAACGTTTGAAAGGGCTATAAAAACGCAAGTTTGATACCCGGGCCGTGTAGATGCACGCGTATGATTCAACCTGGTTCGCAAATCGCGAACGTTCCAGTCCAACTTTCATCAGGCTGCCCCAGACTGGATGAACATTGGCCTCGCGTTCCGCGATCGCCTGTTTAATCTCCTCGTCAATTCCAACGAGCAAGGCCTGTTTTTCATGGGCTTTTTCCAGAAGTTTTTCGTTTTCAGCAAGCAGATGTTGTCCCTTTCGAGCGTCGCCCCGGTCCGTCGCGATTTTTGCCTGTCGTGCATTTGAAGCAATCTTGGAACGCAAAATCTGCAGTTCCTCGTCACAAACCTCACGCTCGCCGATCCTGGTGTAAATCGATTGAAGCGCCGGGCGAAGTTCTTCGAGTTTCAGAAGTTCCTTTTCAAGTTCTTCCACAACCAACAGGGTTCGCCAGTTGACCGATCCTTTTGAACGGATGATATCCCCGTAGATGTGATCGCCAACATAAAGGATCTCGTCCCCCCGAAATCCAGTCAGGTTTTGCAGGAGTTGCGCATTCCCACCCTGATAGATCTTTCCTTGCTCAAGTGAGCCAGCGGCTGCCGTCAGCAAGTTTGACTGAGTGACGACCTCATAGAAAGGCTGACTTCCGGTAAAGAAACCTGGCTTTCCAGACCCGACGATGACGTACCGGAAATACTGGCGCCAGTCCGGAAAGTCCGAGCTGGCATCTCCCAGAAGGAACGTCATGACGGCATTGGTGTAGGGCCAGTTTGAATTCGTCAGCAGGAAAAGGTGCTTTCCAGCATCCATGGTCCGGATGAGCATCGTTGCAAGATGCCTGTCGCGGATGAAGAATTTTTCTGGATTGCGCAGGACTTCATCTTTGATGCTGCCGTCTGCATGGCTTTTATCGATGAATTTTCGCAGATCAGCGTAGACTTCCCGAAATGACTTCTGGATTTTTCCGGGATTGGAGTTCATGTAGTCCACGATTTCTGCGAAAAGCTGGACCTCGCTCAGCGCGAAGAATGAATCCATCGAAAGAAATTCGTAGGCTTTGAAACTCTCACTATTGTAAAGCTTGTGGCGCGTTTCTTTGTCCAGGCGGGTGTGGCCGTGAAACGCGGTTTTTACATACTTGTGACCGTCTACTTTGAGGATGTTTCCCCGGTCCATGTCGACCAGCAGCCCTCGGATCAGAAATTCTGGCTTGAACTGCAGACCTTCCAATTCAGCCGGGTACCCTGCATCAATGAATTTTTGTAATGTCGCACGGAAAGCCAATGCTTCAAAAGCCTCGCGATTGTACATCGCGAGGGTGTGGTCCATGTCAAAGCCGATAGCCCTGATGTTGCCCATGTTGAGCGAACGGTTTACAAAAACCTTCTGCCATTTTTCAAGCTTGTTGCGTTTTGACATCAATTTTAGCCGCCAAGAATTTCAGACCCACCTGGAGGTGCATTTTCCCGTTTTCATCCATGAATTTTCGTTGATAAACGGATTCAGCTCCGGACTCTGAATATAATTTTTCTCCAATAAGGATCCTGACTTTTTCGATTGTTCGCCCTGGCATGAGCAACGTGCTCTTCGCACCGGTGCGGAGCGAAAAACCAGATGCTGACATGTCAAGAATTTGTTTCGTCAGGATTGTCTCCTCGTCCTCTGGATTCGTGAATTCGCAGCGAACGTTTTCCTCGCTTGAAAAGTTGAACCTCTCGTCGCCGCGTGTGTCACTGATGGATTCCACTTTCGTTGCTTGAAAAATGAAATTTTTCCCGTCGCTCTCTAACCTTTCGGATAGAATTCGCAGCAAATCAACTTGGATGACAAAGTTTTGCGACTTGGAAAAATCTGAAATTAACCCGAAAGGAACAGTATTTACAACGTTAAGCCGATTACCATCGACTCGCAAAATGCGCGAGCCGAAGGAAATGGGCAGGCCGTCTCCGCTGATCATCGCCTGCCGGCCGGGCTGCGCGGCATCCTTGATTAGGAGGGCCATCTTTACGATTTCGTCGTTGTCGCTGGATGAGATCATGTCAGCGGGCCTCCTTGAAGAAAACATAGTCGGCGAATCGCTCGCTGAGGCGTTCTACCCTTTGCACATTGGGAAAGGCGCGTGTCACAGCGATCTGAAATTTGATCTGGTCAAATGCGAACTCCTGCATCGTTGAATTGTCATTTGCGACGTAAAGTGCGCTGGTTGAAACTTGGGTGTCGTCTTGGATGTTCCATCGAATTCCACCCTGGACGACGATGCCACTGTCGTTACGCATGCACAGGGTGGGTGCGGCCGGCGTCGTCGTGGTACTTCCTGGACTGGCAACAGAGCTAGTATTGCACCTTCCGTTTAGCCGGGCACGGCCGAGGCTGTAGTGATCTTGGTAAAAACCGGCGAGTCCGCTCAGGGAGAAGCTCGAATTGATCCGGAAGTCTGCCTCGGCAAAGGCACCGAGCCGGCTGAAGTCCATCCAGTAATCATTGAAGATGAAATCGTAGTGAAAGATTTCAGCTGACAAGTTCAATTGGTTGTCCATGAGTGACTGGCTGTGGCTCGCCCCCACGCTGAACGCGGGACTTCCTGATCCGCCAAGCAAGTCATAAGTCTTGTTTGACAGGTCCGGCGTCTCCAGATTGATCTCCTTGCGGAGGTACATGTATGCCGTCGTTCGGGATTTTTCGCTGAAACTGCTACTGATCCAGGGAATCAAGATTGACGTGTCATTGATGTTCAGGGAACTCCGAAGGTCGCCCTCTTCTTCCCCGGAAAAAAACTCGGATCCGATTTTTGCAATTTCATAGCGCCCAAAGACACCGCCATCGAACCGGTCCGTGAGTTTTCCACGAAAATCCCCAAACAGGGTATGGCGGCGTTTCAAGAGATCGAAGCGGAATGGAAAATAACGTGTGTTGAACGGGTCGTCCAAGAATTGCTGCAACCGCGTGTCAGTGGTGTAATACGTCTGCCGGTACAGATATCCGCCTGATGCGGTTCTGGTGCCTTCGCGCCAGGGCCCAACACCGACCCCGGCGTTTGCGGTCAAACCATACTCATTGTCGCTTCTGGCCTCCAGTGCTGGTCCGTCTGAAGACCCGCTTGGATCTTTGTAGTCAGACATCAGGTACATGAAACCAGTTTGAACAAACCAAAAGTGGGGATAATCAAATAGCGAGCGCGGGTTGTTGCGGTAGTGGAGCCTTTCTAGATCAGGTTTTTCGATGCCCGGAGCCGGATCGCTGTAGCGTCCTGCCTGGGCTGCTGCCAGCAGTTTGTCGGCTGGTGCACGGTAGGCACCTGCAGGAAATCTCTGGGTATAAGATTTAAAAAATGTGATGGCTCTTTCGGCGTTGCGCGTCCTGTATTCCAAGCTTGCCAGTTCAAACAGCGCCTTGCTTGCGGATTCGTCCGCGTATCCGGCAGCGCGTGTCAGCCAGTAACGGGCCGAACTATTTTTGCCGGTCGCCTCGTAAGCAAGGCCCAAGTATAGCGAGTTCAGCGAGGATTCCCTGATTTTTCCCGCAGAGTAGAGCAGGGGTTGGATGGCCTTTGCGGGATAACCACTTTGATAGTAGGCGACCCCAAGACGATGCCAGGAGACGAAATCAAAGCGGTTTTTCTGCAGCCTTTTGGTTAACGATGGAATCGCTTGTATGGCGGTGGATGAGTCGTCTGCGGCTTGCAGGTTGTGGGGATGACCTGCGGCCCCAGACAGGGTTATAATCAGGAACAGCAGGAATTTAAGTTTTCGAGTCAACGGTTCTGCAACCCAATCAGGTGGTGCATCGTGATCAGAACACCCTGCGCCGGGATTCATCTGTCAGGACCCAACGCCAGCAAAACGGCAGTGGTTGTGCTGCGCCCGTCAGGGCAATCTGGGACCAACGGAGAAACGACCGGGTTTGAACTGGTGAGAGTATATGAAAAGATTGGCTCTTTTGGGAACTTGTTTTCTGATGACCGCCTGTTCGGGATCCTGACCAGGGAGGGGCCATTTGGTTCCGTTTTCGTCGATTGTCCACTGACCGTACCTCCGTGTGTCGATTGTGTGCGTCCGGCATGCCCCGGAGTAATCCATTGCGATGATGTCGGAGTTGCCTGGATGCTGTCGGTGGCGGAACGCCCGGGGGCTGCACGGCAACGCCGGCGGCGCAAAGTCAACCCACAAGGGCAAAGGTTGTGGGATGTGCTCCAGTTGAGCGGAAGTCATTCTAAAATCCAAGACCCCACTTACAATTCAAATAACGCGCCGTTGGTTGTCCGGGCACGTACCCTGCAGAGGCGCTTGAATTCTTCCTCTGGTGCGGGCGTCGTGGATCCCGTTAAATTGATGGAAACTAATGTTCCGATGGTGGTCGACAAGATCGCCGTTCATTGTGGGATATCTTCGGGATCGCAGATGCCATCAGTGGCCTACAGGAACTTCGAAGTTGGATATGATTTTCGTCGCGCCATCATTCAAGCAATGGTCCGGTCTGGATTGCTGTCCGACAATCCGGGTTCAGAGTTCAGGATTGGATCCTTGCATCAGTCGATGGAAGTTTTTCATGCCTTGATCACGGCGTGGGTGGCCTGCCTTCAGAACAGCGGTAAAACGTCTTCACCGGTCGACGGCTTTGTTGAGGCCGGCGGCGGATGGGTTCATCTCCCTGAAACTAGTCTTTTGCCAAATTTCCGATGATTTTCCTTTGAAACCGGTCGATTGACCTGATCGCCGCCGGTGCTCGAATGATCCAGGAACGGCGAACGACGGTAAAACCTTCAAGCCTCCAAGATTCTTTCCGAAAACTTCCTGGTGAAGTGGTCGGGAAAGACCCTGGAGGCAATGGTGCAGATTCGGATGGCCGGTGTCACCCATATCGGGCGACGCCGCAAAAACAATCAAGACAGCCTTTTCTTTGATGAAGGCCACGGCATCGGTGTCGTCGCCGATGGCATTGGCGGCCGCAAGGGCGGAGAAATTGCATCGACCCTCGTTGTCGATGGCATTCGTCAGGCATTTCTGGGCTCTGAAGTCATTCGTCACGAAGAGGTCACGCCTTTCCTTGCCTCTGCAGTCGACACGGTGAATGCAAATGTATTTGGATTTGGCCGAAACAATCCAGAATATGCCGGCCTTGGTTCAACGATGGAGTGCATTTTTTTCTCGGGTGACATGGTGTACGTTGCCCATGTCGGAGACAGCCGCACCTACCTCTATGACGACGGGCAATTGTTTCAATTGACCCTTGACCACAACGTTGAAAATTTTGTCGACCGCGGTCTCGTTCATCGTGATTCACTTCAAGACCCGGGAATTCGCGGTGCCGCATTGGTCAAGGCAGTTGGCTTGACCCTGCGGTGCGAATTAGACATTTGCCGGATCAAGCGCCGACCCGGCCAAATTTACCTTTCTTGTTCCGATGGCCTCACTTCAATGCTCGACGACCGCCAAGTTGCAGCCTTGCTCGCGACCCACAGCGGAAATTTGCAAAAGGCGGCCGGTGTTCTTCTTGATGCCGCAAACGATGCTGGTGGCCGGGACAACATCACGGTCCTTCTTGCTCGCGTGGAGGGCCGCTGATGGGGCGGGCGAAACTCTATCTGATTCGTCGGGACCTCGAGACCTTCACTGGTCCTGTGACGGCGGCGGAGCTTGCGCGGCTTATTGAACGCATGGCGGTCGGATTCCGTGACGAGGTTACGGGCCATTGCGGACCTTGGATTTTTCTCGATGACCGCGACAAACTCAAGAAGTTTTATTCTGAGTTGCTGCCCATTGTGCAGGCCGCCTCAGTCAGCGGCTGGTCGAGCGATGCTAATGAATTTCGTAACGAGCCAACGATCAAGGGACCAGTGATCCTTGCCGTCAAGAAACCGGATCGCCGGTTGATCCTGGCGGCCGCATTCTTTGGTTTGGCAATTTTCGCCGCGATGATCGCCTGGGTTTTTGTCGGGTCAGGAGAATTATCGAGTCGCATTATTGGATCTCAGATTCCACCGGCAAGCGAATTGACTGCTTTGCTGCAGACAGGGGGCGAAAAGGAATTCATCTCCTTGATGGAGCCTCAACTTCCGCGGATCATTGATCGCGGAAACCGCAACCACGATGTCATGGCCGCATGGCTGCCCTTCCTTCGTGCCTACGCCTTTTATGGTGCGGGGGAGATTGACGGCTTTTCCTCTAAAAAACTGCGTGGTGAGTCTGGGGTCGCGGCACCAGCCGATTGTTCCGTCAAGGCTTGGTCAAAGCGCTGGAATGATGCTTACCCATCGTTCAATGCAGTGGCGAAGGGCGGCCCACTTCCTTCTGATCACTGGGCTCGATTGCTTGCCTGGGATTCTCATTGGATCAACCGCAGATCTCAGTCTGGCTGGATCCGCCCCCGTAATTTCTACCAGGGATGCGTTATGGCGGCATCGCGTGCCTTTGATTCAATTCCTGCAGGTGCCACCGCTGACGTAGTCCGGGAGCGTCTTGCCTTACTCACCGCGGTCTTGCAAAATCCGGGGAAGGCGCAAGGCGAAGGCGGTCCGGGAAAAAAGACAGGTTCCGGCAAGGCCAGCGTATTTGGCCTGTGGACGTGCATGGATTCGGCGCGTAACCGGATCGAACTGGATCAATGCCTTGAAGCCCCATGGCAAAACCTGATGCAGTCGGATTACAACCGCGAGAAATTTTACTGGTCGATGCTTCGCCTTGCCGTCAAGGCTCGCAGCGAAGGGGATCAGGCTTCGTGGCCTCTCTTGCGCAATGATTTGCAAGCATTCATCTCTGGCCGCGATCAAAGCGATTCCTACACGAGGATTGATTATGCGGATGAATTGCATTTCGTCGGCACAATCAATGGAGTTCTCCCTGCTGTGATGGATACAACTCCTCTGCCGTCTGGACCCGTGAAGTCTTTAACCGGGGATATTCAAATCGATCTCGCCCATTGAGTCGCCGGATGAAACATTTTGCCTCCTACATCTGTCGCCAACTGATCCTCGCTGGATTCTGCGTCACGGCAGTTTTAAATTTCCCTTTGGGTGGACAAGCCATCGCTGCTCCTGATCCAACGGTAGCAATGCAAAATGCACTTCAGCGCGGAGACTGCGCGTTTGCCACCTCACAGGCCACGCAAATTCTGTCGCAATATCCATTCGGTACGGTTGAGGCTGCTCAATCAAACCTCACCCTGGGAACTTGCCTCCTGCGTGTAAAACGCTGGTCGGCTGCCCAGCGGGCTTTGCGTCTGGCAAGGCCACTTTCTGGACGTGCGGCCCAGACCCGGCGACGTCTGGAAAAATTCGCGGCGGATCGCGAGCAGGAGGAAAATCGGTCTTTTGGCTCAGGGACGACCAACTCGCTCTGGAGCCCCGTTGGGGCTCAGCCATATTGGCAAGCCCCCGCACCCGTGGTGATGCCGGTCGAGCCCGGCTACGGTAAGGGCAAGGCTCCCCAAAGTCCCCGTCCTTCTCCCGTCAAGCCCGCCAAGCCCGCCAAGCCCGAAGAAAAGCTCCGCGGCTTTTCGATCACGCCGGCTGCGACTTACAAACGCATCGATTCCTATAAAAGCTTCAGCGGCTTGTCGGAAGTTGGAGACAACGCGACGACTACGGAATCCAAGGTCACGGCACAGGTGCGGTCAGAGTCCCCGATGGCTTACGCCGGCGGGGAAGCGCTGGCACTTTCCCTTCCATTGGAGCTCAATTACGCACAAAATTCGGGAAACAATGAAATCATCAGTTTCTCCAGGGCATCGGATACTGCCACCACGGTTAGCGGAAATGTGAAGGACGAGGGGAAAAATTCCAAGGTTTTTACCACAAAAGCCACACCGGCAGTCACGGTGCCACTTGGCAAGGACATAGAATTCGAGGGATCGTTCCTCTATACGTTGGAGCTACCCGATTTTAAGACTGACAAAAAAAAATCAAGCCGGGTTCCCAAAGGAACGCTCGAGTTGGAGGCAGGAGCTTGGAAAGCATCAGGTGCAGCCTCCTATGAAGAGAAGCTTGATAGCTCCGATGCCCGAACCCAAGGTTCTTCAATTTTCTTCGGCAAATTGTCATACGCCGCCGGGGTTCAAACATGGACCCTCGACGCAACGCGAACAGATACTGCTGTCCCGGTAACCCTCCGGGACGAAAAGGTGTCTGCCGCAAACACCAAAGCTTCTCTTACCGCGAAAATAGGCGGTGATTCAGCCGAGTACAAGTTAACTGGGTTTTACAGTGCCCACGAGAGGTTCCCGGCTGTGGTCTTAAAGGCCCCAGGGACCACGATAAAAATCTCTGGAGACGTGGAGGTCCCCTTCGGTGTTTTTTCTGTTGGTGGAATTTGTTCGTACGGCTCGCTGTCCGATTATGTTTCTAATATCACAATCAAGGATGAAAGTGGCGGGGACGTGACCTATCAGCTTGCAGCGAATGGAACCCAAATCTATTTTGGCGGAAGGTTTAAGGTCACGGCATTCAAGTGGCTGGCTTTGTCTACGGTGTACGAGTACACGACGACGGATTACACGACCAACAATCCGCTATTGCAAAAGGAATTTTTGAAAAAAAACGAGAGCATGGAAACGAAAACCACAGTCAGCGCGGCGCTGTCCCGGGAATTCTGACTTCAGGTGAAGGCCGGGCCAGATTCGGGCCGGATTTTCTCGAGTTGCATTCTGGTTTGTTCCAGGCGTTCTTTCATGGCCTTGATCACTTCGTAGCCCCGCTGGACTTTGGCCGTGACTTCATCCAGGTCCTGTTTGTTCTGTCCAAGATCGCGCACGATGGCTTCCACTTCATCCATCATTTCGCGGTATCGGATTGATTCCTTGATTTCCATTATCTTTCGCCGCCTGTTTTTTAAATCAAATCGAATTAAATCCCGTCAATCGATTCAACGATCAATTGCACTGGCCCGTCTTTTAAACGCGCATGAACGTGCATCCCTTTGCGTAACTTGGTGACACTGTCGATGGTTTCTCCGTTGACACTCAGTCGTGTCCATCCGCGCTCCAGCCAAGGTTTCGGATCCAATGCTGCCAATCGCATTTCTACTGCCGAAAGATCTGACGCATGGCCTGAAATGACACGCATGGCGGCTGTTTGAAGGCGCCCCGCGAGGACTTCGAACCACTGCATTTGAACCTCTGCCATTCGGTCTATGGCATTTCTCAGTCCGGTCCCTGCCATATCAATCCGGTTTCGCGCGGCGGCAAAACAATCGACCAGGAATTGCGCTGCAGCCGTTGGTGTCTTCTGGCGCAAGTGGCAGATTTCTTCCGCGATGCAAGTGTCGTCGTGATGACCAATGGCTGCGATCACTGGGACTGGACATCCCGCAATGGCATAAGCGACCTCGGGTGCATCAAACCATCTCAGGTCGGCTGCGCTGCCTCCGCCCCTCGTGATCACAATGACATCGCAGCCGGATTCCGCCAGGTATTTGATGGCCGCAGGGATTTCAACCGGAACTTTGTCACCTTGCGTTGCAGCATGCATGAAACGCACTGTGCCAGGAAAAAGTCCTGATTCCATCTGATGCAGGAAGTCGCTTTCGGCGCGGCTGCCTTCTGAGCTGACCAGGCCAACATGAAATGGAAAAACGGGCATCGGAATTTGCTTGTTGATCCGGTCAAGGCCCTTTGCCCGGAGTTCCTTCAGCAGTGTTTCCCGTGCGAGGGCCAAGGCGCCGCGCGTGAACAGGGGGTCAATATTTTCAATGGTGAGGGAGAGTTGGGCGCGGTCGCGATAGAATCCGACGCGGCACAGGCAGCGGACTTTCATCCCGTCCTGCATGATCTGGCGCAAGGTTTCCTCGCCATGCATTTGTGCCATGTATTCGAGGCCGTTGGGCCAGATGGTTGCTTTTACGCTGATCGATCCTGTTGAGTTTTCGCGGCCACCTTGTTCTTTTGTTTCAGCAAGGTTGAGAAAAATTCCTTGCGGGCGAATCGCGAGATTTTCAATTTCACCAATGACCCACACGGGACCTGGAAAACCGGTGGCAATGCTCTGGGCGACGGCCGTGACCAATTCCCGAACTGGAATTCCAGAATTGTTTTTTGCAGGTTCATCGCCGGCACGGCCGGGCGAAGGTGCTAGTTTGTCCCCTGCTGTCGATGTTTTAGATTCTGAAGATGCTGCCGGTACCATGGCTGCCCCGGCAGCGAGTCCTTGTACTTTTTCCAGAGCTTGTGGGCTGTTGGGAATCTGCCAGGTCTTAAAAACCTTATCGAATCGGCCGCCCAAAGCCTTGATCGTGTCGCGATGGCGATAGGTGTCGCCATAAACGATGATCAATTCTTCGCGAACGGTGAAGTGGAGTCCCATGACAAGACGGTTAACATGATGACGTGCCTTCGTCAGCTTTTTATGTCGACGCCTACCGGATGAAGATTGTGCAGTTTCTGGCGACGAAGTCGATGTGAAGGATAGTTGATTTGCCATCGGGCAACCGGGCCGGGGTAAATCTGCAGGCAACATCCCGGCGGCCTCCATCTTCCGCTACGGAGGCCGTCACCCGGTATTCCTGCCCGGCCTGAAGGTCAGGGATTGGCTGGGCTTTGCCCTCGCCATTCGGGCTGGTCTTCAGCCTGGCGACGTAGAATCCTTCATTGAGATTTACCACAACAGTGGGACTGGTTACCCAGTTTGCCGACACGGCGACACTGGCGAACTCCCCCTTTGGCCGGAGGTTGAATGTGACCTCGTCCAAAACGGAGCCTGGCTTGATGTTGACTTGGGCCTGGTCTGAAAAATACCCATCCCGACGCGCCGTCAGGACGTGACGGCCTGGAGGTAGTCGCAGTCCCACGGGTATTTTTTTGTAGCTGCCATTGAATGCAGGTTTGCCGTTGACTGCGATCTGGACGGAATGGGTGTTGCCCTTGCCAACCAGTTGGATTGGCGGCTTTGCGGTCAGCGGAACCTGCATGTGTCCAAGCATGAAGATACCGAAGAGCCCCCCCAAAACGACCATCGCGTAAAGCCAACCTGGGCTCGGCCACGTTCCAGAGGATACTTTTCCCCATGCGATGGATTTTGGGACGGTCTTTGCGAAAGATACTTGCGACGGGCGTGGCGTATTGCTGCGGGGCCCGGCCGTGACGGGAAACATCGATTCCCCTGAATTTTTGAACGGAATGTTTGAAGGCGTCTGGGTTTCATTGATGGATGGAACCGGTTGCGAAAGCAGCGTGCGAATGTCGTTTGCTGTCTCCGCCTTTCGCTGTGGCAGGGCACCGGCAAGAAAGCGAGCCAAGTCTTCCGAAGTAAATTCCGGATAGCGCTGACCCAGGTAGCGGCGCAATTCGCGCTCGAATTCATTGCCTGTTTCATAGCGCCGGTGTGGGTCTTTTTGCAGTGCCCGCATCACAACGGCTTCTAGCCCAGCATCGACATCAGGGTTGAGGGTTCGCAGGGTTGGTGGAATCCGGCATTCGTGTACGTGTCGGATGGTTTCCACGTCGGTATCCATGTTGAACAGCCGGTGCATCGTCAGGGTTTCCCACAAGACGATTCCAAGGGAAAAAACGTCCGACCTTCCGTCGATATTTTTTGCCGCGACCTGTTCCGGACTCATGTAAGAATACTTGCCCTTGACGACTCCTGGCTTTGTCTCTGTGACGCGGCCTCCTCCGTCGGCGATGCCGAAATCGGTGACCTTCACTTCACCCGAAAAGCTGAGCAGTATGTTTTGCGGGGAAATGTCGCGATGGACAATATTCATCTGCGAACCGGTCAGTTCGTTGTTTTTGCTGTGGGCATAGTGCAATCCCTTTGCGGCTTCCGACGCGACATAGACTGCCATCGGCACGGTGAGCCGCATTTTTTTCAGGGAACACTGGTGCAGAAGGGCCCGCAGGTCTGTCCCCTCCACAAATTCCATGATCATGCCCCAGGTGGGCCCAAACGCCTGGAAGCCTTCGACGCGGACGATGTTTGTATGGCGCAGGCTCTTGCAAATTTCCGCCTCGTCGCGAAACATTTGGACGTATTCGGCGTCCTCGGCGTAGTGGGGCAGGATTCTTTTAACGGCGCAAATGCGCTGAAAGCCGTCGCCTCCGATTTGGCGGGCCAGCCATATTTCGGCCATACCGCCACGGGCGATCTTTTTTTCAAGGTAGTATCGGTTGCTTCCTGACATGGGCTAGTTATCGGAGTAACTGGTGGGATTTGTAGGCAGATTTCGGGGGGTTGGGTGAAAGCCCGTTCGTCGAGGCCCTTTGATGGGCTTTTTTAGTGGTGTATCTCCATGAAAAGATTAGAGTAAAAGTATCTGTTTTGGGTTGATTCAAGGGGCGTCAAGGCCCAGCAATCTAGGGTCATATTTGTGTCTTGCGCACCGTGCGGGACTTTTTGAATGGGCAGGGTTTGGTGGGGCAGGGGTTTTTCATCACCGTTGAAGGGGGCGAGGGGGTCGGCAAGACCACTTTCGTGAAGTCCTTCTGTGCTGCCCTTTCGGCAAGCCTCGATCCAACGGGCTCTGCCGTTGTGCAGACCCGGGAACCCGGCGGAACACCCGTTGCGAACAGCATCCGTGCCATTTTTGCCAATCCGCCGCCGGGTGAGGCTTTAATTCCGGAAACCGAAGCCATGCTGGTCATGGCAGCCCGAGCACAGCACGTGGCCCATTTGATCAGGCCGGCGCTGGATCGCGGGGCGGTGGTGATTTGCGATCGTTACGCCGATTCCACCATGGTTTACCAGGGGGCTGTTGGCGGGCTGGACCGTGTCTGGCTCGAATCATCCAACCGTTTTGCAACGAAGGGTCTTGTTCCCGACCTGACGTTCCTGCTGGATTGTCCCGTGGAAATTTCCAGCCAGCGCAGTGAAGTGCGTTCCCGTGTGGGTCAGGCCGAAGACGGCGCCCAACGTTACGATGCTGGTTCCAAAGATCAGCATGAGAAGATCCGCGCCGGGTTTCTTGATTGCGCCCGCCGCGCGCCATCACGTTTTGTTGTTCTTGATGCGACTAAAAATCCGGGTGATTTGACGGCGGATGCCTTGGCGGCATTGCGCCATAAAGCCCCTGAAATATTTCCCGGAACATTACCTGGAATATTGAAGAGAGGGCCAACGTGATCCAATCGCCAAGCCTGTCTCCCACCCAATTGCTTATGGACTTGTCGCGCAGTGATCGTATGCCGCAATCCCTGATGCTTTATGGGCCTGCTCCGGCTGCGGTAGAGTCATGTGCCCGCAACTTTCTCATGAATTTATTTTGCCAATCCTCAGCCTCAAGGGCGGACAGCAGCGGTCCTTGCGGCCAGTGCTGTGAATGCCGTTCTTTTCAGATCGGTGAGCACCCTGAAGTTTTTAGCCTCGGTGCTGCGGTCGAGGACGGGCAACCATCCACCGAGTCCATCAAGATTGAACAGGTTCGTCACGCAATCGAGCATGTGGGATGGCACTCTGCCGTTCGGGGTGACGGTCACAAGTCGTGGCGTGTCATTTGGCTGCGCCAGGCAGAGAATTTGACCGATCAAGCGGCAAATGCACTCTTGAAGACGGTGGAGGAACCACCAGAGGGTGCGCTCATTCTGATCACTTCGCGGCATCCGCGCAATCTTTTGCCAACCCTGCGCTCGCGTTTGCTGGCGTTGCGTATTCCCGGACGCGAGCCAATGGCGGACGTTCCCCCGGCAATGCGTGCCGCAATTGCTGAACTCATCCGGGCACCGCTGGCCGCAGCCAGTCTTGCACCAGCCGAGCATATTGCCCGTCAGGGTCGCATGAAGGCCGGAGAATTTGCCGCCGGCACGGAACTCATGCTGAATGAATTGTACCGTGAATCTTTTGCCGGTGGGCGGACTGCATTGCTGGTGGAAAAAATCAGTTCTCGTCGGCAGACATTAAGCCGGTTGCATCAGTTGGCGCGCCGGCAACGAATCGCCTTGAATACACAGCTTGCTGCCGAGATGGTCGGCGCAGCACCCGTGCGCTTTTGAAAGCGCGGGTTTTATTTTTGATTGGGGAATGATCCATGGACTCCGTCAACGTTGTTGGCGTTCAATTCAGACGCGCGGGAAAGATCTATCATTTCACTCCGGGTGATTACGATGTTCGCATCGGCGATCCGGTTGTGGTGGAAACAGACCGCGGTCCGAGCTTGGCCGAAGTCGCCGTGCTGAAGCTCCTCGCCCGGTCTGAACTTGGCGATCAGGAACTCAAGCCAATCATTCGCAAGGCGTCTGCCAAAGACCTTGAAATTCCAAGCAAGCAATCGCCTGAGTTTGTCGAAAATTTTTCTCGTGAGGCCTTGAAGCGCCACGAGTTGAATCTTCGCATTTTGAAGGCCGAGGTCCAATTGGGCGGCAACAAGATCATCGTCTACTTCTCGGCCCCGGGCCGGGTTGATTTTCGTGAGTTGGTTAAAGACTTGGCAACGGGGCTGTTCGCCCGGGTCGAATTGAAGCAGGTTGGTGCACGTGATGAAGCCAAACTTGTTGGCGGCATCGGAATTTGCGGACGTGAGTTCTGCTGTTCAAGTTTTCTGCGTGAATTTGTTCCCGTCTCAATCAAGATGGCAAAGAATCAGAATCTGGCCCTGAATCCTACCAAGGTGTCGGGTGGCTGCGGGCGCTTGCTGTGCTGTCTGACGTACGAGAACGACACTTATACCGAAATGCGCCGCATCATGCCCGGCAAGGGCGCCAAGGTTCGTGTGATTGAAGACGGTGTGCTCGCAACGGTGATCAAATCCGACCTGATCAATCAAAGAGTAATGGTCATCAGCGATGATGAGGCTGGTAACATCCAAACCCTTCCCATTGCGCAGCTTGAGGTTCTGGACAAGGGACCGAGGCCGCAGTCTGATCAAGGTGCCCGCGGCGATCGCTCTGGGCGTGGAGACCGGGGTGAACGCGGAAGTCGCGGCGACACCAGCCGGGGCGGCAGGCCCGCTCAGGCGAAAGGAATGCCTGTTTCTGATACGGCCAACGAATCAGATGATGAACAGCATGTGGACGAGGATCTTTCCGAGGCGGAAATCTGGTCCGAGGACATCCACCTTGAAGACTTCGGGTTTGAGGGCCAAGAAAAGGAAAAAGAAAAGGAAAACGAGAAAGCCAGAGCCAGACCCCCGCAAGCCCCGACGGCAGTCCCCTCTGCCACCAGACCTGGCACGGCAACTCCAGATGGCCAGCCGCAAGGCGGTGAAGGTCGCGGGCGGCGTCGTGGGCGCCGGGGTCGCGGCGGCGGCAGTGGCGGCGGAACACCCCCGTCATCCTGAGACGCTCCGTCATCCTGAGCCTAGTGCGAAGGATCCTTTCTTAGCCCCAGCAGGCGAAGGATCCATCGGGCCGGCGCTCGCCGATGGTGCCCCCCGCAGTCGCGTCATGAGCGCAGTCTGGCCTCTTCTTTTACTCTGACTTTCGTGTGGCGCCATGCCGGCTCTGCGGGGCCTCCCATCGTTGGCTGCCCCAATGGATCCTTCGCCTGGACCAAAACTGAGCCTTCGAACGCCAGAACGGCGGACAGCGACTTTCCGCGGAAAGTGCGCACGCTTCTGAGCCGCCTCGTCATCCTGAGCGTTAGCGAAGGATCCTTTCTTAACACGTCATTCTGAGGCCGAAGAATCCTTTCTTCTCCGCCGCGGGACAGGATTTTTCGGCTTCGTCTAAGTAGGACTGATTCTCGACTTTCCGCGGAAAGTCTAGAACCCTTCGCTGATTTACGGTTATTCCATCGGCACGCGTTCTTCGCGAAAACTGGAAAAAGCCACTTATGAAGACGTCGCCCACCTGTCAGTCAAAATGGAAAAATGGCAGTCGCGTTTTTAAAAAAATTTTGAAGAAAGGATTCTTCGGCCTACGGCCGAAGAATGACGGGTTAAGAAAGGATCCTTCGCACTAGGCTCAGGATGACGGAGTGGCTCAGGATGACGGATTAAGAAAGAATCTTTTTTTAGAGATCGTCAATCAAACAGGGCAGCGCTAGCGATCTGGGATAAAAAGTTCCAACCGGGAATCCAGTTGCTGTAGGTTGTTCGTTCGTTTACGCAATCCATCATTGCAGCAGCGGCATTCCTGCATCTCATACCGGTCACTGGCGCACCAACGGTGGTCACCGCATCGGGCAGATCCGGCTCGCTTGCCGCAGCACATTCCTGCAGGACAGCAAGTGAGGTAGTTGCGGTTTCCCCGGCCTTGCAGTTTCCATTTTCAAAAGATTCAAGATCACTTGGCCCCGGTGTCCCGCCCACGGCATAGACGATGCCAACAGATGATGGACCTTTGCCTTGTGGGTCAGGGCAACGGCAGTAAATCGCCACACCGACATAATGATGGGGACTTTTCTCGGTGCAGATGGTGGCCTTTGTCCCGAAAACTTCACAGTCTTCCGGGCAGCTGGTATCGCTCACGGATTGTGGAAGGTAAAAAACAGAACCGGCTTGCAGTTCCGGTGCGACGGTCACAAGCAATCCAATGAGAGCAATGAGATATTTGGGAGCCATCGCCATCCGAGCTGACTTTGGCTGGTCCGCGGCAATCATTGTTGAGCCGGGGTTGCGGCTTCCGCCACCACGGACTTCCGTGAAGGAATGGAAGTCAGGTTTTCGATCTGCTTGGCCGCAAGCTGTCCACACGCGGCAGAGACGTCCAGTCCCTTGCTGTAACGAACTGGAGCCGGAATAGAACGGTCAGCAAGATGTTTTTGAAAGGTGCGAATGTCCTCATCGCCGGGACGGTCAAAAGGCAGACCCGGGTGCGAGTTGAATGGAATCAAATTCACCTTGGCGCGAAGTCCGTGGACGAATTTCACGAGTTCCTTGGCCTCGCGCAAGCCGCAGTTCTTGTCTTTGATCAAGATATATTCCAGGGTGATTTTGCTGCCTGTTATACCCTGCCATGTGGTCAATGCGTTCTTGAGTTCACTCAGCGGGTAACGCCGGTTGATCGGCATCAATTCCGACCGCAGCTCGTCGCGCGAAGCGTGAAGTGAAACCGCCAGGGCGCATTTCACGTCGTTGGCGAGTTCTACGATCCGTGGAGCAAGACCAGATGTTGATACGGTCACATGACGGTTGGACAGGCCAAACCCGAATTCTTCTTCGGGGCGCAACATGGTTTTAACGGTTGTGACGACGTTCTTGTAGTTGTCCAGTGGCTCGCCCATACCCATAAAGACGACGTGGGAGAGGCGGCGGCCTTCTGCGCGCACCATGCTGCTGGCTAACGCGTACTGCGCCAAAATTTCATGGGCCGCCAGATGCCGGAAGAAACCGAGTTTTCCGGTCTGACAAAAAGTACAGGCGAGCTTGCAGCCGACTTGGGACGAGACGCAAAGGCTCGTGCGGTTTTCATAGCGCAGGATGACGGCTTCCATGAATTGGCC
>CAMBEK010000007.1 GCA_945865565.1 Pseudobacteriovorax antillogorgiicola | reverse complement strand
ACCAGGCCGCAGTCGAAGAGGACCTTGTGCCAAAAGCGTGCGTAGAGAAGATGTAAAACTGCGTGTTCGACGCCGCCGACATACAAGTCGACGGGCATCCAGTATTTCTCTTTCGATTTATCCCATGCCGCGTGATCGTTGTGGGGATCGATGTAGCGCAGATAGTACCAGCAGCTGCCAGCCCACTGTGGCATCGTGTTGGTTTCCCGCCGGTACGCCTTACCGTCTTTTTTATATTCCAACCAATCTTTCGATCGCGAAAGTGGGGATTCGCCGTTTCCAGATGGCTTGAAATCTTCAAGCTCTGGCAACAAAACCGGCAGTTCAGATTCGTCAACCGTCACGACGTTGCCGTCTTTATCCTGCGCGATGGGAAATGGCTCGCCCCAGTAGCGCTGGCGGGAGAACAGCCAGTCGCGCAGTTTATAGGTGACGGTTGGTTTGCCGAGTTTGTGCTCTTGTAGCCACTGACCCATGCGATGGACGGCTGCAGCCTTGTCCATACCGTTCAGGAAACCAGAGTTGATCAAAATGCCGTCGCCAGTGTGGGCAGGTCCGCTGGATTCACCGGGTTCAGTGGATTCTGATGATCCCGTCAGGACCCGGTGGATCGGGAGTTCAAACTTGCTAGCGAATTCATAATCGCGTTCGTCATGTCCGGGAACCGCCATGATGGCCCCATGCCCGTAGGTGATCATCACGTAATCGGCGATCCAAATCGGAATTTTTTCGTTGTTCGCCGGATTGATGGCAAACGCGCCGGTGAAGACGCCGGTTTTTTCAGTATTCAGGCCGGTCCGCTCCATGTCGCTGCGTCGTTTCGTTTCCTCGACGTAGGACGCCACCGCATCTTGTTGTGCCGGCGTGGTGATTTTTTCGACCAGTGGATGCTCCGGAGCCAGGACACAGAACGTTGCGCCAAAAAGAGTGTCGGGCCTTGTTGTGAAAACAGTGAAGCCTTGAGGTTTATTTGAATTTGCATTTTCTGCGATTTTGAATTCAACCTCGGCGCCGACGCTTTTGCCGATCCAGTTGCGCTGCATTTCCTTGACGCTGTCCGGCCAATCGACCAGATCCAAGTCGTCAAGAAGCCGTTCGGCATAGGCAGTGATTTTCAGGACCCATTGGCGCATTGGCTTGCGGACGACCGGATGACCACCCCTTTCCGATTTGCCGTCGATGACCTCTTCGTTGGCCAAGACGGTCCCAAGGGCTGGGCACCAGTTCACTGGTTCGTGGGATTCGTAGGCGAGCCCGCGTTGAAACAGTTTCAAGAAGATCCACTGGGTCCATTTGTAATAGCTGGGATCTGTCGTATCGACTTCACGGTCCCAGTCGTAACTCAGGCCAAGAGACTGGATCTGTTCGCGAAACCGGTTGATATTCTTGGCGGTCGTGACCCGCGGGTGGGTTCCGGTGTTGATGGCATGCTGTTCTGCGGGCAGGCCAAAGGCGTCCCATCCCATGGGGTGCAGGACATTAAAGCCATTCATGCGCTTGAACCGGGCGACGATGTCGGTTGCGGTGTAGCCTTCTGGATGCCCGACATGCAGGCCGTCGCCAGACGGGTAGGGGAACATGTCCAAAATATAGTACTTGGGCTTCTTTGGGCCCGACGCGTCGTCTGGGTCCGGAGTCATAAAGGTTTTGTTGTCCAGCCAGTGGCGTTGCCATTTTTTCTCAATGATTGAGAATGGATAACTCTGCTTTTCTTCCATGCCGTTTGCCTGCTTCTGGATTAGGATGATGGGCATCAACCCCGTTGCCTGTTTTGATGGCTTAAAAAACCATCAATGGCCCGATTTTACAACGGAAAAGCCATTCCAGAAGAAGAAGTGCGGGGTAGATTCCTTTTGGGGAGGTTCCGATGGAAATTCCAGTTCAAGTGCCACTGATCGACATTGCCGGCCTCAGGGGATGCGCTGATTCCAAGCTCTCTGTCGCCCGTGCCATTGGACGGGCCTGCCGCGAGGTTGGATTTTTCTATGTTTCCGGTCACGGAATCAGCCTCGATCTGCAGAATAAAATCGAGGCCTTGAGCCGTGATTTTTTTGCCCAAAGCCATGACATCAAAATGCAGATTGCGATGGCCAAGGCTGGTCGCGCCTGGCGGGGTTTTTTTCCAGTCGGTGTTGAGTTGACTTCGGGATTGCCTGACATCAAGGAGGGCATTTATTTCGGCCAGGAATTGTCGGACCGTCACCCGGCGGTGATCGCAGGCAAGCCCATGCATGGCGCAAACCTTTTTCCTGCCGAGCCCAGTGACCTTCGCACTGTGGTCCTGACCTACATGGATGAAATGACGGCGTTGGGACATGCCCTTATGGGTGCGTTGTCTCTTAGCCTGGGTCTGGAAGAAAATTATTTTCACGAGCGGTACACCAAAGATCCCTTGCTGCTCTTTCGGATATTTCATTATCCGGTGCCTGACCTGAGCCAACAGCACCAATGGGGGGTCGGTGAGCATACCGACTATGGCGTGTTGACCATCTTGAAACAGGACGCCTGCGGTGGACTTGAGGTTAAAACAAAAACGGGTTGGACGCCTGCGCCACCATTTGAAAACACCTTTGTCTGCAATATCGGCGACATGTTGGACCGGATGACGGGGGGCCTATACAAGTCAACGCCACACCGCGTGCGAAATGCATCCGGTCGCAATCGCCTGTCCTTCCCCTTCTTTTTTGACCCTGGATTCGAGTCAGTGGTTCAGCCACTTCCCGTGGTCGATCGCGAACGGGTCAAGGACGACTCAACCGAGCGCTGGGACAAGGCTAATGTACATGCGTTCTCGGGTACATACGGTCAATACCTCCTCTCGAAGGTGCGGAAGGTGTTTCCCGAAATTCCGAGTGACTCTCGCTGAACTTGACGCGCCGGCCTGTCTTCTTGGCGGACGGTCTGTTTTTTGCATCGCGCCCTGACGGATTTAAATCAAAGGGCCCGTCATGAAATTATTTATTTCTTCGAAAATCATCGCGTCGTTGATTATTGCATCGCCGATTCTCGCATCGAGAATTATCGCGATGGCGATGGCAATGTGTTTTGTTTTTTCTGACGTTGGCATTGCCGGGGAACGGAACGGCGTATTTGCTTCCTGCCAGACCCGTGATGATGGTCCCAGGTTGCGAATCGAAATCGTTAAGTGCTGGGACCCCGAAGGTGGCAGTGACTGGATCGAGGCGAAAGTTTCGACCTTTCCGAAGGAAAGTGCCCAGTGGGTCTCGCGGCGGATCCGCGGTCAACAACTGGACTTGGGGCGTGATCCGATCTGTGAAGTTTATCAATTTCCTGAAACCGGAGCGGACTTCTCAGGCGACGATGATGTTCTGACTCAAGTCGGCGTTTGTTTCGAGCGCCACAATGACGGGACATATGGCGGGTATATCCTGCATTATGCCGAGGAAGGTTCTGTGATCGAGCGCCGCTTGTCCTGCGTTTTCTAACTGCCGCCGAGGGCTGCCTGATGCGCGGTCATGTAGCAAAGGCTGACGATTTCTTCCACCGTGGCACTTTGCTGCAAGATATTCGCAGGGCCATTGAGGCCGACGAGGACGGGTCCAACCGGCGTCACGTCCGCAATGTTGATCAGCAGCTTGTAGGCGATGTTCGCCGCGTCGAGATTCGGAAAAATCAGGACATTGGCGTCGCCGTCAAGTTTGCAGAATGGAAACTCGTTGTGTCTGAGGGTTTCATTCAAGGCAACGTCGGCTTGCATTTCCCCGTCCACGCAAAGGTCCGGATGACGCTCCTGGAGAATTCTCGTCGCCTTTGCAACCTTGTCCACGTGTTCGTGCCTGGTGGCACCGAAGCTCGCAAAACTGAGCATCGCAAGCCGGACGGGTTCTTTCATGTAGCGCTTGGCCAATGCAGCCGTGGCTTCCGCAATCTCAACCAGCTGTTCTGCCGTTGGATCGATGTTGATCGTGCAATCCGCCAGAAAGAATAATTTTTCTTGCGTCATAATCAGATAAACACCTGCGAGGGCCTCGTCCTTTGCGACTCCGACGGTTTCAATAAGGGGTTTCACGGCGCGCTGGTAGCTGACCACAAGGCCTGAAACCTGTCCGTCCACTTCACCACTGGCCAGCATCATTCCGGCGAAATAATCGTGGCCGCGGATCAATTCCTGGGCTGCTGCTCGTGAGATGCCCTTACGCTGGCGAAGTTCAAAGAGTTGCTCGCCATACTTTTGCGCCAGATCTTCGTCCTTCAGGGGGTCAATGATTTTGACCTTGCCCTCGAATTGTTTCAGGCCCATGTCTGCGGCCATGCGTGTGATGTGTTTGCGAGATCCCAGAAGCGTGATGTCGATTTCGCCCTCGTCACACAGTTGTGCGGCTGCTCGTACGATTCGTTTATCGTGCCCATGGGGAATGGCCAGATGAATCTTTCGGCCTGACTTTTGACGATGGGCAGCCAGGTCTTTGCGTATGGATCGCATCAGGCGTTTGGAGGGTCCGCCCATGAGCTCGAGCTTTTCCCGGTATTGATTTATGTCGATTTTTACACGGGCTACTCCGGTGTCCATGGCAGCCTTCGCAACGGCTGGTGCAACCCGCAGCAGGACACGTGGGTCGACTGGCTTGGGAATTAAGTAATCCCGACCGAATTGATAATTCTGATCGGTTTTATAGGCGCGGTTCACAACGTCGGGAACATCCTCTTTCGCCAGGTCTGCAATGGCACGAACGGCCGCCAGTTTCATTTCAATGTTGATGGTCCGGGCACGGACATCGAGTGCTCCGCGAAAGATGTACGGGAAGCCAAGGACGTTATTCACCTGGTTGGGATAGTCACTGCGCCCGGTGGCAACAATTGCATCGGGGCGCGCGGCTAGGGCGACATCTGGCAGGATTTCAGGATCCGGGTTTGCCAGGGCAAAGATGATAGGGTTTTTGGCCATTTTCATGATCATTTCAGGTTTCAGAACATTGGCGGCCGAGACACCGACAAAAACATCTGCGCCGTCGAGGGCTTCCTCGAGGGTTTTCATGTCAGTCTCGCGCGAGAACTTGGTCTTGTATTTATTCAGATCCTTTCGCGATGTTGAGACCACGCCTTTGCTGTCGCACATGATTAGGTTTTGATGTTCGACGCCGAGGGCGAGAAAAAGATTTGCCGTCGCGATTGCAGCCGCGCCACTGCCAGAGAACACAATTTTCGTTTTTTTCAAGTCACGTTGGGTGACGGTCAATGCATTCAGGAATGCGGCAGAGCAAATGATGGCAGTTCCGTGCTGATCATCGTGCATCACCGGGATGTTCATTTGCTCGCACAGGGCCTCCTCTATTTCAAAGCACTCGGGGGCTTTAATGTCCTCCAGGTTGATCCCACCAAACGTGGGCTCGAGAGATCTTACGGCAGCGATAAAATCGGCGGGATTCTTGGCGTTGACTTCGATGTCAAAGACGTTGATGTCGGCGAATTTTTTAAAGAGCATCGCCTTGCCCTCCATGACGGGCTTTGATGCATGGGCACCGATGTCCCCGAGGCCAAGGACAGCAGTGCCGTTGGAAATCACGCCCACCAGGTTTCCGCGTCCCGTATAACGAAACGAATCGTCCTCGTTCTTTGCAATCTCCAGGCAGGGTGCTGCGACCCCGGGAGAATAGGCGAGGGTCAAGTCCTGCTGTGTCGCGGCTGGTTTTGATAGCCCTGTGAATATTTTTCCTGCCGGTGAGCGCTCGTGATAGGCGAGTGCCAGGCGATCAATTTCATCATCGGTGAGCTTTGGGGGATGATTGTTGCCGTTTCCGTTGCTGGAGTTTGTCATCTCGGAAGTTCCTTTCGCGAATCTTGCTTGTCGGCGGCTTTTTTGGCTCAGAGCGAGCGTTCGAATTGCAGATAACTGATAAAAAAATCCACGATTAGGATCGTAACCAGTGAAATCACGACGGCTTCCGTGGTGGCGCGTCCAACGCCTTTGGCGCCTCCGGCAGCATTGAACCCCTTGAAACATCCGGTCACCGAAAAAATCGCACCGAAAACGGCAGCCTTTTCCAGTCCCTGGACAATATGGCGCGGCGCGACGATGAATCGGATTTTTTCAAAGAAAATGCCAACGTCAACATCGTACATCCCGACCCCGATGACGAAGGCGCTGGTGACCCCGGCAAGCGTAAACAGGGACGTCAGCAGCGGCATCATCAGGATCGAGCCAAGCATTCTGGGAGCAACAAGGTAACTGATCGGATTCACTGCCATCACGCGCATGGCATCGATCTGTTCGTTGACCCGCATGGTTCCGATTTCCGCGGCCATGGCTGAACCGGCCCTGGCCGTTACCAAAAATGATCCCACCACGGGTGCCAGTTCTTTTGAAAGGGCGAACCCGGCGGCAGCACCGATCATGCTTTCGGCGCCAAAAATCCGGAAGATCTCGCCAAACTGAAGCCCGAAAACAGCACCGACCATGACGCCGGCAAGGATGATGATGGCAAAGGACCGGTTGCCGATAAACTCGAGTTGCCTGAAAACAAGTGTCGAGCGCAGGTCCCGTGAAAAAATCTGACGAAGACCGTTGCCGAGAAAAATGACAAAGTTACCGAAGCCCTCGATCTGGCGAAGGGTCAGGCGTCCGATGACGTTGACGGTTTGTTGTGCCGGCACGCAGATTCCTGTAGGCGTTGAGATCGGGGTCAGGGTTACGTTTGATCTTACACTTTTGATTATACCCTACGGATGATTGTTGGACGGAGTTTCCACCATGCGATTCCAAAAATGGTTTGTCTTTGTTCGGCGGGGCTTTGGGCCCGGCCTTGTGCTTGTTGGATGCGCGGCAGTGGGTCTGTTCTTGTTTCTATGGATGGGGACCCCCCGGGCGACGTCCGGGGGAATCAAGATGTCATGGCCACCACAGGATCCTTCCAACACGGTTCGTCTATTGGTACTTGGAGACACCGGGACCGGAGGGGGCGGGCAGTTTCAGGTTGCAGGAGCCATGGAGCGCGCCTGCAACCAAGCAGAAAAACAGCCATTCGATGGGATTCTTATGCTTGGCGATAATTTTTATCCGTCCGGCGTCTTGTCCACAGTTGATCCACAGTGGCAGGAGAAATTTGAAAAGCCTTATGGATCACCCTGCCTGTCGGGGCTCCCGGTTTATCCTGTTCTTGGCAACCATGATTACCGCCTCTCGCCGGAGGCCCAGATTGAGTACTCCGCAGTTCAGCCCAGATGGCGGATGCCAGGCCGCTTTTATTCGGTGGATTTTGGGCCACTGGTCCGTTTGGTTGCATTGGACACCAACCGGTTTGACTGGTGCGGGTCGCCACGAGATTGTGTTTATGATTTCTTGAAGTCCCGATTGCGGAGTGCGAAAGGGGCTTGGACCATCGTAACGGGTCATCATCCCATGGCCAGTTCATCATCCCACGGGGCTGCTTATGACGGCACGTATTTCAAGTACACCGTCAGGCCTGAAATTTGTGATCATGCCGATTTCTATTTGTCCGGGCATGCTCATCAACTGGAACACTTGAGTTTTAGCGGATGCAGAACAGACTTTGTTGTTGCAGGAACTGGTGGAGCAGAGGTGGGAAAATTGAAGTCAGAGCGTCCAGGTTCAAAATTTGTTCAGCCTTCATTTGGTTTTGTGGCCATGGAACTGACAGCCGAAAAAGCGACGCTGATCTTTTACGATGTGGATTTGCGGGAGCTTTACCGGATCGAGCGCGTTAAAAATTAATTTTACTACGGCGCAGGAACAAGTGGCGGTCTGCCGCACCGGTTCCGAGCAGGTCCAAGGTTTCGCGATCCTCTGCTGGAGCGCGTGAGGCGAGGGCTGCGTACATAAGGCATAAATGCTTTTCCAGGCCTGCAAGGCGACTGCGACTGAAGCGCTGGTTGATTTCGTCTGGCATCAGAGAGCAGATTTGCAGGATTGTCTTGTTGAAGCCGGCCATCACGGTTGCGGGGCGATCCGCTGGCACGCCGCGGCGAGCAATGACCAACACGGCAAGTTTGCGTGAAGCGTGGGCGTGCTCATCGACAAAAGAATTTGCAGCAAAATTGGAACTTCGAATCAGAAGGCTATAAATTTCGACGGCGGCGAGTTCGCAGCGGAGGGCCTCATTGAGGGCATCGGTCCACGGTGAATTCCGGAAGGTCGAGGTATTTTCCCTCGTCCAAGCGCTGGACATGATGTTTACTTCGTTGGCACCAAAGCTCATCATAAAAGCAGCCCCTCCCACTTCATAGATACAATATGATCTTATCACCTTTTTAATAAAAATATAATTAATATTATAATCATCAATGATTTCAGGGAGAAAAGTCAGAGCCAGATGCCTGCCGCGATCCAACCAATGGGAGTCAATTTAGAGTCGTAATTGCGCAACAGGGTCTCCAGTTTATCCTGAGACTTGTTGGCATTTTGATCCTTCAGCAACCCCAGTGCGGTCTCTGTATCCGCATCGTTCTGCCCCGGCGTATCCAGTGTGATTTTCACGGTCGTTTTGCGTTTTGGACTGGAAACCCGCTCTGCACCGAGGGCCGCTTCCACAAAAGTTCGCCGCAAAAGTGAGTCGCCTTCTCGTCCAGTAAAAGCGCCACTTCCACTCGCCGCAAAGTTCCAGCGCCATCCGGTCCAACTGCGCAGGGCAATGCCACTACTCTCAATATCGGCATCAATCACAAATTGGGTTCTGGTCACAAGTGCGGCGTCCGCATCCCCGCAAGGCGGATCTTTTTGCGCCTCGATCAGGGAGCAGATCAACACTGGTGATTTGGTCAATCCAGTTAGCGTCAAGCGCCTGTGAATCGCGCCGGCTCCGATAAACCATCCTCCGCCATCGCGCCCCGACAGGTATGGATAAAATACGCCGCCTATGCCGCCTCCTGGTCCGCTCCCAGCTTTGGATGTGATGGTGTAAGCAGGATTGGCGACGCCGACGTTTTTCTTTGTGCTAATCAAATCAGCCGGCATTTCAATCCGCACGTTCAACTTTGTTTCTGGCGCGGCGCTCAATTCGACGGCGAACCTTGGGGACAGGCGCCACTGCAGCGTCATGGACCAGAGATCTGGAATGGCAGCATTGACCGCCAGCGAGAAGTCGCGGGCCTCAACACTTGGCCTTAATGACGGACCGCCTGGCATAACCCTGCCCTGATTCGTCCGTCTGGTGCGTGGTCCAGCGGTCCCACCAAAACCGAAGTTGCTGTCAAAGGTGTTGGCTGATGCAAAATCACAAAATAAAAATACCGGGCATGCCAAAAAGATGGCCAAAATTTTCATTAAGCATTTGGGCAATTTCATTTTCACATTCGATCCGGCGGAGTGATACCAAGGAGGGCCAGCCCCTCCTTGAGTGTTGCGCCAAACGCCGCCACCATTCCAAGCCGCGCCTGCCGCAAGGCCTCGTCCGCGGTTTTGAGGACGGAAACGTCAGAATAAAAACGATTGAACGCCTTGCACAGATAGAACAGGTGATTTGCCAAAGTGCTGGGGCGGTAGTTTTCGCACGACGCCGCCACGGCGTGATTGAAATCCTGGATCCAGCGGGCCAATTCACGCTCGGAATCGGCAACTCCATGCATCGCATAAGCATCTTGAAGAACCGTTTCGTGAGCCCAATCCAACGTTACACCCGCCTCTGCAGCCTTGCGCAGGATCGACTGCGTTCGTGTGTAGCTGTACATCAGATAAGGGCCGGTATTGCCCTCAAAACTCAGCCAGTTTTCCATGTCGAAGACGACATCTTTCGCAGGATCCGAGCAGAGCATGCCGTACTTGACGGCGCCTTCGCAAAGTCGTTTCGCTGTGGTTGCGATTTCTGCTGCCGACCACTCGCCAGCATATTTCGCCAGAATTTCGTTCAAAGCCGAAGTCATTTCCTCGCGCAGCATTTTGAAAGTTACGGTGTTGCCGGCGCGTGACGACATTTTTCCGTCGGGCAGCACCACCATGCCGTAACTCAGGTGAAAGCATTGCTTGGCCTGTTTGAAGCCCATGAGGTCCAATGTTTTGAAGACTTGCTTAAAGTGGTGGTTCTGCTCGCTGGCAACGACATAGACCGAACGGTCAATTTTAAATTCGTCAAACTTGCGGCGCGCAAGGGCCAAATCCTTAGTGGCGTAAAGCGTATTTCCATCCCGTTTACGCACAATCATGAACCCGAGTTTGAATTCCTTTAAATCAGCCCCGATCGCGCCTTCAGATTCAACGAATGCACCTGATTTCAAATATTCTTCGACGATTTCCTGACTTTCCTCCGAGACTTCACTCTCGAAAAACACCCGGTCAAATTTGATATGGAACCAGTCGTAGACGTCGTTGAAATCATCCAGCGACCACTGGCGGGTCTCGCGCCACAGGTCATAGTCAGGACCATTTTTGGATTCAATGCCGCGCAGGATTGCCGAAATTTCGCCGTCGATTTTTGCCTTTGCATCTGGTGAAACGGCCGCTTCGGCTTCCAATGCCCGCGTTGCTTCGACGTACATTTCACCGAGCCATTCGCCTTTTTTCATGGCGGGGGCCTTCGCGCCTGCGCGCTTGATGTGCCACAGGCACTTGGCAATGTGGGTCCCCTCGTCGCCAATGTAATTGGCGGCAATCACCGGGTAACCGCAGTGGCGGAAAAGGTTGACCAGCGAGCTGCCTAGACAAATATTGCGGACGTGGCCGACATGAAACTCTTTGTGCGTGTTGGGCTGCGAGTATTCAATCATCACACGTGTGTTGGCAGTGATTTGATTTTGAGACATCGATTTGAAAATTTTTCCGCTGGCTGCGGAAGGGAGCAGCCACGCCATCAGGCGCGGTTGATTTACCGAGATGTTCAGAAAGGGGCCCGCCGGATTGGCCGCTGCGATCCAACTGGATGTGCTCCCAATTAAATTTCCGAGATCCCGTGCCACTTCATCTGGCTTGCGCTTGAGTGATTTCACGAACCGAAAGCAAGGCAGCGCATAATCACCGAGGTGGGTTTCGGGTGGCCGCTCCATCCACTTGGCGATTTCGAGCGCGCTGGGAAGGGTCGCAGTCACGGCATCGGCCACGCCCGACGTTGCCGCCAATTTGGCCAGCGCCGCAGCGATTTCCTGTGCAACACCGAGCCGGCCTTGATCCAGGAGCAGCTCATGGCTCACAGCCGGCGCAGAATCATGAGTTGTTCCGGTCGATTGCGTTGTTTTTTCGGGTTTCATCAGCAACAGGCTCCGGTGGTCTCAATATGGCTTTTTGCAGGATGTCATGAAATCCCACAACATGGAACTGCCCGATTCCATGTGTTTTTTGAGATGGTTCCCCGCCTTGGATGTCGGGATGTCGAGTAAAACGGTCGGGGGGATTAGAGCCATGGAACAGCAGCGGTTAAAGAATGAAAGCACGAGTCAAAGTACGAATGACAACACGAATCACAACACGAATCAAAATGGGAATCAAACCAGGAACAAAAGCGGTGTGGAGCGAAGGCGCGTCGTTGAGAAACTCGTCATTCAAGGTCTCGTAAGGGAAGGGGCCGAGGTCCAGCTGGTGGAAATTCAGGCAGCTTACACCCGGGGATTTGCTGGTGTGCAGCTGTTGGGCAATTTAACGGAGGTGTGCCGCAGTGGTAAGGAACGGGCGCGGGCTGCCCTTGAACTGTTGAGCATCAATCTGGCTGCCCAGAGGCTCGTTCTGGGGTTTACTCCCGCCGGCATTCGGATCGATGGTGCCCAGATGGACCTGCCCATGGCCATTGCCTTGGCAGAAGCCAATGACGGGTTTAAATTTCAAGGCCGGGCGTTTCCAGGGATTGCCTTTGCTGCCGAACTTGGGTTGCAAGGGGCCTTGCGTGCAGTCCCAGGGATGGTTGCCCTCGCGCTCGGAGCAGCCCGTCAGGGGTGCCGTCATATGGCCGTGGCCAAAGGCAGCCTCGATGATTTGCGGGGCATCGACTTGGCGCCCATGGAGGTTCATGGGTTCACGGATCTGAAATCTGTGCTGGCTTGGCTTGAAGGGGACGCTTCGGGCGTTTGCGTGCCTGATGCGGAATCCCCGGAAGTTTTCGACCCCGCGGCACATGCGATTCCACGATTCGAGGACATGGACCTCACTCCCGAACAGGCGAAGGTTGCGATGGTGGTCGCTGCGGGGCGACACAATTTGCTGATGCGCGGGACGCCTGGCTCCGGAAAAACCATGTTTGCCCAACGGTTGCCTGGCATCATGATTCCGCCCGAAGGCCAAGAAAAATTGCGCTGCCTGCACCTTCACAATCTAGCCGGAAATTCCCTCCTGGGAATTCGAGCCGGTTTAGTTCCGTTTCGATCGCCTCATCACAGTGCCAGCATGGCTGCGGTACTCGGGAACCATGCGTCTCCGGGTGAAATTTCACTGGCCCACGCCGGGATTCTTTTTCTTGATGAATTACCGGAGTTCCGGCGTGATTTATTGGAATCCTTGCGAGAGCCCCTTGAGAGCGCTGAGGTGCATTTGGCGCGCGTCAAAGGCCATGTTATCTGGCCTGCCGGTGCCGTTCTCGTTGCGGCCAGCAACAATTGTCCATGCGGTTGGACGGGCAGCCGCGTCCGTCGTTGCCGTTGCGCGACTGGGCAAGTGGTGGCTTACCAGGGGCGAATGTCGGGGCCACTTCTCGACCGCATCGACATTCACCTGAACATGCCGGAACGCCGTCGCCTTGCTGCTGGCGCTGATTCTGCGACAGCCTCAGGTGAATCAGACTTAGTCCCGAAAATCATGACGACTTCAGCATTGAGGGAGAAGGTCCGTAAAGCTGCCGCCTTTGCCAGGGAGCGCTGCGTCAAACTTGGGATTGAGCCTGGGACACCCAATGCTCGGCTGCCAGATCCTTTGCTAAAAGCGGCTTTAGGATGGGCGGCTTGTGGGGGCCAGGCAGGCGTGGCAGGCGTGGCAGGCGTGGCAGGCGTGGCAGGCGTGGCAGGCGATTCCGTTGCGGCTCGCCTGGAGGAAGTCGCCAAGGAAGATGGACGGGGTTTTCTGGCAGACGTATGCCGATCCATCAGTTCGCGCGGCCTGGTTCGGGCATTGAGGGTTGCCAGAACCCTTGCCGATCTGGACACTGTCGAAGTGGTCGGGTACGAACATTTCAGGCAGGCCCTGTTGTGGCAGGCCGAGGCCGCCGCCCGCGAACGCGGTGACATAAACTCTGCTAGGCCGGCAGAACGGAGTATCGCTTGGAACCGATGATTGGCAAAGCTGCGCAAAACCTGAAGTCCGTTCGTATTGGTTCCGCGACCCTGAATCAGACACCGCTGGATCTCGCGGGAAACACGCGGCGTATTTTAGAGGCCATTGCGGAGGCACGTGGAGCCGGTGTTCAGGTTTTGGTTTTGCCCGAGCTTTGCCTGACGGGATATGGCTGCGAGGATGCTTTTTTTCGCCCTGATCTTTCCGCCCACGCGATGGAAATTCTCGTAAAGGAGATCGCACCTGCCAGCAAAAACATGATCTGCACGGTGGGTTTGCCTGTGGTGATCGAGGGTGGTTTGTACAATGCGGTGGCGGTTCTTGGAGACGGTCGCATCCTCGGGATCAACGCCAAACGACGCTTGCCTCGCGACGGTGTCCACTATGAGCCGCGGTGGTTCCGGCCATGGGCGGACGGCCGCAGCATTGAACTTGAGCTTGTTTTATTGAATATTCCGTTTGGAGATCTTGTCTACGACATCAACGGCGCACGGATTGCCCTGGAGATTTGTGAAGAGGCTTGGGGTGCCGTCCCTGCTGCTGCAGCCGCTGCGGGCTTTGCTGATATCGTCCTCAATCCGAGCGCTTCCCATTTTGCCTTGGCCAAATACGAGACGCGGGAGCATCTGGTTGCGAACAGCAGCCGTTCTTTTGGGGTGTATTATGCGTACAGCAATCTGGTCGGACTTGAAGCCGGCAGGATCATCTATGACGGTGGTGCCTTAATTGCCTGTGATGGCAAAGTAACAGGGCGCGGGCAAAGATTTTCCTTTGCCGACGGAGACCTCGTCACGAGCGACGCAAATCTGGATGTGGTTCGCAGCAGTAAAATGCGCAAGAAATCGTTTTCAGACAGCAATGACGGCCCAGGATCCTTGCGGATCATCAAGGCAAATATCGATCTGACCCCGCAAACGCCTGCTGATGCGCCAGTTGCTGCTCCTCAGACGATCACTCCCATCGAAATGAGTCCAGAAGAAGAGTTTCTGCGGGCCAGCGCCCTTGGACTTTTTGATTATTTGCGGAAATCAAAATCGAAAGGCTACGCGCTGTCTTTGTCCGGCGGATGTGATTCGTCGGTCTGTGCGGTCCTTGTGGCGCAGATGCGCCATTTGGCGATCGCTGAACTTGGCAAGAAAGAATTCCTGCGCCGCAGCGGCCTCGCGGATGATTCCATGACCGCGCTTTTGCTCTGTGCCTGGCAGGGGACGAATCAATCTGGAACAAAAACCCACGAGGCGGCCCGCCAGATTGCAGCTGCAACCGGGGGACGATTCGTTGAATTGAATGTTCAGCCTGCGGTTGATTTTTATTTGGAGGAAGCCGCCCGTGCGTCGGGGCGAAATCTGGACTGGCAGCATGACGACCTTGCGCTGCAAAATATCCAGGCCCGGGCCCGGGCGCCGATGATCTGGTTGTTGGCAAACATGGAGGAACGTTTGCTCCTGACCACCGCAAACCGCTCTGAGGCAGCCGTTGGGTACACGACGATGGACGGCGATGCAGCCGGTGGATTGGCGCCGCTTGCCGGTATCGATAAGGCGTTTTTACTCAAGTGGGCCAGTTGGGCGGCCAAAAGTTGCACGATAGGAATGGGACCAGTTCCTGCCTTGCTCGCGGTTTTAAATCAGCCACCGAGCGCAGAATTGCGCCCAATACAGGCGCATCAAACCGACGAAGGTGAATTAATGCCGTACGCTATTTTGGCATTGATTGAAGCCTGCCGGGTACGGGACAAATTAGGCGTTCCGGAGACAGTGACGACGGTTTTGAGGGCGTTTGGCGATCACAGCAAAAGCGAGATCGAGGCTTGGGTTGCGAAGTTTGACCTGATGTGGCGGGCATCGCAATGGAAGCGGGAGCGCTTCGCGCCATCGTTTCATCTTGATGATTTCAGTGTCGATCCAAAGTCCTTTTGTCGTTTTCCCATCTTTTCTGGCGAGGGGTAAGCGGCAGTCAGCGGGTATGGGGGCTATCCGTCTCCATGAAAGTCTATGATACACTCTTGTTATTGGTTTATTGGTATCTCCGTCGACATGTTTTCAATGGTTTAGGATCCTGACAATTAATGCCTGAAACGTTCTGATTTTATGATTTAATGCTGTTTTTTTGTGTTTTTTTCATAAAGATATTTGGTTGTTATAAGTATTTTTACATGAACGCTAAAGTTCTTCCCGGGCATCCCGTTACTGACTAAATAAGGAGGAGAATTGCAATGAAGACTAATTTTAACAACATCGTGACTCGACTTAACCGTAAGCAAGGTTTTAGCTTGGTGGAGCTGATGATCGTCGTGGCGATCATTGGTATCCTGGCGGCTCTCGCGATCCCCAGGTTCCAGCAGTTCCAAGCCAAGTCCAAGCAGGCAGAGGCCCGCTCAAACCTGGCTCACATCTATACCCTGCAGTTGTCCTATAACGGCGACAACGATACTTTTTCCGATACTAATCCTCTGACCCACGGTGGCGGAGATAGCGGTGCTAATAGTGTCGCCAACTCCCCCGCCGCTAACGCGGTGTGGACTGGAGACCAAAACCTGTGCAATACGACCAATGACCTCGGCTTCAGGGTGACCGACTGTAAGAAGGTTCGTTACGCTTATCAAAATATCGGTGGCCAGAATCAGTTTACCGCGACGGCGACGGAAATGGACCTCGGCGACGTCCAAACGCGTCGTGTCTTTCCTGGCTGTTCGACCGGTATGAACGATGCTTGGCAGATCAATGAGAATAAATCCTTGTATAACCTTGAGGCAGCGGGGGGGAACGCATTGAAAGGCTGTAACGAATGATCCGAGGTTGTTTACGGTCTCAGTGACGAAGTTCCGCAACGATGTTCCGAGAAGAAGGATGCGGAATGAAACGGTGGACTGGTACCCCCCTCGCGCAAGACAAGGCGATCGGGAAAGGGAGTTGGAAATGGCAGAAGCAAGCGTTTAGCCTCGTGGAGCTGATGATTGTTGTTGCAATCATCGGTATCCTCGCGGCCCTTGCGATCCCCCGGTTCCAGCAGTTTCAAGCAAAGGCCAGGCAGGCCGAAGCGCGATCGAATCTGTCGCACATCTACACCCTGCAGATCTCTTACAACGGCGACAACGACACGTTTTCCAACATGGACTGTCTGACTCTTGGTACGGTGACGCCCCAAGCCTCTGGTGCTGAAAAGACGGCCTGCGGGAACATTAAACAGGGTGCCTGGGCGGCTGTGAACGCCTGCAACACGACCAACGAGATCGGTTTTCGCATCACGGACTGCCAGAAGGTTCGGTACCTGTACACGATCAAGGGGTCTCAGAATCAATTTACGGCAACCGCTTCGGAAATTGATGCTGGCGCTGCCAACTCCCGCCGGGTATTTCCCGGCTGCGTCACCGGATCGAACGACGAATGGCAAATCAACGAGAACAAAGCCCTCTACAATTACCAGCGCGGCGGTCAAACGGCCTTGCAGAGCTGCAAGGACTAACCTTATAACTTCAGGGTGAACGGGTCGTTTTTGACCAACCTCTGGAGTTAAAAATCATGGCGATGATTCCCCTTCGTGCCCTTCTTGATCATGCTGCCGAGCACAACTACGGTGTCGCGGCCTTCAACGTCAACAACATGGAACAGATCCAATCGATCATGGAGGCGGCGAAAGCCACCGATAGTCCCGTGATCATCCAGGCCTCCCGGGGGGCCAGGTCCTATTCCCAGGATGCTTATTTGCGGCACTTGATTTTGGCTGCTGCGGAACTTTATCCTGAAATCCCGATGGTTATGCATCAAGATCACGGCAACAGCCCGATGACCTGCTATTCGGCAATCAAGCAGGGCTTTACGTCCGTGATGATGGATGGTTCGCTCAAAGAAGATGCCAAGACCCCCGCTGATTATGATTACAACGTCGCCGTGACCAAAAAGGTCTGTGACGTTGCCCATGCCTTTGGTGTTTCGGTAGAAGGCGAGCTTGGCTGCCTTGGATCGCTGGAGACGGGCCAGGGGGACAAGGAAGATGGCCACGGCTTTGAAGGGACATTGTCCAAGGAAATGCTGCTGACGGATCCTGCGCAGGCGGAAGATTTCGTCGGTCGGACCAATGTGGATGCCCTCGCGATTGCGATTGGGACCAGCCATGGCGCCTATAAATTTACGCGTAAGCCGGATGGCAAAATCCTGGACATGAGCCGGGTTGCCGAGATTCATAAACGCCTGCCCAACACCCACTTGGTCATGCACGGGTCTTCATCCGTTCCTCAAGAACTGCAGGACGCGGTGAACAAGTACGGTGGCCAGATCAAACAAACCTGGGGCGTTCCCGTTGCTGAAATTCAAGAAGGCATCCGGCACGGTGTCCGCAAGATCAATGTGGATACCGACAACCGCCTCGCCATCACGGCGGCGATCCGCAAGGTTTTGAGCGAATCTCCCCATGAATTCGACCCACGCGCCTACATGAAGCCAGCCCGTACGGCGATGCAAAAGGTCTGTGAAGACCGGATGATTGCCTTTGGTCAGGCGGGCAACGCACGCAAGATCCGGCAGGTCACCCTTGAGGACATGGCGAAGAAATACTTCACGTAATCGCTTTGAGTGAATTGGTTTGGATAACTTTCGGATAATTTGATGAGGGACGATCTGAAGCGATACCTGACCACTTTTACGGTGACCTCGTTCCTTGTTTTTCTGGCGACCTTTGCTTTATCGCGATACCTGCCGGCGATCGACTACGATCCCGACCGGTTTTATCATTTTGCCATCAGCAAGATTTATGCTGAGACCGGTTTTCCCCAAACGCTGCCCCAGGCCGAGGATGTTGGTTGGGGGCAGGCATTCGCGGAAAAGGAATTTCTTTTTCACGTCTTGACGGGATTGGCTTGGGGGGCAGGCGCAGAAAACGGGGTCATTGTTTTTTATCGTCTGCTGTTTGCGCTGCTGATGACAACCCTTGGTGCAGTGATTGCCCGCGCAAGTCGTTCCGCATGGATGATGCCAGTAGCCACGGCTGTTTTGATCTTTGGCTGTGCGCAATTCGCATCGAGAATGAATATGCTGCGCCCCCATGTCCTGGCAATCTTGCTTTTGACTTGGCAGATCATGGCGTGGAGGGCCGGAAGATGGAAGGTGGCTGCCATCTTGGGCGGCGTCTACGTTCTCGCCTACCATGCCTTTTATATTCCGCTCTCTGTCAGCGCGATTTTTATCTTGTGTGCGTATTTGGGCGGCAGAAATATGTCCCGGCAGGTAGCGTGGACCCTGTTGTTGGTTGCTGCCGGTATCATCATTAATCCCGCGTTTCCCCAAAATATTGCAACCGGTGTTCAAGTGTTGGGAATCGCGACTCAGCAGGCACAATCCATACCATCTTATTTTTTTGGCCAGGAACTTCACCTGCTGAATAGCGCTCAGTTGCTTGCCCAGCACGGCTACATGCTGTTCCTGCCCCTCGCACTGACGCTACTTTTTTTATGGCGCCAGGACCTGCAATTTTCCGAGGTCATTAAAAAAAGGAATCTTCCGGAACCGGCACTCGTGGCCACTCTTTTTATTTCAATACTATTTTCACTCCTGATCTTTTTGACGCCACGGGCCTTCGAAATCGCCTTGCCAGCGGGCGTGATTGCGGTTGCAGCCATGGCGAGTCGAAAACCGTTTACGGGTCGTCGTTTCATTTTGATTTTTTTGGTCACCTTTACCGCGTTTCATTTAAAGAATTCCCTGGTCCGAATCGACGCGGCATCAAAAGGAAACAAGACGGTTGCCCCGGCCAGCGAGTCCATGCGGTCTGCCTTGTCCGTGATTCCCGCAGACGGATCGATCAAGGTCTTCAACTGGTCGTGGTGGATATCTCCATTTATCTTGTACCACCGCCCGGACTTGAGGTTCATCGATCTGCTGGATCCGACGTTCCTGCAACGGACGAATCCCGAAATGTCTCGACTCAGGCTCGCCATATTCGAGGATCGCGAATCCGACCCGTGGTTTGTGGTGCGTCATGTTTTTCACGCCGACTACGTCATCATCCCAACTTCTATGACCGGAACTTGGGCCATGGATCCACATTTTTCGGCCATCGAGACGCCTGATCCCGTCGACAGTCAATACGGCTTCAGTGTTTTTAAAGTCGCCAAAGACCGTATTGGACGCTTCGTCACCAGGGGACGAGTGGGGGTCGATGCCATCAATCTGCCGTACGCCAGAGTCCTCAATGGTCTCGTTCAACCCGATCAGGTCTCGCTGGATCAGGACTACCCCAAAATAGACCCGGGTTCCGCGTCGGTGCCAGTGATGCCGGAAATGGTATTCGTGGACACATTTTCCACCTATGGGGCTAAGGCAAATCCTTCCCGTAAGAGAAACCTCAAAGATTTGGATTCACTCAAGCAAAGCTTGTGCACGCGGGTCGTCGTTGATCCGGGGGAGATTCGCAGGATTTCGCTAGAGGCTGGTCGTATCGATTACCTCGGGGTTGGCGGCGGTTCTTGGTTTGGTGTCTGGATCAACGGGACCCCTGTCTACCAAACCGTAAACCCGTACGCGCCAAAACTGGTCGACTCACTGATCGATTTGCAAAGCATCAAGATTAAAACGATAAAATCGATTGAAGCCCTTGCCTGCACGAGCTTGACGACCAACCGGGCTGGCCTGGCGATCAGCCTTTGGTCGAAAGAGGATTTGAAGGAACGCTGCAGGGCCAGCCTTGATTCTCCATCCACTTCCGCATGGCTCCTGCCGGGGGATGATCAAAAGGAATGCTTTGGATCAAGGATCCAACGGCATCAGGCCAGCATCAACCACGATGGCGGCCGGTAACTTTTCCAGGACGAAAAAACTATTCATACCGAACTGGAAAGTCCTGTATTCCCGGATCTTCCAACCGGTGCCTTTCAGGGTCTGTGCGATCAATTTTTTATCATAATAAATTCTGTGGTCACGGATTTGCGACGGGTCAATGAGGCCGAGCCGTTCGCTCAGAAATTCGAGCACCGGTTTCGCCAAGGGGGTTGGCACCGTTCCAGCAATGGTTCCACCGGAAGTAGAAATTTTATGCATCATCAGTAAAGTCTGCCTTTGCTCGTCTGCCTCCAGGTGCTCAAAACAGGCAAGGGCGATGATGATTTCGACAGGGGGTATTCGTCCCAAAGAGATCTGATCAAAAACATCATCTAGGGACCCAAAGGCTTCGATACCGTCGACAGTCAAAAATGAATCTTCACCGGAAAAGCGGATGTCCACGCCACATCGAAAAGAAACGGATGTCCCAAACGAGCGTAGGGAATTGAAATCCGCTCCGCATCCAAAATCCAAGACCTTCTTGCCTTTCACGTGTTTTCTGACTTTCAAGGTACGCCACCAGGTCAGCATGCGTTCGAGCGGCGCGTTCTGAGACGTCAGCTTCCTTGGCGTTTTCCTGACAGGTTCGATTTTCATCCTTTAATTCTACATGGGCAGGACTGGTAAAACCATGTGGGTCCCGGTTAATTTAGGCCGACTAAATGTTTGACAATCTAGCCACAAAGCGTTGAAGCAATTGACCTTTTTGCTTCAACGCTTTTTTGTAAATGACCGATTCTACTACTCTTTTCCGTTTTGGCAGCCTGAACCAATTCTTGCACAACGAAGCTGTTGCTGTTGCTGTGGAGTTGGCTCATGCGCTTTGTTGTGATGACAGTGTTGTTGTTTGTTAGTTCGCTGCTGCACGCTTGTGCAGGGGGCGGGGTTCAATCACAGCGTATGCCAGGTGCTCCGGCACCGGTGTCTCCCTGGAGCAATTCCGGCAATACTTATCCCTATCAAGATCCATACAATACTGATGTGCCAGTCAACACCGATCCCGCCATCAACAATCCAGCCATCAACATTCCGGATGCCGGTTCGGGAAGCGGCACCGGTGGCATTGGCAATTCCGGACAAGCCAACTGCTACAAAGCAAACACTGAAACTTGTGCCATTGAACATCTGATTTTTGAGAAGACCAACGCGTACCGCTTTTCGCGTGGCCTTCAGCCCCTCAAGTTTGGATACCGCTTGGGCTATGCCGCCCGTGACTGGAGCATCCAGCAGGCCAATCGCGGGGGCATAAGTCACTCGGGATTTCCATCAGCCAGAAATCGCGTTTTGGTCGCCGAATTTGGTCCAAATGTTCCAGTTGAACTATCCGGCGAAAATGTTGCCTGGACCGGTTACAGCTCTGGCACGGTCGAATCCGTCGCCACTGATTTCGCAGAAATGTGGTGGGGCAGTTCTGGCCACCGCAGAAACATGCTCGGCAATTATGACTCTTTGGGTGTGGGTGTGTTCCAAGGCCGTCGTGGCTGGTATGCAACGCAAATTTTCGGCGCGGAGTGAAGTTTTAATATGGTCACCATGATTCCAGACGTCGAAAAACAGCGCGTTGTTTTCCCAAGCAGCGCGGAGGAAACCTTTTACCGCGTCGCCGGGCAAAGTCTGAGTGCCGGATGGCGCGTTTATTATTCATGTGTCCTGTCGGCGTTCGAGCCGGGTGAAGGATTGCAGGAAGGCGAGATCGATTTTGTCTTGTGGCATCCATCTGCCGGATTTGTTGTCGTCGAAGTCAAGGGCGGCAGAATTCAGATTGAAAACGGAGATTTTTTCTCGATCAACCGGCAAGGCGAGCGCTTTCGGATTCAGAATCCCTTCAACCAGGCCCTGGTCTGGAAAAACCGCTTCTATCGTTTTCTGAAACGCGAAAACATGCGCATGCCAGTTTGCCATGCCGTCTGTTTGCCTTATCTTGATGAATCTGAATTGCCAATGACGGCAGGGGTGGAACGTGACCTGGTGATTGGGCGCCAGCGTATGGAGCGCCTCGAAGAAACCCTGTTTGAGATTGTGCGCAAATCCCATCTCGAAAAATATTTGAAGTTCAGCAGCCCGGGTGAAAAGACCCTCGACCGGTTGCTCAAGGGCAGTCATTTTGAAAGTCGCAGATTCTTGCGCGAGTATGTGGACCATCATGATTTGCGCGTTGCAGATATTGAATCGATTCAAGAATCCCTGGTCACGCCAGTCACGAGTGCACGCCGCCTTGGTATTGAAGGCGAGGCTGGTACTGGAAAAACCATGTTGGCCGCCATGCTTGCCCGCCGTTACCGGGATGAGGGCGCCAAGGTTCTTCTGACGTCATCAAATCCCGTGCTAAATGAACGCCTTCGTGTCGACATCGGTCGCGGCGTTGACGTGATGACCTATGGCGAGCTTGGGTCCAAATTTGGAGTCGAACTCCTGCGGGTTCCGGCTGGTTATCAAGGCAAACTCGAAGATTGGCTTCAGTTCGATGGGCCCGAGAAACTCAAAACTGCAATCGCTGCTGATTCATGCCGTTATGATGTGATCCTTTGTGACGAGGCTCAAGACGTGCAACCTTTCTGGTGGGAAGCCATAGAGCGCTTGCTGATCAGTCCCGAGAGCGGGCGTTTCTACCTGTTCTTTGATCGTAGTCAGGGTGTTTTCGGCTCCGGCAGCGGCGAGACGTTGTTCGTGCCAGAGCAGGTTTTGCCCGTGGCTCCACCGTATTTCCCACTGGTGCATAACTACCGGACGACGAAAGAGATATCGACCTTTGCCCGCGAGTTCCGCACGGGCAGCCAGGTGCTCAAGAGTCATAGCGGACGCAGTGGCTTCATGCCGCAGATTGTCACCTACAAAGACCGAGCCGACGCGCAGAAGAAACTCGAGTTGCTTTTGTCGGATCTGATCCGCCGCGAACACTTGCGCCCGGATGAAATCGCATTGATTTCGGCCAGGAACCCAAAGGCGCCTGAGTCGATTTTGACGGGAATGAATGCGCCGTTGGTCGGACTTGGTTTGGATGCCGCGCCTAAAGCCACTGGGGGTTCGGCTGCGAAATCGACTGGTCCGCATGTTGCGACGGTGGCCGGTTTCAAAGGCCTGGAGGCAAAGGTTGCTGTCCTGATCAATTTCAGCGAACACAAGATGGAACTTTCCAACCCGATCATGTCCAGCATGATGTATGTGGCTGCGACTCGCGCCCGGCATCTGGTGGTGATCATGCTGCGCGAAGACGATACAAAGGTTGCTGCCGTGAAAGCGGCCATTGAGGCTGCCGCGGTCCCGGGCAGCACCGGCCCCCTGGTGATCGAACGCCCAGAAGACATCACGGAGTCAGAGGGCGTGGTGACCTTCTTTGATCCTGACCGGATGGGATCTCTTACGATTGACGATGGGGCTCGTGGGCGCCGGTCTTTTCTTTTCTTTCCTCATGACCTCGGGCGTGCCGGTCTTGAAAATATCCGGGTCGGCATGCGGCTCTTGTTCAGGCCGCGTCAAATCGGTGATGTCGTCGTGGCGTCCGATTTCAGGGTCCCCCGGGCTGGTTGATTGCGAGTGCAGCCAACTCCTGTCTGGCTGTTTGTTGAGTGGTTGCTGTGTTTTTTGCTGTTGTTGCTGTTGTTGAGGTACGTACGATGCTGATCCGTAGTTCCAAAATCGTTTTGATTCTTGTCCTGACTGGTGGGGCCTTCGCAATAAACGCGTGCGGTTCGGGCGGGGAAGGGTCGAATTCCAATCCTGGCCTGAATCCGACCGATAACACAGAAGCCATGCGGAATGCCGATGGAACTGATGCCATCGGATTTGATGACGTCGCCTGCCAGAGTCAAGCAACCGGAACAAATGCCGTGGTGGAAGCCAATATTTTTGAATGGCACCAAGGCCAGATTCGGGAAATTACGGCTCCATTGACCGCCGTGACGTCTGCGCCTGTGCTTGGGTCTCGCCACATCACCAAGACCACCTACGGCCTGCGCGAACGGGCCAATTGTGAAGTCATCGGCTCTCAGATCGTTTGTCCGGATGACTTTCAGGTTCTTGAACAAGCCAAACCACTTAAGATTTGCCGCGACCGCGCGGTATTTCCTCGCACGTCCTACGAAACGGTAGCGTTGGCTGGACTATTTACGCTCAATACAGCTTACGAATTTCACAATGCCCTGCCGTCCCGCATGGCAAATCTGCCGGCCACCGAATTGGTGGTGTTGCCCCGTGTCGAGCGGTCGTTTTCGGTCAGCAACGCAAATGGTTCAAAAGAAACCCGGGTTTCGTTGATCACGGACAATCTAGCCTATTCTCCTGCTCACCGCTCAGGGCCGGCGTTCTTGATCTATCCCAAAAGCCAAAAGGCCGAAGACAATGGCCTGTGGAAGGATCTTTTCTTGTGGGAAGTGCCTTGGGCGATGAGTCATGAATTTGGTCATCACATCCTGCGGAGCTATGCCCTCGGTGGAAATAACAGCCTGGCATTATCTGGCTTAGTTGGAAGTCATGGAAGTCATGGAAGTCATGGAAGTCATGGGAGTCATGGGACTGCGGACGCTCACCTGTTCGATGCGACTCCGCCGATGTTTGATTGGTCTCGCGTTGGATTTCGTGCATCTGGTACGGGGGCTCTGCCGTCGCCTTTGATGAGCATGGCAAATGGCTTTGGCATTATTTTCGGAAACCCTGCCCAGCCTGCAGCCCGTTCCGTTGGACCGGCCTTGTATTGGGGTGCAATCAACGAAGGCTTCGCGGACCTCTATGCGCGTTACACGCGCAACAGTGAAGATGGTCAGTTGAAGGGGGTTGATTGCTTTGGCGGGTCTCGTGATGCCGAAATGCCAGCGTTTGGGGATGGCACACCAAAAGTATATGACGAACGGGTGAAAGGTATTTTTCTGTCGACTCAAGAAGTTGATGGTAGTGAATCCTGCTCGGCTCCTGATTTCCAAGGGATTCACTCCATCGGTGCCATTGCCGCACACGGAATCGATGCGGTGTTTGAGTCGACCGCAGTTGATGTCGCGACGAAGCGGGCTTTCCGTTCCACTGCGGAGAGGTCCTTGTTTAAAGGTGACATGTTGCTGCGCTGGGCGCAGAGGATGGGCAGCCAGATTCGCTCCAACAGCCGGGTAACCCTTGGATCCTTCGTCAGGGATGCCATGGTTGTGGCGGCAGAAACCCGCGCAGCATATGGTTTTTCAGCAGGGGAACTGGGCTCCGGCCAGTGCCAGGCACTGCAGGCCGTGATGCCAGCCCTGGTCGGCGAGGTTGTGGGTAATGGCGGCTTGCGCTGCGCCCCATAATTTTATAACGAGTCCTTGAACTTCAAGAGGGAGATGCGCCCGATGAGTTTGAACCGCTCTCATCAACAAAATCAACAAAAGCAACAGACCATCCCCGTTGCCGATTTGCAGGATTTTTTGTCCGGTGATCCGTCTCGTCGTAGCCGTTTTGTCAGCACGGTCGGTGAAGCGCTTGAAGATATCGGTTTCTTCGCCCTTGAGAACCATGGCGTTAATGGTCATGACCTTGCGGCGGGCATTCGCGGTGAGCAGCCTGACCTGATGGGCAAGGCTTACGGCTTGGCTCAAAGATTTTTTGAGCTGGAAGAATCGAAAAAAAGGTCCTACGAAAATCTAACGTGGAACGGCCAAAGGGGCTTTACGAGCTTTGGCCGGGAGCATGCCAAGGACGCAAAAGCCCCGGATTTGAAGGAATTTTGGCACGTGGGCCGGGAACCTTGGAAGACTTCAGCACAAGCCGGGGTTTCACGTCTTGATAATGTCTGGCCCGAGGAAATTCCTGAATTTAAGCCGGTGATGCTGGAACTGTATAAGGGCATGGAACGCTGTGCCGTGAGTGTCCTTCAAGCGTGCGCAGAATATTTGGGTGAGCCGCGGGACACATTTACAGGAATTGCCGAGGATGGTGACACGATCCTGCGTATCATTCACTATCCACCGGTTGGTTCGGACTCAGATCCCTCAAGCATTCGCGCGGCTGCCCACGAAGACATCAATCTGATCACCCTTTTGGTGGAGGCGACTTCTGGAGGTTTGGAGCTGTTGCAGCATGATGGCACATGGCGTCCGATTCACGCCTTGAGTGGACAAATCATTGTCGACGCCGGGGATATGATCCAAAACCTGACCAACGGTGTATTGCGCAGTACGACCCATCGCGTCGTCAATCCGGACAACAGCCGCGAGCGCCGGTTTTCAATGCCATTTTTTGTCCATCCGAGGAGCGAGGCTTCGCTCAATCCTCTGGCGAGCTGCATCGAACGAATGGGGGGCAAGAAGTTGTATCCAGACATTACCGCAAAGGAATATCTGGCCCAGCGTTTGGCTGAAATCGGATTGGCAAAGTAAACTTGCCGACAATGTGGGATGGCAAGGTCACAGGACCGTCCCACCGCAGGTCAGGCAGGCCGCTTTAAATTCTCCTGATATTCCTTCAATTTCGCGGCAGCCTGGGCGAAATCCGGGTGCTTTTTTACAACGCGGTCCAGCAATTTGATGGCTTCTTCTTTGGCGCCCTTCGTGAAGAGCAAGATCGCCTTGTTGTAGAGGGCAGATTTATTTTCGGGTTCGATCTTGATGATCTGGTTATAAATCTTTGATGCCTCGTCAAACTGGTTTGTTTCTTTCAAACAAATTCCATACTGGTTCAAATAGGTGATGTTGGTTGGCTCCGCCAGCACGGCCGTCTTGATGAACTTTATTGCCTTGGCGTAATCCTTAACCATGAAGTGGCCTTGGGAAAGGTAGTGGTTCAGTTCTTTAAACTGGACTTGATTGCTCCAGGCTAGTTCCAGGATTTCGACCACTTCAGGATAGCGCTGCATTTTAAAAAGCATGTCTGCGGCGCTTTTGTAACGGATTGGGTTGAGCGGTGACAAGAATATCGCTGCTTTATAGCTTTCGACCGCTCCATTCATGTCTTTCATTGCCAATTGAAACTCGGCTTTGGTGACCCACGTTGGAACAAATTTGGGATTCAGCTCCTCGGCTTGTTGGATCAGTGTGGCAGCCTCTTCGTTTTTCCCCTGCGCCATTTTGATACGGACCAGACCCAGCAATGGCCGCACGGCGTTGGGCGACGTCTCGCGGAGGGCCTGATAAATCTCGCCGGCTTCCTCGTAGTTGTTTTCGCGAAGCCGGAGCTTTGCCAATTCGTAAACTTTTTCTGGATTTTTAGGATTATGAAAATTTCGAAAGCACGAGGTCATTTTTACCGTGAGATCCTGCAGGGTGAAGGGCTTCGCCAGAATCTCGTCAACACCATGCTCCACGGCATGCATTAATTTTTCACGGTTTGCGCCATCCAGCATCATGCAGAATGGAACCCGAGTCAGGTCAATGCGTTCTTTCATTTCGTTAAGCAAATCGATGGCACCCATGAGCGGCATGGATGAGTCGCAAAGGACCATGCCGCAATTGGGCGTGTTTTGCAGTATGGCGATCGCATCGTAAGCATCCGACGCCTGCAAAACCTTGGAGAACGAAAGTTTGGTCAGATGGTGCCCGATGATCAGACGGATGTCGGATTGATCGTCAACAATCAAGACTGGCTGGGACGGATCCTGCTTTGCAGGAATTGGGATTGAAAACTTTTTTGAGAAATCAAGTTCGTTGCCCATTATTTCGACCCGCAAAAAAGTGGTTCAAAAGGTGCCAACTAGGTGACCCCAATGGGAGTTTTATCGGAGTTAAAATCCAAGTTTTTAGGCGGGGCGGAAATGAATTCCGGTCCTGTGCAAATTAAATTCCTTGGACTGCCGCCAAAAAAAGGTTGTTTTGATCGACGGTACCGATAGTTACCCGCAGGCAGCCGGCGAGTCCGGGACCTTTTGAAACGTCGCGAATCAGAATTCCTTGCGCCAGAATGTGGCGGTAGGCCCTTGCGCACGCGGCGTGGTCCGGCCATTTCAGCAGAAGAAAATTCGCTTCAGACGGTATCACCTGAAAGCCCTTTTCTGGGGCAAGGGATTTCAGGGATTCGTAAACACGTTCGCGTTCTGCAATGCCTTTGGCCACGATGCCCTTGAAGTGTTTTTGGGTTTCATGGTCTTCGAGGACCAGTCGGGCAGCCACCAGGCCGAACAAATTGATCATGTAGGGCAGGCGCAGCTTGCGGAGTTGCTCGATCAATTTTGGAGCCCCGAGAACGTATCCAATTCGGACGCCAGCAGCCCCGAGGGTTTTGGAAAAGGTCCTGATCAACAGGATGTTGCTGTGATCCTTTAATAGAGGTGTATAAGGCTCCCGCGCATATTCCAGATAGGCCTCGTCCGCGACAAACAAAACATCGGGATGCAGGGCCGCCAGGTGCTCAAGGGTCTTGTAGGGCAAAACATTTCCTACAGGATTATTGGGCGAGGCAAATACCACCATTGAACCAGGCGTCAGTTCGGGCAGAAGGGACGTGTCGTACTGCATGTTTGCGTCAAGGGGCCACGGGTCAACTGGAATTCCATCGTAGGCACAGTGCGATTCATACAGGGCAAATGAAGGCCTTGCGATGACGACCTTGCCTCGGCCGACGCGTGAAAAGGTGCTGATGACGAGGGCGACAAGGTAATTCGATCCCGGTCCAAGGAGCACGCAACCACCAGTCAATCCTGACTGGGCTCCGACAAGATCCGCAAGGTCGTCAGAGTAGGCTGATGGATAGCGGTTCCAAGGAAGTTTGCGCAGCTCAGTGATGATCTTGTCTTTGATTTTTTCTGGCCAGTCCCACGGATTTTCATTCTGGTCGAGTTTCACAGGAGTGGTCGTGGTGTCGATCTTGTAAGGATTTCCGGCGATGAGGCTCGGGACGAGAAATTGCTCAAGCCATTCGTTAGAGACTTGATTCGGCGTGAAGAGGTCATGGTCGTGATTCATCGGGCCTCCTGGCTTTAGTCTTGAAAGCGGCCTTGGCGTTTCATCAGCTGGTGGTAAAGAACAATAGAAACCGCATTTGCCAGATTCAGGCTGCGGACCTTGTCGTGAAAAATTGGAATGGTATAAAAATTTTCAGACTGGGATTCATGCAGTTCCTTCGGGAGTCCTTTGGTCTCTTGTCCAAAAACGAGCAGGTCAGTTTCCACTGGGATTTCTGTATAGGGGCGGGTGGCCCGCGCTGAAAAAAAAGCGACTTTTGGCGCGTGAAACGCGACAAGTTGGTTCAAGTCATCGTGAATTTCGAGATCGAGATAAGGCCAGTAGTCAAGGCCAGCGCGCCGCAGGTTTTTATCATCCGTCGAAAAGGCAAAAGGCCGGATCAAGTGCAAGCGACACTGGGATCCAGCAACAAGTCGTCCGATGTTCCCGGTGTTTTGCGGGATTTCGGGGCGGTAAAGGCAGACGTGGAGGTGACCTTGATTCATCGCTGACGATATTGCCTCTGTAATGCCAAAAGCGAAACTCCATTTACCAGAAAGTGTGCCACGATCGCAGGCCACAGGCAGCCTGTTTCGATGAAGGTCCAGCCCAAAACCAGGCCGGCTCCCGCAGCCCAAAAACTCCATACGCCAATCTTGCCATCAGGACCAACGTGAGCAAGGCCAAACATGATGCTGGTTGGGACCAGGCCAAAGGTCGGTTGTAGTGCCCCCCGAAACAGGATTTCTTCACCAAAAGACGAGAGAAAGGCCAGCCAGACAGCAACCCAGGCCGGGGATGGTCCGATCAGCTGGATGAACATTTCCTTTAGGCGGCGAAAGGAATCATTCCAGCTCTCAAGGGCGGCACTGCTTGTCAAAAGGAGGGCTGCAGCAAGGATTCCCCCGGCGACGATTCGCAGGCGCTCTGATGAATCGATGGGGATGGCAAAGGATTTGGCTAAATTATGTTGCCAAAAACGCATGAGCAGCAGGCCGATAAATATCATCCCACCATAGATGGCAGCGGACATGCGAGGCAGCGAAATAGCCTTATCTTTTTTTTTCGTCATGGGTTGGGGGCGAATTCGATGGCGACGCCCTTGCCGATGAGGGCGCCAATCGTGTCGTCCTCGGCCTCGAGGAGTGCCTGAGGCAGATCGCCAAGTTTCACGGATTTAAGGTTTTCCAGGGATAGCAGGGGCGCCAGCGAGGTCAGTGGATTGTTTGAAATATCCAGGGTCTCGAGGAGCGGTAAATCAGCGAGTAGTTCGAGCGTATTGATTTTTCTGGCATGGATGTTCAAGTGCAAGGTTTTGACCAGCCTGCTGTTTATAACATTGCAGTCGTTGGATAGGAAACGTGCCTTCAATGCCTTGATCATGGTCTCGTTGTCTGTAGGGAGTGATAGCGAAGTAGAAAGTGGTGGATGCTCCGATTTGAGGCACGCGGCAAGAAACCTGGTGTCCAGAAAAGTCGATGTTTGAGTATGGACACCGCGGACTTGGATGCCGGCATAGTTCAATAAATCAACTTGCTCCATCGGGATATCATTGAAGGAAATGTCGACGAGTTTCAGGTCACGAATTTTTAGCAATTCCCAGACGTCTCGAAGGTGGTTGCCTTTGAGGTCAATAAAAGTTGCCGAGGGTGCAAGCTCGTGCAACCCCAAGATGGATTCCAGATACCAGCCGGAAATGTCGATGGAGGAGCCGGTCTTGTTGGAGGCCACGGCTGCACGCGTCAGGTTTTTTCGTTGCGCCGCGTCGTCGCCACAGGGTTGATCGACAGGGATGTCGAACTTCCGGGCCAGGGATTCCTGCCGAATCCAACAGGCGGCGTCTGCCACAACGGTAGCGATGCCGCCCCCACCGCAACCAATGTTCAGTCCACGGGAAATCACGGCAACGACGTGGCCCTCCTGGTCAAAGGCAGGTCCTCCACTGTCGCCTTCGCAGGAATCCAGGCTCGCACCGCCCAGGGCAATTTCTGATGGATTTTTTTGCGTCACAGGGACGGTCACGGAGAATTTTTTTCCAGTTCCGCCATCTTCCCGCCGACCGTAGCCGACCAAGGTCAAATTGGGAGAAATGGATCTAGCTTTTTCCGGTTCAGAGAGAAGCGATGCTGGAATCAAGTTTTGAACTGAGGCCGGCTTGTCCAAAAAAACGAGGCCGATGTCCATGTTGCCGCGCGGGTGACGGCGGAACTCTGGGTGCATTGTCGTGGCAGCAATTGTCTGCTGTGGCTGTTTGTGTCCGCCTTCGCGCCCCTGGCCAAATGAGACGCCCGAAACAGCTGAAAATCCCGGCCGTGTCTCGACGCAATGGCCTGCCGTCAGGATGACTTGAGGGTGGATTAGTGTCCCGCTGCAAACGACTCGCCCGGAATCATGAAGGGCAACGACGCTGTTGAACTGGTTGCGGGGAACTGGTGTGCCCCCGTAGATCCGCAGGTCAGCCTGGGCGGCCGCCCCGTTGTCCGCCTGATTGTCATTGTCACTGGTACCGGCCCATGGACCGCTGCGGCCACAGGCGGGGCCAAGGCAACAGGTGATGGCCAGGCATATTTTGGCAAACACCTGTATATATTGATTTATCCGGACGTCCGACATTTGACACGATCCCCGGTTTGGCATTCGACGGTGAATGCCGCGGGCCGATGGGCCTAGCCTTGGTATTGTTACTACGAGGCTGGGATTTTTGCAAAACGTTCAGGTCAACGTTGAGGCCAACGTTCAGGCCGACTTTTTCATCTCAAATGGGGTTGTATCGATCCCCTTGCGCTTCATCATTTCGGCCAGGTTGTTTTTATCGACCGCCTTTGCATAGGCATCGGCAGGACTCACTACATTTCCAGAAACGAGGTTCATCAGGGCTTCGTTCAGCAATTGGTTTCCGTCGGCCTTTTGGGTTTGCATGTGGTTCGGGATCATGTGGTTTTTTCCCTCGCGGATCATCGCGCTCACGGCATCATTCACCACCAGGATTTCGTGGGCTGCGACGCGGCCTCCACCAATTTTTTTCAACAAGTTCTGGGCGACCACGCCACGCAATCCGCCGGCAAGCATCATCCGGATCTGTTCCTGCCGTTCGGCGGGAAACTGTTGGATGATCCGGTCTACAGTGGAAACAGCAGTCGTCGTATGCAGTGTCCCGAAAACCAGGTGACCGGTTTCCGCTGTCTCAATCGCAATCGAAATGGTTTCAAGGTCACGCATTTCACCGATGAGAACGATATCTGGATCCTCGCGCAGGGCGGCTTTCAGTGCGCGCGCAAACGAAGTCGTATGGCGGTGAACCTCGCGCTGGTTGACGAGGCACTTTTGCTGGGAATGAACAAACTCAATCGGGTCTTCGACAGTCAAAATGTGGTCATGCCGATTTTTGTTTATCAGGTCAATCATCGCTGCCAGCGTGGTCGATTTGCCACTACCGGTGGGTCCAGTGACCAGAACAAGGCCTTTGTTCAGCTTGCAAAAATTGGTGATCGACGGGGTCAGCTTGAGTTGTTCAGCGGTAAGGATCGTCGACGGAATGTGACGCATCACGGATCCCACGCCGTTCTTGTCGCGAAATATGTTGACGCGGAAACGCCCCACACCAGTCACTTCGTAAGCGAAGTCGGTATCGTTTATTTTGAGGAACTCCTCGCGATTCCGCGGCGGAATGATTGGTTCAAGAAGTTGCTTCATGTATTCGGGTGTCAGCATTGTGTCTGGCACGCGGACGATTTCGCCGTCAGCCCTGAAACAAACGGGCTCGCCTCCGGTCAAGTGGATATCACTTGCTTTGCGTTTGACCATTTCTTTCAAATAGCGGTCCAGTTCATTGTCACCAGCACTGACCGTCTGCTCGCCTTTGGAAAAAGGTGTGTATTCAATTTCCTGCAGTGTTGAAGCCGCGCGCGAGGCGGGTGCCTCAATCGACGGGTCCACTTTCGGCGGCGCGACATTGTTATGGCTTGGATTTTGGTTTGCCTCTGGAATCGAAGGCGTTTCGGGACTTTTGGAAACTTTCGCCTTGGCATTCGCCATCGCAGCAAAGGCCTCTGGTGGCAGGGCATTTTCTACCGGAGGCGCCTGTTCCTTGGTACCCAAGGCCGCCTTTAGGAGCATCTGCCATTTTTCATCGAACTTTTTGTCGCCGTCTGGTGAAAAGAAGACAAGAAGTGCTGTCGGCAGGTTGTTCGCAGCAGTCCCGATGAAATTTACCTTGCCGGCTCCTCCCAAATTAAGGCTGCCCCGCATCTTGCCTTGGCTCAGAAGGGCGGCGGTCTCAGGCGGCGCAATGCCATTGATCATGTCCATGATTTCTTGCCCTTTGACCACCGGGCAAGGCAGATCATTAAGGCCCATGGCTGATTCAGCGGAGGGAACCCGGTCGACGCGGATGTGCAGCACAGTGGCTTTTGCCTGCAGCGCTGTACGGAGAAGTTGTTTGAATAAATCGAGCGACATGGGACATCCCGCAAATAGTCCAATATGGCTATCGGCAGGGTTTTCTCGGGAGTTTAGATAGATCGTTGCGTGAGGTTTGGCGAATCAACAAAATACTGGAGAATCCGGTTTTCAATCAGGGCGCAACGATCGCAAGCGCAAGGTCGATCCGGCCAAAGGGAGCCGATAATTGCAGGCCTTGGATGTTCTTGCCGAGTTTCTCCACCATCTCCCGCGCAATTTCGACGCCTGTTTTCTTTGCGTCTTCTGGATCCTGCGGTTTTTCCATGCGGCGGATCACGCTGTCAGGAATGACCACCCCAGGGACTTCGTTCTTCATGAAAATCGCGTTGCGCAGGGAAAGAAGTGGCCACACGCCGGCGATGACTGGAATGTGCAACTTGTGCTTGTCCAGATAGTCGATGAACCGGAAAAGCGCCTCAGGATCAAACACGGGTTGCGTGATGCACCATTCAGCCCCGGCTTCAACCTTGTACCGGAATCTTTTCATTTCGTATTCAAAGTCGCGATGGACCGGGTTGACGCCAACGCCAACGCTCAAGGCGGTTGGTTCACCGATGGGGCGACCCCCCAAATCAATTCCGCGATTCAAACGTGAAACCATGTTGGTCAAGCCGATCGCATCAATGTCAAACACACCCGTCGCATTTGGGTAAGTGCCCATCTTTGGTGGATCGCCCGTGACCAGGAGCATGTTTCGAAGTCCGATGGCCTGCGCGCCCAGCATGTCGGATTGCATCCCGAGCAGGTTGCGGTCTCGGCATGTGTAGTGCAGAACGGTTTCAATCCCGGCGCGTTTTTCAATCATGACGGCGGTTAAAATTGCGCTCATCCGGGCGCTGGCCCGCGGACCATCGGGGATGTTGATCGCATCAATTCCTGCAGCCTTGAGCTTTTTCGACTGCTCGATGATTTTACCCATCCTGACCCCGGCGGGGGGCAGGAGTTCCACCGAGTGCACGCGCTCGCCGAGGGCAATTTTACGAGCCCACGACGATTTTTCTTCTGGTCTGACTGGCGTCACCCCGGTGAGGGATTCTGTGTTTTCCGGGGTTGCAAGAGAGCCAACGCGACGCCAGGTTGAACCCTGGCCGGTGATGCTGGGCTGTTCGTTTGCCGCCATGGCGGAGTGGTGCCGAAAGGCATTGGCCATCGCCCGGATGTGCTCCGGCGTCGTCCCGCAGCACCCTCCGATGATGCTGACTCCCGACTGCAAAAATCCTTTGGTGAACTCTGCGAAGTATTCCGGAGTGCTCATGTAGAAAGTCCGGCCTTCGACCAGCTTGGGCATTCCAGCGTTGGGTTGCAGGCATAACGGACGTTTTGTTGTGCCACGTATTTTTGGCAGAGCGGTCATCATCGGTTGCGGGCCGACGCTGCAATTCAGCCCCACAATATCGACGTCCCATTCGTCGAGTTTTTTCATGGCCCACTCAAGGGGGGTTCCCATCAGTGATTTTCCATCGGGATTGATTGCGATTTGGGCTAAAACAGGAATTCCCGGGGCAACCTCGCGGGCAGCCAGCACGGCCTGCTGCAGCTCACTGATGTCGGAAAAGGTTTCAAGGGATATGGCATCAATTCCACCTGAAACGAGGGCTTGGACCTGCTCGGCAAAGGCTTCCTTGGCTTCGTCAAAAGACGTGGGGCCCCAGGGCTCGATCCGGACGCCCAGTGGTCCAATGCTCCCGGCAATGAGGATCTCGTTGCGGCCCGATGCCTTGGCGGCGTTGCGGGCGATCTCGGCGGCCTTATGGTTGATTTCCTTCACTTTGTCGTGAAGGTTGTGCCCCGCAAGTTTGTAACGATTTGCACCCCAACTGTTGGTCGAAATGATATCGGCACCAGCACGCAAGTAGGCCAAGTGGACCTCGACCACCAGAGCGGGGCTGGTTAGGTTCAGTTCCTCAAAGCACTTGTTGATGAACGTGCCCTTGGCGTAGAGCTCTGTTCCCATGGCGCCGTCCATCAGCAGGGCACGACCAGATGCAATGGCCTGCATAAGGGGATGTTTCGCGCGATTTTGATTCACGTGTGGGATCCTTTCGGCGGCAAACCTGAGCTTGCGAGCTATGGCTCAAGCCGAAAGGAATAGCAGATTTATTCGCTGAAGACAGCAGCTTTGACCCAGGCCTCGCCGTAGGTCCGGTTCAGGAAATCCCGCATGGCGGACGCTTCGGTTCCGTCGCGGAAGTTGCGGTAGTAATCGTCTTGTTCCTGGTCGGCAAAGTCGGTCATCTTGCGACCCTCGAAAAACACCTTCATTCCGCGTTTCAGGTTGTAGGCCAGGAATTCCCGGAATTGAGTGTTTGACTTGAAATAGGCCGGGTCATGCTTTTCGATCGCCATGCCGAGGGCTACCGAGAACACGCAGAAATCGATCGTGCCCTTTACGCCATCCCGCCAACCGGCACGCCATAGGCCTTTGTTTACGAGATCGACGCCTGCGGCAGACCCGTTTATGTAAGACACCCATTCATCCATGATGTAGGTCGGCATGTCATCCCACCCGGACTGGCCCGCAAGATACAGGTTGTAGCGTGAATTTCGCAAGGAACGCGGCACAAAAGGTGCCACCTGGGATTTGCGCATGTTTGGTTCCTCGACCAGAGCGGCCCTGTTGTCCATCAGGTAATAGCCGTTGGCGCGCTTCCCGGTATTGTTCATGCGATTGCGAACGTGGGAATTGATCCCGTGGGTCGTTTCATGACCGAGGGTGATCAAGTCATCATAGCCATTACTGTCCCCCGGAGCCTCGTGGTTCATGATGTCTTGCAGGGCAGGGCCCCACTGAGATGACGACCGCTTGTTGAAAGCAGGTAATTCAATGGTCACGAGGGCGCTGCCAGGTTCGCCGGCTTGGGAATCTCCTGCCTGGGGATTTCCCGTGACGGCGTCCACCGCATCCGGAATGCGGACAGGATCATCGTCGCCTTCAAGTTGTGAAGTCTGGCGCGAGCATCCAGTTATGACCAGTAATCCCGCCAAGGCGAGCAAACTCAATTTGGCTGCGGCGCGTATGGAGATGATTGTGCTCGTGCGCATGGATAGGTTGCCTCCATTGAGTGGTTGTTTTCACTGGTGATACTAGTGAGAAAGCAAGTTCAGGGCCAGAAACTTTTCAATTACATAACTTGTAACTATCCGTATTTATTAAGAATATCAAATAAATCTGAACATGAAAATGCGTACCAATCAAGTCATTGTTCAGGGTGAGTGCCGAATTGTCGGTTTTTTTGACAGGGGGGGATTTCGGCGCTCAACGGGGGGAACTCAGGGAGACTTCACCTTTTCCCCGTTGCCTTGCCGCGTAAATCTTTTGAACCGATTCGTAGACATCGCGAAGGTCACGCTTGGTCTCCAGAAGTTCAAAAAGAAGGCGCAGAGCCTCGGGGTACATGCCGGCTGCGATGGCGCTGCCGGCGGCCACCGTTTTCAGTAAACTCGCATCCTGGCACCTTCCGCACGCGTGAATGGCTTGCAAGATGAGTTGAACGGACGCCTCCCGTGCTGCCATGGCAACATCCGGCAGCTGTGGCTGAGTGGCTGTGATGTTTGAATCACCAAAGACCTTATCAAGCGCGTCGCGATAGTGGCAAACAAAGTTATGAAGCCGATCTGATTTGAGCGCTGCCATGCCCAGTTCCTGGCGTGCCCGAGGGTCGGCGTTGGACAGGATATTTGACAGCGCATCAGATTTATCAACATTGATGGGACAATGGGTGGATCTGGGAAGCCGTTCGGCTGGAACCTTGCCTTGTTGGGCTGCGATCATGGCCTCGTGACGCAGACGTCGAACAGCCCAGTCATTAATTGTAAAATCAGCGGGTAAGTTAGTGGTGTTGCCCTTGTCTTTTTTTTGCGAGGCACGGTTCTCTGCGACGGCCGGCGCAGAGAACAATAAAAGCACCGAGCAGCAGCCAGCCCGCATCCATTGTGATTTGGTAATTGTTGTCATCATGCTTCGAAATTCTAGCACAGCCAGCCACCGATAGGTGTCGTGACTTGCCTGAACGTTCGGTGGTGGCATCAGCTTCGCCGTTTCCGACCAGGCCTTCTGGCGGTTTTTCGGTCAGCGCCAGCAGCAGGCTTTCAAGGTCGCTTTCGGGCATCGCAAGGAACGATGTGACAAGTCCCGCGCGGGTTGCGACGTTGTAGGCTTCTGAAGTTGGAGAGTCACCATATTTGATTCCTCCCCAGTTGATGCCGAGTGATTCTCCTGTACTTGCGTCGACTAAAGTGGATCCGCTGGACCCCTTGATCATGTCGCAAGTGTGGCGGATGGCATATGGCAGGCTAGGGTCAACGGAATAGGCTTCGGGCTTGAAATATCCGGCGGTATTGCAATCCTCGAAGGTCACCGCCATGCGCGGCGCGGTGGCTGGAGCACCAGGAAATTTGGTGATGTCCATGCGGATCCGTTGGGATTCGATATCCGGAAAATGAACGATGAGGGCACGCAAGCGGTCGCCTGGTGTCAGATCAGTAGTCCGCAGTTCAAGTCCATTTTCAATGCCGCCGTCGGCAAGTTTAAAAACGGCAAGATCAAGCTTCGGGTTCACGCGCAGGGAACCTTTTTCACAAGTGGTTCTGATCGCAGGCTGCGCGGTGGCCAGGTCAAAACTGCGGTAGATTTGTGTTTTTTCACAGGCCCAGGGGTCAAATCCCACCGAGGTTGCAGAGTGTTCCTTGTCTGGGGCAAAGCAGTGGCGGTTGGTCAAAACCACAGGGCCATTGGCGGACTTGTAAATATTGCCAGAACAAAACCGGGTTTCTCCCGTCGTCAAAGGCGTCACAATCAATACAGCAGTCTCCGCCACACGTTTGATCAAATCTTCTGCGGGTGCAATTGCAGCAGGATCGACTGGGGCACGGTCTTCAATACGGCGGATGTTATCCTTGCCACCGATGATGTAAGCCGTGGTGCGCAGATGGCTGATCACCGATGGCTTGCATGCAGCAAGGCAAGTCATTGTCGCCAGTAAAATTGTTCTTTTCATTATTTTTCCTTGTGACTTCTTTTTAAGATTTTTCCTTGGGTGCGCGCAACTTTCGCAAGAGCGATTCAGCCATGGCCCGAATGCGAGTGTCCGTGGCGCCGGTGGCCAGGTCTTTAAGTCGCCGTGATGCACCGTCGATGTCCTGGAAACCATAATACTGGGTAACGGCAAGTTGATAATGGGCCTCATCATCTTTATCGTCTCTTTTAACCAGCTGTTTGAATTCATCCCGCGCCCGGTCAAACTGGCGTGTCCGAAGTGCCGCGATCCCCGCGCCAAAGAGGGCAGGGCGGCATTCATTGCAGCGATCCGATGCTTGACTGAAAGCGGCCAAGGATTCGCCAGGACGACCGCGCATCAGCTCCAGTTCCCCGAGGTTTAGTGCAGCAGCGACTTGAGTGGGGGAAGACGAAAGTGCATCGCGAAAAATCGTGGCAGCATCGTCAAAGTCTTCGTTGCGCGTGGAGCCGACCGCAAAAAGCATCTTTGCAATGCCTTGAATATTTTTAGCAGAGGCCTGCTCAACGGCCGGAGCATCCGGCTGAAGGGTAGCCAGACGCGTGGCGTAATAGTTAGCCAACTCAATTTTTCGTGACATCAGGAGGCCTGCCGAAAGGCCCAGGAGTGCCTGGGGATCTGCGGGCGCCTTGGCGAGTTGAGCCCGCGCGAGCCGTTCGGCTCCCTCGACGTCACCTTTTTCAAGCAAAGAGAACACTTCAGGAAGGGTTCCCCCTTCGTTCCCGTTCCATACGGCAGCGGTTCCACCAAGGGGTAGAACAAAACTGTGGCGAATGACGCCGGAGCTTGCGGCGACGCCCTCTTCGGTTTTCTTTGAACCCGAAGTCACGCACCCGTTAATTGTAAGGCAGGTCAAAACAATTTCTAACAGAAACACCGATCGCCATGATTGCATCTTGAATATCACGTCACATCACCTCACATCAATCTGGGTAAAGCCGTGAAAACCGGCTACGGTACGGTCATCGAGAATCAAATCTGCACCTCCAAGTTGAATCGCCGTCGCGTAGCCTGTTGGTGCCATGCCTTGACCAGCAAGCTCTGAGGCCTGGTTGTCTGCAGCCGCCGCATCTTTCTGCCAACGGCTGATCAACTCTGCCTTCCTGGTTTTAAACTGCTCAACAACTTCAGCCTCAAGGGTATCGGCGATTCCAAGATCTACAATCCCCGTTTGAAAGCGCTCTGCCACTCTTGCGATGCGAAACAGGGCGGCTGCGCAGTAGAGGTTTCTTCCAATGGTGCAAACACCGTCATAACCAGCTTTGATTTGGTCGTATTCCGTTCCCGTGCGGGCAAGGTGAGCGATGGGATCGCGGATCTCGAGGCTGAAGACTTCAGCAACCTCCCTGTTTCCATTCACTTCGGCTTCGATGAAAAGGATCTCACCCCAGGCATCGCGGTTTTGTTGATCGCTGTCTCCGAGGCGTGCCCAAAGTTTAGCGCCTTCAGATTTCGCGCGTGAGATCATTCCCTTTTTGTTGGATGCCGAGGCTGCGCGGGCTTGCGCGCGGAAAACGCGCAACATGATTTCGGGTGGCAGATTTCCAAGGCGGATCAGACGATCTGCAGTCTCGAGAATTGATGATGGTGTTGCGACCAGGACCTGAATATCCAAAATGCGCGCGAGGGCTTCGGCTCGCGCGGACTTGCCTTTGACTTTCGCAGCGAGTCTTTCAAGTGCCGCGACGCCATCGCCGTAAAAGCCATTGCCAAGAGCCAGTTGTGCGTACGCATCCGTGATCCGGCGTGCCTGGTCGCTGTTGCTGTTGGAATTCATATAGTGTTTGCCAAGGTACAGCCCGGATTCCTCATCTGCCATGTCGGTGGCTAAATCAAATCCTGTTCTTGTTGCCTCCTCGTTAAACCGTGAACGCGGGAATCTTCCAATGAAATCCTTGAATGTCGTCAGTGCCTCGATGAAATGCCGTGCGCCACGCTCGGCCTTGCCGCGCAGGAAAAAGGCCTCCTCATAACGCTTGTCTTTTTTGAAGCTGCCAGTGAATTCGGCGAACTTGATTTCAGCATTGGCTGCATCGCCGGTGGACAGCAGGGCCTTTCCGCCTTCAAAGAGTGCGTCGCCGAGCATCTCGATCGGGTCAATCTTTCGTTTGCCATGTGCAGGCCTCCAGCGCAACGCGATGCCTTGCCGTGCAGTAGATTCAAGTTCAGGCCAGGATTTTTTTGCGCGAAGTTCAACCAGTGTGAATCCCGCGGCTTGCGCCCGGTGGTTGGCCATTTTTCCGTTCAGGGCTGCCTGGGAGTTCAATCGCGGTTTCCAAAGGTCCATTGCTTCTTGAATCTGCCCCGCCGTCCAGTCGATGAGTCCAATGTGAGCGTCAAATGTCCAGTTCGAAGTGTTATCGATTCCGCCCTGTTCTTGAGCGAGACGGATGAAGATTTCTTTTAGGTCCTTGCGCGCAGCCGGGCCTCCTGAATGTGCGGCCTCCTTGAGCTTGCCTTCGGCCACCTCCCGCCATGGCGGGGTCACGGGCCAATGCGCCAAGACCGATTGTGAGGCGGCGGCACTGGTCAGGTATTGAATGCGTCGGCGTGCATCCGTTGTTCGTTGAGGATCAGCAAGTTCCATGAATGCGCGCACTGCATCCGCATGTTTTTCGGATAATTGATACAGCCGTGCAAGCCGCGGACGAAAGCTGGCCAGATCCGATTCATCTTCCGACCTTGCGATGACCGTTTGCATTAGCTTCAGGGATGCGAGATGGGCACTCTTGCCAGCCTTCGGGTTTTCTCCCGCCGCCATTGCTTGTTTGATCCATTGGGCATGGAGGCGGGTGATTTTCGTTTCCCAGTTATGGGCTTTTGCGTTTGGCCGACCTCCTTTTTGGGAGGCTTTGATCCATTTTTCGTTCAGCTTGGCTGCATTCTGGATTCCATTCAGGAATTGCCGGTCCAGTCGAACGGCTTCTTGCGGATCAAACCCGGGTTTCCGGAGGCCTTTGGAAAAATTGACCTTACGTTGCTGAAGATTCTTTTCCAGTTTTTGAAAATCGGATGTGATTGCTGCCAGTGTGGTTTTCAGGGCTGCACCGTCAATGGCTGGCTTTCCTTTTTTTGCCGCAACATTCAATATGCAAAATAATGTTATGGCTAACACGGTCAGGCAGGATTTTCGCATTGGTTTCATTTCAGTTTCCCCATTGCCACGATTCATGTGCTCAAAAAGTTTGCCAGATTGTCACGGTCAGTACCACCACCTGAATTGATTGTTGCCAGAGTTGATGCTGCCGCCTCGGCAAAAGCCCCGCCGCTCGCAGCGGCATCGGCGAGAACGGTGAGGATTGCTGCGGCATCCTCGTCGGTGAGGTCCGACAACTGGCTTGGGTCGGGCAGTCCGGTAGAAAAGTTTGTGGTGAACATTTTCATGTACATCGATGCCTGGGCTGCTTGATAAATTCCCAACTGTTGACTGGCGCTGGACGCGTATTTATCTGTGGCTGACGTGGCCAGAAATTCGGCCGGCAGAGCCCCTATGGTGGAAATAGCCTGTCCCAGAAGATCAATCTTGGCGCGATATTCGGTCCGGGTGAGGCCCTCAGGGGTTGGCAGGAAGGCATCCATTGAATCCATGATCGATGCACCTCCACCCGATGAAGCTGAAGAACTTGCGATTGCCAGCAGGTTAAATCCCGACAGGCCAGCATAGACAGCGGCAAGTAGAGGGTAGCGTTCGTAATTTTCCGGTTCGTCCGCGATCGCGGCTTCGAGCAAGACTTGCGCCGAGGCAAGGTCTTGGTCATCCAACGCCTCCCGGATTTTTTCGTCTGCAGTCAGCTCGGTGCAGGCCACGAGAGGATTTGACGCCGGGCACCGGCCAAGGTTCGACGTCCCGCAAGACGAGGCTGCAAGATAAACGAGCATCAACGGGATCATTCTTGTTGGTTTGACTCGTGAGCGCATGATTGATTCTTTTTCGCCTCCTAAAAGCCAGTTGCCAGGTTCATGACGTAAATATCTCGTGGTGACAGTCCTGGTGATGCCGTTCTCTCCCGCCGGTAACTGGCGGCGCCGAGTTTGAGAAATATGAGGTCCAGCTCTGCACCGTACGATGGGTAACCGTCGTAATATCCGGCAGCGAACCCGATGTATCCGCGCAGTAAAAATTTGACTCCTGCCCGGGTTGATTTGAAAGCGGGTGTTCCATAAGTATTTTGCAGATCACGGCGGTCGACGGCGATATGAATTGCGTCTTTACCCGTATGGAATGTGACGGAAGCTCCGGTACTGACGACCTGCTTGAAATCTTCAACAGAATCCCCACCGCTGAACGAACTGCCTCCGACATCGTCGATCTTGAGGGCCCAACGCCAGTCGACTCTTGGGCCTTGAAGGAAAAGCAGAGCGCCCATGTCGTATCCAATTCCTCGCGATGGGTTCACGAGGCCTGACAGTGCAGAGGGATCCTGAAACTGCGCGGCTGCATTGGGATCCGCCAGGTCAATTGCGAGAGTCGGTTCAGAAATCATCAGATATTTTGCAGTCAATCCAAGTGACAAAGGCAAAAAAGGAACACGTTTCGCGGCAGAAACCGTGCCGCCGGTATAGGATTTTCCATTCAGGATAATCGTGGGCAATCCGGTGGGCCCGTACTTCTGAGCCTCTAAATCAACTTCAAATTTTGAGAAAAATCCAATACCGCCATAAGCGTTCAGGTAAGCAAGTGAGGTTTGGGTGCCGGCCAGGAAGGGCGCTTCAAAAACGTGATCGACGAAATCTGAACTGTCGCTGCCACTGCCCGAGGAACCAGGGAGCATGGCCTTTGCCATATCCACCGATTCCCGGTTGATATGCAGAGAGAATTCACTGCCGAGCCAGCGATGAAAACTGCCGCTGAAGGGAAGTAGGGCAGGGTTTGCAAGGGCGGCTCCGTATCTTGATGCGCGCGTCAACGACGCGCCGCCGGCGGCGATATCAAAGGTCTCTTCGTATACAGGCGACAAATCCCGGGCAAAGCAAATTCCCGGCATCGCATTCCATAAAAAGAGCATGACCATAGCGATGGCTAACACCACCGAATCAATTGGATATTTTAGTTCAGTTTTCACTGGCATGTTATCGGACGGGCTCAAGAAAGATCGAGGATGAACGAAGAGAAATTCAATGCAGGTCAGTGTCAGCGGAATATTTTGGAGCCTTGATGTTTAGATTTTTTCTCACAAAAAAGATCTTTGCCGGTAAAATCCGCGAGGTTGCGGCGGAAGCCGCCCGGGCCGGCTTTTTCAATCAAGCAGAACAGCAGGCAGCCCGGCAACCAAACCGCCGGATGAAGGAGCGGTTCTCTATTGATCATCGGCGTATGACGATGATGAGCGATCAAGACATCATGGTGGTCCGCGAAGTTTCTGAGACTGGTTTTAGCAGTGTGGTCAGCGAACGAACATGGGCCCGGATGGGAATTGGTGATGGCTATTCCTCGCGGGTCAGGATCGGGCCTGATGTCTTGGAGTTTTCGGTCAAGGTTGCCTGGAAGGATGTGGTCAATATGGCTGACGCCGCAGCGGGCGATACGCCTCCAGCGACCCATCTTTTAGGTTTTGAAATGATTCAGGATGCTGAAAATTCTGTCTCCGGTTGGCGGCGCCTGATCAGGCCATCGGCCTTGGCTGGTTCCCTGCAGCGCGTCGACAGTTCTTTTATGCAGCAGTTCGGTTCGGAAAAGGTCTGGTACCATGGTGATGATGGCTGTGATCTGATGATTTGGTTCAGTCCGGACGAATCAAAAATGATCGCCTGGCGTCTCAGTTATGACTGTCATTATGTTGAATGGCGCGATGGATCACCTTTTGAAACCGGCAGGACCCCGGATCTCACGCCCGGCGTTTTCAACAACGAGGCGAACTTTGGTGTTCCTGAACTTCCAGCGATCCGGACACCAGACAGCAAAACTGGCATTGCGGCAATCGACTATCGACGACTGCAGGAAGCGCTTGATATCCTCTCCGCGTCAGATGTGACTGAGGCAGCTGAATTAATCCAATTGCTTGAAGGAGAACTGGCACATCATGGCCAGAATAGAAGATCAAACATCCGTTAACCTGAACCTGCTGCGCGACACGTTGTTGACTTTCGTGGCCCGCGCGGGCAAAGGCAAGGACGAAGTCTTGCAGATTATGGCTCGCGAAACAGGAGCCGCCATTGCTGCACTGCTTAAACAGCCACTAGCCGATCTCTGGGCCGACTTGGCAACGAATCACCGCCTTCAAGTGACGCTGGAACTTGTACCCAAATCGAAAGGCTCGGCCTCACGGAATGAAAAATCCCAAAAAAAGCCTTCCGGAACCGGCAAGCGCGGTGGAAAAACAAAGTCCAGAACCGGCACAGCTATCTGACGTTGAAGTGACTGCCGTTGCCTTTGGTGGCAAGGGTATTGCTCGCGTCGAGGGTAAGGTTTTCTTTGTGGCTGACGCCGTCCCCGGGGATGTTGTCGATATTGAAGTTACCGGTGACAGCGGGCGTTATGCCGACGCAAAAATAACAAAATTTGCAAAACCCTCATCGCTGCGTGGAAAATCTCCCTGCGCGTTTAGCGAGCGTTGCGGCGGATGCCAATGGCACGGCATACCCTATGAACAGCAACTCGCTTGGAAACGGCAATTTGTCGAGACCGCCCTTGGGCGTATTGGCAAAGTTGAAGCCTCCGTTCCAGTCGCCATTTCTGGATCCCCGGAAACCCTTGAATACCGCAACCGGATTTTCTTGCGCGGCGTTTTTGCATCCGACGGCGGTGTTACCTTCGGCTATTTCAGGCGCGGATCGCGTGATCTTGTTCCAGTCGACCGTTGTGCCATTGCTGCAACAACGATCAATCGGGTTTTGGCCCGCGTTGGCTCTGCGAAGTTTTCGCGGCCTGCGTCGCTGCGAACATCGACCCCGTATCGCATGGAACTTCAGGAGATCCCGCCCCAGCCGGATTCCAGTGGCCACCCTGCGGGCGAGCCGCAGGTGATCATCACGGTTTATCCGCCGAGCCCCGATTGCCGTGACCTCGATGCCTTTGTGGATGGGCTTCGCCAAACCGAAGGCGTGTTCTGGGCCGGCTTGATCAAGGATCTGAAGACGGCTCCACTGGTTGTCTTTGATGAGCATGGTCAACTTCAATACCACACGAGACCGGGGCAGTTTCAACAGGTCAACGTCAGCCACAACCGGATGGTCCGGTCGCTTGTTCATGAACTGGTTGAAGGGTACAACCCAAAACGGATTTTGGATTTATTCTGCGGCAGCGGGAATCTTTCGTTGGGGCTATGCCGTTCTGATCGTTATGTCGAGGGTATCGAATTCAGCGAAACCGCAATCGCAACAGCCCGCGAAAATGTCCGCATCAATAAAGTCACCAACGCACTTTACCTTTCGGGAAGTTCGGAGAAGCATCTCTGGAAATGCGCAAAAAAAGGCGAGCAGTTTGATGTCGTCATTGCGGATCCCCCCAGGGAAGGGATGTTCAAGGATCTGATCCCGCTTCAAAAAATCGGGGCCAGGGCGATCATCTATGTCAGTTGCGACCCGGCGACCCTGGCCCGTGACTTGGGGGCTTTGATTCGCGGGGGATATCAATTGAAGTCCGTCAGGACGTTCGATTTTTTCCCCAATACGTGGCACGTCGAGACGGTTGCGGTTCTCGAGCGGGCGGATGGCATTTCAGGCTGACAAGGGGCGGGCAATGCGGATTGGGCTCTACATTCACATTCCATTCTGCAGCTTCCTCTGCCATTACTGCGATTTTGCCAAGACTGCCAATTACGATTCAATCCTGGTCCAGGATTATTTCACTGCACTTTTGAACCAGTTTCGTGTCATGACACGCCATCTCGAGCGGACGTCTGGCCGTCCTGTGTCTTTTTCTTCAGTGTATTTTGGCGGCGGTACTCCCGGGCTTTTCACGACGGAATACACCAGCCTTTTAAGCGCCGTGTACGAGCATCTTGATCCTGATGCCGAAATAACCATGGAATGCAATCCAAAGAATCTTAACCAAAATGCCCTCGATGCCTGGAAAGCCATGGGCGTGAACCGCCTTTCGATCGGTGTTCAGACACTGCACAAGAAAGGCCTCGAAATACTGACGCGCGATCACGATGCATCGACCGCCTTGCGTGCCCTTGAACTAGCGATGCATTCCATTCCAAGCGTTAACATGGATTTGATATATGGTTGGCCTGGGCAGGGCGCTGACGATTGGGTTTCGGATTTGCAACAACTCGTTAATTCTGGTGTTCCCCATGCCAGCCTGTATTCATTGACCTATGAAGACCGGACTCCGTTTGGACGGATGGCGCGCCGTGGTAAGGTCCGGCCTGAGGCAGATGAAGCGTTGGCGGATCGCTATGTGGCGGCGCGAGAAATTCTTGGTGACGCCGGCTTTGAGCACGATGAGGTTTCGAACTGGGCGCGATCAGGATTCACTTGTCGGCACAATTGGGTTTATTGGGACTTCAAAAACTTTCTTGGCATCGGTGCTGGCGCCCATGGTTTTCTGCCGGCGGCAAAGGCGGCTGATGGCATGGCTACTAGTAGAATTGATTATGTTGTTGATGACGCTATCGATATTGGAATGCGTTATTCTTTTCCGCGGGATGTCCGGACCTTTTTGCGCCGCGCACCGGATTCTGCGAGTGCAGACTCATTAACGGCGGTTGTCCGTGAACTGGGCGGTGAAATTGACGAGGGGCGTGACCAGGATTCAGCCCTGATTGAATACGTCGGTGGTGCCTTGCGCACGCGGCATGGGATTGATTTGGCATTTTGCGAAAAAATAACAGGTCAAATTTTTTCGCCCCGGCCTTTGCTTATTGAGGCTTTAAAACGCAGGGTCGCCTGGCGTGATGGGTCACGCTTGCGGTTTGATCCGGCAGAGTGGTTTCGTGAAAACAGTTGGGCCAGCGAAGTACTGCTCTCTTTTTAAAACGCGTCTCATTTTTCCTCTTGCTTGAGGGATGCGTGCAGGGCAACTGCGGACTCCTTGCGCAAGCCCTTTACCTTTTCCAATTGCTCCAGGGTGGCGCGGCGCAATCCGTCAAGGCCTCCAAATTCAACCAGAAGTTTTTGCCGCATTTTTGTCCCGATCCCGGGAATCGTTTCGAGGGTTGAACCTTGGAGCACCTTTGCACGTTTTTTGCGGTGATGGGTGATGGCAAACCTGTGGGCTTCATCGCGCAGCCGTGTCATCAGACGATACTCTGGACTTCCTGGCGCGAGAGGCACTGGTGCTTGGTCCGGGCGCAGGAAGACCCGTTCAAAACTGCGCTCCGGAACGCCAGTTGTCATGACTTGCCCAATCATTTTGCTTTTCTTTTCAATGCGACTCTTGGCCAGGCTCACAATGGTCAATTGGACATCAGGAAATTCCTTTGCCGAATCCAGTGCAGCCTGAAGTTGACCCCGTCCACCGTCGATCACCAGAAGGTCCGGTGTGTCGCCATCCTTCCGGGCACGTTCAAGCCTGCGTCTGACAACTTCACGCATGCTGCCAAAGTCGTCGGGCGCGCCCTGTACGGTTTCGATCGTGTAGTGCCGGTACTGGTCCTTTGCGGATTTCCCGCCAATGAAGCAAACGTTTGAGGCAACGATTGCCGTCTCGTGAAAGTTTGAAATATCAATGCATTCCATCCGGTCGGGTAAAACGGGAAGATTCAGTTTCTCTTTGAGGATCTCGAGTTCTGTCTGGCGCTTTTGCGACTCGTCCACAACTTCGCCTAGATTGAATGAAGCATTTTTTTCCGCGATCTCGACCAGATTTCGCCGGACTCCCCGTTGGGGTGTCACCATTCGAAGTGGCTTTCCAATCACGGAATGCTGATCATCGCCAATCTGTTTCAGGGCTGCCTGTAAATCCGCAATCGCTTCGCCGTCGTCCCAAGTCTGAGGCAAAAGGATTTCAGGCGGCAGGGCGCGGCCGTCATAATACTGCAGCAGGAATTCGGTGAGGGCTTCTCCCGTTCCGTTGGCGGCGCTGTGGCTGGTAAAACTATCCGACCCCACGACCTTGCCCTGGCGCACGACCACGACATGGAATGATGCGTTCTGATCATTCACTGAAAACCCAACCGCATCGGCATCGATGTCTTCACCGACCACGACGGACTGCTTCTCGGTCAATTTTTCAAAGGCCTTCAACTGATCGCGGTAGCCCGCCGCAAGTTCATAGTTTTCATTTTCGGAGGCAGCAGTCATTTTGTCCTTGAGCTCGCGCACGAGATCCCGGTTACGCCCCTGAAGAAAAGCCACGGCATCGCGCACGGTCGCGACATACATTTCGCGGTCGACGGGTAGTGTGCACGGGCCAAGGCAAAGTTTCATGTGGTAGTAATTGCAGGGGCGTTTTACGTTTGCGAATTCATGGCGTGTGCAACGGATCAAAGGAAAAATCCGGTAAATTGTTGCCAGCATGATTTTCAAATTGCCTGCGCTGCCAAAAGGTCCGAGATAGGTCGCGCCATCATCCTTTCGCCGGCGGACCTTTTCGATGCGTGGCCAGGTTTCGTTGAATCCAACCCGCAGGTATGGGAATTCCTTGTCGTCACGAAGCAGGATGTTGAATCTCGGCTTGTGGTGTTTGATCAGGGTGCGTTCAAGGAGAAGTGCCTCAACTTCGGTTTGGGTCAAGATGACCTCGAAGTCGATGACTTCACGGACGAGGGCTGCCGTCTTGATGTTGAACTGCTGCTTTTGGAAGTAGCTGCCTACCCGGTTTTTCAGCGCTTTGGCTTTTCCGACGTAAATGATCGTCCCGCGGGTGTCTTTCATGAGGTAGACACCAGGGGTGAGGGGCAAGGCGCTTAATTTATCCCGGATCAACCTGCTTGCGCTCACGCTTCGCCTCCATGCGCGCCGATGGCGTTGGCCTCTTCTCCTGCCTTCAGCAGAAGGTTCCGCAGATGGGCCACTTCGTCACGTATTCCAGCAGCCTTTTCAAAATCAAGATCTGCTGCCGCCTTGCGCATCTCCTTGGTTTTTTTTGTGATGTCTTTTTCCAGTTGCTGGACGTTCTTGTATTGAACCTCGTTCATTTTTTGTTTCGCGGCAGATCCAACCAGGGGTGGGTCTTCTTTTTGCAGGCCATAAATAACGCGCAAATCTTCCGGGATAGCCTTGATAATCGTTTGGGGGCTGATGTTGTGTTCTTTGTTGTAGGCGATTTGTTTTTCGCGGCGGCGATTGGTTTCGTCCATACATTCATTGATGGATTTGGTCATGCGGTCTGCAAAAAAGATCACTCGGCCTTCGACATTTCGGGCCGCCCGTCCAACGATCTGGATCAGTGAAGAGCGGGATCGCAAAAAGCCCTCCTTGTCGGCGTCCATGACGGCGACCAGCTGAACTTCCGGCAGGTCCAGTCCCTCGCGCAGCAGGTTGATGCCAATCAGAACGTCGTAGTCTCCGCGCCTCAGGTCCCGCAATAATTCAACCCTTTGCAGACTCTCGATGTCAGCGTGCAGGTACCGAACTTTAATCCCGGCCTCGGCGTAGAAGAGGGTCAGATCCTCGGCCATTTTTTTTGTGAGCGTCGTGACCAGGATCCGGCCACCAGCAGCAACGGTCTTTTTGATTTCTCCAAACAGCGTGTCGACCTGGTCCTTGGCTGGTTTCACTTCGATTTGCGGATCAATCAGGCCGGTCGGGCGGATGATTTGTTCACTGTAGCGCCCCCCTGAGGCTTGCATTTCAAATGCTGCGGGTGTGGCGCTGACATAGACCGTTTGATGAACGCGCGCGAGAAACTCTTCGAAGTTCAGGGGGCGATTGTCCAGGGCAGAGGGCAAGCGAAAGCCATGGTCGACCAGGACTTGCTTGCGGGCCCGGTCGCCGCGGGACATTCCGTTGAGTTGGGGGACGGTGATGTGGCTTTCATCGATGATGGTCAAAAAGTCCTTGGGGAAATAATCCAGCAGGGTTGGCGGCGCTGCCCCCGGCGGGTTGCCGTTCAAGTATCTTGTGTAGTTTTCAATTCCCGGGCAGAAGCCCAAGTGTTCAAACATTTCAATGTCGTGCATGGTTCGTTGCTCAAGGCGTTGGTACTCGGCCATTTGCCCGAGGGCGCGGAATTCCCGCAAGCGATCGCCCAGGTCCTTCAGGATTTCCTTGACGATCTGGCGCGTGTCCCGCCGGTCGGTTACATAATGGCTATTGGGATAGATCGACAAGTGATCGACACGGCGCAGTGTTTTTCCGGTCAAAGAATCAATCACCACCATGCGCTCGATTTCAGGTCCAAAAAACTCAACGCGAATGGCCTCGTCGCGCTGGTTTGCCGGCAGAATGTCGACGACATCGCCCCGGACGCGGAAGTTACCTCGGCTGAAGTTCGCATCGTTGCGGGTGTACTGAATATCTATCAGCGCGCGAAGCAGCTGGTCGCGACCTATTTTCTGGCCCGTCGCCAATTCAACGACAAGTTTCGCGTAGCTGGCCGGTGAACCCAAACCGTAGATGCAGCTGACACTGGCCACGATGATGACGTCGGGGCGTTCAAAGAGTGCCATCGTGGCGTTGTGGCGCATCTTGTCGATGTCTTCGTTGATTGCGGAATCCTTGGCGATGTAGGTGTCTGTGCTCGGAACGTAGGCTTCTGGCTGATAGTAGTCGTAGTAGCTGATGAAATATTCGACGGCGTTGTGCGGAAAAAGTTCCCGCATTTCGCTGAAAAGTTGAGCCGCAAGGGTCTTGTTGGGTGCCATGACGAGGGTCGGCCGGTTATATTGGGCAATCACGTTGGCCATACTGAATGTTTTGCCCGATCCCGTAACCCCCATCAGAACATGATGCTTGTCCCCGGCGGAAAGTGCCTTGCAAATGCCATCGATGGCTTCGGGCTGATCCCCTTGCGGGACATACCTTGAGGCAAGTTGGAAGATGGAGTTTTTTGGCACTGGCGTTGGGGTCATGAAGTGTTAGTTGCCTTTTTTTTAAGCAGTACGAAAACCATGCATATATCTGAAATCGCTGGACGATCCACCCATTTATGCTTAACAATAATCCGACTCTTTTTCAAAATTGAGGAGGCTGGCGTTGATCCGGAAACTGGTTTCTCTCTTTGTTCTCCTTGTCGCAGTTGGTTTAACCACGGGTTCCACTGAGGCCCGAGCATGGTGGATGTGGACGCCAGGCGACACCGTAGATGACGTTGGCTACAAGCCAACGCAGCCAATTCCATTTAGTCACTCGCTTCACGCGGGCAAGCGTGAGATTCCCTGCGAATACTGCCATTCTTCAGCGCGTCGTGCGGCCTCTGCCGGCATTCCCCCAATGAATACATGTATGGGCTGTCACAAAGTCGTCGCAACGGATAAAGAGCCGATCAAGTGGCTTACCGAGAAGTACAACAAAAATGAGCCGATCGAATGGGTCAAGGTCCACGATTTGCCTGAGTACGCCCATTTTTCCCACAAGCCACATGTGAAGGCGGGGGTCGAGTGTCAGAGTTGCCACGGTAATGTTCAAAACATGGCCGTGGTTGAGCAAGTCGCGCCCCTGCAGATGGGTTGGTGCATTGGCTGCCACAAGGAAAAAGGCGCCAGCATCAATTGCATCACGTGTCACTACTGAGACAGGAACCACCAATGACGATCAACAACCTGGAATCCGGTAAGCAAGGCTCAGAAGTTGAAATGGACGAGCGCGGCCCCGTCGTATTCGGACCAGTCGACGAGCCATTCGAGCGCCCCGCCGAAAAAATGGTGGCAGGCCCGCTTTATATGGAAACTGAAGAAGTGATGCCCGAGCTGGCACCACTCGCGTCGGCGAAAGAGCAGAAGGACGAGGCGCGTAAAGCCCTGTCATTGAATCTCGATCGCCGTGATTTTTTGAAATTGTTCAGCGCAACTGCGGTTGCGGGTTCTGCCGCATGTGTGCGACGTCCAGCCGAGAAGGCGATTCCCTACGTAAACCAGCCGGTTGATTTTGTTCCGAGCGTGGCAAACAACTATGCAACAACCTGCGGCGAATGCGCTTCTGGTTGCGGTCTTGTCGTTAAAACCAAGGAAGGTCGCCCGGTAAAAATCGAAGGCAATCCAGAGCATCCGATCAGCCAGGGCGGCACATGCACCTTGGGTCAGGCTGCGCTTCAAGGCCTTTATCACCCGGAGCGTCGGAAATCGCCGCTGATCAAGCGCGGGAATCGCGCGGATTCCATCTCGTGGGATGACACCTACGAAATGTTGGCAAAAGATTTTACCGGTAAAAAAGTTGGCATACTGACCAATGGATCCACAGGCCATCGTCACCAATTTTATCGTGAGTGGCTCAAGGCTACCGGTGGTGCAGAGTCCCGGCTTTATACGTACGAATCCAACGCCCTTTACGCAGCCGTCGCGCAAGCGCACAGCTTGGCTTTCGGTTTTGAAGCCCTCCCGCGGGTGGATTTGCGTCAGGCTAAAACCATCGTTGGAATCGGATCCGATTTCCTTGATGTCGGGGTTTCCCCCGTATTCTTTGCGAAAAATTTCAGTGATGCCCGCAACATTAAGGCCGGTAGCATGGCCAGGCTCGTGCAATTCGAAGCTGCTATGACCATGACGGGCGGGCGTGCAGATGAACGCCATGTGATCGCGCCTAACTCTGAACTGGTGACGATCCTGCTTCTGATGAAGGCACTGACGGATCGTGCTGACGCGAAAGGTTCAGCCAACGCAAAAGCCATCGCCAAGAAGATTCTTGCCGCGAACAGCGCAACTCTTGGTGGCGGTCATGAGGCGGTGGGCGTCGACAAGGCTGTGTTTGAAACCCTCGCAGCAGACATGATTAAAAACCAGTCGGTTGTGTTTGCTGGTGGAAGTCATAGTTTTGACGATCAAGGGACGGCGCTTCAAGTGGCCGCAATTGTCGTCAACGAGCTTATTGGCGCCTACGGTAGCGCTCTGATGCTCGATCGTGGATGGATGGTCTCACCGGTGAAGCCGGGCGATCTGAAGCGTTTCGCCCAGGAAGCCGCCGGTTTGGATGCTTTGATCATCATCGACACCAACCCAGCCTTCACCTTACCGGCATCGTTTGGTTTTGCCGAGGCGGTGGCGAAAATCCCTGTTGTGGTATCGATGCAGTCCCAACCAATGGAAACAGATGATCTGGCAAAGTATGTCCTGCCGGTAAATCACTCTCTGGAGTCTTGGGGCGACGAACAGCCGGCGGCTGGCTTCTGGTCAGCGCGGCAGCCAACGGTGTTGGCGACCACAGATAGTCGCCAGACCGAAGACGTTCTTCTTTGGATTGCGGCCCACATGAAGCGGCCGATGCCTTACAGCGATTACCGCGCCTACATCCGCGAACGATGGAAAGCGGTTGCGGCTTTGGTTGATGCCAAGGGCGATTTTGAAAACTTCTTCAGCGCAGTGCTGCGTCGGGGGTTCGTTGGCAGATTGGCGACTCGCGGCAACGACTCGCTGCGTGACGTGACGGTTGCTGTCAAGGCGAACAAGCTTCCTTCGGCTGGCACCTTGCGTCTTCTCGCTCCACTTGATGTCCGATTGAACGACGGCCGCGGCGCAAACAAGCCAGTCCTTCAAGAGGTCGGCGATGCCATGACGACCATCACGTGGGATTCGTGGGTCGCAATGAACCCAGAAACTGCGAAGAAAATGGGCCTGCGTCGGAATGACATGCTGAAAGTTGAGAGCGAGGCAGGGACGGTTCAGGCTGCCTTGTATCCTTTGCCAGGCCTTCACGCTGATGCTGTGATCATCCATCGTGGCAACGGTCACGCCAAACACATCAGCAAGATCAGTGGCGGAAATGGTGTAAATCCTCTGGCACTTTTTGCCAATGGCACTGATTCAGCAACTGGAATGCCGGTCACGAGTGGTGCGACGGTGAAGGTTGCCACGACAGGCAAAATCTTTCAGTTGGCCGCAATGCAGAAGCATAACGACCTTGCGAATCGCCGCGACATCGTCAAAAAGCTGAGTGTTGCCCAGGCTGCAGAGAAAATGAACAAGCGTCATAACCTCGATGAAGTTCCAGATCTTTATCCCGCGATGTACAACACGGTGGATTACCGCTGGGGCCTCTCGGTTGATTTGACCAAGTGCACTGGCTGCGGAGCCTGTCAGGTTGCTTGCGCCCAAGAGAACAACATTCCGCAGGTTGGGCGTGAGCAAATCAACCTCGGCCGCGAGATGCATTGGATACGCTTGGATCGCTACTTCGAAGGCGACACCAACAACCCTCAGGTCTCGATTCAGCCAATGATGTGCCAGCAGTGCTCGCATGCGCCATGTGAGGCTGTTTGTCCGGTATTTGCGACGGTGCACGATCCGGAAGGCATCAACTCGATGACCTACAACCGCTGCATCGGCACCCGCTACTGCGCCAACGCCTGTCCCTACAAGGTGCGCCGCTTTAACTGGTGGACGCATCGCTGGAACATGATCGGCGACCGCCTCCAGGATCGCAACCTTCGCGCACTGAATCCCGATGTCACGGTTCGTACCCGGGGAGTCATGGAGAAGTGCAATTTCTGCTTCCAGCGGATTCGGGATGCGAAGCATGTGGCGAAAATCCAGGACCGCAAGGTCATGGATGGTGAGATCAGGACCGCTTGCGAGCAAGTTTGTCCTTCGGACGCCATCGTTTTTGGCAATCTCAAGGATCCGAACAGCCGGGTGGCGCAGTTGCGCGCGGATGGCCGTTCCTATCTGGCTCTCGGTGGAGATCCTGAGATGAAGGAATACGGATTAAAGACCCTGCCGAACGTGAGCTACGTTTCCCAGGTCAGCCATCGCGAGGGTTTTGGGGATTCACTGCACTCGGGTCACGGTGCCCACGGCACAGGTGCGAAGCAGGACAGTCAAGGCAAGTCGGAAGAACACAAGGGACACTAGGTCGATACCGGATTCCTGGGAACCTGACGGAGAGCACTCATGGCAGAAATGATTGACGCATCGAAATACAGCAACACGGTTAAGTGGGAAAAGACGATTTCGGATGTGAATGACGAAATCCTGGTAAACCTGCGAAATCCTCATCCATCTTTCTATGTCGCGTTTGCTGTTGCAGCGACGGTATTGCTAGTCGCAATCGGGTTTGTGGCGGCTCACACGATCCTTGGCCTCGGTGTGTGGAATTTTGCTCCGCCTTTGTTTTGGGCAGTTGACATCACCAACTTCGTCTTTTGGGTTGGTATTGGACACGCCGGTACTCTGATCTCTGCGATTTTGTTTTTGTTTCGTGCAAAATGGCGGAATACGGTGAACCGCAGTGCGGAGGCGATGACCATCTTCGCCGTCATGTGTGCCGGGGTTTTCCCGTTGATTCACATGGGGCGGATGTGGGTTGGGGCCTACTGGGCTCTGCCGCTGCCGAACACTAATAATATGTGGGTGAACTTCCGTTCGCCTTTAGTTTGGGACGTTTTTGCGATTTCGACCTATTTCACCGTTTCTCTTTTATTCTGGTACATCGGACTTGTTCCTGATTTGGCAACAATCCGTGACCGCAGCAAGGGTTTCAAACGGCTCGTTTATGGTTTCATGTCCTTTGGATGGCGAGGGACTGCAAAGCAGTGGTACCACTATGAGGCTGGATACGGGTTTCTAGCAGCATTGGCGACGCCCCTCGTTCTCTCCGTGCACTCCGTCGTGTCATGGGACTTTGCCATGTCTCTGCAGCCAGGCTGGCACACGACAATCTTTCCACCGTACTTCGTTGCCGGGGCGATCCTTTCCGGATGTGCGATGGTCTACACACTTTTGATTCCTGTGCGGAAGATGTTCCGCCTCGAGAAGTTCATCCTTCCCGAGCATCTCGAAGCCTGCATCAAGCTGACACTTTTGACGTCGACGATCGTTTTCTACGCGTATGGCATCGAATTTTTCGTCGCCTGGTACAGCGGAAACACCTATGAATGGGCCTTGTTTGAGAAGCGAGCGGTCGGACCGTATTCCTTCTACTTCTGGACCATGGTGTTCTGTAACTGCATCTTCCCGCTGGCCTGGTGGTCGAAGCGCATCCGTAACAATATTCCCGTGTCGTTTGTGATTTGCATCCTGGTCAACGTGGGGATGTGGTTTGAGCGATATAACATCATCGTTTCTGGTTTGGTCGAAGACTTTCTGCCGGGCTCTTGGGGGCACTTTGAGCCGGGCCTGTGGGAAATCGTAATCACGATCGGCAGTTTTGGCCTGTTTTTTGTGTTCTTCCTGCTGTTCTGTAAATTCTTCCCAATCATTTCGCTTTCGGAGATCAAGTTGATCATGCCGAAGCCGCTCAGCCGGGGCCATGCCGGATCTGTGAAGGGACACTGAAACGAATATGACAACACCAGTGAGCACAAAAACCAGTGGAATCCTCGGTGTATTTAGCTATCTCGATAAATTTTGCGAGGCGATTGAAAAGATTCGTGATCGTTCCGACTTTCACGGCCATGAGTCTTTCTCCCCAACCTCTTACCATGAGATTGAACACGCTTATCAGTTTGACCCGAGTCCGGTCCGGAAATTCACCCTCGTGGGCGCTCTGACGGGTTTGGTCACAGGGTTTAGTCTGGCTTTGGGAATGGACTCTGATTGGCCAATCGTGGTCGGTGGCAAACCGGCTGGCGTGTTTTCAATTCCGGCATATGTGGTGATCGGATTTGAATTGACGATTCTTTTTGGTGCCCTCGCCACGATCGCGGGGATTCTGATCATGGGACGGCTCCCGAATCCGAAATTGAGGATTCTGGATACCCGGACAACCGACGACAAGTTCGCAATTTACGTACCAGGTGCCACATTGGATGGCCCGCAGGCAACGCTCCTTCGCGAGCTTGGCGCAGAAGAAATCAACGTCACGCAGGCCCCATGAGAAGTTTTTGCGATGAAGGAGTTGGCAGGATGGCATCTAGAATTTTCTTGAAATTGGCCGGCCTTGGAATTGCAACCAGCATGATGGCTAGTGTTGCGTGCACCAAGAACCCTGACCAGACCAAAATGCAATACGTGCCGGACATGGCCGATTCAGCTGCATTGAAGTCCCAGCGGGACTTTTTGCAGCCGCCGGAAGGCACAGTGACGAGAACGGCGATCCTCTATCCTTCGACCATTGAAGAGGCAGAGAAAACCTTGCAGAACCCGATTCCTCCTTCTGCAGAGGCGACGGCCGAGGGCAAGAAGTTGTGGAACAAGTTTTGTACTCCCTGTCATGGCGCCCTTGGCGATAGCAACGGCAGCATCACGGATGTGTACCCTAAGCCTCCGAACTTGGTGGCGAAGGATTATCCGGCCCACAAGGACGGCTTCTATTTTCATAAAATGACTTTCGGTGGTGCGATCATGCCGTCTTACGGTCACGCGATTTCGCCGCAGGAACGTTGGCAGATTGCGCACTACATCCATGAACTACAAAGGGTGGCGAAATGAACGCAGGTCAGCTTTTCGAGCATCGCAACGATCTTAATTTGAAACCGTCAACGAACGCGCGTGGCGCGATGGTTTTCTGCCTCGTTGCAGGATTCGTAACAGTGGCGATTGGTATGCTGTTTGGAATGCAAGAGCGTGTTTGGGGGAGCCTTCTTCTGAACGCTTTCTTCTTCTTTGCCATTGCGCTCGGCGGCAGTGTTTTTGCTGCCATGCAGGACGTGATTGGCGCCACCTGGGGACGCGCCGTGATGCGCATCCACGAAGCCTTCACCAGTTTCTTGCCTGTGGCCGCAGTAATCTTCATCCTGTTTTTTATTGCTATCAAAGTGGACTTTGCCCACGCGCGCAATGTCTACACTTGGATCAAGGATCCTGAGTCAATTCATCACTTTTGGGGCAAGCGGACTTGGCTGGTTGAAAATTCCATGCTGCTCCGTGATACGTTTGCGATCCTTGCGATCCTTGGTCTGGCGCGCTGGCAGATCGGGATGAAGTTACGCCGCGACAAGATTTTTGTTGATGGACACAAGGATGAAGCAGAACGGGTTGGCCGCGAGGTTCAAGCAAAGCTCCGCTATTGGAGTGCTCCGATCTTGATTGCTTATGCGATTCTTTTTTCCATGATGTGCTTTGACATGCTGATGTCGCTCGCCCCGACATGGTTTTCAACCCTGTGGGGTGGTTGGAACTTTGCCATCATGATGCAAACCGTTATGGCGACCACTTTGATCACGATGTTTGCTGTTAGCAACACCACCGTTGGTTCACTACTTCAGCGCCATCATTTCCATGATGTTGGAAAGTTGATGCATGGCTTTACGGTCTTTTTTGCCTACCTGACCTACTCTCACATCTTGACGTACTGGTTCGGCAATATCCCGGAAGAGACCGAATACTTTATCCACCGCCTGCACGCTCCGTGGGTTTATATCGTGATTGGTGCACCGATCATGAGCTTTCTGATTCCATTGTTTGGTTTACTTCCCAAAGTCAGCAAGTGGACCCGCGGCATCACGGTCCCTCTGGCGTCGTCGATTTTATTTGCTCAGTGGCTTGCTTATATTCTTGTCGTTCAACCACAGATCGTTGAGCCCGCTGCCTGGAATGGCCCTTGGATTGAATTGGGTGTTGGCCTCGGAGTGCTGGGTGCCTTTATGATGACGTTCTTCCGGTTTGCCGGGCGAAATCCAATGGTTGCCGTGGCTGACCCGTTGCTACTAGACGGCCTTGGTGAGGGCGCCCACTAGCTGATTTTTTTTCGCTTATCCGATCAGCGGTCCATGGACATAGAAATATGCCAAGATCGCTGTTCCTGCTTTGAGCACAACCGACGAAATTTGCTGCAACATGTGGACCTCGCATGTTAATGTCCGCCCCGTTGGGGATTGGACAACTTCCTCGTCGTCGGTGCAGCATGGCAGGACTTGAGGCGATTTTTTTGATCTTGAGCTTTCCAACTCCCTAACATGCTGTAATATTTCCAATATATTTTGGAGGCATCCATGTCTATGCCAGGCTTCTGGGAACTGACCCTGATCCTCGCCGTCGTAACTCTGCTTTTTGGTGGCAAGAAGTTGCCGCAACTCGGTGGTGCTGTGGGCGAGGCGATCCGTAACTTCAAACGCGGTATCAAGGACGATGGGTCCCGTCAAATCGAGGCTTCCAGCGTCCAAGCGAACGCCCAGGCTAACGTCGAAGCCAGCCTCGAAAACAACAAGCAAGCATGAGCCAGGGGACATCCCTTGCGCAGTTGCTGACTTCCCGGAAGTTACTTTTTGTAACTGGAAAGGGTGGGATCGGCAAAACCCTTGTATCTGTGGCTATGGCACAGGCTGCCGCAGCCGCCGGCCTCCGTGTACTTTTGGTCGAAAGTTCATCCCGCGATCAGATTGCTCCACTTTTTGGTCTGGACCCAGTTGGCCACAGCGAGACCGTGGCAGCTCCCGGAATCACCTGCATCAATCTCAATACCGCAGGTAATTTTCGCGAATACATCACGAAATACCTTGGAAAGAAAAAAATGTTCGACACGGTCTTCAGCCACCGTGTGGTTCAGAGTTTTTTCAATACGGTCCCAGGCCTTGCCGAGGCAATGATGCTCGGTCGCCTTTACTACACATGCGACGTCCGCGACGTTGATCAGCGACCCGACCTCGTTATCTTCGACAGTCCCGCCTCCGGCCACTTTCTCTCATTGATGACCACACCGGACGCAATTGTGGAGTCCGGACTGGCAGGTCCGATGTTACGCGACACGCAAAAGGTTCGCGATTTCCTTCGCCGCAAGAACGACGTGGGAGTTATTTACGTCTGCACGCCAGAGCCTCTTGTCGTCAGCGAAGCCATGGACTTCCTGCCAGTGATTCAAGAGAAATCGCCTGCAAAGCTTTGTGGCGTTATTGTAAATCGCATTCCGCCATCGTTGGGACACGACGCCACCCGCCAGAGCCCTGCGCATGGTGCAGGGGAGTCCAGGCTTCTGAGCTTTCTTCGTGAAAGGTCCGCAAAATCTGCTGCCGCCCTTGATATGGTCCGGGTTTCTACCCAACAGTTTCCGGGTATCATGTACCTTGGTTTGCGCGATCTCGGTTTTGTTGATGATCCGCTGCCATCAGATTTCCACCGGACTTTTCTGACGGAAGAAGCCCTGCACCCGTGACGTCCCCATCAGAAATTGACGCGCTGCTTGAGAGCAAGAAAATCATCGTCATGGTGGGTGCTGGTGGCGTTGGTAAAACAACTGCTTCTGCGCTGCTTGCGATTCGCGCTGCCATGGCTGGGCGGCGCGTGGCACTGCTCAGCATCGATCCAGCAAAACGGCTTGCGAGCGCACTTGGTTTGGGGCTTGGGCACGAGATGCGGCCGGTGGCCTTGATGCCGGCGCCCGACAAGTCAGCGCCTCGGGGATCGTTGCACGCATCCATGCTGGATCAGAAGGCGGTGTTCGACCGGATGGTTCGCCTTCATGCCCCGAGCGAAAAGATCGCAGAACGCATCATGCGGGATCCCCTCTACCGCGCAGCGTCGACCAACCTTAGCGGACCATTGGAATATATGGCGCTCGCGAGGCTTCAGGAGCTGACTCAGGACAAGGACTTTGACCTTGTCATCTTGGACACCCCGCCCGATTCCCACGCCCTTGATTTCTTGAAACGTCCCAATATTTTGGCCGGATTCATGGAAAATCGCGTGATGACCTGGTTGATCAAGCCAGTCCTCACGATGGGCAAGCTCGGTTTGGGCAGGCTTATTGGTGTAGGCGAAAAACTGGCCGGCGGCGTTGCCAGCCTGACCGGATTCAGTGCGCTACGTTCCTTTGGTGAATTTCTTCTTTTGATGCAGGAAGTCATCGAGGGGTTCCACAAGACTGGTGAACAGGTTGTTGCAACCTTGCAGGACAAGAAGACAGCGTTTATCCTCGTTGCCGTTCCAACCCGAGCCGCAGAACGGTCTGCGGTTTTTCTCGCCGACCAACTTGCTGAAATGGATTACCGGGTAGACGGACTTGTGATCAACCGGTGCCTACCCGTTGCCTCGGCGACAGAACTCGCAAACGTGACCGCTTCTCTGCCGGCTGCCGCGAGGGATTTTGTCAATGCCCGTTATTTCGGCGAAGATAAAGTTATTGGTAATTTGATTAAAAACCTCTCGTCTTCCAGAAAAAAGAACCGCCTTGTGGTCCGGATCGAGGACCAAGGTGCGGACTTTCATGACATCGATGGTCTGACCCGGCTAGCACTGTCCTTTTGAATGACTGATAATCATTGGTGTGCCGTCCTGCATCCTTTACATGCGGTGATTCATGCCAGTTCGTACAGCCGAAATTGCGGTCAATTGGCTAGGCGTTGAAACAACGGCCCGGCTGGTGGAAATCGGAAAGTTTTTTGTTTACGTCGGTGACGTTCTCAAACAATCGGTCCGTAAGCCAATGCGTACCTCGCTAGTTTTTCAGCAACTCGAATTCATTGGCAATCAATCGCTCAATATCATTTTGCTCACCGGATTTTTCACCGGCGCAGTTTTTGGCCTGCAGATCGGCGGAATTTTTCAGATTTTCAAGGCTGAGGGACTAATGGGAGCGGCCACAGCAAAGGCCCTGACCAGAGAACTCGCCCCACTTATGACGGGGTTTCTGATTTCGGGGCGCGTTGGATCTGCCATGACGGCAGAACTTGCAACCATGCGAGTCAACGAACAGATTGATGCAATGGAGGCGATGGGTGTCGATCCGATAAACTACCTGGTTGTTCCACGCTTCATCGCATCCCTCGCAATCATCCCGCTGTTGTGTGTCGTCTTTATCTTTATTGGTGTCATCGGCGCTTACGCAACAGGCGTTTGGATATTCCGGGTAGACGTTGGAATTTTCATCGAAAAGATGACGCAAATCGTCAACATGACCGACATCTGGAATGGTCTGGAGAAGTCAGCGGTGTTTGCCGTGCTGATGAGTTTGATCGCCTGTCGCTACGGACTGCGCGCATCCGGCGGCGCCAAGGGTGTCGGCATCGCAACAACCAACTCCGTTGTCGTCAGCCTGTTGGCGATCCTTTGCTTTGATGTCTTTCTGACTTATGCGCAGGTGAAGTTTTGATTGAGTTTAAAAACGTCCGTAAGGCATTTGGCAAACGGGTCGTTCTGGACGATCTGTCTATTGTCATTCCACCGGGTAAGATCACTTTCATCATCGGGAAATCTGGTGAGGGAAAATCAGTGACGATCAAAAACTTGATGGGTCTGATGCACCCAGATCGCGGTGAAATCGTCGTTGATGGCGAGGACATCACCAGACTGGACGAGGAACAGCTGCGCCTTTATCGGCGCAAGTTTGGGATGTTGTTCCAGAATGCCGCACTCTTTGACAGTATGACAGTGGGTGAAAATGTGATCTTTCCACTGCGAGAGCATACCAGGCAGCCTCTCCCTGCAATGTTGGAAAGGGTCGAACAGGTTTTGGCTTTGGTCGGTTTGCCGGGGATCCAGCACAAATATCCAACGGAGCTTTCGACCGGCGAAAAGAAACGGGTAGGCTTGGCCCGCGCTCTTGTCACAAAACCAAAATTCCTGCTTTATGACGAGCCTACCACGGGGATGGACCCGCTCGTTTCAGAGATGATTGACGGGTTGATCGTCCAAATAAACCGGGATGTTCCGGGCGTTTCCTCGATTGTGATTTCACACGACCTAAAGGCCGCGCTTGCAACAGCCGAAAACATAGTGATGTTGTATCAGGGGAAAGTCGCCCTCGCGGGTTCGCCTCAGGATTTTAGAAAAACGAAGGATCTTGTGGTCCGACAGTTTTTCTCTGGAAGTGTCGAAGGGCCGATGGAATTTCTCTAGGTCAATCGTGTGGCAACGGATTTAACCTGTATAGGTGGTGAAAAACGCGATGAAAACGCTTGGCACAGAGTTCAAGGTAGGACTCTTTACGCTGGTGGCGCTTTCCACTCTCGTTTACATGTTTTTTGTATTGAGTCCGGATAGTTTTGAGTCGGGCCAGCGAAATAACTACTACACCATCCTGAGTGATGCGGCTGGCATCATCGCCAAGACTCACGTCAAAACCAACGGCGTCATCATCGGAAAGGTGAAAAACGTCCGCCTCGACGTCAACATGACGCGAGTCGAAATGGAAATCGACATCCATGTCAAAATTCCTGAAGGGTCCCACATCGAAGTTCGGACGCGGGGACTTCTTGGTGATGTTTTCCTGGAAATCGTGCGTCCATTGGACAACGGCCAATATATTCCCAAGGGCGGGATGATTCCTAAGGCGGAAGGCACCACCGACATGCAGGCTGTGCTCGCTCTTGCAGGAAGCATCGGGCGCGACGTCAAGAAGATCACCGGAGTACTGGCAGAAGTCATGGGTTCTGACGACGGAAAAAGGAATATCGGTGAGATTCTGGGCAACATTCACGACAGTTCGACAGACCTGCGCAAGACACTTTCTGCGTTGCGGGGCGCGGTTGGTGATCGTCCTGAGGATGTGAAGGCGATTGTCGCAAATATCAAGGGCTTTACCGAGGGTTTGCGTGACGTTCTCGACGATGGCAACCGGGCGAAGCTTCAAAACATCATTGCATCCTTTGATGAGTCGATGGGTGACGTCAAGGGCGCGAGTAAGAACATCCGCATGATCGCTGAAAAAGTCGAACGCGGGGAAGGCACCATCGGCAAACTGTTATCCGATGAGTCGACGATTGCAGAAATTGAAGGCGCGATCAAAGATTTGCGCGAGGTTCTTTCTCCGGTCAAGAAACTTGAAGTTGGCGTCGAGTATCGCGGTGAATTCCGTAACGACCAGACTGGACAGAATTACTTCAACATGGTTTTCCGCACGCGGCCTGACCGTTACTACCTCCTGGGTGCAACAGATGTTCAGGGTGAACAGGTGGAACGGACGATTAAGACCATCACCGAAGAGCCGACGGTCGACGACGATCCAACGACGACACAAACACGAGAAATCATCCAGGACCGCAAGTCGCTGCGGTATAACCTTCAGTTTGCCAAACGCTTTGGAATTGCTGGGTTGCGCTTTGGCTTGTTTGAATCCACCGGCGGGTTTGCAGCCGACTTTTACTTGTTCCGTGACCGCTTGAAGGTCAGTGCCGAGGCCTTCGACTGGAAGACCAAAGACAATGAGTTCCGCCGCGTTGCCCATTTGAAAGCTTACGCAAGTGCTCTATTCTTCAATCATGTTTCGGCCATTGTCGGTGTTGATGATCTGACGCGCCTTGATCCAGTGACGCGCATTGAAAACAAGAAACCAAAATATTATTTTGGTGCTGGACTTAGCTTTAACGACAACGACTTGCGGACGCTGTTTGGTGCCGCGGCATTGGCTCGCTAAACGGGATCCTTCGGTTTCAAAGCATACCGTCTTCATTGATGACGCGTGTTCCATCCAGGTTGAGTTCCATCCTGAACCCGTCGCCCACGCGCAGTGGGCCGACCCCTTCGGGCGTTCCCGTATAGATGATGTCACCGGGAAAAAGTCCGTGTGAGTCGTTGATGGTGCCCAGGATAATCTCCAGATTGAAGGTCATTTCCCGCGGTGCGCCATGCTGCCGTCTTTCGCCGTTGACCCACAGGGTGAAGTCGGCCGCCTCCAGCCGGGTGAGGGTATCCACCGGATCCCCGCGATGAATCAGTGGTACGAAAGATGAGAGCACGGCAGCGCCCTTGAAGCTTTTGGCCTCGGTCCACGGCAGACCTTCTTTTTTCAGGCGGTTCTGGACCTCGCGCCGGGTCAAGTCCAGTCCCAGGGCAATCTGGTCAACGTGGCGGAGGAGTTTTTTTTCGCCGGGGGCCGGGGAAGATCCGATGTGAAGCACCAGCTCCACTTCATGGTGAAAAGTCTCGTCCGGGTAGGCGATATTTCCAGATTCGGCAGGGCCACGGACTGCGGACGGGGATTTTAGAAAAACCACGGGGCTGGTGGGGATGGCATTGCCGAGTTCCCGGGCGTGAGCGCCAAAGTTGCGGCCAATGCAGTAGATGGCGCGAATGGTCGGTTTTGCGTGCATTGGGACTCCTGTTCAATGGAATAGTAAATAGTGGCGGATTTATTATGCCACGTCATCCTGAGTGTTACGAACTGCTCTATTTGAATGCGCCTGGGATCGGATGTCGCTAACGTCCGTCGAAACGATCTCTCTGAGTGCTTCATGCTCTATCGATCGAAGGTTTCCTTGGGTCGGCGCTTGCCAATGGTGCCCCCCATCGTCGGCTGCCCCAAGGGAACCTTCGCCGATCAATAACCGCTGGCTAGCCTGTCCGGTTTGACGGGGGCTACTCCAGGTACAGTCTCGGTTTCTCAAGACTCACGGACGCGTCGGATAGATCGTTTCGGCAAGTTCGTCTCCAAGCCAACGCCCGAGGGGGGAAACGTAATAGGCACCACCTACAATCCCCACTGCCGAACCCACGCCCACAACACCTGCTGGGCCCAAAACTCCGAAGCTTGTTGCGACAGCACTAGGAATTTCTTTCAATGCCGACCTTTGTGTCAGATTGATATATTCCTGAGTTCCAGGAAGATGCCCTTGTATGGTTTGTACAATGTCAGCCTTCGTTATGGCCAAGATCCGTCCGTTGGGTGAATCAAACACAACAGCTTTACGAATATTAAGGTCCCCGTTGCGCATCGTCGCAAATTCCGGGTTATTAGTTTGCGATATCAATGGCTTTATCTGCTGCTTGATCAGCACCGTGGGATATCCTAACCAGTCGGATGTAAGTTTCGAAAAATTGTTTCTTGCCTCACCCAAAAATACGATCATGTCGGTCCGCGCATTTTTCGGATCCCCTCTGCCAGCGGTCTGCCAGAGATCCAAAAAATTCCAGCGAATTGGGCGCGGCGCCGCATAGGTCCCAATTGGCAAACCTGGAAAACCATTATAGGCATGTAGTAAGGGGCTTGAGTCAGCCAAAATTTTCGGAATCGTTGATGATCCAGTCACGTTCGTGAGGGCCTGGGGATTGTGAACATTCTGACTACTCACTATTGTGTGGATATCCTGAAGTGTAAATTTATCATTATTAACCGCGTTCAGCGCGGCTTGTACTTCCTTGGAAGACGGCCTCGTCGGTCGCGGACCTTCCATCAGAGCCTGTATGGCCGTTGGGCTAGCCTCTTCTACAGTGATCCCTGGGGCAAGTTGTGTGGGTAACGCTGGAAGTTCTTTTGCTGGCAGTTTCGGTGATTTTGGCGCATAACCGCTCCCCTTTGCGGGTAAGATAAACGGCAAGGTGCTAAGCAAAGCAGTCGTTGAATGAAATAAACCTGAAGCTGTATTTCCTTGTGAAAAGTTGTCATACGCGTTGTATGTCCCGGTACCAACGCCGATTGGCGCCAGAACCTTCAGACACATTGGACATTTTGTAAGCGGACCAAGCACGCCCCCGATTAATCCACCGAGGGCAACGTTTTCCACGCTAATGTTCAACGTTTGGTCTGGATTTTTGTTGTATCCATCGTAAATAGTGGCTGCCTCTCCGACGCCAGAAATGGCAACGCCCACCCCTGCGCCGCCGATTCCCAATGTGAGCAAGCCACCCCCAAGCCCTCCGCTTAAAACCGTAATCGCTCCGCCACCAGTAACGACGATTCCCGCCTGCACATATGGCGCGTAATGATTGAGCTGGTTTGCGGGCGCCATCGCATCGTTATTGTCTCTAATTTGCCGAATAGCGGCATCCGAAAAAGAATTACGTTCAGTCTCGGTTTCGGCAAGTCGGGCACATTCCGAAAACTTTTGGGAAACAAGGTTAGCCGCCTCGTTGTAGGCGTCCGTGTAGCTACTTAATGGCCACGGCGTGAATGTCGAGGCAACGTATCCGATCATCCCGACTTCTTTGCCTTTGAGGGCACTTTGCATTGCCTGAAGTTCAGCCATGCATTCGTTGTACGAGGACGGGGCACTACTTGCGTTCGGAACTACAAAACCAAGTAAATCACCGGCGGGAAGTAAAAGAGAAAATGCAAGCACAGAGCAGGTGATCAGACGTTGGGAGGTAAAACTTTTAATCATCAGCACGTTCACCTTTAGGCCCATTTCTCGTTTAGGTTATTGTGCCGGGCAATTTGCCGGATGCACCCAGACTGCGTCGGACGATCCTCCGGAAGGAGCACTGGACGAAACCGTGGAACTCGTCACGCCAGTGGCAATTGAATTGATGGCCTTGATGCCGCCATCAGGGGCGAAGTCGTAATTCACATTGCCAGCGCGCAGAAATTTCTCACCCTGCAAGACATCTCCTTCGGGGCCACTGGCACGCGTGGTGTTGGACGCCCCTTGGTCTGCCTGCGGGTCTGACGTTGCAGCCGATTGCGTGGTCGTCAAGTCGGCGCCAGAGATCCCCTGGCCTGATTCGCGGTCCGTACCGATTCCCAGAACCGAAAGGATCGACTTGAAGAACCCGCTGCTGCTCGTGATCCTGGTGAACAAGTTGTTTTTTGCAGAGGTGCGCATCACAGTCCCGTCATCGGCGATCAGAGACGTTTCCACGGAACCATCGCGAAAATTCCGCACAGCTAATTCGCTGATCCTGAACTGGCTGAACTGAATGTCAGTCGCCTTGTAGGTGACCCGGGTCTCCCCTTCCTTCGTACCGTTGATTTTTCGTGAATACTGGGCACGGAACGGCGATGCGGAGGCCGACAGTTCAATGGCGTCCGCGCCCAACCCTGTTTTCATGCTTTTTGGGATGATGTCATCGAAATACTCGCTGACTTCCAAGACTACTTTACCATCCACTGAGATTTTTTTTGGCTGGCCGAACAGGTTGCGACTGATCTCGGCTTTTTGTTTGATACCGTCACGGTCCGAAGCCTCCATGGCAGATGGCAGGCCCGACGCGAAAGTCGGATAAGACATTTTAACGGCTGATTCGGGCTCATCCCACTGGCCATTGCGGGTGGAGACGTGACCCGTCATGCGGCCTATGGTGTCATATGTTTCGCGTTGGCCGGATGCCGTGGGCCTGCGACTGGACGTTACCGTTGTCGTGCCGTTTTTAAACTCAGTCTTGATCGTAAAATCACGTGGGACGGATTCGACGGAATCGGACGAAGACCTGCTTGCGGCCTGGTAGCGCCCCTGGATCAGACGAGCCACCACGCTTTTGGAATCGGCTTCCGAGTTGGACTTGAAGCAATAATTCGCCAAGAGGCGTTTGCTGGACTTCGACCCGTTGGTTCCAGCCGTCTCAAGCGCAACACTTTTAACGCGCCCCATCGCATCGTAAGCAAACAAACGAGCGGATCTGGAACCGGAACCGAAACTCGCGAGGCGACCATTAGCATCATATGAAATCGACAGTATCGGTTCGGGGTCCTCGGCTGAGGTTTCCGCGCCGGCACTCACCGGGGTAGCAAGCACCGTGTCAAGATTGCCGGATGAGTCGTAGTTGAAGGCAAACTCTTTGGCCGTGAACGAGTCGACAACGCGACTCAGTTGAGACGTTCCAGATCGTCCGTCCGTGTATGACCAGGTTCTCCTGGCCGACAGATTGACGAGCGGCTCTGCGGGAATGCGGTAAACAGTGGATCCGCTCGTCTCTGCAATCCGGCCCTGGGCGTCCCGCAGGCACATCGACACCACAGAAAATTCATTGGCATAGTCTGTCGCCCCGCGATTTTTAACAGCAGTCATCAGGAACGTGCCGGAATTACCGCCGGGACCGGATCCTGTGCCGGGGACCTCCGCGTACATCATCTGGGTTAAGCCACCTGGCGCGACAAATGCCGCCCCACGCGGTTTGCCGGCTTCGGCGTTCAATACCGCCAACCAGGTTCCGTCGCCGGGAACGCGAAGGTACATGGTTGCATCGGAAGGCACCCCGTCTGGCCTTTCGCTTTGGTCAGATTTCACGAACAAATCTGTCACCACGCCGACACCTTGGCGGAACGAGTACAGTTTTGCGATGTCCACATTGGATATTTTGCGCAAGACTAGAGGCAGGTTCATCGCGACGAAAGTGTTTTTCGCGACGTCGAAAAAAGGACCCGCTGTTTCGGGCGGCGCGCCACACGCGCTGTACACGATTCCCAATGGACCGAAATCCAAGGCCAGTGCGCCGGTGACAGCATTGACCGTTGAATCGCTGCCGAGTGGCGGCGCGACAGGAAAGCCCAGGTTACAATTGGTGTTCGAGGTTCCAGACCCACCGGAACCTTCTGGCCGGAAGGAATCCTCGGCGCGCGAGGCCTGAATCAGGGCCGCCAGGCTGTCATCCGACAGTCCGAGGGATTTCGCTGTGGTGGCCACTGCCGCGCCGCTGCCCCGGTAAGTCGAATTGGATCCCGTGCAGGCCGTTAAGCCTGCGGTAACCGAACAAAGAAACACGTAGTGACGACTCGCGCGCGTGATTTGCATCGGAACACTCCTACACCACAAAGTAACAGCGTGGGCTTCGGCAGAACAAAGCCTCACCTTTAGAGTCATTTTGAGTCGTTCGGATACAATCAAATCCGGGCGATTGTCTGACAGCGTCGGTCGTCACGAGGTTAAGCCCCCTTGAAATAATGGTGTTTTAGCGAATCCATCCTTTCGCGGCCGACGCTGTTTTTCAATGATGTTCTTAGCCCTTTCGGGCACTTCCACCTGAAATAGGCCCCCTTCGGTAAGACTTATTGTGGCGCTACTCGGAGGTTCCCCGGCCATTCGACTGGTATCCATCCGAAATCAAGAGTCTTTTTGTGAAAGAAAACTTTCCCCTAAGGGTTCGCGCCGGTTGTCCGAATGCAGACCGAGGTCTTTTTTTTTGAGGGAGGCCTGATGCGCCGGTTCAAAACCATCACAGTTCAATATGGTGCAGCCTGCGCGCTAGTCGTGGCAATGGTCGCATGCGGAAAGCAAACGGCGCAAATCCGCGCGGGCCAGCCGGCGGATCAAACAGAGAGCCAACGAAACAGTTCGCAGTCTGGGCATTCGGATGCCGTTCTTTCGCCTGGACCACTTCGTTTCGTCACTGAGCCGAGTACCTATTCAGCTCAGGGCTTGATTGCATCGTGCACGTCACCCAACGGAGATCGCACGTTGGTCCGCGCAGCCCAAGGCTATCAGATGCCAGACGGCCTGACCGGTTGCAAACTGATGGCCATTGCCGGTTTGAAGGGACCGGAAATAGAAATCGCACTGACTGATTTCGCGCCTGATTCACCTGCTGAATCTTCTAATGGCTCTGCACCAAAATCCAAGAGCAGTAGGGAGCCGCGGAAGTGGTCGATTGCTGAATCTGTCTCAGCGGAGAACAAACGATCGGTTTGGATCGTCACTGTGATGGTCGATATCGCAGGTGCAACGAGAGACACTCCAGTTCGCTTAAGCATTTCACGAGAAGACCATCCAAGTACCTCAGGAGAAAAATATTCCAGCTTTCCGGAGGACAGCCCGTTTCGATTAAAAAAAAGATCCGCACAGGGAAGTCCAGATATCGAATGGACCATGGACCCGGCAGCATCAAAACCGGGATTGCCGGTATTCAATTTCCGCTCGATTCCCGAGGCCGACGGAACGCCCCCGGCTAATTTGAAATTTGCGCTGCTTCGACTTGATGATCAAGGAAGATGCGATCTCGACGCTGCGGGTCAACTGGTCACGGTGGATTCGCAAGTTCTCGACCTTGCGAAGTTGGCCGCCGCATCAGGACCGGCTGCAGGATATCCCGTTTGCGGTATCAAAGCTGTTTCGCTTACGGGATCCGCTGCGTGGCGGTTCAAGCCAGAAATCATTAATCTCGCCGATGCCGCAATGACCCAGCGGATCCGAAGCCTGTTATCGCAGGCCCGTCCGCCTTTGAACGACGCTGCGAGCAGCGGCACGTCTGAAGCAGGCCAGGACCGCCAGGAAAAAGCTCCCGACGCACCGCAAATCCTGCGGATCCCTGCCTTGTCCCTACCGGCTTTGTCACTGAGTGTTCTCGCAAGCTCCGGAACTTCCTTGACCCAGTGCTTCAACCCACATGTCATGATGCCCGCAGCCAGCCTCGACAGCTTTGTGAATTTCCAGGGCTGCCTGACCGGCGTTTCGGTGCCGGGAATGGCCTATGATTTCGGTTTTGCCTCGGTGGCCCTCATCGCCTCGGACTACATCCCGGCCCAAGTCGCATACTTCGGCGCCAGCAAAGCCACCCTGTCCCTGACTCACAACAGCGCGTCCATTCCGATGCTGATGGCGGCTGTCGGGGACGGCGCGGCTGTCCAGTTCAATGCAATTTACCCAACTCATGCAGAGGTTTTCACCAGGGATCAAAAGTCAGGAAACTTTTTCTCGCGGCGCCAACGTGATCCAGTCAACCCAGAAACCCTGACTCTCCTGGCGAATGGTGATTCCATGACCCTCGACCTGGGTTCTGTCATGGTCCGTTACGACCAAATTCCCGGGCAAGGGTTTTTTCGCATCAAGTCAGCAGAACTCCTGAACCCGTACGCTTCGGGCTGCACGAAACGCACCGCATCGGAGCGCATCACCTTCAATTACGCGACGGCATCGGGCGACACATTGTCACTGCCGATTTCGATCGTGTCCAGCCGGGCCATGGACCTCTTCAGCGGATCATCGCCATGGAACGACTGGCAAGCCGTCACATTCACTGCGGCAGATGGACGGATCACGCAGGCCGAAATGCGTTATATGGGCATTGCCAAACGCTTGGTTTCCTTTGCGTATAACCGCAGTGGAACCCTGTCCACCATCGCGCACAAACTCGGGAATTCCGTGGCCCGCACCTTGCTGGGCTGGACGCCGCCGCCGGGCACCGCTGCGAGTGCGCCAGCGGACGCGCTCTGGGCCCTGACATCCGTCACTGCACTGCGGGGCGCAGCCACCACAGGGGAAACGGTTTCGTTCGATCGCGACGAGTCCGGGCGGGTGACGGCACGGAACGTATCCGGAGTGCGAGACAAGTTACGCAATGGACTGCAAATGGCCTACAGTTACAAGCCGGGTAAGGACCTCGCAATGGTCGGAATGGCAGATCGCTTCAATATCAAGAGCGTCATGTCTGTCACCAATTCGGGTAGTGATCTCATCCGTCTTGTGAACGTCACCACCACAAATGATTTCGCAGTGCGACTCGACGATTCAGGGACGGCGGGTCGCGCGATCGAAAAGATCACCAGGTACTTCGACCGCTCGAACGACGTGGAATCCACGTCACAGGAAGGTCGCATTTCGAAAGTCGCCCTCGACGAATCAGGACGGGTCGTACAGACCATCATGAACGACGTTCCGGTAGCCTCGTATTCCTATGGCAACAATACCATGCAAATCGCCTACGCCGGCGATGCCTTTACCTACCGCGTTGAATTCCATCCAACGGGCATCGCAAAATCAACGATCACTGCGTCAGGATTCGGGTCTGAATCGACCTGTGTGGCCGAAGAGGCCCTTGAAAGATCGATTCACTGCGCGTGGGAGGTTCCGGCAGGATCCACCCCCCTAAAGACCTGCATGACCGTATCGGACCCGATGGGTAGCATCCAACAACATGAAGACCAGCGCACGAACCTGAAAACCGTTTACAAATTCAACCAGGATCCAGGTAGCGGTAACACCACGACTTCTGAAACGGTTACGTTGATTGCCAGTACCGTCTTGCCAACCCTTTCTTCGACTACCACGACGATTTCTCAAAGCAGCCGGGCCACATCCACCCGGGACTCGTCGGGCGAAAGCACTGAGATTACGGCCTTTGACCCGGAGAGCGGTGTAGTCACCCAGCGCAACTCCAACTTCAAGTCGCGCACCGGATCTTCGTCCTCCTACGTGACGACGTTTGACTACTCCACCACTCCACCCAAGGAATCCACGACAGCGAACTTCACGCCCGCCCCCGGCGAAGGCGAGGACCTGTGGGTGACTCAATGAAATCTACGATCACTGCCCTGAAAAAATCCTGCCTCGCTGCGTCGGTCCTTTGGACTCTCCTATCAGGCGTACGCGTTATGGCTGGAGATCCGCCATATGGGGCGAATCCATTCGGCAACGAATCCGAACAACTTGATAGGTTTCTCAAGCTACCCCCTCCGGAACCAAGGCCTGTAAACCCGCTGGGGCAGGGGTTCAAACCGGGATATCGCATTGACGGCAGCAATACCCAAAATTTCAGTCTTTTTTACCTTCATCCGGAGTCATTGATCCTGGGACGTCCTTGGGAGGGTGTTCCATCGATCTTCATCCCAAAGGATCGCGGTTTGGGAATAGGTGTCACCAATGCAGAAAAACCGGTCTATTACATGACACAGGCACAACATGACGCACTATTTGATGCGACCAGGCCATTTGCCGCCGAGATATTGCAGGCCCAGGCGAACGGGGATGTCGATGCGTTGAAAATAGCACTGAGCTCGATGCGAGAGAGTGTCGAAGCTGCCATCAGGGAGCAAATCAGACCAACTGGTCCGATCAATGAGCAATTCTATAAAAGCATGGATGAGGTTTTTAAATCGATCCGCGATCCGGCCTCACCCACGAGCAGCTGCCCTGCGCAGGCCACCGCTCAATGGTATTCCAATGGTGATTGTAGAACTCAACCTTTGTCTGCCTATGCTGTGTCTGAGATTCTCAATTCCCTTGGAATTCCATCCAGGCCTGGGGGAACGAATCAAGAATACGTTAGCCACGGGCCATCCACGGCTGCACACATGCACCACGAGAACGCGGCACACACAATGGGATTTATCGAGTTTGAGGTTGGGGTGTCGTCAGGGGACACTGAAAGAGTCCAAGTGATTATCGATCCGCAGTATCACGGGAAGGTGACGACACCAGGCGCGTGGGCAGACGGACTTCCACCAATTGAACAGACAGACACCACGTGGCGGTGGACTCTTTACGACCATAATAACAACCCCACAGACACAATAGATATGCAGCCTAAAAAAGCGGGAGACGCACCCAGATACGGAACGGTGGTTAACGCCAATGACATCAAGGGGACCTATTCGGACCTAGACAAAATTGCCCCGCGACTTAACGCAGAAGTTAAGTGGCTGGATTTTTTGAATTCCCGTCCATCAAGCGATAACGAAATGACGCCCCCTGCGATCGAGCAAGCCGCACCTAGACCGGGATGGGGGGGATCAATGCCTGGCTTGGCTTCATTATTCTTTCAAGAGACACCTAAATCGTCAGCCGCTTTTGCGGCTGCTGGGCTGGCGACTCAGGCCTTCGGAGAACTTGGTGTATCAAAGGAGAATGCGGGTTGGTATGGACTGGGAAGTGGCGTGGGTTTGAATCTCGCAGACTCAGCCTGGTCATACTTGAACCCCTCGGCTGGATTGTCTGGTTTACAGAGCGCAGGATTCAGTCTTGCAACCGGATTTGGCGGATTGGGTGGTGGGCTACTGGGTGCGGGGATCGGTGATGTCGTCTCCACAAAACTAGGTTTCCAACGAGACGGCGCGGCCCACTCGGGCATCACGCAGGCGGGTGGTATCGCGGGTAGTTCTGTTGGCGCTGCCGCTGCAACATACGGGTTCGGGGTAACCTTTGGTGGAATGACTTCTGCGGCAGCAGGGTCAGCAGCAATGACCGCCGGGGTCGGGGCAGCAGCCGCCGGCACAACGGCGGCTGTTGGATACGCGGTTGGTTATGCAATCAGCGACACCTTTATTGCGCCCAAGATCGAAGCATTCTACGAGGGTGCGAACAACATAAACGGATTCAACAACTGGGCGCAGACTGGTTTTACCGACCAAGGCGTCCAATGTACGTGTCAAACAAGGTCATACCGCGCCGGATACTTTCAGGACACTGAAGTCGAGTACGGTTCCCGGACTATGGGTGTGCCGAATGCGGATCACTGTACCAGGCAAAACAATCAACGATTCGAATCTGTTCGATCTGATGGCTCCACGTATCGCACGGACTACTCAAACTGCTCCTTCTTCAGTGGTGAAATAAAGTGCGATGCGCCCGCGCCCAGTATGGATCCACAGTCTGCGGCGTATGTCGCATGGATGCGCAAGTGTTACGCCCCTGCCCCGAGTCCGTTTTAACCTTTCAGGTTAAAAATCAGGGTGTTGGGCCGTTCTTCGATTCGCTCATGTTCGCTACAGCGGTGCGCAAATTCAATTCATCCGGGGACCGCTGGTTGTTGATGCGACCGGCTAAGCAACCGGAAGTATTGATGTTTATTTGGATTTGATTGGTTAGCTATTATTTTATGAATTTCAATATAATTGTATTGATTTTAATAGAATCTATTGTTATAAATAGAACGTCGTTAGTTGTTGTTGAAGCGGTGTTTTTAGCTGATGTTGTGACGGAGAAACGAACCAATGAACCACAGTAGACCTCAGACCTTACTTGTAACTGCCACCAAGGTTCCGATCATCCTGGCGACCCAGACTGGTGTCACCATTCCCAGTAGCCGCCTTAAACAAAAGCGGCGTTGGGAGAAAACGGACCTCCTTAAAATCCTCGCCCCGGCCTTGCTCGTGGCGAGCCTCTTTGCACTGAAATCACGCGTCGCATTTGGTGCCGAGATCGCCGGTGTCGACATCACTCCGCCTCAAGGCTGGGAAGTGACCGAAGGCATGGCTGGTACCAGCCTCGTGATGCAAGAACCACTCGCAGACAAGGGAGCAGCAGAAAAGGCTGCGGCTCAAACCGGCAAGGATCAAACGACCTTTCGCCGCAACATTACCGTGGCCGCGATCCAGAATCCGGCCCCGATTGACGAACAACGCGCCACGGAACTCCAGGCAGAACTTGAAAAGCGCTTTGGTCAAAGTGGTGTCATTCGTGATTACAAGGTCACAGAGCACAAGTTTTTCAACTATCACGGCACCAACGACGGACTGGTCATGTACTCGTCCATGGTGATGAGTGATGTGGCTGTGATGCAAATGCACATTTTAGTTTCCGGTTCAGAAAAGCAGTACCTGTTGACCTACACCGACCTTGCGACATCGATTTCCAACCCTAATAACCCGGTTTTTGAAGCGGCTTGGAACTCGATGGTTTCCATTGGGGTGAAGGGCGAAGCCCCGAAGCGTTTTGACCAAAAACAGGCTGCCACGGCTGCCGGTGCCGGTGCGATCGTTCTTGTTGGGATTTATCTGGTGGTTCGCATGCGCCGCCGCAGTCCTGTCCAAGAAGCCGACATGATGTTGGCGGAAGAGTCTGGCGCCGCAGGAAACTCGCGGGACGGATCGGAGTTTATGCTGGGCAGCTCGCTGGCAACCCTGCCGGTGGCATGGGATCTCAGCGGCAATCAAGTGGACGACGAGAGTTTCGAGATGCCTGCGGTCAGTTCAATCTCGAATTTCTGAATCAGGATTTCTCGCACAATCTCGTGACGATATTAAAGACCTCGCCATTGGCACAAGAGCCTGGCGAGGTTGTCACGTTCACATCTCCACCGGCGGCGTCACTGCCAAGGCCCGATTCGTTCCGCGGCACCAAGATCAATTCAACCGGGTTCAGTTTTACCTGGGCATCTGCAAACCCATCAAAGGTCGTCTCTGTGACACGTCCCTGGTATTTTTGACCGATCCCTCCAGCGCTCACCCAAAGAAACTTGCAGGTATATTTCGTATCAGCCCGGGCTTCCGCAACGAACGTGAATGTTTTGTTGGCGGCGCCGCTTGCGTCAGAGTATTCGGCAACATTTGCAATCCTTGGGTTGCAATCAAGGGATGCCGAAATGGGAGCATCGTTTGGAGCAGGCGTAAAAATCACTGGGATCTGGATGGTAAAGGTCCTGCCCGGCTGGCGCGGAATCAAGCGTTCAAACATTGGTTGCAGGTTCGCTGTCGCAACAAACTGACCCGTTTTGTCTTCGCCAATTTTGACGGATTTGGCCCAGTATAACGTTCCTGGCTCGCCGATATATCGGGTGTCCGCAGAGGAATATAACGCGCGGACCTTCAGGTCGCAGATTTGGCTGCGAATGAATTTCGCCGATTTGAACAAAATGGTGCCGTCGGCCTGCAGGCTGCCAACGGTGGTCTCCGTGCATCCCGATAGTTCAAAAGCGACGGGGGATTGGGCGTTTGATTCGGCAGAGGTGGTCTCCATGCCAATCAGTGAAACAAATAATTTTGCGGTGTCGCCAGTGACTTGATCCGCACGCCGTGGTGTGCGGCAGCCCGTAAATGCACTTCCGACAACGAGTGTTGCAAAGGCGATGCGTCTGATCTGTTTGAAGTGGAAAGTCATACCCAGAGTGCTCCCCTAAATCTGCTGGAATAGATAAAGGCGCTTTATTAATTCGACCAATTCTATCATGTTAGGCTTTGGTTCCGTCAAAAGGTGGTGGTCAATGACCGAAAAATTGAAATCCCCAGGGGCTTCGTCGCCTAATAAGTGGTTTTGGGACGTTCTCAACGCTTATCTCGAAAAGCAGGCATTGAAGCAAACCCGTCAGCGGAAAGTTGTGGTCGAAGAGTTTTTGGTCCAGGACCGGCATGTCGATGCCGAGGATTTGCATGGCATTGTCCGCAAGCGAGACCCGAAGGTTGGCCTTGCCACGGTTTACCGGACCCTGAACCTTTTGAAAGAGGCCGGATTGGCCGATCAGAAGTCATTTCGCGATGGACGTTCGGTCTTTGAAATCCACCGGCCCGATCACCACCACGACCATTTGGTCTGTCTGGACTGCGGCAAGGTCATGGAATTTGAGAATGAAGAAATCGAGGGTTTGCAGGAAAAAGTCGCAGAACAACTTGGTTTCAAGCTCACCGGACATCGACTGGATCTTTACGGGCATTGCCTGCGGCGGGATTGCAAATTCAGCGGCCGCGGCGGTCCCGGAACGCCTTGAATGAATCGCTCCAAATTTGACCGGTTGTCGCACCAATGGGCTCGTAAAGAGTGACCAGAAGATAAAGACCAACGATCAATCCAGAAACCAAGGCAACAGCCTTGACGGTTTGCCTGAAGTGGCGGTCTTTGCGCCATTTGGCTTTTACTTTCGCCAGTTTCTTTATCAGAGCGATGTGCTCTTTGAATTTTGCAGGCCGAGCCTCGACCGAAGGCAGTCGAACGGGTCGGGGCAATGCAGGAACTGGCTCAGGCACTGGCTCTGGAATCGCCGATGGATTGGCCCCTGCTGCTTGGTCGATGAACCCCTTCATTTGCTCCGCAACGAAGGCCGGAAGTGCCGCAGATAACTGGGCCCGATGTCCGTGATCAAGGTCAGAGAAGGCGAACTCGGCGACATGCGGGTGCAGTGCATGCTCTGGCCTTGGATCCTTGTATGTGCTCGTCAATTTTGCAAACACAGGCCGGCCAAATAATTTCGACAGCAGTGGTGACTCGATCTTGGCCAAGGCATACCTGCCAACAGGCAGACCGGTCAGGATCGTTCCCTGCAGCGGATGAAGCCGGGTCAAGCGTGCAGGAATGCTGATCTCGGCGAAGGATAAGACATGTTCAGGGGGCAGATGAACGAGGTCCAGCTGATCAAATTCCGGGGCCGTAATGGTTTTGGTTGCGAAGCGGTTTTTGATGGCCTCCCGAACAAGGGCGGCCTTCTGAGGCAACATGTAAACCGGGCGGTGGTGGAACGCATTGCGAGCGGCCGCAAAATCAATCTTTTCGCCGAGGATCAGAACGGGGACGTTGGGCTCAATGTTATTCATCAGGGCAGCAAATTGCGCCCCTCCAGCATCGGCGGCCAAGGTGTCTTCGATCAGCACAATGTCGGGTGAAAAATAGCGGGGCTCAACCGGAATGCCATGGCGCTGCAGGGCTGCGGACAGTTTGAAGTGTGGCGGCGGCAGGGCGTCAATGATTTCGTTGCGGAGCCCGGGCGATTCGATCGCCATGAAGATACGGCAGCTGGGACCGACCCCGGTTGTGCGCAAATCACGCAGGATAAACTGAGCAGGCTGCTGGAATTTCTCGGGCACGGACCATTTGCAAATTGTGGCCTGTGAAAACCGGTAAAACAGGAAACTATTGCGTTTAGCGATGACCTCCAGCTTGAGGCTGGGCAGTCCAACGGCATCGGCCAGGCTACCACGCAGGCTCAGGGTTGTGCCAACTGCTGCCTCGAGGCGCGACTCAAGCCAAATCTGGTCGCGGGAGATCCAGACAACGCGCGCCGGCAGGTGCACCGAAGCCAACTGGTTCATGCCTATCATGGCCGGCGTCATGGGCAGGGGATCCGGGCTGGTGGATGTTGCGAAAATAAATCGTTCCGCCCAGATGGCTGGTGGCAGATCCATGGGCAGGATGTCGCGGAAGTTGAAGGCTGCGGCAAGGCCCATGGTTCCCGGGCGCATGTGAAGCGGGGTCAGAATAAAACGAACCCCTTGCAGTTCAGGCCTTTGGGCCAGATAGCGCAGCGCAGTGGTTTCCTTTTCAAGGGAGCCCAAGTCTCCGATGACCACAATGGTGGTCCGGCGGGCTGCCACAGCAGACATCAGGGCATCCAGGCTCGAAAAGAAGTCGCAATGAAACCCGCTGTGCTTCAGCTGGTTTTCCAAGGCCCGTATCTGGTCGGTAACCGGAGTGGTCAGCCAATAGATTTTTTTCTTCTTCTGCATGTCTGGGGGATCGGTATGTTTTCGGTTATTATGAATGGTACCTTCTTGAACGGAGTTCCCCCAGATGGTGTCTAAATTGCGGAAATCTACTGCTAAAATGCTGGCGTTTGTCATATGCACAACTGTTTTAGCGGGCGCTGGGGCTTTTGCTGGATCTGGAACGGCCTTCGCATTGGACTGTTCGCAGGTCAATCAGTTGACCAAGTCCTATTTCAACATTCACTTTTCTTTTTCATCGTGGACAGACGAACTGTCCACGCGAACGCTCGATAATTTCATCAAGGCGTGGGATTCCGGGAAAATTTATTTTCTACAGGCCGATGTCGATCGTTTCACCAAAGAATACGACACGAAACTTGACGACATGATCAAGTCGAATGATTGCAAGGCCATCACGGATATCACCAACACGTTCGCCCAGCGTTTTTCTGAGCGTCAGCGTGAAGTAGACAAGCAAATTGTTGCGAAGCACGATTTTACGATTGACGAATTTCTTGAATTTGACCGAAAAAAACAGTCTTGGGCGACCACTTCGGAGGAGATCAACGAACGTTGGCGCAAGCGGGTTAAATTCCAGCTGCTGCAGTTGAAAGAATCTCTGGGTGATGTTGCAAAGGCGCAGGAAAAACTGACCAAGCGTTACAAACTTGGTAACAAACGCCAGTTGGAAATGACCACCGACGATGTTTATTCATTGTTCCTGGCGTCATTTGCCACGGCACTGGATCCACACTCGGGCTATCTTGCGGCCGAGGAACTGGAAGATTTCCGAATTCAGACCCGGTTGAGCCTTGAGGGTATCGGTGCGGTTCTGCGCAGTGAAGACGGGTTTACCACCATCCAAACTTTGGTGCCCGGTGGCGCCGCCGCCCAAACAGGGAAGGTCAAAGTTGATGACAAGATCATCGCCGTCTCACAAGGCAAGGAAGTTCCGGTCGATGTGATTGACATGGATTTGCGCGAAGTCGTGAAACTCATCCGTGGAACGCGCGGAACTGAAGTGCGGTTGACCTTACTGCGCGAGAGCAAAGGCAAGAGCGTGCAGCATGTCGTGCCGATTGTCCGGGATAAAATTCAGTTGACTGACAGGGCGGCGAAATCAAAAGTCCACAAGGTTGAATTGAATGAGGGCGGTGCCGCACCTCGCAAAATTAGCGTTGGCGTGATCACATTGCCGTCTTTCTACATGGATTTTGAAGGGCGTCAGAATCGCCAGTCTAATTTCACCAGCAGCTCTGCAGATATGCTGCGCGAACTGAAAAAGATGCGGGATCAAAAGGTTGATGCCGTTGTTGTCGATTTGCGCAGCAATGGCGGTGGCAGTTTGGATGAGGCCATCAATGTTGCCGGATTGTTCACGGGGAAGGGGCCTCAGGTTCAGATCCGTGGTTCTGAAGGCAAAACCTTTGTGCAGCAATATAAGGAAGGCGCGGCGGCTTGGGATGGACCGTTGGCTGTGATCATCAACGGGCAATCAGCCAGCGCCAGCGAAATTTTTGCGGGCGCGATTCAAGATTACGGTCGTGGCCTTATCATCGGTGGGCATCACACGTTCGGTAAAGGCACTGTCCAGAATCTGGAAAACCTGGACGAGCGCCTTGGGGCGATCAAAGTCACCATCAGCAAGTTCTACCGCCCGGCAGGATCAAGCACCCAGTTGCGCGGTGTCGAGTCCGATATCGTCCTTCCGGATATCATGGATGACCTCGAAATCGGCGAGAAGCACTACGATTACGCCCTGCCGTGGGAAAAAATCGAGTCCTCCGAGTTCAAGTCCTACGCCATGACAAACGGCTTGATTCCAGCACTGCGCACGGCCAGTCATGCGCGGATGGACAGGGATCCAGGCTTTAAGAAAATCCTGGCGGACATCAAGGAATATCGTGATGGCGAGGCGATCCGCAACCGGGTCAGCCTGAAGGAAAAGTCTGGCGACAAGGCAAGCGAAAAAACAGGCATAAAGTCTGCGGCCAGTGCGAAAACAAAAAAAGACGGGGCTAAAGCTGGGAAAAAATCTGGCGCAACCGGTCCAGATGGTGAAGATCTCAATGAGCCAGGTGATTTGAATGGCGAAGAAACCGACATCAATGACGACTTTGTGATGCAGGAGTCCTTGCGCATTACGGCCAACTACTCTCAGGTTCTGAGTAAGCGCCCAATTACAGATGCCACGCTGCTTGGTGTTGGCCCGTCCAAGCTGCTTGCTGGCGATCCAAAGTCGGACAAGAAGCCGGTGCCTGATTCTGCAAGGCGGTCACCGCAGCGTCCGGCAGCCTCTGGGTCCATCACCACGAAGAAGGGTGTGTCCGAGTAATTTGTTGAACGCCGGCTCTCTATTCTGAGGCCGGCCCGTCACTCTGATGCTAGCCCGTCATTCTGATGCTAGCCCGTCATTCTGAGGCCGTAGGCCGAAGAATCCTTTCCCCAACGCGGAAGAAAGGATCCTTCGCTAACGCTCAGGATGACGGGTTAGGTCGTCATTCTGAGGCCAAAGGCCGAAGAATCCTTTCCCCAACGCGGAAGAAAGGATCCTTCGCTAACGCTCAGGATGACGGGTTGGCTCGTCATTTTGAGGCCGTAGGCCGAAGAATCCTTTCCCCAACGCGGAAGAAAGGATCCTTCGCTAACGCTCAGGATGACGGAGTAGAGGAAAGGATCCTTCGCTAACGCTCAGGATGACGGATTAGCTCAGGATGACGGGCCGGAGGCGTCTAGCGGGAAAGTGATTGTAAAGGTTGTGCCTTCGCCGACCTTGCTGCTGGCTGCAATTTTCCCCCCCATGCCTGTGACCAGCCCATAACAAATCGACAGCCCAAGTCCGGTGCCTTGACCTGGTTGTTTCGTCGTAAAGAATGGATCGAAGATCTTTTTCAGGTGCTCTGGCTTGATGCCCGTGCCTGAATCCGAAATTTCGATGATCAAATTTTCCTTGGCTTTGTCATTTTTCACTCGCAGCACTATATCGCCGCCCTTCGGCATGGCCTGAATTGCATTTTGCAGCAGATTTAGCACCACCTGGATGATTTGGTTTTTATCACCGCGAACTAACGTTGATTTTGCGTCAAGGTTTTCCTTGATCCGGATATTTTTCTTTGTCTCTTGTTTCAGATTGATTTGCCCAAATCGAAGTGCGGATTGCACGGCCTCCGCGGCATCGACCGGGAGAAATTTCTGATGTACGTCTAGATTGGGTCGGATCCTGGCGAAATCAACCAACCCTTGAACGATTTCTTTGCACCTCTGTGATGCCGCCTCAATTTCCACGACGTCGCTATAGTAGGGGCTGTCTTTGGGCATTTCGCGGAGCAGCATCTGGGAAAAAATCATGATTCCGCCAAGCGGATTGTTGATCTCATGGGCGACGCCCCCGGCGAGCAGACCAATGGATGCCAGCTTTTCGCTCTGAATGAGTCGTGATTGCAGGACAGCGGCTTCCGTCCGGTCGCGGTAAATATGGACGGCAAGCCGCTTTTTATCGCTCTCAGGAAAAGGCTGTGAGGTTACCTCAAACTCGCGTTCGGGGATGACATTGCTTAATGGAAATTGATGGGGCAATCCCTCGGCCAGGGTTTGCGGAAGGCTGCATCCGGGGCATGGTTGCGAACGTCCCGCGAATACCTTGTGGCATTTCATTCCAACAATTTTGCGGACGTCGACGTCAGGGATATTTGCAGCGGCCATTTTGGCGGCAGCTAAATTGGCGCGGTGAATCAGGTAATCCGGTCCAATGATCATCACTGGGTCGATCAGCGCATCAAAGGTTGCGACCCACTGCCTTTTTAGCCCTTCAACGAAGTGAAGGGTCTCTTCCATGCTATTTTTTGTGTTGTTGTCCAAATTTTATCTTCCACATAAAAGTCTAATAATTTCATTATACTACGTGATGCCTGGCTTGCCAACGTTTTCGGCTCGGGCCGTAATTTAGCGTCACTCAAAGAAGATCTTAATTTTTCCACGCGCCAAGCCGATGAGAGATCTGATTTCGGGGGGTTACTTGTGTCCTTCGGTTCCCTAAAAAATTATGGGGCGAAAACCTTACTTGCGACTTTTGTCGTAGCTGCCTTTGGCTGCAGCGGTCCGTCTCCCTATCAGCCGAATTTTGCTTCGAAACACCGAGGATCGCATCAGGGGACGCAGGAATTGCCAGGAGGTAATGGCCCCTCAATCGGTAATGCCTCGGGTGATGACCTGCAGGGGACCGCTCAATATCGTGGCAGTGGCAATCTTGCCGTCGCTGATAACCTGCTCGGTGGAAGCCTCAATAACTACGGCGTCGCGAACTCCCAGTTGATGGCCGAGGTCAGGTCTTCTGTTTTTACATTGACGTCGCAAGGCGCCATTTTAACCCGCACTCCAAATAGCGATCAGGTTGAGGCAGGATTTCAGGGGATGAACCGGCAGACGGTTTATAACATCGCGCCATCTTCGACCTGGCCCGCCAACGACACAAATTATTCCCAGCACGCCTATCTGGTGTTCGCCAAGTCGTTCAGCAGCAGTGGTGGTACGACCTTTACGGCGGATAAACCCTTTCCAGTCTTTCCGGTAAAGCAATCATCGGCGCGTGATTTTGGCACCCTGGCCGCGCAGGGGCGCGCATCTTTTACGGTGACATTCAATGGCAGCATCACGGCCGACTATACCGTTACCCGCGTCTACAATTCGGACTTGTCGGGTTGCAGTTCCAATGTTTTTGCTGCGACTGCCAGCCGCCTTGCCGACACAGCCAACACCATCGGGATTAAAATCGCCGTCGCCTTGCGGGGTGAAAATAGTGGCTACGGATTGTTTCCTGCCACCAGCATGGTTTTTGTGAACGACTTTCGCAATGGCGGCGACATCACGATGATCGCCTCATGTACGCCATCATGGAACAAGGACAAAACAAATCTCGCCTATCTGTCGATGATGTATTCGAAATAGGCGGGCCGCGTAATAGTCAGGCAAGGGTTGATGAGGGATATATGAAAACTAGATCGATGGTCAAAATCTTGCTCATACCCGCTGCGGTTGGCATTTCTTTATCTGGCTGTGCCGGCAAGCCGCCTGAAAGTTCGGGGCCGGTGCCCGGTGGTGGAGGAGATGCCGTGGTATCGAGTATTTGCGCTGATGCAGCAAAACAAAGGATCGCGACGGCATCTGGGGCTGAAGCCATTAATTTTCTGTGCAGATACAAGGACGGAGTTGCGGATACAACAAAGGAATACTTTTATGACGGTGGTGCTGAAAAATATGCGCCATATTTTGCCGATAATGCCGAAGAGAAAAAGATCGATAGTGTCGACGGGGATCAAAAACTTTACACCTTCTCGATGTATACGGGCGTGATGGCTGCGGGTCAAAAGCCCGCCGACGTCGCCGAAGTCATCAGGCTTCAGGCCTTTTTCCCGACTGATTTTAAAAATGGTTCCTTTGCCACGGACACGGCGGTGACTTACACGCCAAAAAATGTCGTGGCGAAGGAATTCAATAAACTGGATTACGATTACTACAAAGGTGCAGTGGGAAACGAACGGCCCAAGATCGATTATTCCGGGTCGCTGACTTTTTTCCCTTTTGGCCAGGCCGGGATCGCCGTGGTGGACAAACTCGTCACGGAACGGGGCGGTGCGATGAAGTCCCTGACCGGGGTTCTTCTTATTTATCCAAAGGACAACGACACGATCGTCATCGGCCGGTCTCTGCAGGCCATCCGCGCCGCGCAACAGAGTTGGGATGCGGTGCAGAAAAACGTAACGACCGATTTGGATGCCCAAGTGAAGCGCGATTTTGCGAATTATGCGAAATCATCCGCCGCCGCGCAGATCATGGCGGCCAAGCGCAAATGAGGCCCCACGATCAACAAAAAGTTGTTTTGCTGCATGGCGTAACCAAGAGCTTTGAACTCGGGCGGTCCACCATCGGAGCGCTTCAGGATGTTTCGATGGGCGCGCAGGCCGGAGAAATGACCGCCCTGGTCGGTCCGTCAGGCAGCGGCAAGACCACGATCTTGAATCTGGTCGGCGCACTAGATCAACCTAGCGCCGGCAGAGTTGTCGTTGCCGGTCAGGATTTAAAGGCTCTTGGCCGTGATGCTTTGGCTCATTTTCGCAATCGTACGGTCGGTTTTGTTTTTCAAAATTTTAATTTGATTCCAGTTTTAACCACCCTTGAAAACGTTCTTCTTCCCAGTCAAATTGGAAGGTCAGATGAGCCAGAGGTGGTCCTCATGGAACGAGCCTGTCACCTGCTGGACCGGGTGGGATTGGCTGCCCAGATGAATCAACCCGTGAATCGCCTGTCTGGTGGGCAAATGCAGAGGGTTTCCGTGGCCCGTGCCCTGATGAACCAGCCAAAGGTGATCTTGGCCGACGAACCCACGGCCAATTTGGACCACGCCACTTCAGAAAAGGTTTTAGAACTTTTGAAGGCCTTGTGCGTCGAGGAAGATGCGGCTGTCCTGGTCGCAACCCACGATCCAGCTGTCTTGCCTTATTGCAGCAAGATCATCCGGCTGAGAGACGGGCTCATTGTTGAGTCTGAAGATACTCGCGCGTAAAAACCCGTTCGGGAATATTTTTTTTCGTCATCGAGAGTGTATTCCAAACACTGAACTTGCCGGTGGTGACGTTGTCGTCCATGCGCAATTTATCGGGACGAATTGCCCCTGCAAGTTCGCGTTTTGATGTCATGGTCAACGTCTTCAGAAGTTTTCCAGAGATACCGTAAAACTGTGCCCTGACGGGAAACGAATCCGCCGGGCGCACGAAGTAGTGGATTTTTGCGTACGGCGCGTCGTCACTAATCGCCGTCAGTTCCAGTTTCGTTGCCGGGGCATTTTCGATGGTTTCCGTGCCAACGATTTTGGGTTCGTATTCTTTTTCCGTGTCGATTTGAAACAGGTCTGCCACAGCAAAGGCGCTGTTTCCGATCAGCTCCCTGCGTGAAATGGGGACAACCCTTTTGGAGTCGGGCAAGGTCGAGAAGTAGTTGCGTCCGAGGGCCAGCATCCTGCGCCCCCGTTCTTCTGCCGGGGCGAGAAATTCTGAGTACGAGCGACGGCCCGTCGACGCCAGGACCTTCATGGTGTAGCTGGATGATTTTCCCGTGTTCACGGTATCCAGTTTGACTTTCATTTCGCTGCTTTGGGGAGCCCTGATTTCCTCAGCCCGGCGCATGATTTCTCGTGGATTTTCTGCGGCGGTCAGAGTCCGGGTGACGCCCAATGATAACGTCCCTGCCACGAGAAGGATTTCCAACTTGAATCGATTGCGCATTAGATTTGTCCCCTGAAGGCTTTGACGGGTTCAACGCTTGCCGCTTTTTGAGCAGGTGCCAAAGAAGCCAGAACACACACCACAACGGATCCGGCAAGGATTGCCAGGGAAAGGCCGGTATTGACGCTGGGGTGCAAAATGTAAACGCCGCTGCTGAACGGGGATTGCAGTGGGATCCCAACAGCACCCATGGTGGCAACGATCAGATTCGCCACGATAACCCCGGACACGCCACCGATCAGTCCAATCATGGCGCCTTCGATGCAGAACAAAATTCTGATGTCTCTTGCCCGTGCCCCTATGGCCATCATGGTTCCGATCTCTACGGTCCGTTCTGCCACCAGAAGGAAAATGATATTCAACACGGAGAGGGCCGATGAAATGAAGAGGAGAAATGAAATCAGTCCAACGACGGAATTCCAGATGGCCTCAATCCGCCGGATGATCACGTCGATTTGCCACCAGCCTTTCAGGTCCAATTTTTCTGCGGTGGCCCGGGCTGTGTTTGCGGCGACCCATGATTCTGCAGTGGATGGGTCGTGCAGGCGCACTGTGGCCTCGGTGATGCGGCCAGGAAGGCGCAAAAGCTGCTGGGCATAGTCCAGGCGCAGGTAAACAGCCCGTTTGGAAAAACTTGGCAAGGGGACATCGATGATTCCGCGGACAACCCCGTCAACTCCATTGAGTCCGCCAGTGACGGTAGTTGTAAGCAAAGTGACTTCGTCGCCCAAATCCAGTTTGAGCATCTCGGCGAGTCCGCGCCCAATCACGATTCCGGCCTTGTCGCGGGGATTGATGAATTCCCCGCGGTCAAGGGCCCCGGGGCGCATGGGGTTAAACAAAGCCGGTGAAACCCGAAGTTCCAAGTCAGGATGAACTGCAGTTCCCATGAAATAGCGGGTTTGGTCTCTCGCGGAGATCACACCTTCGAAACTCAATCGCGGTGCCACCACGGAGACGGCCGGGTCGGTCGTTAAACTGCTCATGAACGAACTGGATTCGGGAAAGGTGAGGGATTCACTGAGCAATTCGCTGTCTTTGAGGAATCCCTCGGCGTGGATCTGGGCGTGGCCCAGGCCGGTGTCGCTGGCGGCTTGGGCCCAAAGGCTGATTGCCGCAGTGGAGTAGCGGCTCGTGATAATCGTGACCCCAGAAGACAGCATGACTGTGGCAATGGTGAGCATCGTCCGGCGCCGATTGCGGGCTAGGGAACGAAAGCCATACTTGATTGAAAAAGCGAGAAATCGCCGGTCCATCAGTTGGCCCGAAAATGGTGATGACGATTTTGTGGACTCGTTTGTCATGATCGTTCAATTAGTATAGCGTTTTTTAGGACTTGCAGTGCATAGGGGAGTTGGTTACTGTTTTAATATTAGTCAAAAAAAACTGAGATTTCGCGCAAGTGCCAGTGTGCTCAAGCCCCCATCTGGAGGAACCTGACGTGCAAAACGCTGCAAAACCAACTTTGATCCATTTATCCCCTGCCGAGATCGATCAAAAAGTAATCCAGGTGGTTGCGGACTCCTTGTGCGTGGAATTGGATTCGATTTCCCTCAAATCGAATTTGATGCGCGATCTGGGCGCCGAGTCCATTGATTTTTTGGACATCATGTTTCGACTGGAACGTGAATTCAGCATCAAGATTCCGCAGCGCGAAATTGAGCGCATGGCCCGCGGGGGACTTGCCCCGGAAGAATTCGAAGTGAACTCGATCCTGCAAGCCAAAGGCGCGGAAAGGATGCGCGCCATCTTGCCTGAGTTAAATCCCGAAGAACTTCAGGCGGGATTGCCCTTGCGCGAGTTGCCATCTCTGTTCACCGTTGAAGTGTTCGCCAATATTGTAAAGCGCAAGGTTGCCAGTGGCGATCTGGATGCGTTTGTACCAACATCGGGCGATTCTCCAAGCACGATGGTATGAGATGGGCTTTTTCTACGTCGACCGGATTCACGAGTATGAGCCAGGCAGGTTCATCCGGGGCGTCAAAAACGTAACCCGCAACGAGCCTTTTTTTTACTGGCTCCCAGACGGTCGTCGTATCTTGAGTCCAACGGTGATTTCAGAGGCGGCTGCCCAACTGGCGTCATGGCTCAAGATGGTCGGTGCAGACTTTCAAAAACGTCCGGTTTTACTGGCCGATGAATTGACGGTTTACACGGGTGTGGCAGAGCCTGGCGATCAGATTGAAATGTTGGTTGAGATCATCGATCACGACGAGGACGTCGTGGTCACCAGAAGTCGGGCGACAGTTCGCGGAAAACCAATTCAAATCAGTACCTGTGGGCGCGGATATCTGCTGCCAATGCAGGATTTTGATGACCCCGAAAACATGAGGCGGATGTTCAACCGCCTTTATCGCCCCGACCTCAAAGACGCAAAACCTTCCGTGGATCTGAATGCGGCCCGGGGGCTAAAGGCGATTGCCGGTGCGTCGACTTTTGAATCGCTGCGGCTCGTCGACGGGATCGTCCATCACGAACCTGGCAAGCAAGTCATCGCATTCAAGAACTGTGCGTCGTCCGAACCCTATTTTCGCGATCACTTTCCCCGCAAGCCTGTCGTCCCCGGGGTTTTGATGCTGAGCATTGTCGGTGAGACCTGCCAGTATCTTGTCAAAGACGAAATTGACGCACCCGTGCGGGGCCGGGCATTGATCCCGACTTGGGTGCGCAACGTCCGCCTGCGCAAATTTGTTGAGCCTGGCGATCAGTTTGTCGTGAAAGTGGACGTAAAAAGTGGTGACACCACGAAACATAACTCTGACGTGGTCGTCCAGGCTGTCGCGACGGCAAACGGCCAGCGCGTGATGCAGGCGGAGTTTGGTTACCGGACCATGTTTGCCACAGACATTGCCCGCGGCGACTTTTGGTTGCCCCCAACTCCACCCTTGGAGGTCAACCTTTGATGCGGCGGGTCGTCATCACAGGCATTGGTGCTGTTTCGCCTCAGGGTAACGACCGTGAGTCGACTTGG
>CAMBEK010000006.1 GCA_945865565.1 Pseudobacteriovorax antillogorgiicola | reverse complement strand
TTAAGAAAGGATCCTTCGCCTGCGGCTCAGGATGACGGATTAAGAAAGGATCCTTCGCCTACGGCTCAGGATGACGGATTAAGAAAGGATCCTTCGCCTGCGGCTCAGGATGACGGATTAAGAAAGGATCCTTCGCCTACGGCTCAGGATGACGGATTAAGAAAGGATCCTTCGCCTGCGGCTCAGGATGACGGATTAAAAAAGGATCCCTTCCCTTTCGGTCCATGAAACTAACCTCTTAAGTATCCTAAGCCACTGAATAATATGATATTTTCCATTCTATCTAAATTCCCTTCAAGAAAAATGCGCTGTTCCCGATAAGAATTCATGTTTTTAAGCCATGTAAAAATCTCACTAGTTACCGCAGTCTTGGCCATCGCCGTGATGGCTGGATGCTCGGACAATTCTTTTCAGGGCAAGGCGGCAAAATCGTCGACCGGCTCGGGACCCGCGTCGGGGATAAACGGGCTACCAGGCAGCCTGCCAAGCAACCTGCCACCAGGCTGCCGCAACGTCCCCACAGAAGTTCCACGGGACACAGTCACCACTTTGCGCTGCACCGATACTGCCAATATAAATAAACTATATCCGCCCTTGGTTGCGGTGGTCGGTTCTTGCCCTTCCGGCAAGTTTTCTGTCGGCGAGATTACGTTCTCTCGCTACAGCAGCCAGCCGATTTACCACGTCAATCTTGGGCCTCGGCCCAATTTTCCGAATCGGGGATTCATTTATGTCACCGTCCTTGGCTCGCCGGAAATACTTGGTCCAGACGAGATTCCACTGAGTGGGGGAACCTACCAGGTCACCTATGACAGACTCATCCAGGAGCTTGGGATTTCCCAAACTATCCAGGGCTCAAAAGTGGAATGCAACTGAGCTGAGATCCATCCTCGCCATCAACTTTTTGTGCTAAACTTTTAAACATTACTTCAGCTATCGCTGGAAAAAATCCTATCAACGTCTCCAAGGAAGGTGATCTATGAAGATTTCTCGGATTCGACTCGTAACCCTGGCAGGAGCCATCACGGCTTTGGCGTTCACGTCGTGCGGCAAAAAAAGCGATGATTCAACCGACGACGAAACGACGAGCAAGCTGGCGGCTTCAGGCGCGTTGATGCTGGATTACGCAGCGTCATCCCTTAGCAGCACGCAAAAAGCCCCCACTTCTGCAATTTTGGTTGCGGGAAAAAGCCAAGCCAACAGCGCGCTTCGTTTGGACGCCGAGATCCAAAGCACCATCACTCCGAATTGCTCCAACAAAGGTTCTCCGTGGAATACGACAACCGGGGCCCGCATGGAGCCCAATGACAGCGGTGTAAAATATGCGGAAGCCGTTTTGTATTGCCAGACCAATAATGAAGAATCCCCGGACACCCTCGCAGGATCGATGCGCATGGCAAGAAGCCTGATGTGCGATCTCGAAAAAGGAATCGGGACCATTGAATACACGGCAGCAGGGAAGGTTTACACCAGCGTCGCCATCACCCCGACCACCGAATGTGGCTGGACTGCCGGGCAAATCAGCGAGGTTGGTTCGAGCAATGTTGCGACCCTGACCGCGACGTCTTATGACTCGGGTGATTGGCAGAAGAGTATTCACCTCGAAGTCGCCGCCTTTCGCATCGATGTCAAACTCTACATCACAGCAACTGCTGACAAGGCTGCCATCAAGTATATTGAGGGATGGGATGCAGACGCTCGCGGCGACGGAACAAATGCTGGTCTGAGCGCTGGCGCGAAGGGTACGCGTGGTAACGTGATTTCGATCGACCGCGCCAATGGAGTCATCCGCGCAGAATACGCTGACACCTACTGGGGTCGCCGCGCACGCATTTACGCCAAGGGGTCTTTTGATGCGACGACGGGCGAATTTGGAACCGTCACTAATATGTCTGGAGCCTTCACTGACGTTGGAGCTAACGCTTCGAACGGCATCTTCGGGAAATATGCGACGGTCAAAGGGACCTCGGCTGATGGCTTCAAATACAATTCTGGCGGGCTGCAGCAATCTGGCACGACCTTGAGCACCGCCGCAACCTTTGGCGATGCCAAGGATTCCTGCCAGCCGACGACGGGCTGCACGGGCAATGCTGGAATCACGTTCAGCGCCGTGGCAGAAGACCTCAAGTTTCTTTCGGCTGGGGGAGCACTTGATGCTTACAACAGCACTCGCGCAGCCTTTCAGACCTGGTTGGCATCAGCTGGGGACTTGACTTTCACGGAATTCAGCAAGGCCGCATCCCTTTAGTCTGCATTCAGGTTTTTGGTCCCCGTGATTTGATCGCGGGCCCAGCCTGTGCGAAAATTGGTTAAACCCAAATTTCGCGCAGGTTTTTTTTATGCGTCGACTTTTTAGTGTCCTGACGGTCGCTTGCCTTTTCCCAGTTGCAGCCTGCTTTCCCAGGCCGAAGGCGCCGGCTTCTGCAATGAAAGCGATCACACCTGAACCCCTCGAGCGTTGTGTCGCCTTGCGCGGCAACGGAACGCATCTTATGGCCCATACAACGGCCCTGGCGAAGATCACCAGTCGTTGGGGCGAGGTTCAGGCCATGGCAGGGGGCAGTTCTGGAACGATCACCACGTTCCTGTATGAAAGCATCTTGATGAATCCCGCCGTTAACTTTTTGCAGGGAGAACATCGGAGCAGGGCGATCTCGTTGCTGCTCAAGTCCATCGCCGGATACACCCAAGAGGTATTGGATGCACCAGAATGGAAGGCACTGATCGGGATAGGGACTTTGGCAGGCCGCCTCAAGGGGCAAGCAAGCCTGCATTTTCCACCGGCAGAATTTCAAAAGACTGCTGCCGATCTGCTACAGATTTTTGCGAGCGATGACATCAAAGAACTGATCAATCCGGAAATTCTCGATGCCCTTGATCCCGCAAATGATCAAAACATTGGGGACTATAAAAACAGGGTTGAAGAGGTTAAAAAGGCGGCAATGTCTTTGGTCGACCTGGATGCCTCCGACGCCGATGTCTTTTTTCGGCCGGGCCTGATCAACTTTCCACACTTGATCAACCTTGTCGGCAGAATCGCCGATTTTTACGCAGGTTACGGCGGTTCGCAGGCTGAAATGGCTGGATTTATCGCTGCCTGTGGCTCGGGGACAGAGGAAAAAACCTGGAAGGAATTGGCGCCGAAGCTGACATCACAAGGAACCTGTGGAGTCAGGTTCTCCGGGCTGGTTCGTGACTGGCGAAAAAATCGCAACGCGATAGCCAAGTCAAGGTTGATGGATGAGCCCGGATCGCGTCTGAAAAACATCATGATCACGTCGGTCGTGACCTCGCCTGCAGCGGTCAATACCCTGCGTCGATACAAAACCGACTATCACCGTGGTGCTACTCGTCAATTGAATTTTAACTTCGGCGATGTTGGATTTGGATACTGGGTGTCGTCTTCACTCGGTGTCGATCCGGTCAAAACATGGCGCGAATCCAATGGCGATGGCAAATCAAACAAAGCCATCAATCTTGGGCACGCAAAGGCATGGCGTGAAATCCTGGAAAAATCGCCACGAGAGCCCTCCCTTGGATCCTATACAGAATTTGCAGATGGCGAGGTAATGGCTGGGGCCCTGTCACTTGGGGGATGGGCCGATCTGCATCCTGTGCAAGTATTGAAGGCTGCCGGCTGTGGCAAAGTTATCTATGTAACGCGGCGTGGTCCCGAAACCTCATTTATTTCGGCGGGCATTCCGTATCTGGGGCGCGAAAAATCAGGACTCGCAGAACTTCTTGGGATGAACGAATCTACCTACAATGAAGTGTACAATCTGGCGTCACCGGAAAGTGCGTTCTCCCGTGCGGTGGCCCAGGCCGATGGAGTTTGGTGTACCGACTGGAACAGATTCTCGGCATCCGAACAGGAGGGGATTGCGGCCTCAGGTTGGTCGGCCCCTCTCGTGACCCGTGATCCAACTTTGAGCCAGTGGGCTGAAGCCGATGGCAGTGGATCACAAATCACAGGATGCCGGTGATACAATGACGGTGGAGGTGCTTTATGTGTCGATTCCTTGCCTACAAAGGCCAGCCGGTTGTCATGGACAAGCTGATTTATCAGCCGTCGAATTCCCTGGTGAAGCAAAGCATCAATGCCCATGAAATCGAAGAGCCCCTGAATGGCGATGGCTTTGGGATTGGGTGGTACACGCAGCACATTGATCCAAGGCCTGCGGTTTTTGTTTCGGTAAATCCAGCATGGAGCAATCGAAACCTGCGAAACATCGCTCCGAAGATCGAATCTCATTGTATGTTCGCTCATGTTCGTGCAGCGAGTTTTGGCGAGACTTCTGAATCAAATTGCCATCCCTTTCACTTTCGCGAATTCATGTTCATGCACAACGGTAGCATCGAGGGATTTGACTCGATCAAGCGCGAAGTCAGGCACCGATTGTCTGATGATACCTATGCCTGGGTTCATGGTCAGACGGACTCGGAACATTTTTTTGCCCTTTGTGTCGACCGCCTTCGTAAAATACCGATGGGCAAGGCGACTGGGAAAAAAATGGCAGACATTGTCCAGGACGTGATCCGGGAGATCAAACAAATCAAGCTGGCAAAGAACATCACCGACGGGACATGGCTCAATATGGCGCTAACGAATGGCCATTGGCTGGTGGCGGCCCGCTATGTTTCAGACCCGAAGGAAGAGCCTCTTACGCTCTACTATTCGTCGGGATCTCGATACGCCGTAGAAAACGGCGAGTGCCGGATGGAGCATGCCGAATCGCATAATTCTTCGGTTCTTGTGGTGTCAGAGAAATTGACCAAGGTTGAAAAGGATTGGACCCTGGTCAAACCAAATCACTTTGTCATCGCCAGTCCCGGTGGAGACGTTGAACTCCGGAAAATTGAAGACTGAGGTCTTGCTAAAACGCCCGTGGATGAATCTTACATGTGCTATTCGCCCATGATTCAGAAGTCACAGAAGTCACTGAAGTTGCTTGAAGCGGAATTTGGTGCGACTTCAGTCCGGGATTCCTTTGCAGATTACGAAAATCTGCATCAGGAAAATCCGAAGAAATTCGTAGATTTCAGTCGAGAGCAGATATTTCCGGGAAATTTTGCACCGGTCGTGACGGCAGGGCACATTGAGCCCATGCGTTACGGCGCTTGGCCCTCACCCGACATTGACCATCCGGAGCGTTACACAACGTACAATGCCAGGCTCGAAAATATCGGGTCGTCATTTTGGTTGGGTTGTCCTGGAATTGCCACTGGTGTCGTTAAGGTCAAGGCGTTTCATGAGTGGGTTCAGGTCGCAGACTTGCTCAAGGATGGGCAGGTTAAGTTGAAAGAAATTGAAAGGCTCTTTGCAGATAAAATGGCATCACGTAAAAAATCTGTCGAAGAATCCGGTAAAAAATTTCGACCATCTGAGTCGGAAAAAAAACCAGTTGCAGATCGCAAGGTCACAATCATTATTTCGCCTGAGGGTTCTTCGGAACTATATGTCCCGGTACTCGTTTCCCGCCACGCGCAAGATCCTGGTTTCAAGGGGCCTGACGGCGGTTTTGCGATCATTACAGGCCCGGCGCCGGAAGAAATCTTGAATGCCGGTCATGAGCGGTGCCCCCTGCATTTGACCCACTCGGCGGCATTGGATTGGCTTAAAGCAAAGCCGCTTGAGCGTGACTCGCTCAGGCGGCAGGAGAAGATTCATTTTATATATCGCCTTGCGAACTGATCCTCGACGCAAAGCGCTCAAGCTGCCTGGCGTGGTTCGATGCTCATCGGTGATCCGGATTCAAGAAGATCCTCGCTCGAGATCGCCATCAGGCTCGATGGTGGATTTGTATTTAAATTGTCACGGTTCATGTTCATGTCTGACTCTGCACCAGTTCCAGCCCGAACATAAGCCTTGCGCGCCAAGGCGTTGCGGATCGTGAGCAGTACAGCAATAAAAACGATCAAGAGTCCTGCCAGCGCCGCGATCTGAATCGGTCCGGCAAAGCGTTCTGGATTTTTTCCAGGAACTTGCGCAGTGGTCATTGCGGCCCAAGCAATTCCAAGGGGTGCATCTGCCGCATTTGAATCAAATTTGTCAGACAAGTCCGTGTAGGTGATGACAACATTTTGGTTTTCGTTGCTGATCATCAGGTGAGCCTGAAGCAGGTCGACTCCGTTCATGTTGAAGCCAGTGTAAACCAAAAGCGCTTCGCGGCCTTCGTCGGTCTTGACCAGTTCGGAGTTGCGAACTGTGAAATCTCGCAGGCTACCGCCTTCCCGACCAAGCTTATCCGTGATCTCTTCCTGAAAATCGGCAATCCCAACGGAGTCCAGGTATCTCGGGCCATCAGCCACACGGACCTGAATGGTGCTGCGATACTTCATTGATTTTTCTTCACGTGCCTCGAGGACAAGAGAGAGTCCCGGGACGTTATTTCGGACCTTCCAGCCCGCGGGCGGCATCATGGAAAATCCCGATGAACCGACTTGGATTCTTCCATCTGCACTAGCGACGATTTCTTGTGAGGTGTCCCCCGCGCTTGAAGTGGCCTTGTTGGCCGTGGCCGGAAGCGGCGCTTTGGATTTACCGGATTCAGCAGCAGCAGGACCAGTGCATAGGTACACTGCAAGGGCTGCGATGGTTCTAGCTGTAGTTGCGATCTTGAAGATCTGCCAGTTCCTGTTTGCCGTCATGCTCAGACCGCCTTGTGGCTTGAGGTTTCATTGTAATTTGTATTTTTCGGTTCACCTTGCTGATGCTGGCGGATGGCCTCTTGTATTAAATCAAGAGCGCCTTCCTCCAATTGAAATACGCCAAAGCGGAACGGATGGTCTTTGGGAAGCTTGCTTGCTTTTGCCTGTTTTTTGCCAGGACCTGCTTGCGGTTCATCCATGATTTTGACATCGACCGTGATCAGTTTTTTAGGCATCGAAATCAATTGCAGTGCTGATTGCTGGCGCCAGTACGGATGCCAAACGGGTTGCGAATCAACTGTGTAGATGGCAGCGATCTTCCATGCTCCGTCTTCCTTGCCATGGGTATCATCCACGGCGAAGAAACACAGGTCACCTGGCTGGGCATCGCCACCGAGAGGTCGGACAAGATGCTCCACAGCGGACTCACGGCTCATCCGAAGTTCCTGGTAGCGGCGTGTCGAGAGCTTTACCAGCCAGGCCTTCGTTGGCCTGAACAGCGACTTTGACTCGGCAGGTGTGGCCGGGGTTTCGCCAAGGGCCTCGTTGATCTCTTGGATCATGAGCTCTGGAGCCATTGGGGTAATCCCCTCGCGGCTCAGCAGTTTACTGGCCCTGGTCAGGGTTTTACGGGCCTTTTCCAGGATTTTTGAATCTTGTTTTTGCATTCCGATTTGTTTGCAGGCCTGTCCAAGCAACAGAGACGCATCCGCATCTGTCTCCAAACGAATCGATTTGGCCCCTTCAAGGGTTGCAATAGTCTGACTGAAGCGGTTTAGTTTAAATGCAGCATGCGCGGCATAAAATGCGTAATCGGGATGCGCCGGAAAGGTGCTGGCCAAATGTTCAGCGTGTTCAAGTGACGACGTCCAGTCGTTCAGCTCACTGGTCCAATGGAAATAGCAAACGTCCCGCATCGGATTGCCGACGAAAATCCAATCAACAAGGTCAACGCACGGTTCTGCGCGATGGCGCTGGTTCACTGCCACAAAGTTTCGGACCAAACTTTGCCAGACAACATAGTCGGCAAAGGGGGCCGTCATCTGCACCAGTGCTGGAAGTTCAACAGGAGTCAGTTCTCTGGTTAGGACCGCCTGATTTAGTTCCATTGCATATGGGTTGTTGGTCTCATTGGTGATCGCTCTGAGCATGAGGCGCGCCGCATGGGTGCGGTCCAGTTCCATGTGGATTAGTCCCCTTAAGGCCATGTACGTGACGCGGTCTTCTGGAGCCGCCTCACCACGCATGAGCAGGTGTTCCTGCAGGGCATGGAGAGAAAGTTTTTCCCCCGCGTCTGCCAGGGCTTCGATCCACAGGCGATAAATCGCAAATCGCATTTCGTGGTCCGGATTTGCGCTGACAATCGCTGAAGCTTGTTCAACGACGGTGCCGTTTTGGCCATTCCAAAGTGGGGTCAGGCAAGTGACATAGTCACGAAAGCCTGGTTTTGCCTGAAGGGCATTCACCGTGGATTGCGAATAGCGATTTATGAATGATTGCAACAAAGGATTCATCCAAAGTCTCCTGCAGAAAAACGGATGTCCCTCATTCGGAGCCATTTCAGGATAGCCTTAAGTCGGGATGTCAAAAAAAAAGACCCGCTTCGCGCGGGTCTTTTGATTGATTGCTTTAAACGTACGATTTTGTGAATTTACAAAAAATTCAAATTAATCGCAGGCCGTTCTGATCAGCCTGCCTGTTTTCCTGATTTTTTGCCTTTGCCCGTTGCCGGGACGACAGTCTGGGCAATGCCAGCCTTTACTGCAGCAGGCTTTACGCCGGCAGCATGGTCGCTGAGTGCGGACTCAATCTCGTCCGTGCGGTCGATCAGGACATACCGAAGTTCGTTGTAACATGGTTCGCAAATCGGTTGATCAACTGTCTTGGCATCGATCTCGCCCCAAACCATGAGGACGGTCCAAGTTTGTTCTGAAAAATCCCGCCTGCGTGATTTTGTGTCTTGCTGGCAGTGCAAGCAATGATTTGACTGCGTGTTCGTGGATGCATGTTCATTGTGAGTGCTAAGGGTTTTTTCTGCGGAGTTGTTACTGGAAGCCCTGTCAAGTGCTTTCAAAGCGATCTCCTGTAGTAAGCGTCCTGACGAAACAAAAGCACTGTTGCTCCTGACTCGTCTGTTTTGCAAAGCCACCGCGCATCCATGCGTGGTTTGGTTTTTTTTTAAAAATCTATTTTCTGTTTAGGGATTGTAGAGACGGCTTGCAAGAAGTCAAGATCTAATTGGCCGCGTAGCCAAATATGAGTTTCGAACGGTTAATTCTGCCTAATTATTGATCAGCTGGCGTTCGTTATCCCGGCATTTTTCAGATAGGGCGAGCCCTCAAAATAATAGCGCAGGATCTCTTGTTTGATGTTGTGAAAGCGCAGGCTCTCGCTGCGCACCGTGATGAGAGGTTTCCAGATTTGATTGGCGTTCTGGCGGGCACCGTTGCGGTAGTGCAGCAGGCCCAACAAGAAGGTCGCCTCAACGTCCTTGTCATGGTCGACTTGTTCCAAATAAGTCTGCGCCTGGCGCATGTTGCCTTGCTTCAAATAGGCGTGGGCCAAGACTGTGATTGCCCGGCCATTGGCACGTTCGCCCAGTTCAATGGCGAGTTTTGCGAATTCAACAGCCTTCTTTAAATTCACGTTTCGCCAGATGTATGAATCAGCCAGCTCCAAAAGGGACCGGCGCCTGGTGATGTCATCAAGGTGTGGATTAAGGAGAGCCTGTTCCAACCACATGCCGGCAGTCTCAAGCTGCCATAGTTCCTTGAAAAGCAGACCGAGGGCCCAATACAGGCTTGGGCTGTCATAGTTTGTGTTCAGCAGGCGGATGATTTCGTAGGTCGCGATTTCGGGACTGTGGCGGCAGGATGTCCGGATGAGTTCGACGAGGCAATCAACATTGCCGTTGCTGTAAAGAAAACGCAGCTTTCGCCGGGCGTAAGCCAGATCAAAGATATGGGCTTTTTCTGTCAGTTTCGTCCGGCGATCAAAATCGTTCCAGTCGATCGTGGCCTCGCCACCCGAACTTAGTGCGATTAATGCCGGGTCTCGTGTGGCGTCGTCGCTGACTTCTTCGGGGGCTTTCTCCCGGACAATCTCTTGCAGGTTAATGCTGAGTTGGAGCAGATAAGAAACGTTCCAAGGGTCCAAGGCTATGGCCTTTTGCAGGATTGCAGTCGAGGCCTTGAAGTCAGTCTTGCGGGCAAAGTAGTTTGCCTTGAGCCAATAGATCTCTGGCTTTTCAACGTTGGCGGTGGGTCCTGACCCCGGTTGCTCTTCTGCGACTTCGTTCAGGATTTTCATCGCTTTGTCGGGATCGCCGTATTGCATTATGAAGCCGGCGTACTTGATTGCCGTTGCGCGGGCTTTGCCGTCCAGTTCGTACATGCGGTCAAAATATTGAGTGGCCTTAGTGAGGTGCCCCATCTTTAAATAGACTTCTGCGACGTTGCCAAGGATATCTGGGTCGTCTTGGAACTTGGCCATGAGGCTGTGCAGCAAAGCAAGGGTCTCGACCTTGTCGCCATTATTTTCCACCGCCTGCTTCAGGCGTTCGCGAGAGATCAGGTATTCCTCGACATTGACTCCGGCCAATTTCAACCTGCCAACGAGCAGACAGAACCGGATCTCGGGGCTATTGGGAAGGGCATTGTAGGCATCTTGAAAGAGGTCGCAGGCCATCCTGGCTTCGCCTGCTGAAAGAAATTGGCCGCCGATCTTCTGGACCAGTTTTGGATTGCAGTCGTTACGCTTCAGGACATGGCGGTAAACCTCAAACGCCAGCTCAGGCTCGTTAAATTCATCGGCCGAGCGGGCGACGAAATAAAGGGTGTTTTCTTCGGTTTCCAGCGACTCCATCATGGTGCGAGCCAATAGCCTGGCTTCGTTGAAACGATTTTTAAATTCCTCGAGAGATCCCTTTGCCTGAGCAATCCTGCCCAAGGCAAACGACTCATAGACCAGGATCTCGTCGGCAGTTCTTCCGCGATTTTCCCGCCACCATGCCGAAAGGGACATCACGGATTCGGCGGCCTTGTCCAATTGTTCCTCGTCGAAAAACTCCATGTAGAGTTTCCGGTGTGTTTCAAAATTGCCGTAGACATTGTACGGAGCCGCTTGCTCAAACTGAAAGAAGTACTCGTCGCCGTGTTTCTCATCTTTTTTTTGGTAGTGCAGCTGGCTCAAGGCGAAGTAGCAGGGATACCAATCGGGATCGATCTGAATCGATTGTTCATAGTGCCAGATGGCACGTTCATTATTGCCCAAACCCTCGAGAGCAAACGCCAGGCCATAATGGATTGCCGGGTGAGGTTTGTGGATCTTTAACAATTCTTGGAACCGGATCATGGCGTCTGCGGGACTGACGGTTCCACTATGCTGGTCGGCGAGGGCCATCGTGAGTTGAAACACCACATCGGCCTGTTCGCGCGCCTCAGGTGAAAGTGTTGCGGAAATCCTCGTGAAGTTGTGAAGCATGTTTTGCCGCAGCTCGGGCAGATTTCCCAACATCTGCGCCAGTTCGATCCTGCGCAGATGAATGAGAATGTCGAGGCGACCTTTCGGATCATGGGAAATCCGGTCAAGAACGGCTTCCGCCTCGCCATAGGCTTTGACGAAAATCAGCTTGTTGGCATGGAGCAATTGCTCGCGGATCCGGTCATTGGCCATAAGACACCTTGAATGAAAGGCTTCTTTAAAGGCTATCGACCACCGTCCGTTCATCCTGAGGAGAGTTGGTTCAACCGGCTGAAATGATTGTTTTTTAATTAAAGTGAAATGGCAGGGCCGCGCTGGCTTCCGCACACGGCCCGAAGGGCATCATATCGCTTCGCTGTTGTGGCATCGATCCGGCTGCCACTTGCACAAGACTCCCATGAGGTGGATGACCCGCCAACGCGGCATTCCCAAATTACCGCGTTCGCCGGACAATCCGGCTCGCGTGCCAGGGAAACAAGGCGCCCGTCGGATTCATCGCGTTCAATTTGGGGCATCAGTGGCTGGTAGTTGTCAGGAACGCCGTACCACTGGACGCGCAGCAATGGACCGCTGAGATCGCCGCAACTTGCCTGTGCATAAAGGGTCTGGGAGCCGTTTGCCATCAAGTAGGCAGGGATCACACGGCGGCGTTCCCTGGTGTCGCAAAGGGACCAGATGCTGGAAACGGAATCCATGGCGCAACGCAACACGGGATTTTCACAAGGCGGTGTCTGGGCAAATGAAAAATTGACTGTAAAAGCCCGGCTGACAGGAACCGGATTGCCATTGGCGAAATCTGAATTAGAAACCTTCATGGCCAAGGGGTGCGCGGGATCACCAGATCCGATGGTCTGGTTTTCGTTGGAGCCGGGAACAATGGTGAATTTCGCAATGGCAGAATCAATGGTCTTGCCATTGTTGCGTGCCGTCACTGTGATCCGGTGTTCGCCCGAAGACGGGCGGTCAAATCGGTCACCATGACGACAAGGCGATGGATCATGTTCGTCGATTCCACAAAATATTTCTGAATTGGCTGGCGTGTTGTAAATGCGAACAGTGAGCCCGGCATCATCGAGATCGATATAGATTTTCATGAAGTTCAGATCTGCGTCTCGGCCGTCGACTACGTCAACAATCTCTGGCGCATGGCGCTTGCCATTGATCAATTCACCGATTTTTTGCTGGCTGCATGAGGCCATCAGACCCGCAACAGCAAATGCAGATGTGATTGCTGAAAGTTGCCTCACGGTTTGAGGGCCCCCGTGGCTGGGCGAGTCTGGTCGGTGGAAACGGCTGCAAGTTCAGCCGGGGCTGCCGGTGGAATCTTCAGGTTGTACCCGCGCGGTAACAGGCCGCCAGATTTTGCATAGCTACGCTGAATGTCACGATTGAGGGCTAGAAGTTCATCGACTGTGCTGGCGTTGGTTTTTGCTGCTGCTGCCAGCGTTTGGGGTTTGGTTAATTTCACCATCTGAAATTTGACTGGTGTGGCAATCGCAACGTCAGGAAATAATTTTTCACTTTCCTGCAGGGTCGCAAGGATCGCAAGAAATCCGCAAAAGAAATTTTTCGAGGCAAACTGAAACTGTGGATTCGAATAGTGCTTAACCATGTAGCCAAGATCTGTGCTGCCGCTTTTTCGGACAGCCTTTTGTAAACCACCCACCCCGTGGTTGTACGCCGTGACTGCCAGAGGCCATGAACCCAGGATGGCGTAATTAAGTTTGAGCAGTTTTGCGGCGGCTGTCGCGGCCTTGATAGGTTCATTGCGCTCGTCGATGCCTGGGATCATCCTCAAATACTGACGCCCGGTCTCGGGCATGATCTGATAAACGCCAGAGGCACCGACTTTCGACATGGCAAGAAGATTAAATGACGATTCGATGTAGGCCAGGCGCGAGAGCTCTTTCGGAACACCCTGTTCCTGGAAAGCAGCTTCAATGGCGTGCAGGTATTTAGGGCCGACGGTAAGTCCGTTTGCAATGAAATCGCGCTGACCACGCTGCATTCGCAAAGACCCGGCCGCCTTGGAATACTTCATCGGATCATGGATACGGTCAAACAATGTTGCAATGCGTTGAAGCGCGGGAGACATAGATTTCGGATCTTTTTTGCGATCACGATGCAACTGCATCAGGAGACTGCGGTAGTTTGCCCGGCGCATGGAGGCGATGTTTGACACAAAGCGTTCTGCTTGGGCTTCGCGGCCGAGAAAGTCCGTTTTGTAGACTTTGCTGGCGTCGATGATTTCCAGGATCACTTCCGGGTATTCAGAGCTGTGCAGGACATACTGATCTTTGGCCCAGAGGCCGTAGACGCGTCGCCAAAAGTTGAAGCGCCGTGCCAGATCCTCGGAGACGGTAAAGGTTTCCGTGACCTTGCGTGATTTTGAGTCTTCCTTCAAGGCTTCGGCGGAGCAGTGCATGTAAAGGACTCGAAGTTGTGCCATTTGTCGAACAAAGAGTGGAAGGCAGTCATCCGCATTGGCAACCTTCTTGCGCTGTAAATCAAATTGCTCAGCATCATGGATCATGCTGTCGGTACGGAGGGACTCGCGCACTTCAAGGCGTATTTTTTCATTGAATTTCGGAGCGACCTGATTTTCCGAACCAACGGATTCGGAAGACCCTTGGGCGTAGGCTCTGCCGCTCAGGACTGAGCCGGCCGCGGCCAAGGCAATAGAGATTCCAAAGGCAGTACACCAAGTCGTTTTCCGGTTCAGCAACATCAGAGGGCAGCTCCACAACATCAACAAGAAGATCTGGGCCATCAAGGCGTTTCTAACCAGACAGGAGCAAGGCCTGTTCCAGAGCCGGCGATCCCTGGCGTGGTCCGCATCTTTATTGTAATAGCCCGTATTTGCTTAGTTATTTAAAAAAACTTGCCTGGTGAAAAAAGCGCAGAGGAAACTCCATTGGTGACAGGTGTCAACCAGTTTGACAGGCGGGAAGCCGGGAAGCGCACGACTTTGAGCCAGTTCAGGGTAAAATAAAAGAAAACCATTTGGACGGTGCTCATGGCCAATCAGAAGTTTACCGGTGCCCAAAAGGCCGCCATCCTGCTGCTCTCATTCGGTGAGGAGATTTCAGCCGAAATCTTCAAAAATATGACCGAATTCGAGATCAAGCGAATCGGTGCGGCGATGAGTCGCCTTGGCCGCATGGAGAACGACGTCGTTGAAACCGTGATGGGCGAGTTCTACGCAGTCCTGCAGCAGAACCGGAAATTCTTTTATGGTGGAAATGACTTCACCAAAAAGGTCATTGGAAGTGCCTTCAAGGGCAGCGACGGTGACGATCTCATCAATCAACTTGCCCTTGGATCCTCATCGAACCTGGATGCCCTTGAGCTGGTCGATGCCCGCACGCTGTCCAATTTTATTCGCAACGAACATCCTCAGACCATCGCTCTGATCTTGGCCCATCTCGATGCACGGAAGTGCGGTGACACGATTAAACTTTTGCCGGAGAGCATCCGGACAGAAATTTTGATCCGCATTGCAAGCCTTGACGCTGTTGCGCCAGAGATCATTGACGAGATTGACGATGTATTGCGAGCCGAAATCAATGCACTTGGTTCGATCTCAACCCAGAAGATTGGCGGCGTGGAGCCAATTGCCGAGATGCTCAATTTGATCGACGGCGCAACGGAGGAAACCATCCTGGATGGCCTGGAGGAGCGGGATCCTGAATTGGCAGAACGAATCCGGCAGTTGATGTTCACCTTCGATGACCTTGTGAAAATCGATGACCGGGGCATTCAGGAACTGGTCAAGGCCGTTCAGGTCGATAAATGGAAAATCGCCCTTAAGACTGCTTCCGAGGCGGTACGAGAACTGGTATTTAAAAACATGTCAGAGCGTGCATCAAAGATGCTGCGCGAAGATATGGAGGCCATGGCGGCCGTCAAGCTCTCGGATGTTGAGGCAATTCAATATGAAATTGTTCAGGTTGCGCGCAAACTCGAAGAAGAAGGCAAAATCATCATCGCCTCGGGCGGGGATTCGGCTTACGTCTAAAATCACAATTCTATGTTCGGCGGCGGGGCTGGCCGGTGCAATCGCACTGCAGGCCCCGTTTGCTTTTGGTAAGACGGCAGTCGGAATTGACCTGGGTTACCATGGCCTGTCCCTGCGAACCGATTTGGATCCCGAAACTTTCGTCCAGTTCGATTTGGGTTCCGGCTGGTTTTATGGCGGTGTTTCCGTTGGTGCCGATTACTGCAAGATTTATCCGCGTAAAAAAGGTTCCAGCGTAGAACCTGATATTTTTTACGGATTTGGGGCCGAGGTTTATTCTCTTGGTGGTTTGGGCCTCGTGGCCGGAAGGTTGCCCTTTGGGGTGAACTGGCACATCAAGGACACCCCGCTTGAAATCGGAGTCGCCGCAGTACCTCATTTGGTCTTTGGCGACTCCGCGACGTTTGTTGCGGTGGGCTTGTCTGTGCCGTTTCGCTGGGTCCTGAACTAACAGTTCCCTGCCTATTGGATCGTGATCCTTCCGTCCAATTCAGGTCCGATCCCCGGGATGCCGTAGCAGAATGTGGCTTCTTCGGCAGGAGCCTGTGGATCTTTTTGCCTTTTGATCGTTTGGCACATCAGGGCGTGGACAGCCATTCTGGTCCTGTCTTGAATCAGTGACTGCGATGCTTTTGACAAAGCCTCGTAGAGGCTTGCCGATTCAGCTTCGACCAAGGCAGTGCCATTCAAAGTGCACTGCTTTGTGATCATGATACACCTCGCAGACTCGTACCGGATCATTGAGTGGCATTCTGTATTGTCGCGCCTGCACAGTTCAGTCTTTTTTGAGTCGGGCGCATTTTTGAGCAAAATCTGGTTTAGGTTTACCGCAGCCTGTTCCTTGAACAGCAGCTTGAGGATCTGCATCCCATGGCGCCGGTCACGCCGGTCGTGCCGATTAACGACCTGACCGCCTGAATGGGTGTCGAAGGAAACATCCACGATAGCATCTGCGCCGGTTGGTACGGGTTTCATTTTCAGGGCCAAATGCAGCGTCTCCTGACCTTTGAACACGAACGGTTCGGTTTGGCCCGAGAACGCTCCCAGTTGGTTGCCGATGGTTGCTGCAAAAATCAGGGTCTTGCCGACTGGTAAATTTTGCATGCTCAAAACAAAATCAGCACATCGCACCCCACGCTGAAGAGACGCAACGACTTTGGTTTCGGTATCGCTTGCGCCGACGACTTCCAGTAGTTCTGCGTCCACATTTACCTGTCCCATGACCAATGCCCCGTCGCGGGCGTTTGGCGATTTAAGTACGCATCCCAAAGAAATTTTTGTGGGTGTCGCTTCGTCAGGAAATATCCCGACCTCACTGGTTTTTCCAGCCATGCCGCCGTTGCTGCGATCGCTGGAAATCAGTTCCATCGGTAGTGTGATTTTTGCGGCAGCATTGGTGCCCGGCGGCATCGCCATGGCGTTTGAATTGTCAGAGGTGTTGTACTCGGATGAGTCCGTGGTTCCTGTGTCGTCGGTAACTGTAATGGAGCAGCCTGCAGTGCCTAGAGCCAGCCCGGTGAGGGCAATGTTAAGTGCGGCTTTAAGGGCGACGCCACTGCCAATCGAGCGTTTGAGGACAAGCATTTGAACTCCCAATAAATTGATCTCTTGTTAACGGCTTTTCCGTCTTGGATCTTAAGGAAGTCTTTTTTTTCTGATTAAGAGGCTGATATTGCTTTGATTTTAAGTCTGGTAAATCGCCCGATACTTTGCCGCAACGGCGTCAAATGATTGGGACTCAATGGCTTTGCGGATCTCGGCCATCAGGTCCAGATAAAAAGTCACATTGTGCAGGGTCAGGAGACGAAGTCCGGTGATTTCACCTGAAATGAACAGGTGACGCAGGTATCCGCGCGTGAAATTTGTGCATGTGTAGCACTTGCACGCAGGGTCCAGCGGGTTTTCATCAAGGCGGTGCTTTAAGTTTTTGATGTTCACTTTGCCAAGGGAAGTGAACAGGGTTCCATTGCGGCCATTCCGAGTCGGCATGACACAGTCAAACATGTCGATCCCGCGTGCGACTCCTTCAATGAGATCCAGGGGCGTACCGACGCCCATCAGGTAACGTGGCTTGTCGGCTGGCATCAAGGGTGTGCAGGCCTCGGTGATGCGATGCATGTCTTCTTTCGGCTCGCCGACACTGAGTCCACCGATCGCATAGCCTTCAAAGCCAATGGCGGTCAGGGCCTCGATGCTGGCCTTGCGCAGGTCTTCGTGCATGCCGCCCTGGACGATTCCAAATTGGGCCAGTTCGCTGCGGGATTTTGCCTCGCGGCAACGTTTGGCCCACCGCATGGATCGTTCCATCGAGGCTCTCGCTTGATCTGGCGTTGCCGGGTAGGGCGTGCATTCGTCGAGAACCATGTGAATGTCGGTGCCCAGGGTTTCCTGGATCTCGACGGCGGATTCTGGAGTGAGTTTGAAACGCTGGCCATCAATGTGGCTCTGAAATTCCGCGCCCGATTCCGTCAGTTTATTGAGGGCGCCAAGGCTGAAAATCTGGAATCCACCGCTATCGGAAAGCATCGGTTTGTCCCAGCCGATGAACTTGTGCAAGCCACCAAAGTGTTTGATGACTTCCATGCCGGGACGCAAAAACAAGTGATAAGTATTGCCCAGGATGATTTGTGCGCCGGCCGTGTGCAGGTCCTCAGGAACAAGCGTCTTCACCGATCCAACGGTGCCGACAGGCATAAAAATCGGTGTCTCCACCACACCATGGTGGAGTCGCAAACGTCCGCGCCGGGCTGCGCCGTCGGTTTTTAGAAGTTCAAAAGATGGGGCTTTGGTCGTCATGAAAATTCAGACAATCGATTTACCGAGGGCCGACTGCACCAACTCCACCAGAAGTTCAGCAGTCTTGTGTGCCACATCGCGCATGGGGTTTAACTCAACGAATTCCATTGAAGTGAGCATGCCAGTGTCCGCAATCATCTCGAGGGCCAGATGGGCTTCGCGGTAACTCAAACCACCGGTGACTGGAGTGCTGACCCCAGGGGCGTAGAGGGGGTCGATGCCGTCGACGTCAAATGAAAGATGAATTCCCGAGGTTCCCTTGGAGGCAACGGCAACGGCTTCTTTCATGATGGCTGCCATTCCGCGTTCATCGATTTCACGCATGGTGAAGTATCGAATCCCGCTTTCACGGCAAATCCTCTTCTCTTCATGATCAAGTGTCCGGATACCGATCAGGGCCACGTTTTCAGGACGCAATTTTTCAGCGAATCCGCCGAGTTCGACGAGTTGTGGAATCCCCTTTCCAAGCAATGTCGAAAGGGGCATCCCGTGAAGGTTTCCGGTCGGGGAACTTGCCGGAGTGTTCATGTCGGCATGGGCATCAACCCAGATCAGGCCGATGCTTTGGTTTTTTTTACGGTAAAACGAACTCGTTCCGCTGATCGTTCCCATGGCGATCGAGTGATCACCCCCAATCACGATGGGCAGCATATCGCGGTCTAGCGACATTTCGACTTCCATGCGGAGCAGGTCGCACACATCAGTGATGGTGGTCAGGTATTTTTCTTTCGCAGCGCTCTCGGGCAGGGTCTCCCGGATCGGGACCAGAATGTCTCCGGCATCTTCTATTTTGTATCCGAGCACCGAAATTTTATCGTGCAGGCCAGCAATCCGCACTGCAGATGGGCCAACGTTCGCGCCGCGGATGTTGGCGCCAAGATCCGATGGGACACCGATGATTCTTACGGAATTGAATTTACGAGGCACGGAAAAGCTCCTGAAAATCGAGCCTTTAGACTACTTCTGAAGTAAGGCCTTAAACAATCACTTAAATAGGGTTTAAACAGCAAGAAGAAGGCCCCTGTCAGGCCTCCTGAAATTTTGGATTGGACAAAATTCCAGGATTTTCGACAGGAGCCATTGATCATCGAACATTTTACAGATTCTGGAGCAATCCCAGAGCCACTTGCGGCTGCTGATTCGCCTGAGCCAACACCGAGGTACCTGCCTGCTGCAGGATCTTGGACTGGGTGTAGTTTGCCGTCTCTGCAGCGAAATCCGTATCACGCATGCGGCTACGAGCGGTCTCAAGGTTTTCAACCTGCGAACCCAAGTTGGACACAGTGGTCGTCAAACGGTTCTGGATGGAACCCAGGTACGACCGGTAGTCGTTGATCTGGGTGATTGCAGTATCCAGAGTCGAGATCGAGTTCTGAGCCCCAGTCTTGCTGTCGATGCGGGCTCCGTCTTCTTGCTTGCCCAGGCCAAGACCACCTTCGCCGTAGCTGGTGGCATTGAGCTTCTGCAAGTCGATGCGGATGATGTTGACCGGGTTTGCTTCGCCCAGTGCATCTGAACCCTGGTAGTAATCCTTGCTGACCTGGATTTCGAGCGGGAAGCTGTTGCCGCCCTTAAGGTCATCATTGATATCGTTCTGGCCAACGAGGAGGCGGGTGCCGTTGAACTCGGTGGACAAGGCGATCCGGTCGATTTCGTCTTTCAGGGCGCGGAATTCACGGTCGAGAAAGCCACGCTCGGTGACTCCGATCGTATCACTCGCAGACTGCACAGCCAATTCACGAAGGCGGGCCAACATGTTGGTGGTCTCCATCAGGCCGCCTTCTGCGGTCTGAACGAGGGAGATACCATCGTTGGCGTTGCGGCGTGCCTGGGAAAGGGACCGAACATCGGCACGCAAGTTGTCAGAGATTGCCAAACCGGCGGCATCGTCGGCGGCACGATTGATTCGCTCACCGGAAGCCAGCTTTGACGCTGAGTTTCCCATGGCTTCGGTCGATGATTCCAAGCGACGCTGAGCGTTCAAGGACGACACGTTTGTACGAATACGCAGACCCATGATTCAGACCTCCTGTCTTGTGACGAGCAACTCCATGTCGCTCCAATGTCAGGAGTCGTCAGCCGTGTGAGGATACTTAGCAAGCCGGCTGGACTTAATTAATAACCGTCCGTAATCATTGATTTTTTATTTTGCACTCGGCATTTTGTGCCCATCAAGTCAGGCAAAAAGTGCCGGGGTGCTGCCCCTTGGAGGGGATTTCCCGAATGATTGTGGTACAAATTTCGTGTCCGTTTTTCTCGAACTGGAGTCGCAACGTGAAGAACAATCCGGCAGCCAAGCGCCTACGTGATTTTGGTATCCAGATTGGATCTTTCAAACCGGGTCCATTCAACGCCATCACAGATGTTGCAGGCGTTCGTGTCGGTCATGTGACCCTTGACCACGGCGACGGCAGGCTGGTTATTGGCGAGGGGCCAGTGCGCACCGGGGTGACGGCGATCATTCCAGCGGACGGGGATTTATGGCATCAAAAGCTTGCCGCCGGTTCATTCATCCTTAATGGCACGGGCGAGGCTGCCGGGTTGATGTGGGTCCAGGAGTCCGGGATCTTGGAGAACCCGATCCTGTTCACCAACACACTCTCCGTGTCGGCCGCCCATATCGGTCTCCTCGAGTGGATGTTGGAACGTTATCCTGCCCTCGGCATCACCGATGATACGCCGACCCCGATGGTCCTTGAGTGCGACGATTCGACGCTAAATGATTCCCGCGGGATGCATGTCAAACCCGCCCATGTGAAGGAGGCCCTTGCGATTGCGGCATCGGGCCCCGTGGCAGAGGGTGCGGTTGGTGCCGGGACGGGGATGATGACCTATGACTTCAAGGGCGGTATCGGAACATCGTCACGTTGTGTGCGTGATTATAAAATCGGCGTGATTGTGAATTCCAATCACGGCCGGCGGCACAACCTGCGCATCAAAGGGCACATGGTGGGCGAGATCATCAGCGATCTGATGCCAACCCGTGGCCAGGAGGGATCGATTACGGTTGTGATCGCCACAGATGCACCGTGTGATGCGCGGCAGTTGTCGCGGATGGCCAAGAGGGCGATGTTGGGTTTGGCCCGCACAGGCGGCATTGCCTATCACGGCAGTGGCGACATCGCCGTGGCGTTTTCCACGGCCAACCGGATTCCGCACTATCCGGAACAAGCCGAATACACGGCGCGTGCGATTTCTGACTTTTGGATGAACGATCTATTTGAGGCGGCGGCCGATGCGACGGAAGAAGCCGTCTTGAACGCGATGCTTGCTGGCAAAACCGTCATCGGACGCGACGGCAACACGGCCCATGCCTTGCCCCACGACCGCCTGGCGGCGATCCTGGGCGAAACCCGTCATCCTGAGCGTTAGCGAAGGATCCTTTCTTCCCCGCGTCATCCTGAGCGTTAGCGAAGGATCCTTTCTTTTCATCCCTGCCTCCGACCATTTTTTTGCAACTTCAGTTAATATAGAGAACGAACCGAAATTTTTTCCATGAACCACCCCAGGGGGATTCTGTGAAGGCTTTTGAGCGTTTTTTGCCAATCGCAATTGGTTGCATGGCCTCTAGTCTTGGATTTAGTTTTGGCTTTGGTGCAAGTGCCGCTGCGACGCCTGCTGCGTTTGACTTGCGCGATGTCGCTGGTAAAAATCTGGTGTCTGCCGTGAAAAGTCAAAGTGGCGGCACTTGTTGGACCCATGCCACGGCCGCAGCGCTGGAGAGCAACCTCATGGTCAGTGGGGAATGGGAAAATCAGCAGGAGCCTGGTGAAGCCAACCTGGCTGAATACCATTTGGACTGGTGGAATGGCTTCAATTTGCATTTCAACGCCGATGCTGCGCCTGAAAAAAATGGCCTAACGGTTCATGAAGGTGGTGATTTTCTGGTCGCAACGGCTTACCTGGCCCGCGGCGGTGCGGTGCGCGATATTGATGGCCAGAGCTTCAGCAGTGCTCCCGCAGATTCTGCGGCGGGTTATCATCATTACTATCCGCGCCACGCCGAATGGCTTGCCTCTGCAGATCGCGCCGATGCGCACAAGCGCATCAAAGAGGCTCTTGTGAGCCACGGGGTTGTTGGCACAGCCTTGTCATGGGCGAGTAAATTTTTCAATCAGACTAACGCCACGTTTTACCAGCCCGTGGCAAATACGGACGAGGCAAATCACGCCGTCGCTATCGCGGGTTGGGATGACACCAAGAAAACCCAGGCGGCAAAACCGGGCGCATGGCTCATCAAAAACAGCTGGGGCAAAGAGTGGGGCAAGCAAGGCTACTTTTGGATCTCGTATGAAGACAAGGTTGCGGGGCGACACCCTGACATGGGTGCTGTTGCATTCCGCGATGTCGAGCGCCTGGCTTACGACCGCATTTATTTTCATGATTACCACGGCTGGCGCGACACAAAAAAAGGTGTCCTTCATGCCGTAAATTCCTTCACCGCCAAAGGACCTTCCCGGCGCAATCCAATGGGGCTTTCCGCGCAGGAGTATTTGAAGGCGGTGAGTTTCTACACGACCGAGCATGACAGCGACTATATGGTTCGCATTTATAAGGTTTTCGATGGAGCGGTGCTTGGCAATGAAGTGGCCTGGGTTGGCGGCAAAGAGGCCAACAAGGGATTTCATACCGTAGACCTGCCGTGGGAAGTAGCGCTTGAACCGGGCCAGCAATTCCACGTCAGTGTTGAGCTTGGCAAAGGTGGACACGCTTTTGACCGAACTTCAAATGTGCCCGTCTTGCTGTGTGGTCCGAAAGTCAAGACGGTCGTGAAGTCCAAGGCATCAGCCGGAGAAAGCCGGTACCTGAAGGCTGGCAAGTGGGTCGATTTAACCAGGGATGATGCAACGGCCAACTTTGCAATCAAGGCGTTAACGGTGCTACGTTAGGCGAAAGATTCATTGATGGAGCAAAATCATGGACTCGCCAAAAATTGCGAAAAATGGGCCGTATATCGTGGAAGAAACTGCCGGCAAAAAAGTTTGGTGTAGCTGTGGTGTTTCAAAAAAACAGCCTTACTGCGACGGCTCCCATGCCGGTACTGGCTTCTATCCAGAATTTGTTCATCTGGACGAGGCAAAAAAAGTCGCATGGTGTGGATGCAAGCAAAGTGCAAATAAACCATATTGTGATGGTTCACATAACAAGCTGAAATGAATGAAGGAGACTTTATGCAAGTTGCAAGTGTCGCAAGAGGTTTAATGTCATTGGTGGTGGTCGTGGGATTTTCTGGCGCCGTTTTGGCTGCTCCCGGCCCAAAGTTTGAAGAACGCAAATCCAAGGTCCTTTCGGATATTGACCAGCGTATCGCGAAGATGCAAGAGCATCGTGCTTGTGTTGCCGGGGCGTCTGATCAGGACGCAATGAAAAAATGCCATGAAGGCATGAAGGCATTCCGCGATGTAGAACGCCAGAGGCATGGGGAAATGGAAAAGGCCAGAAAAGAAGGTCCTGAAGCCGCGAAGAAATGATCCTTCGCTGCGCTCAGGATGACGTGTGCGATCAAGATGACGTGTGCGATCAAGATGACGTGCGCGCTCAGGATATTCTGCGATCATTGGGGACTCACGGTCGCACCAGTTCCAACGATCAAGTGGATCTCACCCCACCACATCGTCCAGATCAATCTCGGGATCTGATTTTGGTACCCCCGCCGCGGCAGCGATTTATCGATGCATCCACAGCTGCCTCGATCACTAACCATGCCTTCGAAGTCAATGATAGAGACACCTATGAAATCGGGTGCGTTTTTGACGGCAATGCTACACTTGCTGGAAAAAATCCCCGGGGGGTGAGGCTGTGAGGCGATACAAAATAACCGATGACGTTCCTTTTCGGGGGCAATTGTCGTGGTTTAACCTCTCGTTTACTGCAGGCGCGATCAATGCCGGGGGGTTTCTTTCCTGCCAGCGATTTGTGTCTCATGTCACAGGCTTTGTTACGATTTCCGGATTAAATTTTGGTCAACGTGCGTGGCAAGAGGCATTGAGTGCCTTATCGATTCCCGCCTTTTTTCTGTTAGGCGCCATCATCAGCGCGGCTTTCACCGAACAAGACACCACGGATCAACGCATTTCAAAAAACTTTGCGTGGACCATGGGGATCGTTGCCGTGGCCTTGTTGGTCATCGTTATTTTTGGCAATACGGGACACTTTGGTCCATTTGGAGTGACTGAGAATATTCAAGCTGACTATATTCAAATTGCGCTGCTGTGCATGATTTGTGGAGTCCAAAATGCTGCAGTTTCATCCTTGACGGGATCTTCTGTTCGTCCAACGCACTTGACAGGTACGACTACCGATATTGGTATTGGATTTGTGCGAGCGCTTCGTAGCAGATCCAACCTTGATATTCATCGGAAAGAAGTGCGGACAAATTCGCGCCGGATTAACCTTCTTTTAGGATTTGTTGCGGGTGTCATGGTGGGCTCAGCATTCTTCTTTAGGCTAAACTACTGGGGATTTGTCCTGCCACTTCTGACGAGCCTGGCGTCAATGATTGAGAGTATTTTAGATGTGCGGTCAGTGCGAAGTTCGTTGCTTGGGGGAAAATGAATTTAGATCCGGGTTGAATTCAATAACAGCCCACTTTTAGTATTTTTTTGGTTATTCCGGAGCAAGTCCTGAAGCGGCGAAGAAAGGATCCTTCGCTGCGCTCAGGATGGCGAGTGCCTTGCAGGAACCCTATGAGTTACGGATGGTTATAGCCACCTGCGTCGGATGCAGGTGGAAACATCGAAAGATCCTCTCAGGAATTCTGCGGCAAAACCCGATAAGATGACTAATGAAATATCTCTTTCTAATAATTCTGTCATGGTCACTGCAACTGGCGGCGTGCTCACCGAAGGCCCCAACGCAACCTGAGCGTTCTTTTGCCGACACCTCGCAAAATACATTTGGTTCCAATGGCGGTGGCAGCCTGGAATCCAGCGTGCAAGCGGCAAACTGCCCGGCTAACAAAGTCTCTGTCCGCGGAGTTTGCCAGGGTATCATCCCAGTTTACCGGTGCGTAGCACCCATCCCTGTCGGCAAGGAATACATCAACCGGATCTACGTGACCGATCGCACCGAATGCGCGCAGGCCAATTATTCCGTCGAAGGTGGTGGCCCCTACTTCAACGCCCTCGCCGGTGGCGACAAGCAACTGTATCGCTGGTACACGAACAGCCCCACGGGGTTCCACCACTACTACTTGCAACCAGAGGAAGATCCAGGCAACCCCTATGCTAAGGAGGGCCCTGTCTGGAAAATCTCAGGGTCTGATTTTGGTGCCCCCGCCTCAGCTGCAATTTATCGATGCATCCACAGGTGCGTCGATTATTCACCGCAAGCAGCTTGCAGCGATAACCAGCAATGGATTTCGCTCGACAACAGTTGCGAGGGAACGGGAACCAACGGCGGCATCCTCGGATACGTCGGGCGCCCTTGATGAAAACTCATAAACCGCCCCTTTAAATGGACACTAAAAGGGAGCAGTTAATGGTGTTTAGCTGTAAGAATCGAGGGCGGTGGCAATCGTGCTTCGGCAAGCGCTAAACGCCAAGCCGGGATCGTTGGGTTCATAGGCGGCATAGTAACGACATTACTTTGGAAACAAATCAGTTGGGAGTTTGGATGACTCAACAGTGGTATTTGCGGCGTAACGGAAAAGAATCCGGACCTGGCACGGAAGAACAACTTCGCGCCGCATTTAAGAAGCGTGCGATTTCATTGGATACGGAACTTCGCCGGGAAGATAAAACTGAATGGATCAAACTAAGAGATGCAGGAATCCTTTCTGCCGAGGATTCAAACCCATTCATCTCCGATCCACTGTCCACAGCGGCATCCGCTGCTGGAACCGAAAAGCCTATGCTTTACCGGGCCATGTTCGATGAGAAACCAGTCTACGGCGAAAAGTTGCGACGCCATTTTCCAAATTTCGCCGAACGTTTCATCGCCATTGCAATTGACGGTGCTATCTTGTTTTTTGCCAGTCTGATCGGCGTTTTTTTGCCGGTCATCGGACTTCTGCTCCAATTGGTTATTGGGTTTTTCTATTTCGTCTATTTTCAACATCAATGGGGCTACACAATCGGTCGCAAGGTCATGCGAATGCATTTGGAGACCCTGGACGGAAAGAAGCCTCCTCGTAGTGTATTTCTGATCCGATACTTTGCAGGAATGCTTTCGGGTATCCTTTTTGGGGTAGGTTTTTTCATGGCACTGTTTGACCCAAAAATGAGAACGCTCCATGACCACATTGCCGGCACTGTCGTCGTTAGAGACTGACCGCCATATCGTGTCCGGCATTGAATTCATAAACTCTGAGTCATTGTCCTGCGTCTTCAAGGTCAACATCAGGTGGTACCTTCGTCATGTGGGTCGGCACTGAAGCGGGGAAGGATGACGGGTTGAAGAAAGGATCCTTCCCCTTCGCTACGCTCAGGGTCAGGATGACGTACGCGCTCAGGATGACGGAGTAAGGCACCGGGCAAGGCATCGGTCCAGGATCTCAAGGGCGATGGCGATTTCGTGAGGCCCACAAATCAAAGGTGGTGCAAAACGAATGGTCGAGGCGCCGCAGCCCAGGAGCAAAAGACCTTCGCGAAACGCCATTTGTTCCAGTTCTGCCATGGCATTGGGGATCGATTGTTTGGTGACCGGGTCTGCCAATTCCATACCAATCATGAATCCAGGTCCACGCACATCCATGATGCAGGGGTGACGTTCGGCGAGTTTCCTTAGGCCGCTGGTCAGGAGCTCGCCGTTCTGGCGAATCTCTGGCAGGATTTTTTCGACGACTTCCAGCGTTGCGATCGCCGCCGCACAGCTGACGTTGTTGCCACCGAAAGTGCTGCCGTGACTGCCGCGGGTCCAGTCCATGACTTCCTCGCGGGCGATGATGGCCCCAATGGGAAGTCCCGATCCCAACCCCTTCGCCGTCAGCAGGATATCCGGAGCAACGTCGAAGTAGTCTGCTGCATACATCTGGCCAGTCCGCCCCACGCCACTTTGAACCTCGTCAAATACCAGCATGATTCCGTGGCGATCACAAAGTCCGCGCAGGCCCTTTAAAAAGGATTTTGGCGGGACTACGTATCCGCCTTCGCCTTGAATTGGTTCGACAAAAATGGCGGCCAATTCGTCGGGACTGACCACGCGATTGAATAGCTGCTTTTCAATTTTACGGATTGCTTCAAGTCCGCATTCTTCTGGTGTCATCCCTTCCGGACGGCGCAGGACATCGGGATATTCAGCGTGAACAACGCCGGGCAGAAAGGGGCCAAAGTGCTCACGCTGGCGGATCTTGGAGGCTGTCAGCGACAAGGCCCCCATCGTCCGGCCATGGAATCCGCCGTAAAAAGACATCAGGCCTTTGCGTTTTGTATGAAAGCGCGCCAACTTGATCGCACCTTCGATGGCCTCGGTTCCCGAGTTGGTCAAAAACACACGCTTTTTACCCATACCCGGGACGTAGCCGGATAACTTTGTGCAGAGGCGTGAAAAAGATTCCGTATAGAAATCAGTGCCACAAATGTGCCAGACCTTTTCCAGCGATTCCCTTACGGCTCCCATGACGTGTGGATGGGCATAACCGGTGGAGCTGACGGCGATCCCTGCCATCATGTCCAGGAATCGATTGCCATCGACATCGTCGATGAAACAACCTTGGCCGCGGTCAGCAACCAGCGGGTATTCTTTGATGTAGGAGGGGGACGTGCAGGATTCGTCCTGTGCAATGATGGCTTTGCCGCGTGGTCCAGGCAGTGCTGTCTTGATTAGGGGGCGCATGGATTCACCTCATCCTTGTGCGGGATTGTTCCCGCATGAATTGCTCTACATAATATGGGCCGCATCCACCCTTGCCGCTGGCGCCGCTGGCCTTCCATCCGCAAAACGATTGTACGCCAGGCCACGCCCCGGTGGTTGCACCGGTTTTCCGATTGGCATAGAGAACGCCGGCCTCAGCCTCGTCAAAGAATCGTGTGATGTCGCGGTCGTCACGGGAAAAAATTCCTGCCGTCAGGCCAAAGTCCGTCTGATTTAGGATGGCAAGTGCTTGATCCAGCGAACGGACTTCAGTCAGCCCGGCAAAAGGCAGGAAAAGTTCTTGCTGCATCAAATCATGATTGGGATCCAGCTCAGCAAAAGTCGGCATCACATAGTGACCGGCAGGCAAAGGCAAACGGTCTGCGCAGTTTTCATGACGGTAAATGATCTTGCCGCCATTTGTCGACGCCAAGGCGATGGCGCGATCATTGCGCGCAACGCCAGCGGCATTGATGACGGGTCCAAGGCCGCAGTCGGCTGCCGAGGCTTCCGCGACTTTCCATGTCGCAGCGCGTTCAAGAAGTTTGGTGGTGAATTCTTTCCTGATGTCGGCATGGACCATAATCCGGGAGAGGGCGCTGCACTTTTGCCCGGTGAGGCCAAAGGCTGATTTGACGCAGCCTTCCGCTGCCTCGTCCAAGTTTGCGCTTGGCATGATGATGGCGCCATTTTTTCCGCCGAGTTCCATCAAACAAGGCTTGATCCAACGGCCACTACCGCAGGTGCGATGGATTTCCATCCCTGTTTTCACGCTGCCGGTGAAGGCAACACCGGCGATCCCGTGGTGGGAAACGAGGGCTGCGCCAATGGACTGGCCGCGACCCTGGCAAATTTGGAAGACCCCCTCGGGCAGCCCGGAGTCTCGCATCACGCCGAGCAGCAGTTCACCGGTCCAAGGTGTCTCTTCGCTTGGTTTCAGGATGACAGAGTTGCCACCGAGGATTGCAGCACCGGACATGCCGGCCGCCAGTGCTGCCGGGAAATTGAAGGGCGAGATTACGGCAAAAACCCCGTAGGGCCTCAGAAAACTTCCGGTTTCCTCGTTGGGCAGCAGGCGCTTTAGCGGGCGAAAATGGCCCCCGGCCGCCACCACTTGATCCGCATAGTAATCGAGGAGGTCGGCTGACTCGTCGACATCGCCGAAAGATTCAATGCGATTTTTGCCGGCTTCAAGGCAGACCGCAGCAGAAAGTTCCATCCTGCGGGTGCGGATGATGGATGCCGCACGACGAACGACCGTAATGCGATCTTCCCACGATTGCGCGGCCCAAGATTTTTGAGCTTTTGTCGACAGGTCCACCATTTCGTCAAGGGCCGCAAGTGGAAATGCGCCAAAGCGATGCAGGTGCTCGGAAGTGTTTGATGGATTGATCGAATCAATATGATCAACAGATCCGATTTTTTTCCCGTATCCAATGACTGCGGGAAATTCCATTCCAAGATTTTTGCGTTGGGCAGAAATTGCGGCTTCAAATGCCTTTTCCATGGGATTCCTCCGCTGTGACAAATTCACAAAGCATGGCGATTCCTTGACCGCCGCCAATGCAAAGGGTGGCTAACCCCAGATTTGTTGCGCTGGTTTCCGCTGTCAGGCGTTTAAGCCGTTCGTGCAGCGACATCAGCAGGCGCAGGCCGCTGGCTCCCAGAGGGTGTCCCAAGGCCAGGGCTCCACCCATGGTGTTCACAATGTGCGGCGGGAATTTTAGTTCGTCGATGCAGGCCATGGATTGAATGGCAAAGGCTTCGTTCATTTCTACAGCGGCGATTGAGTCGACTGTAATTTTATTTCTTACGAATAATTTTTGGACCGCATGCACGGGTCCCATACCCATGATTTCCGGTGCGACATGGGACGTGACGGTATCGATGATTCTTAAGAAACTTCGAGCGCCGCTGGACCGGGCAAACCGTTCTGATGTGACAAGGCCTGCGGCGGCTCCGTCGCTCATTGGCGAACTTGTGGCAGCCGTAATGAGGCCATCAGCCCGAAACGCTGGTGGCAGCGACGCCATTTTTTCAAGGTTCACTGGAAACCGGATGCTTTCGTCGCGGCGAAGGCCACAAATGGGCAAGACGTGATCGTCGTAAAACCCAGCATCCCAAGCCCGATGAGATGCGGCGTGGCTTGCCGCAGTAAATTCTTCCTGAGCGGCGCGGCTGATGCGCGGGAATCGCCGCGCGACATTTTCTGCGGTTTCTCCCATCGTGACATAAGCCTGGGGCGCCGCGGCCTTTACCAGTTCCGATTCAGAGAAATTGGCTCCACGACGCGGGACACGAGACATGGATTCCACGCCAGCGACCAACCATGCACAGGTTCTGCCGCAGGAAACGCCGGCAGCCGCAATCGCAGCCGCTTCCAAGGCCGATCCACACAGACGGTTCACAGTCATCCCAGGAACTTCAAGGCCGGCACCAAGGCCAGCGATTCGGGCGATGTTGTAGCCCTGTTCCCCTTCTGGGTAGGCGCAGCCCACGACTAAATCCTGTGGCCCGTCCTCGTGCTGGTATGCGTTAGAAAATTTTTTCCGGTGTTCCTTGATCAGCATCACCAGCAATTCGTCTGGACGGATGCCTTTGAAGGAACCGCGTTGAGCGACGGCGAAGGGAGTCCGCATGCCAGCCCAGAAAACTGGCTGGATGGATTCAGCGGTCATTTCAGTAAGGGGCTGGCGCATGCATTTCCTCCATATTGAGCAGACTGGAGGAAAGTTTCAGGTCGTCGATGCTGACTCCCGGTGCCAATTTCTGAACCCGGAAAAGTCCCGCTTTTGGAGCGAAAATGCCGAGTTCCGTGACCACGAGGTTGACGCAATTCATGCCAGTCAGGGGCAGGCTGCATTTTGATCGTAATTTCGGTGCACCGGATTTGTTGAAGTGTGTCATGACGACAATCACGTGCTTTGCCCCGTGAACGAGGTCCATCGCACCGCCCATCCCTGTGACCTTTTGGCCTGGGACAATCCAATTGGCGAGGCTGCCTTCTGAGTCCACTTCCATGCCGCCAAGGACACAAAAATCGATGTGGCCACCGCGGATCATGCCAAAGCTCAGCGCGCTATCAAAAAAACTGGCCCCGGCGCGAATTGATATGGTCTCCTTGCCAGCATTGATCAGGGTGGGGGATGCGCGTCCCACTTCCGGGCGTCCCAAAACACCCAGCACACCATTTTCTGATTGGATAAAAACATCAAGGTCGGCCGGAATCCTCTCTGGAATCATGGTGGGTAATCCAATGCCGAGGTTGACACTGCAGCCTTGATTGAACAGTCCAATGACTTCGTCCAACATCTCTTCTTTTGACCACGGCTGTTTTTGTATGGTCATCATTTTGATTCCTTGAGGATTTCAATGTCGTTGCGGTAATTCTTGCCTTGATAGATGCGCTGAACAAAGATCCCTGGCAGGTGAACATCCTCCGGACGAATTTCGCCCATGGGAACGAGTTCCTCGACTTCAACCACCGTGATTTTTGCTGCCATGGCCATCAGTGGCGAAAAATTGCGCGCAGATTCCTGAAACCAAAGGTTGCCATAAGTGTCACCGCGCTGGGCCTTGATGATCGCGAAATCTGCGTTCAGGGGCAATTCCATGACGCACGGCTTGTCAAACATCCGGACCTCTTTGCCTTCTGCCACAATCGTCCCGGCGCCTGTAGGGGTAAAAAAAGCCCGGATGCCAAGGCCTGCGGCGCGGATTCGCTCGCTGAAAGTTCCCTGTGGAACTAGTTCGACCTTCACTTCTCCGGCGAGCATTTGTCTTTCAAGGTCCGGATTCCCGCCAACATAAGTACAGATCGCATTTTTAATTTGGCGGTTCTGGAGCAATTTCACGAGGCCGCGCCCGGAGTTCCCAATATTGTTTGAAATGACTGTCAGTCCCTCGACTGGCATCGTCGCAATGGTATCGATGCTGTTTTCAGGAATGCCACAGAGTCCAAAACCACCGCTCATGATCGTCATGCCGGAGGTGAGTCCCTCAAGAGCCCCGAGGGCGCTTTCGTAAACTTTGCTTTGGGGCTTTGTTCTGCCGCTCATGTCAGGGTGCCTCCGTCGAAAAATTTTCTAAAAACTTCTCAAGGCCGTGAAACAAAAGTTGATTGTCTTTGGATGTCATCACAAACGGCGGTGCCAGGATGATCGAATTTTCTTTGATCGCAAAATGAAGTCCGTAATCCAGGCCGCGTTCCCACGTAATTCTGGGTCCGATATCTGATGAACTGCTTTTTAGGTCTATGGCAGCCATGAGGCCCACATTCCGTATGGCCTTTACCTTTGGATGGTTTTTTAGTTCCAAAAGCCCGGCGGTGAACTCCCCGGTGAGGGCTACCTTGGCAGACTTAAAAGTCTGGTCTTTCATGAGATCCAGAACGGCATTAGCGGCGGCGAGTCCGAGGGGATGGGCGTATGCAGTCAACCCTGCAGAAAGCATGTTTTGGTCATAAAACTGAGCGACTTCTTCTTTTACCCACAAGGCCCCGAAAGGGACGTATCCGCCGGAGATTGCTTTTGCCATGCACACAAAATCAGGTTTGATGCCGTAGTGATGCATGGCGAGATTCTGGCCCGTCCTGCCGAATCCGCAACTGACCTCATCGATGATGAGTAAAATTTTGAATTCCTGACACAGGGATTCAATTCCGCGCCACCACGACGCATCAGGGATGATGACTCCGTTCATTCCCGAAATGGTTTCCAAACACATCGCTGCGATGTTTTTTGATCCGGCGGATTCAATGATGCGGCGCGTCAGGCTCAAATCAGGATCGTCGGATGGTTCTGGTATTCTCAAGGTGGCATTCTGAGCACCGAAATGGCCTTGTCCGCGCCAGTCTCCGGTCACCGACATGGCGCCCATCGTCGCGCCGTGATAACTCTTTGCGCGAGCCGCGACCAGATTTCGTCCGGTGATTTGCCGGGCCATCTTCAAGGCATTTTCAACGGCCTCTGCGCCGGACAGCGTGTAGAAAATACGCCCTGGACCAGCGTCGACAAAAGCACACAGCTTGTTGCTTACTCGTGTCTTTAATTCAAACTCGTGCTTTGGGTTGGCCACTGGCATTGCATCCACTTGCATGTGGATTGCATCCTTGATGGGGGCACAGGAATGACCGAAGGCAACTTGAAAGTTGGTTGAGATTGCATCCAGGAGGTGATGGCCGCCGGAAGTTCTGAAATAACAGTCGTGACTCCCTGTCACGGCAATGCGCGAGGCATGGCTCTGTGTGGTCCACGTCCAAAAGAAGTTGTCAGCGTTTTTGTGATTCATGGTTTTCATGTATACTAAATAATCAGAATTTTCGCATTGGAGAACGTGTTTTTTAATTTCCCTGCAGAGAGAGCGAGGGAGTGAATGATGGCTTTGATTCGCGCTCTGATTGGCTCATATGCAATAATCGCGGCCGTGACGACTTCTCCGGTTTTGCCTTTTTGCGCGGGTTTTCTTTGGTCTTCGTGTGCCTATGCTGCAACGGATTCCATGGATCCGCGCGTGGAAGATGTCCCCGATTTCATCCATATCCCCATAACCAGACAGGCAACAGACTACACATGCGGTGCGGCAGCGCTGGCATCTGTATTGCACTGGCTTGATCCTAGGCTGGATTTTACGGAAGACAAGCTAGCCAAACTGCTGAAGTCCAATCGGTCCCATGGGACGACGATTCGCAACATCGAGGCTTTTGCGAAAGGCCAGGGATTACATGTTGCGTGGCGTGACGGTTGGACGATCGGCGACTTGGAAGGTTCTCTTGCCAAGGGCATTCCAGTGATCGTTTTGATTCAAGCATACGCAGATTTTGAATCAGCGAGGTCGAATTATGATTGGAAGAACGACTGGAGCAACGGCCATTACGTGGTGTTGAACGGTTTGGACGAAAAAAATATTTATATGATGGATCCAAGTTCACGAGGAACTTACACCTACATTCCTCGCAAAGAATTCCTTGACCGGTGGCATGACGTGGACATCAACGTTCGCCATTTCAATTTCGGAATGACGATCATTGATCCCGGGAGATTGAAGTTTTCATCATACGATCGCGATCGATTCACGAGGTTGCAGTAAAATGATGGGTCAACTGAGAAAAAAAAAGTCACTGTTGGTGATTGTTTGTTTCGGCGCATCATTGGCCTTATTAGCCTCATTGGCTTCTGCAACGCGCGGGTATGACCGGCCAGTCGAATGCCCGTCGCCTGACGATCTGGGGATTTTCCCAGAGGGTCGCTCCGTATCGACGCAATCTCTTGCCCGTATAGCTCCAGCGTCAACAGGATCTGTGGTTCCGTCTGCAAATTCAGAACGGACACCGCCTTTTGAAACCGGTCCCAAAGTTCTTCCTCACCTTCGCAAGGCAAGTCGTGCGGGGTCTTCTCCCAAGCCGGGTTTGCGGCTGGAGCAACTTCGGCTTGGCGAACGGCAGGCCACTGAAATTGCAAGAAAAATCGGGCTGTCCACGGCTGAATTTGAGGGTTGGCCAACGCGCAATGCCCTTGGCGTCGACTCGTGGACCTGGGCTCGTTACCGGAATGTTCCGGCAGAACCTTGGCGCTGGTTGGTGGTTTCTGAGAATTTAATCTCCGGTTCCATGCTTGATATCGAGGTGGATGACGCAGCTCCCTTGATGCCAATTGTCCGCAATGCGGCGGGTGTACCGAGTGACTATGAAGAAATTTTCCGTGATTTTCTGGACTTTCGTTTTCTCACTATGAAGCCAATTTTTGGCGACATGATCTGGACAGACCAATTGAATGGATCGATTGTTTACAGCAGTTGGCTGAATCCAGATTTGCGTCCAATTTACGAACAGTGTGCGCCAGAGGTTGCTCGCAGTTTTGGAATTGAATTGCCCCAGCCGGCTCGTTTTAACGATAAACCGATCACGTTTATCGCTGCGCTTCAGGATAACTTGGTCCGCTGGAGTCCTGAGATTACCGTTGCGCCTTCGATGCCCGCCTCAATCACACCGAAGCGGGCCGCTGTTCAAGTCGGCGAGTGGATGCCTGATTTTCTGGATATCTATCATCAAGCAATTGGTGTGATCTCTGGCGCACAGATGGCAAAGTTTCCAATCTCTGGATCGGAAATGTTTTTTACCAGAAAAAATAACGCCCAGATCGATCATCACTTGGAATACCTGAATGACTATCTTCAGGAACGCTACAAGGAACTTGGCATTGAAACGAGGCGCCTGCCATTTGAATGGAGGCGCATGACCCACTCGAATCTTGTGGCGGTCATCCCAGGGGAAATGCAAGGGAGGGATCCGAACCCGGTGCTGATGATGGATCACATTGATACGGCTTTCGCACATGACGTGTTTTATAGCAGCGGGGTAAGGGTTTCAGTTCCTGGAGCCGACGATAATGCGACGGCCGTCGCGGCGTTGATGCTCGCGGGAGAACAATTACGCGGGCGGAAGCTCAAACATGATATTTGGCTGGTTCACCTGACGGGCGAAGAATTTCCTGCGGACGATCTTGGGGCGCGTCATTTTGTTCAATCGCTGGATCTGAACCGGATTGAACCAGGTGCCATGATTCAACTTGATATGATCGGCTATTCAAAAACCTCGGCGACTGAATTTCAGATCAATCCAGGTGATTCGCCTGGGTCTCTTGAGCTGGCCCGCTTGACGCTTGGGGCGGCCGCCGATGTTGCCCCTGGAATGCGCGGGCTTTATCGCCCATACGGGACACCTGAGAGTTATTTGTACAACACCGATGGAATTATTTTTTCCGACTATGGTCTGCCCGTAATTTTGATCAATGAAGTGGTCAACAGGACCAACTATCATCTACGGGACGGTGATTATCATCAGATGGCTGACAACATGGACAATGTCGATTTTGACTACGCCAGCGCCATTTCGAAGATTGCAATTGAAACCGCAGCCCGAGCGGCTGCAGAGTGAAGAAAGCCGTTAGGGGATAAATGTTGATTCAGCGCGTTTGTTAAACTATTGTTTGGACAGTGAAACATAATCGCGAAACTTTAACAGTAGACTCCCGACACGGAAGTCAGTGCCTGCCGATGGTCTCGGCTTTGGCAGGACCTCTGGATCTTGGTCGCGCCATCCCTTGGGGCGGAGATCTCCCGGGTATGCCCGACCTGGACGACGCGTTACTTGGACCAGTTCGTAATTTTGCCAGCCGTGATTCAAAGCAGGTTCGGGCTCAGCTCGTGCGGATTGGTTTTGAACTGGCACGCGGAAATCAAGACGACCGGCCGTCAGATGAGCCTTTACTAAACTGCTTATCCTGTGTCGTCGAGGCTCTGCATGCAGGGTCGCTCGTGATTGATGATATTCAGGACGCCAGTGAGGTCAGGCGCGGTCAACCCGCCCTGCACGTTCAGATAGGCGTACCGTTAGCCATCAACGCGGCGAACTGGCTATATTTCTGGCCAGCCGACCTGATCCGTCAGCAAGCGATCGCTCCCGATTTGGAACTTGCGATCTACCGCCTATATCACTCGACAATGATCCGTGCCCACTACGGTCAGGCCCTGGATCTCGGGCACGACATGGCACAAGTTACCCAAGGCAACGCACACGAGATATCGATGGCATCCATCGAACTGAAGACTGGTCAATTAATGAGCATGTGCGCGGAGCTTGGTGCTCTGGCGGGCGAGGCGGAGGACCTCCATCGTGCTCGTTTATCGCAATTTGGACGCCGTTTTGGGGTTGCTTTGCAGATGTTCAACGATATTGGTGAGGTCGTAGGGGACATGTCATGCAATGACAACGCCAGATCCTTCAGGCGCCCGTCTTTGATCTGGGCTGTTGCGGCGAGTGAGCTTGAACCCGCGGCCTACGGGGATTTCCAGCGATTGATGTGCGATCCAGACGGAACAACCAAGGGCCGAAGTTTGTCGGACCATCCGGTCGTGCTCGAGGCTACCCGGCGTGCGTGCGAAGAAATGCAGGCGTGTATCGTTGAAGCGACAAGCATGTCGGAAGGCAACAGAAGCGCAGGCGCGGTATTGGCGCTGAATGACCTGGCGCGGAAAGTGATGAATACTTATGCGTAAAGACACCAAAACGGCAAGGATTGCGGTCATCGGAAGTGGATTTGGTGGCCTCGCTGCAGCCATTCGATTGCAGGCGGCTGGGCACACGGTGACGCTTTTTGAAAAGCGGGATGAGCCCGGCGGCAGGGCCTACGTATACCGTGACAAGGGATTCACATTTGATGCTGGTCCCACCGTCATCACGGCACCCGATTGCTTGCGTGAACTTTTTGAATGCGCCGGCAAAAAAATGGAAGATTACGTTGAATTGATGCCGGTCACGCCTTTTTATCGATTGTTCTGGGAGAATGGTTTTTCGTTTGACTACTCGAATGACGCGGAAAGCACCTTCGACCAGATTCGCAAGAAATCACCTTCCGACGTGGATGGTTACAAGCGGTTTTTAGACTACTCGAAGGAAGTTTTTGACGAGGGCTATACCAAACTGGCGCACGTGCCGTTTCTGAACTGGTGGAGCATGATCCGCGTCGCCCCACAACTTGTGCGACTCAGCGCCCACCGCTCCGTTTTTAAAACAGTCGCACGATTCATCAAAGACCGGGAATTGCGACAGGCATTCAGTTTTCATACGTTGCTGGTTGGTGGCAATCCCTTCAAAACGTCATCCATTTACACATTGATCCACTATCTCGAGCGTAATTGGGGAGTCTTCTTCCCGCGAGGCGGAACCGGAGCACTTGTCCTTGCGCTGGTCAGGCTTTTCGAGGAACTCGGGGGTGAGTTGAAGGTTTCGTCTCCAGTCACTGAAATTCTCACCCAGGATGGGCGCGTATCGGGGATCAGGACTGCCGATGGCACGTGGTCCTGTGATGCCGTTGTTTCGAATGCTGATGTTGTGCACAGCTACAGCCACTTGTTGCGCGATGTGCCTGAAGTCAAACGATCGCGCAAGAAAGCGCTGGGCCAGTCGCAGAGCATGTCCTTGTTCCTCGTCTATTTCGGAACGGACAGGCAGTATCCAAAACTTGCTCATCACAACATCCTGTTCGGAAAATCCTATCGAGGGCTCCTGAAGAAAATCTTCGGAAAAGCGGACAAGATTCCAGACGATTTCTCTCTTTATTTGCATGCGCCGACGCGCTCAGACCCAGGGATGGCCCCTGAGGGGTGCGAGGCTTTCTATGTTCTGTCTCCGGTGCCACACTTGGGTCATCTTAAGATCGACTGGGCGAAGGAAGGTCCGGCTTACGCCGATCGCATCCTTGAATACATCGAGCGGTGTTATGCACCTGGCTTGCGCAATCACATTGTGACGCAGCGGATCTTCACGCCAGAGGATTTCAAGGTAGAGCTGAATGCCCATCTTGGTTCTGCATTTTCCAGTGAGCCAGTGCTTTGGCAAAGTGCTTTCCTGCGGACTCACAACCGGGACGACGACCTCAAGGGCATGTACTTTACGGGTGCCGGAACCCATCCCGGTGCGGGTGTTCCGGGGGTCGTCAATTCAGCCAAGGCGACAGCCACACTTTTGATTGAAGACTTGAATACGGGACTGCTGACCACGCACAACGATTTGGGGGCCATGATTGGGCACCTCGCCGTCAATCCAGGGTGAACTATCGCCCGCGGAGGCGATCAGGCAAGGTTCAAAGAGCTTCGCATTGGCGTCTGCTTTTCTTCCCATTGGGTCTCGTGAGCCAGCCCTGATCCTGTATCAATGGTGCAGGAATTGTGATGATTCCATCGATGATGCGCCCGATGCAGAGGAGGCCCGCCTTCGCCTTCAGTCCCTCGAGGACGGTAAGTCCGCTGGGGGCTTGCTGGCTGGACCTGACTGGCTCGACCCGTGGCAGCGATCGGAATTCGTCGCCGGGATGCGAATGGATGTTGAAAATCGTCGGTATGCGAACCTGCAGGAACTCGAGCAGTATTGTTTTCGGGTCGCCGGTGTTGTGGGACTCATGATGTGTTCCCTGTTGGGGGCGGATCGTGAAATGGGGCCGACACATGCGGTCTCGTTGGGCTGTGCCATGCAGTTGACGAATATTGCACGTGATGTTCAGGCGGATGCACGTCTGGGCCGGGTTTATGTGCCGCGAGATATGTTGCCAGGAATTGGTCCGGATGTGTTGGCCATAGAACCTGAGTGTGCCTTGGCTGCGGTCAGGATTTTACTGAATCGTGCGGATGAGCTCTACGAGCATGGCTTCCGGGGGCTAGCCTGGCTGCCCTGGCGCGTAGCCTTCGCGATTGCCGTGGCCGGTAAAGTTTATCAGCGCATTGGGCACAAATTGTTACGCAGGGCCGACGTCAACCCGGCAAAGGCCTTTCAACGCAGGACCGTGGTTTCTTGGCCTAGCAAAGCAGTTGCCGTGGCGTCCGCAGCATGGCTGTTCATCCGGATAAAATGGCTCTCCGTTCAAGGCGACTGGATCGACCGGTCCCCATCGCCATTTTTACCGTCAGTCATTTCGGTTATGCCAGTCAAAAAGCCAGCGATTGCAAACCACCACCAGGTTTCCTGAATGCCTTGCATGACAGCCGGGCCGCCCTGAAAGATTGACGCCAACGCGCCGAAAATTGCGCCGAAGGCGGCTCCTGCGATAGTCCATTTTGCGATGGTCCAATTCATGGTGGCGTTTACTTTCATGATTTTCTCCTGTTCGCGGGCAGCTGGTGCCAGGGAATTCCCGGCAGCAAATGGTGCGTATGATGATAACCGAAGTGCCAGCAAGAAATCAGCGAAATCAGCCACGGGAATTGGGAATCTCGAGCGTGGTGATGATCGGCAAAGGGCTGCAGGCGTGCACGCCGGTGTGGCAACCATGTCCCGAAAAAGAATAATTGCAAGCCGCTGAGCAACGCAGGCAGAACCCAGAACTGGATCACATTCCTTTCCGGGACTTTGAGGCCGTGAAAGAAAATCTGGGCAACCGCCATCATGAGGACGATCTGGCGAAGTTGTAAATATTCCCGGAAGAACTTCCACCCCCATAGAAAAAAGTTAGCGCCGTTCTCGGTATCTTCGTGAAAATCGGGGTCGTGGGATGTCGCCACATGAATATGGTGGGCCTGATGTTTGGGCACGAGGCGGTCAAAATCAAACGCAGCATAGAGGGCGGCTGCGATCCGACCCAGCCATCGGTTCCCGCGCGGATTGCCTGGATACGCGGTTCCGTGGCATGCGTCGTGCGTGACGATGAATAGACCGCAAAAGAGAAACTGGATCCAGAGCATCAATGCCAAGGCCGCTGGCGAGTCGGGGAAGATTCCGGTCCGCATTCGAAAAAACGCGTACCACAGGCTCAAGATCCACGCGGAAATGATAAGCGCCGCCAACGCGGGGCTTGCCATGTTGGCTGCTCGATCTCGAAAAATTGGCGATTTTTGTTGTTCAGGGTCGCCCAAGTGTTATCCTTTTCACCATTATGTGGGCACTTTTTTTTATCAACGCTGTGTCGATATTCGGGTACGCCACCTTTACGCTACATCCGGAATTGTTGGCGCGCTACCCCTGGTCGCTGCCGATCTATGCAGTCTCCTATCCGCTTTTTGCCCGATTGCAGATCCTGATTGGTTTCTGGCTTTGCGTCAGGGCTTGTCACAAGGCCATGGGATGGCGTTGGCCAGTGTACTTCGCATCGGCCTTTCTGATCAGTTTCGCTATGGAGTTCAGTGGAACGAGTTTCGGAGTTCCATTTGGTAAATACTCCTACACGGGTCTTATGGGTTGGCAGCTTCTTGACAAGGTTCCCATCCTGATCCCTGTGAGCTGGTTTTGCATGTCGTTGTGTTGCTATTTGCTCGCCGTCCAATTGACGGGGACCACAAAAAATCATGTATTTCCGTGGGCCAGAAGGTGGCAAGACCCTGTTCAGAGGGTCGGGCTCGCCGCTGTGTTGCTCATCGCGTGGGATTTCACCTTGGAACCAGCAATGAGCCAGTTGACTCCCTATTGGATCTGGGAAGAGGCTGGCGTGTTCTTTTTCGGAGTCGCCGTACGCAACCTGCTCGGTTGGCTGGTGACTGGGCTTCTGATCTTCACCAGCTTTGAGATCCTGCGACTTCGTGCGTACAGCCATCATTTCCAATCTTCGTGGCCACTCCGTTTTTATTTACTGAACTTATTCCTCCCGATCGGTCTTTCGTTGGCAGGATCGGCATGGCCCCCTGTTGTTTTGACAGCAGTGGTCCTTTCTGGCTGCTTTTTGTATGCGACTTGGCGTGGAACTTTGAAGGCCGGTCTGGTGATTCGTGGCTCCACAGCATAGCCCAGCGATTCGCCGGTTGTGGGACTGGTACCTCAGCCTGAAGTACCGCCGCTCGTTCGCCCGGATCCATTTTGACTTGAGCGCATGCGAAGGAAAACTGGACCCGGGGATTCCCGTCATCCTGGTTCCCAATCACATCAGCTGGTGGGATGGTTTTTTTTGTTTTGAAATCCAAAGGCGTCTGCGGCCCGGATCCGGGATTTACTCGCTGATGCTTGAAAGTGAACTCCAGAAGTTTCCGGTTTTGCGCAAATTGGGCTGCTTTGGCATGGAGCCGCGAAATCCTGTGAGTGTGCGACGTGCCTTCGCGCAGTTCCAGGACCTCGTCACTGCGAATCCGTACCGGACGCTGACGTATTTTCCACAGGGCAAGATTTCTCCCGTGCGCCAACGTCCGCTTGGATTTCAACGCGGCATCGAGCTGCTGTTGCGGATGGCGGGCCCTGCTCAATGTGTACCGGTGGCCTTGCATATCGAGCCACTGACGGCGGAAAAACCGACGGCTTTCGTTATTGCCGGCAATCCAGTGAATAGTGGGCACCACGAACTGACGAGCCGTTTTCTGGAGACAGAAGTCACGCGTCTTTTGGAAAAAATCACCATCACGGCCCCCCTTGATTTGCTCGCAGGGGGGCAGCCATGTCCATGAGCATGTTCTCGTGGATGACCACGGGGCCGAATATGGTCGCAGCAACTGACGCAGTATGCTGGCTTTGCCTGACAGTTCTGGCAGGCGCCTCTGCGATGACGCTCTTTAACTGGAGGTTTGCAGCCCGGATGGAACGACGCCCGTCCCCTGCGCGGGTCCCCGCAGACGACGGTGCCGTCATTCAACCGCTCGTCCAACCGCTCGTCAGTCTTTTGATTCCTGTTCGTAACGAAGCAGAAAACCTTCGCAGCAAATTGACCACGATCCTTCAGTCGACCTATCGACCCCTGGAGGTCATCATCCTGGACGATGAGTCCACCGACGGTTCTCATGATATTGCTGGATCCATACTTGCAGGCGCGGCCTTTCCGGCGCGCGTCGTGCGGGGCAGCCCTTGGTCCCCATCGTACGGCCTTTCGGGAAAGGCACATGCATGTGCCCAGCTTGCAGATCACGCCCGTGGCGACATCCTGATTTTTTGTGACGCGGATGTGATTTCGTCCAGTCTTGCAATCCAGCGTACCGTGGACTGGCTCACAGTGCCGACGGGACGCCATCGTGCCGCGGGAGTCACCGCCCTGCCGTTTCAGTCCTGCACTGGTTGGCGTGAACGCCTGTTGATTCCGTGGGTCATGCACCTTCCACTGATGATCTCTGTTCCACTTTTTTGCTCGTGGCGTATGCCAGTGGACTCGCTTCAGATGGCAAACGGTCAGTGGATCGCGCTATTTGCGTGCGATTATTTTACAAGTGGAGGTCACCGGAAACTTGGCGCAACCCCACTGGAAGACGTCGCCTTGGCGCGCCTTGTTCGTCGTGCCACCGGACGCGGCATCCGGCCTGTTCTTGCCATTCAGGATATCAATGCAGCCATGTATCAAGATTGGCAGGGAATGCTCGCCGGGTTTTCAAAAAATCTAGTTGCCATTGGTGGTGGAAATCCTTGGTATTTCATTTTTTTACTTTTCCTGATGAACGTCATCTTTTTGTTTCCCTTGTGGGGCTGGCTGGTACGCCCCGACCTGGCCGCAGTCGGTCTCGCCTTGTGTGCATTGATTCGTTGCGTGACGGCAGTATCATTTAAACTTCCGCTTCGTGACGTCTTGCTGCATCCGGTCAGTCTCATGCTGTTGAATCTGGCTGGGTGGAAGTCGTTGCGCCATGCGTTTGGTGGCTCGTACGAGTGGAAAGAACGGGTGATGGAATGGTCGTCGACGTGATCAACTTCGATTACGTAATCGTTGGTGGTGGTCTGGCTGGCTTGCTGCACGCAGACATGCTGGCAGATGATCCATCGGCTGATTTACGCGTTGCAATCATCGACCCCGATCCTGATTCCATGGCTTCAAAGACTTTTGCGTCATGGCGCCTGAAATCGTCCCTGCCCCATCGATACTCGAACTGTGTTGAGAACCGGTGGGCGCGATTTCGGGTCACTTCGTGTGCGGGCGAGCGTATTGTCAGGGAGTTTGGTGATTATTGCTACGAGCGCATTCCTGGTGAGCGCCTTCGAGACACGATCCGCCTTCGGCTTGATGCAGATTCACGCTTTCAATTTGTGCGGGATTCCGTAGTTGAAATCACCGAGGGTACCGAACCGACCAGCACTGTCCAGACGGCACGTGTCGTTGGGGCATCGGGGCGTGTCTTTTCTGCGAGCCGTGTCTTGAGCTCGGTGACTGTTGGCAAGCCAGAAGTCTTGCAATACTTCCTTGGCTTCGAAGTGGAGACGGGTTCTGATCACTTTGACCCGGACGTGGTTGACTTGATGGATTTCCGGGTTGCGCAGAAAGGTGACGTTCGTTTTGTTTATGTGCTGCCATTCAGCAGGCGCCACGCTCTCGTGGAGTTCACTGTGTTCTCGCCGGACCGTATGCCCGACCTTGAGTGCGAGGCCATCCTTCGCGACTACATCCGCGACAACTTGAACTTGCCCCCTTTCACCATCACTAAGGTGGAAACTGGCGCAATTCCAATGACGCTAAATGCAAACCCGCGTTTCCCGGCAACCCGCATGAACTCGGCTATCGACGTCATTGGTGGCGCGGCCGGAATGGTCAAGCCAAGCACAGGGTATTCGTTCCAGCGCAATCTTGAATCCCTGTCTCAACAAGCAGGAAAACCCTATGGGCATTTCCGTTTTCAAGTCTACGACGCCTTGCTGCTCCGGATCATTCAAGTGAATGGAGGGATGATTTCGAAACTCTTCCCGGTTTTGTTTTCAGCAAACACTCCTGCAAAATTATTTGCTTTCCTCGATGAAAAATCCAGATTCCCCGATGAGATAAAGATATTTTACCGTCTACCTTGGGCTCCTTTTATTGGCAGCCTTGTGGCCCTTTATCCTTTTCTGTTCGCGGCGTCCGCTAGTCTGCTTTTGCACCATTTGATTGGCGGAGCTTCAGTCTGGGTGATTCCCGTGGTGGGCTTACTGACTGCAGGCATCGGACACGGGAGTCTCGATCACTTGCTGGATTCTTCGTCTGGAAAGCCATCTCGGTTCTACTTGGGCTACTTGGGTTCGATGCTCGGATTCCTCGCAATCTGGTATTTTTTTCCAGCACTCGCCCTTTGCTTTTTTGTTTTTCAGTCTGCGGATCATTTTGGTGAGGCTAACTGGATTCGCGCCATTCGCAACTCTGGCAACGCAACCTGGACGCGGGTCCTGGCTTTGATATGGGGGCTTTTTGCCGCAATTTTCGGAGTGTTGATCCATTGGCAGGAGGCCCGTCCGGTTGTCCAATTGATCCTTCAGGGCTCGGTGTCTGTGGCTGCTGTGCCAGTAGAAGTTGCCCGGATGGTTGGGATTGCAATTTTTGTCGCTGCGATTCTAGCCTCTGTCGCACTGGACCGGTATGAGCGTAAGGTCCTTGGAAGGGCAGTGAATGGCCTCCCTGCAACGTTGTTGCTCGGCGTTAGTGTGATGGCGCTGCCACTTTTGCCAGGATTTTTCTGCTTTTTTGCTTTTTGGCACGCGTGGGATTCGATCGTGGCGCAACGGGTTGGAAAAGGGTGGACGTCGACAGAATATGCGCAAAGGGCGATTCGTTACACTTTCGCAAGCCTCGTTGGAATCTTTCTGGCGATTCTCATTTTTTCCGCATGGGGTGATTACGACCGTGTCTGGCAAATACTATTTGTCATGATTGGTGCGTTGACTGCCGCTCATGCCCCTGTGATGAAGCGTTTCCTGAAAATAAAACCGCCCCGCTTTTCTAGCGGGGCGGTTGGATGACCTTTAGATCATTTCTACAAACGATCCAGACGATCCTTCAGGCAATTAGTGAGCAGCAGCGGTGAAGCCTTCGGTTTCCGACTTGGCGCGCGCGATCCAGTAGATCATGACACCGTAGAAGGCCTTGGCAAGGACGTCAGCAATCGCGTAGCCGACCTGAATACCGACCACAGAGGACTGGGGCTGGATGCCGAACATCGGGAGCATGTACGTGATCGGGTAGAAGCCCCAGGTCAGGATGAGAAGAAGGCGGATGTTGGTCAAGTAGACTTTTGCTTCGCCCGGCTGGCTTTCGATTGCGGTGCCCAGCTTGCCCCAGAGGATCATCAGGATGTAAGCGAACGGAATCGAAGACAAGGTGCCCCAGACGGCGCGTGTGGCGTTGTCCGTGGCGACTTCTCCCGGGTAACCGAGGGCGATCATCAAGAATGCAGCAATTGCGAGTTTGCCAAAGAGGCCTTCGCGCTGGTTTTTCGGGAGGGCCAAGACGGCAACAAGTTCAACGAGCAGCAGGGGCACGGTGAGCAGCCAGTCGACATAGCGGTAAGCATCATTAAAGGGCTTGCCGGATGGCATGTACATGTTGCCGTTCATCGTGAACGCTTCGTTCCAGCTGTTGAATATCCGGATGTAGTGGTAACAGGCGATTGCGACGACCAGTGACGAAACCAGCAGTGCACCACGATACTTTGGAGCAACTTGCGAGCGTGCCGCCAAGAAGAAAATGAAGGCAGCACCCATGCTGGCAATCGTGAATGAGAAGACATTGTAGACTAGAGAAAATTGCGAGGCTGTTAGTTCTGTCATTTTTAGGACCTCTCCCGGACATGGTTAAAAAAAAACATCAATCAACTAGGGGCGCTAAGTTCCTAAAGTGTCTCATATTTATTTTTAATGGGTCAAATTTTTGGAGGGAGACTTTTTATTTACCGAGGATGTCCTTGTTGTACAAAACTTAAACTTGGCGTTGTACGAGACAAAGTCCATTACTGGATTTCTTAACCGCAGTGGTCCAAAAAGGCTTTGACGAGCACCCAGCCGTCCCGCGTGCGCGCCTCTGACTCTGGTGTGACGGAGGCTTGTGTGTTTGGCTGGTCGATTTGCTGATTCACCAAAAAGCCAGATGTGGCCTCCGGATGGGTCTGCAGGCTCCATATTGGCAAAGTGTGGTGTTCAAGTCCGTCAACGGTCACTTCAGGACTCGTTGCCATCACGTTGAATCCCGCGGGAGCGGCAATGACCGCCTCGCGGTGGGATCGAAGCAAGGACCGTGAACCTTCGGGGGCCAAACGTGATGGCTTCAGTGCTACCGGATAAAATCCTTTGAGCTTTTCTTGATCCTGACGAACAAATCCCACTGCTGCCCCGTGCATGTGGGCCAGCAATTGATGGCCGAAACAAAATCCAAAAAAAGGAACTCCCCGCGCGATGTGCGGACGCAGCCATGATGCTAGTTCAATCTGCCACGGCAGTTGATCGTGAACGCTGGAGGCGCTGCCTAACACGATGATCCCTGCGATCGTCAAATGTCCTGCTGCGGCGCGCTGATTTGCGTGAGCGAGTGTTGCCAGACCACAAATGCCGGGCAGGTGATAACTGGTACGAACCGGTGAAAGTCGGGAGATGTGATTGAAGCAATCCGCCTCTGGAGTGTGCGCTGCCGGATCGACTACGATCAACTCGCGGTCGAATGAATCGGAAACCCTCACGTCAGTTTTACCTCGGAAGAATCGATTGGCTTGGTGGCACTACCGGTTTTGGTGTTCCGGAATGGGTCTTGGAAATCACACTTTTTGGTCAAGCGCATGGAGAGCGCCGTGGTTTTCGTGAGGTTTTCCTCGCGGGCCAAGCCAGCCTTGGGATGATTATCTTCGGCGAAGACCACGATGTTGCAAAAGCTGCAACGCACTTCGGTGCGAGCAACGGGTGCGGCGTCGCTGTCAAAGGTAATGTGAAAACGACGGGAGCAAACCGGATTGTCGACGATTAACTTCGTGTACGACATGAAGACCCCTTGCGAAATACGGCGCAAAATTGAACCCCCGGATCATAGACCGGTTCAAGGGGTCACGGCAATATCCAAGGCCGCATGGCTGACCAGTGCGAAATTGCCTCCAAGGCTGCTTTCGAGGGAAGCCGGGAGGGCGGCCCATGGAACAAAGGCCGATTGGCCGGCAGGGATTCTTACGGTGCCAAGGTTAAGGCTGCCATCGAGAACAGTGATTGTAGCAAATCCTTGGCCTCCAAGGACTTCAAGGTGGCAAGTTGCACCCGGCAGCATTTGGATGCGGCGTACCGCATAGTTTTCATTGGTGGGAAACGTCAGAACATTCACGCCTTTGGCTGGATGGCTGCGACTTGCCGTCCGCTTGGTTGACTGGGCGAATTCGTGGCCATGTTGTGTTGCAGGGTCAAATACCGTCAGGGCTTCATTCACATGTAGTTCCCGGGGTGTCCCTGCCACGGGGTCCTCGTACCCTTGGGCGTTATAGCGGCGGTACCAATCCCAAACACGATAGGTCTTGCCGCCTTTGCCAAATTTTATACGCTGCGGTTCCAGAATTGTTGTCCCAGGTCCAATGGCGTGCAGGATGCCGGGGGTCAGTTCAAAGTAGTCACCCTCCTGGACTGGAACGAATTGCAGGTCATCTGCAGAAAATTTGCCAGTGGTCAGGGCTTCACGCAGGGAATCCTTGTCCCACGGGCGTTTCAAACCGATATAGATTCCGGCCTCCGGTTCCGCGTGAAGGATGAGCCAGGATTCGGGTTTACCGCATTCGTTGGGCTTCAAGGCCAGGTCATCATCCGTGGGATGGACCTGCACAGAAAGTGGCGACGACGCGTTGACCAATTTGACGAGGATGGGACAACTTGCCTCTCTTCCCCATTCGCGGGCAAGTTGTGGCGAAATCATGGCTTCCGGGTTGGCAGAAATCGCTTCCTGCAACGTTTTTCCCGTTGGATTTCCTGTCGCGTCAACAATGTTGGACGGAAAATCAGGGTCACAGGAAATCTCCCATGATTCTCCGATCCATGCTTCTGTGGAGTGGTTTTTTTTGTATCGCGAATGGATATCCTGCCCGGCCCAAGGGGTCCGCGAGCGCGGAGTGAAATTGTCGGGGGCCAAGAGCAGCGGCTGTAATTTCGTCTCTGGCGTCGTATTGGGATTTATCGCGTTCATATCAACTTCCAAAAGTCCCAAGGGGTTCCCCGCCTAGAATATGCGCGTGGACATAAAATACAGTCTGTCCGGCATCCCTTCCCGTATTCAACACAACCCGGTAACCGCCCTGAACCAGACCCAGGTGTTCGGCAGCATTGCTCACCCCAATCAAAAAGGCGCTTATATTAGATGGCGGTTGATCCTTAAGATCGTTGAGGCTGGCGGCGCGGCGCTTTGGGATGACTAGCACGTGGACCTTGGCCTGCGGCTGGATGTCCTTGAAAGCGAGCACATCGTCGTCCTCATAAACGATCGCGGCCGGAATCTCGCGTGCCAGGATCTTGTCAAAAATCGTGTCCGATCCCTGCATCGTAACGGTCCTTTTGCTATGATGTTGAAGATCGTATCGAAAATCTTCCCAGAGATCTTCTTGGATATCGTCTTGGATATCGTCGTGGATATCTTCTTGGGGATCATATCAGCGAGCGGGGTTCCCATGAAACGGATTCATCTGAAACGGATAATCCTGATCGCATTGACCGGGATGGCGGCGATGGCGTGTCGCGATCGCGGAAATGCGTCGGCGCGGGTAAAATCTTACGAGGAAAACGGAGTTGTTTGGGGGTGGGGGGATATCCGTCTGGCTGCGGCCCCGGTCACCACGGGCATTTTTCTGGACCGCCTGCCTTCTGGGGCTCCCAATGGGCAGACTTTCAAGCTGGTTGGCGCAGATTCCAGCAGTGCAAGCACCACGGACCTGTTTTACGCGGACTGGCATCCACTTTTGGACTCCTTGCAGCCAGTGGTTTTTGCTTCTCAATTTTACTTGCAAGAGCGCTCTGGTGCCCGCGGCACCATGGATGTCTACGTTAAACTGAAGAAGCCTGGTCGGACCTGGCCCGACGCATTTACCCTGGCGGTTGGTACGGCAGACGTCCGTAACGCGAGCGCAGGACGTTACCCGGTCCGCCTGTCGGATGGGCTAAAGGTATCTTTGATTTCTGCAGGGCAACAACATGGTGCCGTTGCTTTTCATTATGCCGATCTGCCATATGAGTCGGGCAATTCAGATATCGGCACCAGCCCACCACCAGAAAACCGCCTCGAGGCGGACGGTTTTTCCACCACCCAGCGCGGGGGACAAACCCTTTGGTCACTGGCTCCGGGAGGCCAGGGAAAGCTGACGTTTATCTCAAAGAGCCTGCAGGCAAAACCTGAAGACCATCCGCGCTTGTGCCATGACAAATTCTTCGCCGTTGGGCGTACGGCAGGCAATCAGGTCAATAAAAGTTGTAAGTTGACCCTGGCTCCAGCGGATGGAAATTCGGGATGGTTGACCTGTGCACTTTTTGTGCAGATCGACAATCCCGCAACGAACGCGGAAAAAACCTGCCGTGTGATCGGTTCGTTTTTGGCAGATGGGGATCGTGGTGGTCAATCCGATCAACTCTCTGCGGTTATTGTCCAGGGCGGAGCCCCCCAGTAAGAAACTAAAAAAGTAAAAGGCTCGCGAAGTGAAAAACTCAACAAAAAGCAATGAAAAGCCGCCCGGCGAATTGCGTCCACCGCGGCGTTTTTATGGCCTTGCCCTGGCTGTGGCGACGTTGCGGGAATTGGATCCGATGACCCGCCAGAGCATCATGCAAGATTTGCAGAGCCGCATGCCCCACTTGGCCTTGCTGGCAGATCATTGCGAATTCATTTTCAGTGATTTTCATCTTTTAGAAGATGCCAGCCTGTTTGATGCTTTTAACCGTTTTGGTGACAAGGACTGGGCCGTTGCCTGGAAACTGATGGACGAGCCTTTGAAAGTGCGGTTGGCCAGCCTGCTTCGAGAGGATCGGCGTAAAGAGTTCCTTGACTTTGCCGCTGCGCAGCCCAAAATGCCTCGCGCACAGGTCATCGCTGTCCAGTTTCATCTGGCCAGGCGGGTAAGAGATTTGTTGCGGTTGGGAAAACTAAGGATGCGAAGCCGGACGGTTGCACGCCGTGCGGAATTTAGTAGCAAACGTAAACAGCCACCTGGTGGGAGTAAATCGTAATGGTTCCTTTTCGTGTGTTTGATCGTGAGAAAAAAGAAATGTGGATCGTCCTGAATTATCAGACTGTGGGAGCGACGGGTAGTTACCTGATGTCCCGAGAGGACGATGGCGATGGCGACGGCGAAATGCGAATTGTGCGTCAGGAGGATATCGTCAAGTATCGCCTGGTGGACTTTTTGGAAGAGTCGGACGAATACCAGAGTTAAAAGAAACCCCCGCAAGCTCAAGGTTTGCGGGGGTTTTCTTTTTCAGAATTGATTCGCTGAACTAGCGAACTGATTCCTTCAGTTCCTTGCCAGGACGGAAAACCGGAACCTTGCGAGCCGGGATCTGAATTTCTTCACCGGTTTGCGGGTTGCGGCCAACGCGAGCCTTGCGATTCGATACGACGAATGTACCGAAACCGACCAGCTTCACGCCGTCTTTTTTCTTGATGTTTTTCGAGACGGTGTCAACGAAAGCATCGAGCAGGCGCTCAGTGTCGGCCTTCGTGGCGCTCGTCATTTTGGAAATTTGATCGATCAGATCTGCCTTGTTCATGGACCCCCCCAAGAAACTTGTAACTAATCTTGTGACGCTTGAGTTCACACCTGATTGGGGAGAGACTTGCAGGGGGGCGAGATCTTGTCAAGAGTTTGTCTTTTGAGGTTTTTAATTTTCATTGCCCTTTGCGCCTGGAACGTTTTTTTGGGATGTAAAATACATGAAAAAGTACTTGCCAATTGGATTAGATACGACGCTCCTGTTCTTCCTGTTTCTTTTTTCGGGTTCACCGGTCCGGGCTGCAGCGCCTGAAATTGCGGATCGTCTCGTCCTTTCCGTGAGCGGCTCCTCCTATTCCCAGCGGCACGTGGCAGTCTGGTTCGTGGTTCGCGAGTTGTTGCAAGAGGAGGCTCCAACTCAAAAGCAAAAAGACAAGACGCCGCTGCTGAATGAAATTGCCACCGGCTGGAAAACCATCCTCGAAAAGTTCAGCGAGGATATGGTCATTCGTCAGGAGGCGGCCCGCCTGGGAAGTTTTCAGCCTTCAGCCAAGGCACAAGTCAAGGCCACCGAAAGGATCACGGCCCGGCGCAGCATTGATCAGGATCTGAGGGCGACGGCCGCAGCTCTGGTAATCGCAGATGAGGAAATCGCCAGTGTTACGGCGACCATCCTTCAGGTCGAAGGCTTTCGCAGGAGTCGCGACCGCCAGGTGCCTGGCGCTCAAGATTTGTCTAAGGATTTGTCTAAGGATTTGTCTAAGGATTTGTCTAAGGATTTGTCTAAGGACTCGTCGCAGACTTTGTCGGGCGGAAGTTGGCTTGCGGATTTGAAAGTTCGTTCGGTAATCCGGATTTATGACGGTGGGGACACCTGGGTGCCGTTGGCATTTCCGGGCGGGATCACCCCAGCCGCGCCGCAACAAAAGGAGTCCCAGAGTGGTTGAATCAGTGGCCTTTGAGATCTACCGGAAAAGTCCAGAACACGTTGCGGGTCTGCGCGAAATTTCCTCTCTTTGGCGGAGCGAACCAGGCGGATTCTGGACTTTCGATCACGTCATCGAGGCCCTGCAACGCCCTGCGGTCAAACTATTTTTTGTGTGTGCTCCCGGAGAGAATCGCTGGCAGGCCGCCGTCCTCGTCGATGTTGGACCTTATTCTGCGGATCTTTTGTATGTTTACGTTCGTCCGGAACTCAGGCGCAGCGGAATTGGTCGAATCGCCATGAACAATCTGTTCACATGGCTTGCCAACAATCCAGGTGATCAACCTGGATCTGCCCCTAAAGAAGAGCTGCTCCTTGAAGTTCGACTTTCCAATGCGCCTGCCATCGCCATGTACGAATCCTTTGGCATGACTCGCGTTTGTGTCCGTAAAAGTTATTATGCAGATGGTGAAGACGGCCTTGTCTTCAAACGTAAGGTCAAACCATGAGCCGGTTGCCTCAGCTCGATGGCAAGGCCATCACCGATCTGGTCTGGCTGCAAACCAGTTTCATCGGCGATATGATCCTGACAACCGCAGCCATGGCGGCGGCCAAAGAATCCTGGCCTGACGTCCGGCAGTCGGTGATTACCACGGCAACCGGCGTTGCAGTTTTTCATGACCTTTCGTTTGTTGACCGGACGTTTCTATTCGCGAAGCGAAAAGGATCTTTTTTTTCGGCACTACGGGCAACTTCTGGGGCGGTTCGCGCGTGGCACAAAAGCGTTCCATCCACAGCAAACGCCGTCATTGTTCAAGCCCATAAAAGTTTCAGATCATCGCTGGTCTCCCGACTCACGGGACTGGCAGTGGTCACCTACCGCGAATCGTCCCGGCTTCCCTTTATTGGGATGACGCGGCTGCACTTGGTAGACCGCGTGATTCCGTTTCACGAGGCCGCGCGCATTGGGATGCTGCTTGAGCCACTGGGTATGAGTCGCGAAAAAATCCTGGCGGCGCGGCCCCGAATCGCCGAATCGCAAGCGGCATCAGGCCCGGAATCAAAATCTGAATCGTTACCTGGTTCTGCCAAAGCCCCCCGCATTGCAATTGCGCCGGGCAGTGTCTGGGGTACTAAAAGATGGATTCCCGAAAGATTTGCGCACCTTGGCGTAGAGCTTTTGGCTAGGGTTCCTGATTCACGCATCATCTTGACCGGCAGTTCCGATGAAGTGGCCTTGTGCGAGGCAATTGAACGCAAAATTGGCAATCGCACCAGGGTAGAAAATCTGGCAGGGAAAACAGCCCTAAAAGACTTACCGGCGCTATTTTCTGGATTTGATCTTGTCGTGACCAACGACAGTTCACCAGTTCATTACGCCGCGGCCGTAAACACGCCGACGGTCGCTATCTTTGGCGCAACGATTCCCCAATTTGGATTTGCGCCACTCGCGCAAAAAAGCAAAGTCGTGGATGCCGGAACACTTCCCTGCCGCCCATGCAGCGATCACGGACCCCAGATCTGTCCTGAGGTTCACTTTCGCTGCATGAAAGATATTTCTGTAGAAAAGGTTCTTGAGGCTTGCCTCAGCCTTTTTGATATTCCGCAAACACAGCCCGTGAAATGATCAGGCGTTGGATCTGTTGAGTGCCTTCATAGATCTGCGTGATCTTTGCGTCCCGGTAAAGTTTTTCCACCGGGTACTCGTTGCTGTATCCATAACCGCCAAAAATCTGGACGGCATCCTGCGTGATGCGCACGGCGATGTCGCCGGCAAAGCACTTGGCAAACGATGCGAATTTCGTGTTGCGTCCACCGCCGTCCAATTCTGAAGCCGACTTCCAGACTAGAAGCCGTGCGGCCTCGATATCCTTCGCCATGTCGGCAATCATGAAGGCCACAGCCTGATGCTCTGCAATGGGTTTGCCAAAGGTTTTGCGTTCCAGCGCATATTTCACAGCGTGGTCCATCGCGCACTGAGCAATTCCAACCGCCAGAGCCGCAACAGCAGGTCGCGACAGGTCAAAGGCCTTCATGGCGATTTTGAAGCCATCGCCTTCATTGCCCAGCAGATATTTTTTCGAGACCTTAACGTTATTGAAGACGATGCCGCGGGTGTCGCTGCATCGTTGTCCCATGTTGATTTCTTTTTTTCCGACTTTGATCCCGTCGAGATTTGCGGGAATAACAAAAGCCACCATGGCCTTGTGCCCTGCCGCCGGATCCATCGTGGCCAGGACGAAATACCAGGCCGCCTTCGAACCATTGGTGATCCACATCTTCTCGCCGTTCAGGATGTAGCCGTCGCCATCTTTTTTCGCCGTCGTCCGGATCCCTGCCACATCGCTGCCAGCGCCGGGTTCCGTGACGCAATAGGCAGCCATTTGTGGGTCAATGAACATGGGCTTGATGAATTCTTCCACCTGGGCAGGATTTGCAGAAACTAGAAGCGGACCCAAGGCTAGATCGTTAGCAGTGATGGCGGTAGCCATGCCGGAACAGCCGTAGGCAAGCTCCTCGACAATCACAGATTGCATGAGATGATCCAGGCCAGGTCCACCCATGGATTCCGGGACGGAGATGTTCATCAGGCCGGTCTCGTGCGCCTTTTTGATGATGCTGGTCGGGTATTCCATCGACAAGTCATGCTTGGCTGCCTGGGGCATCATTTCTTTGCGGGCGAATTCACGTGCCGTTTTTTGAATGGCCTGTTGGTCATCACTGAGTCGGAACATGGGCGTCGACATTGCAGATTCCCCCTTTCCACGAACGCGCGCGGGGCGCGTGAATTGAAATATCTATGTCAGGGATATCGGCAAAACCAAAAGACACTTAAATGTCAGTTAATAATTGGGTGCAAGGCTTGGGGCTGGACTTGTATCCACGTTGAAACTCGTGGAATTCTGATTTTCCTCCTTAGCGACAGCGGTGGCGACGTCCCATATGGTAGCGCTTTGGTCCTCTCCGAACGCATCATAAACTCCGGAAAGGAATCCGTAAGAAATAAAACCATCAGCTTCGCCGGCCGGTGCGTTATAAATGGTATAGATCTCCCGGATGTTGCGTTCCGGTTCAACAAATACATCAAGAATACTGATGATGGATTTCCAGGCCTGAATGGCCGTGGACTGAGTGTAAATTGTCAAGTTTTCAGCGATAGACCCAGATTTAATCAAGGTTCCGTTCATGGAAGTACAAACGGTCGTGTTAAACGATTCCGTGCTGCCATCGAAAATCTCATAAATATTGCCGACGAAAGTGAGCGCGTAGTCTGATGCTGCATAATCCATTTCGCGTTTACTGCCAGCCGCGAAGTGCAGCAGGTCGGGAAGATTCAAGTGGAGGAGGGTGGTTCGCGCCTGCCCCTGCGCCTGCGCCTCCGCCTCCGCCTGCGCCTCCGCGTCGTCGGCGGAATAAATCACCGATGACGTGGAGTTGGCGATCTTGACCAATTCCAATATCAAGTTTGCCGCACCGTTGGTCAACGCATCAGCCATCATGGTAAAGCGGGCTTGGTCACCCCGGCATTCGTCGCTTATCGGGGGCAAAACGGCCTTTACCGTCGTGGCTAAATTCGGCGTGCTGTCCGGCACAACATGAAGTGTTGCAAGATAAAGAGAATCGGCTTCGACACCTGAGATTTTAAAGTTAAACCCAGCGGCAGGCGCGGGAAGTGGCTCGCAGGCGGTCGCCGCACTCGTCAGCACATCTACCATTTGAAACGAAACCCGATTAACCTTGCGGATTGTGACGGTGCACTTATAGGTCTCTGCGAGTTTCAACGGAGTTGAAGCCAGGGCAAGATTCGGTCCCGTGATTGCAGTCGGAGACACAGCCAGTTTGAAATCGTCCTCCTTATCGTCTTTCCGGTAAGCATCGATCGTGATTTTTCCATCGCCTGGAATGACGACGTCGGCCGCAGAACTGATCTCCGTAACACCTTCGGTTTCCGTAGCGGGATTCACGCCGGTTTCCATCGACCGCCCTGACGGGCTATTTTTGCACGACAGAAATCCGACGCCGCAAAGCGCAGCGATGGCAAACGGCGTGACAGTGCTCATGGAAAGTCTGCTCAAATTAAAATCTCCCTAAGGAGTTGCATCGGCGGATCGGGAAAGAATCTTAGTCATTTCTGCCGGTTAAGATAAACACCAGTAGTTACGGTTGGTTGTATTGTTGACGAAACCGTCCCTCACGCGGGTGGGTTAGATGCCTGCCGTTTCCAATCAATCACAACCAGGGTTGTGTCATCGGCCGGTAGTTCCCCGGCGATGTGATCTGCATAGGATTTGATGACGCTGGATAGAAAATCCTTCGCAGCCAAATCCCTGTTTGCGATCAAGGCGTCGTAGAGGCGTTTTTTACCAAAAGGATTCTTGTTGTTCGTCGAATAATTTTCAATCAAGCCATCGGTGTAGATGAACAAGCGATCGCCATCCTTTAACTCGATTTCCTGATCTGTGAAGGTCGAGTCTGGATCCATTCCAAGGAGGCTGCCAGGGGCGCCCAAATTTTTGATCGGCAAGCGTCCTTGGATTCGCGGGTCTTTGCTGGCGATGGGCAACAATGCTGGTGGTAAATGTCCAGCGTTTGAATAGATAAACTTATTTTGTTCCAGATCGAGTAGCCCAACAAAAAAAGTCATGACACCTGTGTGATTGCCAAGATCAAACAAGACTTTGTTCAGCATCTTAAGGAGATCGGAGGGCTTGGGGTTCTCTGCGTTAGCCTGTGAAATGCTGAACGATTCGATCGCCGAAATGGTTGCAAAAGAAACTGCGGTAACCAATGCGGCTGCGACTCCGTGGCCGGTGGCATCGCCAATGAAGACGTATTCCTTACCGGGGCCTGCAGGGCAGTGACCCCACCAGTCCCCGCCACATTCCCCGGCGGGGAAAAACTTTCCAGTGACCGTCAGGTCAGGGTGGCAGGTTTTCTTGGCCGCAAAAAAAGAGTTCTGGACGATCTGGGCAGTGGCCAATTCCCCTTCAATTCGGACCTGAGATACCTGGGCTCTTCTGGATCGTTCCCCGAACATGACTCCGGCTGCAATGATAAATGACGCCAAGGGCAGGGCGAATGGGAGGAGAATGCCCGCCGTGGAAAAAAGAAAAATACACACGACGACACTCATTCCAATAACGGTCAGAGAAATCACACCGATCATCAGTGGGCTGAAAGCGAATGCAATCCATGCCCCTGATAACCCTCCGGCAATGATCAAGGGAATGCCTGCGCGCCATGAATTGACCCATTTTCCTGCAAGTGTGCTGTTGACCATGGCCGCAACAAGATACCCACCTGGCATCGATCCATGGGGCGTCTCGCGAAAATCGGTGTTACCCGTGTACATCAGCGGCAGGAGGATCACGGTGTCCCCCTCATCGACGACGGTGATGGGCTTTCCCGAGCGGGCCCGCCGAATCAATGCGCCCATACCGTAGGATCGTTTTACGTAGACCGATTGTTTATCCACATTGACCAGGATTCGACCGTCGCTGGTTGTCGGGACTTCATTGCCCCCACTGAAAATCCGCTGATTTTGAATTTTCAAAGAATGGCCCGCAACAAGGGCAACATGAGGCACGAAGACGCGGTCGTTGATCCTGTAAATGGATTGCAAGTAGCCATCGAGTTCGTAGACGGCATGACCGATCCCTGAAAAAATTCCCAACGATGCCGCAGTGAGTGTTTGCGGTGCGCCATAAAAATACTTTGGTCTCATGGACTTGAGCCATTCTGGAACTTGATCCAGACCACCGGGTGCAATGGTCCCAATCTGGTGTTCGGGACGGTCTCCCGGAACTTCAGTCCGGTACGGGACCTTTTCCGATGTCACAAATGAAATGATGTTGATTGGTGTGTGCCACTCGCGACTCATCTTCTGAAAGGCAACGATCTGGTCAGGTGGGTGCGCCTTGTCGAAAATTTTGTCCACGACAACACTCTGTGGCTTGCGCTCTGCCAGTGCCTTAAAGACAAGCCCCCAGTCCGTCAACGGAATATCAAAATCGCCCTCGCTGGCAGCGGTTTCGTCGTCATACGCGAAAATTTTTATCTGTTTGGAAAGTCCAGGACCTTGCCCGATTTTTGAACGGGCCCAAAAAAGAAATCTTTGTTCCAACTGTTTTTCGACGCCGGTGCCTGCGGGCGAAAGATACAACGCAGCTAAAAAACCACAAACGGCCAATAGGACCAAGGCTGGCTTGCGGTGTTCTTTCTTGCCGGCGAATCGTTGTCTTAATTGAATGAGATCAAGGGTCATGTCGTGAGTTTAACACGACCCATGCATTCATTGGGTGCCAAACAGGCGGTCGCCGGCATCGCCGAGGCCCGGTACGATATATTTCTTGTCGTTGAGCTTTTCGTCTATGGCAGCGGTGTAGATCGGCACATCCGGGTGGAATTCGTGCAGATACTCGATTCCCTCTGGGGCTGCCAGCAAGCAAACGAACTTGATGCTCTTTGGGTTTGTTTGTTTTAGGCGGTCCAACGCAGCGACTGCAGAATGGCCCGTCGCCAGCATTGGATCCAAGACGATGGTGTCGCGGTCTTCAATGTCCCGTGGGACTTTGAAGTAATATTCGACGGCAATATGGGTCTTGGGATCGCGGTAAAGCCCGATATGGCCAACGCGTGCGGTCGGGACCAGTTTCAGGAAACCATCGAGGAGGCCATTTCCGGCCCGCAAAATCGAAATGAGCACCATGTCTTTGTCTTTTAAAAAAGGTGCATTCATGTGCGCAAGTGGGGTTTCAATCGGACGGTGCTCAATGGGCAGGTCCCGGGTCACTTCGTACGCGAGAAGCATCCCGATTTCGGACATCAGCATCCGGAAATCACCGGTCGACGTGTCTTTTTTACGCATCAACGACAGTTTGTACTGCACCAGAGGATGTTCGATGTGGGTCAATTTTTTGGTCATGTTTCGGTTCCTGGATGGAGATTTAATTTGAATGGGTGGCCTTTGGCCTGGATTTTTAAAAAACCGTGCCGTCGCTTTCGATCTTTAATGGAGGCGGAGCCAACGGGCCGCGTTTTTCGGCCGCGAGAATCCTTCCGGCTGCCCACGTTCCGCCTTGCAGGATTTGGGCAAGTTCCAGATCTGGCTGCTCCAATTTCAAGCGAACCTGGTCTGCGATTTCATCCAACAGGGCCACGGTGAGGGCTCGCCATTCCACGATAAGAGGTGAATCGGGGCGATGTGACGTATTTGAGGCCTTCGAATCCAGAAGTTCAAGAACTCCCAGATCAAGTAAAAGGCCACCGTTGCGGTATTCAGGGAGGCCAGTCAATTCATCAAGTCCGCTGATTTGGATACCCGTTGCAACCAGCGGTTCTGCCAAAGAGTAGGTCAACCACTGCGTTAACTTGTGAAACGGAACAAATTCCGGCGCAGGGCTTCCGGGGCCGGCACCGGCAAAGGACCACACATCGCCCAAGGCTGATCCATCGAGTGATGGACGTCCTGGCCACATTGAGCTGAGGCGGTTCAGCAGCTGGCTGAAAACATGTGGAATCGAAACCACACCGGCCTTGGATTGATCCAGAGCCACCCTGGCAAGGTCGCCGGGACGGACCAGGGGATTCATATCATAATCGGGTCGAAGCAGTTTTTCGCCGAACGAGCGCAGAAGTTTGGCGCGTCCCTCCAGCCCGGCAAGATGGTTGCTTTCCGAAACCTGAAACCCCTTGGCGAGTTCGGCGGTGTCGAGGGCTGAAAGGCGCTGCGCATCGACACGGTAAGGGTCAGTAGATGGATTCGCCGAGAATATTCCTGACTGGAACATCCGCAGGCTCGCGATCCCAAGCCCTTCGGAACGGCGGAAGGACATTCCTGTTGCGTCATCCTGGTAGGTCCATTGATCGCCGGCTCCGGCATCCAAAAGTACGCTAACCATAACCAGATCCCACGCACGGGTCAGCCACTCAAGCCGCGAGCCTGCGCCAACGGCGCGGCGCGGATCACCAATAAGTTCATAGGCAAGATTTCTCGGACTTTGGTCGCTTCCAGGGTTGGCTGGCGCTGCGATTTCAAAATGCCGCCAGCGGCTGTGAAAGGGAATTTCAAGGTCCGGATAATTGGCTCTGGTGACTCGGGCCACCATGGCGGCGGCTTCCGAGATTTTATCGTCATGGACGGTGAAGTTTTTTGACGCCCCACGCCGCGCTTCGAGGAGGATCTTGCGCGCTGTGCTGCGAATCGTCGCAAGTTCGCGCAAGTGCCGGACACGCGGCGAGATTTTTCCCATCTGCACACTTTGAGCCATTGGTGTCATTCGTTCAAATCCCGTCCTTTGACCCGTTTCAATTCTTCTGCAGTCGGTTTTTCATCCTTGCTGAAATAACCAGCAGCAACCTTGGCTTCCATCTCGACCTTTGCATCCGCCGGAATCAATGAGTCCGGAATGCTGACGCGTTCCAAAATTTTGATTCCAGTTTTAACGATGGCGTCATGTTTCATGTTGGACATGGAAACGAACTTGTCGATCTTCGTGATCCCAAGCCAATGGAGAACGTCGGGCATCAAGTCCTGGAATCGCATATCCTGGACTCCGGCCACGCATTCGGTGCGGGCGAAATACTGGTCGGCGCGATCGCCGCCCTCTTGGCGCTTTCGTGCGTTGTAAACCAGAAACTTCGTTACCTCACCAAGGGCACGGCCTTCCTTGCGGTAATAGACGATCAGGCCGGCACCGCCTTTTTGGGCAGTTTCGATGCAAACTTCGATACCGTGGGTCAGGTAAGGCCGACACGTGCAGATGTCGGAACCAAAAACATCGGATCCATTGCACTCATCGTGCACGCGGACCGCGAGTGGTATCTTCGGGTCAGATGCAGCCTTGATGTCACCAAAGAAATAAACCGTCATCCCGCCGATGGGTGGCAATAAAATTTCAAGGTCAGGCCGGGTCACAAGTTCCGGGAACATGCCGGCGGTGTTTTCAAAAAGAACCCGGCGCAGTTCTGCCTCTTCCACTCCGAATCGTTTTGCCACACCTGGCAAATACCAGACGGGCTCGATGGCTGCCTTGGTTACCACCACGTCGCCATTGGCCAGCAAGAGATGTCCGTCGGGCTTCAGCCGACCGGCATCCATGGCTTCTTTAATCTCCGGCATATTGATATGCGCCTTGGTCACGGCAATCGTCGGTCGAATGTCGTAACCTTTTTTGAGATAATCTTTGAAGGCATCGGCAACGATTGCGCCGAATGGATCAAGGGAAACAATTTTCTCGGGGTCTGACCACGAAGGATACGGACCAATGGGCTCAGCGGGCGCCGTGTTGGTCAGGTCCGGTTTATGATCTGGTTTCAAAGCACCGCTGGCAACGGCCAAGGCCCGGTAAACCGAGTACGATCCTGAGTGGGTGCCGATGACGTTTCGTTGGCGAGATTCCGTGACCGTGCCGACGATCGGTCCGCGTATCAAGGGGTCCGTGGCGCCCCATTGCACTGGAACGCAACCCGATCCAGGCTGGCCCGGGTGAGATGTCAGAGTGATATGTCTAACGCGTTTTTTTTCTTCGACCATTTTGTACTACTCCTTGGGACACATCTCAGGAAAGCCACGACGCATCGCTTTGCAGCGACCATTTGGTGGTGACTTTTTTCAAGTTGCTCCAGAAATCGAGCGAACTTTCGCCCGTGATGTCGCTGTGGCCGAACTTGCTTGTTTTTGTACCGCCAAAGGAAAAAGGCTCCCTTGGAACTGGCACTCCGATATTAATTCCAATCATTCCGCTGGTTGCGTGATCCGCGACGTGTCGCGCCACGGCTCCGTTCGTTGTGAATACAGATGTCGCATTCCCAAATGGATTTTCGCTTTCCAGTGCCAAGGCCTCCGCCAGATTTTTCACGCGGATGATGGTCAACACCGGCCCAAAAATCTCTTCGCGGGCACAGGCCATGTTTGGACTCGCATGGTCGATGATCGTCGGTCCAAACCAGAAGCCTTTTTCGTGGCCTGCAGGTGCTTTTGATTTGCGCCCGTCGACAATGACTTTCGCTCCGTCTTTTTCGGCGGCATCCACGTGGTGGCGGATTCGGTCCATCGCAATTTTGTCGATGATGGCACCCATGCCTGGGCCAACGGGCAGCTCTGCAGCAGCCTTGCGGATTTTTTCAATCAGGTGGTCAACGTCGCCCACGGCAACCATGACGCTCGCCGCCATGCAGCGTTGGCCAGCACATCCGGTGAAGGAATCCACCACGCCCCGGACCGTGATTGCCTCGTCGGCATCTGGGACAACAATCAGATGGTTTTTCGCGCCGCCAAGGCACAGCGCGCGTTTTCCAAGGGCCGTCGCACGGGCATAAACGTCAAGGGCGACTGGACTTGAACCCACGAAGCCGACTGCCTTGACGTTTGGGTGGTCGATCAGTGCTTCAACGGCCTCTTTTGTGCCGTTTAGCAGCGAGAAAACTCCAGGCGGAAATCCAGCCTCTTTCGTGAGGCGGGCCATGATCTGTGATGTCATGGGTACTTTTTCCGAGGGTTTCAGGACGAAGCAGTTTCCGAGCGCAAGGGCGATGGGATACATCCACATCGGGACCATCGCCGGAAAATTAAATGGAACGACACCTGCCACAACGCCGAGAGGCTCGCGGCGGAGCTCGCAGGAAACGCCTCGCGATACGTCCATGATTCCGCCGCTGTCCAGATTTTGCAGGGACAGTGCGAACTCGGTCACTTCGACCCCTTTAAGGACTTCTGCCCGGGCCTCGCCGTGGGTCTTGCCGGATTCCGATGCCGCGACGTGTGACAGTTCGTCCAGATTCGCGAGGACAAGATCCCGGAAACGAAACAGCAATTGGGCGCGTTCTTTCATCGGTGTCGCGCGCCAGGTTGGAAACGCCTTTTGCGCAGCAGCCACAACGGCGTCCGCGTCAGCTTTGCCGCCCAAGGCGACTTTTCCGATGGTTGCGCCCGTATATGGGCTGACAACGTCCCGGTACTGGCCGGTTGAAGGCGCGCGCGTTTCACCTGCGATCCAGTGGTCGCACGTCAACGGATTTGAACTGATTTTAACCAAACTCATATTTACGAACCCCGATGCAGCAGCATAAACTGTTGCAGTCTTGTGGTGATAAACTTCAAGACCTGATTCTTTCCGCGAGCTTAACACACGGCAGAGGCATGTCCATGCAGAAACCACTTCTTGTTGCGGTCACCGGCGGCTCAGGTTCCGGCAAATCGACTATCGTCCGCAAAGTCTGCGAATACAGTCCTGATTTGCGGATTTCTGTGTTGCAGCAAGACCATTATTACCGGGATCTGTCTCACCTCAAGCCCGCAGAGCGGGATGCCGTGAATTTTGACCATCCAGACTCCCTCGACATGGCCCTGATCCGTACCCATCTGGAGGCGCTGGCGGCTGGGCATGCAATCGACCGGCCAAGCTATGATTTTGCCAGCCACACCCGGACCAAAGAAATCGTGACGATGGAGGCAACGCCGATCGTCATGTTCGACGGGATTCTTGCTCTGTTTGATTCGTCCATCCGGCGCCTGTTTGACGTCAGTGTCTATGTTGACGTGCCGGATGACGTTCGTTTCATCCGCCGTCTGCGTCGTGATGTGCGCGAACGGGGGCGCAGTGTCGAAGGGGTGATTGAACAATACCTTGGCAGCGTGAAGCCAATGCACGATGAATTTGTCGCGCCGACCCGCCGTATGGCAGACCTTGTCATTTCGTGGGAGCGGTGGAACGACCGTAGCATTTCAATGCTCGCCAACGCAATGCGTGAGCTGCTGCACAACCCGGACAAGTCTGGCCTAAAATTCAGCTAAGTCGGGACCTGAAAAATACTTTCGAAGTCCCTGCTGCCATTGAATGCATCGCACACCCTCTATGATTTGAGACGTCGGATCGGCCGAGAATAGGGCCATTTCCACGGGTGCATCAATCACCTCCCGGAGAGCCACTAACTTCTTAACATGGTCTGGCAGGATGTTTTCTGACGATTTGATCTCAATCAGCAGCAGAGGCTTTCCGGGTCGACGGACAACAAGATCAATTTCTTTGTCGTCATACGTTCTCAGAAAATTCAGATCGAATTGATTGCCGCTGTATGCGATGAGTCGTTTGCACTCTAAAATTACGAAGTGTTCAAACGCGCTACCCCAAGCGTAACTCCCCGGTTCGAGTCCAATCGTTAAATTTCGGGCGAGCACACGTGAAACGCCTGTGTCGAAAAAATAGAATTTCGGCGCCAGACCAACTTTTTTTCTGACGGATGAATGAAATGCGTCAACAAAAAAACCGAGCAACGTGTCTTCCAGAATCTCGAAGTACTTTCGGACAGTTTTTTCATCCACGCCTACGTCTTTTGCGATAGACGAAAAATTGATGATTTTACCGTTTCCCTGCGCTGCGACTTCCAAAAACTTCCGAAACGGATCGAGTGAACGGACAACTTGTTCAGCTCGAATTTCTTCGTGAATGTACGTCAAAGCGTAAGTCTCTAAGGTTTTCCGCTTCGCAGAGTCAGTCTTTAGCATCAGGATTTTAGGTAACGTTCCGTATTTTAGCGCCTCTTGCAAATGAAAGGCGTCACCAAGCTCAAAGCTCGTCAGCGGAAAAAGCGAGTATGCAAGGGCCCTCCCGGCAAGCAAATTGGCAGATCCAGCCTTTAATTTTCTGGCACTGGAACCTGTCAGCACAAATGATTTGGACGTGGACTCGATTAAGGAATGCACGACGTCAAGCAGTGCCGGAACTTTTTGCACCTCATCAATTACGATGGTTTTGATCGCTGGCGGCAAAGCAGCAACCTCACGCAATAATCGCTCGGGGTCTCTGGCATAACGATCTTCTGTAGCGGGTAAAAGTAGATCAATCCAATAGCTCGTCTCTTTTGGGTAAAGCCCGCGTAGCAATGTGCTTTTTCCCGTGCCTCGGGGGCCAAGAAGAAGGATATTTTGATCTTGTTCTAATTTTAGCGTCCGAATAAACATGATCACACTCCGGATTTTCCGGAAAAATCCGGAATGATGTCTATGCTGAGTGTAGTAATATTGGGTGGTTAAAGTCAATTTTCTGTGTTTTATTTGAATTCATCGGAGGTGATCCGCCGTATGGCAGACCTTGTCATTTCCGGGGAGCGGTGGAACGACCGCAGCATTTATAAAATGTCCAGAAAAGTCGATCGGTTATAAAAAAATATGCCGATGGGGTGGCGTTGTCGCGACCGGTCTCGCTGCGTTTGCTTTGTCCGCCTGCTGATGTCCACGTCAACTCCGCCAGAACCGACTCTTGCATGTCAGGGCTTGATTCATGGTCAGACAGCACCAGTAGCTCGGACGGTGAATATGTTGCCATTGAAGGATTTTTAGCGGCCGTACTTCAAACCGCGTATCTCACTTGAGAGAGACGATTGCGACGGGTCGGACTGTCAGGTTCGAATTCGAAAGGTTGTTGGTGGCCAATGACAATTGTCCCAGAATATTTACACTGTCCGCCAACCTCACACCGACAAATGATATGTCGCCGCTGCTCGACACTGACATTGACGTAACCGAGAACTGCCCCGCAGGCAGGATCGTAGTCGCTGTATTGGTTGCAGTATCAAATCTCTCGATTCCGCTCGTCGCGCCATCGGTAGATGTGCCAAGTATGGCAAGGCCACCAGCATACGAATGAAGGTCGGTTTTTATAGGAAATGTCGCGTCCAAAGCGTGATGCGTTATGCTCCCGGCACTTGTAGGATAATCCATTAAAACAGAATTACCTGGAAAAGACGGATTTTCCAAATTGTACCAGTTCAATCCAAAAATTCGATTTCCGTTGTGAACCACATTTGTACAATTCGCACCTAAAACTCCACCTGTGCTCTCAGTGTAAAGAGTGCTCGATGTAAATGTGCCGTCTTTATTCCTGGACAACTGGATGTACCTAAATTGGCTCGAGGCCGTATCGAAGTATACATAGTAAAAACTCGTGGCCGTATCGCCGCTGCCTGTAAAAGAACATGTGATCCGGTTTACTTCAGTGCTACCGGGAACGTCGAATGTCTGACCGTTGGTACCGAAAATTTTTGTAACAACATTGGTCGCAGAGCTCCCCAGGTTTATCGCGACCATTACGTCATTGCTGGAATTGACAATGGGGACGGAAGCATCCCCCAAATTGGTATGAGTGAAGATTGATGATTCCACAGGATTGTCAGGATCTTTTAAATCAATTCTGTTCAGACCACCGTCGCCAAGGACCAAGAAAAGCATGTCTCCATCGCCATTGATCTTTACCTGCGATTTGTAAACATCGACGTTACAAGGGTTGGATGCATCGCAGCGAGGACCTGAAGCGATGCAGGTGAGTTTGCCATCAGATTTCCGGACTCCGACAAGGGCGCATTGCCTTGAGCCCCCACCGCCGCTTATTGGTTGGTACAAATCATTGAAAGTAAAAAAGACAAACTTGGAGGAATTTATGATCAAGCCGCTTGACGCAGTGCTGTTTGATGCTCCGGATACCAAATCGGCAATTTTTACGACAGTGATATTCCCGAGAGTGTCTACTTTATAAATCTGATTGGACTGCATCGTTTTGAGTGGAGACTCGAATATTGTCGTCGTCGACAAGAACGCCTCGCGAAAAAAACCTTCGGTCCGGGCGATAGAACTGTTCACTAGTCCTGTTGGGGCAACAATCAATTGACGAACGTTATCAAGGCTCACGGAAGAATTTGTGGTGTCCTTGGATCCCCTACCACTGCATGAAAAGATTAAGATCGCAACGGGGATTGCTACCGACAATCGTGTCGCTATTTTTATAAGACTTTCCATGTTTTACAGTGCCTGTTGTAGATCCGCGATCAGGTCATCGGTGTCTTCGATTCCGCATGAGAGTCGGACCAAGGACGGACCGATGCCGAGTTTTTTGCGCATCTCTTCCGGCACCGAGGCGTGGGTCATCTTTTCGGGATGGTTGACCAGGGACTCTACCCCACCAAGGCTCTCGGCTAGCGCAAAGATTTTTAACTTCTTCAGAAACTTAACAACGGTTTCGTAGTTGCCATCAAGGTCGAAGGAAACCATTCCGGAAAATCCCCGCATTTGTTCCGCGGCGATCGAGTGTTGGGGGTGACTTTTGAGTCCAGGGTACATGACGCGTTTGATGCGTTTGTGGGAGGCAAGGAATTCAGCGACGGCCATTCCGTTTTTGTTGTGCTGCACCATACGAAGGCCAAGGGTTTTCAGGCTGCGATGCATCAAGTAAGCGTCAAAGGCCGAGGGGACGGCGCCTCCCGCGAATTGAATGAATTTCAGCGATTCAAATAAATCCTGGCGCGACATCATCAGTGCCCCGCCAATCAGGTCGGAATGGCCCCCGATGTATTTCGTTGTGGAATGCAAAACGATGTCTGCGCCCATTTCCAGTGGCGATTGAAAAATCGGAGAGGCAAAGGTGTTGTCGACCACGAGCAGGGCGCCAGTTTTCATGGCGATCTGCGCCATGGCGCGGATGTCGATCACTTTCATCATCGGATTGGTCGGGGTTTCGATCCAGATGAGGTTCGGTTTTAAATTTGCAGCAGACTTCAGCGCTTCGCGATCCGCCATGTCGACAAAATGAAAGTCCAAGTTGTATTTGGCAAACAGGCGACGGAAGAGGCGCCCTGTTCCGCCGTAGACATCGTCGCAGACGAGGATGCGCGATCCCGGGTCGAGAAGTTGTATGACGGCCTGGACCGCGGCCAGACCGCTGGCAAACGACAATCCGTGGCGTGCGCCTTCCAGGGTGGCGAGGGCTTCTTCGTAAGCCTGACGGGTCGGGTTGTCCGCGCGAGAATAGTCGAAGCCCTTGTGCTTGCCGGGTTCTTCCTGAACGTAGGTCGACGTGGCAAAAATGGGCTGCATGATGGCGCCTGTCGTTGGTTCGACGTGAGCGCCGGCATGGACACAAGTGGTGAAGGGCTTCATCCGTGATCCCCTTGAATCATTCATTCATCAGTTTAACTGGTTAAACGACTTCTTTAAGGATTTTGCCAAGGTCGCCCTTGCGATGCAATTCCATCGTGATGTCGCAGCCGCCGATGAATTTACCTTTGACGTAAATTTGCGGGATGGTCGGCCAGTTGGTGTATTGCTTGATGCCGTCCCGGATATCGTCATCTTCCAGCACATTGATGGTGTGGAATGGGATTCCGTAGCTCTTCAAGATCTGAACAACCTGCGCGGAAAATCCGCACATTGGTTGTTCCGCTGTGCCCTTCATGAAGACGGTCACAGGGTTGGATTCAATTTCTTTTTTGATGCGCTGCATTATGGCTTGTTCGGTCATGGTTTCACCCCTGGTTACGCGATGCGTCACCATAATCGGGCGCTTCGGGCTTGGCAAGTGCCGAGCGGGATTTCGGACATGGACTTGGCCGCGCCTATAGTGCTAAATTTATTCACAAATCGGGATATAATCAGGGCCAACCGAGGGGGGCGGCATCACATGAACCCATGGAAACTTGCGATCCGGACCATTCCGGCGGCCATTTTGTTGTTTGCTTCAGCCTGCGGCAGCCACCAGGCTCAAGCCGCAAATCCGGTAAAAACAAGTGGTGTCTTGAAATACGAGCGCCAACCTTCTGCCTACGACAAATTGCCCCCCGCCAAACGAGGCGGTACCCTTTATCAGCAGCTTTCGGGCAACCCCAAGGTCATCAACCCGATTCTGGGCAACGACAACAACTCCCGCGCCCTAGAAGGCTACCTCTGGGCCACGTTGTTTTCCGAGGACTCCGACACGTTGAGTCCGTTGCCTTACCTGGCCGAATCCTTTGAAGTTTCAGCGGATCGCAAGTCCTATACGTTTGTTTTAAACAAGGCCGCCAAGTGGGCTGACGGCACCAGCGTCACCACGGACGACGTGAAGTTTACCTTCGACAAGATGATGGATCCGAAGACGGAAGCCGCCCCTCTGCGTGTCTACTGGGAGACGGTCAAATTGGCGGTCAAAGACGGCCGTACGTTCACGTTTACGGTTGCCGAGCCGAAGTTTGACACCCTGCGCAGCCTTTATCTGTTCTCGGTGGTGAACAAAAAACAGTTTGAGAAAGAGCCTGACTTCAACAAGGCTCGCGCCGTTTTGAACCCAATTGGTAACGGGCCCTATGCCTTCAAGTCTTTCAACCGGGACCAGTCGGTCGTCTTGACCCGGAATAAAACTTGGTGGGGCTATGAACTCCCTCATTTCAAGAACCGTTTTAATGCTGATGAAGTGAATTTCCGCGTCATCGTTGACGACAACCTTGCCTATGAAAAATTCCTTCGCGGTGACTTGGATCTGATGGGGTTCAATGCCGAGCAGTTCGCCGTCAAAGTCCAGGGTGTCGACAAGGATAAAATTGGCAAGTCGGCCCAAGACATCAAAGTCGGGAAAAAAGTTTGGGCCCAGGAGATTCAGAACCGGGCCCCCCGCGGATACAACTACGTTGGTTGGAACATGCGCCTTCCGCTTTTTGCCAGCGTCGAAACCCGCCGGGCCATGGCGCGCCTGCTTGATTACAAGCAAGTCATCAACAAGGTTTATTACGGATTCCAGTTTCAGTGCACGTCGCCCTTTGGGTCGCTGTCGCCAAACTCGGCCGAGGATTTGCGTTCAAAAGAAAAAATGCTGACTTTTGACCGGAAGGCCGCCTTGGCAATGCTCAAGGCTGACGGCTGGGCTGACACCGACAAGGACAACATTTTGGACAAAGAAATTGGCGGCAAGCGCGTGCCGTTCAAGTTCGAACTCAAATACAATTCCAATAATGCCTTGCGCGGCAAGATCGCCCAGATCCTCAAGGACAACTTCAAAGCGGCCGGGATTGATGTCACGGTCAAGGCCGTTGAGTGGAACGCCTACCTTGATGATATCGACCATCGTAAATTTGATGCGTTCATCCTTGGTTGGACGGCAACCCCGTACCCGAATGCAAAGCAAATTTGGCATTCGGATTCGGAAAAGGATCAAGGCTCGAACATTGTTGCCTACAGCAACAAGAAGGTTGACGCTTTGATCGAGAAATCAAACGTGGAAATGGACGCCCGCAAGCGTCAAGAAACGATGAAGGAAATCAACCGGCTGATCTATGAAGATCAGCCCTACATGTTCCTCTCTGAGCCACGGTCGGTCCTTGCTGGATTCACCGCGAAGGTCGGGTCTCCATCGGGTGTTTGGGCCATGCAGTATGACGTAAGTCCACCGGATGACCTTTATCAGTTTGTTCCCTAATCGTAAGCGGCGGATGACAAGATGCGCAGGTACCTGATCAAACGCCTTCTCGCAACCATCCCCATGTTCTTTCTGATGACCGGGGTGTTCTTTGCGTTGCAAAATTACCTGCCGGGAGGGCCGGTGCAGGAGGCACTTGCCCAAATCCGCGGGCAGCATGAGAGCTCGCGCGGTGACAGGTCTTTTTCTGTCGAAGACATACAGCGGCTGAAAAAAGACCTCGAACGCCAGTATGGCTTGGACAAGCCGATTCACGTTCGTTACTGGAACTGGGTCAAGGCGGTTGCCGTGCTTGATTTTGGTGACTCGACCACGACACGGCAGCCAGCGATGGAAACCGTTGCGAGCCGAATTCCGGTGTCGCTTGGATTCGGGATCCCCGGTTTTTTCCTGACCTATCTTATTTGTATCCCCATGGGTGTGCGCAAGGCGCTGCGCGATGGCAGCAAATTTGATGCCTTTACGTCCTTCATGCTTTTTTTGAACTACAGCATCCCGACTCTCGTGGTTTCCGTCATCCTCTTGCTCGTGTTCTGCACGGACCGGGTCTTGCCTGGGGGTGCGATTTTTCCCCTCGGTGGCATCAGGTCAGATGATTTCGATTCACTCACAGCCTTTGGGCAAATCTGGGATTTCGTAAAGCACATGTTCCTGCCCGTGGTGGCATCGTTGATTGGCGGATTTACGGTAATGACGATGCTCATGAAAAACTCGATGCTGGAAGTCATCCGCAGCGATTACATCCGGACGGCCCGGGCAAAAGGCCTCAGTGAACGGCAGGTGGTTTTCAAGCACGCCTTGCGCAATGCGATCTTGCCCCTGATGGTCGGCATTGGCGGATTTTTGAGTTCATTTGTGGCTGGTTCGATCGTGATTGAGAGTGTGTTTGGTGTTCCTGGGATGGGGCTTCAGTTTCTGGATGCCCTGTCGTCTCGCGACTACAACATCATGATGGCGGTGGTGGTCATCCAGTCTCTGGCAATCATGTTCGGACAAATCATCAGCGACGTTGCCTACGTTGCCGTTGACCCGAGGATTCAGTTCAAATGAGTGGTGGGCTCACAAAATCTTTTTTTTCGCCGCTGTTCCGGCGCCGCATGAATGTCTTTTGGCGGCAACGTCGGGCGCGCGTTGGCGTTTTTCTTTTTTCAGCTTTGTTCATTCTGGCCATGACGGCAGAGATTTGGTCCCATCAAAACCCGTTGCTGCTGGTCCGGAAGACGGATGTCGGGACCCAGTTTTATTTTCCTGCCCTTGTGACGTATTCAGCCGATGAGTTCGGAATTCAAGATGCATTCGTGGTCGACTTCAATCAATTATTGGATTCTGACCATCAGGCTGGCCACAAAAGTTGGGCCATCTTGCCCCTAAACCACTGGGATCCCTACGTTCAAACTCCAGATGTCATGGCACCGCCATCACAAACTCACTGGATGGGGACGGACAATCTGGGACGTGACGTGACGGCCCGGCTTCTTTATGGGATGCGCGTTTCGCTCACGTTTGGCTTGTTGCTTTGGGCCATGTCCTTCTTGGGTGGAGTGGTGATCGGTGTCTGTCAGGGGTACTTTGTCGGTTGGTTTGATTTTCTTGTCGAGCGCCTCAAGGAATTGGCAGAGATCATTCCGTTCTTGTCGGTCGTGATTTTGGTCAATGGAATCGTCAAAGGGCAGGGCTTTGGATTGACCCTCGGGATTGTTCTGCTGTTCGCCTGGATCGGCATTTCGTCGCAGATGCGGGCTCAGGTCCTTGCGTTGCGCCAACGGGAATTCGCAGATGCTGTGATTGCGATGGGCGGGACCCACACGCGGATCATCTTCAAGCACATCTTACCAAACGCGTTGACTCCTATTCTGACTTTGACCCCTTTTGCCATTTCGGCAGGGATTGGGACACTGACGGTGCTGGATTACCTTGGTTACGGCCTGTCGCCCCCGACGCCGAGCATCGGAGAGCTTCTGGCCCAAGGCCGGAATTACATCACCAACGCGATCTGGTTGCTGCTGGCACCGACGGGTGCCCTTGCCCTGCTGCTCGTGTCGATTAATATGATTGGAGAGGCAATGCGGGAGGCCTTTGATCCGCGTGCTTGATCATTTGTTTCTGTTACAATAAGAATGCTTTTTGTCGGGAGTCTGTTTGCCCAACCGCCGCTCTGAAAATTCATCTGAAAATGGCCCTGCGCCCCGGCGCAGAGATTCTCGTGGTGACGCCAAACGTGGGAATCGTCAAGCCTACCGCGAGCCCGAGGCTCCACCGCCATCCGATGAACTCCGCAAGCTGATTCACCAGTCCCTGGCGACCAGTTCCTACATTGTTTTTGACATCGAAAGCACAGGCGGCAACCCCGAGAAGAACGGGATTACCGAGATTTTTGCCATCCGTTACGAAAAGGGTGCGGTCAAGGACACGTTCTACAGCATGGTAAATCCGAAGATCCCGATCCCGCCCATTGTCCGGCGCATGACTGGGATTTCCAACGCCATGGTGAAGGATGCCCCGTTGATCGAGGATGTCATGCCGGACTTCTTGAAGTTCATCGGTGATGACGTGATGGTCAGTCACAACACCATTGGTGATTTGAAGTTCGTGCGTTATTTCGCGCGGCAGGTTTGTCAGGTTGAGTTGCCGAACTTCTTTCTATGCACGCATCTTTTAGTTGACCGCCTTGCTCCTGAGGCGCCCGTCAAATCCCTCAAGGGACTCGCGAAATTTTTCGGCCTTCCGGCTGGGGATTTGCATCGGGCCGAGGCGGATGCCTATTTGACCTTGGAGCTGTTCAAGGTTCTTCTCAAGCTCCTCGACGACCGTTCGGTGAAACGCATTGATGAAGCCATCCGCCTTCAAGGGGACATGGAGTCTGCGTTGCGCCTGAACTGGGCCATTCCAGCCGACAAGCTTAAAAGCTTGCCCCCTGGTCCCGGTGTTTATTTCATGTACGATTACGAACGGAAGGTGCTGTTTCTCAGCAGCGCCCTTTCTGTTGCCCGTGAAATTTCAAAACTCCAGCGCTTTGAGCTTGTCCCAAAGCAACTTTTGAAAACCGTATTGCGCGCGTATGATTTGCGCGTCGAGCGTTTTCCGAATGTTTTGGAAGCCCTGATCCACGAATGCGACAGCCTTGCCTCGACCCCCGTCAATTTCAAACCGGCTGACTGGCATCAGCGGTCTGTCCCTGCTTACTGCTTGGACCGGCAGGATGGCCGTTGGTTCCTGCGGGTTGGTGAAGTGGAGGAGGGCACCGTTGCGGCCTATGGCCCCATCAGCGACCGGCGTGTTGCAATGGACCGCTGCATGGCCATCGCCCGTGCCTTTGGTGGCGAGCTGGGTGAGAACGGTGCTCCAAATGGACAGGCTTCTCTTGATGATGGTCAAGCGGCTGCAGTGATGGCTTTTTTCGAAGGGCGCTTGGCCTCTTTCACAGACGTTGCAATCAAGCAGCGCCGCCGTCGTATTTTGGAAATGCTGTTTCGTCCAGCCGTCCGTACCCAACTCAATCATCAGGTGCAAGCGGCCCATAAATTATTGGGTCTGGAGGGCGAAAATCAGCGTCAGCGTTTGCTGTCGCTGATGTCTGCGACGGGGCTGGCGATTGTTCCCGACAGCGTTTCGGGAAGTTGGCAGGTCTACGAAGTTGTTCGTGGCCGCCCGAAGATGCTGCAGCACTTGCGTGGCGAGTGGAAACAAAAACTCCATCAGGCTGGCCTGGCAAAACGCATTCATGAGCGCCTTGTGCGCGAAGAGAAGATGCTTTCAGAGACAGGCGTGTCCCGCAACGAAGCCGCCCGCGTCAATTCATTCCTTTGGTGGCAGCAGTCCCAAGCCGGCCGAGAAGATGCCGTGTTTCTGACCCTGGAAGAACTAAAAGGCATCTGAATTTCTCTGGCTTTTAGAAATCATGAAGTTATGCCGGACCATTATCAGGATGCGCAGATGCAACCAAAAAAATATTCCGAATTATTTCTTCTAGGATCAATTTTAGTCGCTGCGATTTCGATGCCCAGTTGCAAGCGAAAGACAGCTTTCAACCATCTGGCTGACATCAATGCCGGATCCTCCGCTTGCGATATCGAGACAATCACCAGGCAGCTTGACGAGTTAAATTCCTCGGAGGCGGACTTGGTAATGGCGCAGCACCTTAAATATGCAATTCAATCAGCCAATCCCTGTACCATTCCTCGAATAAATTGCGAGAATAAGTGTAATTCCGAGTATAGCGGTCTGACTGCTTATTGGTATCAAAAAGAGCATGGCATGTGTCTGGATCGATGCTTGCTTGCTAGTCAAGCTTGCATGAAAGCAAATGCTGCTGCGGTCGCCAGTGGGGAACGTATACCGTTGGACCCAGTCAAACTATTGGCTTCGCGAGTCGCCCTGCTCCAGCGCAGGGAAGAGATTCTTGGTGGCTTGCATCTGTGTAGTACAGATTCCGCTGCGGTGCGAGTCATCTCCGAACAAATAAATCCGTACCTGGGTTCCAAAGGTCAAGAGTTGGATTTTCAAAGTGGAGTTTGGAGGAATCTATGGAATTCCGACAAGCTAGTTTCCGTCACCTATCGTTTCACTCGTGGGACAGCAATCGACGTCCCGGCTCGCCGCGGTTACATGACGCGGGCCGATTGGTTGAAGGAACTGTCAGCTGATGAATCGTATATTAAAATCCTTGGGCATACGGTTTTAGGCAGCGCGATAGACGGACTGGCAGCCGTCGCAGAGCCGGTACGGACTTTTATTGGTATGGATAATACGATTACCAGTTATTCAATCGACGACGAACATATAGAAAATATAGTGCAAAGCTGCCGAAATGTTACCGATACCTGCACGGCAATTTCCTGCCTTGGGCACCGGACTCAGGAAGTCATGAGTGTGCGAGATAATATTGAAAGACTAAACGCACCATCCAGCTCCAAAGACGGACGAATATACCCAGTCTGCAGGCACTACGCACCGACCTATGAAAAGGCGTGTAATCAGTGGGCAAAAGATCACGGTCTTGCCGACACCATGAACTGCACGACAGAAGATCTAGTGTCAGTGGAGCATGGATTTCCAATCATCACTCTTAAATTCGAAGAAAAATCCTACCAGTACATTTATGATCTAATGAACGATCCGATGACTCCGGATCTCGTGCCGAACAATGCCGTCGCGGAAGAAAGGGCTATCATTCCGTGCCCGTCAACTAAACTTCCTCAAGAAAACGAATTACAAGACAAGTAGGGTTTGGCGTTGACCCTATGGGTAGCGTGTTTGACGGCCTTGGTCATTCCTGTTGCCCCATGCACGCTCAAGGCTTCGGCTTCTGGGTTGGGTTTTTTTGAATCAAGTATCCTGCCGGAACTGTGAAATAATCTCGTGGGATATTTTGGTTCTTTAATGAAATGAATTTCCTGACCGTCAATTCCTTCACAGCATTCTCTCCGGCGACGATCACTCTGCCCCCCAAGATCGTCTGGGATGTGCTTCTGGTTTTGGTGAAAAGCGCGGTGCCCTTGGCCTTCTCCTCCTCTTGCATCATTATTTTCAAATATTTTGGATTGGAAGAACGAGCGGGTTGAATTAGGTCCATTTTTATTTCGGGGTGGGTAGTCGTCTGGGGCAGTGTCGCGTCAACGCACGTATCTTCTTCGACGGTTTGCAAAAAAACTACCGCATCTTTTATGACGGATTTGGTTTGATAGCTCCGCTTGAATAACTGGCAGTTACGGCCAGCTACCTTCATTTTCTTATGCAGATCAACAACCCTGTAGAATTTGAAATCCAATGCCGATTTGTCTGACCCTGCGGTTATCTTTGTGGCGTTATTAAGGGAATTTATCATTTCATTCTTGGTCATTTTCGTACAGGTGCCCACTTCGGCAGCGCGTTTTCGGCAATTCAAGGACAGGTCGTTTGTCGTGATGCCTATCGTTTCTTCTCCGATTTTTTTCCCATCTTGGCGGTAGTTGGTTCCATCTTTGTAAGTCGTGAGATATGTCGACTCGCCATTTAGCGTTAAGACTTCCTGAATGACAGTCCCGGCGACCACGCTGCCATCGGATCGTCCAGCCATCCAAAGTAAAAGGAAAACCAGCGCTATAGGGCGTGACTCACCCAGGTCACAAAACTTTTTAAAAATTATAGCGGACATGTTGCGTGGCAAGATTGGTTTAAAACAAAGAGACATCGAAGGCCCTCTCAGTTAGCCAAATAGAGGCCATAAGGGCGGCACTTATTGAGCCACCCCAGATCACTACCGGTTGAAAGAGTTTTCTGTTTTGAAAGAAAAATAGGATTGGTAAAACCGTCAAAGCAATCGCAATCTGACCGGCCTCAACTCCCAAATTGAACGCCAAGACTGACAGGGCAAAATTGTTTGTGCCCAATCCTAGTTCCCCCAAGACGCTGGCAAATCCAAATCCGTGAATTAGCCCGAAGCATCCCGCAATCAGCCAAGTCCGATCTGGTAGAAACGGATAAAGGTTATTGAATGCGGCAACGACGATGGAGAAGGCGATGGTGGTTTCAACGATCCGGGCCGGTAATGCAATTAACCCTGAGGCGACCATGAATAATGTTACGGAATGGGCCACTGTGAAAGCCGTGACAACCTTAAGGGCCTGGACAACTGTTTTGCGTCTGTCAGATTTTATGACTGACAGAAGCATGGTTAAAAGGAAAAGTATGTGATCGTAGCCAATGAAGATATGCCAGACGCCTTCGCGAAGAAACATTTTGAATTTTGCCAGCCCGTTGGGTTCTCCGGCGCCCAGTTCCATCTCGCGGCGATCGCTGGAAAACAACTCGGGAGATTTCTGTCCAACAGTGACGATGGCAACGTGAGTCGTATCCCTCTCAAAGAGAAAATCATATTTTGCGGAAATCGCAAGGCCAGGACTTAATGAGCAGTTGACTTGCCAATCTATGACAGCATATGCGGCATCGTTTATTTGTTTTGTCGACAGTCCGCGAATGGTTGGCGAGCAACCGGCGTTGGCTTGCGTCGAAAACTGCAGGTGATTCAACGCCATTGAACTGATGGCTGCCTTTGACGCCTTGACCTCGCCCCAGGTGATCTTTTGATCTCCGTTGCGATCAAGCGGAACAACCTGATTTAAGTCCAGGAGGTTAATCTTCCATATTCCTGTCGGACTACCTGACTCCTGCGAGATCTCCAGGTAGGCGGTGCTCGATGTGTGGGACATTCCAATTTGCGAAAACGTGGCGAGAATCAAGGTTGCCAGGTAATGAAGCCAGTTTAAGCTGATGCGTTTACGTTTAATGAGTGCCATGCACGACGACCCCGCCTTGTTGCTTGCTCCAGTCGTCGAAAGCCACCGTGGATTTCTGAAGAGGATTCTCCCGAGCAGACTGCAGCAAAAGCCAGGCATCGACCCATTCTTTTTGATTTAACCAGTTCATGAGCGCCAATTGATAAGCTCGTTCCAGGTCGCGATCCGCAAGAAGTGCAATGATAGCACCTTCTCGTGCGTGTTCTATTGCGCCCCGCTCTGCCTCGACGCGTATCGTCGTGCGGCAAATTGATTCGAGTTTGCCATCGGGACTTGAGGGGGCGGCTGTGATCCCCAACAAACGCAAGGCAGCAAGCCGGCGAGTCGCCAGGGCGAAATTTTGAGTTGTATCCGGAATCAATTCTAATGTTTCTTTGTATCCGCCCGCCGCCAGCAGACGGTCAGCCAGATAGGCGAGGCGCGGTTTGTCGTCGGCGGCCCATGTCGCATATTTAGATGCGGCCTGCCTTAATTGAGCGGGACGAAATTGCTTTCCCGAGGCGAAGATCCCGATAAAATCCGACTCCATTTGCAGGTCTCTGGCCCAGGTCGCATTAGACGGATCGGGATCCTGAATTCGGCGATTCAATATTTTCTTTTCGTGGGGTTGTAACTTGGAGCCCCTCGATATTTTTAAGTGGAGGGCGCAAAGGTCCCTTGCTGCAGAGGATTGAAAGCCACTCGTTCTAAGGCAATGGCGATCGGCGAGGTGAAGATCGCCTTGCAGGACTTCAAGGAAAAAAAGCTCGCGACGGGCGCGATCATCTTCCGGGTTTGTTGTTAGAATGCCGTTTAAAATATTCCGCGCGCTTTTAAAATCGTGGAGCAAGCTTTTTGTGGTGGCCTTTGCCCTTAAAAAATTGAGAGGCTGATTTTGAGTGGGCTTAACGGCTGCGAGGACGGCGTCCGCCATCCCGTAGAACTTCACGTCATCCATTTTGCGGCCAGTCGCAATGTAGGATTCAGCCAAAGCAGCTGCAGACTCAGCATCAGCCAGTCCGGCCTTGGACATGGCTTCCGCCATGACAAGATTCCCTGCCTTGGGTTGCATCGCAGGAACGATGGCCAGAACCGTGTCGTCGCTCAATTCAGGTGAGGCGTCCCGAATCTTGTCTGCAGCGCGGCAGGGGGCTGCAGACAAGATCATTATTAGGCATTGGATCCCGGTGGTAACGGCGGCGCGACAGAGCATTTTGCGGACCTTTTATTTAGCCCTACCAGAGGATGGTTTCGATGTTTTTCCAGAACTGGGAGTAACCGGCTTGGCTGGCGCTGAACTTGGTTTGGAAGTGTCCGACTGCAACTCATCCAGTGTTTCCGCGGTCCATTCGGCGTCAAATGCGGGGTCAACGTCCCTGGCAATCGAACGGATTTTGAGTTCAGGGTCAACGATAAAAGTCGTGCGGCGGGCTACGCCAATCAGCGGGACTTTTACTCCATACTGAGAAATTACCTTTGAGTCACTGTCTGCGAGGAGGTCAAAGCTCAAATTGTGCTTATCGTGAAATTTCTTTTGTGAGTCCTGAGAATCCGCGGAGATGCCTACAAGTTTCCCGTTTCGGGATTCGATCTTCTTGATGGCATCGCGAAAGGCACAGGCCTGTTCCGTGCATCCTGGAGAATCTGCTTTTGGATAAAAGTAAACAACAGTCCAAGTTCCCTTTCGATCTGACAACTTGAATGGTTTTCCGTTCTGATCAGGTAGGGTGAAGTCCGGTGCAGGCATGTCGATTGCAATTTGGTCGTTCGCGCCTGTATCGGCTCTGGCGCAGACGGGTGACAGAAGAAATAAACCGGCGAGGAAGGTCGTCGCGAGACAAAGGCCGCGGTCATTTGAGTTTTTTCCAAAAATCCTCATTTACAATCTCCAGAATATTATAGTTTTGAGATTAAGATTTTCCACAGCCGGGGAAAAACTTTACATCTACGGATCAGCTTGCCATAATTTGAGCCTAATCCAAATCGAATCCAAATCGAATCCAAATCGAATCCACATTTTAATATGAACGTTACTTGACAGGAGATTGCATGCCGCCGACATCTCGAGTGTTATCGTCAGCCGGATTGTTTCTGCTAATGACTGCGGGAGGGCAAGCTCTTGCGCTCGGTGGCAAGAACAATACCTCGGAATTGAATTCCGAGGTGGTGCGCGTCTCTCCAAAACGCACTGCGGTGCTCATGGATGTGGTCGAAGGTGGCGGGCTGCGCCAAGGGGCCTTGGTTTCTGTTTGGTTTGAAAACGATTTCAAATCCAAAGGCGTCGTCCGGAAGCTATCGTCTTCTGGTCGGGCCCTGGTTCGAATCGCGCAGGCCGCTCCGGCAGAAGTTGCCAAAGGCGACCCGGCCCTGTTGACGATCGTGGAGAATGGCAATGAGGGCGAGGCGTTGGGTAACCGCAGCGGAAAACCTCTGTTGAAGGAATCCTCGCTTATGAGCATCCACCGCGCGGACGGTGTGGCTTCATCTGTGGAACTTTCAGTCGGTGCACTTGGAGGCTCGACAAAGGTATCCGGTGGATCGGCCAACGAAGATGTGGATTTCGCCTTTACTTCCCGTGAAATTGGTTTCGCCGGGCAGGCTGGCTATACCGCTGGCAGCATTTCCGGTGGTTTTGGCTTGAACTACCGTAACGGAACTGATGGGGCGAAGGCGGACGTCAACACTGACTCCACCGGCACGAAGGACAAGGATGCAATCGACACTACCAGTTCTGGTTATACGGCAACTCCCTATGTTGCCTACAGAATGCCGGTGGCAGGCGTTTCGCTGGGATTAGGCGTTGGATTTCAGATTGGCCAGGATGAATCAGAGCGAACCGTCAAACTAGCCGGTGTTGATGGCCCGCACAATCCGGTGACCACAACTGAAAATGGTGTTCGGCTGGAACTTGTTGCGAAGGCGACTGGATATGAAGCCGGAATCAACATGGCGCCTTCTTTGACCGGCAAAACCAAGGAAGATAATTCTTTAGATGTCGATCACAAGGCCAGCAGTTTTTCTGGTTTTTATGCCAGCAACTTTAGCGGAACGCCTTACCGTGCCGAGGTCTCTTTCGGGTCTGGGTCGGATAAATATACATCTGCTGACCTCAAATCCAGTTCTGTTGGATTTGCTGGCCAGGTTGAAATGCCGTTTGCCGGATATCGCATGGCACCGGGCGTTGGCTACACGATGAGCAACCGCGAACTCGGCGACCTGAAAGCTAGTGCATGGGAACTCACCGCTGGCTCACGTGTCGCGCTTTCTGGCGCCTATGCACCCTACGCAGGCCTCTCGTTCAAGTACAAAAGTCAGACCGAAGATGCTTCCGGGACCAAGCCAGAATATTCAACGGGAGCATTTGGCGTCAGCGTTAGTGGTGGCGTCAGGCTCTGATTTTATAAGTTCGCGATTTCGTTTTTCTGTGTTCATTTAATTACCGTGTAAAGGGCTCACGATATGAAATTCTCGCGGAAAGTATCTGCACGGATCGGCATTGGACTTTTCTTGTGTAGCAGCCTTGTTGTGTTGAACAACTGCGGAAAGGGGAGCGGGAGTCGAGATTTTTTACCTGACTTTTCTGACCGTGGTTCACTCTTCAGTCCAGGGCGTGGAGCTGTGGAGTTCTTGAATAGCTGCTTTAATTTGCCGTCCGGCGAGATTGCCGAATTCGTGGGCTGGATGTCGGCCCAGTTAAAACTGGAAAGCCTTGCGAAGGTTTGCAGTGGTTTGGCGGAAGCTGATTTTGCAAGCGGAGTATCGACGACCAAAGAACCTGCGGATATCGACTAAACATATCTAATTTTTGAATTTCTACTTCATGTAAGGGAGTGAATTAAAATGATGACACGGATGACGAGACGGATAATGGACTCGAAGAATCGCAGATGGTCGCTGGCAGCTGCGATGCTCATGACGAGCACGGCACTGATGGCATCAAGCCACAGGGAAGCCCCGGGCCTTGCCAATGACCCCGCTGCCGATATCACCGATTTGTACACGTTCAAGGGCGAACGTGGAACGACGCATCAAGCGTTTGTGATGAACGTGTCGCCAGCCTATGTGGCTGCGGCAGGACCGAACTGGTACCGGTTTGACGATGATGTCTTGTACGAAATCCACATCGACAACAACGGTGATGCAATTGAGGACGTGACCTATCAGTTCAACTTCACGACCCACAATGACAAAACGGCCGCCACGAATGCCAACGTGATCGCGTTTTTGCCGGGCGTAGCTTGGGACAGCACGGCGAAAGAGTTTACGCATTTTGGCGGCGCTGCCGGCGCACTGCCCCTGCGCCAGACCTACAGCATGACCAAAGTCACTGGTGGTCGCCGCAAGGGAAAAGCCACCAAGATCACACCGACGGACATGAGTGACTTTCCCGTGGCTCCGCCCCGCATCGGCCCGGGCACGACGGATGGCGCGATCGCCAACCATGCCTCTGCATCCAACCGTTACACGGCCTATAAGACCTTGGCTGCCAATGCCACTGTCACGACTGCAGATGGTTACAAGGTTTTCGCGGGCCCCCGTAACGATCCGTTTAGCGTCGACCTTGGCGGCATTTTCAACTCTATCCTTGTCCGGCCTGGAGCTGTTGGTTTGCCGAGTGGTGCAACTGACTCTTTGGCAAAATCGAACGTACTATCCATCGTTGTTGAGGTTCCAATCGCAGAGATTATGCCTGACGCGGCAAAGCCGAGTTTCGGTGTGTGGGCAACCACCAGCCGTCCCCAGGGCACAGTCCGTGGGCTTAAGGGTAAAAACCCTACCAACGGTGGCGGATATGTTCAAATTTCACGCCTTGGTAACCCACTCGTCAACGAAGTCGTGATCGGTGTGAAGGATAAAGACAAGTTCAACGCAACCGAGCCAAAAGATGACGTCACCAATTTCGCTGGCTATGTGGTGAAACCCCAGTTGGCCTATTTGCTGAACGCTCTTTACGGGAGTGCCGGTTCGACTGCGGCTGGCGGAATTACTGACATCAGCCTCGAAGATCGGACTGATTTGGTTCAAGTGTTTGTCACTGGCATCAAGGGGGTGTCCATGTATCCTGACGCCACCGGAACTGGTGATATGATTCGCGTCAATCGCGCTCTTGATCTTGGCGGCGGTGCCGTCGAAGGTTGGCCACTAAATGGCCGGAAGATCACAGACAACGTCGTAAAAACTGCGTTGACGTTTCTTGCCGAGTGCAAGGTGCTGACCGAGTTTGGCGACTTTGATGTTTCAAGTATTTTTCCAAAGCACATCGTCGCTAAGACAAACCCAGTAGGGGCGCCTATCAACTGTCATTTGGATAGCTTCGCAACGGAATTGGCGACTACCGGCGGAACCAATGACGCCACCGTGTTTCCGTATCTGGATTTGCCGTGGAGCGCTTGGGATTGATTTCTTGGCACTTGTTAAGCATATCAGCTTGATATGTCGCTCAGTGTTTGTATAATTTTGCAGGACATTTTTGCCTTTTTTATTTTTTGGGAGATTTTCGCATGAGAAAGATTTTGCTCGCACTTGTTCCTGTTGTGACTCTGATGGCTGGCGTTGCTTCTGCTCAAGATTCACACACAGCCAAGTCTCATCCTGCTAAAGCCCACAAGGCTGCTGCTGCAACCACCGAGAAAAAGCTTTATGACCGCCTTGGCGGCAAGAAGGCTATCACGGCAGTGGTTGATGAATTTGTTGCAAATGTGGCTGCTGACACGCGCATCAACAGCTTCTTTGCGGCCACCGCTGGCGACAAAAAGCGCCTTGCGAAGTTCAAAGGCAACATGGTGAATCAGATCTGCGAAGGCAGCGGCGGCCCATGCAAGTACAAGGGCAAGGACATGAAGACGGCTCATGCTGGAATGGGCGTGCAGGGCCAGCACTTCGGTGCTCTCGTTGAAGATCTCGTCAAGGCTCTCGACAAGTTCAAAGTTCCTGAAAAAGAAAAAGGCGAGCTGTTGGCAATCCTGGGCCCGATGCAGTCAGACATCGTAGAGGCGGCACCCGCTGCCGCTTCGGCTCCTGCTACCAAGTAATTTGATCGATTCGTTTTAGCGCGAAAAAAAACCGGAGGTCCCTGATGGGATCTCCGGTTTTGTTTTGAAGAAAGGAACTCTTTTTACTTCGCGAAGTAGGTTTTCAGTCCTTCGGCGTTTGGCTTCATCGACTTCTCGCCTTTTTTCCAGTTTGCCGGGCATACTTCGCCGTGCTTTTCGTGGAATTGCAGCGCTTCGACCAAGCGAAGCATCTCATCCACATTGCGTCCAAGCGGCAAATCATTAACCGTTTGCTGGCGAACGATGCCGTCCTTGTCGATCAAGAACGTGCCGCGCAGTGCAATTCCTGCTTCCGGAATGAGAACGTCATAATCACGGGCGATCGTCTTGTTGATGTCGGCCAACAGAGGATACTTGACCCCTTGAATGCCGCCTTCAGAAACCGGGGTTTTAAGCCAAGCGTTGTGGCTGAATTGGCTGTCGACCGAGCAACCGATGACTTCCGTATTCATCTCGCGGAACTGCTCAAGTTTTTCCTGGAAAGCGTGAAGCTCGGTCGGGCAAACAAAAGTGAAATCGAGTGGATAAAAGAACAGGACCACGTGCTTGCCGCGCAGGTCGCTGAGGCTGATTTCTTTGAAATCGCCAGCGATGGCAGCCGTGGCTTTAAATTCTGGGGCTTTTTTTCCGACGAGAACGGCCATGATTGACCTCCTTTGATTGTATTAAAACTGCGTGAAACCATTGACGCACTAAGCGTTCCAGCATAAGACCAGACCTCTGCAATGGTGTCAAGTTGCCCAATTCATTGACGCAAAACCGAAACGACAACGCCGCACAGGACTAGGAGAGGCTTAAATCATGCCAACTACCAATCAATCTTCGGCGATGGAATTTAACCGACGGGAATTTCTCTCTTTTTTGTCCATGTCGGCCACCGCTGCCTTGGCTTGGAAGGCGTTTCCGAGTGTTCTTAATGAAACGGCATGGGCATCCGATGCACCTGGCTTGGCTGGCTTTCAAGTGGCGCCTTTTACAGGACTGCCACCTTTGAGCAACGACGATTTTGTGGTTGCCGATGGCGCCCGGGCCAGGATTTTGTTGCGCTACGGTGATGTTATCAATCAAGGCGGGGACCGATTCGGATTTAACAATGATTTCATCGCTTTCTTGCCACTGAGCCGCGGCCGGCTTGTGCTGGACCAGGCTTCACCGGAGGCTCGCACTGCGGTCGAAGCCCTGCTTTGGGTTAATCATGAAACTCCGATGGGCTTGCTGATGCACGGCAACCCCGGAACGCTGCAAGGTGGGGTCACAAAGACTGCTGAGCAGATCAGGGAAGAACAACTGGCGATCGGCGCATCCATCGTCCGTATTGTCCGGGACAATCCTCACGGCGCGTGGCGCTTTGGTGGACATCACGAGCTGAACCGCCGCATCACTGCATTGACGCCGATACCCTACGCAAACCGAGTGACCATTCGCGGGCAAGACCATGCGATCGGGACCCTTGCCAATTGCTCTGGCGGTGTCACACCATGGGGAACTGTGTTGACGTGCGAAGAAAACTACAAAGAATTTTATGGTGAATTGGATGGCCCTGACAGCGAGGACTGGCAATCACGGGTGACCTTTGATGCCGGGTACGACAACGGCTGGCGGGACCAGGTTCATCATCACCCTTGGCATTATGGGTGGGTGGTTGAAGCCGATCCCATGACCGGCTCCGTGCGCAAATTGGTTGCGATGGGCCGCGTATCTCGAGAAGGAACCAAGGTCACTGTGGCGAAGGACGGGCGTGCCGTTGTCTATTCTGGCGATGACCATAAAGGCGGCTGTATTTTCAAATTCGTTTCCCGGCACCCAAATGATTTGTCGGAGGGTCAGCTATACGCCGCGGACGTGAAGGGCGGGCGCTGGGTCGAATTGGATTGGAGCAGCCAACCGGCCCTGCGCGCGAAATTTAGCGATCAATTGGACGTGTTGCTGCATGCCCGCAAGGCAGGACTCGCGGCGGGCGCAACCCCGATGGATCGTCCCGAGGGAATCGATATTCATCCGAAGACTGGAAATGTTTTCATTGCCCTGACCAATAATTCTTCCGTCGGCAACCATCATGGGTCATTTTTGTGCATCACTGAAAAACACGGTGATCCGGCGGCCACGGAATTTACATCAGAGGCATTTTTGGTCGGAGGACCTGAAACCGGGTTTTCGTGTCCCGACAACATTACGTTCGACCGCAATGGCAGCCTGTGGTTCACCACCGACGTGAGTAAAGACAAGATTGGTGTGGGGATTTACGCTGGCTATGGCAACAACGCTTTTTTTGTCGTCCCGGCGCAAGGGCAAGACGCGGGAAGGGCCTTGCGCTTCGCCAGCGGGCCGGTCGCGGCAGAATTAACTGGACCATGTTTTTCGGGCGATGAGCAAACCATTTTTCTGTCGGTACAGCATCCTGGAGAGACGTCAGTTATCGGTCAGCCCTACACGTCGTCTTGGCCTGATGGCACTCCTGGGGCGATGCCCCGGTCGGCGATAGTCGCCATTGATGGATTGCCGTGGAAAAAAGAAAGCATGGTTTGAGGGCTGTAGAGATCGCGATCACAACTTTAGTCCATATTGGACGAAGCAAACACCGTGACCTCGCGCCGGTCATGGTAAAGCTGCCGGGCGGCTAGATACCATTTATCGTTGGCAGCCCCGATGATGTCGAGGCACCGCATCACTTCGTCGCGACGCTGCTTCATGGGTAGTTTCAGGTTCACCATTGCGTTTTTACACAAGCCTTCGCTGATCCACTGTGCCGCCAGTTTTGCGACCCTCGACGGCTGTTCCACCACATCGCAAATCAACCAGTCGACCGGACTCTTTGGTTTGTAATGGAACGCGTCCACCGACAGATGATTCACCATACCGGTGGCCATCAGGGCATCGTCCATTTTTCCATTGTCGACTGCCGTGACAAACATTTCCCGTTGGATCAGCTGCCAGGTCCATCCGCCGGGAGATGCTCCCAAGTCAACGGCTGTCAGTCCAGGGCGAAGCAAGTGGTCGCGCTGGCCCTTGGTCATAAAGACATGAAACGCTTCTTCCAGTTTCAGGGTGGACCGGCTTGGGGCCGATGGTGGCAATTTCAAGCGCGCCACACCGTCGATCCAAGGCGAAGAATTGCCAGGATCGATCCACGTCAACATGGCCTGTTTGGCACGATCGAAGAAAAAGACGTTTAGAGTCGGCAGACCTTTCGCGCCATTTTTAGTGAGCATGCCTGCCTTGGTGAGTGCTTTGGTCAAGGCCGGATGGACGAGTTTGGAAAAGCGGGTCAGTTCCTTGCCATCGTTGTTGTCAGGATAAGTCACAACCATCCGGTTGTATTGAATTCCTGCGGCAGGAAAAATGGATTCCAGCGCCGCAGCTGCTATCGGTGCGGCACGATCGCGCGCGTCGCCGAGATCAAGCGGGCCAAAACCAAAAGCCAGTTGTCGTGCGAAGATGAGGGACTTGATTGGAAGTTTGCGACGCAGCGCCATCAGCTCGTTAGTGCTGGCCAGGGGTAGAATGGCGAAGGCCGAGTTGGCGACGGTAACTGGCAACGGCTGCCGGTGCAATCCCAGTACTTGAACTACCATTGCAGCCAGTTCTTGGCCTGCCTCGGCCTCGAAACCCTCGCGGCAATAAACGAGGATCATCGGTTTTAACTTTGGTGCAACGGCTTCGGTCACTTAGGACTCCATCATGTGCGGATAACGGTGGTCGGTGATCGGCAAGAAATTTTCCTTGATCGTCCGCATGGAAACCCAGCGTAATAAGTTCAGCATGCTGCCCGCTTTATCGTTGGTCCCGGAAGCACGCGCTCCACCAAAAGGCTGCTGTCCGACGACGGCACCCGTTGGCTTGTCGTTGATGTAGAAGTTTCCGGCGGCGCCTTCCAGCGCGCTGGTCATGTGGTGGATCACGCGGCGCTCGCGCGCAAAGATCGCGCCCGTCAGTGCATAAGGAGTCGCCTCATCGCACAGTTTCAACGCATCTTCGAATTTGCTGTCTTCATAGACGTAGACGGTCAATACCGGCCCAAAGATTTCTTCCACCATTGTTTTAAAGGTCGGGTTCGTGGTTTCGATCACAGTTGGGCGAATGAACCAGCCCTTGCTGTCATCGCATTGCCCGCCGGCGATGACTTTTGCATCAGAAGCGCCCTTTGCGAAATCGATGTAGCCTTTGATTTTTTTAAAGGCCCGCTCGTCGATCACAGCCCCCATAAAATTCGTGAAATCTTCCGGGTCGCCCATTTTTAATTCTTCGGTGATCGCAACCAGGCGGTCGCGAACATGAGGCCAGATGCTCTGAGGGATGTAGGCGCGCGAGGCTGCAGAACACTTTTGCCCCTGGTATTCGAAAGAACCACGGACCAGGGCCGTCACCAGTTGATCGACATCTGCAGAAGGATGGGCAAAGACAAAATCCTTGCCACCAGTTTCCCCAACCAGCCGCGGGTATGATTTGTAGCGGTCGATGTTGTTTCCGACCGTCTTCCAGAGGTGATTGAACGTTGCCGTCGATCCAGTGAAGTGAATCCCAGCCAGATCCGAATGTTCAAGGAGCGTGTTGCTGATTGCCGCAGCCTCTCCGGGCAAGAAGTTTATGACGCCTGGAGGCAGCCCTGCCTCTTCCAGAATTTGCATGCCAATCCACGACGACAGGGCCCCTGTGGCGGCTGGTTTCCAGACCACCGTGCAGCCCATTAGCGCCGGGGCGCAAGGCAAGTTCACGGAAATGGAAGTGAAGTTGAATGGGGCTACAGCGTAGACAAAGCCCTCCAGAGGTCGCGCCGCCAGGCGGTTCCATTGTCCGGCCGGTGAAGTCGGTTGCTGGCTGTAAATTTCGGTCATGAAATGGACGTTCCAGCGGAAGAAATCGATCAGCTCGCAGGCGGCATCGATCTCAGACTGGTAACAAGTTTTACTCTGGCCAAGCATCGTTGCGGCGTTCATTTTTGCACGGTATTTCGTCGCCAGCAGATCAGCAGCCTTGAGGAATACGGCAGCCCGATCTTCCCAAGGCAAGGTCGACCAGGACTTTCGGGCATGCAGGGCGGCCTTTACCGCGGCCTGGGTATCTTCGCTTGACGCCTGGGCGCAGTGGGCAAGGGTCAAAGTTTTGTTGTGCGGGCTGGTTACAGGCCTGCGGTTTTTTGTCATGATGTGCTTGCCGTCGATGACCAGCGGGATTTCAGTCGCCGATTGAGCTTGTCGGGCAAGTTCGCTTTTCAGTTCACGTTTTTCGGGTGACCCTGGTGCAAAAGACCGGATCGGTTCGTTGGTCGGAGCAGGGGCCTTGAAGTTGGCGTTCGACATGAGTTTTCTCCGTCTTTAAGTCGTGGAGACCGTAGCATGAAGAAGTATGTGAAACCAAGCGCTGAGGAGATTCGCAAGAGGCTGACCCCCGAGCAGTTTGCCGTGACCCAGCAAGATGCGACAGAGCCCCCGTTCCGCAACGATTTTTGGGATCACAAGCAGCCCGGGATCTATGTGGATATAGTCTCCGGGGAGCCGCTTTTTTCATCCCTCGACAAATTCGACTCGGGATGCGGTTGGCCGAGTTTTACAAAGCCTCTGAAGTCCGACCAGGTCATCGAAAAAACTGACCGGAAACTTTGGCAGGTGCGAACCGAAGTCCGCTCTGCTGGGGCCGATTCCCATCTGGGCCATGTGTTTGATGACGGGCCGGCTCCGACGGGTATGCGTTACTGCATCAATTCCGCGGCCTTGCGCTTTGTCCCCCTTCATAAAATGGCGGACGAAGGGTATGAGGGGTTGACCTCACTTTTTAAGGAGCCCGATATGGAGCCCGCTATGAAGCCAGCAATGGAAGTCGCCGTATTGGCTGGTGGATGTTTTTGGGGCGTCGAAGAAATCTTGCGTGGGATCAAGGGCGTCGTGGCAACTCGTGTTGGCTACACTGGCGGTAATGGTGATTCTCCGGGGTACGAGCAGGTCAAGACGGGGACGACAGGGCATGCCGAAGCCGTCGAAATTACCTTCGATCCTGCCGTTTTGAGTTTCGAGGATCTACTTGGATACTTCTTTCGGTTGCACGATCCGACCATGCTCAATCGCCAGATGAACGATATTGGAACCCAGTACCGGTCTGCGATTTTTTGCCAGTTCGATGCCCAACGCGAGGTTGCTGAACGGGTCAAGGCCGCAGTGGCTGCTTCCGGCAAATGGGCCAAGCCCATCGTCACGGCCATTGTTCCCAAGGTCCCGTTTTGGCCGGCCGAGGACTACCATCAGAAGTATCTGGTCAAGAATCCGGGGGGTTACAACTGCCACTTCCTGCGGGATTAGGTGCCATTCATGGTAAGATTTGGTGAAACGATTCCACGATCAGGTTGATCTGTGAGGCCAAGGAGGTCTTGGATCCATGTCCAATAAAGAGAGTATCCCAGAAGTCATCAGCCCCGCGGATTTGGCAAACCGGCGCAGTGTTCGCAATTTCCTGTTGCAGCCTTTTCTGCAAATACAGCTAGGTCTCTTCAGCGTCGTACTGTCTTTTGCGTTTGCCGGGGTTATTGCCTGGCTGTTTTACATTCACCTGAATCAGTTTGCCTCGGTGGTCATTCAGTTGACCGATGCTGAAGAGGAAATACTCAAACTACTCTATTCAAGCCTTGCTGAAATGCGCGCGGCAGTTCTGGGAACGATTGTCGTGTTTTTGATTTTGAATATTGCGTCGTCCATTTTTTTCACCCACAGAATGGTCGGACCAACCGTGGCCTTTCGCAGGATGATCCGCGGGTTGATCGACGGGCATTACGGAATGCAGATCAAATTGCGCGATGGGGATGCCTTCGGAGAAGTTGCCGATGAATTGAACGAATTGTCGTCCCAACTTTCCGAGAAACATTCCAGGAAGTAATCCCTGTGCAATCTGAAAACGACTGGTTTTTGCCTGCGATTTTTACCGACGGTACGGTTGGTGCCTGCCTCGGTGCGGTTGTAGGCGAACTTGAACGGCGTCGCGATTTCATCGTTGCAGTTCAGACCCGATTGGATCCACCAAATGGTTTCAATATCGATGCGGTAACTGAATTGGGCAACCGGATCAGGCCTCTAGAAAATACTTTGCGTACCCGATTACCTATGCTGCTCCCTGATCGTCCTGGTCCATGGTTTCGGGTTTCGGCGGCGCGCACGTCTGGGCCTTTTGCCACTTCGATCTTGCATGAACCGGTTTTTGCCCCGTATGGATCTGCCCCCAATCATCTGGTGCGGGAAGGTCTCGTTACGGCGTGGAAAAATGGTGACGCATCGGTTGGGGTCTTTCGAGTCGGCATTCGCTGCCTTTGGCTGACGCTGTTGGAAGTGAATGCCCGTTACCGGGCGATCAACGAGTTGGATGGGGTTCATTCGGCTCTGGCATTGGACCGCCTGCCCGATGGGCTGCCCGATGCATTGGACAGCAAGTCTTTGCGGGCTTTTCTAACAAATGTGCGAAATGAAATGCGGAGTTGCCGTCAGCGTCTGGATGCCTGTTACGCTGAATTGCTTGGCGCATCGGATAATTTCTTTGAGCAACAATCGAAATCTGGTCCACGTCCGGGGGCATGGCGGGACAAGGCAGAAGACTTCCGTGACGAGCAAAGTCGTCGCCGCAATGAAGCTTCACAGCAACGTGCAGGCGCATCGATCAAAACATCGCGCGACATTGAAGCGTTGCGTTATTTTGGTTTCAGCGATTTTCCGGCGCAGGATGAACTGAGGCGGAAATATTTGGAACTTGCCAGGAAGTATCATCCCGATGCTGGCACTGGTCATGAAGAGAAGTTCAAGACTCTTGGGCGTGTCTATGAACACCTGTTGCAGAGATGCAACCATTGATGCCATAAGAATTCCATGGCGACTCCTCAAGGAAAATTAAAGCTGCTCCCCCTCATGCGTTTGCACTGTCCCTATTGTGGGTCAACGCCTCTGCGGACAGAAGGATCGTGGTTTTATTTTAGAACCGGTTGCAAGGTCTGCGATTACGTTTACGAGCGTGAACCAGGCTACTTCACGGGTGCATCTTGGATGGTGAGTTACGCCGCATTGGCTTTGTTCGGTTGTGGCTTTGGCGCCCTTCTTTTGTACCGTCTGCCTGACTTGGATGCGATGTGGATTGCGGCAATTGTCTCGGTTTTCCTGATCGTTTTTGGGCTTTGGTTTGTTCCATACAGCATGGCCATTTGGCTTGGGTTCGACCACATCGTCCATCCGTTGACGCCCGCAGATCGCTATGTTGAAAAAAAATAACAATAAATTCAGTGTATTATAGCTCTGTTGTCCGTCACCCTCTACTAAGCCTTCAGTAATTTTACAAATATCCGATTTCCTCTTAGACATCAGGGGGATCGATTTGATTCGACGTTTAAAATCCGTCGCAAAGTGCATCACGCTTGGCACCATTGTGTCGATGTCGTTGTCGTGCGTAAAATCTGGATCCTCTTCCGGTGGGGCTGAATCTTCGACCTCCACCATGATGTTCACCGGTGTTCACCCTTTGGTGGGCAAGCCCGGCGATGCCATGACCCTCTCTGGTCAGAATTTGACAGGTGATTCCGGGGTTCGTTTGGAATTTACGGCCAGCACGGGTTCCATCAGCGCGCCAGTCACAGTCACATCCGCAGAAACGGCAACTTTTTCCTTTCCCGAAGGGTTGGGTCTGGGACTCAAAGAAGCCACGGCGATGGCTAAAACCACGGCCGTTGGAACGCTATCACTCGTTGCGAATACGGCGACGAATTCGCTGCCAATTATCATTGCAGAACAAACACAGGTTTGCAGCGACATCACTTATATCAATGCGTCGGGCGCCCAAGTCACGGGGACGCGCGATTGCAGCGGTGGCGGGGCGTCTCCAACGCCAGTGCCGTCTTCCACGCCAAATCCGTTTGACATTCGCAAGGGAAAAACCGTGGCCGGCGTTGCCGGAAGCCTGATCACAAGTTGTCAGAACCGGGTTAATAAGTCTGTTTTTGAAATGTCTGGTGGCGTCAACTTGCGTGCAGCCCGGGTTGTAAAAATCAGTGCGGACAGGAAAATTTTTACCATGGCTGCGTTTGGCAATGCTCCGATGCCCGAGATTAAGAATGACACCCCGATCAGGTCGTCTCGTCCGTTGACGCTGGGCCTGGACGGGGCAGGATCGGAATTCACTCTCAGCACGGAAGTGCTGGAGCGCAAACCAGTCGTACCCGTGGAGCTAGACGAGGATGGCAATCCAAGGTTGGCGGTTCAGGCTTCAGACCCAGGGCCTGATTCACTTGCATACGAATTCGCATTGAAGGAGATTGGCGCGTCAGTCACGGGCGCTTTGAGCGGCGCTTCTTGCGATGAAGTGTCGGATCCGGCCAATCCAGTCTCGACCGGCTGTTTCGATATTTACACGTTCCAAAATATTGCGGATGTTTGGGACACAATCGATGATGCCAACGCGTCTGCGTCCTATTCAGCTGCCCTGCCCGATAGCGGTTCCGGCGAGCCATTCCTTGCCAATCTGTGCGGCACAACGGCAGGCGTTACATCGCAGCTCGCAAACTGGAGTGATAACACCCTCGACAACGATGGGATGGCTAGCACCTGTAACGAGACGACTTCTAACTGTTCCTTGAAGGACCTCACCACCGGGCTGATCTGGTTCAAAGGTGATGGCGGGGACAAGTCCTGGTATGAAGCCGTGTACTATTGCAGCACGCTCACTATGGCTGGCAAGTCATGGCGCTTGCCAACCCAGAAAGAACTGATGACAGCCTATGTCGATACGATTCGATACACGGTGGCAAACGGTACAGTTTCAAACTACAACCTGGGCTGGTGGTCGAGCACAACGGATAGTGCAGAGCCTCATAAAGGCTGGCTGGTCAATCTGGCCAGCGGTGCCACGGCCTCAACAGAGAAGTACAAAAGCCTTAACAAGGCGCTCTGCGTGCGAGATGCGGAATAGAAATCCATGAAGGATGTTGAGCGGTGTCAATTTTCGCGACAGGAAAATCCCATACCATCGTTGCCTACGCATTTGCGGAAAATTTTCGCATGTCCAAGGTCCAGGCGGAGCTTGGTGCGGCCCAGAGCCTCATGGATCCAAAAGACAGCGTAAGTCGTGAGGTTCCCGGTGGGGGCTGGGTCTACGCCTATAATTTTGGTTGTCTGGTATTTTGGAACGTCAGTCCTGAAAGCAGAATCAAGGAAATGGAACAGTTTCGTTTACGCCGCGAGGGTGGCTTGTCAGAACCTGCGGTCAGCGAAGATTTTGTCGTCGAAGAAGATACCGGTGAGCGTCCACGCGCTGAATTCAGCCGGCTGATTTTGGACAAGGTGACCCCGCAAAGGGCGGAAGTCGTGGCACTGACCGTGGCTCAAAGCGCGGCTATGTCCTATTACGAAAGTCTTCTGGAAAAATCCCAGTTAAAACTGGCTGCGATGCTGACCCAGTTGGAGCACAAGGGGAACGTTGGCAGGTCTCCTGCGAAGCTTCATCGTTTCATCGCAGAGACAGTGATCATGCGCAGCGAGATTGTCGGTGTGTTGCACTTGCTCGATCGCCCGGATCTAATCTGGGAGGACAAGACCATGGACAGTCTTTATGACGACTTGCGTGCTGTGTTTGACTTGAAGGAGCGGTTTCAGGCGTTGGTGCACAAATTGGATTATATCCAGGATTCGGCTGAAATCCTTTTAGACATGGCTCGTGACAGTCGACTTTTCTTGGTTGAAATGGCGATCGTTTTCTTGATTGCCGTCGAACTGGCGATGTCAATCTTCCGCTGACTTTAAGTGCCTGGCGCGGACGAATTCACCGTCAGCAACCTTTGCCCATCCAATCGCACTATCAATGTCGACCATCACAACGTCGCCGCGGCGCAACTCGCCTGCAATCCTTGATTTGCGGTCAGGTGAACTGCGCAGGTTTATCCGCGCGACGGTCACCACCATTCGTTTTGAACCAGTGCCCCTTGGGGGTTTGGATGCTGTTTCGACGTTTGGTCTTGGTGGGGCTTCGGGCGGATTTTGCGAAGGGGCCGGCGTCACGACCTCTTCGTGAAGCATGGGATCAACGGTCACGGGTTTGTCCGATCCGGTATTTTCAGGCATCACGGCAGGGGCATAGGGGTCGATCTCCGGTGCTACAGATTCTTCTGTCGCACCGGAGGTTGATTTATAGACGCAGGATGTCGTGACCGAGCCTAAGATACCAATCAGGCCGGTCAAGCCAGCAGTGACAATCCGTCTCATAGCAATCTTCCTTGTCGCAAAACCAAAAATCACTTCATGCCCTTTGCGAGGTTGGCGGCCAACTTGTCCAAGAAGTCGCCAGTGTTCAGGTAGCTGCCTTCGGGAACCTTGTCGCCGTGGATGCAAACCGCGAGGTCTTTGGTCATCGCCCCGCTCTCAATGGTTTCCACACAGACTTTTTCCAGGGTTTCGCAGAACCGGGCCAAATCCTTGTTGCCGTCAAGCTTGGCGCGATGGGCGAGGCCCTGAGTCCAGGCGAAGATGCTGGCGATTGGATTGGTGCTGGTTGGCTTACCCTGCAGATGCTGACGGTAATGGCGTGTCACCGTGCCATGTGCGGCCTCGGTTTCGATGGTCTTACCATCCGGACACATTAGAACAGAGGTCATCAGACCAAGGCTGCCGAAGCCCTGGGCGACGGAGTCGGACTGAACATCGCCATCGTAGTTTTTACAGGCCCACAAAAATCCGCCGTTCCATTTCATGGCTTGAGCCACCATGTCGTCGATCAGACGGTGTTCATAGACCAGGCCGGCGGCTTCGAATTTGCCTTTATACTGCTCGTCGAAGACACTTTGGAAGATGTCCTTAAAACGGCCGTCATAGACTTTCAGGATCGTATTTTTTGTGGACAGGTAAACCGGATATTTTTTCATCAAGCCGTAGTTGAAACATGAGTGGGCAAACCCTTCGATGGAATGATCGAGGTTGTACATCCCCATGGCTATTCCAGGACCGTCAAACTTGTTGATTTCCCAGGTTTGAGTCGCACCGCCACCTTCTGGCTCAAACGTCATCTTGACGACACCCTTGCCGGGAATTTTGACGTCCGTAGCGCGGTACTGGTCTGCGTGGGCATGGCGACCGATGACAATGGGACGAGTCCAGTTGCTGACTAGACGGGGGACATTGCGGCAGATGATTGGTTCGCGGAATACAGTGCCGCCAAGGATGTTGCGGATTGTGCCGTTGGGGCTCTTCCACATTTTTTTCAGGTTGAATTCTTTCACACGGGCTTCGTCTGGCGTGATGGTGGCGCACTTGATGCCCACGTTGTATTTTTTTATCGCTTCGGCCGATTCAATGGTCACGCGATCTTCGGTTTTGTCCCGGTTTTCGATACCAAGGTCAAAGTAGATGAGGTTCACATCCAGGAATGGCAGGATCAGCTTGTTCTTGATGTCCGCCCAGATGATCCGTGTCATCTCATCGCCGTCTAATTCAACAACTGGATTCGCAACCTTGATCTTGTTCATGGAACTCAAGCTCCTGTTTTAATGGCTTTGAAATAGTGGATGGAACGAGGGATCTTTTCGAAATCACGTACCTTGGTTCCTGTGTCGATCAAGGCGATCACTTCCGTGGCCTGCCCTGGATTGACGTTGCAAACGAGGCCGTGGCTTTTCAGATATACGGTCATGAGGCCCAGGCCGGCACCTTCAATTTTGGTGTCGATGATATCCTCAGAATTTGAACGAAAAAGAGCCTTGCGTGCGTAATTGAAAAAAGTATCGCGCTTGAACAGGCCAAACGGGTCCCAGACCGAAATTGCAAGGATATCTCCGTCAAAACCAAGTTGAAGGCGGCTGCGGTCCTCTGGTGCCAGGTCCACTGGGTGTCCAGACCGCTCCTTGACCTGGTGGTGTCCTGCTGCATTGGGGGCGTCATAAATTGCATTGAGCAGCATCTCCTGGACAATCTGCTTTGCCGTCAAGGCAAGAGACTGGCTCAGTCCACAGGATGTAACAAAGTTGGCTGTTTCATTGTGGAGCGGATCACGGTCCTTTGACGAACTGACCGGAAAACTCAGAATTCTAGCTCCCGTGCGCAGGTATTTTTCAACCCCAAACAGGTCGTTGCGGATCAGTTTCTGCAGGGTTGCTCTTAAATCGGTGTTGGTCCAATTGGATGTGTCACCATCAGCCTCCATCCGCACTGCAACGATATGGTCCACAAGCTCAAGTTCCTTTCCCGCCAGCGCCTTGGAATACTCCGCATGGACTTTATCGACCAGGAGGATCATCACCGAGTCTGGATTGACCTTGCGGGCACCATCGCGAATCTGGGCAAGGGTTTCCGGGTTGAGGCTATTGGTAAGGACAGCCCGGGGGCCTTGGGCGAGAGCGGCATCAAGGGCGATTGGGTCAGCGGTTGCGATCAGGTTGGCGCCGTCGCACAAATTAACCAAGGAATCACATTCAGGAAGGGGCGCACGGCCTGCTTCACTGTAGGCAACGATGGTCGGCTGAAATTTCGGCTGCCCGGTTGGCGGAATGATTGACTGCATTAAGCGAAACCCATGTGTGCCGGTCAGGTGACAGTTGGGTGCTGTTCGACGTCACCAACGGCATCCCGGCCAATCTTGTCCTGGAGTGTCATAAGGCCTGCGATCACTGCCTCAGGAGTTGGTGGGCACCCGGCAACATAAATATCGACCGGGATAATCCGATCAACGCCTTGCAGGACATGGTAGGCGCGGTAAAAACCGCCGCTGGATGCGCAAGCCCCCATCGCCATCACCCATTTGGGTTCGGCCATCTGGTCATAGATTTTTTTGATAACTGGAGCCATTTTTTCTGTGATCGTTCCGGCTACGATCATCAGGTCGCATTGCCGCGGTGAAAACCGGACAACCTCCGCCCCGAACCGGCTGATGTCATACTTCGGCCCGACGACAGACATATATTCGACCCCACAGCAAGCTGTGCCGAATGGATATGGCCAAAGCGAGTTCTTCCGCGCCCATGCCAGAAACTCTTTGTGTTTCGTGGTAAAAATGGGAATTCCGCTGTCATTTTGCTGGTGTTTCATGGTCCCGGTTTCCCTTGTAAAAATCCGAATCCAAGCGGGAGCTTACGACAATTTCTTCGTCCTGCACACTCTAATTCGGGATTTGGGGCGGTTAGTTGACTTGGGCTTTCCCGGACCCGTAAAATACTAGTGAACTTCATTGTTTAGCTTGTCCACTCCATCGGACATTACGCACCGGACCAAGAGGAGCCTTTGACCATGATTGACACGCTCGTAAAATTATTTAATCCCAACGATGGTCCCCACTTCGTCGTTATGTGTGGGATCACCTTGACCCTGATCCTATCGGTTTCGATCATTGTCGAGCGAGTATTCCGGTACTGGTATCAGTATGATCTGGCCAACAGCTCGGCCTTCATGTCGGCCATTCAGAAGCTGGTCATGAACAACTCAATCGAAAATGCAATCCGCCTTTGCAAGGGCAAGCGGAACCAGGGGCAGTTGCTTCCTTATGTACTGGCCGAGGGGCTGAAGCGAGCCAATGATTCCACGGAAGAGATTGAAAACGCCATGCACCATGCCCAGCTGGCTGCGATCCCGCGGGTATCCCGCCGGGTTCCTCTCCTGGCAACCACAGCAAACGTGGCCACGTTGCTTGGCCTCCTCGGAACCCTGTTTGGGTTGATCAAGTCTTTCGCTGCGGCGGCAAATGCAACCGGGCAGCAGAAGGCAGTGATTTTGGCGCAAGGTATTGCTGAGGCCCTGTCGGCAACCACATTCGGCCTCGCGACAGCACTCCTTTGTTTGCTGGTCTATGGACTGTTGATGAACAAGCAGACCGCGATCGTTGATGACATCAACCAGAATTCTGCACGGCTTATGGACCTGCTTTATACGCGGAAAATGAAAATCCGCAGTGGCCAGGACATGGCGACTGCAAGTGCCGACTGATTTATTGACGGGTGACCCATGCGACGCAAACGCAAAGGCATTAAACGGCAGGATGTGACTGATATTGATTTGAATATCATTCCGTTCATCGATGTTTTTTCGATGTTGAACACATTCTTGCTGTTTTCTGCGGTGTTCGTGGCGACCGGCATAATCGAAGTGCAGGTGCCGTTCCTGTCCAATGCGCCACAGCCAAAAGAAGAAGGCCAACGCACTTTGGAAGTGAAGGTCGATGCAGCAAAGGACAAGTTGCAGGTCATCACCGAATATTCGAAAGACCCTCGCAACGAGCAGAAGTTTGATTTTCCAAACACGAAAGAGGGGATGGACCGGATGCACGAGCGCCTGGTTGCAATCCGCCAGGCAAATCCGACCCAGGACAAATTGTCTTTCTTCTCTGAAGACGACGTGATTTGGGAAACCATCTCAGCGATCCTCGATGCGGCAAAGTTCCGGAAACAAACCGACCCAGTATTTTCATTTAAAAACGAAAAAACTGGTGCAATGGAACAAGATCAGCAATTTGTGTTTCCGAAGATCATCATGGGCAGCGTTATTTTGTAGCCTGATTCCAAGAGGGAGTCGTTCAGATGGCATCCGTCGGCGGCGGCAGTAAAGAGACTCTGACACTGAATCTGTATCCTATGCTGGATATTTTCAGCATTTTGATCGTTTTCCTGCTCATGAGTTATTCAACAGACCCTGTATCCCACGATGTTAATTCCGGACTTGAATTGCCTGATTCAGTCACCATGGTCACCCTCGATGAATTGCCGGCTATTGTCGTGACGAAGTCAGAACTTTTCGTAAATGATAAAAAAGTTGCGGATGTCGTCAACGGGGAAGTCCCAAAAGAACAACTGGGTGAATCTTTTCAGGGTGGAATTCGTCCGGTCTATGACGAGTTGAAACGGATAGCGGACGCAAACAAGCGGATCGCTGCAGCGACCATCAATGACCCGGCCCAAGTGGGGAAAACAGGAGCCCTGACCATGGAGATGGACAAGGGGCATCCATTCAAGCTTATGAAGCGCATCATGCTCTCGGCACAGCAAGCCGAATTTGTGACCTTCAAACTCGTAGTCACCAGGGTTGAAAACTGAAGTTGTGGGTTTGATCTTGCTCATGTGACAAAGGAGCCTCCTTTGGGTTGGCCGAAACAAATTGGTGGTGGAAAGCGCCGGCTGGGAATTCTGGCCTGGGCCGTCTTATTGCTGATTGGCTCGTTGGTCTTGCAGGATGGTGTCGCGTTTGCCCAAGCCGATGGAGAGGATCAACCCAAGGGATTGTTTGATGCGTATGATGTCCGGGTCATTCGCCCGCGATTTTTTACCAAGGCACGTCGAGCGGAATTTGGCGGACAATTGAGTGTGGTGATGAACCAGACGTTCATTTACACGTACTTGATGACTGGTATATTAAATTACCACTTCACCGAAGCCCTTGGCGTTGAAGTCGATGGTAGCTTTGGCTTCAGCCTCGATAAGGAGGACAAGACCCTCCTTAAGAGCAGTTTTAATATCAGTACGCAGATTCAAAGGACACAATATCAGTTTCTTGGGAGTCTGGTCTGGACTCCGCTATATGGAAAGTACCAGCTGGCCAGTGGCAAGCTAATTTACTTTGATACGTTCCTGATTGGTGGCGGCGGAATGACTGGCATCGACTACCAGTACGACCACTGCCAGGCTTCATCCAGCGGCACGACCGTGACGCCGCCTGCTGCAAACACCAAAGGCTATTTCGGCGGGATCATCGGCATCGGACAACGGTTTTTCATCGATAAAAATACGTCCCTCCGGTTTGAGGTTCGCGACAATATTTTCTCTGTGAATGAACGCGATGGCTCCTGTGATCCGGAATACGCGGCGGATAAGGCAACGGCTATCAACAATGTGACAATGCAGGTCGGTGCCTCTAGGTTTCTTTAGTCCGGGCCATCAAGGATGAACAGGTCATGAATTCACTTGTCCTCAATTTCCGCTGGTTGGTCAGGATTGCCGCTGTCAGCGTCTGCCTTGGCGCTCAGGTCGCGTCCGCAAACATGCAGAATGTTTCAGCGCTTTATACACGCGGTGACTACCCGGGGGCTGCATCGGCAGCATTTCAAGTATACAGTTCCAGTCGAAACGCTCTGGAAAAGTTGAATGCAGGGTTTTTTTTGGCCCGCGCCCTCCAGGCGCTTGATTTGCCTTATGCGGCATCTCGTTTTTACGGCGCGATTGTCCGTCAGGGTCCGGGAAACAATCCTTTCTTCCGCCAGGCGTTTGAGCAGTTGGGCGCGATCAACAGCACCGTCAGCCTCGGCCAGGCCCAAATTGTCCAGCTAGTCTCTGGTCGCAATGGGGGTAACTTGAATCCGGAGTTGATCCCAGGTTCGGCCCGTGGCTTCTATTTTTATTATCAGGGCGTCGAGAGTTTCGAAGATCGCAAGTACGAGGCCGCCGCTCGATATTTTAAGGCGGTCCCCGGAGGTTCCCCTTATTATTTGCGGGCGCAATTTCACCTGGGTGTGATTTCGAATCTGCAAGGACGTCATAGTCAGGCGATCAGCTACTTCAGCGGCGTCGCCTCTGGTGCCCGGCGTGACGATGAGGGGGAACACCTCCGCGCATCTGCGATCATGAACATCGCACGCGTCGAATACGAAACCAAACGATACACGGAATCCCTGATGCAGTATTACCGCGTCGGTCGCGACTCTGATTTATGGCTGGATGCGCAGTTTGAGGGATCCTGGGCCTTTTTCATGATCCAGAAGCACAACAACGCCTTGGGCAACCTTCATACGGTATTAGCGCCTTTTTTCGAGAACCGTTTTTATCCTGAAAGTTACATCCTGCAATCGATTACATTTCTCAGGCTCTGTCGTTTTGATGAGACGAAGGCAGCGCTGGAAAAGTTTAAGGACCGCTATCAGCCATTATTCGGCGAGTTAAAAAAACTGATCAATGACTATGGCGAGAATCCTCGTGGCTTCTACAAGCTGGTCTACGATTTCCG
>CAMBEK010000005.1 GCA_945865565.1 Pseudobacteriovorax antillogorgiicola | reverse complement strand
GCCACTTCAAGCCACGCCCCTCGCCCATCCACAGTGCCCTCCATAAAGGAGGTGCACATGCGCTGCCCACGTTGCGAGACATCACTTTCGGTCATCAAAAAGGGATATTTTCAGCGAAAAAATACGCCTGCTGAAAAGCGCCAGAGGTTCCTCTGCAAAGGCTGTAATTCCCAGTTTTCCCAGACATCAGGCTCCCTCGATGAGGGTCAAAAACGCCCCGACCTGCATCAACCAATTTTCATGCTCCTGATTTCGGGAGTTTCCCAACGCCGCGCTGCAAAGCTGTGTTCGACGACGCAAATTACTGTGGCGCGCAAGCTGGTGCGCATGGCGAAATTCTCGCAGGCTGCCCACGCGGCGCGCCTCGGCAGGATGAGAAAATCAGTAAAAACTGCTGTTTTTGACGAAATGGAGGCTTTTGAACACAGTAAGTGCAAGCCCGTCGCCATCGCCGTGGCCGTCGAAGAGGGCAGCCGCATCATCTTGTCGGCCACTGCGGCCAGCATGCCCGCCAAGGGGCGTCTTGCCGGCATCTCGCGGCGTCGCTATGGCAAACGTATTGACCGTCGGAAACATTCTCTGGCTAAGGCTTTGGCGACGATCTCGCACGTTGCCGCGGCAGACCTCCTTGTGAAATCCGATCAATGTCCGCGCTACCCAAAACTTGTGCGAAAGCACCTGCCAGGTGCAGAACACAAGACCTTCAAGGGGCGCAGAGGGTGCGTCGTCGGCCAGGGCGAACTGAAAGGCGGCGGCTGGGATCCGCTGTTTTCCCTGAACCACACCTGTGCCATGGTGCGTGACAACGTGAAATGCTTGTCTCGCCGGACGTGGTGCACGACCAAACGTGTCGACCGCCTGCAGTGCCGCCTGGATCTTTACGTCGGCGCGCACAATGTGATGATTGATTTGAAGCACCAAGGTCGCGGGGCGCAGAAGGTCTGGCCGTTTGAGGTGCTGGCGGTGGCCCCACCAGGCGCAGCCATGTAGAGCAGTTTACGATAATTACGGCGTGCATTTCAGGGGCTGGCCCGTTAATATCTAGGGGTAGTTTGAGCCGGATATCTTCTGGTGATTTAGATGAAGGGGTAAAGCGCGATGATGTTTACAAAAGAAGATTTCAAAGTCGACAACGTACGCGATCTGGTTGAGTTTCTGCCGATCGTTCTTTTTCTTGGGCTGGTTGCCCCATTTTTGATCGCGGCTTACACGCTGGGATTTGTGATGGACGTTACGGGCTGGTTGAAGACGTCGTCATAAGGCGGTTTGCTTCGGCGACCAGGACATCTCTGGTCAAAGGCCCCGCCTCCTTGTAACGGATGACCCCGGAAGCATCGATAAAGAAAGTTTCCGGGACGCCGTAAACCCCGTAGTCCAGTCCGACCTTTCCCGTCTCATCGATTCCAAGGACAAAAGTTTTTCCGGCTTTCTGGGCAAATTCCCGTGCGGCCTCCGGCGTATCTTGCACGGCGATGCCGATCACTTGGATGCCTTTGTCCTTCCATAATTGCCAGAACACCTCGAGCATTTCAGATTCTTCGCGGCAACTCGTGCACCAGCTTGCCCAAAAATTCAAGATGACCGGTTTGCCTTTGAAGCGGGCAAGATTCACGGGTTCTCCCGTGGCATCAATCGAGGGTAATTGAAAGTCTGCTGCAGGCTTTCCAACAAGAGCCGACGGTACTTTCTGTACGTTGACGAAAAGTCCACGCGTCAGCAGTCCAACCACCGCAGTTGCAGCTAAAATCAAAACAATGGAAACAACCAGGTGCCTGGTTTTTGCGTGGATCACAGTGCGCCGCCTTGGTCTTTGAATATCGATTTTTCAAGAAGCGCCTTGTCCACGCCCTGGCTGTGATCGCCAGGTTTTTTATATTCTTCTGAATGCTTGACCATGAGTTTACGGGAATTCATTTGCAGGGGCAGTGCGGGCATGCCGGCGGCGACTGGCTGGATCGCTCCAAGGATGGTCCCTTCGACCACAACGCCTTGGCCTTCTTTGAACATGTCGGGCGGGGCACCACGATGCTGCACGGCAATGTCGTGACCTTTTAGATCCGACATGTTGAATTTTAATTCCAGGTCACTGGCCTTCCAAACCACGGAACCTGGGGTCACCATGCCACCAACACGAACCGTTTTTCCCGTCAGGTCTGCAGCCTTGGCGACGGCTTCGTCCGGTGTGTAAAAATAAACGGCGTTGTTGCCGAGTTGCACCGAAACGAGTGCGACAATGGCTGCGCCAATCACAGCACCACCCAGCCACCACTTCAGGCTCTTTTTGCGTTTTCCATTACGACTTTTATTTACAGTTTCATGATTCATTTGGAGGCTCCCCGCAGTGCGATCAAAATCCGTTGCAGGCGGCGGCGCTCGCAAAACGCCCAGGCCGCGTATCCGGCGACGAATAGAAATCCCGCAACATAGGCGGCAATGATGAAAGACCAGTCGTTCGTACTGCCCATGACGTTCATGTGAGCGCGGCTCCGGTCTGGGATTCAAGTTCCCGATTCAGTTCGATGCTGCCAGTGCGCAGCCATGCCAGCCAAAACATCATCAACACCATGGCCACGATGCCTGAAATGAGTACCGTAAGCATTTCAGGCGCCATGGTCGATCCGCCCGAGCGAATGATGGTTGGTGGCTGGTGCAGTGTGCGCCACCAGGTCACGCTTTTGTAGATGATCGGGACGTCGGCAAAAATAAAGATTGAAAGGCCCGAGCACACGGCGAGGCGCTGACGACCGGCCGGCAGTGCAGAATGCAGCATCAGGTATCCTGCCAAAAGGATCGCGAGGAGGAAAGTGGTCGTCAGGCGCGCGTCCCAAGTCCACCATGTGCCCCACGTTGGCTTGCCCCAGATCGATCCCGTCAACAGGGCAAGGCCCGTCATGAGAAGGCCAGTTTCGGCCAGCGCCCGTTGCCAGGTCAAAAATTTTTCGTTGCGTGTCCACAGGGCTGCGCCGCCGGCAAGGGCCAGAAACAGGCTCGCGGCAAAGGCCGCAATAGCGCTGGGCACATGCAGGTAAATGATCCGGTAGACTTCGCCTTGATTTTGGTCTGGCGGAACGACGGCAAGCGCTGCGCCCCAAACCGCCAGAAGGCACGTCCAGATGGCAATTCCAGTTAACTTCAAGTTACGGGGCATGGGGTTTCACCTTCACGGGCATCCAGTAACGGACTCAAGATCTGTTCCGGTTTTAATCGCTTTTGACCAATTCGCCAAACAGCAAAATTCCGAGGGTCAGGAAGATGACATTTGCCGACATCGACACGGTGACCCAGCCGCTGATCATGGTGGCGGCCGCAACCATGGTTTCTGGGGCGACAATGGCGGCTCCGCCTTGGGTGCCGGCCAAAAGAAGCGGCGTCGAAAGCGGAAAGAAAAGCAAAGGAAACAAGACGGTTCGGGCGTGGGCCTTGAGGGTCATGGCGGCCAAAGTAACGCCAAGGCTGCCCAGGCCGGCCACCGTGAGCAAACACAGTCCGGTAAAGGCAAACAAACGGTCCGGGGGCAGGGACACGCCACAGAACAGGGCGCTTATGGCAATGGACGGGACCAGGATGGTTGCCCCTTGCATCAGCACCACAGTCAGCTTTGCCAGAAAAATAGCGCCGGGCGAAACCGGGGCTGCGCGCAAAAGGTCAAAAGCACGGTCTTGGTGTTCGGGGTCAAAGGCCCTCGCAAGTGCGGTTTGCGTTGCCAGAAGAAGGCTCAGAAAAACCTGGGCAACGAATGCCGCGGGCCGCAACTCGGGTGCGGGCTCGCCAAAGGTGAAGGCGACGACCACAAGGATCACCATGGCAAAGAGGATCGGAGATATGACCCGCTCGCGGTCGGCAAACTCGGCCTTCAGCGTCTGGCGAAAGAGGATTCGAAATTGATTCATCATGAAATAATGTCCAGGAGCTGCGTGGTGATTCCGCTGAAGATTCGCGTGTCGTGGGAAACGATGACCGCCGCCCCGCCGTTTTCAAGGTGCCGGCGCAAGGTTGAAATAAAAGTAGCGACGGCATCTTCATCGAGCCCTGAAACTGGCTCGTCGAGCAGCCAAAGCGGCGTGCCGTTCACCACGAGGCGCGCCAAGGCGAGGCGCCTTTTCATGCCCGTCGAAAATTTGGCCACAGGAAGCGCGAAATTTCCGGCGATGATCGGATGATCCAGTTTCCACTCGGCCAGTGATTTTTGCAGGGTATCAACGGAAACTTTTTTTCCGCTGCGCAGTTCGTGCCAGAAATGCAGGTTCTGGCACGCGCCAAGTTTCAGGTGAAACCCATTGGCCTCCGCGGGCAGGTATTCAAACTGCTCTGAAGCACAATCAACCTCGCCCTTTTGGGGATCAAGCAGCCCGGCGCAGATGCGCAACAAGGTTGATTTTCCCGCGCCATTGGGTCCACGCAGGTGGATCAGTTCACCCGGCAAAACGGTTAAATCCACATCACGAAATAAAGATCGTCCCGGATAGGAAAATCCAACGCCTCGAATTCGTAAGAGGGGATTCAAAATGGGGGCCGACTTTCGTTAAAATTCAGCGACGTTCACAAACACAGTACCGTTCAAACGCCGTTCAATCACGCGTTTGTTGCCGGCACCAATATCTTCGGCCCGCGAGGAAATTTCAAGGTTGATCAACCCGCCGTTCAGGAAGAGTCCCATGCTTGGGCCGGCATATTCCCATCCGGCGCGCAGGGCGGCCGCTGCGTAGCTGCCGGGCAGGCGACCCAAGGTCAGTTCGACGCCGGTGTGGATTTTTTTCTCCAAGGTGATTTCTTTTTGAAGTAGACGGTCGGCTTCAATGCAAAAAGCGACTCGTGCCTCGCCCTTGTTCTTTGGGGTCATGCTGAACCCGATGGTGAGGTCTTGGGGCACCGTATAAGAATCAACGCCGTCCGTGCCGCTCGTGTATTTCGTGCCATTAAAATGATGGAGCGTCATCCCGAGGGTCGGTGCCAATTTTTCACTCATCCGCCACAGTACCCCGACCGTGTCGTCGGTTCCGGTGAACTGTTTTTTGTTGTCTGAGATGAAGCTTGAGCGTTCCGACTTTGTGATGAGTTGATCGTAGGTCGCATCGCCTGTGACGTCGGTCTGGGTGAAAACGTTGCGGAAAATCCCCACACTGACAAGTCCCTTCGGTTCCGAAAAACTGAATCCATAGCCGGCCCCGGAACGAATCCGGTAGGCCGTGCTGATGGTTGAATTGTCATCGGCGGCACTGACGGCGGCCAGCTGGGTGTCGTAGTAGGGCAGAAACATGAAACGCCCCAAGACGGCTCCGGCTGAAAGTGTGTTCCGGAAATACTGGCGTTTGCCCTCCGCAGCAGCCAGGAGCGATTTCGCCACGGCAGGATCATCGGCGGCATCATTACTTTTGAACGAGCGGTTCATCGAATACGTGTTGGAGTTCGCACCGATCAGGATGTGCGGAAAATACACTTTCCGTGCAAAGGGGACTTTTGAGTCTTTGCCCAATCCAAAGCCGCCAATGCCGGCCGGGTTTTGCCAGGCGGCATCCATGTCATCTGCCATGCTGGCGATAGACCCGCCCAGGGCTGACGCCCGAGTCGAGGTGAAGTTGTCGTCGTCGAGGACAGTTTTTTCAGCCGCATCTTCTGCCGTGGTTTGGGCGCGAGCCCCCTGAGCAGATGCAACAGCGCAGAAAATATAGGTGAATAATTTCAGCTTATTAAACAAAAATCACTTCCCCCCTGCTCCCTGGCGGCGCAATCGTGCCGCTGGAAGGGGGATCGGTCAAAACGGCTGAAACTTAAGGGATTTCCGTAGGGGGATCAGCGTCCGCCGGACTCCAGGCTGGATGCCGACTCGACCATTTCCGGATGCCAGCGCTGCCGCAGCTTGATGAAATCGTAGTCTTTGGAGTTTTTGTTGTTGGTAACGAGTGTTCCCAGCGGCGTTTTGCGCTGACCCCCGATATCGACTTCGTCAAAGTTGACCTTGGTCTTGTCACCCTTGGCGCCCTTGCTGGACTTGCCTTCCCGGGAGAGAAACTTTTCTCGTCCCTTTTCCCCCTTGGCCCAGGCCGTATCCAAGGTGACCCCGGTGAAGAACAAAGTAGCCAGGACCAGTAAGAGATTTCTCAGCTTTAGACCGCGCATGGGTTCCCTCCGTTGCATCTTTCCTCAATACTATATCTACGGAACAATCCGGCCAAATCTTGACCTAAAATTGCCACCGATTTCGTGCGGTTTGCAGTCGTTGAGGTGAATATAAGTGATTAAAATAATTGGTTTATTTAGGTTTTCGCTTGTTTTTTTTGGTGCCTCGGCTGCGCTTTTGCCCGCCTTTGGGGTGGCTGCAGTCCCGGCGGACAAGGGGCCTCAGCCGGTTTTGCGCCTTGGTGACTCCCCTGAAATGCTGCGCCTAGACCCAAAAGGCCGATTTCTGGCGTTTCGTCAGGATGAGAAACTCAAAGTTCTCGACCTGAAGGATTCCGGGGTGCACCTAGTTGGGGTGATTCCCGCCGGTCCCACTTTCACCTGGGCTCCAGATGGTTTCCGGTTGCTGTATGTGAAGGCGGCTGCAGTGCCAGCGCCGGGCAATGATGCCAAGGTGCTGACCTCCACGGAGATTGAGGTTTTTGACGCGGCACTGGGGCAGAGCAAGACGGTGCGCAAGCTGGCGTCGGCAACAGGATTTCCCACCATGGATCCGCGCACCCTCGGCGCTTATGTTTTCACGCCGGATGGCCTGACCACGGTAAAGCTTTCATTTCCCGACGACCGTCTGGCCAAATGGCAGATTGCGCACCGTGATAACGGCAAGGGCAAGTATGTCGCCACGGGGCGCGGGATGCTTTGGTTCAATGGCGATGGAACGAAAATGACTCAGCTGGAAGACGACGGCGCAGTCTTGGAATCGTTTTCGGTAAGTCCCGATGGCTCGGCTGTGTCATGGGCGACAGTCGATGGGTACGTCTACCGAAGTCATGAAGGTTCGGCGGCGGAGCTCGTCGATCGAGGGCGCGATCCGGCGTGGCATCCGGAGAAAAATGAATTGCTTTATGCCGGTGCGCGGATGAGTGGAAATAAAATCTCAGGATACGATTTGAAGGTAGCAAACAGCAGTGACAAGCGCTTCATCACGAGCACGCCATTTTCCGATGAGCGTTGGCCCCAGTGGCATCATGCTGGAAAACGAATTTTCTACACGGTCGCGCGAACGACGGACTTGTTCATGGTCGATATGGACGCCAAGCAGCAGTGAGTCCCATTCGCGAGGAGTCATGACGTGAAAATCCCTGGCGTACTAGCGATGGCATGGTTTGTTTCGGGCGCAGTTGAGGCTGCTCCGGTAAAATTACCAGCGAATTTTCAGACGCTCGGCGAAGAAGACCGCGTGGCGGCCTTGGCACCGATCTTTAAGCCATCGCCATTTGAGCCTGCAGTTTTGGATTCTCCGGAGCAACAAAAGATCATCGCCGGGATAGATGTTCCGCCTGAACGGCTGCAAGGTTACATCCGTGTCGTTCCGCCGAAGGGAACTTGCATCAAGATCGAACGCCTGACCCAGGAATCAGATCCTGCATCGGTTCGTCCACCGGTGAAAGTTTGCAAGCCCGAGGATGTCCCTTTCAGATTGGGTGAGATGGATGAATTTTCTGAACTGACATGGATCGTCAGGGTGAATCAGATGGACCAGGGAACTCGCGTGTCCTGGCGCCTTCCGTACCGCATTGCCTTTGTGGTTCCTTATGCGGTCAAACTTCCTGTGGAACCCGTGCCCGTTTATATTCGCAGTTGCGAGGCCAGCCGGTCCGAGGAAATGGGGCGGCGTGTGTTTGTGAATACGTTCAGCGGCGAAAGATGGTTCATTCGCTTTCCGCCGAAAGATTATGTGGCTGACCCTGGGGCAGATTTCAATCTGGATACGGGAGACCAGCCCCTGCAGAAGAATGGTTTCGGGTTCCGGGAGTCACGGCGGCGCAGCAAGATGCTCGAAGAGCGTGAGGCTCGCAAAAATCCGAACAAAAAGGTGGAAAAAAAGGTCGACGCCAAGCCAAAAAAAGGCGCCAAGCTGGTACCGACCCCAACGCCAGAGCCATCCAAGGGGCCGTTTCAACCCACAGATTTTGGATGGAAGATTTCCCGTTTCAATGCCTTTTACATGAACGCGTCAAACTTCATGCCGGACGGTGCTGTGACTCCCGGCATGAAGGGTGATTGTCGCTACACTTATGAGACTTCCGGGGCAGACTACCCCGAGGGCGGATTGATCGAATGCCACGGGCCGGATCGTTTTTCTTATGTTTATTTGCCGCTAAATTGCCTGGGGGATAAAAGTTTTCGGGCCGAGCGTGTGGAGCCTCCTAAAAAGGAAGAGCCAACCCCCGCGCCATCGCCAACCCCAAAACCTCATTAAGCCAGGCCGAAGAATCCTTTCTTGCGGAACAATCAAATGGCCGTCAGGTATTTGATCGATTCCTCGATCTCGGCGAGATTCTCTGGAGTTGCCTTTAGGTAACGCATGAGCATCCATGAATTGCGGTCACCGACATAGATGGCCGGCAACTCCGGATTTTTGAAGGTCGCCAGAACTTCATGCGTTGCCAGCACGCCGGATTTCATTCCGTGTTCCGTCATAAACCCGATCGCATCCTGCTTCGTGTCGTTGGTAAAAATGTTGAGGTACTTGACCGGCAGGCGTGCGGTCCGTGCTTGCAGGCGCAGGATCTCAGGCATCATTCGCACACATGGTGCGCACCATGTTGCCAACATAATCACCACCGTCATCTCACCGCGTACGGGTTTGTAACTGAATTTTTCCAATCCAGGTAATGCAATCGCAGTGAATGGTGGAAATGGAATCCACTCGTTGACGTATCCGTCCGTGTGTTCCATTTTTGATTTCACTTCGGGAGCGGCCTTGGCCTCCTCTTTTTTGGCGCCTTTTTTTCCGTCGGGTTTTTTGTCAGACGCTTTGCTGGGTTTGCCGCCGTGCTCGTCTGCTTTGGGGGGATCGCTGGCGAGGGTTGGCGTAGCGAATAAAGTCATGGAAAAAAATACTAATAAATTCAAGTATTTGAGAGTTTTTTTTCGCATATTTGGCCCCAATCAGATGTTCCCTTACACTTGATTGTAGCATGGACAACAAAAAGCAAATCGCAGAGCAGTGGCATTTCCGGTGGCCGGTCATGGAAGTCCTCATCGGGGGCGAATCTTCCATCGACACGACGTCGACCTACGTTCGCACCATGGAAGACGCCACGCGCTTTCTTCTTTCCTACGGCTACAACCCGGACGATCCATCTGACGCTCGGATGATGCATGCCGTGATCGTTGAAGCGCTTGCCTTTATCGAACGCGAACTGATGCCGCGTGAGTGGCGCAATGGTGTTCGCCCACCAGAGGAAATCCTGCTTTGCGACGATCCTCGATGGCTGCTCGTTTGGGCCGCAGAGCATGAGGATTCGCACCGCATCCGGCGCGCATGGGCCTGTGCTGTTCTTCGTGTGATGCATTCTATCGCGCACATCGAGGGTTCGTATCGCTACGTAAACGTGGATGCTGCCCGCGCCCAAATCAAAGCTCGATTTGAGGACTTTTTAAGGCGTGATGCGGCGGATCAGGTCACTGGCTTCGGCCAAGGCGAAACTTTTGTGCCGTTGGTGAAGTTCGAGTGGAAGGCCGTGAAATCCCGCCAATCGATTTTGCTCAAGCTGCTCCATAAACGCGCCAATGTTGCAGAAACAATTTATGATCTCGTTGGTGTGCGTATGGTTGTTGACAGTCAGGCGGATGCTTTGCTGCTCGTCCGCCTGTTGACTGATTTTGGAATTGTCAGCTATGCGAACTGCATTCCGGCACGGGCGCGAAACAACCTGGTTGATGTCGACAAGTTTCGCCGCGAACTCGATGAGTTGCGTGGTTTGCTGATGAGCGAAAAAATATCGCCTGAACAGTTCACAATGCGCATGGGAAATTTAGTTCTGCCTTCACCGCCCGAGGATATCGACAATCCTCATTCGGCCGCCACCTACCGTTCCATTCAGTTGACGGGTAGGCAGCTCATCCGCGGAATGAACCCGGCCTTTCAGTGGCTGCAAAGGTTTGACGAGGCCGCCGAGGCGCTCCAGGGTAGTCCGGCATCCAAGGCACTGATGGAGTTGACGGCGGCCCTTCGCGGTTGGCGCGGCATGGATCGCGAAGTCGATATGTGCGCTTTTTTTCCTTTCGAGATTCAAATTATGGATCAGAAGTCGTATACGCAGAACAACCAAGGGGCTGCGGCCCACGGGCGATACAAGAGTTCCCAATTGCGCGCGGCGCGTCGCAGGGTCCTCGGAGAAATACTGAATCTCACGCCGTGACACGCGAAATGCGATGCGAAATGAAAATTACCCGGAACAGCACCCAAATTTATGTCGACTACAACTCCACGGCTCCGTTGGAGGACGCACACCTTGAGGCCGTCATGGCCGCCGTGCGCCAGTTTGATGGCAACCCTTCGTCCCAGCATGCCACCGGTCGTCGCGCCAAGGTTGCCCTTGAAGATGCCCGGAACCAGGTGGCTGCCCTGTTGGGCTGCCGTGCCCAGGAGGTTGTCTTTACTTCCGGCGCGACTGAATCAAATAACCTTGTGATTCAGGGTGTTACTGGAAAGCATGGCGAGTTTTTTACAACTTCGTCTGAGCCAAAAACAGCGCGTTTGTCCCATGTTATCGTTGGAGCCACGGAACATCCTTCGGTTTTGGAGTTGGTTCAAGTTCTGGCGGAACGCGGCCGGATCCGACTGTCGATTGCCCCAGTGGATCAGAACGGGGTGATCCTGTGTGACGCTCTTTTATCGCTGATTGATACGGATACGGCTCTGGTGGCTGTGATGCTGGTCAACAATGAGACTGGAGCCGTGCAGCCGGTTGCCGCGCTTGCGGACGCCGTAAAGGCCAAGAACTCCGCCGTGCACTTTCACACGGATGCCGTGCAGGCCATGGGCAAGATCGACATCTCGTGGCTGGCATCTTCAAAGGTCGATTCCGCAGCGTTTTCAGGGCACAAGATAGGTGCCTTCAAGGGAGTTGGCGCCCTTTACTTGAAGGCCGGCTCAAAACTACAGGCCCTGACCTTGGGTGGCGGCCAGGAACGCGCGCGACGCCCAGGAACGGAAAATGTTCCCGGAATTATTTCTTTTGGCCTGCGGGCAAGAGACCTTGTCAGTGACCCGGCCAAGTCCTGGCTGGAGCGGGAGCGTCCCGCTCAACAGGCGTTTTTGGCTGCGCTGGGGCGCATTTCCGGGGTGCAGGTTCACGGAGATCCCGGGGCCGGTGCTGCCAATACGATCAATTTCCACATCGAAGGCGTCGCCGGCGACGATCTTTTGCTCAATTTGGATTTGGCTGGCATTGCTGCTTCCAGTGGCAGCGCTTGTTCATCCGGGGTGGGGCGTCCCAGCCATGTCTTGAAAGCCATGGGCTACAGCGATTGGATAGCCCTCAACTCTGTCCGGATCAGTTTCGGGGCCCGTGGGGGCGCCGGGGATGTCGACCGCATTGCGGAGGTCCTCGAAAAGACCGTCAAGCGGGTTCTTTCTCCCGGCGTGGGCTAGGTGGAGGGCTCGGTTCTGTGGGGATAGCAGGTGGGCCAAGCAGGGATAGGGGGCGCACCGAACCAAGGCCTGCCGGGCGAACTGCTGTATTCGATCCTCTACGTCCACGAATCCAGCGTTTCAATTTCCGGTTTGAATCAGCCATGACCAATGCTCCCTTGTTAGCGGATCGTCTGGTTTCGCCACCCGGCATCCCGGGCCAGCTGGCCTGACGTTGGTAGAGGCTTCGGAGCATCCAGGGCGCGACTTAGGCAAAACTTCAGAAAATAACCAAAAATTTAGTGATCCCGAACGGTTACTGTGGTTCATTGGGACCACATATCTTGGAGGATTCCGAAGCCGTGCAGTTGCGGGCTTTGATTTGGATGGCGTGGCGCCAGTTGCGCTCGGTGCGGGCTCGCATATTGCCTGGCACGCGAGGGCTCTCGTTCATGACATCAATGTCCATCGCCGGTGTTGCCACCGGGGTGATGGCGCTCGTCGTCGTCCTGTCTGTGATGGGGGGATTTGAGGCGGATTTGCGCCGCAAGATGTTATCCGGACAGCCGCATGCAGAGGTGATGGCCGAGAATGCCACCGCTGGCTTCAGCCTCAAGGAACACCCTCTAGAAGAAATCGCACGAGCAATTCCAGAAGCCACAAACCTTGAGCCCTTTACTGAGGCGGATGTGGTCATAAAGCGAAAGCGCTTCATGTCATCGGCCACAATCTTCGGAATCGATCCAGCGAAAGGGGCCTCAAACTGGGGTTTCAATGGAGCCTTTATTGAAGGTCGCCTTGAGGACCTGGCCAGCAGCAACCCGCCTGGAATTGCCCTTGGTGATCAATTGGCTGGGCAGCTTGGTGCCGATCTCGGTGACGAAATCGTGATCTTGTCTCCCCAGGCTGGCGTTGGGTCGATCCTCGGTGGAGGAACTCTTTCCAGAACCTTCAAGGTAGTCGGAATCTTCTCGACCGGGATGTTCAACTACGACAGCAAGTGGGCGGTGACGAACCTCGATGAAGGGCGTCGTTTCATGGCTGATTTTGATGAATCTCTAGCCGTCGACCGGTTTGTCTCCGGGGTTGGATTTCATTTGCGCGATCCAATGCAGGTGGGACGCATCAAGTCACGCTTTGAACGTGCCTTGGGCGGGAGCACCGGATTGCGTCTCAACACCTGGCAGGAGACAAATAAGGCGTTGCTCTTTGCCTTGAAACTGGAGAAATTCGCCATGGGATCCATTCTCATGCTGGTGGTTGTCGTTGCCGCTTTTTCGATCAGCGGAACAATGATGATGACCATATTTCACAAGCGGGGTCATGTCAGCCTGCTGCGAGCCCTCGGCATGAGTAAACGTGACGTGGCGCGCCTTTATATGATCCACGGTGGTGTGATTGGTGTGACTGGCGTCGTGATCGGCCTCGCCTTGGGGATATTGCTTTGTTCTGCGGTCGAATGGACGCGGGGCGTGCAGTTGCCTGCGGATGTTTATTATTTGAAAGTCCTGCCGGTCAAATTTTTGCCGTGGGACTACCTGGTGATTGCTTTGGCCGCGTTGGGTTTCAGTTTTGCGGCAGCTGCTTACCCGTCATGGATTGCTTCGCGGCAGGATCCTGGCGCTGGATTGAGGTACGAGTGAGCGAGAATTCAAAAACAGCCCAGGGCACCACAGCCGCGATCATCTTAAATGGCGTGACCAAGGCCTTTGTCGTTGAGTCACAACGGGTCGAGGCCCTGCGCGGGGTAGACCTGCGGATTGAACGTGGATCTTGTGTTTCCATTACAGGACGGTCTGGCGCAGGAAAAAGTACATTGCTGCACATCATCGGGACTCTGGATCGCCCTTCGGAGGGAATCGTTTCGATCGGCGGGATTGATGTCTCGCGGATGTCAGATCAGGCCACCTCAAAATTTCGAAATCGCAAACTTGGATTTATTTTTCAATCAAGCAATCTGCTGCCTGAATTCTCGGCGCTTGAGAACGTCATGATGCCGGGAATTATTGCCAGTGTCCGGGGGAATGCCGCGCGCGAACGGGCCGCTTACCTTTTGAATTCTGTGGGATTGCGCGACCGGGCCAGCCACCGGCCAGCAGAGCTTTCTGGAGGTGAGCAACAGCGTGTTGCAATCGCCCGGGCTTTATTCATGGAACCAGAGGTTTTGCTCGCAGATGAGCCAACCGGGAATCTGGACAAGGGGACCAGTCTGGCGATTCAAGACCTGCTGATGGAGTTGGCCGCCGTACACAAAACCACAATGATTCTGGTGACGCATGATCAAATGCTGGCGGGGCGCATGCCAAGCCAGGTCATCATGGAAGACGGGCGCGTTCTGTCCGCAACAGGGGTAATCCAGTGAAGCAGGTTCGCCATCCGATTACGGGCTTTTTGTTTGCTGCCGCGTTGGCATATTTGACGGGCATCATTTTTAGTTTGGCTCCGACACATGAGGCTCAGGCCCAGCAGACTTCTGGATTCGAGGGTGCCGGTGAGTCCGTCGTCGATGTCGCGGTGCGGGGTAACGCCAAGGTCGAATCCGATGCCATCATCACGATCCTGAAAACCAGAAAGGGCGGGACTTTTGATCCGGCGATCATCAAGGCTGACATCAAATCCCTTTTTGAACTTGGTTACTTTTCGGACGTTCGTATCTTCAAGGAAGAAGTTCCCGGCGGAGTAAAAGTGCTCATTCAGGTTGCAGAAAAACCTGCCGTTGTTGAGATCAAGTTTGACGGGATGAAGGAAGTTAAGTCGGACGACCTCAAGGACAAGATCCAAACCAAGCTTTTCACGATCCTGAACGATGGTGCCATTTCCGCAGACGTCAGAATGATCGAGCGCCAGTATACGGAAAAAGGATTCTACCTGGCGCGAATCACCCACACGGTTGAGATGAAGGCGGCCAATGAAGCGGTGCTGACCTTTATTGTGGAAGAGGGTGGCAAACTTCGTGTCGGCGATGTTTCCATCATCGGCAATCAATACTTTTCCTACGGTGATTTGGTCGACAAGCTTGCCTTGCGTCCCATCACCCGATCCAGTTCGTTATCCTCTGCCGGAATTTATCAGGATGATTTCCTGAAACGGGATCTGGAGTTTCTTTCCTATTGGTACCGTGATTCTGGTTTCGCTGAAGTAAAGGTCGCGAAGCCCCTGACTGTCATGGATGCTGACCGGCAATTCGTCCGGGTCACCTTTCAAGTCGAGGAAGGCCTGCAATACAGGGTCGGAAAGATTGAATTCTCGGGCGACATGCTGTTTCAGCCATCTGAATTAACGGAATCCATGGCGCTAAAGCCGAATGAACTGTTTCGTTACTCCAGGTTTGTTAAAGACATCGAATATCTGGGCGACAAATATGGCGACCTTGGTTTTGCGTATGCTTACGTCAACCCAAAAACAAACTTTAATCGTGACACCAAGACCGTTGACATCAACTTTGAGATCACCAAAGGCGAGAAGGTCTATTTCGGAGCGATTGAAATTTTGGGTAACACCAAAACCCGGGACAACGTGATCCGTCGCGAGATGGATGTTCACGATGCGGAATTGTACAGCGGGACGCGCCTGGCTGAATCAAAGAAAAATATAAACCGTCTCGGATTTTTTGAGGATGTCCAGATCGTCAAGGAGCGAGATGTCGATCATGCAGATCAACTGAACCTGAAGCTTCGAGTGAAGGAAAAACCAACAGGCCAGCTGCAGGCAGCCCTCGGCTTCAGTCCCGGACAGAACACGAGCGAAGGATCGTTTTTTGGCCAAGGCCGCTACGACGAACAAAATCAGTCGGGTTACGCGTGGAAGACAAATCTGACGGCGCGTTGGAACGGCGGGAAAAACTATTCGTTCGAGGCGGGCTTTACGGATCCGCGTGTCAACGACACCGAATGGCTGGCTGGTGCGTCGGCTTCGGTGAAGCACGAAATCCGCAACCCGCTCGAAGATGTTGAGATTCAAGAGGAACGCACTGGGGGCTCGGTATTCGTCGGGCACAAGCTGTTTGAGGAAGTTCGCGGCCGGTTGACCTACCGCGCTGAGAACATCAAGCAGCAAAGTGACGTTTACCTGGTGGACCGTTTTAAGGACTCAGGATTGTCATCGAGCGCGATTTTCAGTTTAAGTCGTGTCGACACCAATAATTACATCGATCCAAATGAGGGGTCGGAAGTCGAACTGAGGCAGCAATTCACCGGTGGGCGACTGCTCGGTGGCAACCAACAATTCATGGAGTCAGTATTTGATGCCTCCAAATACCAGCCCATCGACTTTTCGGAAACCTTTCGCACCTACGTCAAGCTTCATGCCACGGCTTCGTACATCTACCCGTTTGGTGACAAGGAGGTTCCCTTCCTTGAACGTTACCGCCTCGGTGGGCCAAATGACTTGCGCGGTTATGACCTCTGGTCACTTGGCCCCAAGTTCAGTGTCATGAAGTCTCCTGGTGATCCGGTGACGAAGCTGATCAAAGGCGGAGACAAGAAGGTCCTGGCTCAGATTGAATACTTCGTCCCTTTGATTCCCGAAGCCGGAATCAAGGCTCTTTTGTTTGCAGATGCTGGTCGCGTATTTGACGACGGTGATGCGATGGCCTTTGATGGATTTCACAAGGACGTTGGATTTGGAATCCGGTGGATCACGCCGATTGCGCCTTTCCGGTTTGAGTGGGCTTATCCCTACGAAAATGGAAAACTCGGGGAAACCAAAATTATTTTCTATATCGGATATTGAGTGACTATTTCGGCCTGCTTCAATGGCCGCAAAGGAGATGGGGTTTTATGAAAAGAATATTGATGACCAGTGTGCTGTCCAGTGTTGTGTGTGCGGGAGTTGTTTGCGCACCGAGCGTTTCTTTTGCGGAAGGCCGCAAATACGCGGTCGTCGACATGCAGGCCGTGATCCTCAATGTTGAGGAAGGCAAGGTCGCGCGGACGGACCTGGAAAAAGAGATCAAGGACAAGGAAAAAGAGCTCCAGAAGCAGAAGGAAGAGCTCGATAAAATGAACGATGAGTGGAAGTCGAAGGCCAGCCTCTTGTCCGAGGAAGCCCGGATGAACAAGCAAAAGGATTTCCAAGAGAAGTTTCTTGCCCTTCGCAATGCCGAGATGGAGTTTCAGGCAAATATCAAGCGCAAGGAACAAAAGGCAACCCAGGGGATTGCGGTGAAAGTTGCCGGGTTGGTTGAGAAGATCGCCAAGGAGCGCAGCATCGAGGCCGTATTCGAGTCTAATTCTGCTGGGTTGCTATATTTGCAAGAGCCAGTCGATTTGACCAAGGAAGTTGTCGATCGCTACGCCAAAGAAGCCAAAAAGAACTCTGGCAAATCAAAAAAGTGAGCCACCATGAAGCACGCTGCTGAGGTCGCTGAAATTAAAATTCCCGCAATGCCAATGGATACGGAAGCCATCCAAAAGTGCATTCCCCACCGCTATCCATTTTTGCTGGTGGACCGGGTGACAAGTCTTGTCCCGGGGGACAAGATTGTCGCCTACCGGAATATTTCAATCTCTGAGTCAGCCCTTCAGGGTCATTTCCCGGGGGATCCGGTTCTTCCTGGGGTTTTCATCATTGAGGGGCTGGCTCAGACGGCTGCCGTTTACGGTCATCTGGCTAGCGGCGGGACGGCCACGGGTTGCCTTCTTTCCGATGTCAGCGAGGCCCGTTTCCGCAAACCGGTCCGCCCTGGTGATAGACTAGTCTATGAGGTCAAGATCGTGCGCCAGCGGGCTCACTTTCTTTGGTTCGATGCAACGGCTCTCGTTGACGGCGAAGCAGTCGCGACGGCAAAGTTTTCAGCCCTGATGCGCTAACGCGCCCGTAGTCAGAGAGGGGTCATGGCGGAACACAACCAGATTCACAAGACTGCTTTTGTGCATGCGGGTGCAGAATTGGGCGTGGGCGTCCAGATTGGGCCCTATGCGATCATCGGTTCAAAGGTAAAACTTTCCGATAATGTCATTGTCGATGCCCATGCCGTGGTCGATGGCCGCACCACCGTGGGTGCCCGCACGCGGATTCATTCTTTTGCAAGCGTCGGATCCATGCCCCAGGATCTGAAATACCGCGGGGAAGATACGGAGCTGTTGATCGGCGCCGACAACATGATTCGCGAGTATGCCAACCTGTCACTTGGTACCGTTGGCGGCGGTGGGAAGACCGTCATTGGTAATGGCAATCTGTTCATGGTCTACACGCATATTGCCCACGACTGCATTATTGGCAACGAGTGCATCTTTGCCAACGGGGTGGCAATCGCAGGGCATTCCTTGATCGGGAACAAAGTTGTGTTCGGTGGTCTGTCCGCATTGCACCAGTTCTGCCTTGTCGGGGATATGGTGATGGTTGCCGCCGGGGCAATCGTCACCCAGGACGTGCCGCCTTTTGTCATGGTTCATGGCAACCGGGCCCAGCCGAGCGGATTGAATGTGGTTGGGCTTCGCAGGTCTGGATTGAGCCAATCCCAGGTCTCTGATGTGAAGTCATCCTATCGATTCATTTACAGTGAGAACCTCACCATTGACGACGCACGCGCCAAGATCGCTGCTGAAGTTGGTGATGAGGGTGTCAAAACCAAATTTTTAGATTTCCTCGCAGCCAGCAAACGCGGTGTTTGCCGCTAGGGCCGGTTGTAATTTGGCATCTTTACCTAAAAAAATATTTATCTCTGCCGGCGAATATTCCGGTGACCTGCTCGGGGCTGATCTCGTTGCGGGCCTGCGTTCTGTTTTTCACTCCGCATCTTTTTTCGGGATAACTGGCCCGGCCATGAATGCGGCCGGCGTGGAGAGTATCGCTGGAATTGAAGAGCTGAGTGTGATGGGAGTGGCAGAGGTTGTTCGAAAAATTGGCGATCTCGCGTTGCTCGAGAAGAAGATTTTCGCGGCGATTGAGCGCCTTCAGCCTGACTTTGTTATCACCGTTGATTTTCCTGGGTTTCACTTTCGCATGGCCGAGCACCTTAAAATGCTTGGGATTCCAGTTTATCAATATGTGGCCCCGAAACTTTGGGCGTGGGGAGCAGGAAGGGCAGAGCGCCTTCGTCGCGATTTTTCCGGCGTCCTTGGAATACTTCCCTTTGAAGCAGAATTTTTTCACGGGCGTGGCATCAAATACCGGTATGTGGGTTGTCCTCATGTCGACAGAATTCGCCGGGTAAAAGTGGACCGGACGATGTTTGGCTTTGATCGCGACCGGGCGACGCAGCCGGTTGTTTTGTTGCTGCCGGGAAGCCGCAAGGGTGAAATTGAAGCGATTGCTCCACTCATGGTTCGCATTGCGCGGCAACTCGAGGCGGCTGTGCCAGGAATCACTTTTGCACTGCCCGTTGCGGCCAATCTGGATTTGAAATTCGTTCGGGCCCATTTTTCTGGCCTTCGTCATTTGCACGTTCATCATGGATCCAGCCTTGAGCTGATGTCAGTGGCAGACGTTGCCGTCGTCGCTTCTGGAACCGCCACTTTGGAATGTGGTTTGTCAGAACTTCCCATGGTGGTCGTTTATGAAATGGGGGCGATCTCTTATGCCCTGATGAGTAAATTGGTTTCGATCAAGCATGTCAGTTTGGTGAACCTGATCGCGGGTTCCGAGGTCGTTCCTGAGTTCGTACAGAATGTTGATGCTATTCATGTCGCCCGGCAGGTCGAAGATCTGTTGTTAGACCAGTCTGTTCGCGGTCGTCAGATTGCGGGGCTCCGTCTGGTCAATAGCAGTCTTGCCGGAGGCGCTGCCCTGACCGCCGCAAAAACCATCGAGGAGTGGCTGGGAGGCGTCTCATGAGATCACTCCCCGATCTTGCTTTGTGGACGGCGCGGCGCCATGCCAGGGTTGTCGCGGGGATGTTTGTAGCCTTGCTGGTGCTTGGGATTTCCCAGGCAACGGTGATCTTTCTGGTCAAAGGTTTTCTTGTGGCGTTTTTTGACAGCCCGCATGGGAAGCACGGTTCCCTTGTGATGTATCTTCCTCTTGTTGTTCTTGTTGCTGGCATCGCAAAGTCTTGGGGAACCTACATGTATACCCGGCTGCAGCAAGAGTTCAGCCTATTTGCAGGGGCGGCTCTGCGTGACAAGTTATTCCCGGCAATCCTCGGCAAGTCCTATCAGGAGCTCGCGCAGGTTTCGCCTGGATCATGGATGTCCATTTTAGTTAATGACGTAGCCTTTGTTCAAACTCGCCTTTCCGAGGTCATGACCAGTTTTTTGAGGGGCGGGATGGCTGTCTTGGCCAGCCTGGCCACAATGTTTTTTTTGCATTGGCCATCTGCGGTGGTAATGCTGTTGGTGATGCCGTTGACGGCCCGTTCGACCGGCGCCACGGGTAAGCGCATTTCCGGCTTTTCAAGTGCGGTTCAAGAATCATTGCGACGGATGGCGGATCTTGTTTTTGAGGTCCGCGGCCGGTTTGATTTCATGCGTGCCCAACAGGGTGAGGCCTTTGATTTTCAAAGATACGAGTCCGCAAATGAATCGTACTTTCGAATGATCACCCGCAGCATTCTTGTTCGTTCGGCATTTGCGCCCGCGCTGGAATTTTTTGGTTTCGCAGTGTTTGCGGGATTCATCCTTGCGATCAACCGGGGTTGGATCGGATTCGCTTCAAACGGCGAAAAGGGGAGCGAACTGCTCCTTCAATTCGTGGTGGCCATTGGTTTTATGGTGAAGCCCATGCGCGACATGGGCGAGCAATTGGCCCGGTATCATGAGACGCATGGGGCGATCTCAAAGTGTTTTGAGATGCTCCGTTCTGGAGCAACAGATGCCCGTGGACCTGAGCCGTTTTTTCCGCCTGGTCTGATGTCTGGCTTGCGCTTGGCGGCTCCGGGGGCGGGGCTGCCTCTGGTTGTGCGTGATATTTCATTTAAGTGGCCCGGTTCTGGTAAATCCTTTTCAGCGCAGAATCTGACTTTGGTTCCGGGAAGATCCGTTGCCGTTGTTGGTCCGAGCGGTGCCGGTAAAAGCACTTTTTTAAAGGTGCTGTCAGGACTTCTGCCTCCAGATCGCTGGAGTGCGGACTCCAGTTGGGAGTCGGCGGTGGAGTTGACGGCACTAGTTCCGCAGCAACCGTTTTTGTTTACGGCAACCATTCGTGAGAACGTCGCCTATGGGGTCCCTGATTGCGACGACGATGATATCTGGGCCGCACTGGATTCGATTGATGCACGGCAATTTGTCGAAGCCATGCCGGCCGGGCTTTCGGCTTCGGTTTCTTCTCTCGTTGCAAATCTTTCGGGAGGCCAGATTCAACGGCTGGTGATCGCACGGGCGTTGCTGCGCCGGAAATATATTCTTCTTCTTGATGAGGCGACTTCGGCGCTTGATGTTGCAACCGAGGGATCGATCTTGAGGCGCATCACGGCTGCGGCTAAATTAAATCTCAGTGCTGTCATTGCTGTGACCCACCGTTTGCAATGGTTGCCTTTGTTTGACGAGATCTGGTTTGTGGAAGATGGCGGCGTGGTCTTGAAGGGAACCCATCAGGACTTGCTTGCTGCGCCCCGTTTTGTTTCGTTCTGCAATTCTGCAGAAGGCGACCTGTCATGAAGTGGCGGCGCCTGCTTTTGCCATTGTCTCTTGTTTTTCTGGTGATCATTTTGATTCGCAGGATGGCTTACCATTTAGGCCTGATTCGATCATTTCATCTGGGGCCAAAGACCATTTCTGTTGGCAATATTGAAGTGGGGGGCACCGGAAAATCTCCGTTTGCCTCCGGGCTTGCTGCTGCACTTGTGGCTGCAGGGCATCGTCCTGTGATCCTCGGGCGAGGTTATGGCTCTGCTCTGGGTCGAAATGCAGCGGCATTGTTTATTGATTCGCATTTGCTTGAAGTCCGGGGACCCTCGGGTGCTGCACTCAAGGACGTGACGGTCTTGATGGCCGACGAAGCCAGAATGGTTTCCGCAGATAACCCAACCGTTCCAGTGATTATCGGGCGTGACCGGGTACACGCCTTTAAAATTTTTTCTGACTTTCTTGCCAGATACCTGCCGACTCATGTGATCCTTGACGATGGATTTCAACATTGGCGGATAAAACGTGACGTAGACATCGTACTTTTGTCGCAGGAATTTGTGGGCGATGCGCTGCTGCCTGCCGGAAATTTGCGGGAGCCGGTCAGTGCCCTTCGGCGTGCGGATGCGGTCGTTCGCTTGAGCGGCCGGGACAGTGTTCAGCCCGCCAAGTCGATGGCGTTGCCAGGTGGCGTTCGGGAGAGCCAGGGCCGCATCATTTATGGCGCGATCCAGCCGGTGGTTGCGACCGGTTCGACTGCAGGCCGCGGGCAGAAGTTACCGCTTCATCCCATTGCGCTTTGCGGTATAGCGCGTCCGGGATCGTTTCTAAAAGCTCTGGCGGCTGCCGGGGTTTCGCCCCTGCGTGTGATCACAGTGAAGGATCACGCCCGCTTTCACGCAGATCATTTCACTTCAGGCTCAATGAATGGCGCTGATGCAATTGTAACCACCTCGAAAGATTATTGGCGCGATCCGGAAATCATGAAAGCATCTGGCATCCCGGTTTGGATCCTGCCGATGAAAGTTGAATTTTCTTACCGTGATTTTTTCTGAATCCATCGTTTGGCGATTTCGTAATTCATTGGGATTTCCCCTAATGTTTATGCCTGTTTTTTTTAGTGCACCCCTAGACAATTTGCAGGTTCCCAGTTGGCTCAAGGCTTCCCACGGCTAAAGTGATTTCGATCACGCCCGATCCACCCTCATGAATGACCATTACGGGCTTACCGTGTCACTCAACCTTGGGAGATTTGAGCGTTATGAACCAGACAACGAATAACCCGACAGGGCAAGGGGGCGGCGGGGGCCTTCCGTCACAACCCGCCTCGCAGTCAAATCCGTTTACCGCGGACTTGAAAGGCGAGTTTGCAAGTAACTTTGGGACGAACACCAATGCGATGTCCCAAATATTCAAGGAAGGGTCTTATGCGAACAGCAATCGTTCGCGTTACATCCTTCTGGCAGTCCTGCTCGTCGCAGTGGCGGCGGTAGGATACCTTTATCTGGAAACCTCTGGCGACGACGTGAATGAGTTTCCGCCACCAGAAGCTCCAGCAGTGACGGAGGTCGCTCCGAAGGCAGAGGCCCCTGTCGCCGCTAATGCGCCGGTCGCATCGACAGCGCCAGTGGCATCGACCGCTCCGGTAGCCGAGACGGCTCCTGTTGCCGAGACGGCTTCTGCCGCAGCTGAAGGATCGGCTGGACCAATATCGATCAATTTTCCTGAAAACGAAGCAGCGATTGCTTACGATGAGACGGTGGGCCCAGCCCGCTTCTCATGGACTGGCGGTCCAGGCCGGCTTGAGCTTTCCCGTAAAGCGTCAATGAAGCCGGTCGAGATGAGTATCCCGGTCAAGAAAGGCGCCTATTCCCTGCACCAGCCGTCTCCTGGGACGTGGTACTGGCGCATCAAGAGCGCGACCGGAAGTTCTGAAATACGATCCTTCTCTGTGGACGCACCAGTGCGCCGCAAGTTGATGGTGACGGCACCTGCTCCGGGCGCAATCCTGGCTGGCAGCAGCGGTCAAGTGAGCTGGCAGGGCGACTCCAAGGTCACCTACTATCGGGTCGAGTTGAACAATGCGCCCGACTGGGCAAACCCGGCTTACAAGTTTGCAACGGCAGGGTCCACGGCGACGCTCCAGGGGGTCACTCCTGGTGCCTATAAAATGCGCGTCGGAGCCTTTTCTGAAATCGCAGGACGATGGGAGTATTCGACTCCTGTGGATGTCACGATCCAGTAATTCGTGAAACCCCAAGGTTGATCGTTCGCCCAGCGTAGCCCCGCTGGGCGAATTTGTTTTATGATGTTTAATAAAGATGAAGATGACGACGACGATGAGGATGAGGAGACATTTCATTTATGCCTGTTGCCCCGCCAAAGGATGCCAAATCAGTGCTGCGAGATGCGATTCGTGCAGAACGAAAAAGCATGCTCTCCGCCGAGGTTGAGGCCTCTTCCCAGAAAATTCAAAATCATTTGATGGGGTGGCTTGGCGGAAAACAATTTGGTGCAGTGGCTGCCTATCTGGCCGTTCGTAACGAAGCCGTCATTCATCCCGCGATGGAGCAGGACCAAAACCACGACCGTCGCTGGTATTTTCCGCGGGTGCTTCCCGAAAAGATGATGGAATTTGTCGCGTGGCGTTCCTACGAGCCACTCCGCAAAGGCAAGTTCGGCATCAAAGAACCAGCCGATGGCCAGAGGCTTGATTTTCAGTCGCGTGATGTCCTGATCCTTTTGCCCAGCGTTGCGATCGATCGCCGCGGCAACCGCCTTGGTTCAGGTGCAGGATATTATGACCGCTTTTTGAGAACGCTGCCCGATCTATCTCGAGTGACGTTGATGGGAGTTTGCTGGCAACGTTTTGTTTTGCCGGAAAACATTCCGGTGGAATCCTACGATGTCGCAGTGCATGCCGTGTTGACCGAAGAAGGTGTGACGGAAATCACGAAGCCTACTTGACGACGTCCTTCTTTTGGCAAAAACGAATCCTTCCACTGCAGCACTCGAAGCTTTTGTTTTTGTTGTAGTTTGAGCAGTCCGGCGCGGTCCCAACGTCTTCGAAAGGGTACGGACATCCCGGGGGTGAAGCTAAGTGGTCGTTTGTTCCCGTTATCGCGATGGCTGAGACAATGGCGCTTCCTGGCGGCAAGGATGTCAGGGGAACCGTCTTCTTGCAGAATGCGCTGGTTGAATAATTAGTGCATGCGCCCGGTGAAGAAACGACACCCAGGACGTTGCTGCCACTGGCATCAACATTGAACCCGTCGGGGCATGCTGAGCCGTTGGTCATCCGGACTTCGATCACCACGTTCGGATCTTCCTGGCCCGTCTTTTGGCAGAGCGGGCGGTTGCCGTTGCATTGCATCGGGATCTTGTATTCGAGTGCGTCGGCCTGAGGCAGCATAAAGCAGTCACCGACTGATCCAATTTCGGCATACTCTTTTGGGCACCTTAGAGGGATTGTAACCGAGGGGGGATTTTGCGGGCGACAGGGATTATTTTTGACTGGCAGGCCGCAGCTGCCCGGTCCGCTTCCGGCGAATAGAAAATCATTGAAGCGGTTGGCCAGGGTTGCGCGTCCCCCATCGGAAAAACTTGGGGGTATCTGCGTGCCTGGCAGGGATTGAGAACTTGCATCAAGTCCAGTGCGGCCTACGGATGCCTTTCGGACGCCGCCGGAGCCTTTGAAACTAGATCCACCGCAGGACGAAACCGCCAGCAGACAAGGCAGCATCAAAGCTGTCATCACCACCCAACGATTTTTGGACGGGCGGCGGTGACGCATTGAAAATGGATTGGAGTCCGTCACAGAAACGCTCCTTAAGCGCATAGCGCGTTAAAAACACCACGGACGATGCCATAGGGTGAAAGCAGTTCTTTAAGACTAGAGGACAAAAAATCCCATGCCGTCCTCTGTTCCGAACTTGCCTGACTCGGTTGAGGACTGTCGTCAAATGGACCTAGGGGTCTCTCGAGCCCGTCGTTGAGATATCCGGTTGATGAGGGGTTCGGGTTTGAAATCCCGGTGAGAGTGTCCCGTGGGGGTGATTGCGAATAACTAGGAATAACTGGCGCGCCAGTTACCAACACGGCAGCTGGCGATCCCGAGGGATTCGGAAAGGTGACATCAACGATTTTACTTGCGAATTTCTTGCGCGAAACCCGTTCAGACGTCAACTCTCTGATGACATCCTGGATGAGATCCTCTGGCACGCCGCGTTCTGCAAGTCCGGTTGCGAGGCGTTTGATTTTCTGTGGATCTGTGATGACGGGCGGTAGCCGATCCACATCATTTTCGTTTTTGATTGCGCCCGTGCCTGCGGCATCGGAATTCTGAACTCCCGAAGCCAATTGAGTTTTATTGACGGAGGCGTTACAGCCAACAACCGCTGCCAAATAAAAGATAATTAAAAACACTCGCATTCGGCCCACCTCTAGAGGGAACATCGGCTTGGCTTGTGCCCGGGTTGAGGTGATTTTCGATTTGCTATATTTTCCCCAGTAATATCATGATTTTTTAGCGATAATTTTGTTATCAGAAACACTGACCAACACCTTGTCGCCATCTTTAATCTGCCCCGCGATCAACTGCCGGGCAATCTGGGTCTCCATCTCGCGTTGCAGGTATCGTTTGATCGGGCGAGCTCCAAATTGAGGGTCATAGGACTGTTCGGCGATCAGCGCTGCAGCATCATCTCCCAGTTCAAATCCAATCCCACGGTCGGCCAACCGGTCGGCAAAACCTTTCGCAAGGATCTTGATGATCTTTTTTATCTCTTCCATCTGAAGGGGCTTGAACATCACGATTTCATCTACCCGGTTCAGAAACTCTGGACGAAAATGGGCGCGTAGATCAGACATCACTGCGCTGCGGGATCCTGCTGTGAGTTCACCGTCGCTGCCGATGCCCCCATCCAAAAGATGATGCGAACCGATGTTGCTCGTCATGATCACGACCGTGTTGCGAAAATCTACGGTCCGGCCCTGGGAGTCGGTAAGGCGGCCATCGTCAAGAAGTTGCAGCAGTGTGTTGAAAACTTCCGGGTGGGCCTTTTCAATTTCATCGAACAAGACCACCGAATATGGTTTCCGGCGCACGGCCTCGGTCAATTGTCCGCCTTCTTCGTATCCAACATAACCCGGAGGCGCGCCGATCAAACGCGAGACGGCATGTTTTTCCATGTATTCGGACATGTCGATCCGGACAATGTTGTCCTCGCTGTCAAAGAGCGAAGAGGCAAGGGCCTTGGCCAGTTCCGTTTTTCCAACGCCGGTTGGCCCGAGGAAAATAAAGGAACCGATGGGCCGGCGTGGGTCTTTGATCCCGGCGCGTGCGCGGATCACAGCATCACTCACCAGTTGAACCGCCTCGTCCTGACCAACGACCCGTTCATGTAAAATTTGGTCGAGTTTTAAAAGTTTTTCCCGTTCGCCTTCGACCAGGCGTGTCACAGGTATCCCAGTCCAGCGGCTGACGATCTGGCTGATTTCGGATTCCGTAACCTCCTCGCGCAGAAGGCGCAATGCACCTGATTCTCCCGCGGCAGATGCCGCACCCTCAACCTGGTGCAGCTTTTCCAGAAGTCCGGGCATTTTTCCGTGACGCAACTCCGCAGCCTTGTCCAGGTTGTATTCCCTTTCGGCACGTTCGATGGCGCGTTTGGTGTCTTCGATTTCTGCGCGTACGACCGTGACTTTTTGCAGGGATTGTTTTTCCGACTCGTATTGTGCGCGCAGGGAATCCCGCGCCGTTTTCGCATCGGCCAATTCTTTTTGAAGTGACTCCAGGCGTTTCCGGCTCGAATCATCTTTTTCTTTTTTGAGGGCTGCCTCTTCGATCTCAAGTCGCATGACCTTGCGCTGGGCCGAGTCCAGATCTGACGGCATGGAATCGATTTCAGTGCGAATCATGGCGCAGGCTTCGTCCACCAAATCGATGGCCTTGTCCGGCAGAAAACGGTCGGTGATGTAACGATTTGACAGTGTCGCGGCAGCCACGAGGGCATTGTCCATGATCTTTACGCCGTGATGAACCTCGAAGCGCTCTCGCAATCCGCGCAGGATTGACACCGTGTCTTCCACATTTGGCTGATCCACCATGACTGGCTGGAAGCGACGTTCCAGGGCCGGATCTTTTTCAATGTACTGGCGATATTCGTCGAGTGTTGTGGCTCCAATGCAGTGCAATTCGCCGCGAGCCAGCATCGGTTTCAGCATGTTGCCGGCATCCATGGCACCTTCGGCTTTTCCTGCGCCGACAATCGTGTGCAATTCGTCGATGAACAGGATGATGCGGCCTTCGCTCTTTTTGATTTCATTCAGAACGGCCTTGAGGCGTTCTTCAAACTCTCCGCGAAATTTAGCGCCGGCGATGAGCGAACCCATATCAAGGGCGAACAGTGACCGGTCCTTGAGTCCTTCGGGGACGTCACCGCGTACGATCCGGTGGGCCAGGCCTTCGGCGATCGCGGTTTTTCCGACTCCTGGCTCGCCAATAAGGACCGGATTATTTTTGGTTTTGCGGCTCAGGATGCGGATGACACGACGGATTTCCTCGTCTCGTCCGATGACGGGATCAAGTTTGTTATCTCTGGCGGCTTTGACCAGGTCCCGGCCGTATTTTTCAAGGGCCTCGTAGGTGTCTTCGGGCGTGTTGCTTTGAACTCGCTGGTTTCCGCGCAGAGCGGTCAGTGCTTTCATGAAATCGGCCAGCTTCGGTCCAAGATCCTTCAGCGCTTTGCTCGCATCAGATTTGTCGTCGAGTTTGATCGCCTCGATGAACAAGTGTTCGACCGAGACATATTCGTCTTTAAGGCGTTGTGCTTCTTTTTCTGCCGAGACAAAAAGACGTGACAAGCGGCCACTCAAAAAAATCTTGGTCGGGTCATATCCCGATCCCGAAGTACGCGGTTTTTTGCCGAGTCCGGTTTCAAGGCGGTTGATGAGGGCCTCGGTGTTGGCACCCGCGCTGGCCACCAGCTTCGGAATCAGGCCGCCACTTTGCCGGAGCAGGCTGATGAGGAGGTGATCGACATCCACTTCGTTGTGGCCAAACTCGATGGCCATCTTCTGGGCTTCTTGCAGGGCCTCTTGTGATTTCTGGGTCAGCTTGTTGATATCCATGTCGAATCCTTCCGCAATGCCGCGTGGTGGAACTTTTAAAACGGGGCCAGCAGGGCTCTACACTCAACATGTGTTCCAAATTGAGGATGTCAAGGACGTGGTGCGTAAGAAGCACCCCATGTACCCGGTTTTTTTGGGGGGGATGGGATGCACAATTACGTCGGACAGGCCTTAAATTTCTGATATGAGACGAGACTCTGGCCCTATTTCGGGCCCCATGACGGTGGCGCTGGCATGTCCCACGATTCCCGATCACCAAACAATTTGCGTCCCCGTTCCAAAGCCTTGTTTGAAGAAGCCGTTGGCCTGATGCCTGGGGGCGTCAATTCGCCCGTTCGCGCTTTCGCATCCGTCGGCGGGACGCCGGTATTCATGAAGCGGGCCAATGGTGCCTACTTGTGGGATGAGGACGGCAACCGCTACATCGATTACATCACGAGCTGGGGCCCGGCCATCGTCGGACATGCCCACCCGGAAGTCCTTGCGGCAATTAATGAGGCTGCTGCGGGCGGGCTGTCGTTTGGCACGCCGACGGCGGGGGAAAGTATCCTTGCCCACAAGATCATCAAGGCGATGCCGGCCATCGAGATGCTGCGTCTGGTTTCCAGTGGAACTGAGGCCTGCATGTCCGCCCTGCGCGTTGCGCGTGCTTTCACCGGCCGGACCAAGATTTTGAAGTTTGAGGGGTGCTATCACGGGCATGCCGACATGTTGCTCGTGAAGGCGGGTTCGGGGGCCGCGACCCTCGGCCTTTCAGGTAGTCCCGGTGTTCCTGAATCCACGGCCCAGCATACGCTGACCGCTCACTTCAATGACGTGGATCAGTTGAGGGAAATTTTTTCAGCGAACCGGCGCGATATAGCCGCTGTGATTGTGGAGCCGATTATTGGCAACGCCGGGTTCATCCGGCCTTTGCCCGGATACTATGATGTCTTGAAGGGGCTTTGTGAGGAACACGGCACCGTTTTGATCTTTGATGAAGTGATGACCGGTTTTCGGGTGGCTCACGGTGGATATCAAAGCTTGTGCGGAATCAAACCCGACATGACGGTCCTGGGCAAAGTCATCGGCGGTGGAATGCCCGTGGGGGCTTACGGCGGACGCCGCGATATCATGAGCATGGTGGCGCCTTCGGGCCCCGTTTACCAGGCTGGGACCCTTTCAGGAAATCCTGTGGCGGTTGCCAGCGGGATTAAAACCTTGGAAATCCTTTCGCGTCCTGGTGCATACGACACTCTTGCCGCACGCAGTGAGCGCCTTGTCAGTGGATTGAAGTCTGCCGCCGAAGGATTTGGAATTCCATTCACGGTCGATTTTGAAGGCGGAATGTTTGGCTTTTTCTTTGCGAAAGATTCCGTCCGTAACTTTGAAGACGCAAAGCGTGCAAATCTGGACAATTTTAAAAAATTCTTTCAATTGATGCTCGATGATGGAATCTATCTGGCGCCGTCTGCATTTGAGGCTGGTTTTCTTTCGTTGGCCCACTCTGAGTCTGACATTGATGCGACTCTGGATGCGGCACGCAGGGCGTTCCGCGTCATTGCCGAAAGTCCAAACACGCAGGCGGGCCGCTGAATGGCTGGCAACCCTGCACCAAGCGCAAGTTTTGGGTGGATCAACTATTGGAACCTTTGGCCTTTGCGGCTGGAGTTGCGCAGGGCCCTTGCCGGACGAGTCGAATTTCGCGACGGGCATCCTTCCCAAGTGAACCGCTGGCTGGTTGAGGGCAGCGTACAGATGGCGCCTGCGTCCAGCATCTGCCTGCTCAAACACAATCAACTCAATGTTGCCCTGCCTGTGGGTGTTGCCTCCACCGGACCCGTCATGAGTGTGTACCTGGGCTTTCCTGCCGCGCAGAATCATACGTTTGATGTTTGGCAGGAACGCATTGCCGAACTGAAGGAAACCTACGCCCGCGTCACGGCTCTGCGGCCTTTTGATCCCCGCCAGATTGCCCGCGACCTTTTTGCCGCCGTGACTGAAAAAGCCACGCCGGGTTTACTCAATGCCTCTGGTCAGATCAAGCTGACACCGGTTTCAGCCGCCAGTGCGGCCATGACAAAAACTCTGCACAGGTTGCTGTTTGGACCTGATGCCCGTGGGGTGGAGCCACGGACCGGTGAAAGCGTTCAGCCCTCCGGTGAAAGTGATTCTGTGGAACTGTTGATTGGTGATGAAGCCCTGAAGCGGCGCTCCGAATTTCCTCAAATTTTGGATCTTGGGGAGGTGTGGAACCGGATCACTGGCCTGCCCTTTGTTTTTGCCGTTTGGCAGCTGGGATCTAACACAGATGCGGTTGAGGCTGCCGGCCTGCGCCCTTTGATGAATGCCATCAAAGAAAGTGCCGAATTTGCCCAAGCCAAGATGCGTGTTTCGTCGGCGGATTACCGGGCGGCTTTGATGGATTCACCTCTTGGATCCGGGGTGGAAATGGTCGATCTGCAGCGCTATTGGCGGGTCATCGAATACACTCTAACCCCCCAGCATCTAAGAGGACTTGTGCTTTACCTGTGCCTGGCCCGGGCGACCGGTTCTGTCCGCCCTGACAATGACGAGAAGGCCCTTCAGCGTTTGATGCGCTGGCAGCAGCAGACGGCTGATGCGTCAGGCGTGATTTCTTCGCTGCACTGAGGCGTTCCTTTAGGGTTGTTTTTTTGGACGGGTGGGTGATAAGCCACCGCTTCAGAGTAGCTCTTTGAGCCCTAAAGACAGAAAAGAGGCCCCCATGTCCAACAACCCGCGCGTCATAGAATTCCACTACGTTCTTCACGACATGAAGGGCGAAATGATCGACCAGTCAGAAGCCGGCGAGCCGCTCGCATTTCTGGAAGGTTCGGGTCAGATCATTCCTGGTCTGGAGAGCGTTCTTCTGACCATGTCAAAGGGCGACAAACGTGAAGTTCACGTGAAGGCCGAAGACGCCTACGGCGACCGCGATGAAACCCTCGTTGCAAACGTTCCTGTGGATCAGTTGCCAACCTCTGAAGTTAAAATTGGCGACATGTTCCGCGGCGGCCCAGATGAGGATGATCCAATCATGGTTGTGACATCGGTCAATGAAAGCCATGTGACCCTTGATGCGAACCATCCGTTGGCTGGCAAGGATCTCGTATTCAAAGTCGAGATCGCAGAAATGCGCCCTGCGACCAAAGATGAGCTGGACCATGGTCATGCTCATGGTGCTGGTGGTCATCACCACTAGTTTAAAAGTCCGAAGAATTTGTCGCGTGAGTTATCACGATCAGACCCCGTCACTTTCGAGTGGCGGGGTTTCGTTTCGTCATCCTGAGCGCCAGCGAAGGATCCTTTCTTAACTCGTCATCCTGAGCGTAGTGAAGGATCCTTTCTTAACTCGTCATCCTGAACGTAGTGAAGGATCCTTTCTTCAAATTTTTTTAAAAACACGACTGCCATATTTTTTATGAAAGAAATCGTATTGCAGTAGGCCGCAGATAACGGGACTTTCCGCGGAAAGTCGAGAATCCGCCTACTGAGGCGGAGAAGAAAGGATTCTTCGGCCTTTGGCCTCAGAATGACGGGTTAAGAAAGGATCCTTCGCTGGCGCTCAGGATGACGGGCAACACCCACGATGACGGGCAATGCTCAGGACTACGAAATGCGGTCCTGCAGATTTTCCGAGGTCGTCGCGAATGTGATCTTGGGATGGCGTTCGTTCAGGAGTTTTAGGCGCCAGACCTGATCCAACAGAATGACGGGATTGTCGTGCTGGTCCCGGGTGATGATGTGCGCCTGATCTTTCAGGATGGCTTCAATCGCATTGGCATCGCTGCTGCGGATCCAGCGGGCGGCTGTGTAAGGCAGAGCATGCAGTTGGACTTTGACGCTATATTCGAATTCAATCCGGTATTTCACCACGTCAAACTGCAGGGCACCAACGACTCCAAGGTAGTGGTCGTTGGAGGTGATAGGACGCAGCACCTGAACGGCACCCTCTTCCGAGAGCTGATCCAGTGCCTTGTTGAGCTGTTTGGACTTCAGCGGGTCTTTAAGCTGCACGCGAACAAAATGCTCGGGCGAGAAAACTGGAATGCCCGAGTAGATCAAGTCCTCGCCTTCGCTCAGGGTATCGCCGATTTTAAAAATCCCCGGGTCATGGATACCCACGATGTCGCCCGCATAGGCTTCGTCGACGAGGCTTCGGTCTTGGGCCATGAATTGGGTTGGACGGCCCAGGCGTGATTCGCGTTTCAGGCGCACATGCCAGGCTTTCATGCCCCGCTCGAATTTACCGGAGACGATTCGCATAAAAGCGACACGATCCCGGTGCGACGGATCCATGTTTGCCTGAATCTTGAAAATGAAGGCGGAAAATTTTCCCTCGGTTGGCTCGACCGTGCGGCTGACCGCCGGTCGCGGCAGGGGTGCCGGTGAAATTTCAACGAGGGCATCGAGCAAAGTCTGAACGCCAAAATTATTTAGGGCGCTACCGAAGAAAACAGGTGCCAGTTCGCCGCGCAAATAACGTTCACGGTCAAAAGTTTCGCCGGCACTCAGAATTTCCACCTGGCTGCGCAGTTCGGCTGCAACCTCTGCGCCCAATTCCGCGTCGACTTCCGGTGAGTCCAAGCCAAGCTCAGTCAATGCCACCGGACGCGAACGCTCCGCGTCTTTTTCAAAAAGAAGAAGCTGCTCGCGTTGTCGATCATAAACACCGCGAAACCGGATTCCCATACCTATCGGCCAGGTAACCGGGTAGCAGGCAATGCCAAGGACCTTTTCAATTTCATCCATCAGATCGAATGGGTCGCGAGCCTCTCGGTCCATCTTGTTGATGAACGCCATGACCGGCGTCTGACGCAGGCTGCAGACTTCAAATAATTTTTTGGTTTGAGCCTCAACCCCGTTGGCTCCGTCGATCAGCATCAGCGCGCTGTCGACCGCAGTCAGCGTGCGGTAGGTATCTTCCGAAAAATCCTGGTGACCGGGTGTGTCGATCAGGTTGATTTCGTGGCCTTCGTAGGGAAACTTCATAACGGACGACGTCACAGAAATTCCGCGCTGCTTTTCAAGTTCCATCCAGTCGGAAGTCGCAAATTTCTTGCCGCGCTTTGCCTTGACGGTCCCTGCCATTTGGATGGCTCCGCCGTAAAGCAGCAGTTTTTCGGTAATGGTCGTCTTGCCCGCATCGGGGTGCGAGATGATCGCAAAAGTGCGACGTTTGAGGATCTCTTTATTTAGAACGCCAGTGGCGGTAGCAGACATGCCCCACGTTAAACAGGAAACCCCGCGGACTTGCAATCAAATCTTGGGTTTGTCGAGGCAAACCCGGTGCCGATTGAATAGACATATCTATCCGGCATGATTGACTTTTTTATAGATTGTGATCCACAATCCAAAAGGTGAGCTTGGAGGAGGAAACTATGCGGCTTTGGATTTGTTTGCTGATGTTTATGGGAATGACGGCGACAGGATTTGCGGCCGGATTGGACAACCTGACTTTGGACTCCTATCTGGGGCAAGTCCGCGGCGGCAACAAGGCGGCCCAAGCCGCAGCCGGCCTGTCGGAAGCCGGTGGACTCAAGGCGGCAGAACGCAGCGTGATCTTGTCCCCCAGTCTTTTTGTGAACTACTCCGTTTCGCGCGACCACAAGCCGACGAGCAATCCCACGATGATGGGATCAGCCACCGATGTGGACAGCATGTCCTACGGCATTTCCCAACTGACTCCGTTTGGCTTGGCAGGAAAACTGGGAGTCACCACCAATCACGTCGTGATTGACGGGGCGAGTTCACAATTTTTGCCATTGGCCGACTACTACGAGACGCGGCCCCAGTTGGAAATTTCCCAGTCCCTTTGGAAAAACGGATTCGGCCGCGAAACGCGAGCCCAGTTGGATATCGTGGAAGGCCAAGCTTTATTGGCAAAGCATTCCGAAAAGTTGAAAGAAAAATTTCTGATGGCCGAGGCCGAGGGAACCTATTGGCGCCTGGCCTTGGCCCGCGAGGCACTTTCCGCGCAGCGTGAATCTTATAATCGTGCCGTCAAGATGCGTGAATGGAGCGCGGGTCGCGTCAAATTATCTCTCGCAGACCGGGCTGATTTTTTGCAGTCGGATGCTGCTGTGAAGGGGCGTGAACTTGAACTTCAAATTGCGACAGACGAGGAGCAGGCCGCTGCACGCCAATTCAATTCACTGCGTGGAATCGCGAGTGAAAAGGTTTCCGAAAGCCTGAACAAATTGACCGTCGATGCGATCGGGAAAATTCCCGATCCCGATCGGGCTGGGCCGCGTGAAGATGTTCTCGTTGCACGGCAGGTTGAGGTTCTCTCTAAGGCTGCTGCAAAATTGGCGCGGGAAAAGTACGCGCCTCAAGTTGATCTTTTTGCGACCTATGCCGGCAACGGACGAGATGCGACCGCAGGCCAATCCAGTAAAGATGCTCTGGCGATCAAGAATCCAACGCGTGTGTACGGCGTCAAACTCAATATTCCACTGGGTGTGCCTGCTGTGATGGACCAGCAGCGCGGTGCCGACATGGAAGCCAGGGCCAGTGAACTCACGCGCGAGCGCAAAGAGTTCGACGAAGAACGCGAATGGGAAGGGCTCAAGGATTCTTTGGGCGATTCCAGAAGGCGCCTGGATTTAGCCACCAACATGGAAGTCGTCCAAAAAGAGAAGTACGAATATGAAAAAGCCCGCCAGTCCAAAGGCCGCTCGACTCTTTTTCAGGTTTTGATGTTTGAACAGGATTACGCCCAGGCACAACTCAACCGGATTCGCATGAAGGCAGATTACATGCGAATCGTCGCTCAAATGAAAACCTTCGGAGGCAACTGAACCATGAGTCTTGCCGATCTTTCTATTAAACGCCCGGTCTTTCTGACCTGTATCGTCATGCTCACGCTGGCGGTTGGTTTGCTGTGTATGCGGGGACTCAGTGTCGATTTATTCCCCAACATTACTTTTCCGGTGGTGACGGTGACGACACCGTATCCGGGTGCAGGGCCTTCTGAAATGGAGACTCTGGTTTCAAAGGTACTCGAGGAAGAAATCAGCACCGTCCCAGGGATCAAACGCCTGAAGTCCGACAGCAAAGAAGGCGTCAGCATCGTCGTTGCTGAGTTTGTCCTGGAGACCGACATCAGGTATGCCGAGCAGCAAATCAAGGACCGGGTGGCATCAGCTAAAAGAAAACTTCCGGTCGACGTGAAAGAACCAGTGGTTCGCAGGATCGATCCTGCGGACCAGCCTGTCATCATCATTGCCCTTGAGGCGCCCGGGCTGCGTCCCGATCAGGTCTACGAACTTGCAGACACCCGGATCAAACCAAAGCTCGAGCAGGTCACTCAGGTCGGCCTCGTCGACATTGTCGGTGGACGCAAGAGGGAAGTCCGGATCGACCTGGATCAGAAAAAGCTGAAGAGTTATGAATTGTCGGCCACGATGGTCGCCAATCGCATCGGCGCCTCTGGCGCGAATGTCCCTGTCGGGAAATTTAGTGAGGGAATCAAGGAGAGCGTTTATCGCACGGTGGGTGAGTTCAAGTCGCTCAAGGATATCGAACAGTCGATTGTGAATTTCCTTGGCAACGACGTGCCGGTGACGGTTGCCCAGGTCGGTCGAGTTTATGATGGGCTGCAGGACGAGAAGACCAGATATTTTTTGGACGGCAAGCAAGGCCTTTCGATTTATGTTTTCAAACAGTCCGGGGCGAATACGGTCAATGTTGCCGATGCGATCAAGAAGGCCATTGACAAGATCAACGACGAAATGACTGCCGCTGGCGACAAGGCCAAGTTGACCATGGTACGTGATGGTGCAAAGCCAATTCGCGCGAACCTTCAGGATGTGAAGGAGTCCATTTTTCTGGGAATCATCCTGACCATTCTCGTGGTTTATTTGTTTTTGGGGAACTTCAGGTCGACGGTGATCACCGGGTTGGCGCTGCCCAATTCACTGTTGGGGGCGTTTATCCTGATGGCCCTCGCTGGATTCACGATCAATGTGATGACGTTGCTCGCACTGTCTTTGGCCGTTGGCCTTCTCGTGGATGACGCGATTGTGGTCCGGGAAAACATTTTCCGCCACATCGAGGCGGGCGACAGTCCGAAAGACGCCGCGTTGAACGGCACAAAAGAAGTGACGATGGCAGTCGTAGCGACCACTTTGGTTGTGATTGCCGTCTTTGGCCCCGTCGGATTTTTAAAGGGAATTGTGGGTCAATTCTTTCGAGAATTCGGTCTGACGATTTGTTTTGCAATGGCAATTTCGCTGTTTGACGCATTGACCATGGCGCCGATGCTTTCAGCCTATTTTGCCGGGAAAGCTCATTCAGGCGGACCTGAATCATTATTCTATCGCTACACATTCGGTCCTGTCGTGCGCGGTTTTGGCCGGTTGCAGGATTGGTTCGATGATTTGTACGAGGGTCTCCTGAAAGTGATTTTGCGGACCCGCGGCAATTCGATCTTTTCGTTGATCGTCGCGTTTGGGATTTTTTTCGGCAGTATCGTGATTCTCGTCAAGTTTGTCCCAAAGACGTTCCTCTCGCCGCAGGATTTCGGAGAGTTCGTTGTCGGACTTGATCTGCCGCCCGGTACGTCCCTTGATGAAATGGCTCGCGTTGCCGGTGAAGTCGAGGCGTTGGTGCGAAGCAAACCGGAAGTGGCGTTGACTTCCATGAGCATCGGCGGCAGGGACGGACAGGCAAACGTGGCTGAGATTTTCGTGAATCTTGTGCCATCGCGTCAGCGCAAGGTGAATACGACCCAGTTCAAGGAGTTGATGCGGGGCGACCTGAAGCCATTCACTTTTGCCAATCCACTCGTGAAGGATCTGGATATCGTCGCCGGCGGACAGCGCCCCTTTAATGTGTCCATCATCGGACCCGACTTGAAGCAATTGGAGCAGGTGTCTCAAAAGCTTTTCGAGAAATTGAAAGTCAATCCTGGGCTCAAGGACGTCGACATTAGTTTCCGCCCAGGAAAACCCGAAGTGCAATTTGTCTTGGATCGTCAGAAGGCCGAGCGTCTGGGCGTCTCCACCAATCTTGTTGGCTTTGAATTACGGACCCTGGTCGAGGGGGCAACTCCGGCCGTTTTCCGCGAGAATGCACAGGAATACGACATCCGGGTGCGCCTCGCAGAGAGCGAACGGAATTTGCCTCTGGTTTTTGAAAAGACTTATGTTCCCAACATCAACATGTCGCTCCTGCGCCTTTCTGATGTCGCTCAAATGGTGAAAACAGAGGGTCCTGCCACGATCAGCCGTCAGGATCGCGGTCGATACATCAATATCGGAGGGGACATCGCAGCAGATGGTCCGGGAATGAACGCGGTGATCGGCGATATCAATCGCTTGCTGACGGAAGAAATGAAGTTGCCCGAGGGAATGCGTTATAACTTTGTGGGACAGGCGGAGAGCTTCAAAGAGCTGATTGAGAACATGGTGCTGGCGCTGACGCTCGCGGTTCTCTTCATTTATTTCGTTTTGGCGAGCCTCTATGAGTCGTTCGTCACACCGTTTGCCATCATGCTGGTTTTACCCCTTGCGGTCGCTGGTGCGTTTCTTGCTCTTTTTGTCACGGGCAAGGCATTGGATTTGAATTCCATGATCGGGTGCATTCTGCTCATGGGGATCGCATCCAAAAACTCAATCTTGTTGGTCGATTACGCGAATCAGCGGGTCAAGGAAGGCGCTGACCGTGCTCAGGCCATTTTAGATGCCGGGCGCGCGCGACTTCGGCCAATTTTGATGACAACGATGGCTCTTATTGCGGGAATGCTGCCAATTGCCATAGGCTTGAATGAGGCCTCGCGCCAAAGGACGAGCATGGGGGTTGCCATCATTGGTGGCCTGATCAGCTCGACGGTTTTGTCCCTGGTGGTAGTGCCTGCTGCTTACGGATTCATTGACCGGTTCCGCGTATGGAGCGCGGCATGGATGAAGGCGCGTTTTGCAGCGAAGTCGTAATATGGATATCTGTCCGGGAGTTTGACATGGGATCTGGGGCAACAAGCAGTCAGGAATTTGCTGCGGTGCGCAAGCGCCTCGAAGAACTTGCTTCGGCCGTGTTGGAGCAGTCTCGCACGCTGCGTTCGACCTTCGGAGCGAGTGATGGCAAGAGGCTTGAAGTCCTGGCCCGCATCATTGCAAAGGATGCGGAGGTTGATTCCCTGGAGTTAAGCCTTGATGACTTGACCGTTGCTTTTATGAACTACAGGGCTCCATTGGGGCGGGATTTGCGTTACGCGATCGGTGCGATTGATGTTGCTGCGGGCCTGGAAAGGGTCGGCGACTGCGTGCGCAGCATAGCGAGAAATATGATTGATATCGGGGTGATGTCAGATGAGATGCCTTTGATTTGGGGTGTCCTCAAAGATCTTTCTGAAAAGTCGAACCTCATTTTAGAGAAGGCGGTGGCTGCGCTGTTGTCGGGGGACGTCAAGGCTGCGGAAAGCATCCCGCCCCTGGACAATGTGGTCGATGCCTTGCAGGATCAGGCTCACGACATGGTTTTGAAAAGCCTGCGTGGGGTCTCCGGCAATCTGGATCCTGAAACCGGACTCCTTGTTGTGGCATGTGCCAACAAGTTTGAAAGCATTGCCGACATTGCATGTCACATTGCGGAAACGGTGGTGTACATCGTACAAGGACGTCGGATCAGGCATGGCCAGGCCCCGGTTCTGTCGAAGGCAGGGGAAAACAAAGAAGAGGACGGGTCAAAATCATGAGTGGCGACCTAGATTCAGTCATCATCAGCAAGGAACCCGACGGTTCCTTTGTGGCCCTTCACACGCCTTCGGGCAAGAAGACCACTGGTGCAAGCATGGAATCGGCCCGCGATGCGATGCGTGAACTTTTAGGCATGGACGATGAGGGAGCCTTCACCGAACCCGGGACCAGTGACCGGTTTGCTGGACTTGGGCGTGATGTTGCGCGATTCCTCGAAGGGCCTGTTTCGGAAATGCTCAAGTTTCATTCGGGCTTTGCTCGTCTGGAAGCCTTTGAAGCCGGAGTGGCTCATATTCGCCTTGGGGGCGGCTGCCAGGGATGCCCGAGTTCGTTGATCACATTACTGAACGGCGTGCGTTCGCAACTTCAGGATGAATTCGGCGAAGACCAGATCGTCGATGTTGTTCCCGTCGATTAAGCCGCTTTCCGGACCCGCAGGATCACACTTCTGTAATGCGTTCCGTCATACTTCAAGATTGCGTCTTCCGCGTCTTGCATGCTGGCCATCGTAATGATTGCCGCTGGACTGCCGTCCGCCTGTTTTGTGACCTTCAACCCGATCACATCCCCGACTTGCTGAAACAGCCGAAGCAGCTCACTTTCCGGCACTTGCCAGTCAAAGCCCGTCACAAAAAGGGCGAATTCAGATGAATTTATCAACTTTTAACCCGCTGAAATAATTGATTTATATAATGATTATTCGGTGGTTTTTATTAGGGTGTCAAGTTTTTCGGGGAAATCCCGCCCAAGTTAATATGTGATTTTTATGGGGAGATTCTTATGGGGCAGCCTGTCAGAAAGCTGCAAGTGGACGCACCTCCACTTGTCTTGGAGCAAAGGTCCTACGCGAGAAACCTGCGCGTCAATGGCACACTTCCCGGCAAACTGGTCGATTTTGAACGACACGAATCCATCCGTGCTTTTGCGACGGACGTGAGTCGAAACGGTTTGGGAATTCTGGTCGATAAGATTCTGCAGCCAGGCCAAATGTTAACCATGGTGATGTCTGGCAAAAATCTAAATTTGAAGGTGATTCACACCTATCCACACTTGACCCGGGTCGGTCACTTTATTTGTGGTCTGGAACTTGTGGATCGTGCGGATAATCTGGAGTCGATTTTTGCCGCTAACGGTTGCCTGCTGTGAGTTCCCGGACTTCATCCGACACCAGGAACTCTAGACGAATGCTAGAACCGCCAAGATGATCTTTTAATTTTACGTAAGCCTCTGCGGCATCTTTTGAAAATCTTCCCCTTTTGAAAGCAAGAATAAGACGATTTTTGGGCGAGTGTCGTGACTCGACAAACTCGGTTGCGGTCGTTTCATATCCGCTGGCCCGGAGCAGCAGGACTCGCATCATGTCGGTCATTTCCGCAGCGATGGTCCGGCGCAGTTCTGGGGATTGAAACGCGGGAGCCATTGGGTGAGTGCGTCCTTCTGGCGACTGGGACAACTCGCGCCACTTGCCTGCCAGTTCGGCCTGGCAGCACGGCGAGGCGGCCAGGACCTCGGCTCCTGCGGCAAGTCCCAAGCCCATGGCTTCGTCGGTCGCCGTGTCGCAGGCATGAAGTCCAACCACCATGTGGGGGCGTTTGAAGTCCGCCAGCACTGGGCGCCTGGCGAGCAATTCGTCCCACTTGAAGTCACTGGTCGAGGCGACCTCAAAATGCATGTGACTTTCCAGGCCCAAGATGCTGGCCATGGATCGGGATTTTTCAATGAGGGCTTTGTTGGTGTCGATTCCAGCGATTAAAAAACCCCCGGGGAAATCGCCCGGCAATTTATGTTTCAAGTACCAGGCCAGCAGGAAAGTGAGGTAGGAACTTCCGCATCCGGCGTCAAGGATGGCGAGGTGCTTGTGCCGCCCTCGCAAATCAATCAATGGAGCCTTGAGAAGTTCCAGCATATGGTTGATTTGGACATACTTGCGGACGGCATCGGCTGGCATGGAGTGATCGTTGCCAAGCAGGCCAATGGCTCGCATGAACGGCGCGTCTCCCGGGGGCACGATTTCGTATTTTCGTCCCGACGTGATTTTAGCGACCCGTTCCGCAGTCCAATGATATTCTGCAGAATTCTGATGGGGTTTTTTTGTGAGGCCTGAATTTGTCATTAATCCTGATCTGCTCCGGGCTTTTGCGGATGTCGCGCGAACGGTCTTTGGGTATCAGGCTGAAGCAATTGCCGCAAGAGACGACAAGTTTACCCCGGCAAAGCTAGCTCATGCCGTCCAGCGAATCTCTGATTTTTACATCTCCAAACCATCCGGAAAAACTCCCTACGAGTTGCCGGGTGCGCCCGCTGCTTACCTTCTTTATTATACCCTGCTAAACCATGTTCGTACCCTGGCCGTATTCCGCGAAGCCAAAAATCTTGGGTTTTTCGAAGGGATCCATCGCGCGATCGACTGGGGCAGCGGAATGGGGGCAGCGTGGCTGGCCCTGCAAGATGTCGCACCCGAAGTTCTCGGCAGCAGCCTGGCATTTGATCGTTCGACGCAAGCATTGGATGTTCAAAGGGCCCTGCGCCGTATTTTTGCAGCCGACGCTGTGACGGAAAAGCATCCCCTGACCATCGACGACAGAAAACTTCGTGAGTTTATGACGGTGGGCAATCCCGACAAAACCATGGCCGTGTTTTCTTACTCACTGACGGAACTCGATGGCCTGCCGGATTGGGTTCTGGACTGTGAGGCTTTGGCCATCATCGAGCCTGGCACCAATCAGGATGGGCGTCGTTTGCTGGCAATTCGAGAAAATCTAATCCGCCAGGGTTATAAAGTCTGGGCTCCGTGCACCCATCAAGGGGCGTGTCCTCTATTGACCCACAGCAAAACCGATTGGTGCCACGACCGGATCCAGTGGCAGCAGCCCGATTTATACAGCGCAATTGAACAACACCTGCCAATGAAGCACCGGACGCTGGTTTTTTCTTACCTCTTGGCGCGAAAGAAATTGGCTCCTCCTGCGAAAATGATTTCGGCCGCACGCTTGACGGGAGACCAACAAAACCTAAAAGGGCAGACCCGCCAAATGGTTTGCAAGGGCACGGAGAGGGAATTTTTATCGTGGCAGCATCGCCACGGCGAGCCGCCTGAATTTGCCCGTGGCGAACTCGTTCAGATTGATCCGGCTGCGCCAAAAAAAGGGGCAGACCTCAGAGTGATCGCAGGTCAGGTCGTTCGAGCATAAGAACGTTTTCGTCATCGATGATGGGTTTTACTCCGGGCAGGGCCAGCCAGGTGTTGACGGTGGTGGCAACAACACCGGGGGCCGCAGGCCAGGTTGCCCCAAGTTTGTTTTTTTCAACGAGCAGCCATTGAAATGACTCGGGGGCCTCTGCAGTCGCGCCCAAATGATGGACTGCATTTCGTTCAACCAGATGTGGCAGGATGTTGCCTTGGACCAGAGCCTTTCCATCTGGGCGCGCCAGAAGCATGGCGACTGCCTGATCCAGGCTTGCGACGCGTGATGGCTGTGACGGGCAATGGGATGCCATGTCCTTGCCCTGCCAATAACGCAGGGCAGGACGAAGGCTTTGATGGGCCGTCAGGACTAAAAATATTCCTGCAATGGCCCATGTGAAATTCCAGCCACGCCCCCGCCACTGATAAAACGACACAAGTTGCATGGTCAAAAAAGCAGCTGTCGTGGCCAAGGGGATGCTGCGATGGGAAAACCACCAACCGCCCGTCGCGCGTATGGCGAGCAACGCAAGAAAAATTGCGATCACAGGCGCGATTTTCGCCAGAGAGGCCTGTGGTGGAAATTTTCGGTCAGACCTGACGATGGTCCACAACGCGGGGATTAAAATAGCGATCAGGGGCAAAGTCCATCGCATGGACCAAATGGCAATCTCACGGAACGAATCCCATTGCAGAAGTTCTCTGAGACCCGACGCTTGTTTCACTGTACCTGTGTACTGCCCCGCGTGACCAAGGAGAGCGGGGCGAAGTGCAAAGGCAAGAAACGCCCACAGCAACGACAAGCCCAGGAATTCTGCGCCCGACCTTCGACGTCCAGAGGCGTTCAAGGTGATCATGTTGCTGACGGCGATCATGGTGAGTCCCACCGCAATTCCAACAACGGGATATTCTTCCTTGCAGAGCAGGCAGAAAAAAAACGTGAAAAGTGCGGCACGCCATTTTTCACGCCAGAGAAACCAACACGTCCAAGTCAGCGGCAGTATGGCCCATGTGCCCGGATGTGCGGGAAACGTGAAAGATCCCAGACTGGCGGGGTTGAACAAGACGAAGGCAGCCATGAACATTGCGGCGGCAAAAGTAATCGCACGCTGTTGCGCCATCATCAAAAATGTTGCGGCGGTGGCGAGGGCGATCGACATCTCAAAACGAATCAAGAGTGTAGCTGGATGGGCCAGGAACTTGAATGGGGCCAAAAAAAATAAAATGGGATCGAAATGATCGTTGAAGATATTTATTTCACGGACACTCAGCCATGGATTTGGATTTTTCAGGGACAGTTGAAAAAGGGCCTGGCCGTATATCCCGAGGTCGTAATTGTTGAGGCAGTATGAAGTGTAGGCTGCTTCAGCCGGCACCCAGACTAGTGCAATGAAGAGGCCGGCCAAGGTTAAGGCTGAAATAATGAGCGAGATCATGAGGCGCATTGACATAGGGCCAGTTTGGCATGAGTTGGTTGTGTTGGCGAGATGGCAAAATGATTTGTTTTTCGTTTTGTTAACGGGGCCTTGCTTTAGTCTGGCTAGCCCATTCCGTCCAATAAAAATGAACCCACTCATCAAGCACGGCGATTGCAATCCGAAACCCCTGTAGAGGGCAGGCGATTATTGCCTGCTGAACCCTTCAGGGAGGTCCCATGGTTAAAGATACAGCCGCAGCGGCAGGCGCTCACGGTCACGAAGCCAAAGCCGAGGAAAAAGGTGCAAAGCCGGCCGAAGGCGCCGCGAAGGAAAAAAAGAAGCCAGCCAAGAAAAGCAATGACAGCTTGGAAGACAAGGCCAAAAAACCAGAATGGACGATGGCCCGCTTGTCCAAGGTTGCTCGCCGCTTTGATTCCGAGGACGCATGGAAGCATGGCGCTCCGTCCAGCTACAAGGCTGCGCATTCAAAGGGCATCGTTGCCCAGTGTATGAGTCACGTTGCGGGACATGCGAAAAAAGGTGTTGCCGGTCGCGGCGCTCGTCACTCGGCGTAAAGCAGATTCCAGGCAAAGGTTGCGGCATTCTGGCCAGCGAAGAGCGCGGTCAGGATGCCGTTTGCAATTTCCCACCATCTGTCACGATCTATGGTTGGAAGAAAAATCTTTTTTTGAAGGTCTGCATTAACCCGCTTTACCAGGCTTTTTTGGGTATGATTTGGTTGTGAGACTTACGTTCAAAATTTGAAGTTCGATCACGCGACCCTTTGCGTCCTCGGAAAACAAGACGCCGTCCTTGAGGTAGCTTTTGGCCTCGATTCCGGCCGCAAGTTTGATCGCAGCAAAATCCGAATCTTTATCGATGGACACGAACGGAAACTGGTCCTTGTTCGATGTTCGAGTCGTTTTCTTGTCTTTTGCCTTTACTTTACCCTGGCTTGAAAATTTACCATGACCGTGAGTACGATCCATAATTCCCTGTCCTTTCTTTCCAACAGAACTGCTGCAACCAAATTGTCGTGACGTACGTCAAATGACTTCGCGAACAACCATTTCGGTCCCTGCGCAAGGACAAGATCTGGTGTCTCAATCAATTGTTGAATTGTCTCAACCGAGATATTGCGTTCCATCATACGAGTCGCCGCGTGTGGCGAGAAGGCCCATTTATTTACGATTGGCTTGGCCACTGGACCTCCCTCAAACTTCAAAAAAATATAACATACCAGGCCAATTCCCGCACCCGGGCCTTTTCTGGGATATTAGTCACTCGGCGTAAAGCAGATTCCAGGCAAAGGTTGCGGCATCCTGGCCAGCGAAGAGCGCGGTCAGGATGCCGTTTGCAATTTCTGGATCTGTGGTTGGAAGAAAACCACTCTTCACATTTACTGCACCTGCAGTGGTAACAGTTTCAAGGGGAAACCGCCGTGTCATTTCTTTGGCAAAGGCGGCGAAAGTGTCGCAGCCGCTTCGCTGCAGGAGCTTGTTGTGAATGTGCAGCCAGATCGCCGTATGCCCTCGGGCCAAACCGTGTTCCAAAGCAGCAGCAACCCGTCCCATGGAATAACGCGGATTAATTTCAACGACCGGGCGCAGCCTTAAAGGCCGGCTCTGCACTGGTTGCGGTCCGGGCTCGCGAAAAACCATCGCGTCAATCCCTGCGGGTCCTGAAAAGCCAGCGGCGTGCATTTGTTCGCCGCACTGCAGTGCAGCCTCGCGCAGTTGGTCCATCCACCCCGGATAAAGCTTGCCGAAAAAATCCTGATCAAAGGCTTTGCCATTGGCATCGGGAAAACTGAACGGGCGGCCCAGGGCGTGGCCACAATATTTTCCGGTTCGGTCAATCAAAGGCCGCGTGATGCCGAGGACGCGAACGCGGACGGGACCGGTCGATTCAACTTTAAACAGGACGCTGAGGTCACAAATTTTATCCAGCCAAGGTTCCGCGATGCAGGGAAATTTTATTTTTTCCGTGATTTGGATTCCGTCGGGACTGCGATTTTCAAGGGCGATGCGGCGAAGGCCCAGTCCCGAAGCACCAAGCACTGGTTTCACGGCAAGGTGTGTGTGCCCGGCGCGTTGCACGTCGTTGGCGACGACTTGAACCTCCGCCATGTTTTCGCAGCGACGGCCAGAATAGGCATCGGGCGCAATGCGCGCGGCAAAATCCTTGCTGAAAAACGAGGTGAATCCCGTGGGCCATGGATCCGGCATTCCACGAAGGATGGTTGCCAGAGGCTTGGCCCATGCCATCGCAGCAGGAGTTTCTCCCCATGGATGCAGCACACCTAATTTACGGCTGCCCAGGGATTTTAAAATAGTAGTGGCATCAGGAACGTCGCCGGTTTCGATAAACTCGGGAAGAGAAAACCCCGCGGACTTCATCTGTGACAGGAAGGGCAGGGACGGCTTTTGACTCACCATAACCACGTCGTCAGTCGCCGCAAGAAACATCAATAGCGGCGCCAAGTCACGTTCAATGAACGATGCATTGCCCTGGAAAAAAGGCGTTTTTGTTCCGGCTGCAAGTTCACGCTCACAACCTGGATTGAACATCCATAAATCTGCAGGACGTCCCTTCGAAGAGCTGAATACTTTAAGTTGAGAAATGAACTCCGCATCCAAACCAGCCCGCGCCCGCCCCGCCTCGTCAAAGACAGGGCCCTTGGCCCGGCTCGGGGTCAGCGGAAATCGCAGGTGCTCGCGGTAGGCATCCCAAAGTGTTTTTTCGGACTCAAATCTTTTCAGCCAGATCACACCATGTTCAACGTGGCGGATCTCGTCGTCGTGAATCTGACGCAAAATGTCAGCCGTTTTCTCGTCGCCTAATTCCCGGAAGGATTTTTCATAGTGCTCGGCAAAATCTAAATTCGCCTGCTCAAACGTCAGTGACATCGCTGCAGAATATTCCAGTGGTGTGGCGATGTCTTTCATCGTGCGCCAGAAGAAACTGTTCACTGGCATCGTGCCGAACGTCACGCCAAGTTCTGCCATTCGTTCAATGTAAAGTTTCAGGTGGGATTGCTCTTCAACCATCGTGCGTGCAATGCCTGCTCGAAAAGATTTCGGCGCATCGGGAAAGCGCAGCAAAGCAAGGGCCATGACCTCAAGGGCCAAAAGTTCGTGGTTGGCAAAGTAGTGCAGGACCATGCCCCGGCCGCGCGGGTCGGATAATTTCCCGGCACCAGGAAACTGTGCGGCGTGGGGCAGGCGGCGGTCAAAGGCGAGTTCAGGAGGGCGGCCGGGCAAAGTCGGCGGCGCGTCCAAAGCCGGGCCAGGCACCTCGTCGGTAAATGGGCGGATGCCGACGGGAGCCGAAGTTTTATCTGCGATGTTTGAGCCGAACAGGACCTGTTCCGCAAACGCCCTGATTTCCACAAGACCACCCATTCAATGTAAGATTGGATTAGCACGAAAATTCAAGCAACTCCAATGCGCCAGATTTTGACGACGTTATCGGGAGAAAACATGACCCCCAGGCTGATCGAGCTATTCAGAGAATACGAAAGTGGCCACCGCCATCCGACCAATCAGCTGACCCATAAGGTCGCGATTCCAGTCATCCTTTTTCATATTATCGCCATGCTGGACTGGATCCACTTTGGGCCCGTGTTTGCCATGGCAACGGCAAACGGCGACGGGCTGCGCCTTTCCGGTGGAACTCTGGCAATCGTGATCGCAGGGTCGTGGTACCTCCGCAACGACTTGCGCCTTGGCGCCATCCTGACGGTTTACATGCTGGCTTGCCTCGTATTGGGCTGGCACACGCCAGCTGGCGTGGTGATCGCCCTTGCGGTCGTGGGATGGTTGATCCAGTTCAGCGGACATTACATCTGGGAAAAGCAGCACCCGTCATTTTTCACGAATCTTTTGCAGGCTTTGGTTGGCCCAGCCTACTTCACGGCGCGGCTGTTCAAGTTTTATCCGTAGCAATTTGTCTCATTTTTTTTGAGGTGTCAGGTATGAGAAACGTTCTGAAGACCATCTTTGCATTTTCTTTCGGCGTTGCAGCATCCACTGCATACGCGGATCTAGAGGCCGGGCAAGATGCGGGGCAAGAGACGGGGAAAGAAACGCTGCTTTACCCATCGGATACATCGGCCCTGTTCGTGCCGGCTGGCTATGCATTTGAGAAGTTGCCGTTCCTCAGCCTTGGTTTACTTTCTGGCGGCGCAGACGGTACCGTCGGTAATATAAAAGCCCGGTCAATTGGTACCGGGCACACCTTTGCCGGAATGACGGAGCCTTTGGATAAAGGAACGATGAGGCTGGGGCTTGAACGGACGTCGCTAGGGGTGAAATCAGCGTTCAAGATTCCTTTGAGTGGGTCAGATGAGGCGGCCAAGGCATCGCAAAAGTTCGAGGCGGAGTCGACCAGTATACTGGTGTCTTTTCTTGCGAATGACAACCTAGCTGTGGGTGCAAAAATAAGTTCAATCAACGAGCAATATCGATTTAGTGTGCCTGACATCGATGCTTCGGATGAGAGCATTTTGTACAACCTATTCGAGTTTAGTGCGGCAATGCGCAAGGCGGGCATTGAATATGTGTTTTCCTATACGCCTGGTGCGAATGTAAGGGAAGGTTACCTTGAGTCGAACGAGGAGCCTGCCGTCTCGCTTGGGGCGACTCTGATGCGCGAGCGTTTCAACCTTTCGGCCGGCATTGGTTTGCACGCCTACAATGCGATCTACAAAGAATACGATGACAAGGCGAGTTTTGTCGTTGGAATGGAGGGCAAAGTTACCGACCGGCAGCAGTTCGCCTTCGTCGCGGAATATCAGCCCAAATATTATAAATCGGTTGCTGGTTTTGATTCCGGCAGCATCGGTGGCACCAATGTCGGCGCGAAGTATAAAGCCCGGTTTGGTAATTCGATGCAGGCGGATCTAGCGTACCAGGTCCAATTAAAGTCGACTAAATCTGAGACGGATGAAAGCGGGACGACGAAATTATCTTCTGAGAACTCACTATTCGCTGTTAATTTGAAAAAGTATTTCTGATGGCCAAGGCAGGATCTGGGGCCACCCAGCCCTAGATCCGGGATTCCAGGAAGTTCATGGCTGCGTTGACTTCCTTGTCGTCGAACAGGAACGTCGCGACGTGTCCTAAAGTCACCTCGAGATACTCCGTATCAACGTCCTGTTTTTTAAGGTTCACGGCAAGCCGCCGGGACTGCTCGACGTCAACAATCCAGTCCTGATTGCCGTGATAAAGAAACACGGGTGGCAGTCCACGGCGTACGTACGTCACGGGGGAGGCCTTCCGGTAGGTGTCCGGAATCTCAGACGGCGGGCGCCCAAAAAACTTCTCGTAATATTCGTTGTAATTGCCCTCCGTGAGGTCACTTGGGGTTCCACCCGAGACCAGCACCTTTACGCCCAGATCAGCGGGCATTTTGCGAATTAACTCACTCTGACTACCAAATCGAAAAATCCGTGCGGTCGGGGGAGTGGTGTCATCCAGCCCGTCCTTCGGCCGGGTAAAACCGCTCATGAGGGCCAGATGGGCACCCGCCGAGTATCCAAACATGCAAATCCGTGCGGGGTCGACCCCAAGGGCCTGGGAGTTGGCTTTGACCCATCGGATCGCATCCTTTGTGTCGAGAACAGGCGACGGGAAACGAAATTCAGGGGCGAGGCGGTAGTTGATATTCAAGGAGGGGATTCCGCGGCGTGCCAGCCGCCTGGAGATCGATTCCATGTCCGTCTTGTCGCCCTTGTACCAGCCGCCGCCATGAATCACGATGCACGCTGGATTTTTCCCGTTACGGGCGAGGGGCGAACCGTTTACCGGATGCCAGTCGGCTTTTAGTAAAACTTTCGTGCGCTGCGCAAAAACCAAGTCTCGCACCGGCGTCGCGTCAGAAACCGGCAAAGGTGAATTGGTTTTATTTTTTGCCGGGCTTGCGGCTGTGGCGCAATTTGTCAGAAGTGCCAGGGCGATTAGGGTCAAGATCGAAGTTAACTGCATGGTGTCCTCAGTAAATACATTGACATTTGACGTTTTAGCGCTCTAAAATACCCTTACAAATATCACTTTTTGTGATTTATTATAGGGTATATAGCCCATGAGACGAATCCTTCAAACAAACCTAACCAACTGGTTTAACAGTAAAAAAAGAAAACCGCTTGTGCTTCGGGGTGCCCGGCAAGTCGGTAAGTCGAGTTTAGTACGTCTTTTTGCAAGGGAAATGGGGTTAGAGCTCGACGAGATTAACCTGGAACAACAGGTTTCATTTGACGCGGTTTTTAAGACATTAGACATGCCTTTGATCATAGCAGAACTTAGCAGTTTCTTTCACCGCCCCGTTGGACGCGAAGGAAGCTTGCTATTCCTCGATGAAATTCAGGCGACTCCCCATTGTTTGGCGGCCCTGCGTTATTTTTATGAACAGAACCCGGACATCCCGGTGATCGCCGCAGGATCTTTGCTTGAATTTGCGTTGAGCGAAGCAAAGTTTTCCATGCCGGTGGGGCGGATCGAGTTTTTACACGTTGAACCCATGAGTTTCGAAGAATATTTGCAAGCGGCAGGCGAGGATTTTTTGGTTGAGCGCCTTCAAGCGTTTCACGTGGGCGACTTATGGCCAGATCAGCTTCATAAACAGCTGATGAAGCGGCTCAGAGAGTATTTGATGGTTGGCGGGATGCCGGAGGTTGTCGAGGCGTTTGTGGCTAACCCGAACTCACCCCAATGGTCGTCCACCCAACAATCGATCCTCCAAACATACCGCGAAGATTTTCATAAATATGGTAAGCGCGCAAAAATTATGTTGATGCATGAGATTTTTACGCGGACACCCGGCTTTGTTGGGCGCAAAATAAAATATGCAGAGATCGCTCCGGGAGAGCGAAGCAGCGTAACTCGCGATATTCTTGCACTCTTCCACTATGCGCGTGTAATCCGGAAGGCATTCCACACGGATGGGCAAGGACTACCCATTGGGGCGACCGCAGATCAGTCGTCCGCAAAACTATATTTTGTCGACGTTGGATTAGCGTGCCATGGACTCGGAGTTTTGCCACGCTCTACTCTCTTTGATGATGTTACCATCTGGGAAGGGCCCCTTGCGGAGCAATTTGTGGCGCAGCATATCGCTACGATAGCTGGTGCCGAGCGTCCTCCGGAGCTCTACTACTGGAAGCGAGAACAAAGGCAGTCTAGCGCCGAAATTGATTTTCTGGTCCAACACGACCGCTGGCTTGTCCCCATCGAGGTCAAAGCAGGAACAACAGGGTCTCTCAGGTCGTTGCATCAATTCATGATGGCCCATAATCAAACACCACTTGCTATCAAACTTTGCGGGCAACCTCCGCAATTGACTCAGAGTCAGCCGTCCGTGGTGACTGCAAAAGGAGTCGGAACCTACTCACTAAAGCTCCTATCACTACCTTTGTATATGACTGGTCAATTGCATCGGTTGCTTAGCGAAATCGTCTGAACAAGAACATCAGCAGGATTGTACGAAATTCAATCACACTTCACGATGTCCTCAATGGATCGCGGCTTAGCGATGTCAGAAAGATTGGGTCGATGAGTCTGCCTTCACTCTTCGACAACCGGTCATGATTACGAGGAAAACCTGGACAAGAAATCGGCCGGATTCGTGGCGAAATCAAGATAATTGTCGGGAGTGATCACGATCCCGCATGAGCCTTGGAATTCCTCGCGAAATCGGGCCAGTCCGTTGACTGATTTTTTGCGCCCTGATTTTACCTCGATCGCGTAAACTTTTTTGCCAATCCGATAGACGAAATCCACTTCGTCATTACCGTCCCGCCAATAATATAGCGTGCCTTGAAGTCTCATCAAATCAAGTCCAACCACCAACTCAAATATCCGGCCGCGATCTTCGCTGCTTAACTGTGCCTCCCCGCGGGAGAAGGTGCATAGCGCTGGGCACATCGGAAGGATCTTGGGGCTGGAGGACTTTTTCTGAATCAGGTTTGTGCTGTACTTTTGCAGAGTCTTGATCAGAAAGGCACCCTCCAGTAGTTCGAGGTAGTGTTTTACGGTCTCGACACTGCCAGGATCCTGCAACTGTCCGACGAGCTTCCGGAGGCTGATTTCCTGTGCCGGATAACCGCAGGCCAGCTCAAAAACTTGTTTGAATAATGCGGGTCGTTCAACTTTGCGAAGTTGAAGGATGTCTTTATCGATGACCGTTTCAACGATGGAATTTTTCAGGAATGAAAACCAACGAAACTCATCATCTTTGAGAGCCTCTGCCCCAGGATATCCGCCAAAAATCAGGTAATCATCTAAGCCGTTGCCAAAGGCGGCCTTGGTCTCCAGAAAATTCCAATGATAGGCTCGAATCAGCTCAAACCGTCCGGTCATACTCTCCGATAGACCAGATTGGAGAGCCAGTGAACTTGAGCCTAGAAGCACAACACGGAGCTGGACATCCTTGCGGCGATTTTCGTCCCACAGTTTTTTAATCAGCTCGGACCAGGCATCGATTTTTTGAATTTCGTCCAAAACTAAAACAGCGTTTGATCCAAGTTGAATTGCTTCGTGCCATTGACGCTCAATCCAACTCCAGTCGCTTCTGAAGACGGCGTCGGCTGTGGCGTAATGGCGCGGAGTCGTCGTGGGCAGAGCGGCTAGAGCCTGCTGAACGGCGGTGGTTTTACCTACCTGCCGTGGTCCAATAATGACCTGAATGAGGTTTGCTTCGCCCTGGAGGCGGGACTCGATGAGTTCCGATAACTTCAATCTTATCAAGCATTTATCCTGTTTTTATTATTTTGTCATGTCGATCTGACAAAAATGTCACATCGTCCTGACAAAATATAATACCCCGGAAAGCCCTCTAATGTAAGGGGTACGAACGGAGGTGAATTCCTGGTTTTGAGGCTACGACTGGATGCTCAGGCTTGGTGCGCAGCCAGGTATTTTTTTGTATTTTCGTGAATCTCAAGAAGGTCTGGGCTGACCTTGCGTATTTTTTTAAACAACTCTACTAACTGCTCTTCCGTGTATTCGTGCGCGATGGTGTTGCGTAATTCACGCAATTCCCTGGCCAGATGGTCGTTGGCGACGATTCCGCGTTTTGCGGCCCGATTCAAAACATCGATAATCGTACCGGGCGATTCCAGTTCTGTTGAATCGATGGCCCGGAACACTTTTTGAAACAAAATGTCACATAGCCTTGCAAAACGTGATGTCAAATTTTCTAAAACATCAAATTCTGATTCTGTCAGTTTGTCTGAAATTTGAAATGAGGTGGATTTTTGTAGTGACCGTCTTAACCAATGCGCTGCTTTATCCGCCTGCTGCGAGTATTTTTCCAAAAGTAGCTGTGAAGGTTTTTTAGTCAAAGTTGTTTCATTTCTTTTCTGATCGACTGAATAAAGGGATCAATATCGTTGTCGATCCCTTTCGATACCAACAAATCAATTTTCTGTTCGCCAATCATCTTCTTGATGGCCGCCAATATCGAAATACGATTATCGAATTGAATCGTTTTTGATTCAATCAATAAATCGATGTCGCCACCTGCGGCGCTGTCATGGGCGCGGGATCCAAAAATAAAAATCTGGGCCTCGGGATCAAAATGATGAACCGCCGTCTTGATGGAATCAATTTCGTGGTCAGTCAGCCGCATGCCCTGAGTTGGCCTCGTCATTCTGGGTTTCTTCGTCCTTCGGCCTTCTTTTCGTACCGGCGTACATGTCGTAGATCAAAAGTTTGGCTTTGATGCTGCCGTTCATGAGAGGGATGCGCCGTGTGGGCTTGAGGCCAATGAATTTCCAAGGCGATTCTTCGGCCACCAGTAATGCAGCACGCCAACCCTTGAAGTTCTTTTTCAGATTGTCGCCAATCTCTTCGTAGAGTTGACTCAAGGCTTCATCATCGCCTTTGCCCAGGCGCGCGCCGTAAGGCAAGTTTGCGACAAGTAATCCCGTCTCGGCATGGGGGCGGGCGTCCTCAATCCTTCCAGCCTGGAATTGGATGTCTCGTTCCACTCGGGCACGCAGTGCGTTCTCGCGAGCCATCTCGACATACTTTTCGCTGATGTCTGAGGCGACAATCGGTGCCGGCAGCGATTCCAGGCGCTCGCCACGAACGCGGTCCGAGACTTTCCGCCAGATGTCGTTGTCGAAATCTTTCAACCACTCAAAACCAAACTCGCCCTTTTTGCGGTGAATGTGTGCGGCCTTGTGCAGCCCCCGGTAGGCGGCTTCGATGGCAATGGTGCCGCTGCCGCACATCGGATCGAGGAGCGCCTGGGTTCCGTCATAACCTGCCAAATCCAAAATGGCACAGGCCAAGGTCTCTTTGATTGGGGCCGGATGGCCTTCCGTGCGGTAGCCGCGTTTGTGCAGGGTTTTTCCTGTCGTATCCAAACTGAGCGTGCAGCGGCCTTTTTGGATGAAGGCAACGACAATGACCTTCGGGTCTTTGAGGTCAACCTTTGGGACTTTTCCCGTGTGTTGGGCAAAAGCAGCCTGCAGACTTTCGCGGATCGTCTTGCTGATGGCATTCGATCCCATCACGCCCGGCCCGCGGTCTGCTGGAACGCCTTCAACCAGGAAGGTTCGCTCCGGTAAAAACCAATCGGCCCAACGGATGCGTTTGGCCTGATCGCCCAGCATCTGTTCTGTATGGGCAGCAAATTCCTTGACAACGCGGAAGATCCGGCTGGCGGTCCGCAGTTTCAGATGCAATTCATAAAAAGTTTCAAGGTCCGGAACGGTGCAGGCCACGGCACGGTAGCGGACATCGATGTCGGTGACGCCCAAAGCCCGGAGTTCGGCCGCTAGAACTTCCTTGGTTTCGTCGGGGCAAGTGACGATGGCTTGGATTGAGTCAGGGTTCGATGCGGCGTTCGATTCAGGGTTTTTTGTCATGGGGCTTTCAAGTGACTTTCAATTTTGACTTGGGTCCGACTGGTTGGGCGGAACCTGCGACGGTGGCATTCCGAGCTCAATCACGCTGGGCAAGGTTGGTGTTCCGCCGGCTGGGCGCGGCCGGCCGGAAGGTATCACTGAAACGGTCACTGTGGCTTTGGCTTTTTGGCCATTTCCAAGGGTGCAAGTGGCTGTAATCAGGTACTGCCCGACTTTGTCAAAGGCGTGGGTGGAAATTCCGCCCAGGGAAGTGGCTCCGTCGCCGAAAGTCCAGGTGATCGTACCCGCCTCGGTGGCAAGGCACTTTGCCTGCACACTGACCTGCTCCGCCGGGTAGGCAACCAATGGTGCCGCGGTCACAAAAACAGCCGGCGCGGGAACAGCGCAGCAGGGGTCATTGTCCACGACGCGGACGGTTTGCGATGCCGTGGCGGTTTCGCCATCGGCGCTGACGACCTTCAGGGTAACGTTTTGCGCCCCGATTTTGGCGAAAGCATAGGGAACCTCAAGGGGCTCGCAGCCGCGTTGCCTTGTGCTCGCCACGCGCTGGCCGTCGATGCTGATCTGGTATTCAGCCGAGTTGATGCCGGGATTGGCACATGGGCTCTTGCCAACATAATCCGGATCCACCGTGTCTGCTGATGGGCGAAAAACAACCCCCTGGTTGGTTCTGGTCACGCCAATCATCTTGCCCGCCTGAACGATCTCGAGCCTGGCGGATGGCAGCAGGCTTGCCGTGGCATCGGTCGGACCAGCAGGACGTTCCCGATTTTTCACGGGGTCAATGATCTCGTATCCTGCAGCGCGGCATCCCGAGATGGCTGTGATGAACGTGAAGATCACTGGCATCATGACTGAATTTGTCAGCGCCGTGGCCTTGGGGATTTTTTTCATGGCGTCAATGCCTCCGTTACTTGCGGAAAATGCGCAGCTCAACCCGACGGTTCAAGCGACGTCCTTGGAAATTGTTGTTTTTGGCAATGGGGTTTTCCTCGCCGTGGCCAACGGCCATGATCTTGTTCGGCTCGAGTTTGAATTCTTCGATCAGGCGCTTGCGAATGTTGCTGGCGCGACGGTAGCTCAGGGTTAAATTGTATTGATCATTGCCAAGGCTGTCGGTGTAGCCATCGATGATCAACTTTTTCCAGCCTGGACCTTTTTTCAGATGCACAACGAGCCTGGCCAAGATGGAATGCGGGTCATTGACGATTTCTTTGTCGCTGTCAAAAGCGAACAAGAGGTCATTGACGATAATTTTTTCTTCGGCCTTGGGCGGCAGCGCGAACGGGTCTGTGGCCGGCTTCGGCATTTTCTTCGGTTGCGCTTCATCTGGTGTTGTCGGTTCATTGTGGCGCTGGAACTCGGGTCCCATGGTCCAGTTAAGGCCTGCGTAAATCCGAAGGTCCGGCGAACTGATTCCTTGGGATAATTCGCGGCCCAGTCCAGCGTGGATTGCAAGGTTGTGGCTGACATCGTGCTTGGCGCCGATCAGAAGTTCCGCGGCAGAACTGGCCCGGTTGGTGTTGTCGCCGGATTTGACCACAGGCCAGCTGGTGAAAATTTCCGCGATGGCCTTGGTGTCATATTGGTCAAAACGGTAGCTTGCTGCCGTCGAGGCGAGCCATTGATTGCCCAACGGATCGATGGGGCTTCCGGCATAAATTTCATCGCCTTTATCGCGCCACCGGTAGCCGACGTTAAGTGCCAGGGCGAATTCTTTCCAGGTTGTATCGGCCAGAGCCTCGATGTTCAGGGTCGGGCTGCTGTTTTTTCCCGCATAAGGATTGTTTTTGAGGCGGTTGAAGTTGATTGAACCTGCCATTGCAAAGCCGCCGGTATCGGTTCCGGTCAGACGATACTTGGCATTGACCCGGACCTCGGTGTTACCCCTTTGGGAAAATTGGCCCCGCGCGGAATCAGTGTCGTCGACCTTTTGGTCCAAAATCTGTGGCAGTGAGAGTCCAAGGTCCAGGTTCGGCAGGATTCCTGCGCCGATGTTGAGGTCCATCCCGAGGAGCTGGTCGCCGCTTTTTGCCGGGAATTCGTTGGTGTCCCGGTCACGTAGGCGTGGCAAGGTGTTGCGGGCATGATTCAAAAAAAGACCGAAGTTAATAATGCCTGGGTCAAGGGTTTCGGATGACTGGACGGTTACGAAATCAAGCCCGTTTGTGGTCGGATTGAAGTTTTGGGTGTCGTTGCCAATGATGTTTGCAGAGGCAGTGGGAGCCAAACAGGCTGCGGTAAAGGTAAAAATGGCGGTTCCCTGATGCCGGAGAGCCCTTTTCAGGTCCAATTTTACGTCCAAGATGAGGTCCTTTCAGGACTGAGTTTTCAACTTGAGAAGAGTTCAGTCTAGTATATGATCCCCGCGGGAGTTTGACCAGACGGAGGCCCTTTCCCGATGAAAAATCAGGGCTGCCAGCCAAGAGAAAGGTACCAGAATGTTTGAGAAGAATTTCAAGTCTGACGTTGAGATTGCCCAGAAAGACATCGATTTCTCTGCGAACCGCTACCAGGTTCATTTGGACACCACTGCCGGGACGATCTCCCTTGATCTCCTGCCTGAAGTGGCCCCCGCGCATTGCAAGAACATCATTGGCCTCGCGCGCAGCGGGTTTTACGATGGAATCATCTTCCACCGCATCGTGCCAGGGTTTGTGATCCAGGCGGGTTGCCCAGAGGGCGTTGGCACGGGCGGCCCAGGCTACCGGGTCAAGGCAGAGTTCAATGAAACGCCGCATGTGGCCGGTGTGTTGTCGATGGCGCGGTCTCAGGATCCAGATTCTGGTGGCTCGCAATTTTTTCTTTGCTTGGGTAAGGCAGCCTTCTTGGACAGGCAGTACACGGCGTTCGGCAACACGGCCGACGAGGCCAGCCTGGCCGTGGTCAAGGCGATTGGTGGAGTGGAAACCGATGATCGCGATCGCCCCGTTGAGGACGTCACCATCAAGAAAGCGACTGTGACGGTTGAACCTAAAGCCTGAAGAAAAATCCCTTGAGGCAGGTGCCCGCAAAGGTCTTTTGTGCATGGTCATGGCATCCGTTTTCTTTTCCTTTATGGGGGCAATGATCAATCAGGCTCAATTGCTTGAACCTGAAGGGTCGCCCCTGGTCGCCAGTTTTGTACGTCTGCTGGTCAATGTCTTGATTGTCGCAAGTGCCGCCTGGTTTGCCGGGAGTTTGTCGCAACTTCCTGGCGATCGCAGGCCCTCTCTTTGGCTTCGCGGGTTTTTTGGAGCCCTTTCCCTGATTTTTGTAATGTACGGCATCCATGCCATTGGTGTGGGGGAGACATCCTTTTTGCATGCCAGCAACAGCATTGTGATCGCCGCGCTGGGGCCCCTTGTGCTGCGGCAACGAAATTCAGCGCTGACTTGGCTTGCAATTGCGGGAGCGACCGTGGGCCTTTATTTTTTGGCCCAGCCAAGATTTGAGGATTACAGTCCGGTGGGGCGCATTGTCGCTCTCTTGTCGGGAGTTTGGGCCGCTTTTGCCTATTTGATGATTGCGCGGGCAGGACGCAGTAATTCTTCAAACACAGTGATTTTTTACCTTTGTGTCATCGGCCTGGCGATGCACATCATGGTTTTCGCTGCAGAGTTCTTTGGGAATAGCGGCTTTAAAATCCTCTGGCCGCAAAGTTCCCAGACCTACGGATTTTTGGTTGGGGCGGGAATCATGGCCAGTGTGGCTCAATATTTTCTGACCGCGGCCTATCAGAGCGCCCCAGCAGCGTTAAATGCGGCCGTGAGCTATGTGACGCCTGTCCTCAACCTTGGTTGGTCGGTGTTCGCTTTCGGTCGCCACCCAGACCTTTCTGCCTTGGCTGGCGCAGGTTTGGTCCTTGTTTGCGGGGTTGCCTTGCCTGTCCTTGGTGTTTCGGCTAGAAAGAAAACACTACAAGCAGTAAACGTAGATGTTCCGTCGCCTTAATTTTCATGGGAGTGAACCTTGCAGCCAGTTGAAATTATGCCGATTCAAGATTCGTTGGTTTTGCGCGCTCGTGGTTCTGAACTTCTGATTCTTGCGCAGCATGTAACGGAACTGAAGCAACGCAAATCACCCCGTGATTTTTCAACCTACTTTACGGACGATGCGCTGGTGAATCGACCGGCCCGTAAACTATTTCAGTCGTGGCTCCGAAAGGATGACACACTGTGGCAACGTCTGTTCAAGATGGTTCATGAGATGGAGCTGGTTGCTGCTGAAGACGATGACGCGAAGGCTGACGTTCCTCATGTTAAAGGCAAAAAAGTTGCTTTGAAGGCCGAAGGACAGGTCATCGATCCCGTGATCGCTCCCAAGTCAAAGCCAGCAAAACAAGATGCAAAGCCGGTTGTTAAACCAGATGTTAAGGCGGCACCAAAAAAAGAAGCTGCCCCCGTGAAAGCGGCTCCGAAAAAACCAGAGAAAGCGGCTGCCGCGCCTGCTGCGAAGGCGGCGCCAGCGAAAAAAGCGGCTCCTGCTCCGGTGAAGAAAGCTGCTCCTGCGCCAGCGAAAAAAGCGGCTCCTGCTCCAGCCAAGAAAGCCGCTCCGGCCAAAGCAGTAAAGGCACCGGCAAAAGCCAGCGCCAAGCCAGGCAAAGCAAAGCCAGCCGCCAAGCCGGCCGCGAAGCCAGCCAAAAAACGCTAATGATTCGCAAGTACCTCGTCATTGCCAATCGGATCTCGCTGGCATCAACGCAGCGGGATTCGATCAAAACCACCGGACCTCTGATTGAACTTCTCATGCCGGTGGACATCTATTGGCAAATTGAAGATCAACTCAAGCAGTACGACCTCAAGGCATCCTCTGGCGATGACAGCACGGTTCTCGATGATCTCAACAAAAAGATCATGAGATTAGTGATCCCCTATGCCGTTTCCGAAAAGGACCGGCTGTGGCTCTCGACAAATGCTGGTTCCAGCGAATGAACCGCGCGGTCTTTCTGGACCGGGATGGCATCCTTAATGTCGATCGCGGATACACCTTCCAGATTGCAGACTTGGTTGTTCCAGAAGGCGTCCCACAGGCCTTGGGGCGCCTGAAGTCAAAAGGTTTTAAACTTGTCGTAATCACCAATCAAAGCGGGATTGCGCGGGGCAAGTTTTCCATGGCTGAGGTCGAGGCATTTCACAGCGCCTTGCAGAAAGAAATTCAGCGACTCGGCGGCCCAGTGCTTGACCTGTTCAAGACATGCCCGCACCATCCGGAGGGTCATGTTGCTCCCTACAATGTTGACTGTGCCTGCAGAAAACCGGCAATTGGATTGATTTCGGATGCCTGCTCGGCCTTGGATATCGATTCAAAGAGAAGTTTTATGATTGGCGACAAATGGACCGACATCCTGTGCGGTCATCGTGCCGGTGCCAGGCCCATGTTGGTGCAAAATGTTCAGAGCCTGTCTTATGATTTGCCTGACGACGTTCGCCTGAGCAAAGCGAAAAGCCAGAGGGGCAGGGACATTACCGTTGCAACGTCTTTGGAAACCGGGGATATCGCAGTTTATTCGTCGCTGTCAGATGCTGTTTCCGTGGTTTTGGAATCATCAGACTGAAGTTCGTGTTTTTTGCGCAGTAGCATTTTGATGCGCGGCCCGCACCGTTGTCCCTTGCATCCGCCAGTCCCTGTTCCAGCCATCCGGTTCACATCAGCGACATTGTCACAGGCTTTTATTGCGGGCAGAACTTTGCCCAGCGGTATGCCCTTGCAAATACAGACAACCATTGCAAGGCGCTTGATTCGTTTGATTTTTTCGTCTGCAGTTGTCTGATCGTCGCTCATTTTGAGTCCACCACCATTCGCGAAGATTCAATCTCCGCGGTTCAAGTACCCCATTGGTATAACATTCCCAACCAACTCAGCCAGCGGGGATCGATCGCATTAAACAGCGCGGGGGTGATGTTGCAGGCGGCATGGAACGCCACGGCGACCCAAATGCTGCCGCTTTTGAGGCAAAACCAGTCCGCAGCAAGGGCAAGCAGAAATGGGCCGGGTGGGATCCCGCCGGCGTGCCCAGCAAAAATTCCTGCCAAGGTTGGCCTGGAATGAACCCAGGCAAACAGGATTGCCGCAAAATAGCTCCCCATCAAATTGCCGCAACTCCGGCGGAAAACTGGAGAAAGTAGTCCACGGTACACGAGCTCCTCAAGGACCGGCGCCAGTAAAATGCTGGCAATCCACCAGGGGATGTTTGGAGTGACTCCCGGTATCGAGTCAGGTCCAGGAAAAAAAGTAGATGTCAGGCCAGCCCCGGAGGCAGCCAAGGCGAGCCAGGCTGGGCCAGCGAGCATCAGCCAGCGCACGGCGTTTTTTTTCGGGAGGTTTAGTTTTGGTTGCCCCACAAGAATCAGGGCAGCGATTACGATCAAAAGATGGACAAGGGCGGGGCCCGCAATGAATGCAAAGTTGCCGGATGCAAGGCCTGCTTTGGCCAATAGATGGTCTGCCGCCGCGAAGGATTCTCCAAGCAAAACGGCCACCACGAAAACCTTCGTGATGGCCGCCACGTACTTCAACCAATCTTCACGCATCGATGCTGTTGTTGATTTGTTTTAGAAGTCGTTCAAGTCCCTTCCGCCCCGGATCGCTCAACTTATCGAAGGTGATGCCAATCCGTTTGCCGTCATTGGTCCGCCATACCACCTGGCTTTTGATCTGCGCCGTCTCAGCGCCCTTTTTTTCGACCTTTGGTATTGGCAATTCGATCGACACCTCATCACCGATTTTGAGCTTTACAGCTCCTGACAGTTGGACGCAGGCGCCTCCGACACTGATATTCACAATTTGGCCTGGAAACTTGGGAGTTCTCTTTCCGCGTCCAGCACTCTTTCCGAGAAGGCGCGTCTTTGGAGTGAAATCGAAGCGCCGCTGGACACGGAATTTGCCGACAAGAAAACGATCTATTTTCTCATTCAGATCTTCTGCGCGAATTGGTTTGCGAATCCACATGCCGGCATCGTCATAGGCAAACAGCTCTTCTGCGACGGCATTTTTTACGACATTATCAGGATAGGCGGTCAACATAATTGGCCCGCGGAAGTTTTTGCGGAGCATATGAATTAACGTGATGCCGTCGGTGTCTGGCAGGTCGAAGTCGACCACGCACAAGTCCGGGGCTGCGGATCCTGCGGATGACCTTTGCTCCAGAATATCCAGGGCCTGTTGGCCGGTGCTCGCAACAAGGACTGTGATTCCTGGAATCTTGTCCTTGAATACTTCTGAACTCATCACCAGGCTTGGCTTGCTTGGGTCAACAATTAGCACCGTACTCATGCAGGCGACCTCCGTTCACGGTTTGGTGCATCCAGCAAGACATCCGCCCAAGGTGGCTGATTCCAGTGTCTTGTCTGGCCGGGTCTGGTCGAATTTCACATAAATTCGCCACAAAAATCCCGTCATTCACCATTATCCCAGCTTTCGCCCGTCAAGAGAATCCTCTGCCTGCCGATCCATACCTTGGGACGTCGAACAACGACCGTCCTCGGTGCTTCAACCCTTTGGTTTTTTGGGTAATGCGACAAAATTATGCCAATCCAATGATGCGAGGTTTTTTTCGCGCCACCGGCGTGGTTCGGTGGGCCGTTGCTCTTCCCGTTAGCATGTGGATCTGTAGTGTTCCTGCCTTTGCGCGTCCGTTTACCGTGCGCCTTGCTGCACTCAAACCAGCGATTGAATTACCGGTGAAAGTCCGCGACGAGTTGATTGCCCCGAATTTTTCACATATTCAACGTCGTGTTCAGGCAGCAGAGTTGGATCCCCGGGTTGAACCACTCTACCTTTCGGTTCCAAAAGATGACGATGAACGGGCCGCATTTGCTTTGAAACTTGCGCGTCCAAAAAACTACCGCCAATTGATGGCCAGGTTGGATCAGGAAATCACCAAACCCGAGGGAACGGTCGACTCCGCCGCGGTGCCGGCTGCGGTCCCGGCGCTCCAGTCAGTGGTCACCGGAAATCAAAACAACGCTGTAAATCCGGTTGCCGGTGACGATCGCGTCAAGCAAGTAAGGGTTCGGGTGCGTCCGGAATTGCTTCGTCTGATGGCGCCAGATGCGGTGACATCAAAATTGCAGCGAACGCATCTGCATGTCAGCATTGATTCATCTGATCTACTTGACAGACCGGAGTTGAGGACAGAGTTGCTGATTCAATTGGCGCCGTTTTCGGGTGCCATGGAGCTGCGTAAGGTCGCGGAAAAGATGCGACAGGCGGTACCCCTCGAGCTTGACGAGGATCTGTTGCCTGTGGGGGCCCGGCGTGCGGTTAAAACCTTTGAACTTTATCGTGGCCCAAACTGCTTCATGACGGCGTTGGCCTTCCAGTATCCAAAAATGGTTCGCAGCCAGCTTGTGAACATCCGCACCGAGCAAGATCATCATGATGTCATGATCAATAACGATGAATTGTGGCGGGTTTTGCAAAGCTCGTTCTACGAAATTGATCCGGCCAGATCGCCCCTTAAGTTTGGCGACATGATAGTCTTTTTCCAGCTGCCAGCCTCAGGCAAGACCCCGTCTGATCAGGATATTTCTTACCGCTGGATCAAGCATGCTACGACATTTATGTTCAATGATTTTGTCTATTCGAAGGGGTCCAAAAGCCCGAATTCACCTTATCTTGTCGGTACGTTGCGATCAGAATGGAGGGCGTGGGAAAAGCATGTCGCGGCCGGCGGGGGAACCCTGGGGGCAAAAGTCTTCCGTAAACCCCTCAAGAGTGCTACAAGCCGACCTCCTAAGTCGTTAGACGATTGGATGTATTGAGCCCATGCTTAATGAGCCCACATTTGCTGTGCCTTTTTTGGCCAAGTGACCTTTATGCCCCCGATCAAAACACAAGAAAAAAAGCGTCCCCGCCCGTTGCCTGAGACGGACGGTGCATGCCGTGTAAGGGGCGGCGGTTGCGGTTCCTGCGTTCTTGTCAACACGTCCTACGAGCCTTCCTTGCAGGCAAAGTTTCACAAGGGACTGAAGTTTCTTGAGGCAGCCAAGTTGCTGGATACGGCTCAAGTTTTGGGCGTAAATGAAGCGCCCCGTCGCCTTGGTTACCGGACCCTCATAAAACTTGCAGTCCGCCCGAAATTGTACCGCGGGGAGATTTCTGCAAAGGACCGGTTCGCGATCGGTCTGTTTGAACCGGGAACCCACTCCGTCATGGATGAAGTGGAGCACTGCCCGATCCACGCGCCAGCTTTGCGGGCCCTGCTTCGCGATATGCGCCCCGCCCTCAATGAATCGCCACTCCAACCATGGGATGAGTCGACTGGATCCGGCGACCTTCGTTACCTGGTCGCAAGATCATCCCATGTGACCAACGAACTCATGCTGACGTTTGTCGTGCGTGATCCGGCTGCCAAAGTTCATTTGCAGCGGATCATTTCGCGATTGAAACGCGAAGACCACAAGTTGGCTTCAACCCAGATGAATATCAACAGCGAAACCGGCAACGCAATTTTTGGCGCGGAAACGGTTCGTTTGACTGGTAACGATCGTTTGCGCGAGCGGATTTGTGATCTTAATTTTGAGATCGGGCCGACCGCTTTTTTTCAAGTCAATCCCTGGCAAGCATCTGTCATGTATCGTCGGGTTGAACAGCTTGCGGGACGTGCTGCTCCCGGCGGTGTTGCCTGGGACTTTTATTGTGGTATTGGGCAAATGTCCCTGATTATGGCCCGCCAAGGTTATCGCGTTTTTGGAATCGAGGAGAACGCCGCGGCAGTGGCCGATGCGGCCCTCAATGCCAAACGCAACGAGCTTGAGACCAAGGCTGAATTTCTGGCGGCGCGGGTCGAGGATTCGGAAACCGCCCTTCCAGCATGGGCCCAGAAGCCTGAAGTTATTGTGGTCAATCCGTCCCGTCGTGGCCTGCATGAAACGGCCCGGACCCACCTTGCCCACGTCCTTCGTCAGAATCCGGAAACCCGGTTTATTTACGTTTCCTGCGAGGTCGAGACCCTCGCCCGTGACCTTGCCGTTCTGCGCAAGGCAGGTTTCCGCTTGAGACAAGTTGAAGCCTTCGACATGTTCGCGCATACTGACAATCTTGAGTGGTTGGCGGTAATGACCTCGTAACGGGGGTGGTGTGTGGACGACAGTCGTGACAAGCAAAACAAATCTGGAAATCTTCCCGGTACACTAATTGAACCAACGGGGACGTCCCTGACGTACGACCGTTACCTCCATGTGGATGACCTGCTGGCACTGCAGGTGACTCAGTCTGATCCGCCGGAACACGACGAAACCCTGTTCATCATCATCCATCAGGTTTACGAACTGTGGTTCAAGCAGGTCTTGCATGAGTTGGATAAAGCCGAACGCGCTTTGAAAGCTGACTCACTGACCGAGCTTCTCAGGACATTAAAACGCGTTCATGCGATCCAGAAGATTCTGGTGGACCAGGTTGCCGTTCTGGAAACGATGACTCCAACCGAATTCAACCGGTTCCGCAATCGCATCAATCCGGCTAGTGGATTTCAGTCGCACCAATTTCGCATCGTTGAATTCCGGATTGGTCTAAAAGACGCAGGCTATCTCAAGTTTTTTCGTTCAACGCCAGCACACATGCAGCAGTTGAAGGATGCCATGGAGCGTCCGTCGCTTTATGAGGTGTTTCTGCATTTTCTTTCGCGCAAAGGATTTTCAGTGCCAAAGCACGTCCTTGAGCGCGATCCGGCAAAGCCTTGGGAGCCGGATGAGGGCGTAAAGAATTTGTTTCTTGCAGTTTACCGCGATCCGGATTCGCACCTCGATCTGTATCACGCCCTTGAAGCATTGATGGATCTTGATGAGTCATTCATGCTGTGGCGTTATCGTCACGTCGCCATGGTCGAGCGCATGATTGGCTTTAAACGCGGAACTGGAGGATCCAGTGGCGTTGAGTATTTGACCAAAACACTTTCAAAACGATTCTTTCCAGAATTATGGCAGCTGAGAAGCGATCTTGGCTCCTCTGATTGGGGCTGATTCATGACACTTTTATCCGTTAATTCCTTTGTCAATGAAGTGACGGCAGGGCTCAAACCCTATCCGATGGAAGAGTTGAGCCGGATCAAGGCTGGCCTCGTCAAAGAGGGCAAGGCCGTGTTCGATTTCGGGACAGGTGATCCACGGATTGCGACATGGCCGCCAGTTCGTGAAGCCTTGATCAAGGCCCTCCCTGAAATCAGCCAATACCCGAGCGTCAAAGGTGTTGAGCGCTTGGCAGCGGAACAGGCCGGTTACTTGAAGCGTCGCTTTGGCTTGCAGGTGGGCAATGACCTCGCTGTGATTCCAAGCCAGGGCAGCAAAGAGGCCATCTTCAACATTGCTCTCTGCCTGGTGGGTCGTGCTGGCGGGAAAAAACACATCATCTACCCCGATCCGGGTTATCCCGTTTACCGCAGTTCCACATTGTATGCGGGCGGAATTCCGTATCCAGTCCGCGTCACTGGACAGAACGGTTACCTTTTGGAGCCGTGGAATCTGCCTGCAGAAGTGCAAAAAAATGCGGCTGCAATTTGGATCAACCATCCCCATAACCCGACTGGTGCAACGGCGCCTTTGGAATATTGGCGGCGTGTCATCGACTGGTGCCACAAAACCGATACGATCCTGCTTTCTGATGACTGCTATGTCGATATTTTTGATTCCGCTATTGATGCCCTCGTGCCCACCGGCGCGTTGCCTTCGGTCGACGTGGATCCTCGTCCAGTCAATCCGCTCCAGCTTTCTACCGATCGAGTCTTGTCTTTCATGAGTTTGTCGAAGCGCTCTGGATTGACGGGATATCGTGCAGGGCTCGTGGCTGGGGATCCTCGCATTGTAAAACCGTTTTTGAATGCGCGCGCAAATTTTGGAGTCGGCTCACCCGACTTTATCCAGCATGCTGCTGCCGTGGCGTGGGGTGATGATGCGCACGTCATTGAACGACGCCGGATCTTTACCAAACGTCTGGCGACCTTCGGGCTGCTTCTGCAAAATCTCGGGATGATCGACAAAATTCCATCAACCACATTTTACTTGTGGGCGAAGATTCCAGAAAAATTCGGCGATGACGATGTTGCCTTTGTGTTGAACCTGGCTCGGATCGGCGTGATTGCATCGCCATCCCAGTGGCTCAGCGAGGGCATTCGCGGACACGTTCGCTTTGCTCTGGTCCCGGAAGAAGCGGCGATGCAGCAGGCAATGAACCTTCTGCGGGAGTATCTGAAATGAATGAACCGTTGAATCAACTGCGCGACGCCATTGAGGCTGGTGCAAAGTCACCGCCGAATCCAGGCTCAGACGCCGACATTAGATTGCGCGCGGCGGTGGAATCTGTGATTGGCCGCCTTGATCGCGGCGAGCTGCGGGTGGCGTCTCCCGTTGCTGGCCACGATGTTGATGGCACTGCAGGTGATCCCAAGGGATCTTGGACGACTCACGCATGGATCAAACAGGCTATCCTGCTTTATTTCAAATATTCCCCGATGGCGCAGATTGATGTTGGTCCGTTTGTCTATCACGACAAGATTCCCCTCAAGAGCAATTACCGGGAACTGAAAGTCCGGGTGGTTCCACCTGCTGTTGCCCGCTACGGCTCATTTATGGAGCCTGGGGTTATCTTGATGCCTTCGTATGTAAATATCGGGGCTTGGATCGGCGCGGGTACCATGGTTGATACATGGGCAACCGTTGGTTCATGCGCCCAGATTGGTGCAAATGTTCATTTGTCCGGCGGGGTGGGTATTGGTGGCGTTCTCGAGCCACCATCGGCCACACCTGTGATTGTGGAAGACGGCGCATTTTTAGGCTCCCGCTGCATTGTTGTCGAAGGGGTCAGGATCGGACGCGAGGCAGTGCTCGCCGCCAACACTACCCTGACAGCTTCGACTCCGATCATCGATACTCGCAAGCCTGGCATGCCGGAGATAAAAGGCTATGTTCCAGCGCGTTGTGTCGTCGTGCCGGGCACCAAGGAAAAAGAAATGCCGGGCGGCAAGATTTACACGTCCTGCGCCTACATCATCGGCGAGCGAAAGCCCTCTACCGACCTGAAGACATCGCTAAACGACACCCTTCGCGAGTTTGCTCTTTCTGTATGAACCCTCAGTCAAAAAAGCCTGTGGTGATTTTTATGCCAACCGGGACGCGGGTTGAAGTTGATTCCGGAACCAAGATCCTGGTTGCTGCGCGTCAGGGTGGTGTTCCTATCCGCTTTATGTGCGCCTCTCTGAGATGTGGCACCTGTGGTGTAAAAGTTGACGCATCAAGTGGTAAATTGAGTGAAGCGGCCCCAGACGAGCTTGCAATGTTGCAGCGTCTAAAGCTTCCCGTCGATGGATCGGTTCGAATGTCTTGCAGAACCAGAATCGTTGATGGCCAGGTAGCGATCGATCTAGATTTTCAAGACTCTTACGATCCAGCCAATAATATCGATTTTGAAGATGTCTGATTCAGTGTCAAAAACCCTGTGGTGGTTGACCGGGACGGTGCTCGCAATTTCTGGTGTGTCTGCCGGGATTGCCCTTTGGCGCGAGTCCCAGGTCCCGTCCCCGTTGTTACTCGATATTTTTGATTTGCAATTCGTTTCTCAGGAGCCGGTGGCTGCGTTGATGGCCGGGATCATCGCCATTGTCGCGTTTTACTTTGCGCGTCGGGTTGCGATTGATGAACAGCAGGGCGCGCTCGAGGCCTTATGGTCCAGGCGTTGGCTGGTTGCCGGTGCTGTATTTCTAGTGTGTACCATTGGCAGCCTGAATGTTTACCGCATGGCCGCGATTTCTGGCGATGAATATGCCAACGTGATTCAAACAAAGGTGTTTTCGCGCGGAACTTTTTTTGGCATCTGGCCTCCGGCGTTAGCCACCCGGATGGCACCAGCCGAACTTGCCAACAGGATTCTCGTCGCTGACGATGGCAGCGGTCGGATCATTACCAGCTATCAACCGGCATTTGCTTTTTTCGCAGCACCTTTCGAACGTGCTGGACTTCGATTTTTAGTAAATCCCCTTATCGCCGCAGGAATTGTACTGCTTGCCGGTTTTTCAGCATGGCGGCTCTGGCGACAGGCTTGGCTCGCTGGGCTTTCTGTGTTGCTCATGGCTAGTTGTGTTTCCGTGGCGGGCTTCGGGATGGGATCGTTTGCCACAAATTTTTTACTGCTTCTTCATCTGTTGTTTTTGTTCTTTTTTATTCGCGGAACCCCTTGGTCGATGGTGGCCGCCGGTATTGCTGGTGGCATTGCCCTGCACACGGGCAATCAAATCCCGCAATTGCTTGTCGCACTGCCGGCTTTTTTTCTTTTGATTCGGGTCCGCAGATTTCGTGATGCGGCCTGTTTGGCCTTGCCCTACTTGCCATTCATTGCTGCCCTTTCGTTTGGTTGGACGGGATTGGTTCAGGATGTGTCCCACGTTCATCGTCAGGAGGCTGCATCTGGTCTGGGTGCGGCGGCGACAGAGTTGGCTTGGCTCGGTGAGCACTTGAAGTGGCCGACCTTTCGGCAGTTTCTTCAGGATAGTATGAGCCTGCTGCGTTTTGCGTTGTGGGCAGTTCCTGGACTCATTGGTCTTGCAGGTTTGGGGCTTCTGTCCATTGTGTCCAAAAATAGGCACCATCAAGATCAATCAGAAGCGGATGCGCCGGCAGAAAATGAAGTCCGTGTCATCCAACTTTCTGCCCTTCAACTTTCTACCCTTGTGTTGGCTGGGGCGGTTGGATTTTATTTTATGTTTCCTCTGAACCAGGGTCATGGTTGGGGTTATCGATACCTGCATCCGGCGCTTGGATTTATTCTTATCTTGGGCCTTTCCCGTGTGGTGCGAGAGGGGCCATCATCGCGGGTAGTGACGTGGTTGATGGTTTCGGCATCTTTGTCGTTGGCGCTTTTATTGCCCCTTCGCATTGGTCAGATTTCCGGCTTTGTTGCGGAGCGCCTTGCCCTGCTGCCTTGTCTGCCTGAAGAACAGACGCAGATTTGTTTCGTTGATTCGTCGAAAATTTATTGGGGACCAGATTTGATCCAGAATGAGCCATTTCTGGATTTGTCGTTACCGTTGCGCGGGCGATTGATTTTGAAGTCGTTGGGTGAAGAATCCGATACTCGGTTAATTCAGGATATTTTTCCTGGCGCAAAAAAATCGCTCGGTGTGACATCGCCCGGATCGGGCAGCGTCTGGATTCCTTAGAGTTTTCTAGGTCAAAAACGCCGCCAGCTGGGCAAATTCCTCGAGGGTGAGGTTTTCCGGGCGGCGGTTCAAGTCGACGGGGCAGTCGGATTCGCTACGGCCCGCAAGAAATGGTTTGACTGCGTTGCGTAGTTTTTTTCGCCTCTGATGAAATGCCTGGCGCGCGATGGTTTCGATTTTTTTCATGACCTCTTGTGGCAAGGGCTCCTTGCGGGCTTCCATAACGACAATGGCACTGTCGACTTTTGGTACGGGGGTGAAAAATTCCCGTCCGACTTCGCAGTCCATACGTACGTCGGCCCTCATCTGCGTAAAAACCGTCAGGCTGCCGTAGTCCTTTGTGTTTGGCTTTGCCGCAAGGCGCTTGGCGAATTCCAGTTGCACTAAAAAAGTTGCGCCGGCCAGGCGATGCAGATGTGGCAGCACCCACATCACGATTGGAGACGAGATGTTGTAGGGAATGTTTCCCAGCACCGCTGCTTTTTTCCCTGATTTTTCAACACGATCAATCCAGGCGCCCAGGTCAAATTCAAGTATGTCTTGGTTCACCACGTCGACCCCTGGAAGGGCGGATTCAATCAAGCGTTCGGCAAAGCGATCGTCTTTTTCAATGGCCGTGGTTTGGATGCCTGCGTTGGACAGGGCCTTGGTCAGGATTGCCCCACCCGGGCCGATTTCGATGACTTCAACGGCCAGCCAGTCTTGTGCAATTTCCACGACGCGGCGCACGGGCCACTCGTCATGCAGAAAAACCTGGCCCATCGACTTTTTCTGCCTCGGTTGGCCACTGTTTCTCTGGTGTTGATTCGGATCGCTTTTTTTGTGGTTGTACTTCACGAATGGGCCCCGGTGCTGTCGAACTTGTAATTTTCAAATGGGTATCGCGGATACACATCCCAGTCGGTCGCCTTGAAGGCATCTGGGCCCCGATCATTAAGCATGTGCCAGCCAAGGGCCGCGATCATGGCAGCGTTGTCCGAGCAGTATTCTGGTTCCGGAAAATGACACGGAATTTTGAACGACCCCTCCGCCATGCTGCGGAAGGTCTTGTTGGCAGCCACTCCGCCGGCGACAACGATGCTTCGCACGTGGGGGAATTTTCCCCGTGCGATTTCAAGTTTGCGAATGAGTTGCTGAAAGGCTTCTCGTTGGAAGGCTGCGCACATGTCCGCGACTTGATCCTCGGGAATTGGTTGCGGCAGTCGCGATATCATTTGAGCCATGTGGGTCTTCAAGCCTGAGTAGCTGAATTCCATCTGTGATTTTTTTTCCACCGTACGCGGCATCGCAATTTTGTCGGGATTGCCCTTGGCCGCGTTTCGTTCAATCCAAGGTCCGCCTGGATAAGGCAGGCCGAGCAGTTTTCCAACCTTGTCCAAACACTCGCCGCAGGCATCATCGACGGTATGGGCGATCAATTTGAAGTCCAGTGGATTTTCAACAAGATAAAGATTGGTATGGCCGCCCGATACGACCAGTGCCAGGCAGGGCAGGGCGGCTTCAGCGACTTTGTCAGAAAGTCCCAGAAGGGCCCCGTGGATGTGGGCATGAACATGATCAACTGGAATCAGTGGCTTGTTGTTCGCCAAGGCGAGGCCTTTGGCAAAGGAAACTCCAACCAACAAGGCGCCGACCAATCCTGGGCCCTGAGTTACAGCGACGGCATCAATGTCAGACAAAGTGATTCCGGGGTAACCGGCACCAGCTTCTTTCATTGCCGCGTCGAAAAGAGGTTGAATGGAATTCAGATGCTCGCGGGCTGCAATTTCAGGGACAACCCCACCGAAAGGTGCGTGCCGGGCGATTTGGGATGAAATTTTGGACGCAAGAACCTGGCGTCCGTCCCTGAGGACGGCGATCGCGGTTTCGTCACAACTGGATTCAATACCGATGATCAGCATCGATACGGTTAATGGCCTGCCCGGGCCGATTTGCCAAGCTCTTTCAACCGGTCTTTAGCCTTGATTGCCTCCGGGCTCTTCGGATGCTTGGTGATCAACTCTTGATAATAAATTTTTGCGGTTGCCGGGTCGCCCAGATTGCGGAAGGCATCGCCCATGCGCAGGCGGGCTTGGGGCAGGTATTTTGCCGCGGGTTTGCTGTCGATGAACTCGTTAAATTGCAGGGCGGCCTCGCGCATTTGGCCAAGTTTATAAAGGGCCTCTGCATGGAGAAAAGCGACTTCTTCGCGATCTTTTGCCTTCGTGAGCAGTTTGATTGCGGCTGGAGCATCTTCAATGACCCGCTTGAACTGACGTTTCCCGTAAGCATCCCGAAACTGCTTCAGAGTGCCCAGGGATTTATCCGACCTGTGCGGCTCCTCCGCACTGGCGGGCTTTTCGTTGTCGCCCTTTTCAGAAAACTTGTCCGATTGTTTGTCTTGGGAGCGCTCCCCGGAAAGGTCGGAGGTCCGCTCACCTGCGCGGGAAGTCTTCGATTTATCAGCAGATTTATCGCCCATTCTTTCAGGGGATTTGAGGTTAACCCCCTGCTTTTCCAATGAAGCCACCACGTCACCTTGCGTGGCTTCCAGATTGGCCATCCTTTCGCTCAAGGAGCGGATCTTACCCCCAAGCGAGTTACTCTGGTCACCTTCGACGCCTGGCATGAACCCAGTCGAAACACCCAGTTTTAATGCATCAAGTTCACCTTTGATGCGGCTCATTTCATTGGATATTTTTTCGATATCGGCCGCGGTTGATGCGAGGCGTCGCTTGGCGGCCTCGCCAGCGGGAGTATTTTCATCCATGAGCGCGCCTTCAAGTTGCATGACGCGGGTTTGCAGTCCGAAAATTTCGTCACGCAACTGACGTTCTTTAGCGGGTGTAAAGCATCCCGAGATCAACAGCAGCGGAATGAAAGTCCGCGATGCAAAGCGAAGGCATGAATTGGTGATGGTAGATCCAGGCGTCATCGACGAACTCCCTTGGAAGCGTTCAGGGCGTGGGAAAACGGCAAAGCTAAATCCAGTCGGATTCGGCGCTTACCTATTTTAACCACAAGGATCAGGTTGTCGGCAATGGAGGCATGCGGCGTTTGAGGCGGGCGACCACGGTAAAGCAGCGCCGGGCGTCCTGTTGCCACTTGCGGCTGTAGGACTGAGTGGCTGCGGCTTTGGAGGCTGGGAAATCCAGGGCAAGCAGGGCAAGGCCTTCGACTGTGGTCATGCGGGCATTAAGCAGCGCTAAAAAATCTCTCTGGGCCTTTGAAACTGCCTCCGTGCCTTGCGCCGCAGGGGTTCCTTCTGTATGGTGTGGGGCATTCGGACTATCTGGCGCCGGCTGGGTTTGAGTGGGATCAGCAGCCAGAGTTGCTGAAGTTTCTGCTGACGGGGTTTTGGCTTCGTCGGCCATGACAAATGTGCCTCAGGCTTGTGTTCAAAAAATACAGCGCTACGACAGGTAAAATCGGCAGGCTGCTGAATAAGCTGAAGGCCGGGGCAATCAAGACCCCATCAAATGCTTCGTCGAAATCGACGTAAGTAACTGAAAGCAAAGAGAAAAGTAAATAAAAATGACGGAAAATCTGCAAGAAGACCTGAAACCCCGCGAAGACCATATTCCTGAAGAAAAACCGGAGATTGTCCGGCCTGGAGACGATTTCGAAGACGAATCTAGACTGGTCGCTGCCGACGAAGGTGCGTCAGAAAATTTGACGTCCTTCGCGGATGCCCCACTTTCGGAGGCACTTCGTCAGGCGATTGCTGATTTAGGCTGGAATCAGCCAACCCCCGTCCAGGGCATGTGCTTGCCTTTGACCCTTGTGGGTCGGGACGTTGCCGGATTTGCCCAAACTGGCACCGGCAAGACCGGTGTCTTCTTAATCACAGCTGCCCAGAGGATTCTCGAGCATCGGGCATCGACGGCAGCGGTGGCGGACGATTCCGGCAGTGCCGCGCGTCCTTTGGCCTTGGTTCTGGCGCCGACGCGTGAACTGGCCATGCAGATTGAGCAGGACGCGCAGACCGTATTCGGTCGCCTGGGCATTAGTTCGATCGCTGTTTTTGGTGGAATTGATTACGACAAGCAGGCCAAACGCCTTCGGGAAGGCGTTGATGTCATCATCGCAACCCCGGGCCGTCTCAAAGACTACTTCGAGAAGAAGCTGATCCGCCTCGACCAGTGCAAGATTTTCGTTTGCGACGAAGCCGATCGCATGTTCGACATGGGTTTCATTGATGACGTCGAGTTTTTCCTAAGCAAACTCCCGGAAGACGTACAGAAATTGTTGTTTTCCGCGACGACCAATGCTGAAGTCAAGGAACTCGCTTTTGAGTACCTCGACAAGCCGGCCTACATTTCGGTCAATCCGGAAACACTGACGCCTGAAAATATTGAGCAGCATGCAGTCATTGTTGATGCCCCGAACAAGTTGAGGGTCATGCTCGGCATGCTTCGTGAGCATAATCCTGAATGTTGCATCATTTTTACCAACACGAAACTGACCGCGGAATGGTTGCATTTCAAACTTTCCCGCAACGGTATCGATGTGGACTTGATCACAGGCGACTTGCCCCAGAGCAAGCGCATCCAGTTGATCCACAAGATCAAGGACGGCAAGGTCAAGGCACTCATCGCGACGGATGTCGCGAGTCGCGGATTGCATATTTCGCGCATCACGCACGTTTACAACTTCGATTTGCCTCAAGAACCCGCCAACTACGTGCACCGGATTGGTCGGACCGCTCGCGCGGGTGCCAAGGGAAGTTCGTTTTCGTTGGTTTGTGATGACTACGGCGAGAACCTGGCCGGGATCAAAGAACTCTTGGGCGAGCAGTTCCCAGTCAAGGCCAAGTGGTATGACCTGGCTTTTGATAGCATCGTGGATGCTTCGGGCAATCCTTTCGAAGAACGCATCAAGGCGTGGAAGGAAGCAAAGGCGTCCCGTTTCTCGGGTGGGCGCTCCAGTTCGCCGCGCCCAGGAGACCGCGGGCCGCGTCCCGGCGGATCCCGTTTCGATGGTCCTCGGCGCGATGGCCCTCGTCCGGATGGTCCAAGGCGCGATGGTCCTCGTTCAGATGGCCCACGGCATCAGGATCGCAGTGGCCAACAAAATCAGCACCCACGTCAAACCCAGTCCGACCGTGGACCTCGCCGGCCAGGCAGTGGCCAAGGCCCGCGTCATGAAGGTCATAGTCGTGGACCAGATCGTCAGCGCCCGATTCACGACCGTCAAGGTCGGGGACCCGATCGGCAGCCGCAGCGTCAGGACCGCAACCTGAACGCTCGTCCAGCTGTTGTCGCCAAGCCGCAACAAGAGGCGTCGGTGGTTGGTTTGGTCAAGAAAATGTTCAAAGCCCTCTTTGGAAACAAGGAAGGCTAAAGCCTCCTTGTTTCTCTCTTTCTCGTCATCCTGAGCCGCTCCGTCATCCTGAGTGGAGCGAAGGATCCTTTCTTATTTCGTCATCCTGAGTGGAGCGAAGGATCTTTTCTTATTTCGTCATCCTGAGCGGAGCGAAGGATCCTTTCTTCCGCGTTGAGGAAAGGATTCTTCGGCCTTCGGCCTCAGAATGACGGGGTGCGGCCTCAGAATGACGGGGTAGCCCAGGATGACGAGGAACGATCAATTGTTGGCCCCAAGTGTATTTTTAACGCCGCACCAGGTGCCGTCAATAAAGGTCTGCATGCTGCACTGGGTGTAGGCCTTGCCCGTCAAAATGGCATCAGCAACTTTCTTGTCCGGAAGGGTTGCGAAAATGGTTTTGTCAGCCGCCTTGTCGTACACGACGGCTCCGTCAGTCGTGATAAAGCCAAAACCATAGTTCAATTCATAGTGGGCAAACCGGTTTTGGTTTTTGCTAAACAGGTCATTGGACCATTCAAAGTCATCTCTGGGCTCATCGAGTTGCCCAAGTAGCGTTGCTGGAATATCGATTTGAGATCCGATCGTACTGCGGCGTGATCCACGAAATTCATTTTTAATCACAGGGCCTGTAAGCAGCAGTGGAATCCTGCGGTATTCAGGATGCCAGATCGGAAGGTCTCGCCAGGTGTTGTGACCGTGGTCAGAGACCAAGACAAACAAAGTATTTTTAAACCAGGGACGGGTTCGCGCGCGTGCAAAAAATTTCCCGAGGGCATCGTCCGTATACCGGATTGAATTCGAATATGGCTCTTCCCTACGGTGTGTCTTCGTGATTTTTTCCGCCCCCGGGAAGTCGTACGGGGAATGTGAACTCAAAGTAAATTGCGTCAGAAAAAATGGTTCTTGAAGCCGGTCTCCTTCTGAGATCACGTCGTCGATGATCTCGCCATCATGGACCCCCATGGCTCCGCGGCGCAGGTGGCCCGGGAAGTTTGACTCACCAGAATGAATCCGCTGAAAACCACCGCTGCCGACGACAGCCTTGATATTCCCGTATTCCAATTGCCCGCCGTAAACAAAGGCCGAAGAATATCCAGACTTGGTCAGACGATGTCCCAGCCCGGGAAGGCGTGAGATAAATCCAAGGTCATCCGCAGCAGCGATAAGCCCAAGCGCAGGAAACCCGGTCAGTATGGAAGTGATTCCCTGTTGAGACCTGTTTCCGTTGGCCTGAAACGCGGTAAACAACACTCCCGATTTTTCCAGCTCATGGAATTCAGGGGTAAACTCCTCTGAACTTTTCTGGATGCTGGAAATCATGTCGCCCGACCAGCTTTCAAGGATCAGGAGGACGATGTTTGGCTTCGGATGGTCGATGATTTTCTGCGGCGGCTCGCGATCCCGTAATGCGACATTTCCGTACATCTGTCGGACGATCTGCTGGGCGTCAGCAAGTGGCATGAATTCAAATGGATTGCCTTTGGCAAAGACGCTCGAGAAATTCACGATCTGAAAGAACATATTCCAGCCGGCATTTACGGCCAGATCGTTTGCCGCCTGATGGCTGGTGAAATAGACACGGCTCATGCTGATTGGAATGCTGCCAACGCTGCCCCTTGCAAGTCCGGCAAGCGGTACAAACAGGGTCAGTGTCAGCGCAAATGCGGCGACTTGTTGGCCGAGTTGTCGTCTACCTTTTATCCAAGGGTTGGTGAAGGCGGGTTCGACCATGCGTGGGTAGAAGAAGGCTGTGGCTGCAGCAACTGGAAGAAGCCACAGCAACGACATCAAAATCACGTCTGATAAAGGCGCAATCGCGAGGAGTTCGGAAGGGTGCGTCAGAACCGACAGCACTTTGAAATTTAATTTCGATTTCCACTCGGAATAGGCAGCGGCCTCGCCCACTGCAATCAAACCATAGAGCAAGGTCAGACCAGTGATCAGGATCCGGTGCAAAGCGAGCATGCTGAGTGGAAGCAGTGTGCCTGCCAAAAGAAGCATCCATGACAGCAGGCAAAACCAGGCTGCCATCGAAAAATCCAACGGCAAGGCTTCAAACATTCCTTGCGCAGGCAATTTCAAGTTAGAAAAGGCGCTGAAATTAACCAGAAGAAAAATAAGGCGAAAGGCCGCAAAGACAGCAATCCAATAGGCAAACGTCCGGACCAAATATCGCCCGCTGCTCAGAACGTAGTTGATGCTGTGGCGGCCCATGTGCATCCGTTACAGAAAGACATTTTCGATGATGGTCAGGATGATTCCGATAATAGAGCCGCCGGCAATGATCCCTGCGCAAACGGTTTCTTGATTGTCGACGAATATCTTGCGCATCGTCTTTGCAAAGCCGCCGCCCACACCGTTGACCTCTACGACTTCAAATTTTTTGTGAAGTGCCCAGAACAAGAATGCACCGAAGGCCATCGCCCAACAGTCGCTGAATCGAAGCACGCAGGCCAGGCCCAAGCCCATGGCGGAAATCGGGAACTTGCCCTTCATCCTGATATTCATGAATTCGATCAGAATACCAAGTGCGCCGCCAATCAGAGCTGCAACTTGTGCCGTTGGATGCAGTGACGACAGTCCCCTGGTCAGGACTTCCGCCACGGCCTTCCATATTTGTGCGCCAGGCATTGGCATGGCTTCTGATGTGATCTTCGAGAGGTCATTCTGCAAAATCATGTAAAAAACCGGAACTGACGCCAGGGCTCCGGCAAAAATTCCAAGAACGTGTCCAATTGCTTGATGGCGTGGCTTTCCGCCCAGCATGTAGCCTGGCTTGATGTCCATCAGAAGATTGCTGGCATTTCCTGCGACCTCACCCGTGATGCCGGCGGTCATGATGTTGGTTTGCATGTTACCCGGCGCCAAGACGCTGAAACTGAGCTGGGTTAGTTTCCCAAGGGCACCCGTCGGCGTGATGCTGGTCAATCCAGTCGAATTGACGGCAATCAGCGTGAAGATGAAAACCATCGGTATGGCAATTACCCCAAGCCAGTATTCGATGCCAAACAAGTCATGTCCGACGATGACGGTCAGCAGGCCAAGGATGGGAATGCCCGCGGCGAAAACCCACATTGGCAGCTCAATGTCCTTTAAAATATCTTCGTCTTTTTTCTTTCCGTTCTTGTTTGGGAGGAGCACTGCAAAGGCGCTCAGCAGCATTTTTGGTTTCGAGAAAAAGGCAAACAGCGAAGACGTTGTCATCATGGCGACGCCCGGCCACAAGGCCCACATCGTGATGTCCTTGAATTTTGGTGACATGATGATGTCCTGGTCCAACAGATACGGCACCAGAATGAAGTAGTTGAGGAATCCGCCAATCAATATCGAGGCGCCGGTTTTAATCCCCATAAGTCCGCCGGTTGCCAGCATGACGATCGAGGTCTCCCAACGAATCGTCAGGTCTTTGATGGGTGTTCCCATGATCTTGAGCTGGATTTGGCTGCTCATGTTATAAATCAGATCATCCCAATGCTCGGGAATCGCAAGGAATTCTGCGTGTAGCCACTTCATGATGGTGTGGTTTCGCAAGGTTTCCATTCCTGCGGAAAGAAGCGCACCGATCCCCAGGATTTTGGCTTTAAAGATGCCGTCCTGCCCGTCACCCGTATGCAAATTGGCCATGACAACGCCTGCAGCCCGCCCTTCGGGGAATGGCAGTTGCTCATCGTTGATAAAGCGTTTTTTCAATGGAAACGCGAACAGCACGCCGAGTAAAGACAGCAACGTGATCCACAGCATCGTGTCCCACATCGGGATCATCTTGTTCGTGATCATCATGTAGGCGCTGATGGACGATACCAGCGGGCCGGTCATGTAGCCGGCAGAGGTCGCGATGGATTGCATCGCATTGTTTTCAAGGATGGTCAGTTCTTTGCCCATGTTTAAACTCGACATCAATTTGAAAAACGAGAAGGCAAGGATCACAGACGTGATGCCGATCCCCAAAGTCCAACCAGTTTTGATTCCGACGTAAAGATTTGTGAGGCTAAGGACCGACCCCAAAATCATGCCCGTCAAGGCCGAGCGCAGGGTCAATTGCGGCATGTCGCCCTGGTATACGTTTTTGAGCCACCATTCGTCCTTTTCGCGAAGGGTCATGGAATGGACTTGTTCCGGGGTCAATTGCTGGATTCTCATGAGGTCCTGGCTCCAGGAATTAAGACAAATTCTTGACGTAGATTTATTTTTGAAAGGATTAGTCGTTTCTGGGGCTTGTGACAAGCGGGTTTCAGAGTGTCGATCAGATCCAGCCGCGCACCCGGTAACCGAGCATTCCGAACCATTCGTTGAGGGTCGCGCTGGTTTTCCGTGCGGTTGGGAAATTCAGCCATCCGGCTTCGGTGACCAGACCAAAAACCGGTGCCGGCTCGGGGGCAATCACGGCGCAGATTTCAAAGTTGGATTTCGCAAAAGTGGCCGCTGAACGGGCCATGTGTACCTGAGAGGTCACGAGAACTATTTTTATTGGCAAATTTCTGTCCCCTGCGGGCAGGCGCGCTGTCAGCATCTCGCGGCTGAAAACGGCGTTGTCGTGGGTGTTCAGGCTACGGTTTTCCGTCAGGTACTCGATGTTTTTCCCGTCCACACCGTTGAGCAACTTTAAAAACCGGGTCATCACGGCAGCCTCGCTGGGGGCGTCGGGCCGATCCAGGCTCGCCGGGCCGCCACTCAGAAGGACCGTCAATGGATTTTCGGCAGAAGCGGGGTGATTTTGTGCAATCCAGAGGCTTGCCGCATGGATACGCTCCAGGCTCTCAATGCCGGGCAGCCCTTCTGGCGTTGCCCCTCCCCCCAAGACCACAACTGGCCCGGGGTGCATGGGGCATCCGCCCCCGGCGTCTCGCAGCTGTTCTCCCATAGTCAGGAGCGGTGCCCGCAGCAAGTTTGAGGTCAGGGGAGAACTGAAACCAATCAACAGGCCCAGTCCTGCCCAACCAGCGATTTTGCCGAGGCGCCGCATCAGATTGGATAGGCGCCGCCCGGCCGGAATTTTCCCGGCCAAAATTCCGGCTGCAAGCAGGGCGCAGACAAGTCCTGAATCAATGGTCATGTCTTTTGCGATGCGGATCAGTGGACGAGACCAGCTGCTGGCTGATATTTGAGTCTGGGTGGAGTCCATATGCGTTATGACACCAAAATCGAAAACGTTGTAATTGGCCACGGCTCAGGAGCCATGGAATTCCAGATTGAGGTCATTGCTGATTTCAACCGGGCCATCGACGACATGTTTGCAGAGTTGCAGTCCCGGGGCGAGCAGGATTTGCTGACGGACCTTTGCCCCTATTTCGGGACCGTTTGGGATTCTGCCCGGGCTCTTTCGGCCCAGCTGTTGGCCGAGCCCCAGGCAGCCATCTCGGACAAGTCATTTTTGGAGATCGGCTGCGGCCTCGCGATCCCGTCCATGACTTTATTGAAACTGGGCGCAGGGAAAGTCATTGCGACAGACTTGCATCCCGATGTCCCGGGATTTCTGGAAAGAAATTTCTCTGCCAATAATTTGTCCGGACACCCGGCATTTTCCTATCGCTCTTTGGACTGGCGCACTCGATCCGCCGAAGTTCTGGCAGAGCGCCCCCAATGGATCCTGGCCAGCGATGTTCTTTACGACCGGGGTCAGGCCGAGGCGGTCGCTGGATTTTTAGCCGAAGCCTTTACCGCCGGGGCAACCCGGGCGACGATCACCGATCCGGGACGTCCTTACCTGCAGGATTTTGTCTCTGCATGTGATCGGCTTGGTTTGAAGTCTACTTTGGAAATTTTCCGCACAGATCCAGCAGACAGCCGCCGGGATTGCTTTGTGCTTCGTTTGGTTCAGAATGACGGATTGGGTCGGACCAGCAGAGGAGGTGGTGGAGCATAACGGGGTCGAACCGTTGACCTCTGCCATGCCATGGCAGCGCTCTACCAACTGAGCTAATGCCCCACATCTGTTGGCCGACGGGGAATTTGCTGGAATGGCATTGGCTTGTCAACCGCTAAATCTCCGGCTAAGGTCGTACCTTTAGCCCCCGGTTTCATCAATGCTTTCGGTGATATAACGAGGTTTAAAATCATGACGACGCACACCTCATCGGGCCACGGGTCCAGCGGACATTCCGCACAATCCAAGCGCCTGGCGCCAGAATCTGGCGGACTTTCGTTTTCTTTAAGCCTTTTCGCTGACGCTGCTTTGGGCCTTTTGGGGCTCTCACTTTCTGTGTACGCACTGCGCCACCACCTTGCGTTTAAAACTACCGGTGCCACCAACGCATTTTGTAACGTCAATGAAACGATCAGTTGTGATGCCGTTGCGGCGAGTTCTTACAGCGAAATCTGGGGTGTGCCCCTTGGGATCTTTGGGATTGCCTTTTTTATTTCGCTGCTCGTGTTCAATGTGATGCGAGCTGCTTCTGCGCGCAGCGGATTTGCCGGACGAATGGCTTCCCAAACCCACGCGGTTTTGGTGATCATTGGTGTTGTTGTTTCCGTGGTGCTCGGTGCACTAGTATTGACTGTCGTCAAAGCATTTTGCCTGGCGTGTGCTGGCATTTACCTGGTGTGCCTTCTATTGGCCGCCTCGTTGCATTACGGCCGGGCCCAGCTCGCACGACCGTTTCGAAAGGATGCGGTTGCGATTGGTGGTTTGCTTGCCCTCATGATCACTGCGGTTTCCGCTTATAGCTACACCCAGTTCTCAAGTGCAATTTCCCCGCGCGCTGCGGCATTGAATCCCCTGTCGGCCCAGTCGATCGTTCAACCAGGATCCCAGCTGCCGCCAAAGACCGCTCAGTCCGTCCAAGTGATTCCGCTGTCGCGCTCTGCATACGCCGGCGCCGGAGAAGATTACCGGTACGGAAACGAACAGGCGAAAGTCATCATTCATGAATTTGTTGACTTTCAGTGTCCCGGTTGCGCCGTTTTGGCTGCTACGATCAAAGGGTTAAAAGCAAAGTACGGTTCGAGAGTTTTATTTGTTTTTCGCAATTACCCGCTGGACCAATCCTGCAATCTAAATATTCATGGCCGCATGCACGAACATTCTTGTGCGATCGCAGCCATGGCCCGTTGTGCGGGGCAATACGGAAAATTTTGGGAATACGCGGACATGGCTTTTTCCAGGCAATCAGAGGCATCTGCCGAAAATGCCGTTAAATGGGCCAAGGATGTTGGTCTCTCTTCCGATGCCATCGAAGTCTGCCGCAAGTCTCAAGACCTCGTAAACAAATTGAAGGACGATGTCGCAGTGGCAGACAGGATTGGTGTCACGGGCACACCAAGTCTGTTTATCAATGGCGTGCGTTACGACGGGGACCGTAGCGCCGCAGCGCTAAGCCAGGTCTTCGATGCTGCTCTCATAGAAGCCCAACAATGAAGATTAATTTCGACAACAACTTTCAACGAAAAGTCATGGTTGTCACATTCCCTGAAGCGACCCTGATCGCGTCAGACAAAGATGTGATGGAGCTGCGCAGCCAATGGATGGCGGCCTTGAAATCATGGCACTCACCGTATAAGGCTCTGGTTGATCTGGCAAACCTCAGCATCAAAACTGAAGATGAAGCCAAGGTTCGCGAGTCCCTTGCGAGGATGATGAAGTTCCTTGAGGGGCTGTTCCTCCGCAAGGCGGTTGCCTTCGGGTTTGATGCCGCTCGCGGTCATGATCTGCTGCCCTTTGAGTTCGCTGAAACAGAGGACGAGGCGCGAGATAAAGTCGGGCTACGTGAAGGTATTATCCGCGGAGCACCCGGCGACTTCCGGTCTTCGATCCAACTGCAAAACCATTTTCGTCAACATACAGTCGAGTTGAGTTTTGCGACGCCAGTGTTGCTGGAGTCCGGCGAACAAGTTGCCATTTTGAAATCTAAACTGATGAACAATCTGATGCAGTGGCATTCCAAGTGGAATTTGCTCATTGATTGCGCCAATCTTGAAATTTCTGCTGTTGCGAGAGACGCTCTCGTCAGCCTGGAAAAACCAATGCGAGGGTTTTTCATGAAAGAATGGATTGGGTATTCCCCCAAGGGCGACGCCGCACAGTATCCGTTCAAGACTTTCCGGGCACGGCACAATGCAGTGGCGCGCCTCGAGGCCGAAGGACTTTTTTCAGGCGATTCGGCTCAGTGCAAAACTGGCGCACCCACGCCTAAATAATCGCCAGCACCAACGGAGTTTTTATTATGAAATCCTTTCGTCGTGATCCCCATAGCTGGATGTATCCCCCCGTCGAGGCACATCAAAGCGGCCACCTGAAGGTCGGGTCTGGTCACGAGATCTATTACGATGTTTCTGGCAACCCCAAAGGCAAACCGGTGGTTTTTGTCCACGGCGGACCAGGCGGGGGAACGGAGCCGAAACACCGGCAGTTTTTTAACCCGGAAAAATACCGGATCGTTCTTTTCGACCAGCGTGGGTGCGGAAAAAGTCGGCCATGGGCCTCGATCGATGACAACACTACGTGGCATCTCGTCCAGGACATGGAACTTCTACGCCAGCATCTGGGGATTGACCAGTGGCAGGTTTTCGGCGGTTCATGGGGAAGCACTTTGAGTTTGGCCTATGCTCAGTCCCACCCGGATCGGGTTACTGAACTCGTTCTGCGTGGGATTTTTCTGGTTAGAAAAAAAGAAATCGATTGGTTCTATCAGAGCGGTGCCAACGCGATTTTTCCTGATGCTTGGGAATCATACAAGGCGGCGATTCCTGAATCGGAACGCGGTGATTTTTTGACGGCTTATCATACCCGGCTCACCAGTCCTGACCGTGACGTTCAGCTTGCTGCTGCGCGTGCATGGAGCACGTGGGAAGGCGCGACAAGCAAGCTTTTTCCAGATGACGCCGTGACCCAAAGGTTTGGTGCGGATGATTTCGCATTGGCATTTGCTCGCATCGAGTCTCATTATTTTTTCAACAAGGGATTCTTTGATTCGGACGGGCAGTTGTTAAAAAACATTGATCGGATCCGCCACATCCCGTGCGTGATTGTTCAGGGGCGCTACGATGTGTGCTGCCCGATGCAGTCCGCATGGGATTTGTACAAGGCTTGGCCAGAGGCCGAATTTTTCGTGATACCTGATGCTGGGCACGCGGCAAGTGAGCCGGGGATTACACGTGCGCTTTCAGCTGCGACGGACCGGTTTGCGGGTCTGGTTTGATCTTCGCCCAGATTGGCATCTTGCGCAGTTTTTTGCGCAAGCTTCTTTGCTCGGCCTTTGACAAGGATTCCGGCGCATAAAGGTCACGTTCCAAGGCAAAGTGCGCGTTATAAATCAATTCCGGGTTGATTCCCTCGTCAAGCATGCGCTTATGAAAATCAAGGTACGATTCGTTTTTTTTCTTTTCCAGTCCAGCAGCCATCAATCTTGCAGCCATAGACCTGTAATATGCCGGAGCATCGGGCAAGCGGTCATCTCTAGTGACAACGCGAAATAACAGCCACGCCGTTATCGCGAGCATCACTGCTAGTACACCAAGCTCTCCTGTGTCGCGGTCGAAAGACACCTGTTTGAAGTCCAGGAGCTTGGACATATCGACCCGGTTCAGTGCGACCACAAGCTCTTTTTGAGCCTTGGCATCGTAGTCAATCACATACCTGGTAAACCAGAACCGGAGTGCATTGAACACGACCATTGCGCCGTCTTGCAAGACTGAATTGGATCCAGTTTTCAGAATCATTGGAGTCGGATCAAATGGCAGCCATCCGGAGCCCGGCTGGAAAATTTCCAACCATACGTGTGCGTTCCTCTCCGGTACCTCAAGCATGTGCGATACAAAATTGAATTGCCCGCCCATGTAGCCTGAAACCAGTCTCACTGGAATTCCAAGTTTCCTCAAATAAAGGGCAGCTGCGGTCGCGAAAAGCTCACAATGACCTTCCTTCTTTCCTCCCATAAAATCCTTCAAGTTGCTGTCGCCCTTGAACTCAACCCGAAGGCTGGCCTTATATTGCTGCCGGAAATACTTCTGGGTGTTGTGAAGGATCGTTGCAACTGGAATGGATTCGACGGGCCCTTTCATCAGATTCGAAACTTGCGCCCTGAATTCGTTGAACCATGGCTGGCTGTCAATGCCTTCCGGCACGCTCTGGAGCAGGGCAGCATCGGATCGAGAAAGTTCATAAAAACGACGTGTTTCCTTCGGAAGCTGCGCGATCATGGCTAAATATTTTTCCAGGGGCGCGCTCATGCCGTCGAATGCCGAAGGGTTCATTGGGCCGAAGCGGACATCGTATTGATAACGGGAGGCGTCGTCCCGGACGAAAACGATATTCCCGAAGTTGTCGACAAAAATTTCCTGGGCAATCCTTGCCGGGACATCTAGATTCCAAAGACCGTAGGGATGGAAAACCTCGCGGACAGAGGTTGGTTCGCGAAAGAAGGTTAGGTCCATTTGTCCGCGTTTTTGTGCTTTGTTGACGCGGAAATCAGGGGTTTGGCTGGCAAGTTTAGTCAGCGTTCCTGAGTTGCGCCAGGTTGTCCCGTCAAACGAACTGAGGCTGGTTCCGCGCAGGTAAATCAGGTCTGCTTGACCCGCAAGCCAATCTACGTTTTTTGAGTACACCCAAAGGTTGATGCGGTTAGATTCTTCGATGCTTCCTTTGCCAGTAAGGGAAACCTCGTTGTTGAACCCGGTCCTTGATTTTATACCTGATAGGTTAAGATCAACGGCCAAGTCACTCATCCGGGGAAACCAGTAAAAAATCAGAGAACCAAAAACCAGTCCAAGTGGGACTGTTCGCAATAATTGATAGAAAAACGTTACGGTAAGGCGCTCTCCAGCGTCGCCGGCCTTGGTGGAAAGGAAGTACATGCGGGTAGCATTGAGGGTCATGGCGATCGTTACAATGAACACAAGAAAGGTGCCGTAGGCGCTGAGGTTGTCAGCCAGGAGAATGCCTGCAATGGCCAAGAGATTTGTGACCGCAAGCGCTGCAAAGATTCGACGTTGGTTCACCATGTTTTGAAGGAGAGCAGGCAACATCGCAAGAAGAAGCTCCATCGCGATGCTTGCTATATCCTTGCTCTGCCGATCACCGTAAAAGGCCCATAATGCGATTGCCCCTGACAGCCCATAGCCTGCGATTCTCAGTCGTCCAAGTACCTTTGAATTAAAATAGCGGTAGAGAAAAGCTGAAGCCATGCAGAGGATGCACGAGAGTACTAGTGGCGGGGTCGTTGCGGCGTGGCTCATTGCAACCATCGTGAAGGTTGCGATGAGCATCAATTGCCACGATAAAAAATAGTAATTTGGCGCGCTGATAATAGCGTAGCGCCAGATTGGGTGCTGTGCCATTTTCTGGATGGATCGTCTGATCATGTCGCGCTTCCTGTGGGCATGATGGATGCAGGGCTGATGTATTCACCCCATTCATATCCATCAGCAGACAATTCAAGCTCAAGGAAAATGCCCTTCAGTTCGGACTTGGATTCGGGGTGTCGCCACTTGGTGTTTTTCTCGTCAAACTGAGGTATCGAAGCCAGATGCTGACTGATTGCGTCGTAACCAACCGTGTATGTCCCGTCCTGATGCAGTAAGACCAGCTCACGCGACGCCTCTTTTACCACCTCTGCGGCGGTTCTCAGCACACTGATCATGTGTTCGTATGTTTCAGCGGTCGATGTCCGGAGCATGATGCTCCAGTTCGTCCGTAACAGAATCCCAAACTCAGCAACTTCGGAACGGTATTCCTTTTGTACCCAGTGTCTGGTGGGTTTCCCTGCACTCTTTTTCCAATCGACGTGGCGGGTTGAATCCTGTGTCGAGTGGGGGCGGTGAGAGAAAAACTCTCGTTCATCGTCCCTGTTGGCAACGCGGCGCCGATAATCTCGTTTTAAATTTTCATAGAGATCAGGGATTATTTTTGGGAGGACGATGAGGAAGCCCTTGGCTTCGGTTATCTTGAATTTGTCGATGAGTCCAAAAGGAAAGTTTGTTCGAAGAAGAAACTTGATGGAGCTGTATTGACCTCTCTCCATCGACTCCATTTGCATTCCGATGGTCTTTGATGCCTTTGCAGGAAGGCTCAGGACGTTACCGTGCCCGTAGGTCTCTTTTGGCTTGGCCGGCAGAATAAGCGAGTTTGGGATCTTCTTTACGGCGTAATTTTCGAATCCGTAAATTGGTGCGTATCGATGCTGGTTCTTGACGATGATGAGTAATTCAAATGGTTTTCCTGTTTCAGCAGTATGCTGCAAATATCCGTCGATTTCGTAGTTTTTTATCGCGGATTCCGACAGAATTCCGGAGATGAGGATTAAGCTCAATCCGCAGGCCAGGAAGAGAAATAGCGCGTTTGTTCCCGTGTTTACTGCGATTAGTCCAGACACAAAGACCAACACCAAGGCATAGACACCGGGTGTGGTCAGGGACAGTCCCCTGTTTACGGATTTATAATACATCGTTCTATGCTCCGGTCCTGCCTGGACGGCATCAATCGACTTCCACCTGCGCAAGAATGTTTTTAATGGCCTCGGAGTTATCAAGACCTGCGCGTGGGATAATCCTGTGGGCAAGGCATGAGATCGCAAGATGAATGAGATCGTCGGGGATCACGTAGTCTCGGCCTTCGAGTAATGCCCTGGCCTTTGCCATCCGGATCCATGAGACTCCGCCTCGTGTTGATATTCCGAGCTTGATGCTTTCAGCATGCCTGGATGCGTCAATAACACGCTTAGCGACGGATAAGACGCGATCCGCAACGAAAACTCCGTTTAGGGCTGCTTGTGTTTTAAAGAGGTCTTCCATGGCGAGTAGTTTTTCTGGAACTGTCGACAGTGGATCAAGGGTGGCAACCCTCAGAATTTCTATTTCTTTGGCCTTGGATGGATAATCCAGCCTGATTTTGGCTGCGAATCGATCCAATTGGCTTTCTGGCAGTGGATAGGTTCCAATGCTTTCGTTTGGGTTCTGTGTGGCAAAGACAATGAAGGGGCGGGGCAGCATCTGTGACTTACCCTCGGTGGTAACGGATCCTTCTCCCATCGCTTCGAGAAGAGCCGATTGGGTGCGTGGTGATGCCCTGTTCAGTTCATCGGCCAGGACAATATGGGTGAAGATCGGTCCCCTGTGGAATTCAAATTTATGTTTCTCCTGGTTGTAAACTTCAACCCCAATCACATCGCTCGGTAGAACGTCATTGGTGAACTGAACGCGCTTGAAGTCCAGTCCCAACATTTTTGCGATGGATTTGATGAAGGTTGTTTTGCCAATTCCGGGGACGTCTTCGAGCAAGACGTGAGCCTGTGCCAGAATCGCGCAAAGGGAAACCGATGACACCAGTGGTTTTTCGGGGACAAGAAGTTCCATTTGTTTTCGAAGTAGCCTAAGGCTTTCGAAAACCTGAGGTGAAATAATCGTTTCTTCGGCGTTCCGACTTCTTTGCATCGTTTGAGCCTGCGCGACCATAAGGTCTCCCGTGTCTGAGGGCTGTTCTGATTGTCCATCGACAAAGAACGCGGGGGTGTGAGGTTGGTATGGTTTTGGCCCTTACATAATAAATCTGGAATCGGCTCATCTGTTACGGGGTTGGGCAAAAAAAAAGGGACCCATATTGGGTCCCTTTTCGGATCGATTCTCGTACGGTAGTTTACTCTATTGACTCAATGCTCCAATTTTCATTACCGCGGTCACCGACTCCATTCCACGCCTGAGGTTGTGTCTGTGGCGTCACGTTCGGCTGGATATTTGGCTGAACGTTGGGCTGCGCGTTAGGTTGAACGTTAGGCTGAACGTTAGGCTGCGCTGGCGGCGGGGTCGCTCCATCCATCGTCACATTGATCGACAAGCTTGTGTCCTGTGGCGGGGTGATCCCGTTGTTAATTATGCCTGGATTCGTCCCTGGGTTTGTTCCTGGACCTGTTCCCGGATTCGTACCTGGCGGTGGGGTCGGGGGGCTAACGCTACGAAGGTTCAGGGACATCTCATTTTGCCCCGGGCGCAGGGTTACGTTGGTTTGTTCACCTTTAAGGCGCAACGTAGCTCCTTCAGAAATTTCCAGAGAGACGGTTCCAGACTGACCCGATTTCAGTTTGGAGAGGCTCACTCGTGATTTTCCGGAGCTAAAACGAATGGCCCCTGATTCGGACTTGCCGAGGTAACTAAATTTGTAGTTCAGGTTTGCGGTGTTTATATTGAACTGATCTTTTAGCATCCGTTCATCGAGTACGGCGCTCAGTGAGCCCGTGTCCATGGTCTGATCAAATCCATTGCCTGGGATCGTCCCTGTGGCGTTGGGGTTCCGCTGTGACCCCGGCGCGACATCGACGCTCGGAGCCTTTGAAACGCACCCGATGTTGATCGAGAGCAGGGCCAGTGCGGCGAGTGCCTGCATGGGCAACTTGATCTTCGGTGTCGACATGCTGATGGCCTGTATACGTTTCATTTTTTTCCTCCGGGTTTGCTGGAAACTCTGCAAGTCCCGAGCCACCAAGGCTTTGGCGATGCAAGTCCCGAATCTCTCGTCGAGAAAAGGGCAGATCAGTCTTGGGCGCTTGATAAAGTGTCGAATATTTTGACATTTGGCTGGATTATGTCGTCTTATTTATCGACAGCCTTCAGCATTACAATGGGTTACGCTTGGTGTGCGAATTGCTCATCGTCCGTGTTGGAGGCATGTTGTTGATATCCATGCGTCGAATATTTAAAATCGTTGCCGTTCTACTGATCGCTCAGACCTTGTCGGGTTGCCAGTGGATTTTTCCTGGAAATTTTATGGGTTCCGAGGACGGTGCACAGGACACGCCCCGGTCGAGTAGCGATCTACCGAAACTTTATGAGAATGGATCCTTGGAATCCAATGGGCAGGGAATCGCTCAGGATGCCACGTTGCCTCTTGAAAACGATTCAATCCGCGTTACTTTCAGTGGCGTTGATATCCTTAAAGGCTCCGCGGTTCGCGAACGATTTCAGGCCATGGATTACGATGAACTGCTGTGGGCTGTTTCGGATTGCGAATGTGCTCCTCGCTGGTCGCACAGGGTCCTGACAAGAACCCTTGAAACTTACGGTTCACTTCCGCAGGTACTCGTTCCACAAGTTCGTGAGGCTATCCTCAAAGACAAACGGATTCAGGCCGTTCTACAGCTGCCTGGTGGTGCTGACGGGATGATTTCCAGGATTTTTGCGAGTGACTCCCAACTTGAAAGCACGGTCCACTCCAATCTGTTGGCCCTGATTCAGAACGCATGGCAAAATCCGTTGAAAATTGGGTCATCGCAGAAACTTTATTTTGACGGATTTGCTCCCCTTCCGTGGCAAATTCCAGCCCGGTCCACCGGAAACTCTGTGCGTCCTGATGGTTTTGATGTCGGAAGTATCGCGTCCCGCTGGCTCCTTGTTGCAAGCGCTCCAGCACCTTGGACAACCGGGCCGGGTCGCAGCCGTAAAAACCTGCCTCTGGAGCAAGACATCCAACTAGTTAGTTGGGCGCGGATGATGGCAGAGATTAATTATGTCCTTGGTGTCAAACGCGGCTTTGACGGACGCATATACGGTGGCCTCATGTTGAATCCCCGCGATCCTTCGGGAAATCTTCTCGGTTTTGAGATGCTTCCGGCAACTGGGGCGCCACTTCTTGGGATGTCGGGTCGACTCAAAATTGCGTATCAGCCAATGTCCTCACTAAAATTGATTGTTAACGGTAAAGAGCAATGGCAACGACAGCCCGGCTCAATTGATTTGTCTGAGCAAGTCCGGGTTTGGCGCGCTGGGGCCGCGATCTTCAAAAGTTTAAGGGCCGAATCCCGGAAATATCCCGCTGCATTATTCGGATCTGGCGATTCAAATCTTTTTCCCGCGGACTCGCAACGCCTCGGGTTGGCGTTTTTGCAGGGGATGCAGGTCCTTCTGGGCGAAGAAATGGTAGCACTTGATACGATGACCATTGGTGATTCTTATTCGATTCCAGAACAAAGGGTAGAGCGCAGTGAAACGAATTTGATCAGCATGGTTCGCGTGGCCAACGTGCTGACGGCATGGACCCAAGAAATTCAATCGATTGATTCCTCAGGCCTTTCCGAGTCGGACAAGACGATCGTCCGTGATGCACTCCCAAAACTGCAGGATGCCCTTCGTCTGAGTGTGTTGCGCTCACTTCGCAGAAGTTCTGATTGGCAGGCATTTGAATCCGGAGTCACGGCATTGCCCGTGGCCAGGCAGGCAGAGTTGATTGCCACCCTTGCCAGAGTCGAACAGCAGATGATGCGTAGTGGATTTGTCCGTCGTCGGATTGCATCTCTGGGCCAAAAATTGATTAATAATCTTTCTGAAAAGCTGAACGCGAACTCCCAACTGGATCTCTCGCCGGAAGAAGCGATCTGGTGCCGTGAGGCTCTTTTCCGCCTGAAGAGTTATAGCGTCAACGAATCGGAAATTGCCGCCTTGATTCAAACCATTGACGCAGGAATTAACGCTTGGGACGCAGCAGCAGCAATCTAACCATTTTCACTGGATTGCTCGCGGCGATTTCAGCAGCGATGCTACCCGGGACTGCGGCTGCACAGGGCCTTCTTCCTGAGGGTATTGTTGCGTGGCAGGTCGGTTACCGTTCTTATAAAAGCCAGGAAAACGCGTTTGATTCGAATTTTCAGCTGCGTCCGATTGGTGCTGACTACACCATGCGTTTCGACAACGAAATGCTCTTGAGTGGCAGGGGAGGCAAGGATCTCCAGCGCCTCGCCACTGTTTTGCAAACGGTTGGCGATCCTTCCGAGACGGCTCTTGATCTTGGAGTCTTGCAGCAACACGTATCTGCGGATATTTCGGCTTCCGTTTTCGGATTTGCCTATGGCGCAAGCAAGGACATGACGGTTTTCGTCGGTGCTCCCTGGACGACTGCCCTGGTTAAAAACAGGATCGTGTTTAGCGGCATAAATAACGCCAAATCCATTCTCGAAAGACTTGGGAACATCGCTTTTGACGAATTGCGCCAGGGCCTGGAGCAGGCCAGTCTGCTGGACGTTGCAACGATTCGAAATTCAATCGAATCCGAGGGGTACGGACCGATCGACCGGTGGCAATATTCAGGAATCGGTGATCTTCAAGTCGGCCTCAAGACGGCTTTCAATATTGAACTAATGGACGGAATGCCAATCGCATTTGAATACAGCCCGTCCCTGTCACTGCCGACTGGTCATGCCGACGACCCAGATCTCATAAACGATATCGGACTTGGAAAGGGCTATGTTTCGGTCGGACAGTCTCTGTCGCAACGTATTCAATTCACACCGTACTTTAGTGCTTCATTTGATCAGATGTACGCTTATAACATGGATGCAAGGGTTAAGCGTCGGGTCCCCGAGGATAGCGAATCCATTGTCGCTGCGGACCGTAAAACAAATGTTCTTCATAATCCAGGTGATGACTATGAACTCGGTGCTGCATTGGAATTTGGAACCGGCATGTTCAAAGGCAATCTACGATTTGCGGACCATCGCCATTTTGGCGATCGCTATACGGGAAGTATCGTAGGCAACTATTCAAAAATCTCTGCAAATTCTGACACGGAATTAATCACGCAAGAAATCGGCTTCTCCATGAACACGGTTGAAGCCTTTCAGCGCAAAGAGTTTGTGATTCCGTACATAGCCAAATTGACTGCCAGTTTTCCGGTTGCGGGATTAAATAGCCCCAATTTTGAATATTATGAGTTCAGCCTGACAAGCTTTTTGGATCCTCGTTGAAGATGCTGTAATCACAGCAAAATTCACACTACACTTCAGTTTCAACTACTAATTACCGAAGAGATGTGACTTCTAAGGGGGTCACAGTGAATTTGTCAATCCGCAAGGTTCTGTTTTCCTTTTTCGTGATGATGGCAGTGCCGGGCGTTAGCGCCTGTCAGTTCCAGTATTCCAAGGCTAAGGATATTGACGGCGCCGAGGGGATGGCTGTTCGCAAGGGCAACGGCGAAATGGTCATATTCTATGCCAACGAGACTCCCCCCACGCCCGTCATCGCAGATCAATACGCGCGGATTGGAAACGCGTTGGCCGCGGCAGAGCGAAGCAGCATCACTTCTCCAACTGGCAAAGCCACCCTTGCTCGCATTGCGATGTCCTACCAAAACGACTTGAGCAGATTTGCAGTTCAAGTTCAAAAAGACGCCAATGGCCTCGAAAGCCAAATTTGTCGTCCGGACATCAATGGCCGTAAAACAGGGCTTTTTATTTTCACGAACAAACTAACTCGCCTGGGCAAGGTGCGTTTCTGCTTGCCTGGGGACTATCAGGGCAAGGTTGAGGAAGTTGATTTCAAGGTGGACCTGTCTGCGGAAGAACTTCAGGACTTCCGTTACGGAGAAATGCCTCTATCATCTCAAAAGGCATTTGAGGCAATGCAGAATACTGTAAAATCCATCTTGATGGCAAAAAATATCGCTTCCTCCGACTTTGCTTATGTCCTGATTTCCAAGTCGCACGGCGGTGGAGATTACGTCGTTGCGCCGAAGCTCTCTTATCGCTCTGACCTTCTCGATGACAATGCACTCGCGGCCAGGTACGTCGAAATTGCGTCGACGGTTTCCATCAGGGAGATGCGTTTTGTTGATCTCGTCCTGCCTAACGGAACTCGCATTGGTGAATTGATCCTGAAAGGAACCCGACTGGAGGATATCGATCTCTCGTCCGTAAACGCATCGTTTGGTGATCTGAAGGTATCCGATTTGAAGGTCGGTGATCTGGGGCTCGGTGATTCGGCGGAAGCATTCTTGAAAGACTTGAAGGTTGGTGATTTGAAGATCGGTGATCTCAAGGTTGGTGATTTAAAGGTTGGGGATCTCAAAGTCGGTGACCTGAAAAGTGGGGATCTCAAGGTTGGTGATCTCAAGGTCGGTGAACTGAAAACCGGTGACCTCAAAGTCGGTGATCTTAAAGTGGGCGACCTCAAGACCGGCGACCTCAAGACCGGTGACCTCAAGAACGATCTTGCATCGGAGGCACGCCCTCTGGAAACCCCGGGAATAACCAAGACCGCCATGGTTGCCTTGCTGCAGGAATTTAGTGTGGCACTGCCGCTTGTTTTTTTCGAATCCTGCGACAGTGATCTGGGCGAAGGCTTGACCTACGATCTGCTAAACACTGCGCAAAGATTCAATGGATCTACCGGTGTCGAGTCGGTTTATTTCTCTGACCGAAAAGGTCTCCAGTATGAGACCGTGAATTACGGAACGCTGCCCATCGGAAGGTTCTTTTCAAACTCCCTCAGGGAAGCGCTCGACGCAAAAAAGCCAGGTTGACATTGTTGGTAATCACCAGCGCGGTCCGGTCATCTGACTGGACCGTTTCTTTTCCAGCATCGATCATCAGCCGATAGATGAAATTTTGGTCCGTGGGCCTGTGGGTGCCAATCAGGTCTATAAATTTTTTGGTGGCCCGGCTGCCGTCGATGCAACCGTCGGTGAATGTTCCGATAAACTCACCGGGTTCTAGGCGTAATGTCAGGGTGTTCATTCGCACACTTTCCTGGGTCCCGAGCTGTTGAGAGGTTAGGGGCAGGTAGCGCGCTTTCGCGGGGCATGCGGCACTCGTGACCCAGCCTGGAGTGCCACAATTGACTAAGGTTACCATGCCTGGATTGCCTGATTCCGCGAGGATCGTTACGCTCATGGTTGACATGACCCTTCCGCCAAATAATTTGAACAGATGATGGTTGAGCGATTCGATTGTTGAAACAACGGTGTCCTGGTTTTCATGGTGGCGGGTTAAGGCGCTGATGATCGCAGCCACAGCAAGCGCAGCTTGCGGACCCTTCCCGGTGACATCTCCGACGAACAGCCGGGTCGAGCCATCGGCGGCATGCCAGACGTAGTACCAATCACCTGCCATCGTTTGTGCGGTCTCAAAGTAGAACTGGTATTGAAGGTCGCCAGAGGTACCAGATCGTTCTGTCGGAAGGAGCATGTTCTGAACAGATCTTCCAAGTTCCAGCCTGTCCTCCATCACCTTCAAGTCGCGTTCAACGCGCATTTTCGCGTTTGCAGTCACTCCGTAATCATAGGCCGTGATCGATGCCAGGACGGCGAACAAAATCAAATCAAACGCAAACGTCCATGGAAATCCGCTCGGATTCAGGTTGAGTACGTCAGCCAGGAGGCGCCGGTTTTCCAGAAACATTGGAACCAGAGCTACAACAAAGAAGGTAAACAGGATTTTGGCGGTGACGATCCGGCCAGGACTTTTTTTGTTTTTCTTCAACAGCACCATGGTGGTCCATGAGGCATAGAGCCCATAAACGACGGCAAACGTCCGGGCCAGAATCGCAAAAGCAAAAGTTAAATTTACCGTAGCCTTCGCTGGCAAGATTGCCCATGCGATGGCAATCAGACTGGCCTGGACAAATATCCCAATGCGGAAACGTTTGAAAAATCCTGGGACTTTCATGCGGAAAAAATCATGGATGAACAATATTAGAAACAAGTCGGTGAACGACTGAACTGCTGGAGCCATGATGCCACGATTGACGCCCCATGCCTCGAGCCATTCAGAGTATCCAGAGTCTAGATGGATCCCGACAGAGGAGACCAGGATATAGAGGATGAATGAGAAAAGTTCCCGGTTCTGCGCAAGAAACACGTAAAGAAACGCAAAGATGAAGCAGAACGTCAGGCGCGGTAAAAGGAACCAGAGGTAATATGTGGTTTTCAATTCGCGCGGTTTGAAGGCTGTGGCAGTCAGGGCCGCGCGATCACCAATCAAGAGATCCTTCCTGTTTGCGATTCCTTGATATGGAAGACTGCCTGGATCGATCCGGACGGCGAGGTTCGCCATCCCGTCGCTGGCGATTAAGCGACGGGGAATTGTCAGGTTCAGGGTTTCTGCCTCGCCTTCATCGATTTGGACTCCGTTGACAAAAAATTCGTATTTTTTTGCCCAAACGTAGAGCGAATGCAGGGCGATTGGCTTGGGTTCACTGAGAAGGCGCTCCGGGATTTTAATCCTGGTGCGAAGGTATATGGTTTGACCTGGCTGATAGCCGGTCAGTGGGAACTCCCTAGCGGGCAGTACCATTTGTTTGGTGAACTTCGCGGCAGGATAATCGGCTGTCAGATGGCATTCAATGCCTCCGCACATTTCTGACGCACCGTAAAAAACGTCCCATTCAATCCCTTCGCGGGTCAAATTTTCAAATGAGGGGTCGCGGTAAATATCAGTCGCAGGCGACAAGAGTTCCTTGATCTGACTGCCAATAAAGAGAACCGGGAAAAGCACACAGATCAGCGCAATAAAAAGCGAAAACTTGCTGCGCCGTCGCAGCGTGAACACGCTGTCGTCGACGTCAGTCAGCCTTCGCTTTTGCGGGATTTTTTCCATGCTGCCCTTTTACTTTTCCAGAATCCTTTTCGGATGTTTGGAGGGCATGGATGAGGGGCTTTAAACTTGCGGACTTGAATTTTCCGCAAAACCTGTCGGCTTTGCCAATAGTTCCCGCAGCACATGGGAGGCGGCAGCCATTCCGAAAACGGATGTGACGCCCACCATGGTGCCCATGATGACATTGCGCTTGTTGGCCAAGTCTTCTTCACTCAGGGGGGCCTGTGGATCGAAGCCTTCGGCGCTAGTGATTTCACTGCGCCCGCGCTCTGCATCGGGGTGGGATGGGGGAATTGGTTCGACCGGAATCTCCGCAGAGAAAACCGCGGGAATTTTGAAGGTCGAGTTTGTCGAGAAGCCGTGTTTTTTTCGCAGGTAAACGCGGACCATTCGAGCCAGGGGATCAATGCTGGTCTTGGCCAGATCAGCAATTCGGACCTGGGTCGGATCCATGCGTCCACCGGCACCGGTGGAGATTATGATTGGGATTCCATTTTTTTTGCAGGCGACAATCAGGGCGCATTTGTTGCCAAGCTGATCGATCGCGTCGATCACAAAATCGATTGGCTTGCCGTCGTGGGATTTCGGGTCGAGCAGAGCCGGCAAGGAGTCAGGATTGATGTGTTCGAAGAGCGGACAGATTTTTGCCCGCGGCGAGATCTGCTTCAGGCGTTCGGCGACAACCTCGACTTTTGGACGGTCGATGGTGTCTTCTAGTGCCGGCATCTGCCGATTGATGGTCGTCAAGGAAACCCGGTCCATGTCGACCAGGGTTATGCGACCGATACCGGATCGGACAAGGGCTTCGCAAGCCCACGACCCAACCCCTCCCATCCCAGCCACCAGGACATGAGAATCGTGAAGCCGGCGCACGCCGTCTTCCCCGACCAAACGGCCAAGTCGCTCAAATCGTCGGTCAATGTATCCGTTTACGAGCATAGGAGGCCGACTCTTAATCGAATGCCTGTTTTCACTCAAGGAATATCCGGATTATTCCGATATCCCCTTATGCGTGGCGCAAAAAAAAATCATTCTCTGGGGCTGATCGGCTTTACGGTGGCGTTACTGTCTGCAGGCTGCTCCCAGGAATACACTGTGACGGGCAAGGCTCTTCCTGCCGGTCCCGCATCCGGATCATCTGCGGCAACTTCGGCTTCGGCTTCGGCTTCGACGCCAGGTTCAGGCAATCCAACAACAGTCCCGCCCGCAAGCAGTGGCGCAACGCGTCAGAGGATTCAGTTTACCGGGAGCCGCTCGGATCAGGTTCCTGGATACCTTTGGGTTCCGGCGAATCGAGGGCAAAAAAAGCTGCCTGGATTGATTTTCATGTATGGCATTACAGGCAACAAAGACGATGGCGGTGTCGCCGAGGCGGCACGCATTCTGGCCGCGGCCAACTTCGTCGTGATGACCATGGATTGGCCTGGAACAGGCGAGCGGTTGCCAGCGATTTCGAAGGCAGACCGGGTGACCAACAAGGACCGCGTCATGCAATGGACCGTTGCAGATTACGGTGCGGCACTAACCTGGTTGGCATCGCGACCAGAAGTCCGTTCCGATCGCTTGGGTTACGCGGGAGCCAGCATGGGTGCGATGACGGGCATTGTCTTTACGAAGGGCGATGCGCGGGTCAAAGCCATGGTGGCAATGGTGCCCCTTCCTAATCTTTTGTGGGGGTCTTCTGCTCCCGAATCAGCGATTCGTGGCATCGCGCCTCGTCCCCTGTTGTGCATCATGGCCGACGGTGATCCACTTGGTAGATCAGTGTGCGACAATGCTGGCGCTAATGCAGAAAAAAAGAATTTTCCAGATCAACATGAATTAACGAATTCGCGCCAGGCGGCAGCCACTGCGGCGCGTGATTTTTTTATTCGTCATCTGGGAAATTGAACGCGTTTCAGGCAGCGATTTTGCTGCGTTCATGGCGGGCCAGGGCCGTTTTGACAATGGCCTCGATCAGATCATCGTAATCAATTCCTGCGGCAAGGGCTGCTGCGGCAAAATCATCGCCCCGGCGGATGGATGGGTTGGGGTTGGCTTCGATGAAAACCGGGTCCCCATTTTCTCGCAGACGTAAGTCAAGCCGCGCATATCCTGACAGTTCCAAGGCTCGGAAGGTCTCTCGGGCGACTTCTTCAAGGCGGCGCATGACGGTCTGTTCTATTTTTCTGGCGCGGCCGCTGTCGATTCCATGCCGGATGCGGTAGTCCTTGTCCCATTTGGCCCGCCATGTGACGAAGCCGGGGCCTGTCCCCGTATAAAGTTCCCGGGGCGGGAGCACGACCAGATTTTTTCTGCCCGGCAGTTCGACCATGCCAACATAAATTTCCCGTCCCGCGATAAACTCTTCGACGATGACTCCTGTCTGATATTTTTTTTGCAGACGGGCAACATGACGCAGGCATGATGCGCTGTCGCGGACGACCGATGATTTGCTGATGCCTTCACTGCTGTCGCGGTCCAGTGGTTTGCAGATGGCGGGCCACTTTAGTGAACTTAGTTGACTTGCCGTATCAACCGTTCCTCGTTTGCTTGAAAGGTTTCCATCTTGCGATTGCTTAATTACTGCAAACTTGGGAATGCTGACCCCGTGGAAGGCTACGATTTTTTTTGACAGGGCTTTGTCTTTGCAAAGATTTAGCCCTTCGGCGCTGGCCCCCGTATGCGCAACATCCAGCATTTCCAGGACAGACATCACATCAGCCTCGTGGCGCCGGCGACTCGAAAACGATTCACACATGTTGAACACGACGTCGGGGCGCATGCCGGAAAGTTTTGTCAAAAGTGGGTTGAGGTCATTGTAAAGGCCAAATGGTTCCACCGTATGGCCATTGCGCCGCAATGCCTTCATCACATGGCGTTCATCGCGGAAATCGTCTCCGGTCATAAACCAGCGCTCATGACCGGCCCGATTGTCTGGCGCGCAGGCAAGGTCATAGAGCAACATGATGTTGAGCTTGGCGGTCAAGGCTTTGCGATTCCTCCTGTTAGAGGTATCGCCAGATTCCGCAGAAAATTTAGTGCCGCAAGGAACGCGTCAATTTTTTGACATTATGCTTCGATGAGGCGCGATTGCATGCGTTGCCATCTTGCCTCGCGGACAAGACGTAGATCGTAGTATCGCGCCAGGGTCATTCGCATGCGCCGTGCATCGTAGGTGCGGACGATCTCACGTTCCCGGGGGCGCTGGCTGCCGTGGCGGCGGATCAGCGATTGGACGTAATACAGCTTGCCCAATGCCCCTCGGCGTCCAGCGTAGCGTGTTTCCCAGTCAAGGCCCGGGGTGATCGCGACGGCAAAGGTTTCTGCGAAATCCTCATCAGGATGTGACTGGGCATAATGATCCGGCAAATGCGTCACGTGATTCAAACTCGTTGAGTCTGGCATGTAGACTTCCGGGCGGTATATTGTCGGCGCCCGTCCAAAAGTATTTCGCCAGCGCATATCGCGGGCAATTTTATAGCCGTGGTCAAAAGAATGGCCGGCCTCATGACGCAGCAGTTTTCGCATCTTGGCTGGCGTTCCGCCTTCGACGGATCCAGTCAGTAGAAATTCAATTTCCTTCAGGTCCGTGTGGGCAAGGTAAAATGGAACAGCAATTGCGGGAATCCCACCGGGGCTGAACCACTCGTCGCCAAGGTACACGTCGGGACGCAAGTGTTTTACACCGGCGTCGTGGAGTTCCTCGTAGAGGTTTTCGACGTGACGCTTGATGGGATTTCGTTCACTCGACGCGCCGAGTTTCTCCAGCACATCGCAAATGCGTTCGTTCATTAGCCGACGCAAGGCAAATGGCAGTCGTGAAAATATTCCTGGCCGCTGGCTCTTCATTGCAGGCATTCCCCATGATGGTCACGGGAGAGTCCTACACCTCAAAAGCCATGTCCCTCAAGGGACTTGTGAGGTCATCCCATAGAACAGGTTGCTTGAATTGCTCGGCCGTCGCGCCGGGCGCGCGGTCCAGATGACGAGTCCGCAATTGTTCTAAACTGCCTGGGCGGAGGAAAGCGACCGTGACCGTCCCGAGGCGACCCGAAGCACGTTTGTCCTGATATTCACAGTTCAGGCTGGATAGGCGTTCGTCGAGCGCCCGCGCCACCGACTCCCATTCGCTTCGGACTTGACGCGTGGACTCGGCATACAAAACGTAGTGTGGAGGATATCCGTCCCGGTTTGGGGCGAGGGTCATGAAATGGCTGGTTTTTATCGTGTCATCGCATCCAGGGCGTCCATCACGTCCATCACGGGCATTCCCCAGTTGGGTCAATGCCTCTGCGACCTGGAATGCTGACAGTTTTTCGCCCGTGATGTTGGCAAATTGGCTGCTTTTGCGCAGAAACCTTACGATGGGGGCCGTCCCAAGCCTGCCTCCGATGTGGCCGCGGCACTCAATGATGTCGTGCATGTCATAGCGGACAAGGCCACCGAGGGTCGTGACCACGAGGTGGTAACTTTGTCCTTGAATCAAGTCCCGTCCGCGAATCAATTTACTGGTTTGCGCAATCGGATCGTGCCGGTTTTCAGCGGAGTCAAAACCTCCGGACTCGACCGGCAGAAACTCGTAATAAGCCACGCGGGGATCCAGAACGCCGTCTGGGGATCCGTCACCCAAAGGGACCGTGAAGCGTCCCTCTGACGCCACCAGACCATGGTCGCGCCATGGCACGTGGCCCAGCGTTGGACGCAGAGCCTCGCTGTAATGCGACAGGGTTCCGCCGAGCCACATGGCAATGAGCTTCAGGTGCGGCCAAACATCAATCGGGGTCAAGCGTCCACGTTGCGTTAAAATACGGTCCAGGCGTTTTGCGGCGGCCGCATTCCGGCGGCCAAGGGTAGGGACCCCGAGTTGGGCCGGGTCGCCGGCGAAAAAACTTCCCTGTCGCAAGTCGCGAACCAAGTCAAAGGCGTGGGCATCGAGTTGCTGCACCAGCATAAGTAAGGTCGATGGATTGGCGGTCATCAGCATTCCGATGTTGGGGTTGCCAATGGTCAGACGCAGCAGGGCTTTAATCTTTAATTCAAAGGGGGTGATCTTTTGTGCCTGGTCCGGCACCGCATATAAGGTTTTGAAACTGGAGGATTGCATGGCCCAGGTTGCAAGCCCGCTCATCGAACGTGGAGCCGGTGAAGAAATCGGAAGCACATCCCAGAAGGCGGCATCCCGATGCGCCTCAAAGGCTGACAGCCCCCATGCCTGCCAACTGGCAGCCTGAACGGCAAAGGATGTCGGAGTCACTGGAATCAACTTGGGAAGGCCGGTGGTGCCACTTGTCGTGACGAATTGGCAGCGTCGGGGAGTGATCCCGGAATCTGGACCAAATAACGCGCCAGCATCACCGGCGGCGAAACGTTCGATCCAAGGGCGGAGATCCTCGTAGTCGCAAATGGGAAAGGCCTCGAGCTTTGGCTGCGTCCTGCCGCATCCGTGCGCCAAGGCGAACTGGCTGCCCCTGATCTGGTTCATCGCCCGGGCCAGGACGGCCGTCTGGGCAGCTTCAAAATCCTCCAACGCCTGCTGAAAGGCCCTCAGTTGGGGTCTCTTCAGAGCCAGCAGCAATGACCCTATGGGGCGGCGGTAAAGCATGATTCCGGTGATCTTTGCACCTTTGGTGGGCAATGTAAAAAGGCGATGCGCCCGAAAAGCGACCGCAACCGTTTGTTATTATTGATTATAATAATTAAATTTATCGTTTGATAAAAACATTAAAATTTATTAAGAATGATGCTGGCCGCTTGGCCAATTTGTTCACGGTATCGATACCTGAGGAGGCTCCATGAAACGCAACTTGACTGGAAGCGCAGCCGCTGCGGTCGCTCTTGCAATTCTCGGATCCGTTAGCGCCTGTGGCCGCGCGGATCAGAAAGCTGGAACGTTGTTCGGCCTGGCAGGCACTTCATCAGACGTGACATCAGACGCGGCATTAGATGAGCCGTCCGGCAATCAGCCGGAACGCAACGCGTTTCTCATGATCTCCAAGTCAGCCCTTGAGGAAATGATCCGGGTCCCGATCACGGACAAGCGGACGATAAAGGACAACTTTAACGGGGTTGCCATTCAGGCCAACGCCTCGACAAATGGCAAGCTCACCATAGAACTAGTGCCGTCCGACATTGATACTCAGCTCACGACATTCATTGATGCCCAGACCCACATTGACATCAGCGGTGCTCACGATCCCCGTTCTGACATTCACATTGAAATGACTGGCACGGCAGACGTTAAAACTCAAAGCATCAAACCCATGCATATCAGTCTTAAATCAGCCGCGGGCAAGCCCGTCAAAGGAACCTTTGAATCTTTGCTTGAGGTCACGGGCCTCGATGTGACGGCATCAGGTTGGTTCTCCGGCTACAAACGTGCGCGCGCCGCAGAAGAGGCATGGGCCACGGTGAACCGTGAATTGCCTAAACAGCAGATCGCCATTGGGCAGCGCGTCTCAAAAGAAATTGGCAACGTCGTGGACGAGCGCGCCGGTGAATTCATTTTGAATTTCAATGCAACCCTGGTCCGGACTTTCCGGGAGTGGTTTGTCGATAGTGGTTACCTGCCGGGCAAGCAGCTGTTTCAAAGCACGACGGAAGCCATGTGGTTCAGTAGCCTCGGCGATGAGACCTTTGAAGATACGACGGTGGTCCGGGCTCCGGTGGATTCCGTGGCTTTGACCGGTGAACAGCAAGCTCCGTTGATGATTGGTGTGACGCAAGAGGCGGCAGAGTACGCCGCAGAAAAAGCCATTGGTGGCAAAACCATTCCTGCAGCGGCCCTTTCCCAATTGTTTGTCGCCTTAGGCGCATCGGCGGTTCCGCCGGTTTGGACGACCTTCAAGTACGCTGGCGTCAGTCTTGTATTCGCCCAGAAAAAGCCGATTTCAATCAAATTTACTGACGGACGCATGACGCTGACCGCCAATTTTGAGGCTGTCAGCCAGCACGCGATTCGTCAGACGGCAAGCTCGCTGGAGTTGACATACGAGCCGCGTATGGCCGACGATCAATCCATTGAGTTTGTGCGCGTGGGCGAACCAGTTTTAAAAGCAGCTTCCAGCCGTCTCGATCCGTCACAGCTCCTCGTCCAGTTTTCGGACGAGGTATTGAAGCCTGGCTTGCATCAGAGTTTTGCCCTGCCACTTCCGGACTTGTCGTCGGTGATTCCGGCGTTGAAGCGCATGCGCCTCAAGTTTGCGCATGCCGAGGAAGGTTGGATTCGTGTTGGGGCAAGTTTGGACGCAATCAAATAGAGAATCTATTCCCCCAGGAACTTTTGCCGGAACCACCGGCGGAATTTCACGACATATAGTCTGCCTTCATGGGGCCGAAAGCCATTCAGGGTGGTTCGGCCCTTTTGCTCGTCATGCCCTCGCCACCGGTGTTTGGGAAAAAGTTTTTGCCACGGACCGCGAAGGTTGGCGCGGTGACGTCCGATCCATGGACTCCGGATTTTCGTGGATCCAGGCCTGCCTTGAACGTGCCCGATCATCTGGAGGCGCCGGGTCTGAGCCACTTTCCAGGATTGATCGTAGAAGTGATTCCAAAATTGATGTTGTTGCCACTTCGTGGGGTGCCCTTGCGGCTTTGGCTTTCTTTTTTGATGGACCGGTCGAATCCTGGCGACAAGTCGAATCCCTGCATCTTGTTGCCCCAGGCATTTTTCCCCATAAGAAATTGCAACGCCGAATCCTGTGGCGCACTGTTGCTGATTCTTTTACCGGTGGCGGATTTATTTCCGGGCGCCTGCCACTGACTTTAGTGCCCTCTGATTTTTCAGAACAACCGGAAATCATTTCCTGGATTGCAGCAGACGCACTCCGAAATGCTCATGTTTCTCTTGATTTTTTGAAGGTAACTGCAGCCTTTCAAAAAATTGTGCGCAACCGGGTCATCCCGGGAAGCCTCGTGCCTGACTCGACCAATGCACGTCCGATAGTTTCATTTCATGTACCATCTGAAGATCCGGTGATTGATTTACCAAGAACAAAATCACTTATTCAGCAGAGTGGAGCCGATATTATTCACTACGATTCGCGTCGCCACGGCCTGCTTTTGCAGCATCCCGATTTGCTCGCCAAGGCGATGGCCTGTCAGAAATCAAAAGCGGGAGGCATTCCATGAATGGTCCGTCGTTTCAGCTGGAGGTGTTTCACCGGCGCAGTCCGTTTCGCTTTCGGATTCGCCATGCACACGGCGAAAGGTCAGCCAACGAGGGGTTGGTGATCCGGATTTCCGGTGTTGTTGATGGTCGCCGAATTTTTGGTTTGGGAGAAGCCCTGCCGCGCTCCTATGTCACAGGTGAGACCGTCGATGGATCTCTCGCGCACTGCCAGGCCTTGTTTGAAAAACTGGCTGTACCAGTGATGGCGGCGGCAACTTCTGGGGGCGGACGTCTTGAGGGGGCGATTGACCTGCTGATTGATGCTTGGTCGACCGTATCGTCTACAAACCAACTTGCGGTGTGGAGCGCCTTCGATGTGGCCTTGTTTGATTGGGTGTCCAAAGCCCTGGATCTTTCACCTGAGCGCCTTCTGCACGAAACGCGGTCTAAAATTGAATCGCGGTACGGCAGTCATTCCCGGTCCACGAAAGATCCGCTTTTTCTTGCGGATAATGCCGTGGCAAGGCGCGCCACAATTCCAATGGTCCGTCCCTGGTTGGCGGCGATGCTGACCTTTGGATACAGGTGCTTCGGCTTCAAACACTTCAAGGTAAAGGTGGGTGACCCTCAAAGCATTCAACGCGTTGGCATGGTGATTCGATGCATGGGGCCACGTGCCGATGTCACGCTTGATGCAAATCAGGGATACTCCGCAGCAGCAGCGCATGAATTTTTGAACCTGATATTTCAACAGCATTCGGTTTTGCGTCAGCGTCTTGCAGCCTTTGAGGATCCCGTGTGTCCAGCCGATGCTGAATCGTTGGCCTTGTTTGGGCGTAATACAGGGGTCGTCATCATGGCGGATGAGGTGCTGTCAGGCGAAGAATCCTGTCGTGCGTTCGCCCTCTGTCCTGAAGTTTCGATTTGGAACATCCGCGTTGGCAAGTGCGGTGGAATCACCGGTGCCCTGATGGCGGTGGATCAAGCCAGCCGGGCGGGTGCCCGCGTTGCCTTTGGTGCACTTGTTGGTGAAGATCGTGTGTTGGGTGCGTCAGCCAATCTTCTCAGCACCCAGGTTTCAAACCTGTGGATGGAAGAGTCATTTTCGGGGATGATACTCGCGCGTAGCGTATTTCGATCCGATCGATTGAAAAAATCAGTGGCCTCGCTGGCGCCCGATGCCCGGCGCGGTCTTGGGTTTGACCTTGATGAGGGGGCCATGCGATCGCAGATGATCCGTTTTCAGACGTTCAGGGCTCAAATGCCTGAATCCGTTGCATTGCCGTTGTAAAAGACTCCTTCGGTCCGCCCCAGCTGTATCGAAACATTCCCTTGCCGGAAGGGCCAAAGGGTTCTCCGGGCATTACCACGACGCGGCATTGTTCAAGGCACCAGCGGGCAAAATCGTATCCCGATGAAAATCCATCGGGGACTTTGCTCCACAAATAAAATGCTCCATCGGGTGCATTTGGCGTGAATCCAGTTGTTTTAGCGTGAAATAACGCAGAATCACGACGCGAGATAAATCGATCGTGCCGTTCAAGTGAAAATTTAGATTCGGCCTCAATCAACGCGGGCAATACTTCTTGAACCATCGCGCTGACGCATGGCACACGGATTGACATCAACATGCCAAGGGGGCGAATGAGGGCGGCTGGACCCGCACACCATCCAGCCCTCAGTCCCGGCAGGCCGTGGGATTTGCTCAAGCTTGAGACGACAATGGTTCGCGAGCGTGCCGCCGGTATGCTGGCAATGCTAGTGAATTTTTGAGACCAGCAAAATCCCGAATAGACCTCGTCGCTGATGATGATGCAATTATGGCGCGCAGCCAGGGCAGCAATCAGTTTCAAATCCTCGACGTGAATCATGCTGCCATCGGGATTTGACGGGCTGTTGATGATGATGGCTTTGGCGCCGCGCATGGCCCGCTCAAGATCACGCTGATTGATGCGATCCTTTATTGCGGGGTCGCGACCTGCGATGTCATTTCTGGACCTGCCAACGCGTCGCACCCTCAATCCCCTGGTCTGGGCCAGCCACTGGTAAAACATGTAACAAGGATCAAACAGGACCACGGCTTCGCCCGGATCGACGAAACACTCCAGGGCGTGAGCCAAGCCTTGAGAGGCTCCGTTGCACAAAAGAATTTCATGGGCGGGATCGTAAACGACGCCCGTATCTGCTGTGATCTTGTGAGCCACGGACGAAAGGGCAGCTGGTTGGCCAAAAGCCCGTGGATATTTTTGCAGATTGACCATCGCTTCATTGCGAAGGGAAGCCTCCTGCAGGATCGCCGGCAGGGGAAAGAAAGTCGAAAGGTCAGGCATGCCTTGGGACAAGTCAATGATGCCGTCGCTTGCACCGGTATCATTGTTTTGTGATTTCGCTTCGTGCGCTGCGCGTTCCACTTCCTCAAGCAACTCAAGTTCCTTGACTGGTGCCGAAAGGACGTCGCTGCTGTATGTCCTGAGGTAAAAGTAGTCCCGACCAAGGCGTTTTTGAACACCGGGATCAAGTCTGGCGAGGCCCGTACGGACTGCGATTTTTTTTAAAAGGCGTGGCATCGTTTTTAATCATAGCAGGCGTGTGGCTGAATAACGTGGCTTCCGGTGGTCAGAATATAGGCCAGGGTTCAATTGGGGTCGATGTAGTTAGTTATAAGTACCCGTAATCAATAGACTTACGCCAGTTGAACGATGGCGCGATCCGTGAATTAGCGTTGAAGGCACTGCCGCCATAAAGGAGTCAGCATGTTTCAAAGTAACAGTAATGATGGAAATGGAATCAACGCTTTCTGCAAAGGGCTCGCTGCCATGTTTGCGTTCGGCTTGATCTCGGCCTGTGGGTCTCAGCCCGGCGCGCACCTGAAACAGGAGACTGAACTTCGGGATGAAGCTTTGGCTGAAGTTCCGGTTGAAATAATTGATATCGAGCTTTGCCAGCGACAAAATTCTTTGAATGAAAGCGGGCACAGTGGTTTCATGTCGTTCCTGCCGCCAGATGCCTTGCTCTGCCGCGGAAAGCCAGATCTGATCAGGCTTTTTGAGGGGGCTGGTGTCGTGTTTGGAACAATCAGTGTCGTCTGTTCTTTTCCCGGGGTCATGCAAGTCGGGCTGCCTGTGAGTGCCGTTGGCAGTGCGACGATGTCAATCTTGGCCTTTGGTCTGAAGGGCATTGCTTGTGACGAGGTGAGTCCCTCGCTGTCTCAGGTTCAGGAACAACAGGTCGGATTGAAAGTCTGTGAGCTCATGGGAAAAAAGTATTACCGGGGATTCGGGCCGACCGACCGCTCGCGCTGCCATTGATTCCTTGCGCTGAAGTAAATCCGTGTTTCCGACCTATGGAGTTTCAGTCTTTTTTTCTGCAGCCGGTTTTTCGGCGTCTGGTTGAAGTTTTTTTCTGAGTTTTTTTATCTCGCGGGCTTGGTCCTGGACCGTTTTGTTCACGTGGTCCAGGCGCCCGCGATAGTCCTTGAAAGCTGCCTTAACCCAGTTGGGTAGGGTCTTGACTTGCTCGGTGATGGATTGAGAAGGAATCTTTTTGCTGATGACTTCCGTTTTGGCTCTAGCCGACGCCAGCCTGGGTTCCCCAGTGACTGCGGCCATGACTCCCACAATCTCGCCGGCGTTCATCTCGGTCAGCACGACAATGCCATTTCCTTCGCCGACAAAAATTTCGACAACTCCCCGTTCTATGTGAAAGATCACATCGCCCTTGTCGCCTGCCTTGAAGATCAATTGACCCGGAGCAAAGCGAATTGTTTGGCCTTCGACCGTCATTGTCAGAACCCCTTAATGCTTCTGGGCTGGCCCATTGGCCTCGTTTCTTGTTCGTACAAGGTCTGGTTTTCCATCCCCATCAAAGTCATACGCCGTGTCGACGCGGGCGCTTGCAGCTGCAGCGCCATGTTCTACGACTTGAATCATGTCAGCGATGCCGTCTCCATCAATGTCCCAGCCGGTGGTGGCGCCTGCTTCTGAAGAGGGAACCGCAACGCGCACGGGAAGAGTGGGCGCGGCGCGGACCAGGCCATCATCTTGCTGCGCAGCAGAAGCTGCTGCTGCCAAACCAACGAGGATCAGGGTTAAAAATATCCCGGCGGAAAGGATCTCCAGCAACCGGTTCATTTTTATTGCTAAATTTTGTGAGCGTTTCATGGCGCCTCCTGCGTGAAGCAGGGATCGTCACCTTGGCGGGCAGCCTTGAATTTTCTGATTTGGTGGACTTTGTTGGATGAGATGAAAGATATGGCCAAACAATGAGTTGCCAGCGAATGTCGGGCGTGGAATCATTTGAAGATGAGAAACTTTATTCTAGCCATTTTGGCGTTATCCATGGTGTCGGCGACCCCTGCTGAGCGGCTCGCTATTGTGAACGTTGCGACCGCAGGTCCATCCAAACTGAACAGTGTGAAGAAGCTCGCTGGGGTTTCGTGGTGGACTGAAATTGGAGGCAGCCTGCTTGTTTCGGCAACTCCCGCCGGACTTGTGAATGTCAAGCGAGTTGGATTTGCGACAAATATTCTTGGACCTGAAATCGCAGCTGACAATCTTCGTGTGATTGTTGCTGGCCATGAATCGAAACCCCTGCCCGCAGGTAGTGTCACGTTGGTTGACGAAGGACGCATTCGTCTTGTCGAAGGCGACTCTGGTGCGATTGCAGTGCTGGATCAACTTGCTCGTGAGAAATCTCCAGCCTTGGGAATTTTTCCTGTTGAAGCAGGCCATGTTGTTTTGCAGTTGCAGGCGAATCAGAACCCGTCTTCAAAAATGTCATCGCGCCATTCTGCGATGGTGTCGGACGTCGCGGGGAAAGTCAGTCGCGAGCGCTGGTGGGGGGACGTTCAAAAGCTTGCCGGTTGGAACCGACACATTTCTGCTGCGGGAAATATTCAGGCCCGCGACTGGATCAAGTCCAGACTGGCGTCTCTTCCTGGTATGGAAGTGACCGTCCAGGAATTTAAAGTACAGGGTCGGTCAGCCTGGAATGTTGTTGGAATTCTCACCGGTGAACGCTTGGCGCAGGAGTCCGGTGTTCCTGCTGCCGGAGACCGAGGTTTGCTTATTGTTGGTGGGCATTTTGATTCCACATCAGAAAGGACATCCTCTGCCGCGCCCGGCGCCGAAGACAATGCCAGCGGCGCGGCTGGCGTGATTGAGTTGGCCCGTGTCATGGCTGAAACACCACATTCCCAAGATATTATCTTTGTCGCCTTCTCAGGCGAGGAGCAGGGTCTTTACGGTTCTGCTGCATTTGTTGACGAATTGCCAGATTTGGAAAAAGAGCGGATTCGAGGCGTCTTGACGATGGACATGATTGCCTATGCGAAGGGCGGCAATGGCGGCCCGCTAGGAGTTTTGATCGAAACGGAAAGTGAGTATGCGGCCTTTGCCAGGAACTTCACCGACGCCGCCGCTGCGGTAACAAAGCTGCAGGTCAGTACGTCCTATAATCCATTTGGCAGTGATCATGTCTCGTTCCTGGATGCCGGGTTGCCAGCCATTCTCGCAATCGATGCCGATTGGAACCGGTACGGTCACTATCACCGTTCTACCGACACACCGGATAAGCTCACACCAGAACTCGCCCATGAGATTTTGAAGATGAATGCCGGGGCTCTTGCACTACTGACAAACTGACTTTAAACCTTCTCGCAGCAATAAAATCGCTAGTTGAGTATTCTCCAGTATGTCGTTATAATGACGACATACTGGGGGTTAAATGATCCTGCCATCAATTGATTTTTATGATCTAACACCCGAATTTGACTACGTTAAATTAATGGGTTTGCTAGGTCATTATGCACGGCCGCGCGAGCAAGTGACAAAACTTCTTCGTTCAAAAAAAATTATTCGTATTAAGAAGGGTATTTACATACTTGGTCCGGAATTTAAAAAGCCATATTCGGATGCAATCCTTGCAAATATGATTTTCGGCCCATCATATCTCAGCGGCCTTTCGGCGCTCTCATTTTATAATTTAATTCCCGAACGTACGGAAGTTACGTACTCGCGTACGCCAAATCGAAATAAGGTTTTTGACACACCTATAGGTCGATTTATCTACGATGTATTGCCCATGCGGCAGTACTGCGTTTCTGTGGAGAAAGTGGCGCTTGATGAAAAACGTTCATTTTTGATTGCTAGCCGCGAGAAGGCTATCATCGAACTTTTGCAAAAGGTCGAGGGTATAGAATCTTCCGAGGACGTCGAGGATTGGCTGGCTTCCATGCGTATCGACACCGACTGCCTTCCAGTACTTCGGTTGACAGAGCTAAAGGAGATTCGCAAGGTTCTGCCACAACGACTTGTGGACTACGTCATCACGGTCGTTCGAAAGGCTAAAAATGAATAAAATCGTCAAGAACATGATTGAAAAATATGAATGCAAATCTCTTTCGGACTACGAAAACGCGTTGAAGGAAATCATTCAAGAGATTGCTTTACTTGGGCTTTGGCGCGCTAAATTTTTTGAAGTGGGCGCTTTTTATGGCGGAACTTCTCTGAGAATTTTATATGGACTGGATCGATTTTCAGAGGATTTAGACTTTTCTTTGCTTATGCCCGACAAAAGTTTTGATATTTCAACTTATGAGAAAAGCCTCGCGAGAGAGTTAGCTGCTTTTGAATTTGAAGTGTCTGTGGAAAAGAAAATTAAAGCGAATGACTCATCAATCGAATCCGCCTTCATTAAAGCAAACACCCTTGTCCATCTAATGAAGATACAGGCCCCCATCACCACCCATAAATCCCAACTTCTTAAAATCAAGCTCGAGGTGGATACTGATCCCCCGGGAGGAGCGCTCACGCAAGCAGTTAGCATTTTTAGCCCCATTCCATTTACTGTTAAGTCGTTTGATTTGCCTTCGATGTTTGCGGGGAAGCTGGCCGCGGTTCTTTTTAGGCCATACAAGTTCAATACCAAGGGTCGGGATTGGTATGATTTTCTTTGGTACATATCGCGCGGAACAAAATTAAATATAGCGCATTTTCAGGCCCGAATTATGCAGATCGGCAAGTGGTCCGATAACGCGCCGGTCACGATCGCTGATGTAAAGCAAATGATGAGGGAGCGGATTAGAGTCCTAAATCTTGCAGGTGCTAAGGCTGATGTTCTTCCGTTTGTTAAAGATCAACATGTGGTGGAACAATGGACAAAAGAATTGTTTTTAGATGCGGCTGAACAAATTTTTTAAATTTTGCGCAACTTCAGTCCAGCCAGACCCGGTAATGCCGGGTGCCTTGATTCATTTCAAATACGGGGCCCTGAGGGGCCCGACGTGCAAGAATTTCATCAGCTATCTGTCGCAGGTTCATGCCCTGCGCTAGGATTTTTTGTGCGACGTCATCCGGAACAAGATCGGGAAGATTTTCGATCGCTGCCGCCGGCAATTCCAAAGAAACAACAGTGTCCTGTCCCTCCGTGACGTTGACGCGAAGGTGCTTTGATAGCAACGGGCTGGCGATCTGGTCTGACATGCGATCTTCTCTTTTGCGCACAAGGCCAGTTGGCAGCCCCGGAGCCAGCGCCGAATTCAGCGCCGGAGCCAGCGCCGGAGGCATCATTTCACGGAAGATGCGCCACGTTTCAACCGGCTCGCCGATCAGTTTCATTCCGTGGTGCCATCCTTGAATGGTTCTCATGAGATAGAGAAACCACGGCGGACCTGCGGTGCGAAACCACCATTTTTCGGCGCCAAGGATCTCGTCCATGACTTGGCCGGGGTTCCACGTTGCTGGGTTCCACTTTGCTGGATGACCGTTTGACCCCTGACAAAATGGCAGGAGCAGCGCCGGCATGATTTTTTGCAATTGCGCAGAGACTGGCCTCAATTTCTCTTCATCAAAGCCCAGTGCCTGCAACAGGTCGCCCCAATTGTCATCGACATGATCTGATGCCCGTGCAATCAGACGGGCGATGAGTTTCACTTTTTCCTGTGAGAGGCGTTGCATGGCGCCAAAATCATAAAGCACGAGTTCCGTTTTTTCGCGTGCGCGATCAAAGCGAAATCCATAGTTGCCAGGGTTTAAATCGCAGTGGATTAAGTTTGCCTGGAACAGGCTTCGGGCCAACAATTGCACCATCAGGTCAGCCGCCGTCTCCAACGATCCTTGTCCCACGCTGCTGCGCCATGCCTGAAGGTCTCCCGGTGGGACCGATTCTTCCCACGATTGGACAAGAATGTTCTTTGTCGAGAGCTTGTCAATCACTTGGGGGACGATAATCCCCGTTCCATGGAAGCTTTTGCTGAATTCGTTTTGGTAGCGGGCCTCACAGCGATAGTCGGTTTCCTCCAGGAGCTTTTCCTTGAGGAATTTTCCCCAGGAATCTTGGGTGAAGCCATAAATTTTCGCAGGGCTGCGTGCAGCCAGGTTTACGAAATCATCTACCTGTTCCGCGAGCTCGCCAGAAAGTCTGGGGAATTGCACTTTGATCGCGACGCGTTGGCCTGATTTTAGTCTGCCCTCGTGAACTTGGGACAGGGATGCAACTTTTGGCGCATCACTGAGAGATTCCATTTCCGCTGCCAGTGCAGGAGAGTCCTCGCTGATACGTGCCTTTATTTCCTCAATGGAAAGTTGTGGCGATTTGGCGTGGTGTAAATCCAATTCGGTTCGCATGGAAATCAGTTGGGCAATTTTGGCTGGTAATCCGGGTTGCTGCAGCAGGCTTTCTAAAAGGTATTTTTTGGCACTGCCCCGCGAGAAGGCAGACTTGCCGACTGCCGCAATTCCGATGCCAGAAAATCTGATGAATTTAGCGAGGCGCACTTTAAAAAATCCAGCGGGCGCCGGCCAGAGCGAGGGTGACTCCGAATCCGATGATCCAGATCGAAGATCGCGCGCTCGGCATGTCGGCAAGGTACAGAGCGATATAAAAAACTCGGCACGCGACAAAAACGATCGAGAGTTGACCAGAGATGATGGAATCCACTTGTGACGCGTAGGCGATCATGACGGCGCAGGCGAATAGCAGCAGTGCTTCAAAGCTGTTCTGGTGGGCACCCACGGCACGTGCCCCGAGGCCTGTCAGGGTTGCCTGTTGGCGGCGCGGTTCATGGTTGTTGAACCCACGTTTCATCTGTGCACGAAAGGTAAATATGCGTGGAACAAACGGCAGCAGCATGGCGATGAAAAGGCAGGTGAACATCGTGGGCATCGGGGGATTTCCTCCGACAACAGCTTATCATGTTCCTTTATTGGTTTGAGCCAGCCATTTTTTTTATCGATCTGGGGACTAAAAAAGAAACGGCCCTGATTTATTCAATCAGAGCCGGTACTTATGTTGGTAGCGGGGGCAGGATTTGAACCTGCGGTCTTCGGGTTATGAGCCCGACGAGATACCAGACTTCTCCACCCCGCGACAGATCGAGTGTGGTTTATATGCCTGCCATCAACTTGTCAACGAATCATCCGTTTGAAAACGCCGGCGGCGGGAAAATGACGATAAGCCCGCGATGCTAATGGCAGTGATCAGGGATACGCCGACTCCAAGACGACGCCAAGGTGTCATTTTATTAGACAATTCCAGCTGTTGGGGTTCCTGGCTCAGGCGGGATCCAGGCACTGAAATTTGAATGAATCCAGCTTGATTCCTGATTTCCAGTTCTTGGGAATTTGATGATTCGCGGGGCGACGATGCCTGTCCGGGAACTAAAACGGAATGCCAGCCAACGGGATAGTAAAACTGGGGGATCGTGATGATGCAGTTGCCAGAAAAAGAAAAGTCTGGCGGGCCATCAGGGCTCGGGGCTATGGGCGTTAGTTGGATTGAGATTCGGCCGGGATTGCGCTGTAAAGGGGCGGCCAGGCATGGTCCGGAGGTCAAAGCAGGCTGATCGGGATCCCCCATGCGCATCGTCGCCGTCTTGGGCATCCACTCGTCCATGGAATCAGCGAGGAACTTGGACCTCATCAGGTCATCCGTATTTTCGATCTGGCGGCCAGAATGAATGGAGGGATTCATGTTCCATGCAACCGGAATGGTCAGCATGCTGATGATGACGATGGCTGAAAAAGTTCCAACCCGGCGAAACTGGACAACACCAAGGACGGCCAAGATCGCCGTCGAGATTGCCGCAAAATTTTGCAGGCGCCATGGGAACTGAAGTTTGGACAGCAAGGGAAAAAACTCCCAGATCCAAAGGCTCGCCGGGGTCATCATGAAAATCAAGCCGATGGTGGTTCCAGTGGCGAGGGTTGCAATCCGATGAAAAGGTGCGCGGCGTCGTAACGCGAGAACCATGCCGCATCCCGTCAATGCAAGGAGGCACCAGTTTGATTGATAAGTGAAGGGGGTGGGTGCCGTGTCAAAATCATTGATCAGGAGAGAGTGAGCAAGGGACATCAAGTGCCGTGCCGGTTGCAATTCCGGAACAAAGGCCTTGGCGACAGAGATGAATGGCATCTCTGTCAGCAGTGGGACCCAATAAAATGCGGACACCAGGCTGGCGGTGGCCAATGCAGGCCACAGGCGCCGTGACAGGACTCCCAAAACGAGGAACAGTGGATAGGCAATCAGCGGGTGCAGGATCACACATGCCGCCAATGCCACGGCGGTTGCTGGAAGATGGTCAAGCCATCTTCGGGGTTGCTTGCTTGAGGAACGAAGCGCCATCAAGATCGCCCATGGCAGAACCATGGCACAACCAAATTCAGAATAATCCCCCCGCTGGTAGAGGTTTACGAGGTGATAGGGATGGCAAAGAAAGGCAGCCGTGGCGATGGTGGAAAGATTGTCGCGGAGTGCTTTTGGCGTGGAACGAAAAATCTCACGGGAAAGCCAAAACATGCCTGCCGCACCAGTGATGGACAGCAGTGTCGCCGCCAGGGCGATGGCATTCTGTGGGCTTTTTGTCAGCCACAGGCAAATCGACGCAAGGTAATAGAATCCAGGTTGGTAGTAACCCAGGTACGGACTTCCAAAACCGTTGCGCGCAAAAACCGACCATTGCGGAAAAAGGATGCCGGCTTTTAAGGCGGCAGCGAAATCCACAAGATGTCCGGGAAATTGCTGGTCCGAATGGAGGGTGAGGGAATAACCCTCTGGAATCAACCACAGCCCCCTGATCAGGAGGACTGTGGTCAAGGCGATGATTGTTTTTCGTGCCAAGGGGTTCGACCAATTTCCAATCGAGGCTTTGCCTTAGGCTTACGATTAATCTTTCATCAGATTCAGGGCAGAACCAGCCTTGAACCAGGCAATCTGCTCGGCATTGTAAGAGTGTTTGCCCTCGATCGACTCCTTGGAGCCATCTTTATGCTCAAGGGTCACGGTGAGTGACTTGCCTGGAGCAAAGGACGTCAATCCGGTCACGCTGATCTTGTCGTCCTCGCGAACCTTTTCGTAGTCGGCGGGATTTGCAAAGGTCAAGGCAAGGACACCTTGCTTCTTCAAGTTGGTTTCGTGGATGCGGGCAAAACTGCGAACGATCACGGCGCTGACTCCGAGAAGGCGCGGCGACATCGCGGCATGCTCGCGGCTGGATCCTTCGCCGTAGTTCTCGTCACCGATCACAATCCAGCTGCTGCCCTTGGCCTTGTAATCGCGGGCAACGTCGCTGATGTTTTTGATCTCGCCGTTGAGAGCATTTTTAGCTTTCCCAATTTCCGTTTGGAACGCGTTGGTCGCGCCCAGGAACATGTTGTCGCTGATGCGGTCCAGGTGACCACGGAAGCGCAGCCATTTGCCTGCCGGGGAAATGTGGTCGGTCGTCGTCTTTCCTTTTGTTTTGAGCAGCAGAAGATGGCTGGTGAAATCATGGCCATCCCATTTTGTGAATGGATTGAGGATCTGCAGGCGTTCACTGGTGGGGCTGACAGCCACGCTGACTTTGCTGCCGTCTGAAGCTGGTTCAACAAAGCCTGAATCACCTGAGACAAAGCCCGACTTTGGAAGTTCCGGGCCTTCCGGCAGGCAGAGTTTGATTTCTTTGCCACTGGCGGATTTTAGCGTGTCACGGTTGGGGTCGAATCCGAGAGATCCACTGGCAGCATAGGCGACGACCATCTCAGGACCCGTAATGAAACTCAGGGTTTCCGGATTCGCATCGTTGCGGCCGCGGAAATTTCGGTTGAACGACGTGACGATGGAATTTGGTTTGCCCTTTTCAATGTCGTCGCGTTGCCACTGCCCAATGCAAGGCCCGCAGGCGTTGGCGAGCACAGTTCCGCCAAATTCAACGAGGGTCTTCAGCAATCCGTCCCGCTCGATGGTGTTGAAAATTTGCTCGGAGCCAGGGGTTACCAGAAACTGGGCTTTGGCCTTTATTCCGTTATCCAGACAAAATCTGGCAACCGCGGCTGTGCGCGAGATGTCTTCATACGAAGAGTTCGTGCAGCTGCCAATCAGTGTTGCGGAAATGTGATCGGGATAATTCTTTTCTTTGATTTCATCGCGCATCTGCGAGACTGGACGGGCAAGGTCAGGTGAGTGCGGTCCGACGATCTGGGGTTCAAGTGAAGAAAGATCAAGTTCAATGACTTCATCGAAGTACTTCGATGGATTCGCCTCAACATCAGCATCGCACCGCAGGTCAGCGGCGTGCTTGTCGGCGATGTCGGCCAAGTCGGCGCGACCGGTTCCGCGAAGGTAGACCGACATGCGTTCGTCGTAGGGGAAAACGGAACAGGTTGCGCCAAGTTCCGCGCCCATGTTTGTGATGGTGGCTTTGCCTGTGCAACTGATCGATCTGGTCCCGGGTCCAAAGTATTCAACGATCTTGTTGGTGCCGCCCTTGACGGTCATTTTGCCAAGAAGTTTCAGGATGACATCCTTGGACGAAGTCCAGCCCTTCAATTGACCCGTGAGTTTTACGCCCACGATTTTAGGGTTGAGAAGTTCCCAGGGCATTCCAGCCATGACGTCGACCGCATCGGCTCCACCGACGCCAATTGCAAGCATGCCAAGGCCACCAGCATTGGGGGTGTGGGAGTCTGTACCGATCATGAGGCCGCCAGGGAAGGCGTAGTTCTCGAGTACCACCTGGTGGATGATCCCGGCGCCTGGCTTCCAGAAGCCCAAGCCATATTTGTTCGAGGAGGTTTCAAGAAAGTTGTAAACCTCTTCGTTTTCGGTGGTGGCGACCTTCATGTCGTCTGTCACGCCCTTGCGGGCCAGGATCAAATGATCACAATGCACCGTGCTGGGGACCGCGACTTTTTTGCGGCCCGATTGAATGAACTGGAGGATCGCCATCTGGGCGGTGGCATCTTGCATCGCGACGCGGTCGGGGCGGAGCATGATGAAGCTCTTGCCGCGTTGTTGAGTTTTGATGTTGGAGTCGTTGTCCAAGTGGGAAAATAGGATTTTTTCGGCAAGGGTCAGGCTGCGGCCGAGTTCGTTGCGATATTTCTCTGACCGGGTTGCGATGCGTTCGCAGTTGTTTTTCACCATGGCCTGAGTGGTGGCGCAAACGGATTTTTTTAGCTGGTTGCTCATTGGAAAATCTCCTTTTTAAATGCGGCTTACGGCCGCGATCCAAGCTTGTTTAATTTTTCGGCGAGTTCACGAAAAGAGTCACCGTCACGCAAAGTAATCGGCGCTGGGTTTTTTCCTGCTCCAAGTTCGTCAAGGTAGCGGTGGATGGCAACGAGAGCGCCAGCGCGTTGTCCGGTGTCCAGGCGTTCGGCAACCCGGTTTAATTTGTCCGCCAAATCCCGCAACTGGTCGGTTTCCCGCAAGGCAATGACGTGGGGGCGCTGGCCCGACAGGAGTTCGTCCAAAAAGCGGTTGATCGAGACCAGGGGGCCGTAAATCGCGTGGGTGTAACGGATCGAAACAAAAAGAGTTGCGGCAACGAACAAAGTAAATAATCCAAGGCCGACGGCAGCAGGGACTGCGAGCTTGCTGGCCGCCAAAACACTTTCTTGATCGGACAGCCTGAAGTAGACCGCCATCGCTTTGTAGATGTCGTACAGGTAGTAAGCGAAAACAGTGAGGCAGATGATTGAAAATGCAACGTTGAGGCCGAGGAAAATCAAACCGAGTTTGATTTGTTCAAACGGTTCAACCAGGAGCGATTTCAAACCCCCGCGTCGTCCTTGGATTTTTTTCATGGCATTTTACCTTCGTGAAGCATGATGCATGGAGTTTGCGCTTCAAAGACGCTGAAAATCATATCACTGCCCCGCATGGCCCGCCATAGCCAGCATCGTAGCCGCTGCGATTGCCGCAGTTCTGGCCCGCAATACATGAGCCCCAAGGGATACGGGCATAAATCCTTGCTCCAGCACGGCCTGAACCTCTTTTGCCGAAAAACCACGTTCACTGCCAACAAGACCGGTCAGCATCAATGGCCAGTCGGCGGACTTGCCGTCCCCCCGGATTGAGAAGCCCTGAATCGCCTGGAAGCCAGATTTGGTTTTTCTGTCTTCAGTATCAGGGCCATGATCTGGTTCAGGTTCGGCAAACATCCAGCGGGCGTTGTCAGCCAGAATTTCTGATGGTTTAGGCAAGCTATCGAGCCAGTCATTGATGGAGTCATAGGTCGCCAGTTCTGGAAGCCACAGTCGTTTAGACTGCTTGGTGGCAGTCCTGATGATTCGATTCCAGCGTTCGACCGATTTGTCTGCAATACGATTTTTGCCGGTTTCTTCGGTGATGAAAACCGAAATGCGGTTGACCCCAAGTTCGACCAGGGCAGGAATAACATCATCAAGATCGCCTGGCTTCAGGGCTCCGACCGCAAGTTCCAATTGAATCCGGCTGATTGTGTCTGAACCTGCGACGGGCTCAGCAGTGTGAGCGGTGTGTATGATGGATATATTCGTGATGTCTGCCGATTCCTTGCCCGTTGGAAGGAGCGTGCCGCGGATGAGGTTTCCCTTGCCATCGGTGGCTTCGACGGTTTCACCGGCCGGCAGGCGCAGAACCTTTAGTGCATGATGCGCATCTTCAGCGTCGAGAGTCCACTGGATGGCAGAAGTGGGGGAGGCGAAAAAACGGAAGACGTGCTTGCTCATGTCAGTCGAAGCACCAGGCATGCCCAGTCGTCTTGCAAAGACTCCCGAACGAATGAAAGGCCAAGACCCCCGGCCTGACCGGTCAGGGCCTGGGCATCTTCATGAAGCAGGCCCGAAAGTATCAGTAAACCGCCGGGCGCCAACGCGCCAGCCAGGTCCGGAAGGATTTTTTCCAGGACAACCTTAAGGATGTTGGCGACGACAAAGTTGAACGGTGGTTTGAAATCGGGGGGAAGGTGTGCCGCAGCCGCCGGTGACGGAACAGTCGATTGGGTGACGGCCAATTCGATGCCATTCACCAAGGCGTTGTTGCGTGAGGCGAGAACTGCATCGGGGTCGATGTCGGTGCCGGCAACGCGGCCAAAGCCAAGTTTCGCTGCGCCAAGGGCAAGAATCCCGGTTCCCGTTCCGACGTCCAGCAATGATGATGAGGCGAGGCTTGCCTGACCGAATTCCTTGGCGATGGTTTCAAGTTCGCGCAGGCACAGCTGGGTGGTTGCATGCTGGCCTGTGCCAAAAGCAATCCCGGGCTCAATTTCGAGCAAAAGCCGGCCTTGCTGGATGGCATCGCCTGGTTTGTCCCATGGCGGAAATATTGCAAACCTCTCCGTGATGATTGGTTTGAAGCTTTCCTTCCAGCCTTCAAGCCATACAGCCGTGTCCATGTCGTGCATGGAACAGCACACCTGATTTGGATAGCGCGTGTCAAAGTGGTGGGCAATCCGTGCCTGCAAGTCTTCGAGGTACTCAGCCGAATATTTGTAAACGGAGATGGGTAGTTCAAGTCCGCCTAGTTCGGTGTAGAAATCACGCGGCTCGTTAGTGAATTCGTTATCGATGTCCAGGCCATCGATCGCTCCTTCGACGAAGGAGTCAACGCCGAGCGACTTCAATAGTGCAATCGTACGCTGTTTGACCTCAATCGCCGTGACCGGGCCCGGATGAAAAGTAATCCGGAGTTCGTATGTTTTGACCGGATGGTTCGGATTCTTTAATGGATGATTAGACACTCGGTTCTCAGCCTTTGATGGTCACGCGAAAGTTGCCCCGCAAGGGTATTCCGCCAAGTTGCACTTCCGCGGGGGATTCGTCCATATCAACTATGTGCCGCGCAAATCTCTGGCGAACCCATTCAGGAATTTCACGGGCCAGGACGCCCCCACCACTGCCGCTGTTCAGGCCTTTGCCAGTGACGATGTCTAAGGCGGCGCTGGCTCCCGGGGAAAGCTGCGCCAGAATGTCGTTGATGCGGTTGTCAATGTAACGTCTGGCGGCTTCCAAGGTCATTCCGTGGAGATCGATTTTAGTGGGGCTGGCCTTGTTTTTTCGTGATTTAGCGCCTTGATGGGAGGTCTGGCCATTGCGATCGTCATCCTTGTTGTTCAACGGCCTGGAGCTTTTGCCCATGGCATCGACCGCTGTCTTGAACAAATTTTCAGCATCAGATTCCAATTCAAAGCGCACACCGTGTCCCGATGCAGAATTTTTGATCGATTTATCTGCTGTTTTTTTGCGCATCGGATAGCTCCAAGTACCTTGAAACCCTTGCGTATCATGCTGTGAAAAAATATTAAAAATTTTTTTCATGATGCTGTTGACAAGTAGATCGTGAAAATGAAAACTCTTTTTTCTGTTAATCGTTTTGAACATCGTTGTGTTGAAGTGTGCCTTGAAGATTTTCGTCCCTGTTTTGGCCTAACGATCTGCCCACCCGGCTTCGGTCTTTGCCTCCAGCGACAATCACTCAGGCGGATTTTATGGGGAGCCGTGTGACGGTTCGCGAAGTGTGTTACCCACCCTTTGCTAACAGTCTATCCACAGCTTATCCCCATCGATTCCTATTTCCAAGACACCGAAATCACAGATCTTTTCGGAGAACTCCCAATCATGGCCCAGATTAATCCACAGATGGCAGCCCGTTTGGATCAGATGGCCGCCTTGACCAAGGCGAAACGCTTCCTGGCCCGTGAGTTTCTCGTGTGGCTTTGGCACCGCTCGGATTCCAACGATGACCCCCTTGAATTCACCTGTCCTCTCAACGGTCAAAAACGCCGTGCGCGTTTTTGGGTAGACGATCGTTTGACCCTTGAAGCCGAGTCTGGCCGAGTTCATGTGCATCAGATGCGCGGTGGAGCGCCGGCGCAGACCCCTGAAGCTGCGGCGGGCATTCTTGCTGGAAAAACCATCCGCGACATGCGCGTTGGTTTTCATGTCGAAGGACTTGGCGAATTTTCCTGTACCTTGTCTTCGAAAGATCTCAGTCCACGCGCCGTTCAGTTTCCGCAACAGGCTGATGCCAAAGATGTGACCTTGCAGACCGCAGCACTGGCGGAGCCCGTTGGGCTTCGTTTGGACCTGATGACAACTTTTCTTGCTATGATGGACGGGTTGTTTGCCGGGTTCATGCAAGAGCGCATGGAAGACTCGTGGACGCAACAGCTGACCGTCATGCGCCAGTGGGCCGAGAAACGTTACGAACAGGCGCGGCGTGACGTTGAGCGTGATGCGTTCCGCCAGGATGTGCCGGCATCGGATGGCGCGGGCAAGCCGCTTCATTGATGTAAAAACGGGCGACGCCATCATCAGAGCCTGATCAAGGGGGGTGTGTTGTGGATGGGATAGACATCAGGATCCGTCACGCTGCATCAGTCATTTGGTCGGATATCGTTCGCTGTGATTTGCTGAAGCAGGCGTCGGCCATGGCTTACATCACACTGTTTTCATTGGTGCCATCTCTGGCAGCCGTATTCACGCTGATTTCCCTGTTCACTCCGTTATTTGGTTCGAATAGTCATTTGATGAATTCCATGCGGGACTTCATCCTGCAGAACCTGGCGGCGGGTAGTGGGACTCAGGTTATTGATTATTTGCAGCAGTTTCTGGGCCAGCTGGATTTGAAAAAAATAGGGGTTACAAGTTTTGCAGGGATCGTGATCACCCTGATCCTGCTTTTGCGCCAGATCGAACAGGCCCTGAATAGAATTTGGCTGGTGCGTCAGGACCGGAACGTATTCACCCGCTTTGTGTACTTCTGGACTTTTCTTACCCTCGGTGTTTTTGCGGGCTCAATTGTGATCGGCGTTGTCTCGGGCTACCGGATCCAAGAGATGTTCGACGTTGCTTCTGTGGTTGGCAAAAGAAGTTGGGTGACCCTCACGATTTCTAGTCTGATTACCTGGGGCGTTTGGGTGTCATTTTTCTTTTTGGCCTACAAGGTCATTCCCAATTGCCCGGTGGGGCGTCGGGAGGCAACGATCGGCGCTTTTGTGGCCGGCACCTTGTTGCATCAGGGATCTCGACTTTATACGTATTACGCCAGCAATTTTACCAACTACAAAAACATCTATGGCGCGCTCGCAGCCGTCCCGGTCTTTTTGTTTTGGATTTATATTTGTTGGGCGATAATTCTTTTTGGTGCACTGATCGCTTGGCGGCTTCAGCAGGGTTTTCCTAAATCTGAGGCTAACGATACCGTTGACAAGGTGACTCATCCATTGGATCGCATTCGTAATTTGAGGATCCAGGAAATGCTGCCGCTTGCCGTGCTGGTGATCATCCACAGAAATTTCGCATCCGGCAGCGGACATCCCATTGGTGTTGCGGAGATGGTTCAAAAATCGAAGCTCCCCCAGGACTGGATCGTCGATGCCTGCGAGGCACTAGTTCAGTTGGGTCTGATCGCTGAAGCCAAAGTTCCTGATGCTAAAAGCGAGATGCTTGGCGCGATCAACTCTGGTTATCTTCCGGCTAAACCTGCTGAGATGGTCGATCTTGCTGAATTGAACACAAGCTTGGCTGCGCCAGCCGTAGAGTGGTTAAGCGGTTGGCATCACGAATTTGATTTCGATCTGCAAACCACAATGCGGACCATCAATGGCAAGGCCCCTGGTCATAAGGGGCCTTCGAACCTGTCATCCTGCTTAGTGTAGGCACTGCGGTCCGCCGCTGGTTGAGGCTTTGTCATAAGCCCAGACAAAGTCCCAATTGCTGCTGACTTCGATGGCGTCCGGTATGATGGGAGTGTCCGTCGACATCCTTGCGTATGCAACTTTGTCATACACCCTTGTCTCGGTAAACTTTGGGTCGCTGACCCGCACCAGACGTATTCCGGTAAAAGAACAAGCTGAATCAAATACCGCAACTTTTTTGCGGGCGTCAGCCAGTGCGTTGGACTGAGCCTCGGCCTTGATTTTCTCCCACGTCGCCGGAAGCAAATCGAAAACCGGCGCATCGAATTCGGCCCATGTTTGGGCAACTCCGGCTGAAGTGCCCGACGCGGCATCCACGACCTGCAAGAGTTCATCTTGTAAGGCTGGCACATCCTCAATTTTCTTGATTGTGGCCGAGATTGATTCGGAAGCGCGCCATTTGTGTTCGCAAATTATTTTTACATGTTCACCATAACCTTCGGTTTCGGTCTGGCTTACGTTTGCACCTGGATTTGCGATGATCCGGAAAGTCTGGTCGTTTTCAGAACCTTCCGGGACATATTTTTTCAAAACGTCGAGGATTTGGTTCGCAAGAACGGCGTTTGCATTTTTTGCTGCAACAGATGTCTCATTGCAGCGTGAAAAGACTCTAACTCCAATCCGGACGAGCTCTGTTTCGGCAGAGGCCTCGCCATAGCCGTTGACCCTGATCGTCCCGGCGATCAGCCCGGCAAAGCTTGTGGCCGAAAGCCCCAAAGCAGCCCAAGCAATGCCACCTGCGCTGATATAATGCACCCAATTCGATTTTGATTTCATTTTGGTTCCTCCTGCTGGCACCATGATCCCGGCTTGGGTGCATAAAGCAGTCCATGGACAACGTTGCGATCGGGGTCACGATGAGAAAACTTTCAAGTGCAGTCATGATCTTTCTAGGCTTGCTCCCCATATCTGTTTCTTCCACGCCCGGATGGGCAGCGTCGGACATGCCATCGGGTGAAGGCCTTCGTGCGATGAACAATGCGGAGCTGAGGCCTTTTGTGCGCGATCTGCCGGTGGGCAGCGAAGATGGGGCTTTTGGGCCTGGCGGTTTTGATGAACTCCTTCCCTTTGTGCTGGCATCGCCGGATCAGCTCGACGCGGGGAGCTGCCTGCATATGTCGATCACTGGCATTGCAGAATGGTGGTTGGCAAGAATGTTTCCAAATATGAGTCGCGAGCCCGACGGTCCGCTGGACTTGAGCGAGCGATTAACCATGAACGAGGCAGGCTACGAGGAAGACGCAGCCCACCTGCCTAACTGGCGGATCGATGCCATTTATCTTTTCAACCGTATGGGTGGAAGGGCAGTTCAAAACAGCAGTTACCGCTTCACGAAGGGGTGGCACACGGGATCGTTTCACGATGGAACGGCAATGCCAGCCACCGAAGGTGATGCCGGTGCTGTTTACGACACCAGTTTCAATTGGATTGATCAGAGGGCACAGATTCAAAATGGGCATGTGCAATTGCCACCGTTTGAAAGGATCATCATTCACTTGGACCAGGCGCGCGATCAATGGGCGATCGGCAGTGCTCCGCCAGACATAGCGGAGCGGGTCAAGTCTCATCTTCGAAGTAACAAGGCGCCGGTACAAGTCATTTACAATCACAACGGGTATTGGCATAGCGTCTACGTTATTGGTTTCAACGATGAAATTGATAACGGAGATTGTGCGTGGACGCGAGATTATCGCCGGGTCATCGGTGAACGGGCGGGTGAGTTTCAGCGAAATGCAGATGTTGCCGGTACGCCGGAAGAACACGATTATTGGCAGGTTCGCGCAGACCGTGCGGTGCGCTCATCAGAGCGAATTGAGGATTTATGGGCGCAACGTGGTGGCTGCAGTTCCAGTCGCGGTGTGTTTTATGTCAGGGACAGCATCTATCCAGACGCAGATGGTCCGGTTTACGATTACGATCCTGAATCCACTGGCGACGAGTCGCCCTACAGCCGCAAGATTGTTTTGAAGGAGTATGACTGGCTGAGTTATTTCGCCAATCATGTCGTTCAGGTTTTTCCTGTGCTTCCCCTTGCGAGATAGGACTGTGAGGGTCGCTTTAAGGTTCTAGGCCTGTTGCACGGGCAGATGAATCGTGAACGTTGCACCCTGACCAAAAGTCGACGTGACGTCGATCGTCCCGGAATGCAGGCTGACCATTGCCTTGGTCAAGCTCAAGCCGACACCAGCTCCGCCGCTTGCACGGTTGCGGGCCGTGTCGGCGCGGTAAAATGGGTCGAAAACGTAAGGCAGACTCTCTGCGGGGATGCCTTCGCCATGATCGACAACCTTGAATATGACATCCTGGCCGACTTGGGTGAATTCCAGAGTGACCGTCGATCCGGCTGCAGAGTGTTTGACGGCATTGAGGAGCAGGTTTTTTACCGCGAGCGAAAGATAATTAGCCGAGGCCCGAAATTTTTCCGGAGTTGGAGCCGAAGGCAGGACGAGCACGACATTTCTTTTTTCAAAAACCGGTAACATGGCATCGCGAATTGTATCAATGAAGTGCGCGGCATTGATTTCAGCCCATTGCATGGCAACCGACTTGCTTTCTGCGCGGGCGAGGAGCAAGAGGTCCTCGATGATGCCGGACATTTGCGCCGTTTCCGTCAAAATATTGCGCAGAGCATCACGGTATTCTTCGGGAGTGCGCTCGCGGCGCAAGGCAAGTTCAGCCTCGGCCTGCAATACCGCTACCGGCGTGCGGAGTTCATGCGACACATCTCCGCTGAAACGCCGAAGGCGCTTGAAGGCATCCTCAAGGCGAGCCAACATTCCATTGAAGGTTTCAGCCAAAGCGCGCAACTCGTCGTGCGCTGGCGGCAGATCCAGGCGACGCTCAAGGTCTTTCGCCCCCATTCTGGCTGCGGCAATCTGCATGTCATGAACCGGCAATAGTGCCCGCTTGGCTAAAAAGTACCCGAGCATCGCGGAAAGAAACACTCCCGTCGGCAGGGCAATCCATAGCACCAGGCTGATCGTATTAAGGGCATGGACGGTTGAATCAAGCGGGGCTCCGACTTGGATCAGCTCACCGGTGAATTTTCCACTTTGCAGAACAGGCAGGGTCACCTGACGGAATGGATTACCAGTTCGTTTGCCGACGAAAGATTCAAAGGTTTCAAGGCCGCGTTCTGCGCGGCGCCATGCCCGGGCAGTGACGGGCAGATTCACCCGGATGTTGGGTGTTCTTGCGCTGACTTTTCCTGAGAGGTCGACGAGCTGGGCGTAAGGGCGCGTGTGACGTTCGCCGAAGTGGCGGGACAAAAATTCCTGGATCAGAGGTGGGCTCAGGGGCTTCGCATACCTGGCGTCATTGATCGACTTTGCGGAAGCCAAGAGCGCCGCATCGACCTGCTGGTAGAGATTGTGATCGACGATACGGTGGATGCCAAGTCCGATGACAGCGAAAAAAACCGCGAGCCAGACGGCGTGGCCCAACGTGAGTCGCAATCGGACTGGGATCCGGTCAAGTAACATCAGTTGGCAGCATCCAGCATGTAACCGTGACCGCGCATGGTCTTAATCATTGGTGCGTCAAAGGACTTATCGATTTTGTTTCGCAGGTAACCAACATAAACGTCGACGACGTTTGAAGTTGGTTCAAAATTCATGTCCCAGACATGCTCTGAAAGTTGGGTCCTGGTCAAAACGGTGCCGGCGTGGCGTGCCATATATTCAAGCAAGGCGAATTCTTTTGCGGTGAGTTCGATTTTCGAGCCGTCCCGGCTGACTTCCTTACGTGCCGGATCAATTTTCAGCGGACCGACTTCAATGATTGCACCGGTGTCGGAGGGCTGGCGGCGCAGCAGGGCGCGAACGCGGGCCATGAGTTCGTCCAGGCTGAATGGTTTTTTAAGATAATCATCTGCGCCAGTGTCTAACCCAGCCACCACGTCGGTTGCGGTGTCTTTGGCAGTCAAAATAAGAACTGGCGTGTGGATGCCTGCCTGTCTGAGGGTCTTGAGGACGCTCAAGCCGTCTTTGCGGGGAAGCATAAGGTCGAGGATGATCAGGTCGTATGGGTTTTCAAAGGCAGACCATTCAGCCTCTTGACCATCTTGTGCGAGGTCCACGGCGTATGATTCTTCGCGGAGGGCGCGAACGACTACGCTTGCCAAGGGAGCATCGTCTTCAACCACAAGAATTCTCATAGGATCCCCTTAAAATTCCTTAAAATCATCATGTCGCTTCTAATCTAATAAGCGAAGGATGTGAAGGGTCTAAGTATCAGTTGACCATCTGGCCGGTTATCGGGTTAAAAAGCCCTGAAAACATTGTGAAAAACCTGGGAGATGGCTGATGGCTCACGGTACAAAAGGCGGTTTGACGAAGGTTGCGGTACTAGGTTCTGGCAAGGTTGGGCGTCTTGTATGCCACCTTTTGGCTGATTCTGGTGATTATGCGGTGACCGCCATCGATGCCCACTTGGATCAGGCCAAAAAGGCTACCAAGTCCAGCGCAGGGCGCATTGTTTCAAACGTGGAAGCCAAGGCCTGCGACTTGAGTAATCCCCGGGAAATCGCGGAAGCCATCAAGGGTCATGACTATGCCCTGTCTTGCGCTCCGTTTCATTTGAACCTCAGCATTGCCGGCGTTTGCAAGGAAGTCGGCGTCAACTATCTGGATTTGACCGAAGACGTTCAGACCACCAAAGGTGTGCGCGAGATTGCTGAAGGCAGCAAGATGGCGTTCATCCCCCAGTGTGGTTTGGCCCCGGGGTTCATCACGATCGCGGCCCACAATCTGGCCGAAGAGTTCGACAAGGTTGATGAGATCAAAATGCGTGTGGGTGCATTGCCGATGTATCCGCATAACGCGCTCAAGTACAATCTGACGTGGAGCACCGAAGGACTCATCAACGAGTACGGCAACCCGTGTGAGGCAGTCGTTGACGGAAAATTGAGCCTGGTGGCACCACTTGAGGGTTACGAGCGATTCAGCCTCGACGGAATCGAGTACGAGGCATTCAATACCTCGGGTGGGCTTGGCAGTTTGGCGGAAACTTATGACGGCAAGGTTCGCAACCTGAACTACCGGAGTGTCCGCTACCCCGGACATCGCGATATCATGGCCTTGCTCATGAACGACCTGCAGCTCAATTACGACCGCGACTTGCTCAAGAAAATTTTCGAGAAGTCATTGCCTCATACCCATCAGGACGTTGTCTTGATCGTTGTGACGGTATCGGGCTGGAAAAATGGACTGCTCTCCCAGAAGTCTTACTGCAAGAAAATCTACAATGCGGCAATTCAAGACGAGCATTGGGGAGCGATTCAAATTACGACGGCAGCGGGCATCACGGCGGTGCTCGACATCCATCGCAGCGGAAAACTTCCCAAGAGCGGATTCGTCCGACAGGAAGACGTCCCGCTCAAGGATTTCCTCGCCAATCGTTTTGGTCGCTATTACGCTTGAAAAAGTGGCGCCAGGGCATCGGGCGCCTTTTTTTTAGCAACTGGCACACATCGAGCAAGTGAGTAAACAACCTTGAGAGGAGGTTTACTCATGAGCTTGAAATACTTTTCCTTGATCAGTGGAATCATTTTGATGGTGATCGGAGTTGCGGGGTTTTTTCCCGCAATGCTGGCGAATATGCCGGATTCGGCACCGAAGTTGGCTATAACTTACGGGTCTGGTCTTCTTTGGGGAATATTTCCCGTCAATATCATGTCGAACTTGTTTCATACTTTTATTGGGGTCTGGGGCGCGTCTTGCTTTGGGTCGTCCTACGCGTCGCGAAGTTATGCGCGATCGACAGCCATCACGATGGCCATTTTGGCCGTTTTCGGTTTCATTCCAGTATTGAATACGGTGCTCGGCCTGATGCCTGTTCAGGGTAGCAACATAGGGTTTCATGCAGTGCTGGCGATCACTGCCGCGTGGTTTGGATATGCCAGCCAGGCGTCAGAGCTGGTGCGTCGTGCTGATAAATTTGTTTCCGGAGAGAAGCCACGCGTGGCCAGTGAATCAAAGCCGGAACAAAAACGCGCCTCCTAGACGGCGACGCGGGCAATGGCTCAGGTTCCTGGTGTGGATTGGTCGGGAGCCTTGTAATAGGTCGTGTCTTGCGGGCAAGTCTGGGACATGTCCGTTGTGGTTTGAGGGATGAATCGCAACAGGTTGCGGCGGCAGGTTTTGCCATCTGGCGTTCGGCCGCTGCAACTCGTCAAAAGACTGGCGAGTGCGGCAGATCCTAAAGATACGGCGATCAGTTTTGCCAAGCGGGAAGTCTTCATTTTTAGAATCTCCAAAGTCAGTTCAAGAAAATTATCAGGATTAGCCGACACGCACCGCAGGTTTAATTCGCGTGGTCTTGCCAGAGGCTTCGGATTGATTTCCAGCATGCCCACTACGATTCAGCTTAATTGAATGAAGAAAATACGTCATGCGCTTTATCGGCGGGCGATCGCCTGCATGCTGGCATTGATGACTCCAGAAAATCTGACCCCCGGAGACAATGAAGAATCCAGGCATCTGCCAGATATTCCCTCCCGGCCAACTGTGAAGGTTTCCTTTTGCCGTTGCACGGAGGCCTGCCAATAATGCTCTGGGTCCAGCAACTTCGAGGAGTCCGCCAGCCGGTATTCCGAATTCGGTGTAGAAAAAAAGATCTGGATCGCTGATGCCTTTGGCTCGCGGCCAGAACTGGTTGAAAAAAGCCTGACCGGCTTCGACGGACTCCTGAAAGAAGAAAAGAACGTTTGGATATTCCGGGTCCAAATTTTGGGCATTCCGGATATCTCGTACGGTCTCCTTGCAGAACTGGCATCCGAGGTGACGCAAGAACACCATCAAAACTGGTTTTGAGGGATGTAGTTGATTGCGCAATGTCCCAGATTTCAAACTGACGCCATCGACCGGCCGGTCGAGGATTTCCTTGGTCAATGACCGGTATTTCAACATCAGGCTCCTCCAGTGGGACATTCAAGGTGGTTGGCTTTACTTCAGTTTACCAGATGGAGGCGATTCGGGTATCGTTGCACCTTAAACATTCGAGGTTTCCATTGCGGCATTTGATTCGAGCTGCGTTTTTTGTGTGGGCCGGTGCGTCTGCGGCCATGGCTGCTGGCCCCAAAACCCGCGTTGGCGTGGTTTTTGACAAGGGTGGCCGGGATGATCGTTCGTTCAATGCCGCAGCCTGGCGCGGGCTGGAAGAGGCAAAAAAGACCCTTGGAATCGACGCCAAATACGTCGAGGCCATGGACGACAATGCATACGAGCCAGCGATCCGGACTTTTGCCCGAAAGAGATTTGACCTGACCATCGCCATCGGATTTTCCCAGGCAGAGTCGATGACCCGGGTGGCAGCCGATTTCCCGGAACAGCGGTTCGCCCTGGTCGATGCAGTTTCAAGTCAGTCGAATGTCAGGTCCCTCCTTTTTGCAGACCATGAGGGCGCGTTTCTGGCTGGAGCCGCCGCAATGATGAAGTCAACCACGGGCAAAGTCGGGTTTATCGGCGGAATGGATGTTCCACTGATTCGCAGGTTCGAGCTCGGCTTCCGCGCGGGCGCACGGCATATCAAAAAAGACGCACTTACTGTGGCGAACTTTGTCGGGATCACCGTGGACAGTTGGAACAACCCGCCGAAGGCCAAGGAACTTGCGCTGTCCCAGTACAACGGTGGAGCTGACGTCATCTATGTGGCTGCAGGCGCATCAAATATCGGTGTTTTTGATGCGGCTGGAGCCAAATCAAAATTCGCCATCGGCACCGACTCAAACCAAAATGGGATGCGTCCTGGTTTGATCCTGACCAGCATTTTGAAAAGAATTGATGTTGCGGTATTTCAAACCATTGCAGATGTTCAAGGGGCGAAATTCACAGGTGGAAAAATCGAGTTCGGTGTGGCCAACGGCGGCATTGACTATGCTGTGGATCGCCATAACGAGGGCGTCTTGACGCCTGAAATCCGGGCAACGCTTGAGGAACTGAAGCGGAAAATTTCAAATGGTTCCATCAAAGTACCTGATTATTACGTAGAGACTGATCGTGCCACTTTTAAAAAATGAACATACAAAAGCCAGAAAGATGCGCATTGAGTTGCGGGACCTGACGAAATCCTTCGCCAGCGTTGCCGCTAATGACGGTGTTTCATTCCATGTTGACTCGGGAGAGATCCTGGGCTTGGTCGGAGAAAACGGTGCCGGTAAATCGACATGTATGAACATGCTGTTTGGGCATATTGTGCCCGACAGCGGTACGATCCTGGTCAATGGTTCTGAAGTACGTTTCCGCAGCCCCAAGGAATCCATAAAAGCTGGCATTGGCATGGTGCATCAGCATTTTCTTTTGGCTCTGCCCCTGACCGGTCTTGAGCATCTGGAGCTGGTGGCCGGTCGTGGGGCCAAGGCACATGCAGTGAAAGCGATGCGCGACCTCGGGTTTGAATTCGATCTCGCAGCGCGCGTGGAAGACCTGTCTGTCGGACAGCAGCAGCAGTTGGAAATTCTGAAAGTAATTTGTCAGGGTGCGCGGGTTATCATTCTTGATGAGCCTACTGCAGTTCTGACCCCGGTCGAAGTCGAGCCGTTTCTTGAGAGATTGCGCCGGCTCCGTGAATCAGGGCACGCCGTTATTTTGATCAGCCACAAATTGGATGAAGTGTTACGGGTCTGCGACCGAATCGCTGTGATGCGCTCAGGTCGGGTCACCGGCATATATGATGCCGCCAGTGTTTCGGCGGAAGAACTCGCCAGTTCGATGATGGGTGAGGGGACAACCCGGGTCAAAGCCAAAACATCACGAATGGAAGCCGGGACAATTCCTGTTTTGAAAATGACTGACTATCACCTGCCTGCGGGCCGCGGGGCCCTCGATGTGTCCCTTGGTGTGAATGAGCGGGAAATTGTGGGGATCGCAGGGGTCGAGGGCAACGGGCAGGAATGGCTGTTCAAGGTGATTTTACGTATCGCACCCCGCCTGCGCAGCGAGTCCGGCAGCATTTCAGTGTCAGGGCGGGAATTGACGCATTTGTCGGCGCGGGAAATCCGTCGTGCCGTGCGTATTGCTCTGCTGCCCTTTGATCGTCGCAGTGAAGGCCTGCTGCTCGATGGAGATCCGGCGACAAACCTGCTGCTGTCTGGGGTGAATCCGTCGTCATATCGAAGGGTATTGCCGTGGAGCTTATTGCGTTTACGGGCACTGGAATTTTTTGCAAAATATGACATTCTGCCTCCCGGTTGGACGGGGCCAGTTCGCCTTTTGTCCGGGGGAAATCAGCAAAAGTTCCTCGTGGCCCGGGAAATGGAACAGGAGCCGGCACTGGTCCTGGCAGCACATCCAACCCGCGGTGTGGATTTTCGTTCGTCTCAGGCTATCCACGAAACAATCATGGTTGCTCGAAACCGCGGGGCTGCTGTCTTGTTGATCTCGAGCGACATGGATGAGCTTTGCAAGTTGAGTGACCGGATCATGGTCATGGTTCGCGGGAAAATCGTGCAAGAATTCAAAAGGGGGCCAGACGGAGGATTTGATGTGCCAGCCGTCGGCATGGCCATGGTCAGTGGTGCTCAAAGTGGATCCTTTGGCGGTGCCACGGGCGGGATGCCTGGTGGAGGCGCATCGTGAGTCGTGGACTTCTCCTCAAATCTTTTATTTTCCGTTGGCCATGGCTTACAGCGATCTTGACGGGATTTTTTTTCGGGTTGTCTGCCGCAGCCCTGGCTGGTGAAAATCCTTTTCACGTGATGAGCATTATGTTGTTGGCCGCAGTGGGGACGCCCTATGACTTGGGAATGACACTGGTCTATACAACACCTCTAATTTTCAGTGGGCTTTCTGTGGCGGTGGCTTACCGTGCCGGGCTTTTCAATATCGGCGCTGAGGGGCAGCTGGTCTTGGGTGGCATGGCTGCCACAGCATTGGCGTTACGGTTTGGAGCGCAGTTTCCTCAACTTGCATCGTCCTCGTCTTTCGCTCCCATGGCACTTGGCATGATGCTGTGTGGTCTCGCAGCTGCGTTCATTGGCGGGCTCGCTGGACTGATCACTGGGTATTTGCGGGCCCGTCGCGGCAGCCATGAAGTGGTTACATCAATCATGCTGAATTTTTTGGCCACGGCAATCACAAGTTGGTTGGTCCTGGAAAAATTTCACAGCGTTGATACTCAAAATCCCGAGACACGGCCTGTTGCTGCAGCCTTTAAAGCAGTTGCGTTTGGTGGCTTTGACGGCGCTCCGGTGACCATCTGGTTTGTGGCAGGGATTCTTTCGGCCTTGATTGTTGCAATTGTGTTCGACCGGACTCTTTTGGGTTTTCATTTGCGCGCTACGGGTGAAAATTCGGTAGCGGCCACTTTTTCGGGAATTGATACAGGCCGGCAAATGATGATTGCCATGGCCCTTGCGGGTGCCTTGGCCGGGTTGGCTGGTCTCGGTGATATCTTGGGCGGAGCCGGCCGTTACCGGATCGGATTCTCGTCGGACTACGGATTCACCGGTATTGCCGTTGCTCTTTTGGCAGGTGGACGTCCCCTGGCCGTGATTGCATCAGCTTTTCTCTTCGGTGCTTTGCACAAAGGTGCTTTGGATCTTGATTTTGAGACGGATCATGTCACCCGCGACCTTGCGATGATCATTCAAGGGTGCGTTATTCTTTTTGCATCTGCGCGCTGGTTTCACCGGAAGAAGTCATCATGAATACCATTTTTGATTTCGAATGGCTGATGTCCAGCCTGCGTCTAGCACTGCCGCTGCTTTTTGCAGCGATGGGTGGTGTCGTATGCGAAAGATCAGGCGTTGTGAATATTGCCCTCGAGGGTTTCATGGTCGTCGGTGCTCTTGCAGGTGCCGTTGTTGTCGTTGCAACAGGATCGCAGCCTCTGGGCCTTACCGGAGCAATCGTTGCCGGTGCAGGCGCGGCCGGGATTTATGCCGTATTTGTGATTCATGGCCGTGCCCAACAGGTCGTTGCAGGTGCTGCGTTTAACATGTTGGTTATCGGTGTCGCGCCGTTTGTCACCAAAGCCCTTTACGGGATCTCCGGTGGCACTCCTGCATTGGATGTCGCTGCGGAAAATACAGAATTCACCGGATTTTTGTTGGCGTTTGTCACTGCGTTCGCATTGTTTGCTCCTTTTGGTATCTGGTGGATTCTGGAGCGGACTCGCCCCGGCCTGCTTTTGCGTTTTGCGGGGGAAGAGCCAGGTGCCCTGGAGAGCGCTGGAGTTTCTCCGCACTTCGTTCGAGCTGCGGCTGTGGTGGCAAGTGGCGCCTTGGCTGCCTTGGGAGGCGCCACGTTGTCGGTGCTGCTGTCGTCTTCATTTGCACGTGGCATGACCGGCGGGCGCGGTTTCATGGCGCTTGCCGCAGTGATCTTTGCGGGTTGGCGTCCCATTGTCGCAGCCGTGGTTTGTTTGGTTTTTGCTGGTGCCGACGCCGCGCAGATCCGGCTTCAAGGATCCGAACACACGCTGATGGGCCTTGAGGTTCCAGTGCAACTGATCCAGGCGCTGCCTTATTTGTTGACGTTCATTGCGGTTGCCTTGC